>CAWCNW010000024.1:0-90774 GCA_963796975.1 uncultured Actinomycetota bacterium
GCGGAGGGGCTGGTCTGTAGGCCGGGTTCTGTTCCCGGGCGCCTTGCGACGCACCGTTCGGCGACCATCCATCTCGGGCCGCCGTTGCCGACGACCTCGTGCGGTCCACCCGTGCACTCGGGCGGGCAGCCCTCGAGCGTGCACTGTTCGACCTTGCTCCGGACGGGGTTTACCGAGCCGATCCGGTCGCCCGGATCGCTGGTGGTCTCTTGCACCACCGTTTCACCCTTACCTGCACCACCACTGGTCGCGACAAGCGTGACCGACGATGGCTTTCAGGCGGTCTGTTCTCTGTGGCACTGTCCCGCGGGTTGCCCCGGGTGGGTGTTGCCCACCGCCCTGCCCTTCGGAGCCCGGACCTTCCTCGACGTACCCGGTGTGACCCGTGTCCGCCGCGGCCGCCCGACCAACCCCTCCGCGTGGGCCATCGTAGGGCCACCGGGTCGTCGGGCGGGCGCGGCGGGTACTTCGGCGGTGCTGTTGCTACTGAGTGCGGTCTGTGCGGGTACTTCGGCGGTGCTAACCCCGCGTGACAACGGGGCCGACGGAGGAACGCCGGGCCGGCCCTGGTGAGTGGGCCGACCCGGCGCTCCGGTGGGGGGACTACTGGTGGAGCGTCAGCTCACGTTGACCGCCGTGTCGTCGACCACGAAGGACGTCTGGAGTGAGCTGTCCTCCGTGCCGCTGAACGAGATCGTCACGGTCTGACCCGCGAACGACGACAGGTTGAATGACTTCTGGCTGTAGCCGGCGGCCTTGTTCAGGTTCGAGAACGTCGCCAACGTGGTCGCCCCTGCCTTGACGGTCAGCTTGTCGAACGCCGTCGTCGTGGTGGTCTCCGCACTGGCGATGTGGAGCCAGAACGTGAACGTCGCCGCACAGCCGGCCGGGATCGTCACCGACTGGGTGAGCGTGTCGGTGTGGGTGGTGCCGTAGCCGTCCAGCCAGGCCTTCCAGGTGCCGGTGTGGGCCGGCTGGCCTGCCGAGCTGTCGATGACACCCGCGGAGGCTGTCCACGGCGCCGCCGAGCCGGTCTCGAAGCCGGGGTTGCCGAGCTTCTGGCCGGGACTCGAGCAGGTGCCGCCACCCACCGGGTTGATCGTCCACGACACCGCGGCGGAGCCGGTTGCCCCGGTGGTGTCGCGAGCAGTCACCGTGGAGGCGAAGGTGCCTGCCGTGGTCGGCGTACCGCTGATCAGGCCGGTCGAGGCGTTGATCGACAGGCCGGCCGGGAGACCCGTGGCGGACCACGTGAAGGTCTGACCCGGCGCGGAGTCGGTCGCGGTCACCTGCACCGACTTGGCGGTGCCCACGGTGCCGGTCTGGGCGCCGGGGTTGTTGACGGTCACGGTGTTGCCGCCCGTCGTGCACGTGGGGTCGGCCGCCTGGGCCGGCACCGAGACGGCGTTCCATGCCGCCTTGGTGGCGTTGTACAGGCCACAGCTCGGGTCGAGGTTCTTCGCCGAGGTCAGCGTCCAGGTGCGGTACTTCAGGTACGACGAGGTCGTCGTCTTCATCAGCATCGCGTTGTACATGATCTTCTCTGCGTTCTGGATGCCGACACCGGTGACCGTGGTGCCGTTGCAGGTCGGGCTGGTCGGCTGGCCGTTGGTCGGGTTCGTGCCCTCGGCCAGCAGGTAGAACCAGTGGTTGCCCGGACCGGCGGCCGCGTGGACCTCCTGGCTCGGGATGCTGGAGGAGTAGCAGTTGGAGTCACCGTTGACCGAGGGGTTGTACATCGTCCGGATCGGGCCGGTGCCGACCAGGTTGATCGTCTCGCCGACGGTGAAGTCGGGGGTGTCGACCGGGTTGTTGGCGAACCACTCCGTGGCGGCCCCGAACGTGTCGGCGACGAACTCCTGGGTGCCGTTTCCCGAGATGCCGCCCGGGGTGTGGTCGTCGACACCGTGACCCTGCTCGTGACCGAGCACATCGAGCACCGGGATCCACTGGTTCTGGGCGTTGTGCCCGATCTGGACCTGGGTGCCGTCGTAGAAGGCGTTCTCGTCGGCCAGGCCGATGCGGATCGGCCAGCCACCGCCCGCGCCGTCGAAGCTGTTGCGACCGTCCCAGGTCGACAGCATGTTGTTCTCGACGTTCTCGACGTACATCGCGTCGACGCAGTTGGTCTCACGGTCGGTCTTGACGCCCGAGCCCCAGACGTCGTCCGGGCCGGTGAACGTGACGTTGCCGGTGGCGTTCTGGCACTTGATCGTCGGGTGGGCCGGGTCGGTCATGGAGAACGTCGTGCCGGTGTGGGTCGTGGGGATCGTCAGGTTGCTGCCGTCCCAGGCGGAGTTGCCGGTGCCGTCGGCGACGTGCTCCTTGGCCTGCAGGACGTGGGCGTTGCGGGCGTCGACCACGACGGTCTTGATGTCGGGGATCACCCCCTGGTGGCCGGTGACCGTGGTCTGCCAGCCGAGCCGGGATCGTGCGCCGTGCTGCCAGACCACGAGGAGGGCGGGGGTGGCCTTGGTCGGGTGCGACACCTGGTGGCGGGCGGCGCCGACGGCGCGGGCCCTGCCGACCGTGGGGGTCACCGAGGCGAGGGCGACCCGATGGGTCTGGGCGACCGAGGTGGTGAGCACCTGGCCCTTGGCGTCGGTGACGACGACGAAGTCACCGCCGACGACGGGGAGGCCGCGGTAGGCGCGGGCGTACGGCGCGTACTGGATGCCGTGGGACGACTGGACAGGCAGTGCCCGGAAGGTGTCGTGACGGCTCACCTTGAGTGCCGGCGCGTGACTTGCGATCAGGCGCTGGGCTGACGCAGAGGCCAACGCGCGGGCGCTGGGCCCGTGCGTCGGGGCGGCGGCGACCGCACCGTGGGGTATCGACGCGAGCGTCGCCCCCACCAGTGCGGCGACAGCGACGCCGCCTAGATGCTTCCTGCTCATGCTTTCTCCTGGATCCGGGCCGAAGCCCCTTTCGGACGGCTGCGTTCACGGGGGAGCCGTCGACGATGGCCACGCCGGATGTCGGGCGGCCGTCGACCCTCTCGTTGTGGGGGAGGGTCGTTGCGAACACTCGCAACGGGGCGTGAGGGGGTCAACGAACCCGAGCCTGCAGGTTTTCGCATTGCACGAAGTTGACCCACGGCACGGACAACCGCCCTCCGGGAGGGCGGGTCACGCTGTGAACGATCCAGGGGTCCAGGCGCCACGGAACCCACTGCCGTCGGGCGGTGGGGCAGGGGTGATCAGGGGTGCGTGAGCACCTCGGCGCCGTCGGCGGTGACCAGGAGAGTGTGCTCGAACTGGGCACTGCGACGGCCGTCCGCGGTGACCACGGTCCACCCGTCGTCCCACATCACCCACTCGGCGGTGCCGAGGTTGAGCATCGGTTCGATGGTGAACGTCATGCCAGGGAGGATCTCGTCGTCGAAGCGCGGCTCGTCGTAGTGGGGGATGATCAGCCCGCTGTGGAACGACGTACCGATGCCGTGGCCGGTGAACTCCCGCACCACGCCGTAGCCGAACCGACGCGCGTAGGACTCGATGACCCGGCCGATCACGCTGACCCGTCGGCCCGGCCGGACCGCCTTGATCGCCCGGTCGAGGGCCTCGTGGGTCCGCTCGACCAGCAGTCGTGTCTCCTCGTCGACGGCGCCGGCCAGGAACGTTGCGTTGGTGTCGCCGTGCACGCCGTCGAGGTACGCCGTGATGTCGATGTTGACGATGTCGCCGTCCTCGACCACCCGGGCGTCGGGGATCCCGTGGCAGACCACCTCGTTGACGCTCGAGCAGAGGGACTTGGGGAAGCCCTTGTAGCCCAGGGTCGAGGGGTAGGCGCCGTGGTCGCAGAGGAACTCGTGACCGACCCGGTCCAGCTCGTCGGTCGTCACACCGGGTACGACGTGCGTGCCGACCAGCTCGCGGGCCTGGGCCGCCAGCCGGCAGGCCACCCGCATCTTGGCGATCGTCTCGTCGTCCTTGACCTCGCTGCCGGTGAAGGGCGCCGGGCCCGGCCGGTCGACGTACTCGGGGCGGGCGATGGAGTCGGGCACGGGCCGACGCGGTGAGATCGCGGCGGGCGCGATCGCGGTCGAGGTCATGCGGCCAGTCTAGGTGGCGTCGGGGGACAGCTCGCGGGGTCGGTCGGGTCGTAGGCTGGGGACATGGCCAAGTACTGGTACTGCGTCAAGCACCACCGGGTCGAGCCGCCCGACGGCTGCGCGCCGATCGACCGGCTCGGCCCCTTCGCGACCGAGGAGGAGGCGGAGCACGCGCTGCAGAAGGCCCAGGAGCGCAACGAGGCGTGGGACAACGACCCCAACTGGAGCGACGAGCCTGACTGGGCCGGCCAGTCCAAGCGACGCACGCCCCCGAGTGACAGCCCGAGTGACGGCTGAGTGACGACCCGGGAGCCCTCGCGACCGCCCCCGCCGCCGGCGCCGCCCCGGGTCTCTCCGCTGCCGTTCGCCGGGATGATCGGGCTGGCGGTCGTCCTGTTCCTCGACCTCGGCACGGCCGGGGTTCTCCGCTGGTGGGCCGTCGTGTTCCTGGTGGTGGCCTGGCTGGTGCTGTTCGTCCTGGCCTGTGCGTGGTGGACGCCGCACCCGCGCCGGCTGCCGAAGCTGGCCGGCGTCGGTCTGGCGCTGTGGGTGCTGGTCGTCGTCGGCGTGAACCTCGCGCTGCGCTGACGGGGCGTGTGTCGCCGTCGGTCGAGCTCTTTCGTCGGTCGAGCTCTTTCGTCGGTCGAGCTTGTCGAGACCACGGGTCACCGACCCAGGCACCGTCACCGGATTTCGACGCGCTCGCGCGACTTCGTTCCTCAGTCGCGTCGCTTGCTCAATCTGCGCTCGCCCACGCCGTGCCCTCGTTCCTCGGGCACGGCTGCTCGCTTCACAGCCATCCCAGGGACGTCGCGATCCGGACCGCCTCGGAGCGGTTGCCGGCGCCGGTCTTGCCGATCGCCGACGACAGGTGGTTGCGCACGGTGCCGGGGGAGAGGTGCACGCGGCCCGCGACCACGGCCACGGCCGAGCCGTCGGAGGCCGCGCGGAGCACCTCGGTCTCGCGCTCGGTGAGCGGTGAGTCGCCGACGGCGAGGCTGTCCATGGCGAGCGTGGGGTCGACCACGCGCAGCCCCTGGTGCACCCGGCGTACGGCGTCGGCGAGCTGGGCTGCGGGAGTGTCCTTGACGACGAACCCGTCGGCACCGGACTGCATCGCGCGGCGCAGGAAGCCCGGTCGGCCGAAGGTGGTCACGATCAGCACCCGGGTCTGCGGTGCGACCCGGCGTACCTCGGCCGCCGCGCTGATCCCGTCGAGCCCCGGCATCTCGACGTCGAGCAGGGCGACGTCGGGGTGGTGCTCCAGGACGGCCGGTACGACGGCGTCCCCCGAGGCCACTTCGGCGACCACCTCGAGGTCAGGCTCGAGCCCGAGCAGCGCCGACAGCGCACCACGGACCAGGGCCTGGTCGTCGGCGAGCAGCAGCCGGATCATGGGACGACGACCTTGAGGGAGAACCCGGGCTGGAGCGCCTCCGTGACGACCGTGCCGCCGACGGCCGCGGCCCGCTCGCGGAGCCCCGACAGCCCGGACCCTGTCTGGTCGTGGGCACCCGGGCCGGCTCCGTTGTCGCGGACCTCGGCGATGCTGTCGGTGAGTATCACCTGGCAGCACGTGGCGCCGGAGTGCCGCAGCACGTTGGTGACCCCTTCGCGGACCGTCCACGCGAAGAGCTCGCGCAGCTCGGTCGGCACGTCATCAGCGGCACCGGGCACCTCGGCCCGGATCTCTGCGGCGGCAAGCGCAGTCCGCGCACGCGCCAGCTCGCCGGGGAGCGTGAGCTCCCGGTAGCCCTCGACGGCACGGCGTACGTCGGCCAACGCGTCGCGACTGAGTCGCTCGAGATCTGCAAGCTCGGCTCGAGCCCGCTGGACATCCACGTCGAGCAGGCGGTTGGCCAGCTCGGCCTTGACCGTGATCACGGTCAGCGAGTGGCCGAGGATGTCGTGCAGGTCGCGGGCGAAGCGGCTGCGCTCGTTCTCGACCGCGAGTGCGGCGTTCTCCTCGTGTGCCTTGACGAGCTCGATGTTGCGACGCATCAACGAGCTGATGCCGAAGACCGCCAGACTCGCCGCGAGGACCGCAAAGGCGAGGCCGGTGAGGCTGTCCCACCCCGGGACCGTGGCGCCCAGCGCGACGACCAGCGCGGCGATGGCGACGACGATCGCCGCGGCCCAACGGGACGGGAACAGCATCACCGCGCTGACCCCGACATAGACCGCTGACGTCGTTCCGACCTCGCCGAGGGTCAGGGTCATCAGGACGGCCAGCACGCCGAGAGCAAGGAACCAGAGAACCCCCTGGGCCAGGGGCGGTCGGATGTTCAGTGACATGCGACCGGTGCGGAGGGAGATCCACACGGCCATGTAGACCGCCCCGAACAGGATCGTCAGCACCATGCCCGCGAGGCCGGCGGCGGTGTCGCGGTCATGCCAGCCGGCGATCAAGGGATCGAGCAGGAAGAACAGCCAGATCGACGCCATCCATGCCCCCAGCCCCCGCGTGCGCGGGGGCTGGGGCACGTCCGGCAGGACTGCGGCGCCGGTCGTCACACCCGCGCCGTGTCCTTGCTCATCCGCCACGCGGCGCCGCCCACGAAGATCAGGAACCAGCCGACCGCGTTGACCACGGCGTACCACGGCAGCTCGTGCGTCAGGGGCGCGCGGGCGATCTCGGCGACGCCGTACATCGGCGTCCAGTAGGCGATCTGGCGCACGATGTCGGAGTACTGGTCGAGCGGGATGAAGACGCCGCCCAGGAAGGCCAGCAGGGCCAGACCGGGGCCGAGGACCTGCATCGCGTTCTCGCCCGGCACGACGAAGCCCACGAACAGGCCGAGCGCGGCGAAGGTCAGGGCACAGAACAACGTGACCAGGGCGCACTCGATCCACACGTCGGTCGGCATCTCGGCCTTGCCGACCAGGAGGCCGGTGACGTTGACAGCGATGATCGCCAACCCGCCCATCGCCAGGGCGACGATCGTCTTCGTGCCGATGTAGGCCACCGGGTTGAACGGCGTGAGCCGCAGCTGTCGCGACCACCCCAGGGCGCGTTCCATGGCGACCATGGAGCCGGCCGAGGCAGCGGTGAGCACGGCGCCGTACAACGCCATCGAGACGAGGATGTACGCCGCGACGTTGCCGGATCCGGCCTTGTCGTCCCAGCCCTCCTGGCCGCCGAAGACCAGCAGCAGCGCGGCCGGGAAGATCACGGCGAAGATCACGGTGCGCCGGTTGCGGAGCACCCGCTTGAGCTCGATGCCCAGGACGGTGAGGTTGAAACCGCCCGCCGGCGGGACCCGGCGGGTGCCCGGGTCGATGGTCTGGGTGGTCATGCCGATGCTCCTTCTACGTCGTCATCGTCGTCGCCACCGGTCAGGGTGAGGAACGCGTCCTCGAGCCCGCGGGCGGTGATCTCCAGGTCGTGGGCGGACGTCTCGGTCAGCAGGTGGCGTGCGACCGCGTCGGTGTCCTTGGCGTGCAGGTAGACCGCGTCGCCTCGGATGTCGACACTCTCGACGCCGGGAAGCTGCGAGAGCTGCGCGGCGTCAGCGCCGGGCAGGGTGGCACGGACCGTGCGGCCGGCCGCGAGCGCCTTGATCTGGCTGCCGGTGCCGTCCGCGACGATCCGGCCGTGGCTGATCAGGATGATCCGGTCGGCGTACTGGTCGGCCTCTTCGAGGTAATGGGTAGCGAAGAGGATGGTGCGGCCCTTGGCGGCGTCCTCGCGGATCGCGGACCAGAAGGCACGGCGGCCCTCGACGTCCATGCCGGTGGTCGGCTCGTCGAGCAGCAGGAGGGCCGGGTCGGGGAGCAGGGCCATCGCGAAGCGGAGCCGCTGCTGCTCACCGCCCGAGCACTTGCCGACCATGCGGTCGCCGAGCGACTCGATGCCTGCTGCCCGTAGGACCTCGTCGACCGGAGCCGTGTCGGCGAACAGGCTGGCGGTGTAGGCCACGGTCTCGCGGACCGATATGTCCTTGAGCAGCCCGCCCGTCTGCATCACCGCGGAGACCAGTCCGCGCGAGATGGCCTGGCGCGGCTGCAGGCCGAGCACCTCGACCGAGCCGGTGGTGGGCTGGGAGAGGCCGAGCACCATGTCGATGGTCGTGGTCTTGCCCGCTCCGTTGGGGCCGAGGAAGGCGACGATCTCGCCGGGCTCGAGGGTGAGGTCGATGCCGCGGACGGCGTGGACGGGGCCGAAGTCCTTGGTGACCCCGGACAGCTGTACGGCGGGTGCCGCACCGCCCGCGTGGCCCGAGGTGGCCGGGGTCGAGGTGTGTGTCTGGGTCATGACCCGATCGTGGCGCACCCGAGGCCCGAACGCCTCACACACCCATCACGAAGCTGCCATGACAATCGTCATGCGCAGACCGCTCAGAAGGTCTGGTCGGGTCCCGGGAACGTCCCGGCCTTGACGTCCTCGTCGTAGGCGCGGGCGGCGCGGAGGAGCTCCCCGTGGAGGTCGGCGTACTGCTTGACGAAGCTCGCCATCCGCCCGGTGCGCAGCCCGAAGGCGTCCTGCCAGACCAACACCTGACCGTCGCACTCGACACCCGCGCCGATGCCGATGGTGGGGATGGCCAGCTCCTTGGTGACCTGCGCGGCGACGTCGCCGGGCACCATCTCCATCACGACCGCGAAGGCCCCGGCGTCCTGCACGGCGTGGGCGTCGGCGAGCACCCGCTCCGATGCGTCGCCCCGACCCTGGACGCGTGGGCCGCCGAGGGCGTGCTCGCTCTGGGGGGTGAAGCCGATGTGGGCCATCACCGGGATCCCGCCCTGACTGAGCCGGGTGATCTGGGGGGCCATCTCGACGCCACCCTCGAGCTTCACGCAGTGTGCGAGCCCCTCCTTCATGAAGCGGACGGCGGTGGCGTAGGCCTGCTCCGGCGAGCCCTGGTAGGAACCGAACGGCAGGTCGCCCACGACCAGCGCGCGGCTCACCGACCTGCTCACCGCGCGGGTCAGCGGCAGCAGCTCGTCGACGGTGACCGGGACCGTGGTCTCGTTGGCGTAGACGTTGTTGGAGGCCGAGTCACCGACGAGGAGTACGTCGATGCCTGCCTCGTCGAAGGTCGCCGCGGCGTACTGCTCGTAGGCGGTGAGCATCGAGAACTTCTCGCCGCGCTCCTTGAACTGGCGCAGGTGATGGGTGCGGACCCGGCTCATGATCGTGCTCCTCGCGCGTCGTCGCGGCTCCCTGGTGGAGTCCACGCAACGCGTCCAGGCTAGTCAGGTGCCGCCTCTTTTCGGTGGTCGAGCGTCGTCGAGACCGGTGGCGCTCGTCACGTCCGCTCCAGCTCGTGCAGCAGCCCGCCGAAGGCGATCTCGTCGTCAACGGTGCCGCTGTGGGGCGCGGCGAACCAGGCGGCGTACTGGCTGACCTCGTCGAGACGCCACTCCAGGTCGAACAGCTCGAGCATCTCCCGGTCGGCTCCCAGCCCCGCAGCGTCGGCGCCTTCGGCGACCAGCGTGCGGAGGTCGAGCTCGGCCGGCGCCAGCTTGAGTGACTCCCAGTCGACGAGGACCCGGCCGTCGGGCGTGAGCAGCTGGTTGCCGCTGTCCGGTTCACCGTGAGTGGCGACCCAGTCCCGAGCACGCGCGACACCTGCGAGGTGGTGGTAGCGCCGGGTCCAGCGGTCGAGGTCGCCGAGATGACGGCGTACGGCGTCACGGGCCGGCTCGGCGTAGGGGCCGGGACCCCACGGTTGCTCGATGAGGGAGGCCGTGGTCTCCGCGAGGTCGGGACCCACCAACGGCTGCCATCGCGGAAGACCGGGAGGCGTCGAGGTGGTGTGCAGGCGGGAGAGCGCGCCGATGGTCCAGGCCAGGTCGAGGGGACCGCCCGGTCGGCCCTCGCGCCACGGCGTACAGCTGAGGGCACCGCCGGCGAGGGGCACCGTGAAGGTGCCCTCGTGCGTCCGGTGGCTCGCCAGCACGAACTCCAGCCCGGTGTCGCGCAGGGCGGCGGCTCCGGCGTACGCGGCCTCGAGCCGGTCGGCGGTGCGCTTGGGCTCGAGCCGGTCGAGGGTCACGAACAGCCGCGGCCCGGCCCCGTCGTACGCCGCCCAGTGGTGCGCCCCGAACCCGACCGGGAGGTGCTCGACGCGGTCGACGCCGTCGTCCCAATGACGGCGTACCGCGGACAGGACCTCGGTGTCGGCGACGCCGACCGGAGGTTCACGCATCGGCACGCAGCCGATCGGCGACGGCCTTGGTCAGCGTCGTCTTCCCCGAGCTGGAGGCTCCGTTGAGGAGGACGAGGCGGCCGGAGGGCATGGTCCCGACGGTAGCGACGCGGCGGCGGCGGCGCCGGTTCAGGCGCTGATGTCGGCCAGCCGCGGGAGGACCTGCTCACACATCTGCTCGGTCCAGCCGACCGGGTCGTCTGCGTCGGGTCCGACCCAGACCTGGGTGATGCCGAGGTCGGCGTACTCCTGCATGGAGGCGAGCCACGCGTCGATGTCGTCGAGCGGGCGGGTCTGGGAGCCGGTGAGGGTCTTGGTGACATCGTCGTAGTCGCGACCCACGGCGTCGCAGTGACCGCGGAGCACGTCGAGCTTGTGCTTGATCTCGTCGGTGCCGGTGGCGAACAGGTTGCAGGCGTCGGCGTACTGGGCGACGAGTCGCAACGTCTTCCGCTCGCCCATGCCGCCGACCACGATCCGCGGACCGCCGGGTCGCAGCGGTTGCGGCACGAGGGTCAGCTCCTCGAGCCGGTAGTGCTCGCCCTCGTAGGTGCCGCCGCCGGCCCAGGCCTGCTTCACGATCTGGAGCGTCTCCTCGAGCCGCTCGAACCGCTCCTTGGTGGCCGGGTAGGGCACGCCGAGGCCGAGGTGCTCGCGCTCGTACCAGGCGGCGCCGATGCCGAGCATCGCCCGGCCCTGCGAGAGCACGTCGAGGGTGGTCACGATCTTGGCGAGCAGACCGGGGTGGCGGTAGGTGACGCCGGTGACCAGCAGACCGAGCTCGATGCGGCTGGTCTGCCCGGCCAGGAAGCCGAGGCTGGTGTAGCCCTCGAGCATCGGCTCGGCCGGCCCGCCGAGGTGCTCCATCTGGAAGTAGTGGTCCATGAGGGTCAGCGTGGTGACCCCGCCCTCGTCGGCCGCGCGGGCGACGCCCGCGAGCGTCGTACCGAGGGCCTCCGCGCCGCCGGGCCAGGTCAGGTTCGCGCAGTGCACTCCGAGCAACATGTCCCCAACGTACGCCGGGAGCCGGGTGGGTCTCCGGAGCGCGTGCGCGGTGGTGACCGGGGTACGACGATCCTCGAGGCGCCTCTCCGCGGCCGACTCCGCCGAGCTCACCCCCTACCTCTCGCCCTGAGCGCAACGGTGCGCCCCTCGTCGGTCGAGCGGAGTCGAGACCACCCCGATCCCTAGACTGACCATGTGGAGTTCTACTCGGCCTACGCCCAGGGGTTCGCGCGCGTGGCCGCCTGCACGATCCCGGTCGTGCTGGCCGACCCCGCCGCCAACGCGCAGACCGTGCTGGCGCAGGCACGGGGGTGCCACGACGAGGGCGTCGCGGTCGCGGTCTTCCCCGAGCTCTGCCTGAGTGGCTACTCGATCGACGACCTCCTCCTCCAGGACACCCTGCTGACCGCGGTGCAGGAGGCGATCGCCACTCTGGTCGCCGCGTCGGTCGACCTGCGGCCGGTGCTGGTGGTCGGAGCCCCGCTGATGCATGGCACGCGCGTCCTCAACTGCGCGGTCGTCATCCAGGGCGGACGGATCCTCGGTGTCGCCCCGAAGTCCTACCTGCCGAACTACCGCGAGTTCTACGAGCGCCGTCACTTCGCCCCCGGCGACGACCTGCGGGGTACGACGATCCGCGTCGCCGGCGACGACGTACCCCTCGGCCCCGACCTGATCTTCGCCGCGACCGACCTACCCGACCTGCGGCTGCACGTGGAGATCTGCGAGGACATGTGGGTGCCGGTGCCGCCGAGCGCGGAGGCGTCGTTGGCCGGTGCGACGGTGCTCGCCAACCTGTCGGGCAGCCCGATCACGATCGCCCGGGCCGAGGACCGGCGGCTGCTGGTGCGCAGCGCCAGCTTCCGCAGCAACGCGGCGTACGTCTTCGCCGCCGCCGGCCAGGGCGAGTCGACCACCGACCTGTCGTGGGACGGCCAGACGATGGTCTACGAGTGCGGCGACCTGCTCGGCGAGAGCGAGCGGTTCCCCGACGGGCCGCGGCGCACCGTGGTCGACGTCGACCTGGACCGGATCCGGCAGGACCGGATCCGGCAGGGGACGCACGACGACAACCGGCGTGGTCTCGACTCCGCTCGACCGGCGAAGTACCCCTTCCGGACGGTGGGTTTCGAGCTCGCTCCTCCCACCGGCGACATCGGGCTGCGGCGGCACGTCGACCGCTTCCCCTTCGTGCCCGACGACGTCGACCGGCTGGCCCAGGACTGCTACGAGGCCTACAACATCCAGGTCGCCGGCCTGGTCCAGCGGATGCAGGCGATCGGATCGCCGAAGGCCGTGATCGGGGTCAGCGGTGGGCTCGACTCGACCCACGCACTCATCGTCGCGGTCAAGGCGATGGACCGGCTCGAGCGCCCGCGCAGCGACGTCCTGGCGTTCACGATGCCCGGCTTCGCCACCGGCGACACCTCCAAGTCGCTGGCCACCCGGCTGTCGAAGGCGCTCGGGGTGACCTTCGAGGAGATCGACATCAAGCCGGCCGCCGAGCAGCTGCTCAAGGACCTCGACCACCCGGCCGCCGCCGGCGAGGCGACCTACGACGTGACCTACGAGAACGTGCAGGCCGGGCTGCGCTACGACTACCTGTTCCGGCTGGCCAACCAGCGAAACGGGATCGTCGTCGGCACCGGTGACCTGAGTGAGCTCGCGCTGGGCTGGTGCACCTACGGCGTGGGCGACCAGATGTCGCACTACAACGTCAACGCCGGCGTCCCGAAGACGCTGGTGCAGCACCTGATCCGCTGGGTGATCGACAGCGGGCAGCTCGACGACGAGGCGAACGCCGTACTGGGTGAGGTGCTCGACCAGGAGATCACCCCCGAGCTGATCCCGACCCTCGAGGGCCAGAAGGCGCAGTCGACCGAGGACACGGTCGGCCCCTACGCGCTCCAGGACTTCACGCTCTACCACGTGCTGCGTCGCGGCTACCGGCCCAGCAAGATCGCGTTCCTGGCCTGGCACGCCTGGCACGACGCCGACGCGGGGGAGTGGCCGCCCGGCTACCCGCCCGAGGCGCGACCGGCGTACGACCTCACCACTGTCCGGGCCTGGCTCGAGGTCTTCTGCCGCCGCTTCTTCGCCAGCCAGTTCAAGCGCAGCGCCCTGCCGAACGGCCCCAAGGTCAGTGCCGGCGGCACGATGAGCCCACGCGGCGACTGGCGGATGCCGAGCGACGCCGCCGCGACCGCGTGGCTGGCCGAGATCGACGCGCACGTGCCGACGTCCTGAGACGGCGACAACCTTTTCCGGATCCGGGCAGTCACAGGGTCGACGGTCCACGGGGGACCGTTCTCGGAACCCGAAGGAGCACCATGACTCCCCTACGTCGAGTGGCAGCGATCGTGCTGACCCTGGCCGCGGCGGCACTCGCCACCACCGCCCAGAACGACGCCCACGCTGCCACCGCGCCCAGCAGCGCCCGCGCAGGCGTGCCGCACACGCGCCTTGACGTGCACGTCGCCGGCTGCCCCCGCTGCACGGTCACCCTGCAGCAGGCCGTGGAGGGGAGGCTCACGGTCTGGACCTCGAAGCCGCAGCGGGTCGGCTCCGACCACGTCGCGACGTGGACGATCAGGACAGCCCATACACCGGGCCTGTCGTTCCTGGTCACCGCGCCGTGGGCGGGCAACATCGGTGCCGTGCCGAACATGGTCACCCGCTACCGTGGCCAGCAAGTCGGCGACACCGTCACGCTCGCGCAGGCGCGGGACAGCCGCCACGCCGAGGGCTGCTGGGCCGGCACCTCACAGGACACCGCGCGACTCGACTTCCGCGTCGCGCGGGTGGCGACTCGGACGGTGGACGGGCGGCCGACGCAGACACCGCTCGCCTTCGCGACGCACTCGATGCCGAGCTGGCGGCCGATGGTGGGCACCTTCAAGGGCACGATCGGCAACCAGGACGCCTTCTGGTGCACCAGCCGTGATGTCGGGCGCCCCGCCGGTCTCGACCATGACGACCGGCGGGGCGCTCGATCAGTTCTTGGCGATCCGTCCGTCCGTCGTCACCGTGAACGGGTCGGTCAGCGAGCCGACGTAGCTCACCAGCGGGACCAGCTCGGCGTCGGCGGTCTGCACGATGTTGCCGGCGGACTCCAGCACCGTGAAGCCGTCACCACCGCCGACCATGAACGAGTTCGCCGTACCGGAGTAGGACGTCGAGTCGTCGTTCGGGATCGGTTGGGAGTTGTCTCCGGCGGCGCCCAGCCACACGCCCGTGATCGACCCGCTGCCCTGGCTGCCGGTGTAGGTGAAGTGCAGGCCGGAGACCTGCATGATCCCGCCGGTGCCGGCCGCCAGCTGCTGGTTGAGCAGCGCCCACACCTGCGACCCGGTGAGGGTGAAGGTGTCGACGAAGTCGTCCTGGAACGGCTGCATCGTGAACAGGTTGCCGTACGTCACCGGCCCGGCCAGCAGCCCGGCCCGGACCGAGCCGGTGTTCACGAACGCGAGCTGGGTCCCGGTCTCGACGCGCTGTGCATCGGCGATCAGGTCGCCGGCGGGAGACTCCCCGGCGGGGGTCGCGCCACCCTCGCGTTGGGACGGGATGTCCGTCGACGCGTGGTTGATCACCCGCTGGGTGATCGGGTTCGTCTCCTGGACGGCGGCGTCGACCACGGCCTGCACGGCCGGGTCGGGTGTCACCGCTGGGGCCGAGGGATCGGTGGTGCTCGGTGCCGTGGTCCGCCAGGCCGGCTGCACCGAGCCCCAGGTGGCCGCGATCGTGCCCTGACGGCGGTCGAGCAGCAGGTGCACGTCGTCGTAGGCCTCGGTGAAGGAGGCCGCCTGGATCACCAGGGCGTGCCCGACCCGGGTGTCGATCACGGTGTGGCTGTGGCCCGAGACGAGCACGGACACGGCGGGGTCGAGGTGCGCTGCGATGTCGTTGATCCGGTCGTTCACGGTGCCCACCGGGAAGTTCGACTGGCGGCCTCCCTCGTGGACGACCGCGACGAACGCGTGCACGCCACGGTGCTCCAGCACCCCGACGTACTTGTTGATCGCGCCCGCCTCGTCCACGAAGTGCACGCCGTCCGTCGCGCCGGTGGTGGTGATGGTCGGGGTGGTGATCGTGGTCGCCCCGATGAACCCGACCCGGACGCCACCGATCCGCTTCACGACGTACGGCGGCAGCAGCGGCTGCCCGGTCTGGTCGCTGATCACGTTGGCGTCCACCATCGGGAAGTTCAGCCGGTTGAACGTGATGGACGGGTCCACGGTGGACTTCCCGCCGTTGACCTGCCGCAGCAGCTCGGGCACGCCACGGTCGAACTCGTGGTTGCCGAGGGTGCCGACGTCGATGCCCATCAGGTTGAGCGCGTCCAGGGTCGGCTTGTCACGCAGCAGACCCGACTCGGGCGGGCTGGCCCCGACCGCGTCACCGGCCTCGACGGTCACGGTGTGCGGCTCGCCGGCGCGGGCGTGCTCCAGATAGGTGGCCAGGGTGGCGATGCCGCCCGCGGGGCTGCGCACGCCGGTGTAGGGGTCGGTGAAGTTCAGGCCGGTGCCGGTGATGTTCCCGTGGACGTCGTTGAACCCGAGCACCTGGCCGGTGGTGTAGCGGTCACCGTCGCGGATGATCCGGGTCAGCACGCTGCCCTGCGCCTGCAGCGGCGGGTCGAAGCCGCCGAGCACGGCGAGGGTCGGCGCGAGGTCGACCGCGCGGACGTGGCGGACGGCGGGCTCGTGCCTGATGTCCGGGCCGGCGGCCACGAACGTCGCATGCATGTTGATGTTGTGCCGCAGGTCGACGTCGTTCGGCAGGTAGCCGTGCTGGCCGAAGAACTTCGACGGCGCGACGAGGGTGCCGACCGTGGCCGCGTCGAACTGGTACGGCGGCTTGGCGACCACCACGACGTCACCGGTGCGCGTCGGGTTCAGCGAGTCGCTGCCGTCGACGTCGGCCATCTGCTCCTTGGTGAGGACCTTCTCGATGATCGGCTGACCGGTCGTCGGGTCCTTGAGGTTCTGGTAGGCGGCGACGATCCGGTCGACGGTCGCCTGGTACTGGCTGGGGTCGAGGACGCCGTCCGGGTCGCGTCCCTTGAGGTTCAGGTAGATCTGCGCGGTCCCGCCGGCCTCGCACTCCTTGGCGACGGTGCCGCCGGGGGCGCTGGCCGCGGCCGGCCGGCAGTTGGCGGTCTGCTCGACGTCCTGCAGACCGAGCTGCTTGAGCGGGAGTGCCGCGTCGATGGCTAGCCACTGCGGGGCGAACCCGTGGTCGCTGCTCGCCAGGATGTCGGGGTCATGACCGATCAGCGACCGCACCAGGCCCAGGCGGGCGTCCGCCGAGTGGTAGGCGCCCTGCAGGTACGCCGTACGTTGCGCGACGCGGTGGTCGCGCGGCCCGGTGCCCGCCACTCGGTCGAAGTACGGGTTCGGTGAGCCGTCGGGGGCGGTCGGGGTCAGCAGCCCGAGGATCTGGTGGCTGACCTCGTCGGTCTGGTCGGTGCCGGCCAGCAGGACGTCGGTGTCCGGTTGGAGGGTGCCGAGGACGAACTTGTCGACCGCGACGTCGTAGGCCTGGTTGAGGTCGACGACCTGCTGGAACCAGGTGTCCTCGTCGATGATCCCCGCCTCCTCGGGGGCGAAGTCACCGAAGACGGCCGGCGGGAGGTTGTCGGCGATGTACTTGGCGAGGTGATCCTCGCCCGGGGCGCCGGCGGGCAGTGCGTTGCAGGCGGCCGTGCTGCAGTGGGCGTTGGGCCGGGTGACGGAGGTGAAGTAGAGGCTGAACTTCGACAGGTCACCCGCCATCGTCATGATCTTCAGGTAGAAGCCGGCAGACTCGCCCGCCGCGGTGCCGATCAGGCCGTTGCCGCCCTTGAGCTTGACGGCGCTGAACTGGCCGGGGACCAGCGTGGCCAGTGACTGCGACCCGTCCTTGCCCGCGGTCGACGGGACGAGCAGCGCCCGGTCGTAGCCGTGGTGACCGCTGGCGAAGACGTAGAGGTCGAAGACGCGGTCGGGGTTCAGCGTGGCCGCGGTCGACTGCAGCGTCAGCGTCGTCTGCTGGGCGGGTACGGCGCTCGCCGGCACGTGGGTCCAGCCGCTGGCGGGTGTGAAGCCGGCCACCTGGTAGGAGAGGCCGAAGCTCGCGGCCGAGGCCTGCTTCGTCGTGTCGAGTGGGGTCTCGAGGACCCCGCGGCGTGAGAAGTTCGTGTCGAAGTCGACGGTCGGCCCGTTGATGTCGGCGTTGAGCCCGCCGGTCCACTCCAGCTGCGCGACCTTCTTGCCCGCGAGCTCGGCCGACGACGCCACCGACTGGGCCTCGAGCACGTTGCCCGGCACGGTGCCGGGGCTCGCGCCGTTGCCGTGGAAGGCGAACGAGATCGACTGGCTGAACGGCAGCCGGGTGTCGAAGAAGGTGTTGTTCGTGCTGCCGTGCACGCCGGGGTAGGCGCCGGTCGCGAGGGTGTACCAGCCCTGGCCGGTGTTCGGCGGGAAGCCCTGGGTCAGCCCGTTGTCGCCGGTCGCACCGCGGTGCATGAGGTCGGCGTACGTCGGCATCAGGTGCTGCCGCGCGAACCGCTGCATCAGGTCCGGTCGCATGCCGTCGGAGGCGTACATCACCACCGGATGGTCGCCCCCGGCCCCCGGGTGATGACCGTGATGGCCGTGGTGGTCGCTCCTCGGGGCGGCCAGGGCCGAGGGTGCGGCGAGGACCGTGGCGGCGAGAGCGGTCGAGGCGAGCAGGGCGAGGGAACGACGGCGCATGGCAACACTCCGAGAGTCGAGACCGAGACGGCTTCACCCTCGCCCTCCAACGCTGGCTCGTCAACGGCGGGAAGGTGGAATCTCTGCGACTTTGCCGTGACGCGCGGGTCGCATCGCCCGCACGGAGTCAGGGCGTGCGGCTGGAGGAGGAGCGGGGGCTCGGTGGGGACCCGAACGTGCGGAGGACGTACTCCAGGGTCGAGGCGAGCAGCTCCTGTGTCGCCTCGCGGCTGGCCTCGCCCCGCAGCCAGCGTCGTGTGGCCGTCCGGTTCAAACCGGTCCAGCACTCGAGTGCGTAGCTCAGTCGGGGCGTGTCCTGGGCGATGTCGGAGTGGAAGGCCGTCACCACCGCGACCGCACGGCGCATCAGCTGGCTGACCACCCGCCGTACGTCGGGATCGGCGATGTCCTCGCCCGGTGCGATGGTGCCGAGGTAGATCGCCCGGTTGGCCTCGGTCCAGTCCAGCCACCGCGACACCGAGTCGGCCACCCGCGCCCGGGAGCTACGTCCCGTGGGTGGCCTCAGCTCGTCCTCGCGAGCCGCGCCGAGCCGCTCCAACAGCGCGAGGTAGACCTCCTTGCGGCCGCCGAAGTAGTGGTGCACGAGTCCGCGCGTCACGCCCGTGGTGCTGGCGATGTCCTCGATCGAGACACCGTCGTACCCGTACTCGGCAAACAGTGCGTTGGCGGCGTCGAGGAGCTGCTCGCGCCGCTCCTCGGGGCCGAGCCGGGTGTACCGACGACGATCTGTGCTCACGATCACACCCTAGCGCACTTGGCGATTCGTCAACAGACTTGTTAGCATTCCGTTAACAACAAGCCATCAACACGCACGACCACACCGTGGGTCCTGTCGGTCTCTGACCGCCACTGGCCCCGGCGCCCCGCCCCGCATGGGGGAGGGCGGGGTGCCGGTGATGTGAACCGGCCCCTTCATCCGCAGCATCCAGTGACGAGAGACAGAGAGACACCACATGAAGTTCCGTACCGTGGCATTCGCCAGCACCGCCGCCGTCATCGCCGCCGTCGCCATCGGCTCCGGCGCTGCTCAGGCGACCAGCCTGATCACCGGGCACGACGTGAAGGACGGCTCGATCCACCGCGTCGACCTCGGCGCCGGCATCAACCACCGGCTCGACCGCCTGGCGGCCCCCGGCGCGCAGGGTGCGCAGAGCCTTCCCGGCCACGACGGGGTCGACGGCAAGGACGGCAAGAACGGACTCGGCCGGCGCTGTCTACCGGGTCGACGAACTACACCAACGGCGGCGGCGGCTCTGCCACCGTGGCCTGTGACGACGACCCGGCTGTCTCGCAGCAGTACACCGCGATCAGCGGCGGCGTCCAGGGCGCGAACTCGTCGACACCGAGAGCGCCTGGACGGCTTCGCGTGTCGAACTCGTCCTTCCCCGGCCGCATGGACTGGGACACGGGCAAGCCCAAGGCTGACCGCCTCGACGGCTGGATCGTCCTCGGCAACGGCAAGCACGACCGACACGCTCAAGGTCTGGGCACTCTGCGTCCCGAACACCAGCATCGCCGCGCAGACCGTGGATCTCGACAACTGATCCACGCACGAGACTCCCAGTCGGGACAGCGACACCTAGGCAGTTTCCCCGAACCGCACTCTGTCCTCGGCTGGGCCACAGCCCCGCTCTCCCTTATCCGGAGAGCGGGGCTTCTGCGTTCCCGGCGCAGCGGTGGCGAGCGGCGTACCCGCAACATCGCCGTAACACGTCTGCGACAGACTGCGTCCATGGGCAAGCAGGAGGACTTCGTGCTGCGCGCGCTCGAGGAGCGCGACGTGCGGTTCGTGCGGCTGTGGTTCACCGACGTGCTGGGCTTCCTCAAGTCGGTGGCGGTCGCGCCGGCCGAGCTCGAGGGCGCCTTCGACGAGGGGATCGGGTTCGACGGGTCGGCGATCGAGGGCTTCGCCCGGGTCTACGAGGCCGACATGCTCGCCAAGCCCGACCCCTCGACGTTCCAGATCCTGCCGTGGCGCAGCGGCGACGGCCCGTCGACCGCCCGGATGTTCTGCGACATCGTGATGCCCGACGGCTCTCCGTCGTACGCCGACCCGCGCCACGTCCTCAAGCGCACCCTGAGCACGGCGGCCGAGCAGGGCTTCACCTTCTACACCCACCCCGAGATCGAGTTCTACCTCTTCAAGGACACCCCGGAGCCGGGCGGCGAGCCGGTGCCGGTCGACCGCAGCGGGTACTTCGACCACACCGCGCAGAGCCAGGGCGCCGACTTCCGGCGCGAGGCGATCACGATGCTGGAGTCGATGGGCATCTCGGTGGAGTTCAGCCACCACGAGGGCGGCCCGGGCCAGCAGGAGATCGACCTGCGGTACGCCGATGCGCTCTCGACCGCGGACAACATCATGACCTTCCGCACCGTGATCCGGGAGGTGGCGCTGGGGCAGGGGATCTGGGCAACGTTCATGCCCAAGCCGTTCACCGCGCACCCGGGTTCCGGGATGCACACCCACGTCTCGCTGTTCGAGGGTGACCGCAACGCGTTCTTCGAGGCGGGCTCGGAGTACCAGCTGTCCAAGACCGGTCGCCAGTTCATCGCCGGCATCCTGCGGCACGCCAGCGAGATCTCGGTCGTCACCAACCAGTGGGTCAACAGCTACAAGCGGCTGCTCGGCGGCGGCGAGGCGCCGTCGTACATCTGCTGGGGTCACAACAACCGCTCGGCGATGGTCCGGGTGCCGATGTACAAGCCCCAGAAGGGGGTCTCGACCCGGGTCGAGCTGCGCACCATCGACTCCGCGTGCAACCCCTACCTCGCGTACGCCGTCGTGCTCGCCGCCGGCATGAAGGGCATCGCCGAGGACTACGAGCTGCCGCGCGAGGCCGAGGACGACGTCTGGACCCTCACCGAGCGGGAGCGCAAGAGCATGGGCATCGAGCCGCTCCCGGGGAGCCTCGCCGAGGCGATCTCTGTGGCCGAGGACTCCGAGCTGCTGGCCGAGACGCTCGGCGAGCACGTCTTCGACTTCTTCCTGCGCAACAAGCGCACCGAGTGGCACGACTACCGCACCCAGGTCTCGGCCTTCGAGCGCGACCGGATGCTGCCCGTCCTCTAGGTTGGGGCCCGTGAGCCCCCGCGTCCTGGTCGTCCAGCACGAGGACGACGACCCGATCCACCGGATGGGCGAGTGGATGGCCGTCGAGCTGGACGTACGCCGTCCCTACGTCGGTGACGACCTGCCCGCCTCCCTCGCCGGTTACGCCGCGCTGGTGGTGATGGGCGGCGCGATGGGTGCCAACGACGACGCGACGTCGCCCTGGCTGCCGGCGGTCCGGGAGCTGATCCGCGAGGCCGCCGCCGGCAGCGTTCCCACCCTCGGCATCTGCCTGGGCCATCAGCTCGCCGCGGTCGCCCTCGGCGGTGAGGTGGTGCCCAACCCCGCGGGCCGGCAGTTCGGTCTGTACGACGTGGGCTGGGAGCCCGCGGCCCACCTCGACGAGCTCTTCGCGACCGTGGCCACGCCGCGTCGCGGCGCGCACTGGAACGACGACATCGTGACCCGACTGCCCGAGGGTGCCGTGCTGATGGCACGCGCGGGCACCGGTGAGGTGCAGGCCGCCCGGCACGCACCCACGGTCTGGGGGGTGCAGTGGCACCCCGAGGTCGACGAGCCGCTGTTCCGCGGGTGGCTGGTGGACGGCAATGCCGACCCCGCGATGGCCGAGCGGACCCTCGCGGACCTCGCGGCCTCCGACGCCGAGCTCGAGAAGGCCTGGCGCCCCCTGGGCGACCGTTTCGCGGCCCTCGCGGCAGGGCGTCAGACGGTCTAGGGAGCCGCGTCCACGGCCGGCAGCCGGAACTCGTCACGGACTCGTTCGCGCGCCGGGCCGGGTGCACCGATCCGGTCCAGCCCGAGCAGGGCGGCACCGACGACCGGAGGCGTGCGCACCACCGTGGTGGTGGCGAGCGGCGCCCGCTCGGCCAGCAGCCGGTGGATCTCGTCCATCAGCAGGGCATGACCGGCGGTGATCACGCCTCCGCCCAGCACCACGTCGATCGGCTGCTGGTCGACCCCGAGCCGACGCATGGCCGAGACCGCGAGGGCCACCACCTCCTCGGCCTGGCGGCGGATGATTCCCGCGGCGGTCGGGTCGCCGCCGGCAGCGACCTCGAACAGCACCGGGGTCAGCTCCAGACACTGCGTCTCCGAGAGAGTGCCGAGATGCACGGCCTCGATCAGGGCGGCCATGGTCTCGAGGCCGAAATGGCGAGGCAGCTCGACCCGCAGCCGGGTGTCGGGCCCGCGGCCGTCCTCGGCGCGCGCCGCCCACCACATGGCCTCCTGCCAGAGCGCACCGCCTCCGCCCCAGTCGCCGGAGATGTGCCCGACGGCGGCGAAGCGCACGGTGGTCCCGTCGGGAAGCAGGCCGGAGCAGTTGATGCCGGCGCCGCAGACCACGGCCACCCCGGGCGGCTCGTCGAGGCCGGCCCGCAGGACGGCGAAGGTGTCGTTGAAGACCTCGCTCGACGCTCCCCATCGTCGCGCGGCGACGGCGTGCTCCAGTGCCTCCTGCTCCGCCGGCAGGTCGGCGTTCGCCAGGCATGCCGACACGTGCCGCACGATGGCTGCCGTCGTCGCGATCGAGGACGCCGGCGTCCCGGCAGGCGGCCTCGACGATCGAGACCAAGCCGGCCACGGCCTCCTCGGCTCCGACCCGGTGGGGGAGGAAGCCGCCGCCGCGGGCGGTGCCGACCAGCCGGCCGTCCGTCGCGATCAGCGCGACGTCGGTCTTGCTGTTGCCCGCGTCGATGGCCAGGACGCCGGCGAGCAGTCCCTGTGGCTCGCTCATCTCAGGCCCACGGGAGGTAGGCGCGGTTGTGGTCGACGAGCCGGTCAGCGAGTCCGGTCGCGCGGTCGACCTGACCGACCAGCGGGTGCGCGAGGAGAGCCTGGAAGACCCGGTCGTAGCCGCCGTGCACGGCGGCGTCGAGCGCGAGGTGCTCGTACGCCGTGACGTGGGCGACGAGCCCGGCGTACAACGGCGCGAGCGGCTCGATGGGCAGGGGCCGGACGCCCGCGCGTCCCACCTCGCCGGGTACCTCGATCACCGCGTCGTCGGGGAGGAAGGGGAGGGTGCCGTCGTTGCGCACGTTGACCACCTGGGTCGTCGTACCGCCGCCGCTGCCCAGCAGAGCGGCCGCGAGCTGGACGGCGGCCTCGGAGTAGTAGGCACCGCCGCGCTGCTCCAGCAGCTCCGGCTTGCGGTCGAGGGTGGGGTCCTCGTACATCGCGAGCAGCTCCTGCTCGATGGCGGTCACCTGCGAGGCGCGGGACTCGCTGGTGAGCAGCTCGCGCACCACCTCGTCGTGGGCGTAGAAGTAGCGCAGGTAGTACGACGGGACCACCGCGAGCTGCCGGAGCAGGCTCGCCGGGAGCTCGATGTCGTCCGCGAGGTCGTCGACGTGCCGGGCCAGGATCTCGGGCAAGCCGGTCGACGCCGTCCACGCGCGCCGCGCGCTCCCAGGTCAGGTGGTTGAGCCCGACATGGTCGAGCTGCACCCGGTCGGGCTCCACCCCGAGGTAGTCGGCGAACCGGCGCTGGAAGCCGATCGCCACGTTGCACAGTCCGACCGCGCGGTGGCCGGCCTGCAGCAGCGCGCGGGTCACGATGCCGACCGGGTTGGTGAAGTCGATGATCCAGGCGTCGGGCGCCGCCGCGGCCACCTGGTCGGCGATGTCGAGCACCACCGGGACCGTCCGGAGAGCCTTGGCGAGGCCACCGGCCCCCGTGGTCTCCTGTCCCACGCACCCGCACTCCAGTGGCCACGTCTCGTCCTGGTGGCGCGCCGCCTGACCGCCCACCCGGAGCTGGAGCAGCACGGCGTTGACGCCGTCGAGCGCCGGGGCGAGCTCGACCGACGTGGAGATCCGGCAGGGGTGTCCCATCCGGTCCAGGATCCGGCGTCCGAACGCCGCGACCAGCTCGAGGCGCGCCTGGTCGGGGTCGACCAGCACCAGCTCGTCGACCATCAGCACATCGCGCATCCGGCCCAGGCCGTCCACGAGCTCCGGGGTGTACGTCGAGCCACCGCCGACGACCGCGATCTTCATGTGGTCGTCACCCCTTCACGCCGGTCAGGGTGACGCCTTCGATGAACGCCTTCTGCGCGAAGAAGAAGACGATGATCACCGGCGCCATCACCAGGAGCGTTGCAGCCATGGTCAGGTTCCAATCCGTGTGGTGGGCACTCTTGAAGGACTGCAGCCCGTAGCTCAGCGTCCAGGCGCCGGGGTTCTCGCTGGCGTAGATCTGGGGCCCGAAGTAGTCGTTCCAGCAGTAGAAGAACTGGAAGAGGGCGACGGCCGCGATCGCGGGCCGGGTCAGCGGCAGCACCACCCGGAGCAGGGCCCCCAGGTCACTGCAGCCGTCGACCTTCGACGCGTCGAGGTACTCGCGCGGCACGGTCAGCATGAACTGGCGGAGCAGGAAGATCGAGAAGGCGTCACCGAACGCGAGCGGGATGATCAGCGGCAAGAGCGTGCCGGTGAGATGGAAGTCCTGGGCCCACACCAGGTAGAGGGGGATGATCGCGACCTGGGGCGGAAGCATCATCGTCGCGATCACCACCATCATCGCCAGGTTCCGGCCGCGGAAGCGGAAGCAGGCGAGGGCGTAGGCGACGGGGATGCTCGAGACCAAGGTGAGCGCCGTACCGGCCACGGCGTAGATCAACGTGTTGCGCCACCAGGTGCCGAAGCCGGGCGTGTGCCAGACGTCGACCAGGTTGTGCCACACGAACGGGTGCGGCCACAGGTCGCGGCTCAGCGACTGATGGTCGCTCATCAACGCGGTCAGGCCCACGAACACGAAGGGGAGCACGAAGAACAACGCTGCCGCGACCGCGAACGCGTGCACGGCGATCCACTCCAGCACCCGCCGTCGCCGTGCCTCGGGCGAGACGGCTCTCGTCGTCGCCATCTCTCAGTCCTCCCTCGCGACGAGCCCGCCGCCGGGGCGCATCAGGAACGCCGCGAACACCATCGACATGGCGAACAGCACAAGGGCGACCACGCAGGCGGCGCCGAAGTCGAACCGCTGGAACCCCAGGTTGTAGACCAGCTGCGGCAGCGTCAGCGTCGACCCGCCCGGGTAGCCGGGCTCGACCTGCTGGCCGGAGCCGGCGATCTGGCCGCTGGCGACCTGGCCCGCCACCAAGGGCTCGGTGTAGTACTGCGTCATCGCGATGATGCCGGTGACGACCGCGAACGCCAGGATCGGCCGCAGGTGCGGGAGGGTGACGTGGCGGAACCGGCTGCGAGCCGGCGCGCCGTCCAGCTCGGCGGCCTCGTAGAGCTCGCGAGGTACGTCGAGCAGCGACGCCATGAAGATGACCATCAGGTCACCGATGCCCCACACCGCCAGCAGGGCCAGCGCAGGCTTCGACCAGGTGGGGTCGTTGAACCAGCCCGGCTCGGGCAGGCCGAGCTTGCCCAGGATGGAGTTCACCGGGCCCGTCCCCGGGTTGAGCAGGAACACGAACGCGAGCGTCCCGGCCACCGGCGGTGCGAGGAACGGCGCGTAGAAGAGGGTGCGGAACACGCCACCCCCGCGCTTGATCCGGATCACGAGCATCCCGATGGCCAGACCCGCGAGCACGCGCAGCGTCACGATCACCACGACGAACCACAGGGTGTTGCGCAGCGCCGGCCAGAAGAACGGGTAGTCGTGCAGCACGAAGTGCCAGTTGTCGAGGCCCACCCACGTCGGCGAGGTGAAGCCGTTGTAGTGGGTGAACGACAGGTAGGCCGTCGTCACCAGGGGATAGATGAAGAACAGGCCGGTGCCGAGCAGCCAGGGCGACAGGAACGCGACGTTGCGCACGAGCTCGCGCCGTCGGCGAGCCCGCAGCGCGGGTCTCCGCGCGGGAGCCCCGCTCACTGCGCCTGCGCGATGTCGGTGTCGATCTGCTTCGCCGCCCCCTCCAGCCCGGCCTGCAGGTCGGTCACCTTGCCGGACTCGTAGCCATAGCCGAGGTTCTGCAGGGTGAGCTGGTAGGCGCCGCCGTTCGGGCTGGACGGCGTCGTGTTGCTGTGCGGGTTCTGCGCGATCTTGATGAACGTCTGGAAGGCCGGGTCCTGGTCGAGCTTCGGCGAGGCCAGGGCCGCGTTGGTCGACGGCACGTTGTGGATGGCGTTCGCGAAGTTCACGACCGCGTCGGTGTCGGTGGTGAGGTACTGGACGAACTCCCAGGCGGCGTTCTGCTTCTGGCTGGTGCTCGCGATGCCCACGATCGTGCCGGTGATGTAGCCCTTGCCGTACTGGTCGGCCTGGTCGTCGGGGACCGGGAAGGGAGCCACACCGAAGTCGACCTTGCTGTCCGAGTCCTTGACCATGCCGCCGCGCCACTCGCCGTCGATGGCCATGGCGACCTTGCCGGTCATGAACGGGTTGGTGTCGCCGAACTCGTCACCGAACGTCGTACGGAACTTCTCGAGCCGCGCGGCGCCGCCGAGCTTGCCGACCAGTGCCTTCTGCCACTGGTACGTCGCGGAGAGGGGCGGGTCGTTGGCGACGTTCGACTTCCCGTCGGAGGTGAAGTACGTCGGCGACCCCTGGGCCGCGAAGTGCGTGATCGTCGACTCGTAGCCGTGGTACAGCGGCATGAAACCGAGCTGGGAGTAGGTGTCGCCCGACTCCTTGGTGAGCTTCACCGCGTCGGCGTCG
Organism: uncultured Actinomycetota bacterium; assembly: GCA_963796975.1. GTDB lineage: Bacteria > Actinomycetota > Actinomycetes > Propionibacteriales > Nocardioidaceae > Nocardioides. Next base: position 26,651 of record CAWCNW010000024.1, read on the forward strand.
AACTCGGAGAAGGTCCTGGGCGGCGCCGTGATGCCCGCGGCCTTGAAGTCGTCCTTGTTGTAGTACAGGCCGTAGGCGTCGCTCAGCAGCGGCAGCGCGCACTGGTTGCCGTCGAACTGGGTGTACTGGATCTGCGCAGCGGGGAAGACCTTCTGGGGGTCGACGCCGGACTTGTCCATGAAGGGGGTGAGGTCCACGAACGCCTTGGAGGTGCAGAACTCGCCGACGTTGTCGGTGGTGAAGGACGAGACGACGTCGGGGGCGGCGGACCCACCGGCGCGGAGCGCCTGGTTGATCTTGTCGTCGGTGATGTTGCCGACGGCCTTGACGTGCACGTTGGGGTACTTCTTCTCGAAGCCGTCGATGGTGGACTGGATCGCCTTCACCTCGTTCGGCGCCGACCAGCCGTGCCAGAAGGTGATCGTGACGTCCGCGTTCGGGTTGTCGTTCGCACCACCCTTGGACGAGCCGAAGCATCCGGTCACCGCGAGGGCGAGCGCGGTGAGTGTCCCGCAGAGGGCGAGGGGACGGGTGAGACGCCGCTGCGTGGTCATGGTGACCTCCTGGTGACGGGCCGGGGCTGGCCCGGATCGGTGGTGTGTCGGACGGTGTCGAACATCTCGTCCCGAGCCGAGGTGAGTGCGGTGTGCAGGGCGCCGGCGAGAACCGGCCGGTCCTGGACGGTGGCCAGGGCCAGCCGCGGGCGAGCCGCGGCCAGCGACCCGACCTCGTCGGCGACCAGGTCCAGCAGGCGCTGACCGCCGGCGATCAGCACGCCACCCGAGAGGATCACCAGCGCCGGATCGACCACGGCGACCATCGCCGAGATCCCGAGAGCGAGGCGGTGGGCGAGCTCGGCGAGGAACCGGTCTCCCGCGCCGGGGCTGTCGAGTGCCCGGGCGACCGCCGCGGGTGGGGTGGACGCGCGGATCCCGTGGGATCGGGCCAGCGCCAGCACCTGGGGACCGCCGGCCAGCTCCTGGAACGCGCCGGCGTTGCCACGTCGTACGTCGCGCACCAGGGGAGTGCCGGGTAGCGGCAGGAAGCCGACCTCGCCGGCACCACCGGTCGCCCCGCCGCGGAGCCGACCGTCGATCACGATGGCGGCGCCCAGGCCCTCGTCCCCCCAGAGCAGGACGAAGTCGTCGACCCCGCGCGCGACACCCGCGGCGAGCTCGGCCACGGCGGCCAGGTTGACGTCGTTGTCCACCTCGATCGGGATGCCGACCTCGTCGGCCAGCCGCTCGAGCAGGTGCGGGTCGTGCCAGCCCGGGAGGTGGCGGGCGTAGCGGAGCCGTCGGGTGGTGGGGTCGAACGCGCCGGGGGTACCGATCGCGAGGTGGCGCACAGCGGACGTGGGCAGGCCCGCCGAGACGGCTGCTCCGTCCAGGGCCTGCCGTACGTGACTCACCGCGTCCGGGTGGGGCCGGCGGGGGGTGCGTAGCTCGAACTCGCCGACGGTGCGCCCGGTCAGGTCGGCCACCGCGGCCAGGATCCGGGCCGGCGTCACGTCGAGTGCGGCCACGTGGGCGGCATCGGGGTTCACGGCGTAGAGCTGGGCGCGCGGACCCGGACCGCCGCTGGTGTTGCCGCTGGTGATCACCAGGCCGGCGTCCTCGAGCCGGGTGAGCAGCTGGCTCGTGGTCGGCTTCGAGAGCCCGGTGAGATCACCGAGACGGGAGCGGGAGAGGGGGCCGTGCTCGAGGAGGAGGTCGAGGGCTGCCCGGTCGTTGATCCCCCGGAGCAGGCGGGGCGTTCCGGGCTTCACCGGGGCCCGCTGCGGGGAGTGCGGACCATCGCGTGGGCGTGCAGGTGGAGCTGGGCGGCGGCCGCGATCACGGCCGCACCGGTCATGTCGAGGGCGGGCTCATCGGTCTGCCAGGCCCGGACGTCGTCGACGTACCGACTCCCGTGACCGTCGAAACGGGCGAGCCCGCGTGCGGCCGACGTGCAGGGGCGCATGCCGGTCTGGAGGCCGCCGAGGCCGCCGTCGAAGTTGCCCTTCCCGTTGGGGCCGTTCACCACCGCGCCCACGTCGACCGGCCGGGTGCCGTCGAGGCTGCCCGCGAGGTTCGCGACCTGGTGCTGCATGCAGGCCGGGAACGTGTCACCGACGCCGACCATGGCGCCCACCCCCCAGGGGTCACCGCCCAGCAGCCAGGTGCGTTGGGCGGAGGCGAACGCCTGGAAGCGGCCGGAGTGGGTCAGCGCGTCGTACAGCCCGACGGTCGCGATCAGCCCGAACGCGTGGGAGTTGGCGTCGAAGTCGTCGACCGAGACCGCCGCTGCGAACGGGTCGTGGCGGGCGTGGCGCACTCCGCGCAGGATCTGGGAGCGGAGGTTGCGGGTCAGGTCGCGGCGGGTGACGGCGAGGCGTCCGGCCCCGGGTACGACGGTCATGGCTCGCGCCAGCGAGACGTCCGCGAGGGCTCCGGTGTCGTAGAGGTTCAGCGTGTCGGTCGACCGGGAGGCGAGGTAGCGACGGGCGAAGCGCGCCGAGTCTCTCAGGTAGCGCCGCGCCGGTACCCCGAGGTGGTGAGCGGCGAGGGCGAGCTCGGCTGCTCCCAGCTGCATGTCGTCGAGCCAGCTCGACTCCGGGTAGAAGGCGTGCGGGAGCGCCGAGACCAGCGGGTGCGGAGGATGGGCGGTCGCAGCCATCGAGTAGAGGATCCGTGCCTGGCGCAGCTCGCGGATGGCGCGGGATGGGTGGTGCCGGGCGTCGGCCTGCGCCGCCAGGGCGAAGGAGGCCACGACCCGGCCCACGAGGTTGGGGCTGATCGGCCTGCCGGCGGGCGCGGCGGCCAGCACGGGGCGGTGAGAGACGAAACGATCTTGGTGCGCCCGGTCGCGGTCGTCGGCCTCGGGGAGGCGCCACAGGTCGTGGTCGCCGCGGAAGGTGCGGGCCCGGTTCCCCGAGCCGATCCCGACCTGGAGGTAGAGGGTGCGGGTGCGGGCGTCCCACATCTTCGCCAGCCAGCGCAGGCCGAATCGTGCCTCGCTGGTGAGTGATGCCGGTGCCCGACGGCCCAGCAGGCGGGCGCTGGTGAACAGCAGGACGTCGTTGTACGCCGTCGAGTGGGTGAACTTGAGGTAGTCGCCGGCATCGAACCAGCCACCCTCCACGTCGACCGCGGGGCCGCCGAGCGGGTGCAGCCTGCGATCGGTGATCAGGTCGGAGCCGGGCTCCATGTGGGGCCACCGGTAGACCGTCGCGCGACGGTCGTGCAGGTGCGAGGGCAGGCGGTGCAGCGCGCCGGGGATGACGTGCCGGCCGTCGCGCTGTGTCTGGTCGAAGGCGACCCCGGAGTCGAGCAGCGTGCCGAACAGCCGCCCCGCGCCCAGCACACGGAACCAGGGCGAGGTCGCCGTCACGGCGCCCGTTGCGATGACGCGGTAGCGGCCGGGCGTGCGCACCCGGCTGACATCGAGTCGGTAGACGTCGGGGAAGCGGGCGTTCCAGGACCCGGTCGACCGGGCGGGGACCCGGCCGTGCAGCACGACCCGGCCGGTGGCGTCGCTGACCACGAAGGTGCCGTTGCGGACGGCGCCCGGTGCCATCAGCGTGGCGCGCTTGGTCTCCTGCGGTAGGTAGCCCTGCTGGTTGACACGGATCTGGGCCGCGACTGCCCCGCGTGAGCCCGCGGTGGGGGCGGCAGGGGACGCGCCCGGCGCCGAGGCGAGGGTTGCGGCCAGGACCGCGCAACCGCCTGCCGCCACCATTCGCCGTGCTGCCCTTGCCATGGGTCTCCGGGGTTAGATAGGAAAGTTTCCTAATACACTGCACGATGGACCCCGGGTCCGCAAGAGGCGCGACCGGGTTCGCCGAGAGTTTTGACCGAGAGGCAGCGGACATGGAGGTCGTGGTCGTCGAGGACCAGGAGGCCTTGGGCGCCGCCGCCGCCGCGCTCGTCGTACACGCCCTGGAGGCCGACCCCGCACTGGTGCTGGGCGTCGCCACCGGCTCGTCGCCGGTGACGACGTACCGAGCCCTGGCCGTGGCGCGTCTCTCCGGTCTGGACTTCTCGGCGGTGCGCTGTGTCGCTCTCGACGAGTACCTCGGGATCGAGGAGTCCGACCCGGCGTCGTACCACTCGTTCCTGCGGCGCGAGGTCGCCGTACCGTTGGGGATCCCGGTGGAGCACCTGCTCGTCCCCGACGGCGCGGCCCCCGATCCGGTCGCGGCCTGTGCGGACTTCGAGGCCGCCGTACGTCGTCTGGGCGGGGTGGAGGTCCAGCTCCTGGGCATCGGCCGGAACGGGCACCTCGGCTTCAACGAGCCCGGGTCCGCGTTCGAGTCGCGCACCCGCGTCGCGCGGTTGAGCGAGACCACGCGCGCCGACAACGCCCGGTTCTTCCCGCGGCCCGAGGACGTGCCGACCCAGTGCCTCACGCAGGGGCTCGGCACGATCCTCGAGGCGCGTCGGCTCGTGCTCGTGGCATCGGGGTCGCACAAGGCCGCGGCCGTCGCCGCGGCACTCGAGGGCCCCGTGACCGAGGACTGCCCGGCGTCGGTCCTGCAGCGGCACCCGCGCGCCACCGTGATCGTGGACCGGGCGGCCGCTGCCGGCCTGAGGCGGAACGACGAAACGACGAGCCACCCCGACTGGCTACATTGACGCGGTGACCCCCCGCCGCAGCGACCCGGTCCACGCGCGGCTGCTGCGCCTCGCGTTCGAGGACCCGGCGCGGGCCGACGCCGAGCTCGCCGCCCTGGGGGTCCGGTCGGAGCCGCTGGTCGCGATCCTGGCCCGCACAGCCGATCCCGACCAGGCGCTCGCGGGGCTGAGCCGACTCGCGGAGCGGGCCGGCCCGGGCCTCGTCCCCGAGCTCGCGGACGACGAGGGCACCGCGATGCGGCTGCTGCGGGTGCTGGGGGCGAGCCAGGCGCTGGCCGACCACCTGTGCCGGCACCCCGAGCAGTGGCGCGAGCTGGCCGACCCGTTCCTGGGCTCCACCCGGCCGCCGGCGTACGCCGTACGGGGGGCTCTGCTGCGGGCGGTGGGTGCTGATCCCGAGTCCGACCTGCCGACGTCCACGGTCGCGTCCGCGCCGGACGCCCTGCGTGTGGAGTACCGGCGGATCCTGACCCGGCTCGCGGCCCGCGACCTCGCCCACCACCTCGGTGTCGACGACGCCGCGGCCGAGCTGTCCGACCTGGCGGCCGGGACGCTGGAGGCCGCGCTGGCGATCGCGCGGTCGCGCGTGCCCGGGGCCGAGACGGCTCGGCTGGCGGTGATCGCGCTCGGCAAATGCGGGGGCCACGAGCTCAACTACGTCTCCGACGTCGACGTGCTCTACGTCTTCGAGGCGGTTGTGCCAGATGACGGGGGTGCCGACGAGCGCGCGGCCGCGCGGGTCGCCACCCAGCTCGCCTCCCAGCTCATGCAGGTCTGCTCCGAGCACACCGTGGAGGGGACGATCTGGCCGGTCGACGCCAACCTGCGTCCCGAGGGCAAGGCCGGCCCGCTGGTCCGCACCCTGGCCAGCCACCGCGCCTACTACGAGCGGTGGGCCAAGACCTGGGAGTTCCAGGCGCTGCTCAAGGCGCGGCCGATCGCCGGGGACCTCGAGCTCGGGCGCGCCTTCGTCGAGCTGGTCGAGCCGATGGTGTGGCAGGTCGCCGAGCGCGACGGCTTCGTGAGCGACGTACAGGCGATGCGGCGCCGCGTGATCGAGAACATCCCGGCCCGCGAGGCCGACCGCCAGCTCAAGCTCGGGTCGGGCGGGCTGCGCGACGTCGAGTTCGCCGTCCAGCTCCTCCAGCTCGTGCACGGGCGGGCCGACCCCAAGCTGCGCAACCCGGCGACCCTGAGCGCGCTCGCCGCGCTGACCCGGGGTGGCTACGTAGGCCGCGAGGACGGCGAGGCCCTCGCCGCGGCGTACTCCTTCCTGCGCACCCTGGAGCACCGGATCCAGCTCCAGCACCTGCGCCGGACCCACATCGTCCCGGCCGATGACGCGTCGCTGCGGCGGCTCGGTCGCAGCATGGGTTTCGTCAAGGAGCCGGAGAAGGCGCTGGAGGAGGCCTGGTCCGACCATCGCCGGGAGGTACGTCGCCTCCACGAGAAGCTCTTCTACCGTCCGCTGCTCGAGGCCGTGGCGCGGGTACCGGCCGAAGGCGCGCGCCTCACCACCGAGGCGGCGGGGGTGCGGCTGGCCGCACTCGGTTTCGCCGACCCCCAAGCTGCGCTGCGGCACCTGGAGGCACTGACCAGCGGGCTCAGCCGGACGGCGGCGATCCAGCGCACCCTGCTGCCGGCGATGCTCGAGTGGTTCGCCGACGCGCCCGACCCGGACGCCGGGCTGTTCGGCTTCCGGCGGATCAGCGAGAGCCTCGGCTCGTCGCACTGGTACCTCAAGACCCTCCGCGACGAGGGTCAGGTCGCCGAGCGGCTGGCCCGGGTGCTCGCCACCTCGCGCTACGCCACCGACCTGTTGCAGCGGGAGCCGGAGGGTGTCCGGATGCTCGGCGGCGACCTCACCCCGCTGTCATCCGAGGCGGTGCTCGCGCAGATGAGCGCCACGGCGGACCGGCAGGACGACCCGGTCGAGGCGGTCCGCTCGATCCGCGCACTGCGCCGGCGCGAGCTGCTCCGGATCGCGGTCGGTGAGCTCTTCGCCGAGACCGAGGTGGCCGACGTCGGAGCCGCGCTGTCGCGGCTCACCGACGCCACGCTCCAGGCCACGCTCGACGTCGCCGGCCGGTCCGTGCGCGCCCAACGCGGCCTCGACGAGGCGCCGACCCGGATGGGCGTCGTGGCGATGGGCCGGTACGGCGGGTTCGAGCTGTCCTACGGCAGCGACGCCGACGTGCTGTTCGTGCACGAGCCCGTGGACGACGACGCGGACTCCGGCGGTGAGGCCACGTCGTACGCCCAGGCGGTGGCCAACGAGCTCCGCTCGCTGCTGATCGCGCCGGCGAGCGACCCTGCTCTGGTGGTCGATGCCGACCTCCGTCCCGAGGGCAAGCAGGGTCCGCTGGTGCGGACGCTCGCGTCGTACGCCGCCTACTACGCCAAGTGGTCCAAGGTGTGGGAGGCGCAGGCGCTGCTGCGGGCGGACGCGGTCGTGGGCGACGAGGGGGTGCGTGAGCGGTTCACCGCGCTCATCGACCCGCTGCGCTACCCGGCGGGTGGCATCAGCGACGCCGACGTCGTCGAGGTACGCCGGATCAAGGCGCGCGTAGACCGTGAGCGCTTGCCTCGCGGCGCTGACCCCCAGACGCATCTGAAGCTCGGCCGTGGTGGCCTCGCCGACATCGAGTGGACCGTCCAGCTGCTCCAGCTGCGGTACGCCGGCGACGTACCGGCTCTGCGCAGCCCGCGCACCCTGACCGCCCTCGCCGCCGCGCACGAGGCCGGCGTGCTCTCCGACGCCGACGCCCGCGCGCTCGACGGGGCCTGGCGCACCGTCAGCCGGATCCGCAACGCGATCACGCTCGTCACCGGCAAGAGCGGCGACCAGCTCCCGCGCGACGCCCGCGAGCGGGCCGCCGTGGCGAGCATCCTGGGCTACGTCCCGGGGCACTCCGACGAGATGGTCAACGACTACCTCCGCACCACCCGGCGCGCCCGCGTCGTCGTGGACCGGGTGTTCTGGGAGTGAGCAGCCGGGCCGAGGAACGAGGCTCGGCGTGGGCGAGCGAAGGTTGAGCGAGCCCACGGCTGAGCTTGCGAAGCCGTGCCGGGCGAGTCGAAACCCGGTGACGGTGCCTGGGGCCTGAGGCACGGTCCCCGGGTTTCGAGACGGTCGCAGAGCGACCTCCTCAACCACCGAGTTGGCACCCGGTGTCGGCGGCCGGCGACATCCTCGGTCCATGACCTCCACCGCCGAGCGCGCCACCGCCTCGGACGAGGACCTTGAGTCCCGATCGTGGAACTATCTCGCCGAGGTCACCTCGGCGGCCCTCGCGGTCGCCGACCCCCGACGGGATCGTCCGCGAGGCCCGGGTCGTTCTCACTGACTCGAGCCATCGAGCTGCTGCCCCACGCCCCCAGCGATCCGGCCGTGGCCCACCTGCGTGGCGAGCCGTCGCCTGTCGCGCACTGGTCGTTCGTCATGTGAGCCGTCCGTGCGCCTACGGGCACGGCCTGTGCCCTCACCGGGAAGGGTGCCGCGCCCGTTGTGGAACACCGTGTTCCACAACGAGCGAGAACGCCGACCGGATGAGGGCACGGGGTGTTTCACATCGACAGATGACGCCGCATCGGTGAGGGCACGGGGTGGTCGTCCCGCATCCGGTCCCGAGCCGGTGTCGGCTGCCGGCGACATACTCGGTCCATGACCTCCACCGCCGAGCGCGCCACGGCCCTTCTTGCCCTCCACGCCGACCCCGCGCTGCTCAAGGTGGTGAACGTCTGGGACGTCGCCAGCGCCCGGGTGGTCGCAGCGACCGCCGGCACGGCCGCGCTCGCGACGGCCAGCCATGCGATCGCCGCGTCGTACGGCTACGAGGACGGCGAGCACATCCCGCGCGACCTGATGCTCGAAACCGTGGGGCGGATCGCGGCCGACGTCGACCTGCCGGTGACCGCCGATCTCGAGGGCGGGTACGGCGACGCGGCCGAGACCTGCCGGCGCGCAATCGGGCTCGGCGTGGTGGGCGCCAACATCGAGGACCAGCTGCGCCCGCTCGCTGAGGCCGCTGGGATCGTCGAGTCGGTGATGCGCGCCGCCGCCGCCGAGGGGGTTCCGGAATTCGTGCTCAACGCGCGCACCGACGCGTTCCTGCTGGCCGGCGACCGCGACCCGACCGAGAGCCTGGCCGATGCGATCGAGCGCGGGAAAGCCTTCCTCGACGCCGGTGCGCCGGTCGTCTTCGTGCCCGGCGGGCTCGACGAGCAGAAGGTGACGGCGCTGGTCGAGGCCTTCGGTCCGCAGCGGCTGACGATGATCCCCGCGCCGGGAGTCGCGCCATCACTCGCACGCCTGGAGGAGCTGGGCGTGGCGCGGGTGAGCTTCGGGCCGATCCCGCAACGGGTGGCCCTGACCGCCCTGCAGCAGATGGTGGAGGGCGTCGTGCGCGGCGAGGGCGTCCCGGCCGGCGTCCGCAACCTCCCCTGAGCCGCGGGCGAGTCAGCTCGGTGGTGCGAACTGGCTCAGGATGAGCTCGGCTCCCTGGGGATCGGCGAGCACCGCCTCGTGGGTCCACTCGGTGTCGGCAGACGACAACACCGTCGCGCCCAGCTTCTCGGCGGTGGCCGTGCTGGCGTCGCGGTGCCGCCGACAGGGCGAGGGTCGGCCCGAAAGGGTTTGCCGCGCCCCGGGGCGGCTGCTTGGCTGAGGCCGTGAGCGACGAGGAGCAGATGGAGCGTTTCCGCGCCGCGGCCAAGGCCTGCACCAGCACGGTCTTCTGGCACGCGCCCCGCACTCCGGTCGAGACGCTGCGTGCCTTGGCCGACGACGCCGAGACGCTCAGCGTGACCGAGTGGGACGTGTACGCCGAGCGCGGCCCGGTGGCCGAGCTCGAGCGCCAGGTCGCCGAGCTGCTCGGCAAGCCGGCCGCCGCGCTCTTCCCGAGCGGGATCATGGCTCAGCAGGCCGCCCTCCGGGTCTGGACCGACCGCCGCCACTCCAAGCGGGTCGCGATCCCCGACCTCTCCCACCTCCTCAAGCACGAGGACGACGGCCCGCGACGGCTGCACGGCTTCGAGTTCGAGCACCTCACCAGCGGCCCCAAGACGGCGACCGCCGACGACCTGCGGTCTCTCGGGTCCGGGCTCGGTGCGGCTCTGGTCGAGCTGCCGCTCCGCGACGCCGGCTGCCTGCTGCCGACCTGGGAGGAGCTCGAAGAGCTCTCCGCGACGGCCCGGGAGCTCGGCGTACCCCTGCACGCCGACGGCGCGAGGATCTGGGAGTCGCAACCGTTCTACGACCGCCCACTCGCCGAGATCGCGGAGCACTTCGACACCGTCTACGTCTCGTTCTACAAGGGGCTCGAGGCGCTCGCCGGGGCCGCGCTCGCCGGCCCGGAGGACGTCGTCGACGAGGCCCGACGCTGGCGCAAGCGGATGGGCGGCACGCTGTTCCACCTGACGCCGTTCGCCGTCTCGGCCCTCGCCGGGCTGCGCGACCGGCTGCCACGGATGGGGGAGTACGCCGAGTGGGCGCGCTCGCTGGCCACCGAGCTGTCGACCCGTGGGCTGCGGCCGAACCCCGACCCGCCGCACACCAACACCTTCTTGGTCCACACCGAGGGCGACGCCGACGCGATCGTCGAGCGGGTCATCGCCTTCATGGAGCGGGAGAAGGTCCAGCCCTGCGGCGGCTGGTGGGACGCGCCCGTGCCTGGCGTGGTGACCACCGAGGTCGCGGTCCACGACGCCGCGCTCGAGCACGACCCCGCGCAGGTCGCGGACTGGTTCGTCGAGGTCACCCGGGCGTGAGCCAGGAGACGCTCGACGTCGACCGGGCGCTGCCGGAGATGCAGGAGGTCGCCTCGCGGCTGACGCCGACGTCGTGGCAGCACCCCGGCCAGATCGCCTGGAGCGCGCGCTACGCCCTGCCCGAGGACCTCGAGCACGGGCCGGTGCGCGTCTTCCGGGCCGGCGACGTCGCTGTGGGCTGGGCCTGGCTCGAGAGCCCCGACTGGATGGAGTGGTGCGTCGACCCGGCGTACGACGGCGTGGCGGAGCAGGCGGTGGCGTGGTTCCTCGAGACCACCACAGCGGCGACGATCCGCACCTCGACGCTCGCCACCGAGCCGCACCTGGTGGCGGCCCTGGAGGCGGCCGGCTTCGTCGACGAGGGTGGGCTGTGGTTCAGCCAGCACACCCTGGACCTGGCCACGCTCGCGCCCGTTCCCGACGTGGCCGGCTACACCTTCCGCGCCGTACGACCCGGGGAGCACGAAGCCCGTGCGGCCTGTCACCGGGGATCGTGGTCGGCCACCTCGAAGGTCTCGGCAGCGGCGTACGAACGGTTGATGGCGACGCCGCCCTACCGGGCCGATCTCGACTGGGTGGCGGTCACCCCGGACGACGAGATGGTCGCGTCCTGCTGCGTGTGGCTCGACAACGCGTCCGGGGTCGCCCTCGTCGAGCCGGTCGGCTGCCGGCCCGAGCACCGCCGCCGCGGACTCGCCAGCGCGGTCAGCCTGGCCGCCCTGCACGCGGCCCGCGAGCACGGAGGTACGTCGGGTCTGGTCCGACCCCGCGGCGACGACGACTCCCCTGAGCCGGGCCGGGTCTACCGGGGCATCGGCTTCGTTCCCGGCCCGCGGACCCACGACTGGCGCCGGGACCGCTGAGGTCCTTACCTGCCTCCCAAGGAATTTCCAACCTGCTCGGCCGACTGTTGGCGTGTCGTCCGCTAGGAAAGAGCAGGTGTGTCATGACCGCTGCCACGCGTCGTCACGTTGGCCGAGGTATCACCAAGAAGTCGCGGGGCTCGGGCCCACGGAGGCGGGGAGCCGCCAGGTCCCGACCGTTCGCGGCGCTCTGTGCGCTGGCGATCACGCTGGGACTCGGACTCCAGCTGGGCATGCTGCAGCAGGCTGCTGCAGCCCCGGCGCCCGTCGGCAACGGCTTCGTGGTGACGCCGGGTGACCTGGCGTTCATCCTCAAGCAGATCAAGATCGCCGAACGGCACACCACGACGCTGACGGCGTCGAACCCGTGCGGCACCCTGCTAGCCCAACCCGGTGACGACATCCCGGACAGCGAGCAGGTGCCGGACGTGATCACGTCGTACGGCCTGCGGACGGTCGACGGCTCCTGCAACAACCTCAAGGCGGCCACCGGCGTGGCGGCGCCCGGACAGCCCTCCGGGCCTTTCGCCGGCACCTTGATCCCGAACTTCTTCGGCGCGTCCAACCAGGTCTTCCCGCGGCTGACGACGCCGTTCTTCCGCGACGCCGACCCGAACACCAACGCCAACTTCGGGCCCCTGGGATCCACGTCGTACAAGAGCAAGACCGGAACGGTCATGGACTCGGAGGTCCGGACCGCGAGCAACCTGATCGACGACCAGACCAGCACCAACCCAGCAGCCATCGCGGCAGCCGGGCACCCGCAGCGCACCCAGACCGGCGGCAAGGCGACCGCGGTGCCGTGCACCACCGACCCGGTCCCGGCAGACGGGACGACCAATCCGCCGACCCCTGCCGCGCCTGGCATCCCGGCCGGCTGCACGCCGTCGCACCAGACGTTGTTCATCCCGAACGTCACCACCGACACGGGGCTCTCCCCGCCGTACAACTCGCTGTTCACCTTCTTCGGCCAGTTCTTCGACCACGGTATCGACCAGACCGAGAAGAGCGGCGGCACCGTGTTCATCCCGCTCCGGCCCGACGACCCGCTGATCACCCTCGGCCCCGACGGCAAGCCCAACACCGGTGACGAGGTTTCGCCCTCCCAGGCGTTCATGGCACTGCCCCGTACCCAGGACCAGCCCGGCCCGGACGGGATTCTGCACACCGCCGACGACGTCCAGGACGCGAGCAACACCGACACCCCGTGGGTCGACCAGAGCCAGACCTACACCTCGCACGCCTCGCACCAGGTCTTCCTGCGCGAGTACCAGCCGGGTACCGGAACGGCGGGTGTGAACAACCCGGCCGCGGTCTCCGACGGCATGCTGCTCCAGGGCCTCGTCAACGACGACCCGCTGCCCTGCACCAAGCCGGCGGCGTTCGCCTGCTACAACGACGGTCAGGCGGGCGCCGGCAGCGAGTCGACGTGGGCCTCGGTCCGCAAGCAGGCGCACGACCTGCTGGGCATGCGGCTCGAGGACAAGGACGTGCTGAACGTCCCGCTGCTCGCGACCGACCCGTACGGCAAGTACCTGCCCGGCCCGCACGGGTTGCCGCAGTACGTCACCAAGGGTCCGGACGGAAAGGCCGGGACGCCCGACGACGTGCTCGTCGAGGGCCGCCTGGACAACCCGGCCACGCCCGCGGTCGACGAGACCATTCCGGTGCCCAGCGACGTCGAGTACTTCGGTACGCCGTTCCTGACGGACATCGCGCACAACGCCGATCCGTCACCGGACCCGCAGACCGGGATCTCCCCGACCCCGGATGCAAACTCCACCATCGAGACGGACTTCACCAAGCAGGCGCCCCGCACCTACGACGACGAGCTGCTCGCGACCCACTTCGCCTGTGGCGACGGTCGCTGCAACGAGAACATCGCGCTCTCGTCGATCCACCAGGTGTTCCACTCCGAGCACGACCGCCTGGTCACCTACATCGACAACGTGCTGAAGACCGACAACTCGCCCGGTGCAGCTGCGCGACTGGCGGACTGGCAGGCGATCGGCGTCCAGGGTGCCAACGGCACCGGCGGCTACGGCTACGGCGAGCGGCTGTTCCAGGCCGCCCGGTTCGTGACCGAGATGGAGTACCAGCACCTGGTCTTCGAGGAGTTCGCGCGCAAGGTGCAGCCGGCTGTGCGCCCGTTCCACGTCTACTCCCCGGACATCAACCCGGCGATCGACGCGGAGTTCGCGCACGCCGTCTACCGGTTCGGGCACTCCATGCTCGACGACCAGGTGGCGCGGCAGGACCAGAATGCCGACGGGACCAGGACGGACAACTCACTGCCGTTGCTCAAGGCGTTCCTGAACCCACCGGCGTTCTTCGACAACTCGGTCGACCCGGCACATCCGGTGTACACGCCGGAGCAGGCCGCCGGCTCGGTGCTGCTCGGGTCCTCGGACCAGACCGGCAACGAGATCGACGAGTTCGTGACGGAGACCCTGCGCAACAACCTGCTGGGCCTGCCGCTCGACCTGCCGTCGCTCAACATGGCCCGGGCCCGCGATGCCGGCGTCCCCTCGCTCAACGAGACCCGTCGCCAGCTCGCCGCGCAGACCAACGACGGTCAGCTGGCTCCGTACACCAGCTGGGCCGACTTCGGTCAACACATGAAGCACCCCGAGTCGCTGATCAACTTCGTGGCGGCCTACGGCGCTCACCCGACCATCCGCGACTCCGGGCCCGACGGGATCAACGGAAACGCCGACGACGTGACCACCATCGCGGCGAAGCGTGCCGCGGCACGCGCGATCGTCGACCCGTTGCCCACCGACCCGGTGATCGCGGACCGCGCTGACTTCATGTTCAGCACCGGCCCGTGGGCGAGCGTGGGCGGGGTGACCACGACCGGCCTGGACGTCCAGCCGGCCAACACCCCGGCCGCGGTCAAGACCACCGACCCCGAGCAGACCACGGGTGTCGACCTGTGGATCGGCGGCCTGGCCGAGCTGACCAACCAGAACGGTGGCATGCTGGGCAGCACCTTCAACTACGTCTTCCAGACGCAGCTGGAGAAGCTCCAGGACGGTGACCGGCTCTACTACCTGGCCCGTACGCCGGGGATGAGCCTGCGCACCCAGCTCGAGGGCAACTCGTTCTCCGAGCTGATCGAGCGCAACACCGACTACACCAACACGCTGAAGGCGGACGCGTTCGGGACCGCCGACTGCAAGTTCCAGCTAGCCGACATCACCTCGCCGTACTCGACCTCTGCACCCAGTGCGGTGGTGGGATCTCCGCCAGGGACGACGTCGTCCATGGTCGCGGACCCGCCGCTGACGGCGCTGACCGGTGCCGGCACGGTGAACGACGACCCGAAGACGTCCTGCGACGAGAACCAGCTCTTGCTGGAGAAGCCGGACGGCACGGTCCAGTACCGCGCCATCAACAAGATCGACCCGGCCGGCATCAACGGGCAGAGCGTCTACAACGGCAAGAACGACCCTGCCAACGGCGACCGCATCTTCGGCGGTGTCGACAACGACACCATCTGGGGCAACGCCGGCGACGACGTCATCGAGGGCAACAACGGCGACGACATCGCGCTCGGTGGTGAGGGCGACGACATCATCACCGACCTCAACGGTGCCGACGTCCCCAAGGGTGGGCCTGGCAACGACGCCATCGACGCCGGCCCGGGCGACGACATCCCGATGGGCAACGAAGGCAACGACTTCATCAACGGGGGAGCCAACGACAACGAGACCTTCGCCGGAGGCGGCAACGACTTCGTCATCGCCGGCCAGGGCGCCGACACCGTCTTCGGGGGCGGTGGCGACGACTGGCTCGAGGGTGGCACGGGGCAGGACCTGCTCCAGGGCGACCACGGTGCGCCGTTCTTCGACGACCCGGCCGAGCTGAAGGCTGGTGACGACATCTTCGTCGGTCAGCCCGGCGAGAACGACTACGACGCCGAGGGCGGCAACGACATCATGGAGCAGAACGCCGCCATCGACCGGAACGCCGGTGCCGCGGGCTTCGACTGGGCAGCACACCAGTTCGACACCGTGGGTGGCGACGACGACCTCGAGATCAACCAGCAGCTGGTCGGTCTGCCCCTGCCCAACGTCGTGAACCGCGACCGCTGGCAGGAGACCGAGGCCGACTCCGGGTCGAAGTTCAACGACATCATCCGCGGCGACGACCTCGAGCGGATCGTCGGCCCGGGTGGGTTCTCCGGCTGCGACGCGCTCGACCCGCGTGGCGTGGCTCAGATCCAGGGTCTCGGTGCCCTGGTCAAGGAGTTCCCGTCCTCGCTGCAGGCCGTGATCGACGCCTCCGCGATGAAGCGGTGCCCGTTGATCGGTGCCGGCGGCACGGCAGCAGACCCGGGCTCCGGCTCGGTCTGGGCCGAGGGCAACATCCTGCTCGGTGGTGACGGCAGCGACCTGATCGAGGGCCGCGGCAACAACGACATCATCGACGGCGACCACTCCCTGCGCATCCGGATCAGCGTGCGCGCCAACAAGGACGGCTCCGGTGCCGAGCTCGGCTGGACCGACCTGATGGAGGGCAAGGCCCTGTAGTCCGGCGACTTCGGACCGGGTACCGCCGGGATGACGCTGCAGCAGGCTGTGTTCGCCGGTCTGGTCGACAGCGGCCAGCTGGTGGCGGTCCGCGAGATCACCAACCCCGGTGGGGCGGTGCTCAACCCGGCCGCGTCGGCCAACACCAACCGCGCGAGCGACTGCACACTGACGGCTGCCACTCACGTCGAACGTTCCGGTGGGGACTCTCACCCCGCCGGCGGGTTCGAACTGTGACACCGCTCAGTACAGCGCCCGTCCGACCAGTACACGATCAACCGGAACAGCGACGGCAGCGTGACCGTGTCCTTCCACGCTCCCGCCGCCGAGCCCGCGGGTGGTGCACTGTTCGCCAAGGGTGACGGCACGGACACGCTGTGGAACGTCGAGCAGCTGGCGTTCTGCACCGCGACCGACGCCACCACCAAGAAGTGCACGACCGACGAGGTCATCCCGGTGAGCTCGTTCCCGATCACCACTCCGGTGACCGCGAACGTGACGCCGACCTCGCTGGCCTTCGGGGCAGTGCCGGTGACGCCCACGCCGACGGCTTCTGCCACGCAGTCGATCTCGATCGCCAACACGGGCACCGGCATCCTGAACGTCACCGGCGCGACGGTCACCGGTCCGAATGCCGACCAGTTCACCGCGACCAGCAACTGCACCTTGGTCAACGGTCCGGTGACCTGCACGGTGGACGTGGTGTTCACGCCGACCTCGACCGGTCCCAAGACCGCCGAGGTGGACATCAACACCAGTGCGTCGGGTGTCACCAAGGTGGTCACGCTGACGGGCAACGGGATCGTCCCGCCGCCCCCGGCTGCGCCGCTCAACGTCACTGCTCTGGCCCTGAACGCCAGCGCTCTGGTGACGTGGTCCGAGCCGTCCGGGTCCAGCGTCGTCTCCTTCGACGTCACGGCCTTCAACAAGGGCAACCAGGTCACCAGCGTGACCGTTCCCGGGGTGGACCGCCAGGCGATCCTCACCGGCCTGCCCAACGGCACGGCGCTCACCTTCAAGGTGCGCGCCAACAACCAGGGCGGCAACGCGGACAGTGCTCCGTCCGCACCGGTGACGCCGACCGCTCCGGCGGTCACGGCTCCGGATGCCCCGTCGATCGGGACGGCCACGGCCGCTGTGGGTGGCGCCAGCGTCAGCTGGAACGCGCCCTTCAGCAACGGTGGCTCGGCGATCACGTCCTACAAGGTGGAGGTGCTCGACAGCTCCGACGCCGTGATCAAGACGGTGAACGTGGACGCTCCGGCCACCAGCGCGCTGGTGAGCGGGCTCCAGCCGGGCGCGGTTGTCCGGTTCCGGGTCACGGCCGTCAACTCCGCGGGAGCCAGCGTGTCCAGCTCGACGTCCAACGCCGTGACCGTGATGGGTGACCTCGTCGCCCCGACGGTCAGTGCCCAGTCGCCGGCGGACGCCGCCAGCAACGTGCCGACCAGCACGCTCGTGAGCGCGTCGTTCAGTGAGCCGGTCCAGGGTGTCTCGGGCAGCACCTTCACGCTGCGGAACACGGCGACCGGAGCCTCGGTCGACGCCACCGTGACCCTGAACCCGGGTGGCACCTCGGCCACGCTGAAGCCCAACGGTTCACTGGCGGGCTCGACGCAGTACACCGCCACGCTGACCGGCGGGTCGGGCTCGATCAGGGACACGGCAGGCAACGGGTTGTCGACCATGACCTGGAGCTTCAAGACCGCGGCGGACAAGACCGCCCCGGCCGTGAAGAGCCGCAGGCCTGGACCTGGGGCGCAGCACGTGTCGGCCCATGCTCACGTCGTGGTGGTCTTCAGTGAGTCGGTGAAGGGCGTCAGTGCCCACACCTTCCGGCTGACGAGCCTCGCCCATGGCAAGAAGGTGGCGGCCACCGTCACCCTCAGCGCCGACGGCAGGACCGCCACGCTGAAGCCGATCGGGAAGCTCGCCAAGGGTCACGCCTTCCGGGTGGACCTGACCAAGGCGGTCCACGACCTGGCCGGCAACCGGATGGCGTCGCTGAGCTGGAGGTTCCACACCTGAGGAGGTAGTCAGCAGTACGGCGCGGATGCCCGCGGACCCTGGTCCGCGGGCATCCGCACGTCCAAGGTGTCCACAAGGGGTACGGCGTTCCATGGACCCATGTCGGGTCTCGATGCACATCCTCCTCCCCGTCCTCGTCCTGGGCCGTGGCTTCCCAGGACGACTCCGCGCGCTTCCAGCGCGACGCCCCTGGCGGTCGCGGTGGGGGAGCGCGCTGGCGGCGGCGACCGCCGGACCCGGCGGTGCGGCTACGGCCGCGGCGCCGGCGGCAGCTTCCCCCGGCTGTCGGTCCGGCGGTCCCGTTGACCGTTCCCACGACTTCCCCTACCAGGACCGCCGCGACGGCAGACCTGGTCTGTGGAGGGCCGGGCCGGTCGCGCCAACCGTGTGCGAACTCCCTGTCGCCACGGCTGCGCCGCGGCCGGCTCCGGTGTCCCGGTGGTCGCCGACCTGCGGCGGCTGTCCTAGCTGCTGGGGATGAGGGAGTCGTCGAAAGCGGGCTCGTACGGCTCGCTGGACGCCTCCGGCAGTGACGCGCGCAGCTCGGTGCCCCCGGCAGGGGCGTGGGTGACGGTGAGCTCACCGCCGAGGTCGGCCATCACGTCGCGCAGGATCCGTAGCCCGAAGTGACCGGGCTCGTGCTCGGTGACCCGAGGCGTGGTCGGCCGGCCGTCGTCGCGGACCGCGATCTCGACCCCGGCGTGCGGGGTCGTGCGGACCCAGACCAGCGCGTGCTCGGCACCCGAGTGGCTGATCACGTTCATCAGGCCCTCACGGACGACGCGGTAGGCCAGCCGCGCGTAGGCCGGCTCGAGGTCCTCGGTGCCGCGCGTGGAGACGGTGACGTCGATCCCGCTGCGTCCGGCCCACTCGGCGAGGTCGGCCAGGGCGGCGTCCAGGCCCTCCTTCTCCAAGGACGGCGGGTAGAGGTCGGCCAGGATCTCGCGGAGCTGGCGGACGTCGGACTTGAGCAGGTTGGTCGCCTCCACCAGGGTCGAGCGCAGCTCGGTCTCCTCGGCGTCGCGCGGCTCGTGCGGCGTCACGGTGGGCAGCAGGTAGGCGAGCCCAGCGAGGTCCTGGATGACCCCGTCGTGCAGGGTGTGGGTCATCCGCCGGCGCTCGAGGTCCGAGGCTCGCAAGGCGTGCTGCAGCATCCGGTCGCGGTCGCGCGTGCTGTTGGCCAGCCGGCGGGCCAGCGACACCCCGAGCGGGACGATGGCGACCATCAGCAGCAGCAGCGCCCCGAGTGACAGGGGGGCGAGGCGGCCGAGGAACCAGTCGTAGCGCGAGTCGATCGCGTGGGGAGACCAGTAGCTCTCCAGGATCACTGCCTTGCCGTCGTGGTCGTGGGTGCCGACGTACACCTCGAGCATCGGCTGGCCTTTGCCGTCACCGTTGCCGGCCCTCGCCGACGAGGCGTTCCACGCGAGCGTGAACTGGTCCGACGTCTGCGCGGTGACCTGCTCGGGGATGGGAAGGACGTGCCCGGTCAGGTTCGGCTGGTCGGCCCAGATGATCGTGCCATCGGGGTCCCACACCTTGATGTGCGCGATGTTCCCGTACTTGATGCGGTTGCGCATGACCGTGTCGAAGCGCCGGACCGCGCCCGGCCGGCCTTCGCGCAGGCCATGGGTGACCAGCGGCGCCGCCGTACCGAGCGTGAAGCTCTCGCCGCGCACCTTGGCATCGTGCAGCGCCTCCTGGCTCGACAGCTTGCTGGCGACCCCGAAGGTCGCGATCCCCACGACCAGGAGCGCGACGGCGCAGCGGCCGACGAACTGGACGATCGCCCCCCGCGCCACCCGGTCGGGGTCGTAGGGGATCGTCGGCGTCGGCGTCACGCGTGACCCAGGCTCGGCTCGATCAGGCCGTAGCGCATGGCGACGACGACCGCCTGGAGCTGGGAGTGGACCCCCAGCTTGGCCAGGACGTTCTTGACGTGGCCGCGGCAGGTGTGGACCGAGATCGACATCTCCCGGGCGATGAGCGTCAGGTCGGAGCCGTCGGCGAGCATGCGCAGCACCTCGCGCTCACGCTGGGTGAGGTCGGGTCCGGGTGCGGCCGCCACCTTGGTGCTCTCGCGGACCAGCTGGTGGAGCAGCTTCGGGTTCACTGCCAGGCTGCCGGCCTCGGAGGACCGGATCGCGTGCAGCAGCTCGTCGAGGTCGCCGTCCTTGGCCAGCAGGGCGGTCGCGCCAGCCATGCTGGCGCGCCGCATCAGGGCCGCGTCGATGAAGGCGCTCAGCACGACCACCCGCACCTCGGGGTCCTCGGCCACCACCTGGGTGGTGGCGTCGACACCGTCGCCGTCGGGCAGCCGCACGTCCATGAGTACGACGTCGGGTCGCAGATGCGTGAACATCCGGCGGGCCTCGGCCAGTGACGACGCGGTCCCGACACAGGTCAGGTCGCCCTCCTGGCGCATTGCTCGTTCGACGAGCTGCGCGAAGACGACGTGGTCGTCGACGACGAGTACTCTCGTCGTGCGTCTGTCGCTACCGCTGGTGTCGATCTCAGATGCCGACGCAACGATGTGTGCCATACGTGTTGCTCCCCCCGCACGAGCCCCCCGAGCCCACGCGTACAACCTGCCCCCAGTGTGAGGGGGACCACTCAGGGGGTGCAACCCTCAACATGAGGCAATTGCATGGTCTTTTTGGGCCAGGGGGGATCACCCCTTCGGGGGTGACCTCGGTCACGCCGTCTGTGCGAGCACCCTCACGGCGGTGTTGGCGAGTGCGGCGTCCTGCGAGGGGACGCGCACTCCGGGCACGCACTCGAGGGCCTGGCGGAGCAGGCGCAGCAGCAGGTCGATCTCCTGCGGCTGGGTGGCGCGCCGGTCGTCATCCTCCGAGCGGAGGATGGCGAGATAGAGCTCCTGGCTGCTCGGCGACGGCTGCTCACCGAGACCGTCGAGCAGGACCTCGCGCAGGGCGGCGTAGGCGCGCAGCGCCTCGCCGCGCTCCCCGGAGAGCCAGTGCGCACGGATCAGCTGCTGCCAGCCGGCCTCGTAGTACGGCTCCCGCTCGACGACGTGCCGAGCGATGTGGCGGGCGGCGTCGTGCTCCCCGAGCTGGTTGGCGAGAGCGGCGACGGGCGTCAGCGACTCGGCGAGCTCGCGGTCGAAGACCTCCCGCGCGGCGGCCGCCCACGCGGCGTACGGCTCACTGGCGAGCAGCGGTCCGTGCACCACCTCGAGTGCCTGCAGGGCACGGCGGACGCGCTCGCGGCCGGTGCCCGGACGGTTCAGCACGCGGAAGAGGTCGACGTCCACGCGGACGTCGGGACCCTCGAGCACGTAGCCCCGGTCGCGAGTGGACAGCGCCGAGCGCCGACCCCCGACCAGGCCGAGCCGCTTGCGCAGCACGCACACGTAGCTCTCCAGCGTGCCGACGTAGGTCGGTGGCGGCGAGCCCTCCCAGATGTGGTCGGCCAGCACCTCTTTGGGCACCGGCTTCCCCGCGTGCAGCGCCAGGATCTCGAGCACCTGGCGAAGACGACCCCCCAGCGAGGCTTCCGGGATGACGATCCCGTCCACCTCGACCTTTGTTGCCCCCAACAAACTGATCTCAATCATGGGACCCCCCTCTTCCCACGTGAACCATGACGGTTGGTGACCACCACCAGCCAGCCCCACGCGGAGGGGGGTCCGCACCGAAAATTGGTTGGTCCCAGATGACTAGGGGACCTGGGGTCTAGGCGTGAAAGGGGGCCGGAAGTCGCTCTGAGCGACTACCCGGGGCCGACCCCACGATCAGGACGCACCGGTCAATCCTGTCTATGCGGTCGTACGGGGTGTGCCGGCTGCGCCATGGCGCCGAGACAGCGAGCGGCGTACGTTGGAGATCCCACGTCCGGAGGAGGTTTCCCATGCAGCTCACCCGGATCACCGCCACCCTCGGCGCCATCGCCCTCGGGGGCGTCCTGGTCGCCAGCACCGCGAGCGAGGGCGCGTCCGCTTCGGCGCACCACCAGCGGACCACTCACGCGCGCACCAGCCACGCGCGGACCATGACGCACTACCACTTCGTCGCCCCGGCGCCCCACAAGCTCCGGCCGAACAGCAACCTGGCGATGGGGCTGCACTGCGACTCCTCCGACATGTCCATGTAGGCGCAGATCACGCCCGTGAGGGAGGGCTAGGGTCACCCCATGAAGACAGCCCTCGCCCTCACCGCCGCGTCCGTCCTGCTCGGCGCCTCGCTCGTGGGGTGTGGCGGCAAGGACACCCCGGCCGTGTGCGGCTCGGTCGACACGCTCAAGAGCTCGATCGGCGACCTGAAGGACATCAAGCTCACCTCCTCCGGCGCCCTGAGCTCGGTGCAGACCCAGCTCACCCAGGTCAAGACCGACCTCGACGCGGTCAAGTCCGACGCGAAGTCGCAGTTCTCCACCCAGGTCAGCGCCGTCGACTCGTCGTACACGACCCTGACGACGAGCGTCACTGCCGCCACCTCCTCACCCTCGGCGACCACCCTGACCACGGCCGCGGCTGCGCTGGCCGCGTTCGCCTCGAGCGTGCAGACGCTGGTCACCGACGTACAGAAGACCTGCTAGCCGGCTGGCGCGTCGTCGCGGGTCACTGCGACGGCTTGACCAGGGGGAACAGGACCCCAGCGACGGCCACCCGGTCGCACGCCGTCGCGCAGCAGTACGTACGCGAGCCAGGTCGGCCACGCCGGAGAAGGCGAGGAAACGTCGTCGACCACGTCGGTTAGCGTCGAACCGTGCCCGTCGGTCTGCTCACCGCCTTCGCGGCCTCCCTCTGCTACGGGACGGGCTCAGTGCTGCAGGCCGCCGCTGCCCGTCGTACCGCGCGGGTAGCGGGCCTCGACCCGCGGCTGCTCGGTCGGCTGCTGCGCTCGTGGCCGTACGTCGTAGGGATCGGCCTCGACGGGGTCGGCTTCGTGCTCTCCCTGGTCGCCGTGCGCACCCTGCCGTTGTTCGTCGTCCAGGCCGTGGTGGCCAGCTTCCTGGCCGTCACCGCCGTCCTCGGCGCGGTGTTCCTCGAGATGCCGCTGAGCGGGTCGGACCGGGTCGCCCTGGTGGTCGTCGTGACCGGGCTGGTCCTGGTCGCGGCGTCCGCCACCGAGGACCAGTCGGTCCACGTCAGCGACGCCGAGTCCTGGGGGCTGCTGGTCGCCGCGGTGCTGATCGGCGCCGCCGCCGTACCCGCCGCCCGGCTCCCGATGGCTCGCAGCGCCGCGGCCCTCGGCACCGTCGCCGGGCTCGCATTCGGGGCGACCGCCGTCGCCGCCCGGATGCTGCCCGGGCTGACCGAGGTGGGTGGGATCCTCCGCAGTCCGGCAACCTACGCGCTCCTGCTGTCGGGAGGCGTCGCCATGCTGAGCTACTCGATCGCCCTGCAGCGCGGGTCGGTCACCCAGGCCACAGCTCCGCTGGTCGTGGCCGAGACGATCGCCCCGGCGCTGGTCGGGCTGCTGCTGCTCGGCGACCGGGCCCGCCCCGGCTGGGGCTGGGTCGCGGCTTTGGGCTTCCTGCTCGCCGTGGCGGGCGCCGTCGGCCTGGCTCGCCACGGCGAAGTCGCCGACTGACGCGCGCGACATCAGGCTGCGGTCGGGAGGATCATCTCCAGCACAACGCCCCTGCCCGGGTCACCCGGAGGACGGACCTCAGACCGGGGCGGGGCCCCCGCCGGCACCCCCCAGGAAGCCGGCGGGGGCGGCCCCCTGGGTAAAGATTCGTGGAACCGGGCCTTTCTGACCAGATCTGCTGCGGATTTGCCCACGAACGGGCAACAAGTTCGCCATACTCGTGTCAACGGCTTCCCAACCCCCCAGGGAAGCCAGCCGCTACCCCCCCAGCGGCGCGAAGTAGCCCCCGCCGCCTCTGCGGCCGGGGGCTCTTCTCATTTCCGGTGCTTGCCGGACGAGCCCTGGCTGGTCACCCGGCCGACCAACGCCGCGACCTCCGCGCGCATCGACGCGAGGTCGGTGCCGGTGTGGGCGGCGATCTCTCCGTTGGTGAGCCCGTCGAGGACGAGACCGAGCAGCGCCTGCTCGCGATCGGTCAGTGGCGGTACGGCGTGCTGCGACCACAGCTGCTGGGTCACCGGCTCGGCCAATGCCGGGTCGATCATCGACCGCCCGCCGCCCAGTCGTCGTACCGCCCCGATGATGTCGGCGCCCCGGCTCACTTTCACGAGGTAGCCGCCGGCCCCGCCGAGGATCGCCGCCGCGAGCGCCTCGTCCTCGTCGGACGACGTCAGCAGCAGGCCACTGACGGAGGGATCGGCGGCGCGCACCTCGCGGCACACCTCGATGCCGGTGCCGTCGGGGAGCCGGAGGTCGAGCACCATCACCGTGGCGCCGAGCCCGAGGATCGACCGGGCCGCACCCTGGGCGAAGCCGAAGTCGCCGACCACCTGGATGTCGCGTGCGCCGTGAGCAGGTCGCGCAGGCCGCGGCGCACGATGTCGTGGTCGTCGAGCAGGTAGACCTTCGTCAACGTGGAGCTGTAGCCCGGCATCTGCTGCCTACTGCTCGGCCTGGCTAGGGAGGCCGGCGAGCGCCTCGGCCATGCAACGCTGGAGGAACACCCCGCGATGCACGTCGAGCGGATGGGGGGCGCCGGAGGCGACGGCTTCCGCCAGTGCCGAGGTGATCGCCTCCTGGACGCCGGTGTCGTCGTCGCTCCGCCCGCCGTCGAAGAGCACGGGGCCGGTCTCGGTGGCGGCCTCGATCCGGAACGGCGCCGACTCTCCCGGTGCGGTGATCGACAGGGCCACCTGCGAGACCGCCCCGCCTTCGTGCTCGAGGGTCAGGCCCAGCCAGCGCACCGGGTCGCCGACGGCGGTGACCCGCGTGACCGGGCCGAGCGCGGCGTCGAGGAGGTCGATCGCGTGCGGGGCCAGGTCGAACATCGCCCCCAGCTCCACCCGCCAAGGGGTGGCGAACGGGCTGCCCGGCAGCGCGGCGCCGGAGACGAACCGCGCCAGCGCACCTCTCGCCCCACCCGCCTGCACCCGCTCGATGAACGACCGGCCCTCGGCGGTGAAGCGGTTGCGCAGCACGATCAGGCTCTGCACCCCGGCCGCGTCGACAGCGTCGGCGATCGCCTCGGCCTCGGGCAGGGTGAAGGCCAGCGGCTTCTCCAGCAGAAGGTGTCTGCCCGCCGCCGCGGCGCGCGGCGCCAGCTCGGCCTGCACCGGAGGCGGTACGGCGAAGGCCACGGCGTCACAGGCGTCGAGCAGGTCCTCGAACGACGCGGCGTGCTGGGCGCCGTACGTCGTCGCGAGCTGCTCGGCGGCTTCCGGGCGTCGAGCCCACACCGCCGACAGCGCCGTCTGCGATCCCATGGCGAGCATGGGGGCATGGAACATCTCGGCCCACGGCCCGGCCCCGACCAGCCCCACTCTCAACGTCATGGCCTCACGCTCCTGGTGGGTTCGAGCATAGGTGCCGGCATTGTCGGTCTGGCTTGTCGGTGCCCGCGGTCGTACCCTCGACGGAGGGGCCGGCAGGGGGCTGCTCGACTCCGTCTCCGAGGTCGGGGTGCGCCATGGGCCGTAGGCGGTTGTGCACAGCACGTCACGTCCGGGGCATCTGCGTGGCCGCGGTCCCGGTGCTGCTCCTGGTGACCGGCTGTGGGGGTGGCTCGTCCTCGAGGCCCACCGCCCTTCCGAGCCCGCCCGCCTCGACGCACACGGTCTCGCAGGCACACCACCATCCGCCGGTGGGCGAGTGCCACCTGATCGGACACGCCGTGCTCGCCGGGGCCGTGGACCACGCGCACGCCGTGCCCTGCTCCCGGCGCCACAACGCGGAGACGGCGGGGATCCACCCGGTCTACAGCAAGATCACCGGCGCCGTGCGTGACGGCTACATCGGCGACTGCTTCACCGATGCCGGGAACTACCTGGGGATCCAGACCCCGGAGGTCGATCGGCTCAACGTGCTGGCTGACCTAGCGACCAGCCACAGCGGGCGAACCGTCATCCGTTGTGACCTGGTGGTCACGCGGGGTGTCGGGAAGAACCTGATCGGCCCGCCCGTCGTGGTCGCCACCTCGCTCCGTCAGCAGGCCCGCGCCGGCGACACCGCGAGCTGGCACTGGTGCACCGACCAGCCTCTGGGCGCACCGGCTGTCCCCACCTTCACGCAGCCGGGCAGCGTCATCTTCTCCAGCTGCACCCGGCCGCACCGCGGCGAGGCGTTGTTCCACACCTCCGAGTTGGCTCTGGTCCACGGGAGCTACCCGAGCATCGCCGCCCTGCGCACCCGCGGTGCGGCGGTCTGCCGCCGGGCTGTCGCGAACCGCCCGGACGCCGCCCGGCTCCGGGCCTACGGCCTGTGGCTCTCGCGCGACCAGTGGGTCGCGGCAGGCAGACCCGCCACGATCGTCGGTCAGTGCTGGATCTACCGGCCCGACGGTCGCGACCTACCTCCGGTCCACTGACCTCGGCAGCTCGACGACGAAGCGGGCGCCTCCCAGCGGAGAGTCGTCGACCTGGATCCGGCCCCCGTGCGCCCGCACGATCTCCGCGACGATGGCGAGCCCGAGGCCCACACCTCCGTGCACGCGGTCACGCGAGTCCTCGAGGCGGACGAAGCGCTCGAAGATGTCGGACCGCCGTTCTGGTGGCACCCCTGGGCCGTCGTCGTCGACGGTCAGGACCGCGAGGTCTCCCGCCGCCGGCCCCGCCGAGACCCGCACCACCGACTGTGCGTGGCTGACGGCGTTCTGCACGAGGTTCCGCACGACCTGCTCGAGCATCCCGGCGTCGCCGACGAGCTGCACCGGCTCGACGCCGCTGGTGTCGACGGTGACCTGGTCACCGGCACCGACCGCCCCGACCCCCGAGTCGACGACGTCGTCGAGGTCGACGGGGGAGAGGCGCAGCCACGAGGTGTCGCCGCCGGCGCGAGCCAGCAGCAGGAGCTGGTCCACGAGGTCTTCCATCCGCGCCGTCTCGTGGAGCATGTCGCCCACCCGGCCGCGCTCGGCCGCCCAGTCACGGTCCCGGGCCGTCTCGAGCTGCACCCGCAGGCTCGCCACCGGGCTGCGCAGCTCGTGGGCGGCGTCGGCGGCGAAACGACGCTGGCTCTCGGCGCTGGTCTGGAGGCGTCCGAGCATCTGGTTGACGGTGCGCGCCAGTCGCCCTATCTCGTCGTGCTGGGGCGGGGTGGGCACGCGCAGGTCCAGACTCTGACCGGAGATGGCGTCGGCCCGGGTGCGGATCGCGTTCACCGGCGCGAGTGCACGCCCGATGGCCAGCCACATCACAGTCGCGAGCACGCCGATCAGGACCGACAGGCCGATCGCCCCGATCCTGGTCGCCGCGCTCATCGCGTGCTCCACGTCATGCACCGGGACCGCGACGAACACGGTCGCCGGGCCGGTGGGCGTGGTGACCCCTCGGGCGACCACCCGGTACGGGCCGGGTACAGCGAGGTGGAGCGAGCTCACCTCGTGTACCTCGGTCCGGCCCGGCGTGGTCTCGGGCAGCCCCCACCCGCTGGACCCCTCCAGACCCGGCGTCGCAGTGACCACCCGGCCCTGCGAGACGACCTCGGCCGGCGTCTCGGGGTCCTCCATCTCCGGCAGCGGCGTGCGCAGCGCGCCCGCGGCGGCCAGCCCGGCGATCTCCTGCGCCCGCTCCTTCCCCTCGTCGTCGGCGGCGCCGATCAGCTCGTGCTCGAGCGACACGATGATCAGGACCCCGCCCAGCACGACGGCCACGGCGACCACCAGCGTCGTGAGCAGGGTGATCCGCAGCCGCAGCGACCCCCGGTGCCGCCACGGGAGCCGGCTGTCGGCCTCGTCCATCACGGGCCTTCGAGGACGTAGCCCTGACCGCGAACGGTCCGGACGCTGGAGGTGCCGAACGGGGTGTCCACCTTGCGGCGCAGGTATCCGACGTACACCTCGACCACGTTGGCGTCGCGGGCGTACCCGACACCCCACACGTGGTCGAGGATCTGCTGCTTGGTCCTGGGCCGGCCCCGGTTGCGCATCAGGTACTCCAGCAGGGCGAACTCGCGTCGTGTCAGGTCGATGGGGGTCTCGCCGCGGCGCAGTGTGCGGCGGCGCGGGTCGAGGACGAGGTCGTCGACGACCAGCTCGGTCGGGTCGCCGGCGGCCGCGCGCCTGAGTAGGGCGCGACACCTGGCCACCAGGACCGAGTAGGAGAACGGCTTGCGGAGGTAGTCGTCGGCGCCCACGTTGAGGACGTCGCTCTCGTCCGAGACGCCGTCCCGCGCGGTCAGCACCAGGATCGGGGTCCACACCCCCTCGGCCCGCAGCCGGGTGCAGACCTCGGTGCCGGACAGGTCGGGCAGCATCAGGTCGAGCACGATCACGTCCGGCGGGTGCTCCTTGGCGCGTTGGTAGCCCGAGTGCCCGTTGTGGCACAGCGTCACCGTGAACCCGCGCGACCGGAGACCCTCGGCCAGGGCGCGGGCGAACCGCACCTCGTCCTCGATGACCAGCACCTCGACCACGCCCCCATCATGGCCCACCGTCCCGGTTCCAGGAGCGAATCGAGGCACCTCCCGAGTCTGTGATCAGGGCTCCGGTTTCTTCCCTTGTCGAGGCGTCATGCGTAGTAGACGAGTCGGCACCTGAGAGGTTTCCAAGAAATTCTCAAGGTACGCCGCGGAGGGTGGGGCCCACTCACTGTCCGTCCGGCTCCGGGGCCGCTATCGAGATGAGCTCGACATGACTCGTTCAGGTACAGCACACACCGGCGCGTCGTCGCTGGTCCGCAGGAGCAAGGTCGCGGCGGTCGCTGCCCTCGCGGTCATCGGGGCCTTCCTGGTGCCGGCGACGGCGTCGCCTGCACAGGCGGCGACGGTCGGCCAAGGGTTCACCATCACCCCGACCGATCTCTCGTACATCCTCAAGCAGATCAAGGTCGCCGAGGCCCATGTCGCGAACACCACGGCGGCGACCGGCCCCTGCGGCGCGCTGATCGGCACCGGCCCCAACCAGCTCCCGAGCCCGCTGCTCTCGTTCGGCCTGCGGACCGTCGACGGGTCGTGCAACAACCTGGTCGCGGGCCGCGGCCGGATCGGTGCGGCCGACGAGCTGTTCCCACGCCTGACCACGCCCGTGTTCCGGGGCGCCGGACCGGTTCCTCCCAGCTTCGGCGGGGGCTCGATCACGTCGTACAACCAGACCTCGGGCAACGTCTTCGACACCGAGCCGCGCACCATCAGCAACCTGGTCGTGGACCAGACCTCGACCAACCCCGCCGCCGTCGCCGCGGCCGGCGAGCCGGTGCGGACCCAGGGCAACGAGGGCGTCCACCCGTGCGTGGTGGCACCGGGCGACGTCGACCCGGACACCGGCACCGTGGACGTCAACGGCCGGCCCGACAACTGCACGCCGGAGCACGAGACGCTCTTCATCCCCAACGTGACCACCGACGTCGGCCTGTCGCCGCCGTACAACTCGCTGTTCACGCTGTTCGGCCAGTTCTTCGACCACGGCATCGACCAGACCGTCAAGGGCGGCAGCGGCACGGTCTTCGTGCCTCTCCAGGACGACGACCCGCTCGTGGCCGGTGCCGACCACGTCTTCGGCAACGGCGACGACCTGGCCCCGAACCTGCGGTTCATGGTGCTGACCCGTGGCACCAACCAGCCCGGTGCGGACCACATCCTCGGCACGGGCGACGACATCCGCGACACCAAGAACACCGACTCGCCGTGGGTCGACCAGAGCCAGACCTACACCTCGCACCCGTCGCACCAGGTGTTCCTGCGGGAGTACAAGCTCGTCAGCGGCCGGCCGGTCGCGACGGGCAAGCTGCTCGGCGGTGAACTCCCCGCGACAGCGCCCGCCGGCCAGGACCCGGGCATGGCCACGTGGGCGAGCACCAAGAAGCAGGCCGCGGAGAAGCTCGGACTGCTGCTCGACCGACAAGGACGTGCTCGACATCCCGATGCTGGTCGCGGACGCCTATGGAAACTTCGTTCCAGGTCCGAACGGCCTGCCGCAGTACATGACCAGCGGTGCCCCGGTCGAAGGCAATCTGGCGAACCCGGTGCCCGTCCCGGCCAACGCGCTGCACTTCGACACCCCGTTCCTGACCGACATCGCGCACAACGCCGAGCCGAAGCCCGGACTCCTGCCCGACGCCGACACCACTGCCTCGGCTGACTTCGCCAGCCAGCCGGTGGGGACCTACGACGACGAGATGCTGGACGCGCACTTCATCGCCGGTGACGGTCGGGTGAACGAGAACATCGGCCTGACCACGATCCACCAGGTCTTCCACTCCGAGCACGACCGCCTGATCGACGACATCCAGACCACGTTGGACAAGCCTGCCAACGCCGCGTTGAAGGCCTCCTACGAGGCCGTTGGCACGACGACCTTCGGCTACGGCGAGCGCCTCTTCCAGGCCGCCCGGTTCGTCACCGAGATGGAGTACCAGCACCTCGTGTTCGAGGAGTTCGCCCGCAAGGTCCAGCCGGCGATCAACCCCTTCGAGCCCTTCGCCTTCACCCAGCCCGACCTCAACCCGGCGATCCGGGCCGAGTTCGCGCACGCCGTCTACCGCTTCGGCCACTCGATGCTGACCGAGACGATCTCGCGGAAGAACGCCGACGGCTCGGCCAACGACATCTCGCTGCTGGACGGCTTCCTGAACCCACCGTCGTACACCGACGGCGGGACCGCCGGGACGCTCACCGCGCAGGAAGCAGCGGGCAGCATCGTGATGGGCATGTCCGACCAGACGGGCAACGAGCTCGACGAGTTCGTGACCGACACGCTGCGCAACAACCTGCTCGGTCTGCCGCTCGACCTGCCCACGGTCAACATGACGCGGGCTCGCTCCGAGGGCATCCCGCCGCTGAACGTCCTGCGTCGTCAGCTCCACGAGACGACCAACGACGGCCAGCTCGCGCCGTACACCAGCTGGGTGGACTTCGGGGAGAACATCAAGCACCCGGAGTCGCTGGTCAACTTCGTGGCGGCCTATGGCCGGCACCCGACGATCACCCACGCGGGACCGGACGGAGTGTTCGGCAACGACCCCGGAACGCCCGCGAACGAGGCTGCCGATGACGGTCCTGCCCCGACGTTGGCATCCCGGCGCGCGGCCGCCACAAAGATCGTCAACCCGGTCCTCGGCGACCTGGACGTGCCGGCCGATGCTGCCGAATTCATGAACAGCACGGGCGCCTGGGCCAACACCGGGACGCACTCGATCACGGGGCTCGACGACGTCGACCTCTGGGTCGGTGGCCTGGCCGAGCTGACCAGCCCCTTCGGTGGGCTCCTCGGCACGACGTTCAACTTCGTGTTCGAGAACCAGCTGACCGATCTCCAGAACGGCGACCGGCTCTACTATCTGGCTCGTACGCCTGGGATGAACCTGCGCACGCAGCTCGAGGGCAACTCGTTCGCTGAGCTGATCATGCGCAACACGGCGGGGACCAACTCCCTGAAGGCCGACCCGTTCGCCACGGCGGACTGCAAGTTCCAGCTGGGCAACCTGGCGGGAACCTCCGCAGGCTTCGCGGCGTTCGGCAACACGGTCGCTGACGATCCCGGGACCGAGTGCAACGAGACCGCACTGCTGCTGCGCCAGGCGAACGGCACCATCCAGTACCGCCAGTTCAACAGCGAGGACCCGTCCGGGATCAACGCCCAGGCCGTCTACAACGGCACGGACGGGGTCGACAGGGTCCGCGGTGGCAACGACAACGACACCTTCTGGGGCGGTCTCGGCAACGACGTGATCGAGGGCGGTTCGGGAGCCGACATCGCGCTCGGCGGCGAAGGCGACGACATCATCACCGACCTCGCCGGCGACGACATCCCCAAGGGAGGTCCCGGCAACGACGCCATCGACGCCGGGCCCGGCCTGGACATCATCATGGCCGGACAGGGCAAGGACTTCACCAACGGTGGAGCCAACGCCAACGAGACCTTCGCCGGTGACGGTGACGACTTCGTCTACCTCGGCCAGAGCCTCGATGCTGCCTTCGGTGACAGCGGGGACGACTGGGAGGAGGGCGGTGACCAGCCAGACCTGATGCAGGGGGACAGCGGCAACCTGTTCTTCCTCGACGACTCCCAGGCACCGGGCCACGACATCCTGATCGGTCAGGGTGGCGACGACGACTACGACATGGAGGGCGGCGATGACATCGGTCTCGGCGGGTCCGGCATCGAGAAGGTCGCCGGAGCCTCGGGCTACGACTGGGAGATCGGACAGGGTGAGCCGCAGGCCCAGGACATGGACCTCGACCTCCCGATCCCGGGTCTCGACATCCTCCAGGCCGGCGTCCGCGACAAGTTCAACGAGGTCGAGGCGCTGTCCGGCTGGAAGTTCGACGACACCCTCCGGGGCGACGACCTGGTCACCGCTCAGGTCGGTGGGGCCGGCTTCATCGGCTGTGACGTGCTGGACCAGGCAGGTCTGGACCGGATCGACGGTCTCGACGCGCTGGTGCCGCCGCTGAACACGCCGCTGGCCACCGTGGTCGGACAGTCCGCCTCGCAGTTCTGCCCGCTCCTGACCGGCCCGAACGTGTGGGGTGACGGCAACATCCTGCTCGGCGGTGGCGGCAGTGACCTGATGGAAGGTCGCGGAGCCGACGACATCATCGACGGTGACGCGTACGTGAGCGTCCGCCTCAGCGTCCGGACCAACCCGAACAACCCGGCGTCCGAGATCGGCAGTGCCGGTGTCGAGGGACCCGGCCAGAGCGCGATGACCAGCCAGTACCTGCGCAACGGTGCGGGCGCCCTCACCGGGCCGACCCTGCAGCAGGCGGTCTTCGCGGGGACCGTCAACCCTGGTGACATCGTGGCGGTCCGCGAGATCAAGCACGACGCGACCGGTACCGACACGGCCCTGTTCTCAGGGGTCAGCGACAACTACACCGTCACCGCCAGCGGTGGCGTCGTCACCGTCACCGACAACACCGGTGTGGACGGGGTGGACACGCTGCGGAACGTCGAGCAGCTGCGCTTCGTCGACGGAGCCGTCGGCGTGGCGGCGCCTGCTGCCCCGCTGATCCTGGCGGTGACCGCGGGTGACGGGTCGGCCACGGTGAGGTTCGCCCCGGCTGCGGCGCAGGGTGCCGTGATCAAGGAGTTCAAGGTCCAGGCGATCACCGGCGACTCTGTCGTCCGCACAGTCAGCGGGATCTCGCCGGCAGCCACCTCGGCGGTGGTCGACGGGCTGGCCAACGGCACGTCGTACCGCTTCAAGGTGCTCGCGGTGAACAAGCTCGGGATGTCCAGCCAGCCGTCGGTGCCGTCCAACGACGTGGTGCCGGTCTCGCCGGACGCACCGGTCCAGCCGGTCCCGCCGACCCAGCCCGCCTCGCAAGGTCCGAAGGTCGTCGGCTCGGCGCCGGCGAGCGGTGCGACCGAGGTCGGGGTGAAGGGCAACCTCACGGTGACCTTCGACAAGTCGGTGACCAGCTCCGACTTCGCGGACGCCACGACGCTGCGCAACAACGCGACGTCGTCCAGCGTGGGCACGGTGGTCAGCTACAACGACGCGACCCGGACCCTGACGGTCGACCCGACCGCCGACCTGAACCCCGGTACGTCGTACACGCTGACGCTCTCGGGGACGCACGCGAGCGGGATCAGGGACGCGTCCGGGACTGCGCTGCCGACGACTGCGATCACCTTCACCGCGGCGGCCGACCGTACGGCGCCGAGGGTCACCAGCGTGTCACCTCACGCTGGGGCGAAGGCAGTGCGCCCCCAGGCCAACGTCGTGGCCAGGTTCTCCGAGCGGGTGCAGGGGGTCTCCACGGTCACGGCGGTGCTGACCAACCGGAAGACCGGGGTGGTGGTCCGGACACTCGTCCGGATCGACAGCTCCGGCACCCGGGTCACCATCAACCCGAAGGCTCGCCTGGCGCCGCACACGCGGTACCGGCTCACCCTCCGCGGTGGGACCACGGCGATCCACGACGTGGCGGGTAACTCGCTCGCGACGTACACCACCACCTTCCGGACCCGCCTCTAGCGAGGCACCGCCTCCACGAGGAGGTACATCCGGCCCAGCACACCCCGGGGACCCAGACGCCGACACACCGGCCGCCTGCGGACGACACCCCCGGGGTGTGCTGACGTCTGGCGGCGGCGACGCCGACGCAGCCGGTCAGGCGGGGTTGTCGCCGCGCACCCCGACCGGCCCCGTCGTACGCCGCGCGGCGGTGAGCCTGCCACCGAACCACGGGCTCGAACGGTGGCTTGTCCACCGCCCACACCGACCGGCCCCGTCGTACGCCGCGCGGCGGTGAGTCCGCCACTGAACCACGGGCTCGAACGGTGGCTCACCCACCGGCGCTACACCCGCATTCGCCTCCTCCGGACCAGGTGCTGACGTCTGTGGGACCGAGATCAGGCGATGGCCTGACCGTTGACGCTCAGCGCGACGTCGATGTTGCCTCGGGTGGCCGTCGAGTAAGGGCAGACCTGATGGGCGGCGGACACGATCCGCGCCGCCTGCTCGGGATCCTCGATCTGGGGCAGGCTCACGTCGAGCTCGACGGCGAGCTTGTAGCCGCGGTCCTCGGTGGGCAGCAGGCTGACCCGACTGTCGATCGACACGTCGCCCACCTCTACGCGCTCGCGGCGGCCGATCGCGCCGAGCGCACTCTCGAAGCACGCCGCGTAGCCGATGGCGAAGAGCTGCTCGGGGTTGGTGCCGGGCTCCTCGCCACCCAGCTCCTTCGGCGGTCGGAGCTGCACGTCCAGCACTCCGTCACTCGTGCGTCCGTGACCCTTTGCACGCCCTCCGGTGACTGTTGCTTCTGCCGTGTACAGGACCTGTGCCATCTCGACATCCACTCCTCGCGCAACACTGCCCACGAACCGAGCGTCCGCGACTCCCGGTGGAACACCGGTCCTGCGTGCGGACATTCCGCCCGCCCGGGAGATCACCCGGGCGGGCGCGCCTGCTTCGTGGTCAGTTGCCGAGCACCGCCTTCTGCGCGTCGATGACGCCGTACCCGTCGATGGGCGTCCAGCCGGACCCGATCCGGTTCCTCATGGCGCCGACGATGTGCCTGCCGTTGGCAAGGGTCGCGACGAAGACCAAGCCGTTCCGGACGACGATGCGTTGCGGGATGAAGGTGGCGCCACCGAGCTCGTCGGCGCCGTTCCCCTCGCTCGTGTCGCCGTACGGCGAGAGGGCGAGGTCCCGGTCGACGCCGAACTGCAGCGACTGACCACGTCGTAACCCGTGGCCGAAGTTCAGCGTCATGTGCCGGAACTGGCCGGCGACCGCCGTACCGCCTCCGGGCACCGCGAAGGTCGCACTGACGCTGCTCGGGTCGAGCCCGCCGCTGGTGCCGCCGACCGTGAACGGGAAGCCCACGCCCTGGAACGACGGCGCGTTGGGATCGAAGGCACGCGGGTCGAACACGATTCCGTCCGAGAGCGGCGGGTGGCGCGTTCCGTCAGCGGTGGGGCTGCCGGTCTCACCCAGGAGGGTCACCGACCTCAACGGCACCCGGCCCCGGTAGCGCAACGTGAAGAACTTCGAGTCGTTGAGGTCGCCTGCGAGCTCGCTCCGCTCCTCGCTCTGCGGACCGAACGCCTTGAGACTCAGCCCGTCGGCCTCGCCCTGGGCGGACATCGGGTCCAGGTCGTGGGCGAACGTCGACCGCTGGAGCAGCCGGCGCATCGCGCTCGGACTGACCGAGCCCGGTCCGCCTCTCTTCTGGAGGACCAAGGCTGCGATGGACGCCGCATGTGGTGCGGCCGCGCTGGTGCCGAAGAAGTTCGGTTGGGTGTCCGGATCTCGGATGGTGTCGGACACGAAGAACGTCGTGTTGCCACCGTCGGTCGAGGCGAACGCGGGCTCCTGCCGGATCTGGGTACGCCGGAACGGCTGGCCGCTCGAGTCGAACCTGACCTGGATCCGACCACCCGGCGACGTGAAGTACTCCGGCAGGTAGGGCTTGAACGTCTCGTACGCCGCCACCGAGGACGCGCCCGCGGCGTCGTGGTGCCCGAACACGGACTGGGCGAACGGGTCGGAGTACTCGGTGAAGAAGATGTCGTCGAAGTTCGAGATCCGCAGCTGGGTGGCACCGAACGGTCCGGTGCCCGCGCGCGAGATCACCATCTGGAGCTGGGCCGGACCGCCCAGTCCCGCGATCTCCGATGGGCGGCCGGAGAGCCGGTTGGCGTCCGCCAGCGCTCCGACGAAGTTGCCGTCCATGTCGAAGAACAACAGGTTGAAGTCGGTCGTGACCGTCGACGGTGCCAGCACCGGGAACACGTCGACGGTGAACGGCCCCGTGGCTCCCTGGAAGCCGGTGACGGTGATTGTGTAGGCACCGGCCTGGTCGAGGGTCGTCACGATGTTCTCGGGCGAGGTGCCGGTGTCCTGGGGGCCCAGGACGGTGCCGTCAGGCTTGGTCACGGTGAGGATGACGTCGGTCGACCCGGACGGCACGCCGTCGACGTTGAACTCAGCCGTCGTCCCGATCTGCGCAGCCGTCGGGGTGAACGTGAACGACGGCGCCGAGGTCGGCGTGGTCAGGGCTCCGCTGTCGTGGAAGATCGAGGCACCCAGGGTGGGGCCGTCCGGGTCCACGGGGTCGTCCCACTGGAAGTCGATGGTGCCGCCGCCGGAACCGATCTGGATGTTCTGGGCCACGTCGGTACCCGGGCCCGGGTCGGCGTCCTGAAGCCCGCCGTCGTACAGGGCCGGGTCGACACCCTCGAGGTTCAGGTTCGTGCCCGAGACGCCCTGCGCCGCAGGGAGCAGCCGCACCGGCGACTGCCAGGCGTTCTGCTGACCCGCGTTGCCGGCGGAGGTGAAGTAGTGCACGCCCTGCGCTGTGACGTCGTCGATGGCGTCGGAGATCGCGCTGTCGGAGAACATCGGCTCGTCGGGGTAGGTGATGTCGTCGACCTCGACGTTCGCCCGACACGGGCCCGCCTTGTCGGCGAGGCGACGGATGTTGTTGGCGAAGTTCAGCTGCCCGCCGTCGGCGGTGGCGAAGCACAGCTTCGACGCCGGTGCGACGTCGTGGGCGATCTGCAGCATCCCGCGACCCTCGTCGAAGCCGGAACCGTCCTGGACCACCACGACCGGCTGCGAGTTCTGCGGGTTGCCGAGGCCGGGGAGGTCGCCCGACGCCACGTCGTTCGCGGCATGGATCGCCAGCGGGTTACCGAACACATCCGTGGTCGCCGTGTCGTAGGAGTCCGAGAGCGCCCCGATGGTGATGCCGCGGCCGTCGACGCCGCGGGCCTGGACCTGGTCCACCCGCTGGAAGGCCACGCCCTGCGAGACGGCGGCGCCGGTGTCGGTGTGCGGACGCAGGGCCTGGGCGATCGTGCCCGTGCCCGACATGCCCGCGAGCTTGCCGATGGCTTTGACCGACACGAAGCCCTCGAGCGTGCCGTACGTCGAGTCGGTCGCCTTGACCACCAGGCCGCGTGCCTCAGCCCGCTGCCGGAAGGACGCGCGGTTCACGCCCTTCTGCGGGGTCAGGTCCACCAGCACCCGACCCTTGCCGTCCCGGATGGTCAACGCGTTCTTCTTGATCTGGAACCCGTGCCCCGCGACCTTCTGCTGGGCGGCGGGTTTGTCGACCAGCCGGCCCAACCCGTTCCCGAGCGCGCTCCGGGTCTGGTCCACCGGGGTTCGGTGAGGTTGCGCGGAGCCGGCTGCCGCGCCGGCGAAGCCGGCGACCGAGGTCGTTCCGAGAACGACCGCCGCGACTGCTGTCCCCACCATCAAGCGAGATCGACGCATGACACTTCCCATCGAGAGGCGTGCAGGCACCCGAGCAGATGCCCACCTCGACAGGCCTTGGCGCCGGCCCCACGGATGATCCCCAGATGCCCGACCTGTCATCCAACTGACTCAAAATTGCACTCGAAGGGCCTCCTGTCCAGAACCAGTTGAAGACCGGCTCGGCCCTCAGGTCCGGCTGAACTGAGACCCTGAGCGTGAGCGGGCGGCGACCTCCGGGGGGTTCACTTGACACATGCCCATATCGGAATATGTTTGGCGGATGGCCCGATCTGCGACCACGTCGGATGTCTTCAATGCCGTTGCCGACGTCCGCCGTCGCGAGATCCTGGACGTGCTGATCGCAGGCGAGAAGGCGGTCGGAACGATCGTTGGTGACCTCTCGATGTCTCAGCCCCAGGTCTCCAAGCACCTACGCGTGCTCAGCCGGGTGGGACTGGTCAGCTGCCGCGCCGACGGTCGGCGCCGGCTGTACCGCCTGGAAACCGAGCGCCTTCGACCTCTGCACGACTGGATGGCCAAGTACGAACGGGAGATCAACGACCGTCTCGATCGCGTGGACGACTACCTCCAGGACCTACAACGAGAAGGAGACGGCGATGACACCTCATCGGCACGGGACCGCAGTCATCGAGTTCCCGAGTGAGCTCGACGTTGTCATCACTCGAAAGTACGATGCGCCGGCCGCACTCGTCTTCGACGTGCTGACCACACCCGAGCATGTGAGCAGATGGGGCGCCACGCCCCCAGACCGGATGACCGAGTGCTCGATCGACCTGCGCGTCGGAGGCAGCTTTCACTCCTCCTTCACCACGGGTGACGGAGCCGTGTTCTCCTTCAGCGGGACCTATCTGGAGGTCGAGCCGCCGACCCGGACCGTGAGGACGTGGCTGTTCAACTTCTGGCCGGATGCGGAGGCGGTCGAGACCATGGATCTCCACGAAGATGACGGAGTCACGACCTTCAGATGGAAGCTGGCGTTCAGCGACAAGGCCGGCCGCGCGCACATGACCAGCTTCGGCGGCCAGCAAGACAGCCTCGACGAGATCGACAACCTCGTCAGGTCACTTCTCGCCCCGGACGGCGCCTGAGCCGGAGCTCGGAGCGGTACAGCGAGCCGACGATGTCTGCCGCATGATCCAGGCACAGCCGCCGGCGAAAATCGCTGTCTCGCTGTTGTCGCCCACTGCCGACTCCGTCCGTCAACGCAACAAACGACGCTACTGCTGGGTGTCCCAGCCGTTCAATGCCGCCGTTCTTTGCATCCCGCCGCACTGTCAAGGCTGGGCCGCAGGATCTCCTTGACGCCGACCTGTCGCCGTAGGACGGTGGCTCTGAACGACCACAGAGGGCGAAGTCATGACGGGCCCATGCGTCAAGCCGCGGGCAGCCGTCGACGAGCTGCGAATGCGCGGCACTCGCCGGCGCGCCCACGCGGCTGCGTGTCCCGATGGCGTCGCCGCTTCTGACGCCATCAACCGAGGGAGACTCACCGATGAACAGCGTCGACACCAGTACCGCAAGCACCACGGCCAGCCCGCCGGTCGAGCCCGGGGAGATGAGGCTGGAGGTCGTCGTCCTCTCGGTCTCGGACGTTGACCGGGCCAAGCAGTTCTACGAGAGGCTCGGCTGGCGGCTCGATGCCGACCTCGTCGTCGACGACGGCTACCGGGTCGTGCAGGTGACACCCCCGGGCTCGGGTTGCTCGCTCATCTTCGGCACCGGCGTCACGGCAGCCCCACCCGGCTCGGCCGAGGGTCTCCAGCTCTCGGTCTACGACCTGGGCGAGGCGCGGGCCGATCTGATCGCCCGCGGGGTGGAGGTCAGTGAGCCCTTCCACGACGTGACCGGGATCTTCCACCATGCCGGGACCCAAGGACGGCTGGATGGCGCTGCCCCCGACCATGCCGACTACGGCTCGTTCGCGTCGTTCGCCGACCCGGATGGCAACGGTTGGTTGCTCCAGGAGATCAAGACCCGGCTCCCCGGCCGATGAAGGAGCCACCCATGGGCACGACGTACGAGTCCGCGAGCGACCTGGCGGAGGCCCTGAGACGGGCGGCCGAGGCACACGGACGGCACGAGGAGCGAACCGGTGAGGCGGATCCGGACTGGCCGGACTGGTACGCGCTCTTCATGGTGCGCGAGCGCGCGGGCGAGGAGCTGCCGACATGACCAGCGAGTACGACGTGATCGTGCTCGGCGGCGGTTCGCCGGGCGAGCACTGTGCCGGTGCGCTGGTCGAGGGTGGCCTCCGGGTCGCCATCGTCGAGCGCGAGCTGGTGGGGGGTGAGTGCTCCTACTGGGCCTGCATCCCGTCCAAGAGCCTGCTGCGTCCGGGAGAGGCGGCGCAGGGAGCGCGGGAAGCCGCTGCCACGGCTGAGGTCGACGTCGAGGCGGTGCTCGCCTGGCGCGACTTCATGGTCTCGGACTACTCCGACAAGGGGGCGGCGCACTGGCTGGCCGACCAAGAGATCGACCTGCTGCGTGGCACCGGCCGGCTCGCCGGCCCAGGGGTGGTCGAGGTCGACGGCGTACGCCACACCGCTGACCACGTGGTGCTCGCCAACGGGGCTGATCCGGTCGCGCCACCGGTGCCCGGCCTGAAAGACCTCCCCGGGGTGTGGGGCAGTCGAGAGGCCACCTCGATGAAGGTCGTGCCTCGACGCCTGCTGATCCTGGGCGGAGGACCCGTGGGTGTCGAGATGGCCCAGGTGGTACGACGACTCGGCGGCGAGGTGGTCGTCATCGACCGGGCCCAGCACGTGCTCGCCCGCGATCCGGCGCCGCTCGGTGAGGCGCTGGGCGAGGTCCTGCGTCGCGAGGGGATCGAGCTCGCTCTGGACACCGGCGTCTCGGCGGCCCGGCGTGACGGCGAGGACTACGTCGTGGTGCTCGAGGAGGGCCGGGAGCTGCGCGGCGACCGGCTGTTGGTAGCCACGGGACGAAGGCCACGGGTCGAGGGGCTCGGCCTGGAAACGGTGGGCATCGAGGTGAACCCCCACGGGGTCCCGGTCGACGCACACCTCCGCGTGGCGGAGCGCCTCTGGGCGATCGGCGACGTCACCGGACTCTGGCCGCTGACGCACGTCGGCAAGTACCAGGGGGAGGTCGTGGCGGCCAACATCCTCGGGGAGACGCGAGAGGCCAACTACGAAGCGGTCCCGCGGGTCACCTACACCGACCCTCAGGCGGCTGCGGTCGGCGTTGCCGACGACCGCTTCAGCGGCACTGCGCTGCTGCGGGATGTCGCCAAGACCGCGACGTACACGCACGCCTACGCCGAGAGCAACGGATACCTGACCGTGGTCAGCGATGGCGTGCGCCTGACCGGTGCCCACGCCCTCGGGCCCGAGGCGGGGGAGTGGCTGCAGCAGGCCACGCTGGCGATCCGCGCCCACGTGCCGCTCGACGTACTGAGGGACACCATCCAGCCGTTCCCGACCTTCTCGGAGATCTTCGTCGCCGCTCTCAAGGCGCTCGGAGACGAGGTGGCGGGGGCGGCATGACCGCCGACGACCTGCTCGGGCAGACCGTGGTCGTGATCGGCGGGAGCGCGGGCATCGGGCTCGAGACCGCGCGTCGGGCGCGGGTCGAGGGGGCCGACGTCATCCTCACCGGACGCAACCCCGACCGCCTCGACGCCGCCGCACGCGAGGTCGGTGCCCGGAGCACGGCGGCATTCGACGCCCACGACCTGGCGGCCCTCGAGGAGTTCTTCGAGCACCTCGAGGGCCCGGTCGACCACGTGATGGTGACGGCCGGCAGGCCCTACTACTCGCCTCTGGTCGAGATGGACTTCGAGGAGGCTCGCCGCGGACTC
The DNA here is from genome assembly GCA_963796975.1 of uncultured Actinomycetota bacterium. Taxonomy (GTDB): domain Bacteria; phylum Actinomycetota; class Actinomycetes; order Propionibacteriales; family Nocardioidaceae; genus Nocardioides. Next base: position 68,008 of record CAWCNW010000024.1, read on the forward strand.
TTCGAGCACCAGATGGTGATGCTCGCCGTGGCGCGGTACGCCGGAGAGAAAGTGCGCCCGGGCGGCACCTTGGTGTTCATGGGCGGTACCGGCGGCCGTCGTCCGGGGGTCGGCATGAGCGTCATCGGCGCGGCGACGGCGGCGCTCCCGGCCCTGACCGCCAACCTGGCGGTCGAGATCGCGCCCGTCCGGGTGAACCTGATCGCCGCCGGCTTCGTCGACACGCCGCTGTCCGCGGAGCTGCTCGGTGACGGGTTGGAGGCGCGCCGCGACCAGCTGCGTACGACGCTCCCGATCGGGCGCGTGGTCGGCCCGGCCGACGTCGCGGCGCTGGCGATCCACCTGATGACCAACACCGCCCTGACGGGCGCGACGTACGACATCGACGGTGGCCAGCAGCTCGTCCCCGGCTGACCACCACCCATCCGGCAGCCCCACCGAAAGGCCACGCCATGCGCGCTGACATCGTCCCGGGGGGAACGTTCCCCGACTACGAGCTCCCCGACCACACGAACACCACCCGGAGGCTCAGTGAGATCCAGGGCGACGACCCCCTCATCCTGACCCTCGCCCGCGGCCACTACTGCCCGAAGGAGCACCAACAGCATCTCGAGCTGGCCGCGTTCTATCCGAAGATCGCGGTGGCCTACACCCAGGTGGCCACCATCGCGACCGACGAGCACCACACCCTGCAGGAGTTCCGGGCCTCGGTCGGTGCCTCGTGGCCGTTCCTCTCCGACCCTGGTCGCATGGTCCAGCGCGACCTCGACATCCAGGAGTACACCGACCCGGAGCACGACCCGATGATCCCGTACACGCTGGTGCTCAAGCCCGGCCTCGTGGTCCACCGCGTGTACAACGGCTACTGGTTCTGGGGCCGCCCGTCGGTCGTCGACCTGTGGCACGACCTGCGCGACGTCTCACAGGAGACACGGCCCGACTGGGACCTGAGCAAGCCCGGCCTCCGGGAGGCCTGGGACGCCGGCGACCACTCGGCCTTCCACGGCTGGAACCGACGTGCCGCGGTGGACCCGGGCTAGGCGCCGCTGTCCCCGTACACCCGGACCGCTGCCGGGCCACCACCCTCGTCCGCGACGAAGACCGCCAACCCGGCCTGGGGCAGTGCCAGGGCGGCTCCCTGCGTCACCAGGTTGTACTCCAGGGCGCAGGCCCGCCCGTCGTCGACGAGCGCGCAGGTCTCCAGCCGAGCGTCGTGGGCGGCAGCCAGTGCCTCGACGTACGAGGCCACGGCTGCCGGCACAGTCAGCCCGGTGTCGGGCTGGAGCAGGGGGGCGCGTCCGATACTCCGGCCGGTGAGCGGCTCGGTGTCGAAGTAGACCCGGATCTCCTCGATGCGTCCGTCCGGCTGGCGTTCGGCGACCACCGCGACCGGCAGGTCGAAGCGTCCGCGCTCGGTGACGAGGTGGAGTACGACCTCCTCGAAACCGCTGCGCTCGAGGATGACGTGCTCCACCTCGTCGACGGAGGCATCGTGCTCCCTGAGCCAGGCGCTGGTCTCGGTGACGAAGTCCCGGAACGCCGCTTCGTCCTTGACCCGTCCACGGACCGGGTCGTACAGCGCGGGTGCTCCGACGAACGACTCGACCAGCGGGTCGGGATCTCCGGCCAGCAGACCGTCGAAGTAGGGGACCGCCACCAGCGTGTCCCGGCGCCGCTGGTCGAGGACCTGTTGCAGCACCGGCGCAGAGAACAGCTCGGGCAACCAAGGCATGCCGCCCACGGTCCCACCCTCCGCGGCGCCTTCGCCAGCCCGGCCCCTCAGAGATCGACGACGAGGTCGCTGCTGGGGGTGGCTGAGCAGATCAGGAGCTCGTCGCGGCCGGGGTCCTCGAGCGGCGCCACGTCGTACGACGCCTCGCCGGACAGCACGGCCGTGACGCAGGTGTGGCACACGCCGGTGCGGCACGACCACTGCGTCGGGACGTCGCACGCCTCGGCCAGCTCGAGGATCGAGGCGTACCGGTCTGACCACGAGGTGGCGAGTCCGGTGCGGGCGAAGGTCACCGACGGCCCGGTCCCCGGCGAACCCGGCGGCTGGTGCGGCGCCGGCACCTCTGTCGGGACGACGCCGGGGTTGACCGCGGATCGCGAGCCGAACCGCTCGGTGTGGATCTCCCTCGGGTCGATGCCGGCACCGGCAAGAGCGGCGGTGACGTCGCTCATGAACGACTCGGGTCCACAGACATACGCGGTCGCGTCCGTGGGCAGACCCAGGCCCGCGATCACCGGCGCGGTCAGGCGCCCGACCCGGACGCCCGAGTCCGGCGCCGGAGGACGATCAGGCGATGTGTAGTAGACCAGCGAGTGCGCGGCTGTGAGGCGATCCAGCAGGCCGGCTGCCTCCGCGGCCATGGCATGGGTGCGCGCGTCGTGGGTCGTCTGGATCCACCACACCTCGCGCGGGCTGGTCTCGTCGGCGAGCCGATGCAGCATGGCCAGCAGCGGGGTCACGCCGATGCCGGCTGAGACCAGGAGGACCGGCCCCGACCCCTCGGTGAGCACGAAGTCGCCGCGTGGGGCCGCCACCTCGATCCGGTCGCCGTGCTGGAGGTGCGCGCGGAGGTAGGCGCTCACGAGCCCGAGCGCCTCGCCCTTCACGCTGATGCGGTACGACCCGCCGGCGGGGTCGCCCGACAGGGAGTAGGTGCGGACGGGGACCGGGTCGCCGGCGCCGGGCACGCGCAGGGTGAGGAACTGGCCGGGCAGGTACGCCGGCAGAGCCTCCTCCGCACTCAACCGGAAGGACGTCACCGTGTCGCTCTCGGCGACGACCTCGGTGACAGTGAGCGTGCGGAACCCTGCCCAGGCCGGCGTCGTGGCGAGCGGGACCCCGGCCGGCTGAGGAACGCCGCCCTCGAGCATGCTCCGGAACGACTCCTGCCAGCCGGGGCTCAGGGCGGGGATCTCCAAGGCGGCCCGCAGTCTCTCCCGGTCGTGCCCGGGCAGGTAGAGCAGCGCGTCGGCCTCGGCGACGGTCACTGCATGCGGTCCACGCGCCGTACGCACGATCTCGTCGCCGGCGCTGACGTGACCTTCGGTCAGCACGCGCAGGTAGAACCCCGGGCGGTGGTGGGCGACGAGCAACGACGGAAGCCGCGGCTCGCCCATCCGCATGCCGACCCGGTAGCAGGTCACTCGCGGCTGGGTGACCTCGAACTCCGCCTCACCGATCCGCAACCGGTCGCCGATGCAGACCTCGTCGTCTGCGAGACCTTCGACCGTGAAGTTCTCCCCGAACGCGCCACGCTCGAGGTCGTCACGACCGAGGAACTCCTCCCAGTGCCGGTAGGACTCGACCTGGTAGACGAGCACGGCGCGCTGCTCCCCGCCGTGCCCCGCGAGGTCGCCCTGCCCGTCACCGTCGATGTTGAGTCGCCGCACCATCCGCGGCCCGTCGACCGGGCTCTTCCACACGCCGGTGTACACAGTGCGGCCGCGCCAGGACACATCCTTCGGCATCCCGACGTTGATGGACAGCAGAGTCGCCATGAGGCACCGCCTTGCCTTGTCCTCGCCCCGTCGGCGTCATTCTGGTCGATCCAGGACAGTGTGCACTCGTCGCTGGACCGGGAGGTCGTGATGACGCACTGGCTACGCACGATCGTGGCGCGCCCATTCACCCAGCGGTCTCACCCTCCTCGGGCCGCTGACGGAGTGGATGCGTGATGAGGCCAGCCCTGGACGACACGTGCGGCACGCTCGTCGTGTCGCATAGTGGACTGCGACGACGCCCCCGGGGTACTGGTGGGTCGACCGCGGGCGGGAGCAGACAGTGAGCCGAGCACACGTGACGGAGGCCGCGGGACACCGCGGCCGAAGTTCGATGGCGCCCTTGCTGCGTGCCGCACATATCGGTCCCACCCTGGCGGTCACGTGCGTCGTGATCCTGCTGGCGATCACGCAGGACCTGCCGACGTCCCGGGCGGTCATCGTCACGGCTGCCGTCTTCACCGGCCAGCTCACGATCGGCTGGGGCAACGACCTGCTCGATGCCGACCGTGATCGGCAGGTGGGTCGCGCCGACAAGCCCCTGGCGAACGGCGATCTCAGCGTCGCCGTGGTCAGGGTGGCGCTGGGCCTGGCGGGCGTGGCCAGTGTGGTCCTGTCCCTCCTCGTCGGCTGGCGGAGCGCTGCCGTGCACCTCGGGCTCGGTGTGGGCAGCGGCCATGCCTACAACCTCGTCCTCAAGGGCACGCGGTGGTCGTGGGTGCCCTACGCCGTCGCCTTCGGGACGCTGCCCGCCGTGGTCACGTTGGCCGACGTTCCCTACCACTGGCCGCCGGGCTGGATGATGGCATCGGCCGCGGCGCTCGGCGTCGCTGCCCACTTCCTCAACACGCTGCCGGACTTCGACGCGGACGCCGCGACGGGTGTCCAGGGTCTGCCGCACCGGCTCGGCCGCCTACCCACCCGGGTGATCGCGACGATGCTGCTGGTGGTCGCCTCGGTGACCGCCGCACTCGGGCCTCCGGGTCCTCCCGGTGTGTGGGCCTGGGTGGCGTTGATCGTCGTCGCAGGGCTGGCTGCCGTCGCTGCGACCGGGCGCGGCAAGGCCCCCTTCGCCGCAGCCGTCGCGATCGCTCTGGTCGACGTCGCGCTGCTCACGGTGGTGACCGGATGACGGCCTGGGACCTCGCGATCGTCGGGGCCGGGCCGGCCGGTGCCGCGACCGCGATCGGCGCCCTCGGCGTGGACCCGTCGCTGCGCGTGGCGCTCCTGGACAGGTCGGCCTTCCCGCGCGACAAGGCCTGTGGCGACGGCATCGCTCCCCAGGTCGTCGACCTCCTGGTCGAGGCCGGACTCACCTCGGTCGTCGGCGACCGGACCGCGGTGCCGCGGCTGCGGCTGTGTCGCGGGCCGCTGGGCGTCGACCGCCAGATGGCGCGCAGCACCTGGGTGATCCCGCGCACCGAGTTCGACCTCCTTCTGGTCGAGGCGGCCTGCGAGGCGGGCGCCGTGCTCGTCCGCGAGAAGGTCCGACGGCTCCACCGGGGAGACCCTGTGCGGCTGGACGACCACCACGAGGCCCGCGTCGTCGTGGGCGCGGACGGGGCGCACTCCGTGGTCAGGCGCTCGCTCGGCGTGTCACCGGGGCCGATGGCGGTCGCGCTGCGGGGCTACGCCCCGACCCCACCAGCACGCGCCGGCGCTCAGGTGATCGTGTTCGACACGGCGCGCCAGCCGGCGTACGCCTGGTCCTTCGACCGCGGCGACGGCCTGAGCAACGTCGGGTACGGCGTGCTGCCGGGCCGAGGCTCGGTGGCGCTGACCAAGGCGCACCTGCTCGAACGGCTCGACGTACTGCTCCCGGGGGCGACAGCGGGCGGCACCGACTGGAAGGGCCACCAGCTCCCGTTGTCCTCCGGACGCTGGCGGCCGCCGCCGGGTCCGGTGCTGCTCGCCGGGGATGCCGCCGGTCTGGTGAACCCGATGACGGGCGAGGGCATCTACTACGCCGTGGCCACAGGTCTCGCCGCGGGCCGCGCCGCGGCGGAGGCGTTGGCTGCCGGTGACCCGGCCTCGGCCGGCGCCCGTCACGCCGCAGCTGTCCGGCCCCTGCTCGACATCCATCTGCGACACGTCCGGCTCGCGGGAAGACTGTGCCGGCACGGCGCGGTCGTCGACGCCGGCCTTCGTGCGGCCGTCGCCGACCAGGCCGCCTTCGACGACCTGGTCGAGCTCGGACTGGCCCGAGGCCGGATCACGCCGGTCGTCGCTGCCGGGCTGGCTCGCCACCTGGTCGCCTCGGCCACCCGCCGCATCACCCGCACGTCCCCACCCGACGAGGAGACAGCCCCATGCGCGTCCTGAGCGTCCACGGCGTTCTGCCCGAGCACCGCTACCCGCAGGCGGAGCTGACACACGCCTTCACCCACGACCTGCTCCGCGGCGCGGTCGACGAGGCGGTGGTGGCACGGATCCACGGCAACGCCGGGGTGGAGTGGCGACACCTGGCGCTGCCCCAGCACCGTTACGGCGAGCTGTCCGGCTTCACCGAGGCCAACGACGCCTTCATCGAGGTCGGTGTCGAGCTCGGAGCCCGTGCCGTCACCGACGCCCTCAAGGCGGCGGGGCTGACGCCACAGGACGTCGACCTGATCGTGTCGACGACCGTGACCGGGCTCGCCGTACCGTCGCTCGACGCGCGCGTCGCGGCGTTGACCGGGATGCGGCCGGATGTGATCCGGCTCCCGCTGGTCGGGCTGGGCTGTGTCGCGGGGGCGGCCGGGATCGCACGGCTGCACGACTACCTCGTCGGCCATCCGGGCAGCGTCGCCGTGCTGATGAGCGTCGAGCTGTGCACGCTGACGCTGCAACGCGACGACACCTCGATGGCGAACCTCGTGGCCAGCGGCCTCTTCGGTGACGGCGCGGCCGCGGTGGTCGCGGTCGGGAGCGAGCGTGCCCGGACCCACGAGGGCACCCTCGGCGTACCCCAGCCGGACGTGCTCGCCACCCGCAGCCGGCTCTATCCCGACTCGGAGCGGACGATGGGGTGGGACGTCGGCTCGACCGGCCTCAAGATCGTCCTCGACGCCAACGTGCCGGTGCTCGTGGAGCGCTACGTCGGAGAGGACGTCCGCGGGTTCCTGCACGACCAGGGACTGACGCAGGACGACATCGAGTGGTACGTCGCACACCCCGGCGGGCCCAAGGTGCTCGAGGCCATGCAGGAGGCGCTCGGCGTGCCGCGCGAGGCGCTGCAGGTGACCTGGGACTCCCTGGCCAAGATCGGCAACCTGTCGTCGGCGTCGGTGCTGCACGTGTTCGCCGACACTCTCTTGGACCGGCCACCGCGGCCCGGGTCCTACGGGTTGATGCTCGCCATGGGGCCCGGGTTCTGCTCCGAGCTCGTCCTGCTCCGTGCGCCGGAGGTGGCCGCATGATCTGGTACACCCTGCTCGTGCTCGCCGTCGGCCTCGAGCGCCTCGCCGAGCTCGTGGTGTCGAAGCGCAACGCGGCCTGGAGCCTCGCGCACGGCGGCGTCGAGAGCGGGCAGCGTCACTACGTGGTGATGGTCGTGCTGCACACCGGCCTGCTGGTGGGATGCGTGGCCGAGGTGTGGCTGCGCCGACCGACGTTCATCCCCTGGCTCGGCCTGACGATGCTGGCCCTGGTGCTCGCGGCCCAGGCGCTGCGGTGGTGGTGCATCCTCACGCTCGGCCGGCAGTGGAACACCCGGGTCATCGTCGTACCGGGGCTGCCCCGCGTGACCGGCGGCCCCTACCGCTTCCTGTCGCACCCCAACTACGTGGCGGTGGTCGTGGAGGGCTTCGCGCTCCCGCTGGTGTACTCGGCCTGGGTCACGGCCGTGGTGTTCACCGTCTGCAACGCGGTGCTTCTCAGCGTCCGGCTCCGGGTGGAGAACCGGGCACTGGCGGACCTCAGCGACGCTCCGGCCGGACATGCCACGCAGGTCGCACCGTGAAGGACCTGCTGGTGATCGGCGGCGGCCCGGCCGGGCTGGCGACCGCTCTCTACGCGGTCCGGTCAGGGCTCGACGTGTCGGTGTGGGACAAGCGAGCCGGGGTCCTCGACAAGGCCTGCGGGGAGGGGCTGATGCCCGGTGCGGTCGCCGCCCTCGCCGAGCTCGGCGTCGAGCCTGTGGGCGAGGCCTTGCAGGGCATCCGCTACCTCGCGGGAACGCGGGTCGCGGAGGCTCCGTTCCGTGACGGGCAGGGCCGCGGCGTACGGCGGACCACCCTGCACGCGGCCCTGCGCGCGGCGGTCGAGGGGTCCGGTGTCGTCGTCGACGGCCGCTCGGCGAAGGACCTGAGACAGCACCAGGACGGCGTCGTGGTCGACGGCGAGCGCTTCCGCTACGTGGTCGCCGCCGACGGACTCCACTCGCCGGTCCGACGCCGGTTGGGTCTGGAGCAGCGCTCCTCCGAGCACGGTCGGTACGGACTGCGCCGCCACTACCGGCTCGCGCCGTGGACGTCGTACGTCGAGGTCCACTGGGCTCGCGAGGTCGAGGCCTATGTCACCCCGGTCGCACCGGACCTGGTCGGCGTCGCCCTGCTGACCTCGGCCCGCGGGTCGTACGACGACCATCTCGCCAGATTCGACTCGTTGCGAGCCCGGCTGCAGGATGCCGAACCGGTCGGGGAGGTGCTGGGCGCCGGGCCGCTCCGGCAACGGGTGCGGACCCGCGTGGCCGGCCGGGTGCTGCTGGTCGGCGACGCCGGCGGCTACGTCGACGCGCTCACCGGGGAAGGCGTGGCGCTGGCCGTCGCGCAGGCTCGGGCCGCGGTGGCCGCTCTCGTCGAGGACGACCCCGACCGCTACGAGCGCGACTGGCGGACCGTCACCCGGCGGTACCGCCTGATGACCGGCTCGCTGCTGGCTGCCACGCAGGTCCGACCCCTGCGACGGATGCTCGTGCCGGCGGCCGAGCGGCTCCCGTCGGTGTTCGCCGCGGCCGTCAACTCGCTGGCCAGGCCCGCATGAGTGCCCCGGTCGAGGAGGTTGTTCTCCTGGACGAGACCGGTCACGCCATCGGCTCGGCGCCGAAGTCGACCGTCCACGACACCGAGACCCCGCTGCACCTGGCCTTCTCGTGTTACGTCTTCGACGCCGCCGGTCGGCTGCTGGTGACCCAGCGGGCCCTGGGCAAGGCCACGTTCCCGGGAGTCTGGACCAACAGCTTCTGTGGACACCCCGGTCCTGGCGAGGACGTCGCCGAGGCCGTGTTGCGGCGGGCCGAGCAGGAGCTTGGTCTGAGCCTGGGCGACCTGCAGCTGGTGCTACCGGCCTTCCGCTACCGGGCCACGATGCCCAACGGCGTACGAGAGAACGAGATGTGCCCGGTCTTCACCGCCCTCACCGACGCCGAGCCCAGCCCCGACCCTTCTGAGGTCGAGTCCGTGGAGTGGGTGCCATGGACGGCCTTCCGCGCGCAGGTCCTCAGCGGTGTCCGACCGGTGTCGCGGTGGTGTGCCGAGCAGGTCGCCGAGCTGACGAAGCACGAGCTGGGTGATGGTGGGTTCGCCGCCGGGTCGTACGCCGACCTGCCACCCGCCGCGCGCCCGCTGCCCGGTCCGGCCTGACAGCCGGTCAACGCACGGAGCCTCACGCGCGTGCGGCAGGGTCCTCGCGTGGCGCTTCTCGAGCCACCGCGACGTCGCCCGCGAGGTGTGACGAGTGGCGAGCCACAGTCGGCAGGTTGCCTGCCGGAGGGCGGATTCCTGGACACCGGCTGGGCAGCGGTGCGATGGTCGAGGAAGCGGCTCGTGGAGTTGTGCGGGTACGGCGCCCTGGACCTCGGATGTCTTCGCAAGTGATGACGGCAGTCAATCGTCCGATGACAGGAGCGGGATCTCATCGCCGACGACTCGCGCCCCAGTAGCCCACCGGATGACGAGAGGCAGCGGTCCCGGCTCCGAGCTCTGGTCCGAGCGGGGCCACCAGCTCACAACCCCGCCGCCGCGTTGGAGCAACTGTGCCGGGTGGCCGTGGAGGAGCTCCGGCTGTCTGGGGCCGTGGTGAGCCTGATGACACGTGCGACGGATGGGCGGCACACCGGGACCATCGCGGCCGCGTCGAGTGACTGGGCGCGCTCTGTAGAAGAGTTGGAGTTCAGTCATGGCGAAGGCCCAGGTAACGACGCGTTCCTCACCTCTCGTCCGGTGCTGACAGCGGACCTCGAACTCACCTTCGGCCGGTGGCCCGGGTATGCGTCTGCGGCTCTGGCGAGCGGCTCACGTGCCACCTTCGCCTTCCCGATGCTCTTCGGCGCCAGCCGATTCGGCGTCCTCCACCTGCACTGCCCGCATCGGCGATCACTGACAGGTCCCGAGCTCGCCACCAGCCTTCTGTTGACTGAGTTGGCCACCGAGATCGTGCTTGATGGGTTCCTCCCTGGCGCGGATCACCCTCTGGCCGAGCTACCGCTCTTTGAAGGCGTGGACTCGCGAGACCAGATCTATCAGGCGCAGGGCATGGTGATGGTCCAACTGGGGATCAGCCTCCCAGCGGCCCTCGCTCTTCTTCGCGCCCACGCCTACGCCTCGAATCAGGAACTGGCGCACCTGGCCGCAGACATCCTTGCCGGACGTACCCGGCTCTCGGTAGACCCAGAGGGAGCACAATGAGAACACGTGATGCGAAGCGAAGGGGCAGATCATGATCGCCGCAGAACGACTGTCGGACCTCTTCGTGGAAGTCGCAGACACGCTGGTCGACGACTTCGACGTCATCGACTTCCTGCACAATCTCACCCTCCACGCTGCCGACATCAGCGGGGCTGCCGCAGTCGGGCTGATGCTCAGCGATCAGCGGGGCCGACTGCAGTTCATGGCGGCCTCGAACCCAAGCGGCGAGAATCTCGAGCTCTTCCAGCTGCAGAACTCTGAGGGGCCGTGCTTGGAGTGCTTCTCCACCGGACAGCCAGTGGTGAACGCCGACCTGCTCCACGCCGCGAACCGCTGGCCGACCTTCGCCCCGCGAGCGATCGAGCTCGGGTACCAGTCCGTGCACGCCTTCCCGATGAGGCTGCGCGAGGCCACCGTCGGCGCACTCAACCTTTTCGGAACAGCAGACACGCTCTTCGACCCCTCCGAGGTGCGCGTCGTCCAAGCGCTCGCGGACGTCGCCACGATCGCCATCCTCCAAGAGCGCAGCGTCAGCCACGCCGAGGCCCTCACCGAGCAGTTGCAGGGCGCCCTGAACAGCCGCGTCATCATCGAGCAAGCCAAAGGAGCGGTGTCCGAACGTGCGGGCATCAGCCCCGACGAGGCGTTCGAGGTCCTCCGTCACCAAGCCAGGTCCAGTCAGAAGCGCCTCGTCGACGTAGCGAAGGCCGCGCTCGCCGAACCCAGTCACCCACGGCCCTCGGCACGCTAGCCAGACGGGATCAGAACCGCGCCCTCCAGAAGGGGCCCGTGTGCAACGGCACAACGCCCGCTGGAGTCCCGGAATCTCCAGCGGGAGTGAAGTGCGCCCCGCCGGCAGGGGGATGCTGACGGGGCGCACTGCTTGGGTGATCACTGCCCACCGGTGTGTGCCCGGCCACTGGGTCGTGAGACCTTCTGCCTCGGGGATGGACAGCAGTGGCCGGGCGCACGGACCGAGGCGTGCCCCCGCGGCTGGGCGGGACGTGGCACCGGCCGCGCCGCGGGACACGTACCGCGGGGCACGTGATGCCCTGAGCCCTGCGGTGGGGTGACGCTACGAGCGCCGGGTGCGCCGGAAGATGAAGAGCGCCAGAGCGCCGATGACAACGACGACGAGAATGGTCCACAGCATGGTGTGACTCCGTTCCTTGCTTGACTCAAGCGAAGGAATCCGGGTCTGGGGGTGGCTTCGCAACCTGGTTCGTCGCGATGGCGACGACGCTCTGATCAGAGGGTCCCACTGGCAGCAACTCCTGTCCAGGCAAGTGGTTGATGCAGCCGAGCTCACCCCCCAGACGTGGCTTGCTGGCCGGGACCCAGGGCCTACCTTGGTGTCTCCAGCCACCTCATGGTGCTGCCCTGGACCCAGGTAGCGCGTTGAACACGCAGCCCTCGCAGGGTCTCCTCAGGGAATGACGACATGACCAGAGCCATGGGTGGCGACGCCCCGAAGGCATCACCGGGCCCACGAACGGTGAACGCGAGGGGCCCCTGATCGAACTCGTGTCCAGTACCCGGCTGGCTCGACGGGCGCAACCAGGTCCGGAAGGCACTCGACCGCCTCACCGCCGAACAGCGCCGAGCTCTGGAACAGCCTCTTTCGACGGCTATGCGCGCACCGAGCCGCCCGACCTCAGCGACATCCTGGCGACCCTCGTCAACCTCACCGCCGAAGGATCCGAACGATCAAGTCCTCAGAGCGACCCAAGGCTCAGTCTCGATTGGGGGGGTTGCCCCCCGCGTGGTTCACGAGCCGCCCGATCGGGACGGCCGGGGCAGTGCTGGAAGGCGGCTTCCGGCGGCGTCGCCGAGGCCGACGTCGACCCACCCGGTTTCGACTCGAACCTGCGCCCGGTACATCAGGCCGGTGGGGTCGAGCCACAACCGGAGGCCGGACGCGTTCGGGTCGACCGAGTCCGATCTCGAGCTCGGCTTGTCGGACGGTGGAGCGGCGAAGACGGTGAGTCGCCGCCCGGCGAGGTCCTGCTCGCCCAGCCAGAGCGCACCATCCTGTTGGAGGAGCAGTGGGTTCTCGGGGCGGTCGAGGCCGAGATCCGCGATGACGAGGAGAACTGTGTCCAGCGAGGACCGGGTGGGGTCGAGATTCCTGGTCTGCCACCCGTCCTTCGGCATCGGAAGGGTCGGTGCGGAGGTCTGCCCGGCGACGGCAGCGTGTACGGCGATGACGCCCAGGTTCCAGCGCAGAAGCTGTAGTGGGAAGTCGGGCCCGCTGGCGGTCGCATATCCGGTGTGGGTGGCGTAGTCGATGACCCCGTCAACGTGAACCTGCTGCCCTCGGACCGGGATGGTGGCGGTGACTGACCGGCTCCCAGCGTCGAAGTTCCGGAACCTGGTGGTGGCGAGGAGTTGCGCCTCCTGAGTGGTGACAACTCGGGGGCCCGCGGGAGGGGTCGCCTCCTGAGCGCCTGAACAACCCGTCATCAGCAGCGCCAGCACCGTAACGGCGACCCAGGTGCGATGGCTCGTGCGCCGTCTTCTCACTGGTGGCCGGTCAGATCGGCGAGGAGCCCTGCGGAGGGTCGACCAATGGCGTTGATGTCGGGCATCGTCATGCGAGCCGGCAGGGGGGGTGTCGCCGTGGCGGTGGATGGAAGTCCGGGTTGGTCGATGGGTGGGGCCACCTTGAGAAAGCTGACGCCGGCCGGCGGTGGTGACGCGGGCAGCTCATCGACGGTGACGGCCGCGAGCCGCACGCCGTTGCGACCTTGAGCACAGCCCCCACGCAATTCGCTCCCGAGCTGAGCCGGGAGCGTCGAGACCTCGTCGGCTAGGCAGGTGTCGGTTGCCGGGGCTCGGCTTGCCGATATGTTCGCCACGTCCACCCCGTTGTGGCCGAAGGTGTTGCCCTCGAAACGGTTCCGCTGAGCTGGAAGGTCCCGGGTGTTGGCCAGCAGAACACCGGCCCGCGGGTTCGCTTCGATCCGGTTCCGGGCAATGAGATTGTCGACCCCTCCTGCGATCCCTAGCCCCAGCCCGAAAGCCCCGTCGGCCTGAGTGGGCGAGTCGGGTTCGGAGTTGCCACTGAGGACGTTGCCGACAACCGAGTTCCCGCGTTCGGGCAGGAACGCTTCCTGGAAGTCCGACAACAGGGTGAGCCCGACCCGGTTGCCGCTGAACCGGTTGCCGGCGATGACAAGCTCGGAGGCGTTGGCATTTTCGAAGCCGACGGCGTTGCGTTCCGCGACGTTGTCCCGCACCAAGATGTCGCAGCTGGGGCACTGCCCGACGTACAGACCGCTGTCGGCCGACCCGGACGCGTAGGAGTTCGCGATCAAGCCGTGTTGGGCGTCGAAGGCATACAGGCCGTAGAGACCATTGTTGTGCGCGGTCACGTACTCGATCGCGAAGCGTTGCAGCGGTGGGAACTTCGCGGGGTCGAAAGACTCGTCGTCATCGCCGCTGTTGGCGTGCACACCGTTCGCATCGTGCAAGCCGGTGACGAGTACGCCGTAGAAAGTGTTGTCGCTGACGGTCAGATTCTGCACCCGAACCCCGTCCGCGGTGACGACGACCCCGAACGGGCGGATCCCACCTCCGTCGATGATCGTCTTGTTGCGATCCACGCCCCGCAAGGTGACGTCGGGCGTCGACAGCGTCACGCTCTCCTCGTAGGTGCCGGGACCGACCAGGATGAGTCCCCCGGACGCGACTCGGTCGGCAGCGGCCTGCAGGGTCGTAGCATCGCCCGGGACCTTGACCACGGCGTTCTTGGTCGGCGGTGCGGCTGGTGTCGAGCAGGCGCTCGCGAGCACTGCGACGGCGGACGCCGTGATCACGAGCACCGCCTGCCTGAGAACCATGACGGGGAGTCTAGGGGCGCGGTTTTGACGTGGTGAACGGTCGGCCTCTTGCAGATGTCTTCGGTGGTCTTGGTCCAGATGATGGGGTGGGAGCCGTCGTTCCAGCCGTCGGTGAGGGCGCGGAGGCGGGTGTCGAGGAGGTCCTTGACCGAGGTGAGGTCGCCGCGTCGACCCGGGTGTGACCCGAAGCCTCTCCAGCGGCGGCTTCAGCGTCTCGGCCACGAACGCGTGGTGGCCAGCTCGGGGCCGTCCGGGACGGTGGCGATCACGTGGCTCGGTTGGCCGATCCTCGTCGCCGGTGCCGGCAAGGGCGCGCTGGCCAGTGGTCCACGACGGACGTGCCTCATTGCCAAATCGTGACGCCTTGAGCGAGACTCTCTCGTGGTGCACCCACCGGGGTGTGCCGTATCACCCTGAGCTCCTGTCGGGAGTGGGTCGCCATGAGCGTGAGTTGGCCACTTCGCCGCCGCGGGCGCACAGTCCTGCTGGCGCTATGCCTGCTCGTCGGTTCGCTCGGCACGGTGGTGGTCCGACCGCAGCCCGCGCACGCGGCGCCGGGGACTGTCGGCGGACACGTCTTCCGCGACTTCGACGGCGACGGGACACGCGACCCAGGGCAACGCAGCTCAGGGCGTCCAGACCGACCTGCCGATGGCCGGTGTACACGTCGTCGCCTACGACGCCCACAACGTCGTCGTCGGCCGAGGCTACCACAGTCGCCAATGGCACCTACCGCATCGACACTTCCTCGGTCGCCGACGGCACGCCGTTGCGGATCGAGTTCGACGACGCCCAGCGGCCCGGCGACGCCCACGCAGTTTCCGGGGACTACCAGTCGTCGTTCCACGGTGCCGACAACGGCACCAGCGTGCAGTTCGCCGCGGCCGGCGATGCGAACGTGGACTTCGGTGTGCTGGAGCCCGAGGACTTCGCCGCCCACAATGCGCCGATCCTGACCGCGATCCAGTACGCCGGACTGCGCACCGACGCGGCGGGCACACTTCCCACCGTCGTGGCCAACCCCTGGGTCGTTCCGCCGAACGACCCCGCCAACGGGAACTTCCCGGGCCGGGTGAACCTGGCGACCTACGGTCAGATCGGCTCGGTCTGGGGGACCGCGTTCGACCGGGCGCAGAACGCCGCCTACGTGTCGGCGACCTACAAGCGGATCTCGGATCTCGGCCCGCTCGGCCTGGGCGGCATCTACCGGATCACCCAAGGTCCTCGACGCGAACGGGCAGCTCAACAATCCGGCGACTGGCACCGTCGAGAACTTTCTGGACGTCCGCACTCTCACCGACCAAGAGTGGCAATCCGATCGATGTCGGCAAGGTCCCGACAAGTGCGCAACGTGGCCTCGGCGCGCCGGCTAAGCCGACTCGGGATCCCGACGCCTACGAGCAGGCCGGCAAGGTGGGGATCGGTGGGATCGCGATCTCCGAAAACGGTTCCCACCTGTTCTTCGTGAACCTGTTCCAGAAGACCCTGTGCTCCGTCGCCCTGACCGTTGCACCGCCGACCAGCGCCACCTGCAACTCCCTCGGACCTGGGCGCCAACCAGCGCCCGTGGGCCGTGGCCGTGCACCGCGACCGGGTCTACGTCGGCTACGTCCGACACCGGCGAAGGACTCGGCCCCGGCGTGCCTGCCGCCGACGCAGGTCGACGAGGTCTGCGGTTCTTCGTGGCCTCCAAGACGGTGGCGTCGGCTCAGCGGGGCACCAGAAATTGGCGCACCGACCTCAACGGCCCGCTCGGTTATCCCAAGGGCAACAACATCACCGGCTGGGGGACCTGCGGCAACAACTGCCCGCCGCAGACCCGACGGTGGAACACCTGGACCGACCAGTGGACGTGGACCGGGGCGAATGCGGGCACCGTCGGCTTCCAGGGCTACAGCCCGACCCAGATGTACCCGCAGGCGATCCTCGGCAGCCTGGCCTTCGACGCCAGCGGGCGGATGATCCTCGGGTTCGTCGACCGGACCAGCGTCCAGGGCGGCAACCGGCAGCTGGGCATCGACCCGACTGATGACAAGTTCTACGAGACGGTTTCCAGCGCCGAGATGCTGATCGCCGCCCCGCCGGACGGGGCCGGCGGTCGACTTCGTGCTCGAGTCCAACGGTTCCGTCGGCGGGGACGCCGGCGTCGGGGCCGGCAACAACCAAGGTCCGGGCGGTGGGGAGTTCTTCCAAGACTCCGCAAGGCGCCAACGCCCAGGGACCGAACCACTTCGAGAACACCGAGGGCGGCGTGGTCACCTACCCGGGCATCCCGGAGGCGGCGTCCACCGCGATGGACCCGCTGAACGCCATTCGGGTCACCGGACTCCAATGGTTCGCGCTGGGTGACGGTGGAGAAGCTGCGCGGGTACAACCAAACGGCAGACCCCGGAGGGGGCGTGGGCCGCCAGGTGCACCTCAGAGGAGGCGCGTTCTTCCAGAAGGGCGGCGGCATCGGGGCGGTTGCGCTGCTGACCCGCCAGCCGCCGGTGGAGATCGGCAACCGGGTCTGGCTCGACGCCGACTTCAACGGCCGCCAGGACGCCGACGAACCCAACATCCAGGGCGCGCCGGTGCAGCTGTTCGCCGCCGGAGCCAACGGCAGCCCGACCGGCGCTGCCCTCGCCGCGACGGTCACCGACGCAGCCGGCGAATACTACTTCCGCAGCAGCGACATCGACAGGCTTCACCCCAACGGTACAGCTACGTCGTCGTCTTCGGCAGAGGCAGCGGCGCGGTCAGCCTGACCGGTCCCCATGCCGAGAACCCGGGATTCGCGGGGCTGACCTGGGCCGACCTGGACTTCACCACCCAGACCTCGCCGGTGGTCAACAACGACTCGAACCCCAATCCGGCCGATGGCCGCGCTCTGGTCGATGTCGGGCCACCCGGTCACAACGACCACACCATCGACGCCGGGTTCACACGCCACCGGTACGTTCGCCATCGAGAAGCTGATCGACCCGACGGGCGGCGAACCAGTCCCCGGCCAGACGTTCACCTTCGACGTCACTTCCGCAACGAACTTCCGCGGGGATGACGTACTGCGCTCCATCACCCAGACGCCGATCACGGTCAGCGCCGGGCAGACCGGTCCGGTCGCCGCTGCGCGACAGGACATTCCGATCGGCACGACGATCACCATCGCCGAGCGCAGACGCCGATCAATCTGCCGCAGTCAGCTTCGATCCTGGTCCCACCCAGCTCATCACGGTCAACGGCAATCAGACCCATCACCTTCACAGTCACCGACACACTCGCGCCAACGCCCCCAACCGCACCCCCCGACACCCTCGCCCCCGACTCAGCCCCCACCCGTCGTTCGCACCGTTACGTCGCACGGTCGCGTGACACCGGGGCAGCCGTTCCACGACCGGATCCATGTCAGGGGACTGGTGGGCGGCCACGGTGCCACCGCCGTCGCGCACCTGTACGGGCCCTTCACATCCCGGGCTGCCGTGACCTGCGCTGCGGGATTCCGGGTCAGGACGAAGACTCTGCATGTGAACAACGGGTGGAACCGGACACCCAGCGTCCGGATCACCACGCCAGGCGTTTACACGTGGCGGGTCACACTTCTCGCCGATTCCGCTAACCGGTCGGCGACTCATCCGTGCGGCCAGGTCGTCGAGACCACCGAGGTGGCAAAGCCGCCCTTCGTCGCCCCGATCATCAACAGTGGATTTTCCGGCACCATCGATTCGCGAGACTCCCTCGCTCGCCGGCCTTCAACCATCAGCATCCAGATTCCGGCCATGCGCGTGCACGCTGAGGTGCGCCGCGAGGGCATCATCGGTAGACAGATGACACTGCCCGGCGACGTCAGCGAAGTGGGATGGCTGCGGAAGTCGGCAGGCCTCGGCGACCAGATCGGCACCGCCGTCATCGCGGGACATGTGTCGGATCGCCACGACCACCCCGGGGCCCTGTTCCACCTCAGCCGGGCCCACGCCGGCCAGCAAGTCACCGTGACCCAGGCCGGGACGCGGCACCGGTTCACGATCGTCCGGAAGGCAACCTTCGACCGCCGGCGCCCGCTCCCGCACCGCTACTTCGACACGACGGGCCGGCACCGTCTGGTCCTCATCAGTTGCACTGCGAAGGTCGTCAGCCCAAGCGGGCGGTTCCACTACACGCGCTACATCGTGGTCGTCGCCAAGGAGGTCCGGCGCCACAGGTGACGAAGTGGGCTCGATTGGTGTGCCGGGGTGGTGATGGTTGAGCGGACCGCGTGCCGGAACCCTCTACGACCCGAGGTTCGTCACCAGGCTGCGGCGAGCTTGATGCCGCGTAGGTTCATCTAGGTGGCGATGACCAGGACGATGGCTGTCATGTAGGTCAGGGTGACGCCGGCTCCTTCGATGGCGCGCTTTGATCCGCGGAGATTCGCAGAGAAGTGCCGACGATGCGAGCGATGTCCGCCACATCGCCGGGGCTCCCCCTAGGCAGCGGGAAGCCGAGCATCTCCCAAGGTTCGTACCGTCACTACGACGAGGACCGCAGGGCAACGGACATCACCATCCCGCAGCGGGTCGGCTCTCTGTGCCCGACCAGGCGCGGGATACCCGGTTATGGGCGCGTGGCGGAGTGAATCGCGCCGCCGGCACGCGTGCTCGTGCGAGCCGGCGGGGCGTCTCCATCCAAATACCACCCGACATGTCGGGGCGAGGCGTTGAGCGGAAGCCCGGGATCCAACCGGTACGTTCCCGCGACCGAGAGTGGGGCGGGTCAGGGGCGGTAGCGGACCACGCGTCCGTTGGGGGCACCCTTGTCGGGAGGGAGCACGTGGGTCGTCGCGTAGACCGCGCCGCCTGCCAGCTCGACGGCACCGGGCTGGCCGACCTTGACGAACACGTGCGCCTTGCTCGAACCGTGCCTGATCCTCGAGACCTCGTTCGCGAACAGCTGGGCGACGTAGATGTCACCCTTGCTGGTCACCGCCAGACCGGTCGGTCCGAACAAGGAACCGGCAACCAGCTTGGTCTTGCCGCTGCCCGGATCGATCCGGTAGACGGCGCCGAGCGGGACCTGTTCTCCGAGTCCACCGCCCTCGGTGGTCACGAAGAGCTTACCTTTCGGACCCGCTTCGACGTCGGTCGGAACCGACTCGCTGTAGTACGTCAGACCCACG
Source organism: uncultured Actinomycetota bacterium (assembly GCA_963796975.1). Taxonomy (GTDB): domain Bacteria; phylum Actinomycetota; class Actinomycetes; order Propionibacteriales; family Nocardioidaceae; genus Nocardioides. The sequence goes on from CAWCNW010000024.1 coordinate 87,096, forward strand.
GCGCAGGCGGGCACGCCGGCACCGGTGGCCAGTGCCTGGGTGATCTTCAGCGGCGCCGCGGGCGTGACCGCGACGGTCCGGATGTGGCCGGACCAGGACACGGACAGGACCGCATTCATGCCTGCGTCAGCCACGTACACCTTCTTCTTGGTCTGGAAGGTGGCGTAGGGGTGGGAGTCCTTCAGGCCCGTGTACACCGCTGGGCCCAACTGCGCGGTCGGCCACTGAGCCGCGCAGTCGGCGGGGATTCCACGGACGCCGTACGTGGTCGTGCCGTCGGGGTTGTGCGCGTTCTCGTAGGCCCGAATGTGGGCCAGCGTCTTCGCCTTACCCGACGGGCGCAGCAGCTTCAGCCACGAGTCGGTCGGGCCCTGGTCATCCGATGCGGTCTCGGTGAACACGATTCTGCCCGCGTGCGCCGAGACACCACCCACCTCGTTCTTGGAGTGATAAAGGGCCTTCGGAGGCTTGCCCGCGCGGAGCTTGCTGAGGACCCCACCGAAGTTCTGCGTCACATAGACCTCGTTGCCGTCGACGGCCAAGGTCAGCGGGCTGAGCAGGTGCCGGGCGAGGGTCGTGGTCGTGGGGGCCGCGGCCCCAGCCGGGGCCGCGGCCCCCAGAGCCGCGAGAACGGCGACCGTCGTAGCGGCGGATGCGAGCGAGCGTGGGTTGGGCATGTGTCCTCCTGACGCTGAAAGGCAGGTCTTTACCTTGCCCCCAGCCGACCCACGCAACGCATCCCCAGTTATGGCGATCAAGGCCACATCATGAGTTGCGAGCGGGTTCACAGCCCTCGCCCGCACATGCCGCTGTTCAGCTGACCTCATGTCCTGTGGACGGCCGTCCGGCCGCTCACCGAAGGGGGAGGTTGAGGCGGCCGGACGCGTCACAGAATCCCACCGCTGTGGGTGTGCCCAACGGCCGCACACGGGATTACCGTTGTCGTCACGGTTCCGGTCCGGACGGAACGGGATCCAGCGCCCAGCGGCCTGTCTCGTGCCATGGCTCGGCTGCTGGCGCGAGGAGAAAGGTGCACCCCGTCTTCCCCGAGGCGGGGTGCATTCCTTGGGAAGTCTCCGAGTTTTCGTAGGGCTGGGTCCCGCGGGAAATACACCTCTCGGGAAGTACAAGTCCCTGCGGAGGCCTCCTCATTTCCGGGCGAGGCCTCGGATCGAGGACGTGGGCCACCATGGTCTGAGGCTCAGCGCCCTGCACCTCACGAAGCGTTCGAGGCGCTGCCGTATGCGGCTTGCGTACCCTCGGCGGAGCCCTGCCGAGTGGGCCCCGGCAGGGCGCCGCTCATTTTCTCCGCTCGGATGGAGACGCGGTCATAGTCGTTGTGCTCTCCTGGCGGTCCGGCCTTGCGCTCGGAGGCCGGCGTCAACCACTGGTGGGTGACAGATCGGCAGGGCTAGCTCCCCGGACTCCTGCTGGAGTGGCGCGGCGTCGCCTCCCGCTGGCAGGGAAGCGTCAGACCCGTACTCGAGGCGGGCGAATGGATCGTGGTTGCTGGAGCAGGGCTAGGCGAGCGGGCCCGGGGGGCACGCTCTCAGACATCGGACAGCTCCGACGGCTTCCATGCCCCGAGAGCTCGACGCTCCGATCGCTCTCGTCTTCGAGGTGTTGACGAAGCCCGAGCACCTGAGCAAGTGGGTGTGACATCCCCGACCGATGACAAGTGCTCGATCGACGTGCGGCCGGCCGGGCATGGTGACGTTCTTGGTCAGGCTGGGGCACTCGATGCTCCCCGGCGGGCGACCGTGGGGCCGGGGGGCGCTCCCTGGGCCTCGATCGGGACCAGGACACCCAGGCTCACGTGGTACGCCCGGAGGCAGCCCGGGCACCGCAGGTCACCGGTGACCTCGGTCGCCAGCCACCCCCCACACTCCGGACACGGCACGGCAAACAGCCTGCTCATCGCACCTACCCCCTCCTCTTCACTGCTGGCTCCCAAGGGGCTTGTACCCACAAATGCGCAGACGGACTCCTGGGGTCGACCTCGCATGACTGATCGGACCGTGGCAACGTGAGGGGATGTCCGAGCTGCACATGTCTGCAGAAGGTGTCCCCGCCGGAGGGCGCCACGACCTCGTCGTCGTCGATGGCCGTGCGTTCGCCATCAGCGGTGAGAACGGGGACATGGATCAGGCCAGCCACGGCCTGATCTACGACGACATCCGACACCTGAGCCGCCTCCGATGGGCGGCATCCGGGGGAGCGGTGGAGCTGCTCGCCAGCCGAGCGCCCACGCCGGTGTCCGCAGTCGTCGTGTCTCGGCTGGTGATCGCCGGCCCTTCCGACGGACAGAGCGAGGGCGGTGATCAGAAGGCCGAGGTCCTTCTCGTCCGGCGGCGCAGGCTCGCCGGCAGCCTCGTCGAGGAGCTCACGCTCAGGAACGCTCATGACGAGTCGATATCGGTCGACGTGGATCTGGAGCTGGGGGCCGACTTCGCCCACGTCTTCGACGTCAAGGCCGGTGTCCGCGCGGACGATGTCGCGGCCCAACCCGGAGCCGATGCCGGAACGTGGACGCTCCGCTCCCCGCACGACCAGGCCGACTCGACCGTGGTGTTCCTGGACCCCGCGCCGGATGAGATCGACATCCCTGCCGGCAGTGCGCGATGGCGGCTGGCCGTGGGAGGCAGGGCGGAGGCACACGTGAGAGTGGCGGTGCAGCCGGTCTCGGACGGCGTACCGGCCGCCCTGGAGCCGATGTTCGAGCCTGCGGGGGCCGTGCACATCCGCGAGCTCTCGGGCTGGCGAGCTGCGGTGCCCGGCGCCGTATCGCTCGATGCCCGCATTCCACCGGCTCTCGAGCAGGCGGTCGCCGATCTGGCGGCTCTGCGGATCGTGGACCAGGCACATCCTGAGCGCGCCGTCGTCGCCGCCGGGGCCCCGTGGTTCATGACGCTGTTCGGACGTGACTCGTTGCTGACCGCCTGGATGACGCTGCCCTTCGACGGCTCGCTGGCGGCCGGGGTGCTCCAGGCGCTCGCGGACCTCCAAGGCACCCGGGACGACGCGGCGTCCGAGGAGCAACCCGGTCGGATCATCCACGAGCTGCGCCGGCACGGTGGCGCGGGCCCGTTCTCCTCCAGGAGCCGCTACTACGGCACGGTCGACGCGACACCACTCTTCGTCGCGCTCACCGCGGAGGCGTGGCGATGGCGGGCCATCGACGACGAGGGACTACGCCGACTGGCGGGCCCGGTGGCCCGAGCGCTGGACTGGATGGTGGGGCCCGGCGACTCGAACGGTGACGGTTTCATCGACTACCAGCGCCGGGACCCACGAGGTCTGGCCAACCAGGGGTGGAAGGACTCATGGGACGGGATCACCTTCGCCGACGGGCGGCTGCCCACGGCACCGCTCGCGCTGGTGGAGGTGCAGGGGTATGCGTACGCCGCACTGCGGGGCGCAGCGATGCTCTCCGAGGTGGTCGACGTCGGCAGGGACGCCGACGAGCTCCATCGACGGGCGGACAGGCTCAAGGCCCGCTTCAACGAGGTGTTCTGGGACCGGCGAGGCTGGTTCGTCCTGGGGCTGGACCGAGACGGTGCACCGATCGACGCGTTGACCACGAATCCGGGTCACGCCCTGTGGAGCGGCATCGCCGACGACGACAAGGCCCGTCAGTACGTCGACCGCATGGTCGACTCGGACCTGTGGACCGGCTGGG
>CAWCNW010000025.1:0-62451 GCA_963796975.1 uncultured Actinomycetota bacterium
AAAGCTCCATAGGCCAGATGACTGTCACCCTCCACCAGATCCGCCATCTCGTCCAGCATCCGTCGCATCCCGGCGACCTGCTCCGCAGAGGCGCGTTCGGCGGCTCGCCGTGCCGCTGCAGGCTCGAGGAGCAGACGGACTTCCAGCATGTCCTCGAACCGGTCGCGTGTGATCTGCGGAGGGATCCGGTAGCCGGCATGGGGGACCCGGACGACGAGACCGTCGGCCTCCATGCGGTTCAACGCGTCTCGGATGGGCGTCTGAGACACGCCCAGGTCTCGCGCCAGGGCGTCGATCGTGACCCGGGAGCCCGGCTCGATCCGCAATGACATGAGCTCGGCGAGGAGCGTGTCGTAGACCGCGTCGGCGAGCCGCCCGTTGGCCTTTCCGATCGCGGGCCCGTCCACGTCCCTCCTTCGTCCGTCATCCCGCTCGCGCGTCGCTTCGCCGTCCAATTCGGGGGTTCCCTTCTTCGAGTTGCCGCCCACCTGTTGACAGCGGCTGCTCCACTGCCCCATGCTCTCGCCACATCAGATCGTATAGGAAATGGTCGTGCAACTGGCCCAGGGGGTCCGCGCAGCGCCGTCTCCTCCGCGTCGTCTACCTTCCGGAGCTCCCATGACCATGCTCGGTGTCCTGCGCGGACCGCGGCAGGTTCTGTTCGGAGCCGGTCAGCGACGCGCACTGGGGACGGTGACCGCGGCCCTCGGGTCCCGAGCGCTGGTCTGCACCGACACCCGCTTCGGGAGCACGCGCGAGTTCGCCGACCTCGTGCGCGTACTGGAGGGCGCGGGCGTGCACGTGACGGCGTTCACCGACGTGCTGCCCGACGTGCCGGTGCACCAGGTGGCACAGTGCGCCGAGCTCGCGGCCCGAGTGGACCCGGACGTCGTGGTCGGCATGGGCGGGGGCAGCTGTCTCGATCTCGCCAAGGCGGTGGCCGTGATCCTCGCGCACGGCGGCCAGGCGTCCGACTACTACGGCGAGCTCCGCGTGCCCGGTCCCGTGGTGCCCGTCGTCGCCCTGCCCACCACCGCAGGGACCGGCTCGGAAGTGACGCCCGTGGCCGTCCTCACCGATCCCGAGCGCGTCAGCAAGGTGGGCATCTCCAGCCCCTACATCATCCCCCACACGGCCGTGTGCGACCCGGAGCTCACGCTGGGGTGCCCGCCGGAGCTCACCGCGAGCGCGGGCGCCGACGCCCTGTCGCACGTGATCGAGGCCTTCACAGCGGTGCGCCGTCCGGTGACGGCCGAGCTGGCCAGCGAGCGCGTCTTCGTGGGCAAGAACGTACTGACCGATACCTTCGCCCTCGCAGGGATCCGTTTGATCGCGGGCAGCTTGGAGCGCGCCTGGTCGAACCCGGACGACATGGAAGCGCGAGAGGCGATGATGCTCGGGGCCACGGCCGGCGGTTTCGCTCTCGGCTCTGCCGGCACGGCGGCAGCGCACGCCATCCAGTACCCGGTCGGGGCAGTCACCCACACTCCGCACGGGGTCGGGGTCGGCGCTCTGCTGCCGTACGTGATGGAGTTCAACCGACCCGCCCGCGTCACCGAGCTGGCGGCCGTCGCGCTGGCGATGGGGGCGCAGGCGGACGCATCGTCCGAGGAGCTGGCCGACCAGGCGATCGAGCGGGTCGCCGCCCTGCTGGCGTCGGTGGGGATTCCCTCGACCCTCGCGGACCTCGGGCTGCCGTCCGACCGGTTGAGGTGGACCGCCGAACAGGCGTTGGGAGCCGAGAGACTGGTCGCGAACAACCCACGACCCCTCGACGTCGACGCGCTGGAGAAGATCGTTCGCGCCGCGCACTCCGGCGACCGAGCGGCCCTGCGCGAAGCTCGGCCCGAGCCGTCCTCGCAGGACCTGACCTCGACGGCGGCTGCCCGGTGACCGTCACGGATGCGGCCCTGCGCCCGGTCGTCGACGCGACCCAGGTGCCCACTGACCTGCTGGTGGCAGGTGTCTGGCGCCCGGCCGGCAGCGGGCGTCGGCTCGAGGTCTCCGACCCGGCGACCGGCTCGGTGCTCGCCTCGGTCGCCGACGCCGATCCCAGCGACGCCGAGGCGGCCCTGGACGCAGCGGCCGCTGCGGCCGCTGGGTGGGCGGCGACTGCTCCTCGCGCTCGCGCAGACCTGCTGATGCGGGCCTTCGGACTGATGCACGACAGGAGCGAGGAGCTGGCCCTCCTCATCTGCCTCGAGAACGGGAAGTCGCTGGCGGACGCGCGGTCGGAGGTTGCCTATGCCGCCGAGTTCTTCCGCTGGTACGCCGAGGAAGGCGTCCGGCTGCGCGGCCAGGTGGGCCGGTCCCCGAGCGGGGCGAACCGGCTGCTGGTGACCTACCAGCCCGTCGGTGTCAGCGTGCTCATCACCCCGTGGAACTTCCCGGCGGCCATGGCCACCCGCAAGATCGCCCCTGCCCTGGCCGCGGGCTGCACGGCGGTGCTCAAGCCCGCAGCGGAGACGCCGCTGACGGCCCTGGCAGTGGCGGCGATCTTGCAGGAGGCGGGGCTGCCGGCCGGTGTTCTCAACGTCGTCACCACCTCCGACCCCGGTCCCGTCGTGGAGGCTCTGCTCACCGACCGCCGCACGCGGATGTTGTCGTTCACCGGCTCGACGGAGATCGGGCGCCTGCTGCTGCGCACGGCGGCCGACAACGTCCTCAAGTGCGGGATGGAGCTCGGCGGCAACGCCCCCTTCGTCGTCCTGGCCGACGCCGACGTCGAGGCGGCGCTCGAGGGCGCCATGGTCGCCAAGATGCGCAACGGTGGCCAGGCGTGCACAGCGGCGAACCGGTTCTTCGTGCAGGCGCCCGTCCACGACTCGTTCGTCGAGGGCCTCGTGTCACGGATGGCCGCGGTGCGGGTCGGTCCGGGCCACGACGAGAGCACTCATTGCGGTCCCCTCATCAACGACGAGGCCGTCCGCAAGGTGGACCTCCTCGTGCGGGACGCGGTCGACAGGGGCGCTCGGGTCCTGCTGGGTGGCCAACCGGTCGACGGGCAGGGCTGCTTCTACCCTCCGACCGTGCTGGTCGACGTGCCGCTGGACGCGCGGGTGCTGCACGAGGAGGTCTTCGGTCCCGTTGCCCCCGTCGTCCGCTTCGAGCAGGAGGAGGAGGTGCTGGCCATGGTGAACCGCACGGAGTTCGGCCTCGTCAGCTACCTGTACACCGGCGACCTCGCCCGCGGCCTGCGGCTCGCCGAACGCATCGAGAGCGGCATGGTCGGGCTGAACCGCGGGTTGGTGTCCGACCCTGCCGCCCCCTTCGGCGGCACCAAGCAGAGCGGCATCGGCCGCGAGGGGAGTACCGAAGGACTCCTCGAGTTCATGGAGACGCAGTACGTCGCGACGTCCTGGTGACGCGAGTCGCGACGTCCGGCCTCAGCAAACAGCAGAGCAAGCACCACGGCAACACCGTCAGGAACAACGTCAGGATCACCGAGAACGAAGACACCGCAACACCCTCGGGACAAGCCAGTAGCACCACCTCGACCCAGGAAGCAGGAGAACAGATGCGGTACGCAAAGCGAGCGGGACGAGGGTCCCTCCCCGGCCGGCGGGTGCGGCTGGCAGCAGCAGCGGTCGTGCTGGCCACGGCCATGGCGGCCTGCGGGAGCGGCGGCGACAGCAGCGGAGGAGGGGGCGGGGAAGCGGCAGGCCCCAAGGCGCCGGCGACCGTCCCCGCGCTGACCGACGACCCGCTGACCCTCAGCTTCATCTGGTTCGAGTGGCCCCCCGCCCAGGCGCTGGAGGACTTCGCGAACAAGGAGTACACCAAGGAGCGGCCGAACGTGACCATCAAGGTCAACACGGTGCCCAACGCGAACTGGCACGACGCGATGTTCACGCAGTTCGCTGCGCGGAAGACCGACTTCGACATCGCGATCCTGGACTCGCAGCACATCGGCGAGGCGGTGACCAACGGCAACATCCTCGACATCACCGACTTCGTCAACAAGAACATCGACGTCAACGCCTACAACCCGTACCTCCTGGCGGCCTACGGCCAGTATCCCCAGGCCGAGACGGGACAGCGCGACGAGAACGCCAGCCTCTACGGCCTGCCGCTGCTCGGCGACACGTGGACGATGATCTACCGCAAGGACCTGATCGGCGACAAGCCACCCAAGACCTGGGACGACATGATCGCGGCCGCCCAGAAGTGCCAGAACGAGAACCCGGGCGTCAGCGGGCTGGCCTTCCACCAGTCCAACGGCTCCGACGCAGCGGCCGTCACCTACAACACGGTCAACGGCGTCTACGGCGGCAACCTCTGGGACGCCGGGAAGAAGCAGATCGAGGGCGTCGTGAACGACGCAGCCGGCCAGCAGGCGATGGACGTCCTGGTCAACAAGATGAAGCCGCTGACCGCCAAGGGCTCGGGCAACTGGTTCATCGACGAGGTGAACGCGGCGGTTGCCCAGGGCAAGGCGTGCATCGCATTCCAGTGGATCGCCGCGAGCGGCGGGCTCCTCGATCCTGCCCAGTCGACCCTCGGGAAGACGCGTGCCGAGATCCTCGACAAGCTCGGCTTCGCAACCCTGCCGACCGAGAAGACGGACCTGGTGCCCCTGGGTGGCATGGGCATGCACATCTCGGCGTACGCCGACAAGGAGCACCAGGCCGAGGCCCTGAACTTCATGAAGTGGTTCGAGCAGGCCGACATCCAGAAGAAGTGGGCCGCAGCCGGCGGCGTGCCGTCGCGGACCGACGCCCTGGAGTCACCCGAGTTCCTGGACGGTGCGCCGTACAACCAGGTCTACACCGACTCGGTCTCCCGGTTGCGGGACATGTGGAACGTGCCCGAGTACGCACGCCTGATCGACATCGAGAACACCAACGTGAACGCGGCGCTCAACGGCGCCAAGGATCCCAAGGACGCGCTCGACGAGATCGCCAGCCAGCAGCAGGCAGTGCTGGACTCCAGTGGCGGCGGGTTGTGAGGCTGAACCCATGAGTACGACGACCGAGCACCCGGTGCAGGAGACGTCAGCGACGCCGCCTGCACCGGGGCGGTCCACCCGCCTGAGCGACCGCGGGCTCGCCGTGGCCTTCATCTCCCCGGCGATGCTGCTGCTGCTCGCGATGTCGGTCTTCCCGTTGCTGTGGGCGCTGTACCTGTCGTTCACCGACTACTCGGCCACGCGGGACGCGCCCGCTCGTTTCGTCGGGTTCAGGAACTACACCGACATCCTGACCTCGGCGCAGGTCCACCAGAGAGCCTTGACGACGTTCCTGTACGTCGTGGGGGCCGTCACCCTGCAGACCGTGCTCGGCTTCGCCATCGCCTACCTGATCTCGCGGCGTACGCACGGGCGCGGACTGCTCACGACCTTGTTCCTGGTGCCCATGATGCTGTCACCGATCGTGGTGGGGCTGTTCTGGCGCTTCATGCTCGACGCCCAGTTCGGCGTGATCAACAGCATGCTCGGTTCGCTCGGGTTCGGGCAGGTGGAGTGGCTCACCCGGCAGCGAACAGCGTTGTTCTCGCTGATCGTGGTCGACACCTGGCAGTGGACGCCGTTCATCATGCTGATCGCCTTGGCCGGCCTCACCGCGGTCCCCAAGTACCTCTACGAGGCCGCGTCCATCGACCGGGCGTCCGAGTGGTTCCGCTTCCGCCACATCACTCTGCCCATGGTGTGGCCGCTCCTGCTGATTGCCGTGATGTTCCGGGCGATCGAGGCCTTCCGCCTGTTCGACCTCGTCTACATCCTCACCAGCGGAGGTCCAGGGGTGTCCACCGAGACGTTGTCGTTCCACGTCTACAAGGTCGCGTTCCTCGGCTTCAACACCGGGATCGCCTCGGCGTACGGGATCCTCATGGTCCTGGTCGTCATCGTCCTCGCCCAGCTGTACCTGCGCTACCTGAACAAGCTCAAGGAGGGCTGATGGCCATCTCCATCGACGAGGCCGTGCCCTCAGGTCCTGTCCCGGACAACTCGCCGCCCGAGCGCCGCCGTGGCCCGAAGGGTCGCGCCGTGATCGAGGTCGTGCTGCTCGGCGTGCTGGCTGTGGCCATGCTCTTCCCGGTGCTGTGGATGCTCGAGACGTCGATCAAGGAGAACAGGGACGTCTACGCCGTCCCGGCGAAGTTCTTCGGCTTCAAGATGACGCTCAGCCACTACAAGGACGTGTTCGTCGCCCGCGGAGGTGGTCGATCGGACCTGTCCGTCGCGTTCCTCAACTCCGTCGTGGTGGCCGGGGGCTCGACCGCGCTGGCCACCCTGTTCGGGGTGCCGGCGGCATGGGCCTACTCGCGCTTCGACATACGCGCCAAGAAGGACCAGCTCTTCTTCATCCTGTCCACCCGCTTCATGCCGCCCGTCGTGGTCGTGATCCCGGTCTTCCTCATGTACCGCGAGCTGTCGCTCATCAACACCAAGCTGGGCTTGGTACTCATCTACGCGGCCTTCAACGTCTCGTTCACGATCTGGATGATGAAGGGGTTCGTCGACGAGGTGCCCTCGGAGTACGAGGACGCCGCGATGCTCGACGGCTACACCCGGTTCCAGGCGTTCTGGCGCTTCACGCTGCCCCTGCTCGTGCCGGGTATCGCTGCGACGGCGGTCTTCGCGCTGATCTTCTCGTGGAACGAGTTCGTGTTCGCGATCTTCCTCACCTCCAGCCAGGACGTCCGAACGGCGCCACCCGCCATTGCCGGCCTCATCGGCGGCACCACGGTCGACTGGGGACTGGTGGCCGCCTCCGCCGTGGCCTTCGCGATACCGGTGCTCGTGTTCGCCTACCTGGTGCGCAAGCACCTCGTCGCCGGCGTGACCCTCGGGGCGGTGCGACGCTGATGGCCGGCATCGAGGTCACCTCCCTGCACAAGCGCTTTCCCGACGGGACGGTCGCGGTCGAGCGCGTGGACCTGTCCATCGGCGACGGCGAGCTGTTCGTCATGCTCGGCCCCTCGGGCTGCGGCAAGACCACGACGCTGCGCGCCATGGCGGGCCTGGAGCGCCAGACGTCGGGGGACATCCGCATCGGCAGCACGCTGGTCAACGACCTGCCGCCCGCCGAACGCGACATCGCCATGGTGTTCCAGTTCTACGCCCTCTACCCGCACCTGAAGGTCCGCGACAACCTGGCCTTCCCTCTGCGGGCCGAGGGACTGCCCGAGCCGGAGGTGCGCGAGCGGGTCGATGAGGCCGCCCGGATGATGCGGCTCGGTGCGCTGCTGGACCGGCGACCACAGCGGCTGTCCGGCGGCGAGCAGCAGCGCGTCGCTCTCGCGCGAGCCCTCGTGCGACGACCGCGCGCCTTCCTCATGGACGAACCCCTGACCAACCTGGACGCTGAGCTGCGGGCAGACATGCGCACGGAGATCAAGCACCTCCAGACCCAGCTCGGCACGACCATGGTCTACGTCACCCACGACCAGGTCGAAGCGATGTCACTCGGGCACAGGATCGCCATTCTCAACCAGGGCCGCGTGGAGCAGATCGGCACGCCCCTGGAGGTCTACGACCGTCCGGCGAGCCTGTTCTGTGCCACCTTCATCGGCTCGCCGCCGATGAACCTGATCGACGTCGAGGTGGCCGACGGGGCGCTCCGGGGTCCGGGGGGCCTCGTCCTCACCCCGCCGCCCGGTGTGCCGCGCGACCGCTCTCTGGTCGCCGGCGTCAGGCCGGAGGCGCTGGAGGTCACCGAGCCGGGGGCAGAGCGTTCGATCCCCGCCCGCGTGATCTCGGCGGAGGCGCTGGGCGACGAGATCATCTACGTGGTCGACCACGGCGGGGAGCGCGACGTGCGGGTACGGACGCCACCGACTGTCCGCTACGCCGCGGACGCACCGGTCGGCCTGCGCCACGCCGGCGGAACCACGGCCGTCTACGACGCGAGCACCGAAGCGCTGGTGGCCTGATGGCGACCGTGGCAGCGGAAGGGCTACGCAAGTCCTTCGGAGAGGTGCGTGCCCTGGACGGGGTGACGCTCGAAGTGCCCGACGGCTCGTTCTTCGTCGTGCTGGGGCCTTCCGGGGCGGGCAAGACGACGACCCTGCGGGCGATCGCCGGCCTCGAGAAGCTCGACGCCGGGTCGGTGCACCTGGACGGGAGGGACGCCACCGGTGACACTCCGGCGGCACGCGACCTCGCCATGGTCTTCCAGAGCTACGCCCTCTACCCGCGACGCACGGCGTACGAGAACATCGCGTCACCGCTGCGCGCCCGCCGCGTCCCCACGGGCGACATCGCGGCCGCCGTCGAGAAGGTGGCGGCTCTGCTGCACATCGAGCGCCTGCTGCAGCGCCGGCCTGCACAGATGTCGGGAGGCGAGCAGCAGCGCGTCGCCCTGGCCCGAGCGCTGGTCCGTCGCCCGCGCGCGTTCCTGATGGACGAACCCCTCACCAACCTCGACCTCAAGCTTCGCGTCGAGATGCGCACCGAGCTGACCCGCATCCACCGGAGCCTCGGGGGGACGTTCGTCTACGTGACCAACGACCAGGTCGAGGCCCTGTCGATGGCCGACCAGGTGGCGGTGCTCAGGGAGGGGCAGGTGCAACAGGTCGGCCCCCCGACCGAGGTGTACGAGCGTCCGGCCAACCGGTGGGTCGCGGGCTTCGTCGGGAGCCCCCGGATCAGCCTGCTCGCCTGTCATGTCGAGGGCGACCGACTGGTCGGGGCGCAGGGCTGGACGCTGCCGCGCCCACGCTGGACCACGGCAGACGACGGCCGTCCGCTCCTGCTGGGCCTGCGCGCCGAGGACGTGTCCGTCGAGCAGCGGGGGGAGGTGGCGTTGCCGGGCGAGCTCTACGGGCTCGAGCCCCTGGGTGACCGCACCGTGGTCGACGTCAAGGTGGGGACGGAGATGGTCAAGGTCAAGGCGCGGCCCACCGTCACAGGGACGCCGGGGGAGCGCCTGTCCGTCACCGTCGACCTGGACCGTGCCCACCTGTTCGACGCAGACACCGGGCTGACGCTGTCCGAGGCGGGGAGGTAGCGGCGCACGCCGCCGAGCCGCGCTGAACGCCACTGCCTCAACGTCAACCCCACCCACCTGAGATGAGGAGTCCCATGACGTCCCCGCAGGACACGCTGAGCGTCGGGATGGTGGGCTACGCCTTCATGGGCGCCGCCCACTCCCAGGCATGGCGGAACGCCCCACGCTTCTTCGACCTCCCCCGGCAGGTCCGGATGAGCGCGGTCGCCGGCCGAGACGGTGCCAAGGTCGCGGCAGCTGCGGCGCAGCTCGGCTGGGACTCGACCGAGACCTCGTGGCAGGCGCTGGTCGACCGCGACGACATCGACCTGATCGACATCTGCACTCCCGGTGACACCCACGCCGAGATCGCCATCGCAGCGCTGAACGCAGGCAAGCACGTCTTGTGCGAGAAGCCGCTCGCCAACAGCGTCGAGGAAGCCGAGGCGATGACCCTCGCGGCCGAGAAGGCCGCGGCGTCAGGGGTGCGGTCGATGGTCGGCTTCACCTACCGGCGGGTCCCGGCGATCGGCCTGGCCAGGCAGCTGGTGACCGAGGGCCGTCTCGGGACCGTCCACCACGTGCGCGCGCAGTATCTCCAGGACTGGATCGTCGACCCGGAGGCGCCGCTGTCGTGGCGACTGGACAAGGCCAAGGCGGGCTCGGGGGCACTGGGCGACATCGGGGCGCACATCGTCGACCTCACCCAGTTCATCACCGGCGACGCGATCGGCCGCGTCTCGGGACGTCTCCGCACGTTCGTCGACGAGCGACCGGTGCCGGCCGAGCACGCGGGGCTCTCCGGGACGGTCGGCAGCGGCCGGGGCCCGGTCACCGTGGACGACGCTGCTGCCTTCCTCGCCGAGTTCCGCAGCGGCGCCCTCGGCGTCTTCGAGGCCACGAGGTTCGCCAACGGCCGCAAGAACGCGATCCGCATCGAGATCAACGGCTCAGCCGGGAGCCTGGCCTTCGACTTCGAGGACATGAACCTCCTCCACTACTTCGACGGCGCCGAGCCGGCCGCCACGGCGGGCTTCCGACGCATCCTGGTGACCGAGGCCGATCATCCCTACGTCGGCGCCTGGTGGCCGCCGGGTCACCTGCTCGGTTACGAGCACGGCTTCACCCACCAGGTCGTCGACCTGGTGCGCGACATCGCCGCAGGCGCCGACCCGAGCCCCTCGTTCGCCGACGGGCTCCAGGTCCAGCGCGTCCTCGCCGCCGTGGAGACCAGTTCCGACACCGACTCCTGGCAGGAGATCCCCTCATGACCGCCTTCACCCCCACCCCCGACGACAGGTTCTCGTTCGGCCTCTGGACCGTGGGATGGCAGGGGACCGACGTGTTCGGCCCCGCCTCCCGACCGCTGTTGGACCCGGTCGAGGCGACCTACCGGCTGGCGGAGCTCGGCGCCGCGGCCGTGACCTTCCACGACGACGACCTGCTTCCCGACGAGTCCGCTCGCGAGGAGACGCTGGAGCGCTTCGAGAAGGCACTGGCCGAGACCGGCCTGGGTGTGGAGATGGTCACCACGAACCTGTTCAGCCATCCCGTGTTCAAGGAGGGTGCGCTGACGGCCAACAACCGCGAGGTACGCCGCTACGCCCTGGCCAAGGCGCTGCGCAACGTCGACCTGGCGGCGTCGCTGGGCGCCAAGACGTTCGTGCTGTGGGGCGGACGCGAAGGGGCGGAGCACGGCGCCGCCAAGGACGTGCAGGCCGCGCTCGACCGCTACGCCGAGTCCCTGAACATCCTGTGCGCCTATGTCATCGACCAGGGCTATGACCTCCGGTTCGCCCTGGAGCCCAAGCCCAACGAGCCGCGCGGCGACATCCTGCTGCCGACCATCGGTCACGCACTCGCCCTGATCGCCGAGCTCGACGCGCCGGACCTGGTGGGCCTGAACCCCGAGGTGGGCCACGAGGAGATGGCCGGCCTCAACTTCGCGCACGGGATCAGCCAGGCCCTCTGGCACGGCAAGCTCTTCCATGTCGATCTCAACGGGCAGCACGGTCCGCGCTTCGACCAGGACCTGCGCTTCGGCGCCGGCAACCTCCGGGGCGCCTTCTGGACGGTCGACGCCCTGCTCGGGTCGGGAAGGGGCAACGCCTACGACGGCTTCGTCCACTTCGACTACAAGCCGCCGCGCGCGGAGGCGATGGATGGCGTGTGGGAGTCGGCGAGTGCCTGCATGCGCAACTACCTGATCCTCAAGGAGCGGGTCCGGTCGTTCCGGGCGGATCCCGACGTGGCCACCGCCCTGGCGGCCGCCGAGGTCGAGACCCTGCGGACCCCGACCCTCGACGCCGGCGAGTCGCTCGCCGACCTGCGCGCGGCGACGTACGACGTGGAGGGCCTCGCCACTCGCAGCGTGGGCATGGAGGCTCTCGACCAGCTCGCCCTCGAGCACCTGCTGGGTGCGCGGTGACCGAGTTGCAAGCGCGAAGTCCACACCAGAGGCACGAAGGGACGTCCCGATGACACGACCGATCACCTTGTTCACCGGCCAGTGGGCCGACCTGCCGTTCGAGGAGATGTGCAAGCTCGCGTCCGGATGGGGCTACGACGGTCTGGAGATCGCCTGCTGGGGCGACCACTTCGACCCGTGGGCCGCGGTCGAGGACGACTCCTACGTCCCGGCCAAGAAGGAGCTGCTGAGCAAGTACGACCTGCAGGTCTTCGCGATCAGCAACCACCTCAAGGGGCAGGCGGTGTGCGACGACCCCATCGACGAGCGCCACCGAGGCATCCTCCCCGACCGGATCTGGGGTGACGGCGATGCCGAGGGGGTTCGCCAGCGGGCGGCCGAGGAGATGAAGATGACCGCCCGCGCCGCGCGCAAGCTCGGTGTCGACGTCGTCATCGGGTTCACCGGGTCTTCGATCTGGAAGTACGTCGCGATGTTCCCGCCGGCCGGCCAGGACCTCGTGGACGCCGGGTACGACGACTTCGCCGCGCGCTGGAACCCGATCCTCGACGTCTTCGACGGCGAGGGCGTCAGGTTCGCCCACGAGGTGCACCCGTCCGAGATCGCCTACGACTACTGGACCACCGTGCAGGCCATGGAGGCCATCGGTCACCGCGAGGCGTTCGGCCTCAACTGGGACCCGTCCCACTTCGTGTGGCAGGACCTCGACCCGGTCGGGTTCCTGTGGGACTTCAAGGACCGGATCTACCACGTCGACTGCAAGGACGCGAAGAAGCAGGTCGGCAACGGCCGCAACGGCCGGATGGGTTCGCACCTCGCCTGGGCGGACCCCCGGCGTGGTTGGGACTTCGTCTCCACCGGCCACGGGGACGTCCCCTGGGAGGCCTGCTTCCGGATGCTCAACACCATCGGCTACGACGGACCGATCTCGGTCGAGTGGGAGGACGCCGGGATGGACCGACTCGTCGGCGCGCCCGAGGCTCTGGACTTCGTTCGCCGCCTCGCCTTCGACGCCCCGGAGGCCGCCTTCGACGCCGCGTTCCGCGCCGAGTAGTGGCTGGCCCAACGATCGCCTTCGACGACAGCGCCGTCAGGACCGCGGTGGTCCGACACTGGCGCGTATGACGAGCTCGGGAGCGAGCGGAGACACCTGCGACACATTGCCCTCATCGCGCCACGTGAGGATCGCCTGGATCGCATGTTCGGCCACCGCTGCGAAGTCGGGCCTGATCGTCGTGAGGGGCGGCGAGAGATACGGGGCCTCGGGGATGTCGTCGAACCCGACGATGCTGAGGCGTTCCGGCACCGAGAACCTCCGGTCCTGCAGTGCTTTGGTGATCCCGAGGGCGAGGTGGTCGTTGGCGGCGAACACCGCGGTCACGTCTGGCATCTCGGTCAGCATCTGCCCGGCTCGATAGCCGGACTCCGGGCTCCAGTCTGCGGCGATGACCGGGGGTGGCTCGACGCCTGCCGCCTCGAGGGTGCTACGCCAGCCCTCGATCCGGCCGGCGCTGTCGAACCACTCCGCGGGCCCCGACACGTGCCACACAGACCGGTGACCGGCGTCGAGCAGGTGCTGCGTTGCCAGCCGTGCGCCTTCAGCCTGGTCGACTGTGACCAGCCCGGAGCGGCGGGAAGGGTCGCCGTCGATGGCCACGATGGGGACGTCGAGGTGGAGGGCATCCAGGGCCTCTTGGGCCGTGGGCACGGGCACGATGACAACGATGCCGTCTACGCGTTGGTCCAGGTGACGCTCCACCGCTTGGGCGACGGACGCGCGGTCCACCTCGCGAACGCTGGCGGTCGAGACGCTGAACCCGGCATCGGCTGCTGCGAGCTCCAGCGCGATCCGCAGCCGGGACGGTCCGTACAGAGGGGTCGCCTGGCTCACCACGCCGATGGTCCACGTGGCTCCGGTGACCAGCGCCCGCGCAGCGTTGTTGGGACGGTAGCCGAGCTCAGCCATGGCCGCCTGCACGCGAAGGCGGGTGCTCGGGCGGACACTCGCGTGGCCGTTCAGCACCCGCGACACGGTCTGGTGCGAGACACCGGCGACACGAGCAACATCGGTCATCGCGGGTGCACGACCACGACCCAGCCGCTCCATGGGACGAGGCTCAGTTCCCCGCCGGGCCCAGTGCTGCCCGACGGGCCCGTCGGTACTCCTCGACGACGATGTCGTTGAGCTCCTCGACCGACGTGTCCGCAGTCGGCTTGTCGAAGGTGATCCGGCCACCCTGGATGAGATTCACGCGGTCGCAGGACTGCAGTACGTGAACGTAGTTGTGGGCGATCATGATGATCGACACCCGACCCTCCTCCCGCAGGTGTTGGACCAGGTCCAGGATCATCGCTCCTTCCTTGGCACCCATCGCCGCCAACGGCTCGTCGAGCAGGATGATGTCGGCGTCGGAGGTCACGGTGCGGGCTACTGCGATCGCCTGCCGCTGTCCACCCGAGAGCCGCGCGACGGGGACGTCGAGGCGGGGGATGTTGATCCCGATCTGGTCCAGCGCCTCCCGCGTGTCGGCACGCATCTGGCGCTTGGCCAGCAGGGGGATGGGCCGATGGACCTTCTCGCGCTTGAGGAACATGTTCTGGGCGACGTCGAGCTCGTTGACCAGCGCGAGGTCCTGGTAGACGCAGTCGATGCCGAGCGACCGGGCATGCTCGACGTTGCGGAACACGACGTCCTCACCGTGGAGCACCAGACGCCCTTCGTCGGGCTTCTGGAAGCCGGCGACGATCTTCATCAGGGTCGACTTGCCCGCGCCGTTGTCGCCGAGCAGCCCGAGCACCTCTCCCTTGCCGAGATGGAGGTTGATGTCGCGCAGTGCTGTGACCGGCCCGAATCTCTTGGACACGTGCTCGACCCGGAGGACGTCTCCCCGGTCGTCGCCGGACTCAGCCATAGCCACTGCCCTTCCGCACTCGCCCGACGTAGGTGTTGATGCACATCGCGACCAGGATGGCCAGCCCGAGGATGAAGTCGAGGTAGTCGGCGTTGACCCCCTCCAGAACGAGGCCGTCGCGCAGGATCCCGAGGAACAGGGCGCCCAGCAGAGCGCCCACGACCGTGCCCTCGCCACCGGTCAGCAAAGAGCCCCCGATCACTGCCGCGGACACCGCTCGGAACATCGTCTCGGCCGCTCCCGCCGTGTCCGGCGTGACCGAGCTGGCGCGGACGGCCTCCAGGACGCCGACGAACCCGGCGAGGAACGCACACAGGACGAAGTTGCGGATGACGATGCTGCGCACCTTGATCCCGGCCTCGGCCGCGCCGTGTCGGTTGCCACCGACGGCGACGGTGTACATGCCCCAACGTGTCGAGGTGAGGACGAGGTGCAGACAGGCCACGGTCACGAGGGCCCAGATCAGCTCGGAGTAGGTCCCGGCACCGAACCACCTGGCGAACCCTCCGACATGGTTGACCTGCTCTTGGAGCGTGATCTGGTGTCCGTTGACGACCTTCGTCACCGTCTCCGTCGTGGTACGCACTTCAGCGCCTGGCATGGCGACCGGTGCCGCACCGGAGATGATCAGGGTCAACCCACCCACGCCGAGCAGAGTGCCGAGAGTAACGATGAACGACGAGATGCCGACGACTGCCGTCAAGATCCCGTTCAGGGCACCGACCAGCGCGGCACACACCAGCGACAGGACCAGGTCGGCCCACAGTGGTAGGCCGGCCTGGTTGAACTCGTAGAACATGAACGGGGTGAACAGGTAGACCGACCCGATGGACAGGTCGATCTCTCCGGCCACCATGAGCATGACCTCGCCGGCTGCAAGGATCGCGAACGGAGCGAAGTACGGCAGCAGCGTCTTCATGTTCGCGGTCGTGAGGAAATGCTCGTTGACGACCGAGAAGTAGGCGACTGCCAGGACCGTCACCACGACGATGCTGCCCTCGCGCAGGGTGAGCAACCGGCGCGCCGTCGACAGCCCTCCGCCGGCCCCGGGCCTCCTCGCCGGCGGTGGCGAGGGTGATGAGGCGTCTGCTTCCGTAGGCGCTCCCACGCCCGTGGAGCTCATCAGCTGGAGCTCACCCCCACCGACTTCGACGTACCCTCGAACCGCGACTTGGTGCTGTTATAGGGCTCCACGGTGCTCTTGTCGAGGAACTTCAGCCCGGTGTTGACGTCAGCCATCCCGGTCAGCGTCTTGGACACGGCGTACAGGTACAGCTCCAGGACGGGCAGGAAGCCCTGCAGGTACGGCTGCTGGTCGATGGTGAAGTCCAGCTGGTCCTGGGCGAGCAGGCTCTGGGTGACCGGCGTCAGGTCGTACCCGCCGGCCTTGACCCCCTTCGAGCGCAGGGAGTGCTTCTGCACGGTCTGGGCCACGCTCTGCGTGCTGCCGGCGTCGACGGCGAACAGCCCTTTCACGTCCGAATGACCCGTGACGTAGGAGTCGATGGTCGACAGCTCGGCCGGAACCGCCGCACCTGTGGCGACGGTCGAGGTCGTGATCGACGGGTGGGACTTGAGCACGGAGAGCGCCCCGTCGATGCGAGGCTGCAGGTTGGTCGAACCCGGGGTCGCGATGAAGATCGCGACCGGTCCGGAGCCGACGAGGTCGATGATGCGGTTGCCCATCTCCTGCCCTGAGGCGAACAGGTCCTGGCCGATGTACGCGAGTCGACTGTTGCCGAGGGCGTCGGCGTTGTACCCCACCACCGGGATGGCTGCCTTCAGCGCGGAGTCGGTCGGGGCGTTGAACGCCTTGTTGTCCACCAGCGCGATCGCGATGCCATCGGCCCCTCCAGTGATCGCGGTGTTCGTCGCGTTGACCATCTCGTTGACGTTGCTGTTCTCGGACCCTGTCCACTGGTAGGAGCAGCCCAGCAGTTCGCAGGCGTCCTCAGCGCCGTAGCGGGTGGGGACGAAGAAGGGGTTGGTGGTCACGTGGTTGACGAAGACGAACTTGTACTTCTTCGAGCCGCCGAAGACCCCGCTGCTCGACGCGGCGCTGCTCGAGTCCGAGCCCGAACCGCACGCCGCGAGCAGCGCGGCCGCCAGGACGGCGCCGCCGCCGCCCAGCGCGGCACGACGCGCAACCCCAGACCCGGGACTTCGGTCGGGGGTCGAGCGGCGGGCATCGCGCCACTCCAGCCGGTCGAGAGCGGCCTCAGTAATGTCAGCGTTCACATTCTCGTCCTGCATGGGAGACCTCCTCGGCGGGCGGACGCTCCGTGGGTGGAGCGGGTTCCTCATCAATCGCGGAATGTTATCGCTCACATATGGGTGTGTCAATCATCACATCAACGGGATCCCGGCCCTCATAGGCGCATCGTGAGCCGGTAGTAGGCGGCGTTCCACCGAAGCTCCTGCTGCCAGGACCGGGTGGTGGTGGTCCGGTCGATGACGACCAGCTCCGTGGCGACCATCTCGGCGAAGTCCTCCAGCACCTCTCTGTCGAGTGCGGTCGACAGCACCGTGTGGTGCGGGGCGCCGGCGGTGATCCAGGTCTCGGCCGAGGTCTGCAGCGACGGTTCCGGCTTCCATACCGCGCACGCCACCGGAAGCTTCGCGAGTGGCTGGTCGGGCTCGACGACCTCGATCATGTTCGCCGTCAGCCGGAATCGGTCACCCAGGTCGGACAGGCCCACGACGAGCCCTGCACCGGGGTCGGCAGAGAACTTCAGGCGCACCGGATCGTCGCGGCCGCCGATCGCCAGCGGATGGATCTCCAGGGAGGGCCTTCTCGTGGTGAGGGTCGGGCACACCTCGAGCATGTGGGCGCCCAGGATCTTCTCCTCGCCGCGAACCAGGTGGTAGGTGTAGTCCTCCATGAACGACGTTCCGCCGGGCAGGCCCTGGGCCATCGTCTTGCAGGTGCGGACCAGGGCCGACGTCTTCCAATCACCCTCGCCGCCGAAGCCGTAGCCGTCGGCCATCAGGCGTTGTACGGCGAGACCGGGCAGCTGCCTCAGTCCCCCCAGGTCCTCGAAGTTGCTGGTGAACGCGCCGAACCCCCCGGCCCCAAGGAAGTCGCGCAGGCCACGTTCGATGCGTGCCCCGTACACGAGCGAGTCGTGGCGGTCCCCTCCGGGAAGCAGCTCGCCGGCGACGTCGTAGAGGTCGAGGCACTCGGTGACGATGTCGTCGACCTCCTCGGGGTCGGCGTTCTCTACGGCCGTGACGAGGTCGTTGACGCCGTAGGTGTTGACCGAGACGCCGAACTGGACCTGCGCCGCGACCTTGTCGCCCTCGGTGACCGCGACGTCACGCATGTTGTCGCCGAACCGGGCGAGCCGCAGGCGGTGCAGGTCGGCGGCACCGAGAGCTGCACGGCACCAGCTCGCGACCCGGCCACGAACGCGGGGGTCGTCGACGTGGCCGGCGATCGTGTGACGGCGGATGCCGACGCGGGTCTGGATGTGGCCGAACTCCCGGTCACCGTGCGCAGCCTGGTTCAGGTTCATGAAGTCCATGTCCAAGGTGGTCCAGGGGAGCTCCATCTGGGCCTGCGTGTGCAGGTGCAGGAGCGGCTTGGCCAATGCCTCGAGACCGAGAATCCACATCTTCGCCGGCGAGAAGGTGTGCATCCACGCGATGACCCCCACACAGCTGGGATCGGCGTTCGCAGCGAGCATCACGTCGCGGATCGATTCGGCATCCAGGAGGACCGCCTTCCACGTGACTGCCACAGGTAGCTCACCGGACTCCTGGAGTCTGGTGGCGACCGTGGTGGACTGGCTGGCGACCTGCTCGAGGGTCTCGGGGCCGTAGAGGGCTTGGCTGCCGGTCAGAAACCAGACTTCAGAGTCTGCGGTGGTCACGCGAGGACCCCTCTCGGGCTGCCTTGGGTGTGAGGGGCGGACGACGGACTCGGGTCCGGCCGGCTCATGGTTGGCCGTAGACGTGCTGATAGCGGTCGAACAGCGCATCGATCGCGGAGGAGTCGAGAGCGACAGGCTCTCCGAGCTGACGGGCGACGTGGATGGTCCGGGCGACGTCCTCGCACATGACCGCGGCCTTGACCGCAGCGCGTGCGTCCGGACCGATGGTGAAGACGCCATGGCTCTGCATCAGAACTGCTCGCGACCGATGGCCGGACAGGGTCTCGACGATGCCCCTGCCGATCGAGTCGTCACCGATCAGTCCGAACGGACCGACGGGGATCTCACCGCCGAACTCGTCCGCGACCATGGTCAGCACACAAGGGATCGGCTCGCCGCGGGCCGCCCAAGCGGTCGCGTAGGTGGAGTGGGTGTGCACCACTCCACCGACCTGAGGCATCTCCCGGTACACGTAGGCCTGCGCCTCGGTGTCGGACGATGGTGCGTGTTCGCCGTCGACGACCCGTCCGTCCAGATCGCAGACGACCATGTTCTCGGGCGTGAGCTCTTCGTAGTCGACACCGGATGGCTTGATGACGAGCAGGTCGTGGCCGGGGACGCGCGCCGAGACGTTTCCCGCGGTCCAGACCACGAGCTGATACCGGGTGAGGTGGGCGTGCAGGCGCGCGACCTCTTCACGCAGACGCCGCACGCTGGTGGCGACGTCGGCCGACACGCTCATCGGCTCTCCTCCTGCGGTGTGCTCGGCGCCCCTGCCAGGGCCGTACGTCGCCTGGCCCGCAGACGACGCATGAGGGGGCTCTCCCGCCCGAACTGCTCGTGCAGCGCGAGGTAGTCGGCGAACATCTCGTCGTAACGCTCGGATCGCCGAGGATCGGGATGGTAGGCGGCCACCTGCCGGCGCCCCATGGCCTCGCTGGCCACGGCGACGTCCGGGTAGGCCCCCGCTGCGACAGCGGCGTGGATGGCGGACCCGAGGGCCGAGCCATGGTCACTGGTCATGACGCTGAGGGGCATCCCCAGCACGTCGGAGCAGATCTGCATCAGCAAGGTGTTCTTGAGCAAACCTCCGGCAACGATGAACTCCTCGACGGGAACTCCGGCATCGCGGAACGCCTCGACGATGACCCGGGTGCCGAAGGCCGTCGCCTCGAGGAGGGCGCGGTACTGATGCTCCGGAGTGGTCGCCAGAGTCAGGCCGACGACCAGCCCCGAGAGCTCGTGGTCGACCAGCACCGAGCGGTTGCCACTGTGCCAGTCGAGGATGATCAGCCCGTGCTCCCCGACCTCCTGGCGGGCGGCGAGAGCGGTGAGGTGTTCGTGGAGGGACAGGCCGTCCCGGCGTGCGGCCTCCGCGTAGCACGCGGGCACCTGCGTGTTGACGAACCAGCCGAAGATATCGCCGACGCCGCTCTGCCCCGCCTCGTAGCCGAAGAGCCCCTCGATGATCCCGCCATCGACGACTCCGCACATGCCCGGGACCTCTGTGAGTCGGTCGGAGCTCATGACGTGGCAGGTGGACGTGCCCATGATGGCGACCATCTGGCCGGACCGGACCGCCTGCGCGGCCGGTGCGGTGACATGGGCATCCACGTTGCCCGCGGCGACCGCGATCCCAGCCGGAAGACCGGTCCACGTCGCCGCCTGGTCGCTCAGGGAGCCGACCCGGGAACCGAGGGGGGCGAGGTCGTGGCGGAGCTTGTCGCGCACGAAGGTCCCGAATCCGGTTGCCAGCTCCTCGAGGTAGTCAGGCGAGGGGTACTCACCGTCCTGGAGGATGCCCTTGTAGCCGGCCGAGCAGGTGTTGCGCGTGTAGGTCCCGGTGAGCTGCCACACGATCCAGTCGGCTGCCTCCACCCAGGCGTCCATGGCGTCGTAGACCTGTCGGTCGTCCTCGTACAGCTCGAGGGCCTTGGCGAACTCCCACTCCGAGGAGATGGACCCGCCGTACCGCGGCAGCCACGGCTCGCACCGTTGTTCGGCCAGCTGGTTGATCCGGTCGGCCTGCGCCTGTGCCGCGTGGTGCTTCCACAGCTTCACGTACGCGTGAGGACGGTCGGCGTAGCCGTCGACCTCGTTCAGTGGCGTACCGTCGTCGAGCACCGGGATCATCGTGCAGGCCGTGAAGTCGGTCGCCAGCCCGATCACGTCGGCCGGGTCGATCCCGGCCGAGGCGACGGCAGCCGGAACGACGGTGGCCAGGACGTCGCGGTAGTCCGCGGGCACCTGCAGCGCCCAGTCGGACGGCAGGCGACGGCCCGACGGGAGCCGAACGTCGATGACCCCGTGTCGGTACTCACCGACGGCCCCGGCCAGCTCCTCGCCGTCGGACACCCGTACGACGACGGCGCGGCCGGACAGGGTGCCGAAGTCGACACCGACGACGTACTGCTCGGTGGCACTGGTGGGCACGAACGGGCCTCCCTGACGAATGTTAGCGGTCACAATAGTGGCCGCCGTCGGGAGCGCGGTCAAGGAGCGGACCCGTCTGGGGCTGTGGGAGGAAGGAGAGGAAAGGTGCTGGAGATCCGAAGCACTCCGCTGGCCTGCGGGTCCACATACCGTAGCGTGATGTGACCGCTAACATCAGTAGATGAGGAACTGGGCCGGCAACATCGGCTACTCCAGCGCAGACCTTCGGACTCCGGCAACGGTCGCGGAGCTCCAGGAGCTGGTCAGCACCTCCCCGAAAGTCCGCGCGACCGGCACGAGGCACTCGTTCTCCCGGGTGGTCGACACCAGCGGCGTGCTGGTGAGCACGGCGGGACTGGGCCACGCGGTCGAGATCGACGAGGTCAGGGGGCTCGCCTGGGTGCCGGCGGCCGCGACCTACGCCCACGTGGCGAGCGTCCTCGAGGACGCCGGATGGGCACTGCACAACATGGGCTCGCTACCGCACATCTCCGTGGCCGGAGCGTGCGCGACCGGGACCCATGGCTCAGGTGTCGGCAATGGCTGCCTTGCCTCGCGGGTCGTCGAGGTCGAGGCCGTGGCCGGAAGCGGTGAGCTGGTCACCGGTCGCGCCGGCGACCCGGACTTCGGCGGGCTCGTACTCTCCCTCGGTTCCTGGGGAGTCACGACGAGGTTGGCTGTCCGGGTGGAACCGTCGTACTCGGTGAGTCAGGAGGTGGTGCTGGACATGCCGATGGCGTCGGTGGCGCGCGACATCCAGGGCATCCTGGCTGCGGCGTACAGCGTGAGCCTGTTCCTGTCCTTTCGAGACCCGGCGGTCGTCGACTCGGCGTGGTTGAAGCAGCGAAGTGCCGACGGCGTCGCCCTGGACAGTCTGTGGGGTGGCCGGCGGGCTGCCATCCAGGTGCACCCCATCATCGGCTTCGATCCGAACGCGGCCACCGACCAGCTCGGATCCTCCGGACCTTGGTATGAGCGTCTCCCGCACTTCAAACCTTGGTTCACTCCGAGCGCCGGCGACGAGCTCCAGTCAGAGTTCTTCGTCCCTCGTGACGCTGCTTCCGCGGTCTTGCTCGCCCTCTCGGGCCGGTCAGGGGAGTTCGCGGCGGCGCTGCAGACCATGGAGATCCGCACTGTTGCATCCGACGAGATGTGGCTGAGCCCGTTCCAAGGCCGAGAGACCTTGGCGGTTCACGCCACCTGGACGTCTGACTTCCGCCTGGTCCGACCCGCGCTCGAGCGGCTCGAAGACACCTTGAGGCCCTTCGAACCGCGGCCACACTGGGGGAAAGTGTTCCTCAACTTCGACAAGGACTGGGTGGCGAGCACCTATCCCGGAGTGTCGAAGTACCGCGAACTTGCCGAACGCCTGGACCCGGACCGACGGTTCGTAAACGACTTCGTGGAGGAGCTCGGCATCCGCTGAGAGCTTGTCCGGTCGCTGACTCCGAGTCCTGGTGAATCCGCACCGCGCACGAGGCATATGGGTCAGCACCATGGTTGCCCGGGAGTCTCGTCTCCTCTTGGATCTCGCTCGCCACGACGGTGACCCCGTCACGCCAAGACGCGGGCCATGGCGCATCTGCATCAGAGAGCGTCGACAGCGGTGCGAGTGCGTTGCTGGTTGGCGGTGATACTGCCAAGCGTGGTCGATGACGAGGCGCTCGGCGAGTGGTGCCACCAGCACCTGGAGGACGGGCTGGGGGCCGTGCTGTTCCGCTCCGGGCACCTCTCGGAAGTTGTCGGCGTGCAGCTCACCAGTGGGCGGCAGGATGCTGCTCTTCGCTTGGCCCAGGAAGCGCAGAGGTCAGGGCCTGCGTGATTTCGCCGATCACCACGCTCGTCCACCCGCGTTGGCGGCGAACGCCTGGAGAGACGTGGGTCGAACGGTTCACTCCGCTTGACCGAGTCGTCATGACCGGTCGGATCTGCCTGCGGTGGGCCACCGCAGCGCTTCCACAGGGCGTCGTTCGCGTTCTGTCTCCACCCCCGGCACCGTCGACGGATGCTCGCGGGCCACCCACCCGATCGCGGACATGGTCGTGACCTCCCAGTGTGGGGGCACCTCGAAGTCGTCCGCCACGGCTTCGCGATCGAACGCCCGGAACTGGCGGACGTACATGCCGAGTGAGCGTGCTTGCAGCGTCACGTGCGCGACTGCCTGTCCGAGGTCGTAGGAGGAGAACTCGGAGTACTCCCAGTCGGTGTCCTCGATGCGCCGATGAGCCAGGTTGGCGAACAACAGGGCGGCATCCGGAGCCCAACGGCGGGCGCTGGGCGCCAGGTGCCGGACCAAGCGGCGGTGGTCGTGGTCTCCCCTCACGCCGACGATGAACGCCCAGGGCTGGGAGTTGCCTGCCGAGGGCGCCCACCGAGCGGCCTCCAGGAGAGACGCGACGTGGTCCGGCTCCGCAACCCGAGTGGCGTCGAAGGTGGTCGGGCTCCATCGAGTGGCCAGCAGGGGATGCAACGACTGCTCAGACACGCCGGCTCACCTCCCTGTGCTCATCCATGTCAGCTGGCAAGGGGTCGGCCGGCCGCGACCAGGCAGGCCTCGATCAGTGGTGCCACCTCACGAGAGGTGGCTGAAGCGGGAAGGGCGAGACGGGTCATCAGCGAGAGCCCCGGGTCGATCTCACGGAACGCCACGCGCGAGCTGTTGATCATGCGGGCGTGCGAGGCGAACAGGACCGACCAGGAGGGTGTGCCGTTCGCGATGCTCGCCAGGAGTGTGTCCACGGAGCCGCCGCCGTAATCGAGCCTCGCCGGCTGGCGCCCGGCTTCGGCGCAGTGACGCAGGACCAGGTCGACGAGGCTGGGGTTGGTACGCCGTGACACCAGGCGTAGCGGAAGCTCGGCGAGGGCTTGGATCGGCACCCGGTCCAGCCCGGCAAGCGGATGGTCCGCCGGCAGCGCCGCGACCAACGTGTCCTCCCACGCGTCCACCAGCTCGACCCCGGGTGCGGACGTGACCCCACGGACGAACGCCGCATCGAGCTGGCCGGCCGCGACACGCTCCAACCGGGGGCGGGACGCGATCGACGTGAGCTCGATCGGCGACGAGGGCTGGCGCTGGTCGAGCTCACGGAGGACGACTTCGAGACGCTCTCCCATCCCCGAGGAGGTGCCGAGGCGGAGGGGGACCGCCTTCGGCTCGGTGGTGATGCTCTCGCGCGCCTGTTCCATGGCTGCGAGCACAGCGCGGGCGCGCGGCAGGAACCGGGTCCCGGACTCGGTGAGCCGCACGTTGCGTGGACTGCGATCGAGCAGCGCGGTCCCGAGCGTGCGCTCGAGGCGAGCGATCTGCTGGCTCACCGCGGGCTGGCCGATGGAGAGCGCCTCGGCCGCCCGCCCGAAGTGCAGGTGCTCCGCGACGGACACGAAGTACTCGAGCTGACGCAGCTCCACGCTCGTCATGACCACCCCTCGTTCGCGCCGGCGCGAGCCGGCCGATGGTTGTTCATGCGACCGACTCTCGGCCTTCGTCAGGGACGGGACATCCGCCAAGTCGCCGATCGCACCATGTCGAACCCTGATCGTCACCATTCCATTCCGGGTCTGGGTGCGGGGCCTTCCGGCACGTTCGATGGGAACTCGAAGACCCTGACCACGGAGGTCACCACCATGCACGTGTTTCTCGCCGGAGCCACCGGAGTGCTCGGCCGCCGGATCGTTCCTCGACTTCTCGCTGAGGGCCATCGAGTCACCGGGTTGACCCGCGACGCGTCGAGCGCCGCGGCGCTCCGTGCGAGCGGAGCACACGCTGTCGTGGCCGATGCCAAGGACCGCGAGTCGATGGTGCGAGCCATCCGCGACGCGGCCCCGGACGTCCTGATGAACCAGCTGACCGACCTCAGCGGTGGCATCGGTCCGGCAAACTCCGCGCTGCGGCAGGCCAGCAGCGCCGCTCTCGCGGCAGCCGCCGACGCTGCGGGCGTACGGCGAGTGGTGGCGCAGAGCATCGCATGGGCCTACGCCGCGGGTCCGGACCCGGCCCAGGAAGGCGAAGCACTCGACCTGTCCGCACCCGACCCGCGGGGCAGCACGGTGAAGGCGGTCGCCGCCGTCGAGAGCCGTGCAGCCCGAGCTCCCGAGTGGGTCGTCCTGCGCTACGGCCTGCTCTACGGCCCTGACACCTGGTACTCGGCGGCAGGCGCCTCGGCGGACCAGGCACGTGCCGGCACGTTGGTGGCCGATGCCGACATCAGCAGCTTCGTGCACGTCGAGGATGCGGCGCGGGCGGCGGTAGCCGCCCTGGACTGGCCGAGCGGTGTGGTCAACGTCTGCGACGACGAGCCCGCGACAGGTCACGCCTGGGTGCCGGCCTTCTGCGCGGCGGTCGACGCCCCTGCGCCACCGAGCGATCCCGCCGCCGCGCGCCACGGCTGGGCCAGGGGAGCGGACAACACCTGGCTGCGCTCGGCCCTGTCGTTCGAGCTGAGCTACCCGACCTGGCGTACCGGTTTCGATCACGGTTGCTGATCGTGACGAGCTCGAAGGGCGTCTTGGTCGCGGCGCCCAGCACGGGTGCCATCGAAGGCACCCACCGCGACGACCACGTCCCGGACCGATGAGAGGAGCAGGAGTGACCACCCCACGGGCGCTGGACCTTCCAGTGACTGACCAAGAGACTCGAGAAGCAGGCCCCCGGCGCGACCTGGCGATGGTGCTGGTCCTGCTGATCGCCACGTTCATGGGCCAGTTCGACTTCTTCGTGGTCAACGTGGCCGCCCCCACGCTGCGCCAGGACCTCGCAGTTGGCGACGTAGCGCTCGAGCTGGTCGTGGGCGGCTATGCCTTCGCATACGCCGCTGGCCTGATCACCGGCGGGCGACTGGGCGACGTCTACGGGCACCGGCGGATGTACGTGTTCGGGATCTGTGGGTTCGCTGCCACCTCGCTCCTGTGCGGGCTCGCTGCGAACGCCGCCGAGCTGGTCGTGGCGCGGATGGCGCAGGGCCTGACGGCGGCCATGATGTTGCCGCAGGTGCTCGGCCTGATCACCGCGACCCTGCCTTCGGGGGAGCGGGCGCGCGCCACCGCCTGGTACGGCGTCGCCTCGGGCCTCGGCGGGATCGCCGGCCAGGTGCTCGGTGGCGTGCTCGTCACCTGGAACGTCGCCGGGCTCGGCTGGCGCACCATCTTCCTGGTCAACGTGCCGGTCGGGATCCTCGGCGCCCTGCTGGCCGTGCGGTTCCTCCCCGCAGGGAGGACCGTGAAGCGGACGCGGCTCGATGTCCCGGGCGCGGCCGGGTTCGCGGTGTCCCTCGCACTCCTGCTCGTCCCGTTGACGCTCGGGCGCACGGTCCACTGGGCCCCATGGACCTGGGCCCTCATGACAGCAGCGCTCGTGGGCGGAATCCTCACGCTGCGTTGGGAGGCCCGGCTGGGGCGCCGAGGTGGCTCGCCGATGTTGGAGGTCGACCTGCTGCGGGAGCCGTCGTTCCGGGCGGGACTCGCCGCCAACTTCGCCTTCCTTCTCTACTTCGCCAGCTACATGTTCACCCTCACCCTGTTCTCCCAGCTGGGGCTTGGCCTCGACGCCCTCCACGCCGGACTCGTGTTCACCCCGACTGCCGTGCTCTTCATGACCACCGCGTTCGTCGGACACCGACTGGTGGCGCGTTGGGGAGTCCGCCCGATCGTGTACGGCGCGCTGCTGACGGCCTCGTCCTTGGTCGCGGTCGCGGTGCTGATCGCCGCGCGAGGCGAGGCGACGTCCGTGGTCGCCCTCACCCTCATCGCCGCGGCCATGGGTCCGGGCAACGGCCTGACCCTGCCGTCCCTGATCGGTGCCGCCCTCGTCGACGTGCCCTCTCGGCACGCGGGCTCGGCGGCCGGGACGCTGACGACCGTGCAGCAGTTCGCGGCGTCCTCGGGCGTGGCCCTGATCGGGACCCTCTACTTCGCAGCCGCGGGGACCCGGGCAGGTCCCGCGCAACAGGCCCACGGCATGGTCTGGGCGACCTCGGTCGAGGCGGTCCTCATGGTGTGCGTCGCCGTCCTGGTCGCCGTCGGCGCTCGCAACACGGTCCGGACGGGGCAGAGCCGATGAGCCGGACACCGAGTCCGGACGCAGGCGGCACCACCACCATGCTCGCCTGGGTCCCTGACGAGTCAGGTCCCGGGAGTTCTGTCCGGCTGACGGAGGTCGATCCGCCGGCACCGGCTCCCGCCGAGGTGACGGTCGCTGTCGAGGCCTACTCGGTCAACCGCGGCGAGACTCTGCTCCTCGAGCGACCGCGCCAAGGCTGGCGGCCCGGCAAGGACGTGGCAGGCGTAGTCGTGCGCGCGGCCGCTGACGGAACCGGTCCCGACGTCGGCACCAGGGTGCTCGGTCATCCTCCAGCCGGAGGCTGGGCGGAGCAGGTGGCGGTGCCCGTCACCGATCTCGCCGTGCTCCCCGGCACGGTCGATGCGCTGACGGCAGCGGCCTTGCCTCTGGCCGGCCTCACCGCCCTCAGGCTGCTACGTCGGGCCGGCTCCCTGGTCGGCCGACGGCTGCTGGTCACCGGAGCGAGTGGGGGCGTCGGCCACTACGTCGTGGAGCTGGCCGCAGCGGCGGGTGCTCACGTCACCGCGCTGAGCGCAACACCCGAGCGCGGGGAACGGCTGCTGGCGCTCGGGGCCGCCGCCGTGCATCCGGACGTGCCCCTCGACGAGCCGCGGTTCGACGTGGTGATGGAGTCGATCGGGGGTTCGGTGCTCCCGCGCGCGTTGAGCCGACTGCACCCCGAGGGCCTCCTGCTGTGGTTCGGCCAAGCCAGCCGCTCCCCGGTGACGCTCGACTTCTTCGACTTCTTCGACGGGCCGGTGCAGGCCGACATCCGGCACTTCGACTACACCCGAGGGGAGACCGGGTACGCCGACGACCTGGCGACGCTCGTGGACCTGGTCGCTGGCGGTCGGCTGCACCCCGAGCTGGGAGTGGTCCGGCCCTGGACCGACACACCGGCTGCCATCGAGGCCCTCCGCGCGCGTCGCGTGCGCGGCAACGTCGTTCTCACCATCGATCCCCGCCCTACCCGACAACAGGAGGAACCATGACCGGCACGACCACCCAGGAGACCCGCGCGGTCGTCGAGGCCTACGTCGCGGCCCTGCAGCGCGGTGACATCGAGGCACTGCGCGCCAGCTTCGCGCCCGACGCTACCTGGTGGCTACGCGGCGACCTGCCCACGTCGGGGACGTGGACCGGACCCGACGCCATCCTCGACGGTTTCTTGCGGCAGATGACCGAACGGCTCGACACCACCCGCCCCCTCACCCAGGAGCTGACCCGGATCGTCGCCGACGGGGAGTACGCCGTCGCCGAGTGGACCAGCCGCGCCACCACACGCTCGGGCCGGTCCTACGAGAACGACTACGCCGTGGTGTTCCGCGTGCGCGACGGCCGGATCGCGTCGGTACGCGAGCACTTCGACACGGCGTACGCCGCCCGCGTCCTCTTCGACCAGAAGCCGATCGTTCCGCAACCGGCTCCGCGCCGACTCCCAGGAGGCTCGACCCCGACCGACAACCCCTTCGAGTCCCTGCACGTCGACGACGTGCCGACCGAGGAGGTCACGAGCGGCATCACCCGCCGGCGGCTGACCACCTCAGGTCACGCGAGCGGATGGCTGATCGACTTCGCCCCCCACTCGGTCTGGCCGGCGACCGACCACCACGAGGACGAGGAGCGCTACTACGTGCTCAGTGGCGAGGTGCTGGAGGGGCCCGACCGCTTTCCCGCCGGCACCTACGTCACCTTCCACGCCGGCTCCAGCCACCGGCCCTCCTCCGAGGTCGGCGCATCGATCCTGGGGATCAACCTGGTCACCGGGTCCGGCGTCGTCGACGGGTGATGTCGGAGCGCGACGCAGCCCGTCCGGACCTCCGCCAGGAGACCGAGCTGTACGACGGTGCTGGTTCACGCGGTCGCTACCCTCGCACCATGTCGCGTGACCTCGACGCCCTCGCGCTCGTGGTCGTCGATGTCCAGCGCGGGTTCGACGATCCGTCGTGGGGTCCTCGCAACAACCCGGACTGCGACGCGAACATCGCCGCTCTCGTGCAGGAATGGTCGGACCACGGACGACCGCTGGTCTTCGTGCGGCATGACTCCGTGCTCCCCGACTCGCCCCTCCACCCCACTTCGGCGGGCAACTCCCTGAAGTCCTACCTCGATCAGGAGCCACACCTCTTGGTCACCAAGTCTGTGAACTCGGCGTTCCTCGGAACACCTGACCTCCACGCGTGGCTGTTGGCACAAGGCCTCGCAGGCATCGTCGTCTGCGGCATCACGACGAACCACTGCTGCGAGACCACCGCGCGCATGGGCGGCAACCTGGGCCACCGGGTCCTCTTCGCCTCCGATGCCACCCATACCTTCGACCGGACCGGGCCGGACGGGACCGTGGTGTCGGCCGATGAGCTGATGCGAGTGACCGCCACCAACCTTCACGAAGAGTTCGCAGAGGTGGTCACGACCGCGTCCCTGGTGGGCTGAGCCGCTCGTTGCCGATGACTGGGCTCCGGGTCACCGGCTGATGTCGGCCAGCTCCTTGAACCCGTCTCGCCAGGTGGTGTGAGTGGGCCGCCAGCCGAGGCGGGTGCGGGCGCGGGCGTTGTCGGCCCCGCGCAACCGGGTCATGAAAGCGACGCCGAAGCTTCCGGCCGCGAGCCGGGCCACGAAGGCGGGAATGTTCTTGGGTGGGCGGGCACCGACGAAGTCGGCGAAGTACGGCAGCCAGGTCGACATCGCAGCGGGGTCGTCGTCCACGATATTGATCGCTCCGACCGGACGCCGGTCCACGGCAGCCGCGATCGCGGTCGCGACGTCCTCGACGTGGCTGAACGAGAAGACCGACGTGCCGCCACCCACCATCGGGGCCTTGCCGGCCAGCACCTGGCGCGTGAACGAGCCGTCCACCGCGTAGATGGTGCCGGGACCGTAGAGGTGGCCGATGCGCAGCACCGTGCCTCCAGCGCCCACCGTGAGCTGCTCGAGCACCTGCAGGGCTTCGATGTTCGGTGCGAACTGCCTGGGCGGACGTCGCCAGAACGCCGTCTCCTCGTCGGCAGCCCCGGCAGCCGGATCGGTCACCTGGGTCGGCTCGTAGGCGTAGGCCATCCCCTCCGAGACCAGGTGGAGGTCCGGCAACCCGCGAGCGGCCGCCACGAGGTTCGCGGTGCCGTCCCGGCGTAGTCGGTTGGTCATCTCGAAGTCACGGGCCAGGTGGCGCGGGTCGATCTGGTGCGGGATGGCGGTGAGAAGGTTGACGATGGCGTTCGGGCGGACCTTCGCGACGAGTTCCTCGACCGCCACCCTGTCCAGGGCGTCCGCCTGGACGGCCTCGATCTCCCCGGGAACGTCATCGAACGTCGTCGACGACCGCCGGCTCTGCGCCACGACGTCGTGGCCCAGCGAGCCGAGGACCGGCACGAGTGCCCGGCCGATCGCCCCGGTGGCCCCAGCGACCAGCACTCTCATCGGACTTCCTCCCGTCGGGCGGCAGCCGGTACGTCGGCGTACGTCGCAACGGAGGACGCGGGGGCGTCACCTGTGTTGAGAGTCTCGGCCGGCTCCAGCAGGAGGATCTCCGCGCCGTCGCGAGATACGGGTCGGTGCTCGATACCCCGCGGCACGACGAAGACGTCCTCGGTGCCGAGCGAGACCCGCTGCTGTCCGTCGGCATCGCGCAGGTCGATGTCCAGCTCACCGCTGAGCACGAGGAACAGCTCGTCGGTGGCTGCATGGCGGTGCCAGACGAACTCGCCCTGCACCCGGACCGCCTTGACGGCGTAGTCGTTGATGCGGGCCAGCGGACGCGGGCTCCAGAGCTCGTCGACCTCCGCAAGTGCGCGTCGTACGTTGCTGACGGATCCGTCCATCATTTCCTCCTGGTGTGGTGGTGGTGTCCCGGCGTACCGCGAAGCAGCGGTCGTCGAGCACCGAGCCTGAGGAGCTCGCGCAGTTTCGACATCCGCCACCTGACGGATCTCGGCGTGCGGTCCTCGCGAGCCCGATGGGGCGGCCATGTCCGTCAACTGACCGATGTCACCCGGCTCGACGGGGACCACGCTCGCGGCATGAGTTCGGTGGACACGAGTGCAGACACCCTGGTCGACGGCGGCGGAGCAGCCACCACTCAGGCGGCGCCCAGCGAACGGTTACCCGTTCTTCGCGAAGCCGCACTGGTGGTCGGGCTGTGGCTCGTCTACAACGCCGGGAGATTCCTGGCCGCGCGCCACACCGGGCGCGCCCACGCCCATGCGGTGACCGTCTGGCACATCGAGCGCCGGCTCCGGCTCCCCGACGAGGCGACGTGTCAACGGCTGATGCTCGACCACGGTCTCGTGGGCGTCCGCCTTGCTGACGACTACTACCGGTGGGTTCACCTGCCGCTCACGATCCTCGTCCTGGCTGGGCTCTTCCGGTACCGGCCGGCCCACTACCTGTGGGTGCGGACGGCGATGGCGTACGCGACTGTTGCAGCCCTGGTCATCCACATCGCCTATCCCATGGCTCCGCCGCGCATGCTCCCGCGGCTGGGCTTCGTCGACACCGGACTTCGTTTCGGACAGTCCGCGTACGGTCCGCAGGGACACGACCACCTGGCGAACGAGTTCGCGGCGATGCCGAGCCTCCACGTCGGCTGGGCCGTCCTGCTGGCGGTCGCGGTCATCGTGACCCTTCGTACGCCGTGGCGCTGGCTCGCCGTCGTACACCCGGTGGTGACCACGCTCGTCGTGGTCGTCACTGCGAACCACTTCTGGCTCGACGGACTCGCCGGCAGTGCCCTGGCGCTGGTGGGACTCGCCGCGACCCCACGCCCGCGCCGCACGCGGCCCTGATCTCAGCGCGCTGGCGGATGTTCGGGCCGAACGGCGCCTCGAGGCTGGCGGTGACATTCCATTCCCTTCCCGTCAGGAAGCAGCCATGACCATCAGCCACAGCGTCCGGAGGGCCAGCCCTCACCAGTCTCGCGCCCTGCTCCCGGTGATCATGGTGGCCCTGGCCGCGGTCGTGTCGGCAGTCGCGTCGCTCAACGTCGCCCTGCCCTCGGTCGCCCGTGACACCGGGGCCAGCCAGACCCAGCTCTCCTGGATCGTCGACGCGTACGCACTGGTCTTCGCCGCGCTGCTGCTGCTCGGCGGAGCCGTCGGAGACCGCTACGGTCGTCGGCGCGCGCTCCTCGTCGGGCTCGCGGTCTTCGGCAGCGGGTCCCTGGCCGCGATGTTCGTCGACAGTCCCAACGGGCTGATCCTGCTGCGCGGCCTCCTCGGGGTCGGGGCCGCCCTGGTCATGCCGGCCACGCTGTCGACGATCACGAGCACCTTCCCGGCCGAGCAGCGCGTGCGTGCCGTGGGTGCCTGGGCCGGGGTTGCGGGCGGCAGCGCGATCCTGGGGCTGGTGGTGTCCGGACTGCTCCTCGAGCAGTGGTCGTGGCGGTCGGTGTTCGGCGTGAACGTCGTGCTGTCCGTTGTGGCGCTGGTGGCCACGGCGCGCGTGATCCCCGAGTCCGCAGACGAGGCCGCGCCGAGTCTCGACGTCGTCGGCGCTCTGCTGACCGTGGTGGGCCTCGGCCTCACCGTGTACGCGGTCATCGAGGCACCGCTGGAGGGGTGGCGCACTGCGCAGACGCTCGTGGAGATCTCGGCGGGACTGGGCGTGCTCGTCGTCTTCGTCCTCTGGGAGCTCACGCGCGCGCATCCGTTGATCGACCCGCGACTGTTCACCCATCGGGCGTTCAGCGCCGGAGTCGTGTCGATCAGCCTCCAGTTCTTCGCCTTCTACGGATTCATCTTCCTGGTGCTGCAGTACCTGCAGCTGGTGCGGGGGGAGCGGCCCCTCGTCGCCGCGCTGTCCTTGGTCCCGATGACGCTGACCCTGATGCCGTCAGCCAGGACGCTGTCCCCGCGGCTGACCGCGCGCATCGGCTCGGCCGCCGGGTGCCTGCTGGGGCTGGTGCTGATCGTGGCCGGTCTGCTCGTCCTGGCCCAGCTCTCGGAGTCCAGCTCGTACTGGCTGATGCTCGCTGGTCTGATCCCACTCGGCGCCGGCATGGGGTTGGCGATGACGCCGGCCACCGCGGCCATCACCGAGGCGCTGCCCAGCGCCCAGCAGGGCGTCGGCTCGGCCATGAACGACCTGGCCCGCGAGCTCGGTGGTGCCTTGGGTATCGCGGTGGTCGGCAGTCTCCAGCAGACCGTCTACCGGAGCGACCTTCCCCTGGCGGGGCTGCCGGCGGACGCCGCCGACCAGGCCCGCTCGTCCGTGGCCGCGGCGGCCCACCTCGGGGCCACGGTGTCCGGCCAGGCTCACGCGGCCTTCGTCGACGGGCTGCAGACCGCGCTTCTGTGGGCCGCCGCGGTCATCGCCGCGGGGTGGGTGGTCGTCGGCCTTCTCCTCAGGGGCACAGGTCGTTCCGAAGAAGTGCGGCGCGGGTCGTGACATGGTCTCCTGCGCGTGCGCGTGGGCGTGCTCTGGTCAGATGCCGGTACCTGCCTCCTGCCGGGTCACCTCTGCCGCCAGCTGGCTGCGTGAGGTGACCCCGAGCTTGCCGAAGACATGGGCCACGTGCGTCTGCACGGTGCGCCGGGACACGTACAGGCGGTCACCGATCTGTGGGTTCGACAGCCCCTCGGCGACCAGGCGGGCCACGGTCTCCTCGGTGGGGGTCAGGCTCGCCCACCCGAACGCCGGGCGACCCCGGGGGACCCGACGGCCTCGGCGGATCCCTGCGCTCCTGAGGACAGCCTCGGCCCGGGCGACGTCACGGTGCATGCTCCGCGCCTCGTAGACCTCGAGCGCCTGCTCCACCAGCGCACGGCCCCGGTCGCGGTCGCCGCGACGCAGCCGCGCTGCGCCGGCGTCTTCCTGCGCGGCGGCACGCTCCACGACGCGAGGGCTCGCGGCGTACGCCTCGACGGCGGCGTCGAGCAGCTCGGGGTCGTCGTCGAGCAGCCCTTGGCAGCGCAGAGCGAGCCCGCCGAGGGACGGTACGTCGTTCGCTGCCGCGAGCTCGGCGAGGCCACCGACCGCTCGTCGGGCGAGCTCCCGGTCGCCGCACGCCAGGGCGATCCGCACCAGCTCGGGACCGATCACCCGGAAGTC
The DNA here is from genome assembly GCA_963796975.1 of uncultured Actinomycetota bacterium. Taxonomy (GTDB): domain Bacteria; phylum Actinomycetota; class Actinomycetes; order Propionibacteriales; family Nocardioidaceae; genus Nocardioides. The sequence goes on from CAWCNW010000025.1 coordinate 33,675, forward strand.
GACCACGATTCCCAGCTGGGCGCACCGGTCCCAGGCCTCGGTCAGGAGCTCCAGCGCGCCGCCGAGGTCACCCCGGGCCTCCCGCACGAGCCCGGAGGCGAGCATCGCCCACTGCTGGTGGTAGCGGGCACCGGTCGAGGTCAGCTGGTCGAGGGCGCGTCCCGCGGAGTCCGTGGCTGCTTCGACCTCGTTGCGGTGCAGCTGCATCAGCGCCTGCACGCCTCGCGTGATGATGAGGTGGTAGCCCTCGCCGGTCGTATCGGCCAGCTCGTCGCCGTCGCCCACGTCGTCGACGGCATCGTCCCAGTCGCCGGAGAGGTAGCGCTGCACGCTGTAGGCCATGAGGTAGCTCGCCTGGTGCCAGTGCGCCCCGAGCTCGTCACTGAGGCGAGCGCCGGTGTCCAGCTCGAAGCGACTTTCGTCGAAACGGTCGAGCTCCATGAGAACGAACGCCTTCGGGGCGTGGAGCGGGTAGTCCATCGCTCCACGGTCGACGCCCGCATCGGCGCGGGAGAGCGCATCCTCGATCTGCCGGGCCGCGTCCTCCACGTGCCCGCGCACGAGTGCCACCATCGAGTCGATCGAGTCGGCGATGGTCGAGGTCAGCGCGTCGTCGGAGACTGCGGCCGCTGGTCGGGCCCTCTCGGCGGCCCGCGAGGCGCCGTCGAGGTCGCCCATCCACAGCTGGGCGATGCTGACCCAGCCCAGCGCGCGAGCGCGACTGGTCGGGTCGAGCGCTGGAGAAGCCGCGGCACGTTCCAGCTCCGCGAGCCCTGCGGCCGGCCGCCCGCTCGTGAGCAGCGCCTGGCCGAGGCAAGCCCGCGAGGCAGCCTCGGCCGTGGCGTCGCGGGTCCGACCGAGCACCTCGCGGCAGGCCTGCTCGGCCTCCGTCACCCGCCCCGCCGACATCAAGGCGACCGCCCGTGCAGACCGGGTCCGGTCGCGATCCGGGTCGGTCGGCGGCATCAGCTCCAGCACACGGTCGAAGAGATCGACCGCGATGTCGGGTGACCGGTGCGCGGCTTCCTCGGCCGCCGCCGCGATCCAGGCGATCGCTTCCCGATCGCCCGTGACAGCCCCCCTGGCCAGCTGCTCGGCCACCTGACGCACCGGGGCCCCGCGCTCGGCCAGACGCCGACCGGCCTCGCCGTGCAGTGCGAGGCGCGCGCTCGGAGGGATGTCGTCGTAGATCGCGTCGCGGATGAGGTCGTGGCGGAACCGCAGCCGCCCGCCCTCGTCGGCCAGGACGTGGGCTTGGATCGCTTCGCGCACGGCTTCCGACAACCCCAGGACACTGCCCGTCGTGGTGGTGGAGAGATCGGCCAGGCTGAAGTTGCTCCCGAGGATCGTCGCCGCCCTGAGCGCCTGCATCGTGTCCTCGGACAGGAAACCCAGCCGACGGAGGATCGTCAGCCTGAGCGTGGGGGGCAGAGTCACGTGCGTGACGTCGGCCAGGCCGTCCACGGCGACGAGGCTGCCCTCCTCACGGATCGCGGCGAGCAGCTCGGTGATGAAGAAGGGGTTGCCCCCGGCTCCGCCGAGCGCCCTCAGCAAGCGTGGCGACGGCGGAGCGTCGACTGCCTCGGCGACAAGAGCCACCACCGCGTCCTCGCCGATCGGACCCAGCCCGATCCGGCCGGCGCGGTCGCTGGTCACCGCATCGAGGAGCCGCTGTAGTAACACCGTTCGCGGGGCCGGGCGTAGGCACGCGACAAGAGCGATCGGCAGGTGGGCGAGGCGACGGCGCCAGGCGTCGACAGTCATCAGGCTCGAAGGGTCGGCCCACTGGAGGTCGTCGATCCCGATCACCACGGGGCCGCGCAGGGCCAGCGTCTCCACCAGGTCCACCACAGCGTCGATGACCCGGAACTGAAGTCCGGGGTCGCTGGTCACCGTCACCGGTCCTCCGTCGGAGCTCACGTGTGAGCTCAGGAGCCGCCCCACCTGGGCGAGCTCGGGGTCCGCGTACGGAGCTCGGCAGCCGAGGGCCGCCGCCACGACACCGAACGGGCGGGTGCGCTCCAGCTCCTCGCCGCGTGCCGTCAGGACCCGGAGATCTCGGCTCCGGGCCCGGTCGAGCGCATCCTGGAGCAGCCTGGACTTGCCGATCCCGGCCTCGCCCTCGATCAGCAGCACCGCGCTCCGGCCCGAGGCGACCTCGTCGAGCGCTCCGTCGATCACGCCGAGCTCGTCGTCCCGGCCGTGCAGCAACGTGACAGGGCCCGCCCCGGTCATGGTCGCGATGCTACCCGTCATCGGCGCCCGCACCGTGGCTCGGGAAGTCACGACGGATCGGGGGGCGGCCGGGAGCACCGATCAGGTCGTCGAGGACCCTGAGCAGGCCGAGCCAACCCACGAACTCGACTCCTCGGTCACTCTGGCCGACCTCCGGTCGGTCGTCCGGCTGAGACGTGATCCAGCCCAGCGGTGGGTCGAGAGACTCAACGGTGATCTCGATCTTCATGCCGATGCCGGTCCTCGCGTCCCTGCTCGATGGGCCCTCGACGACCGAGGGGGTGGGTCACGAAGATGCTCGTCGGCCGCACCACAGCGGACATCCGCCAGTCGGCCGATATCCGGTGAGCCGTTGAGCGCGCCGGTGAACGTTCACGGGGCCGCAGCCTGAACCCGGACGCCTCAGCTGGTCACGTGGGCAGGTCCGTATCGAAGACAACGGAGCTCCGGGGTCGGGTGTCGACGTGGAGGGTGAACACGTCGGGTCGTGCGTAGTGGCCGACCGGGTCGAACATGCGTCTGTGTTCGTGCACCTCGGCGATGTCGAGGTCGGCGTACACGATCTCCTCGCGCTCGAGAACGGGGCCGACCAGGATCTCACCACCGGGTCTCACGATGGTGGTGTGGCCGCGCGACATCCAGTCGTCATCGAGCCCGTAGATGGTGCCGCGTAGGTCCTCGGGCACGTCGCTGCCACGGAGCAACGGCGCGACACCGATGACGAACTGCCTGCCCTCCTTGGCGATGTGCTGCAAGGTGGCGACCCACGTCTCGCTGTTGTCCCAGGTGGGGGCCAGGTAGATGTCACAGTGCTGGGCGTAGATGGCCGCCCGGGCCAGTGGCATGTAGTTCTCCCAGCACAACAACCCGCCGACGACACCGAACGGGGTGTGGATGACACCGAGCTCAGAGCCGTCTCCCATGCCCCAGACCGTGCGCTCACCGCCGGTGGGCATCAGCTTGCGGTGCCTCTGGAGGAGTCGGGCGTCGGGGCCGAGATAGAGGAGTGTGTTGTACAGGGTGCCGCCCTCGATCTCGGTCACTCCGAGAACAACGTAGGCAGAAGCCGCGGCGGCGGCGTCCGCGATCCGCTGCACGGTGGGGCCGGGCACCGCAACGGCGTTCGCATAGAGACGCTTGATGAAGTCTGCGTCGGACCACGCCGGCGTGCGCCACACCCAGTCCGGATACGCGGGAACGAACGACTCCGGAAACACCACCAGCTCCGCACCGCTCCCAGCAGCCTCCTCGACCAGGGCACACACCTTGTCCGTCGTCGCCTCCCGGTCGAGAAAGACCGGCGTCGCCTGCACGGCGGCCACAGTGACCATCAGGAGATCCTCGCTTCGTCTTCAGGTCTCGCGACCCGTGAAGCACACGCCGTACAGACCCGAGGGAGTCGTGCCCAGCCGCGCTCACAGTGTGACCCCCCGCGAGGTGCCTCGTCGAGCAATGACCACTCGCTCGCGAGAGGGCTACTCGGCTGGTCGCGGGCTCCGACCCTCGTGGGCACGTGAGTACTCCGCTGGCCCGAACACGACGACTACCGCGAAGTCCTCGACGATGTCGACGAAGCGGTGCTCCTCACCGGCGGGGACGTAGGCCACGTCACCGGGTCGCACCGGTGCGGTCCCGGTGGGGGTCCACAGTGTGGCCCTTCCGCGGGTGACGAGATAGAGCTCGTCCTCGGTATGCGGTGACTGGGGATCCGCACCACCGGCGGGCAACGAGTAGGTGCCGCAGCTGAGGTCAGCCACCTCCAGATGTTCCTGCCAGTCGCTGCTGGTGGTGGCCACGTAGTTCCCGGCACCCGTGAGGATCCTCATGCCCTGATCGTAGGGAGCCGACCGAGCTGCTCATGTGGCGCCTCATCGCCGTAGGTCCTGCGCGTCGGGGCAGGACCAGCAGGTGATGCGAGGTGCTCTACTCGTGGGTGGGAGTACAGCAGGGCGAGCGGCGGCGCCGGTGGTGACAGAACCGCGGTCGCGGACGAACCGGATCAGCCGCCATCGCGTTAAAGGGGTTATCGGGGACCGGCGGGAGGTGGGCGATGAGCATCGACGAAGACTTCCGCTTCCCTCAGGCGTTGGCGTGGGTCCACCAAGCACCCGTCGGCGTGCAGTGGCTCGGTGACCGCGACGGTCCCGAGGATCTCGCCGCTTGGGCCGTCACTCCACGACGGGGTTGGTCCGGGAGATGCGTACCTCGTCGATGTCGAGCCCGGCCTGGACCCGGCGCAGCACGATGTCGTCGATCCGCTGTTCGTCGCGCAGCTCGAGCAGCGCCTCACGGCGACGGCCGATGAGGGCGAGCATCAGGCTCGTGTACTGGTCGTCGTGCTGGACGATCGGGTCGCCGTCGGACCCGGAGGCCGCGAGCAGCCTGCGCTGCTTGTCCAGCTCGTGCCGGACCCGCGCGACGACCAGCTCGCCGCTGCCGAGCTCGACGGCCGTCGCGTCGATGGTCTCGATGGCCGCGTCGAGGGTGAACTCCTCGGCGAGCTGGAGCTCCTCGGCGACCGAGGTGTCCTCGGGGAGCCGAGCGAACCGCACCACCGCCGGCAGCAGCAGCGCCTGCAGCAGGCACAGCACGATCACGCCGCAGGTGATCAGCACGATCAGGTCCCGATCCGGGAACGGCGCGCCCGAGTCCACCGTGTGGGGTACGGCGAGAACCGCGGCGAGCGAGACGGCGCCGCGGAAGCCCGCCACCGCACTGACCGTGCGCTGACGAGCACCGACCCGGCGCAGCCGCTGCGCCGGGCGGCGGTCGAGAAGCCGGATCAGGTACGGCATCGTGTAGGTCCACACCCACCGCACTCCGATCACGACGGCAGTCACCACGAGCGTGTCGGCCAGTGCGCGCAGCAGCGAGGTGCTGGTGAGGCCGCGGAATGCGGACTGCGCGGAGAGGCCGACCAGCACGAACAGGGCACTGCTCAGGACCGTCGTGGAGAGCGCCCAGAACGGGATGAAGATCTGCCGGGTGGCCGCACCGGTGATCCGCGGCGCCACCTGGCTCATGAACAGCCCACAGGTGACGACCGCGAGTACGCCGGACCCGTGGATGGTGTCGGCCAGCAGGAACGCCGCGAACGGGGTCACCAGCATCGCGATGGACTCGAGCATCGGGTCATCCATGCGGCCGCGCACCTGCCAGCTGATCAGGCCGACCAGCCCGCCGGCGAGCACCCCTCCGCCGTACGCAAGGACCAGCAGCCAGGTGACGTGCCAGCCGGTCAGTTGCTGCTCGCCGACGGTGACGCCGACGGCCAGCCCGTAGAGCACCAGCGCGGTGCCGTCGTTGACCAGGCTCTCGGCGCGCAGCGTGGTCACCGTGCGCCGCGGCAGATCGCGGGCCAGGACGCCCACCGCGGTCGCGTCCGTCGGGGCGAGCGCGGCGCCGAGCACCCAGGCCGGCCCCCACGCAAGCCCGAACGCATGCGCCGTCGCCGCCACCGCGGCTGCGGTGGCCACGACCAGGACGGTGCTGGCGAGTACGACGACACGCAGGTTGTTGCGGATCTCGCGCAGCGAGGTGGTCAGGCTCTCCCAGTAGAGCAGCGCCGGCAGGAAGAGCAGGAGCACGACCTCCGGCGGCAGCTGCACCTCGCGCAGCTGCGGCACGAACCCCACCAGCACGCCGACCAGTACCAGCAGGATCGCGGGCGCGACCGGGTAACGACGTGCGAGAGCGCCGCACATGACCAGGGCGATCCCCAGCAGCACGACCATCTCGAGCCCCAGCACGGGCCCATTTTGGCCGAACCGTCCGGCGGGACGGTATGGGTCCCGACCGCTGGTCTCGGGATGTCGATACCGTCTCGGGCATGGATCTGGGACTGGCGAGACGGGTCGCCCTCGTGGTCGGCGGCACCGGCCTGATCGGCTCGGCTGTCGTCGAACGACTGACCGAGGAGGGCGCGACGGTGGTGGCGGCCTCTCGCCACGCCGGCTTGGTGATGGATGCGCGGGACGACGCGTCGGTTGAGTCGGGGATCGCATCGCTGCTGGCCGAGCACGGCCGCATCGACGCGCTCGTCGTCGCGGCGGCTCCGAGCGCGCGCACGCTCGACGCCAGTCGCAGCTCCGATCCCGCGCAGGTGCTCGAGGCTCTTGACGCCAAGGCGCTCTCGTTCCTGCGCGTCGCGAACGCGGTCCTGCCGTCGATGCAGGAGGCCGGTTACGGCCGGATCGTCGGTGTGAGTGGGCAGAACGCCTTCGTGACCGGCAACATCACGGGGTCGATGCGCAACGCTGCACTCATCATCGCCGCCAAGAACCTCGCCGATCTCACGGCGGGTTCCGGGGTCACGGTCAACACGGTGAGCCCCGCGATCGTCACTCCTACACCGTCCACGGACGTCGAGGCGGGGAAGGGCGGTGAGGTGAGCCCGGTGCAGATCGCGGACGTGGTGGCCTTCCTCGTCTCTCCGCTCGCCTCCGGTGTCTCCGGTGAGTCGGTCGCGCTCGGCCACCGCGTGCGCGGAACCATCTCGTTCTAGCGGTTGAGCGTGGTCCGGGTCCGGCGTCGTCGTACGGCCTCGGCGAGCGACCAGCCCGCACCTGCCGCCAGGGCCAGCGCCCAGGCGGCGAGCTCGAGGTTCCAGCCCGGGGGGTGGTAGGTGACGTGCACGGTGGTGCCCGGGGTCGACCCAGGCAGGTGCAGGGTGACGAGATATCCGTCGACGGGATCTGACATCGTCCCCACGTCGGTGGCGTAGCCGGGCCAGTCCAGGAGGCTCAGCACCACCGTGCCACCCGCGGCCGGCACGGAGTCGACGTGGAACGACGTACCGCCGTTCGTGATGTGCACGTCGGAGACCGCGGTGCCGGGGGACGACCACGCCACCGCACCTGCTCCCGGAAGCGGGTGCCGGCGTACCCACAGCGTCGTGTTCGTGGTCTGTGCTCCCACGCGCCAGCCGGTCGGCGGGTGTGCGAGCCGATCGGCCGGGAAGACCCGGCTGATCAGCATCAGGGAGCTGATCCCCAGCAGGTCGACCCGGCGCTCCCCGGTGGTCGGCTCGATGCTGAACAACGAGGAGAGCGCCTCGGCGCAGCTGTCGCCCTGGTAGTAGACGCAGTAGCGGTTCTTGTACGTGAGGAAGTTGATGGTCGTGTAGGTGCTCTGCATGCTGTGCGCGTTCAGGTACCACGCCGACCCGAGCAGCAGGTCGTTCCCGGGAGGGTCGGTCTGCAACAGGTTGTCGGAAGAGCCGACCTGCATCGTGTCGCCGACGGCGCCCGTCAGGGGCTTCTGGAACCCGGCGAGGTCAGTGGGTGGCCATCGGTTCGGTGACGGCAGGTCCGGGTACGCCCGGTGCTGTACGGCGAGCACGGCCAAGGTCACCAGCCCCGCGGCGACCGCCGCCCGCGCCGGACGCCCTGCCCGCACCAGCATCCACAGGAGGATCAGGCCGCCCGCGACCACCGCCGCAGCGCCCAGGTGTGCGGACGACCGTGCTGGGACCCACCTCACCGACAGTGCGGCCGCGAGCGCCACCCACCCGAGTGACACGGCGAGCCGAAGCGGAGAGGGGCGGCGCGTCCCGAACCTCGTCCACGTCACGGCGATGGTGACCACCAGCGCCTCGACCAGGAAGGGCTGGAGGCGGAGCGGCCAGCGCAGGGGACCCAGCTGGCTCAGCCCGTCGACGATGACGAAGATCGCCAGTAGGAACACCAGGAGGCCGGCGATCGGGCGACAACCCCGCGCGAGTGCGCGCCAGTCCAGCCAGGCGACCACCGGGAGGAACCAGACCAGGTAGGCGTAGGGCTCCAGGTAGTCGGCCGTGCCGGGAACCGCCGACGTCGGGAGCACTGCGGCGAAGAGCGACACCGGATCGGTCGTGTACTTCCCGCCGAAGTACAACCCCTCCGAGCGTGCGGTCACCGAGGCCGTCAGCACCCCCGGCAGGTAGACGGTGAGGGCCACCAGGCCGAGGAGCGCGCCGATCCCCAGCACCTTCAGCGTGGCCGCGCGGTCGCGAGCCGTCCGGGTGTCGACCAGGCAGGCGAGCAGGACGACGATCAGCATGATCGTGCCGTAGATGTAGCCGACGGTGACCAGCAGGTAGCCGAGCGCCAGCGGCGTGAGTGGGTTCGCTCCTCGCAGGACGGTACGTCGTACGGCCCACCACACCCAGGGCGTCAGCGCCCAGATCAGCTGACCGGCCCACCAGGACGGCAGGTCCAGGTACTGGGTCATCCCGCCCATGGGTGCCGCGACGGCGGCGACGTAGGCGGCCGGTGCCGCGGCGCCGTACGACCTCGCCAACCGGAAGACGCCGAGGGAGCCGCCGACGGCGACCGCGATCTTGACGACGGTGGTCAGCACCAACGCCTGGTGCACCACGGTGGTGAGCAGGCCCAGCCCGATGACCAGCGGGTTCCACAGCGCCCACTGGCCGTCGGCGGCGAAGTTGCCCGCCTTCCAGGCATGGGGATCGAGCGTGCCCCACTGGCCATGACGCACCAGGTCGCCGAGGTGGTACCACCATCCGTAGTACGCCGCCGGCGTGTCGCCGTTCCAGAAGTAGCGGCCGTTGTGGAGCAGCAGCGCCCCGAGACCGAGGGTGACCGTGGCCGCGGCCAGGAGCATCCACCGCGCCTCGGTGCGCCGGGTGGGGGTCGCTGCCGCACGACGGTCCGCCCGGACGAGCGGCGGTGGCTGGTGGTCGACCTCGGGCGCCGTGGCAGGCGGTCCGTGGCTGTCCGTGGGCGTCGACACGGAGGAACCGTAACCGTGTTCGGCTGTCTGGTTCTCGTCAGGTTCTCGTCAGGTCGACCTGCCTAGCGTCGAGACCGTGACTCGTCGTAACCGGATCTTCGTAGCCCCCAAGGTGCCCGAGGTCTTCCTCGTTTTCTGGGTGATCAAGCTGCTGACCACCGGCATCGGTGAGACCGCCTCGGACTTCATGGGGACCTGGAACCTCGTCGCGGCCGGCGTGATCGGCGTGGGAGGGTTCTTCGCCGCTCTCAGGTGGCAGCTGCGCGCCACGACGTACCACCCGGTCCGCTACTGGCTGGCGGTGCTCATGGTCGCGGTCTTCGGCACGATGATCGCCGACGGACCGCACGTCGCGTTGGGCACTCCCTACTACGTCGACGCCACGATCTACTTCGTGCTCCTGTGCGCCCTCCTCGGCTGGTGGCAGCGCTCGGAGGGCACCCTCTCGGTCCACTCGATCGTGACCAGCCGGCGCGAGCGGTTCTACTGGGCCACCGTCCTCCTGACCTTCGGACTGGGCACCGCCCTCGGAGACACCACCGCCACCAACCTGCACCTGGGCTACTGGTGGTCCGCGGTCCTGTTCGGGGTGCTCATGGTGTTCCCCGTCGTCGCCTGGCGCCTGGGCGTCAACGCCGTCGGGTGCTTCTGGGCGGCGTACTCACTGACCAGGCCCCTGGGTGCCAGCGTCGCCGACGGGCTCGCCGTCTCGCCGGCGCACGGCGGTCTCGGGTGGACCACCGGGGTGGTCACTGCCCTGGGACTCGTCGCCTTCGCCGCTCTCGTCGCCTACGTCGCGCTCACGCACTCGGACGAGGAAGGGGCCCACGCGGCGCACGCGGCTCACCGCACCTGGGAGGACGAGCCGATCCCCGAGCTCGAGCGCGACTGATCCGGTCCTGGGCTACGGCGCGAGGTAGCCGCGCAGCTCGGCCATCGCCTCGTCCAGGCGCTCGTGGAGCGACGGACCGGGGGAGCGGAGCCAGAGGGTGTACGCCGAGAGGGCCAGAGCCAGGCTGACCTGGCTGATCGTCTCGGGCAGCGCGTCGGTGGGCGCCAGCCCGGTACGGCGTGCGACGAAGTCCGCGATCACGGCGCGCCACTCGCCGTACCGCAGGACGGAGTGGGCCTGCAGCGCGGGCGTCTCGAGGATCAGTCGCATCCGCTCGCGATGCGAGGGGACGGCGGCCTCGTCGAAGTCGTTGAACGCGACGACGCCGCGGTGGACGGCCTCGTGCAGCGGCAGGTCGGCCGGCATCTGCTCCAGCAGGACGCGGAAGCCCGCGAGGGTCCGGTCGAACTGTCCCCAGGGAATGTCGTTCTTGGACTCGAAGTAGCGGAACAGGGTGCGCCGGCCGATGCCGGTCTCCGCGGCGATCGCGTCCAGGGTGGTGCGCTCGAAGCCGCGCTCGGAGAACAGGCGGAAGGCGGCCTGCTCGATCTCGCCGTGCGTCGTCGCGACCGGCCGCCCGCGGAGGGACGGTCTCGGCACTGGATCCGTGGCGGCCATCGCGGCGGAATCTAACAGCACCCTTCCTTTTCGGCCAACGGTGCCATTAATGTGCTGCACATCACAACGACCCGAGGAGACGCCATGACCCCCGAGCCCACCCAGCCCGCCGACGTGACCACCGAGACCGAGGCGTTGACCGCCGAGGACCTGGTCGAAGAGGTGTCGATCGACGGCATGTGCGGCGTGTACTGATGGATCCGCTGCTCGATCGGCTACTGGGCGAGCCGTGGGCGCTGTCGCCCTCGGTCGCGCTCCGCCCCGAGAGCTTCGGGGCCCTGGCCTACCACTTCGGCAACCGCAAGCTGACCTTCCTCAAGCGACCGGAGCTGGTGGCGGTCGTCCGCGGCCTCGCCGACCAGCCCGACGTACGGCGTGCGCTCGAGGCCGCGGGGGTGCCGGCCGAGCAGCACCCGGCCTACGCCGCCGCCCTTCGTGGGCTGGCTGCCACGGACCTGATCCGGCCTCGGGAGACCGCATGACCACGACCGTCGAGCGGCCGACCCCCGGCTCCTTGGTCCAGGAGTTCGAGCTCGGCCTGGACGCGCCCATCTGCCTGACCTGGGAGCTCACCTACGCGTGCAACCTCGAGTGCGCGCACTGCCTGTCGAGCAGCGGAAGGCGCGACCCGCGGGAGCTGACCACCGAGCAGTGCGAGGCGGTGATCGACGAGCTGCAGCGGATGCAGGTCTTCTACGTCAACATCGGCGGCGGCGAGCCGACCATCCGGCCCGACTTCTGGCACCTCCTCGAGTACGCCGTGAACCACCAGGTGGGCGTGAAGTTCTCCACGAACGGCGTGCGGATCACCCCCGAGCGCGCTCGCTTCCTGGCGAGCCCTGCATGTGGGGGCTACGTCGACGTCCAGATATCGCTCGACGGCGCCACTGCCGAGGTCAACGACTTCGTGCGCGGCCCCGGCTCCTACGACATGGCGCTGACCGCTCTGCAGAACCTCCAGGACGCGGGGTTCCAGGACGCCAAGATCAGTGTCGTCTGCACCCGGCAGAACATCGGCCAGCTCGACGAGTTCAAGGCGCTCGCCGACCGGTTCGGGGCCACGCTCCGGCTGACCCGGCTGCGTCCCTCGGGCCGCGGCGCCGACGTCTGGGACGAGCTGCACCCGCTGCCCGAGCAGCAGCGCGTGCTCTATGACTGGCTGATGGCGCACGGCGAGGACGTGCTCACCGGTGACTCGTTCTTCCACCTCGCGGCCTTCGGCGGAGAGCCTGCCCGGGCTGAACCTGTGCGGCGCCGGCCGGGTGGTCTGCCTGATCGACCCGGTCGGTGACGTCTACGCCTGCCCGTTCGCGATCCACGACAACTTCCTGGCCGGCAACCTCCTCGCCGACGGCGGCTTCGCGAAGGTGTGGCAGGAGTCGCAGCTGTTCGCCGAGCTGCGGTCGCCGCAGACCGGTGGCGCCTGCGCGTCCTGCTCGTTCTACGACTCGTGCCGCGGCGGCTGCATGGCCGCGAAGTTCTTCACCGGGCTGCCGCTGGACGGGCCTGATCCCGAGTGCGTGCAGGGGTACGGCGAGTCCGGCCTCGCCGGCGCGCGCGTCGTACCGGCGGCGAGCCAGGACCACTCGAAGGCCAACCCGACCCGCAACCAGCCGGTGATGCTCAAGCTCCTCACCCGGCCCCCGGTCGGTGCCTGCGCGGAGAGCCCCCTCGCCGGCTTCGAGCCGGATGTGTCGGGTGGTTGCTGCTCGTGAGCAGGCCCACCTGGCTGGAGAACCCGTGGAAGCAGAACCCGTGGTTCGAGTCCGTCGCGGTGGCGCAGCGGCGCGCCCGCAAGCGACTCCCGGCCTCGGTGTACGACGCCCTGGTGGCTGGCTCCGAGCGGGGTCAGACCGTCTCCGACAACGAGACGGCGTTCCGCGAGCTCGGCTTCGCGCCCCACGTGGCCGGCCAGCGGCCGGAGCGCTCGATGGCCACGACCGTGATGGGCCAGGACATCTCGCTGCCGGTGATCATGTCGCCCACGGGTGTGCAGGTCGTCCATCCCGACGGGGAGGTCGCGGTCGCCCGGGCCGCAGCCGCACGCGGCACCGTGATCGGGCTGAGCAACTTCGCGAGCAAGCCGGTCGAGGAGGTCGTCGCGGCGAACCCGCAGACCTTCTTCCAGATGTACTGGACCGGCGATCGCGAGGTGATGGTCCAGCGCATGGAGCGCGCTCGGGCTGCCGGCGCGGTGGGTCTGATCGCCACCCTGGACTGGTCGTTCTCGATGGGGCGCGACTGGGGCAGCCCCGAGATCCCGGAGAAGATCGACCTCAAGACGATGATCCGGATGGCGCCCGAAGTCGCTCGCCGTCCTCGCTGGGCCGCGCAGTTCGCGCTGCCCGGCAGGATCCCCGACCTGACCGCCCCCAACCTGGCTCCGCCCGGCGGTGCCGCACCCACCTTCTTCGGCGCCTACTACGAGTGGATGACCACCCCTCCGCCGTCCTGGGAGGACGTCGCCTGGATGCGCGAGCAATGGGGCGGCCCCTTCATGCTCAAGGGCGTCTGCCGCGTCGACGATGCACTCCGCGCGGTGGACGCCGGCGTGAGCGCGATCTCGGTCTCCAACCACGGTGGCAACAACCTCGACGGCACCCCCGCGGCGATCCGGATGGTGAAGCCGATCGCCGACGCCGTGGGGGACCAGATCGAGGTGGTCATGGACGGCGGCATCCGCCGCGGCTCCGACGTGGTCAAGGCGGTGGCCCTCGGCGCGAGGGCCGTCATGATCGGTCGTGCGTACCTGTGGGGCCTCGCCGCGAACGGACAGGCCGGGGTCGAGAACGTGCTGGACGTACTCCGCGGTGGCATCGACTCGGCCCTGCTCGGCCTCGGCGTCGCCTCGACCGACGAGCTGACCCCCGAGCACCTGCTGGTGCCCGAGGGCTTCCATCGTGCGCTGGGGGTCCCGTCGGCATGACGCGGCCGCTGGCGGAGGTCACCACCGCCGAGGCCGTCGGGTCGCGGCTGGTGCTGGTGCCCGTCGGGTCGCTGGAGCAGCACGGTCCGCACCTGCCGCTGGACACCGACACCGCGATCGCCGTGGCGGTGGCGACCGGCGTGGCCGAGCGGCTCGGTGAAGCCGGTCGACAGGCCTGGGTCGCCCCGGCGGTCACGTACGGCGCGAGCGGGGAGCACCAGTCCTTCGCGGGCACCAGCTCGATCGGCACCGAGGCACTGCGCCTGGTGCTCGTCGAGCTGGTGCGTTCGATGCGCAGCTGGGCGGAGCGGGTCGTGCTCGTCAACGGCCATGGCGGCAACCTCGACGCGCTGAGGAGCGCGGTCGACCAGCTCGTGGCCGAGGGTCACGACGTGTCCTGGGCGGCCTGCGCGACCGAGTCGGTCGACCTGCATGCCGGTCACACCGAGACCTCGTTGATGCTCCACCTGCGACCGGAGTCGGTGCGGCTCGACCTCGCGGTGGCAGGCGACACCAGGCCGTTGGTGGAGCTCCTGCCCGACCTGAGGTCCGGGGGAGTGGCGTCCGTGTCGGCGAACGGCGTCCTCGGTGACCCGAGCGGCGCCAGCGCGTCGGAAGGCGTCGCCGTCCTGGCCGCCATGGTCGACCACGTCCTCGGTACGACGATGGCCGACGCCCGATGACCCGCGTCGCCCTGGTCACCGGAGCCGCACGGGGCATCGGTGAGGCCACGGTCCGCAGGCTCGTCGCGGACGGGTACGGCGTGATGGCGCTGGACTGGTGCGCCGGGCCGGACGCTGCGCCGTACCCGATGCCGACCCGGGCCGATCTCGACCGCCTCGCCGAAGCCGGCGACGTGCTGCCGGTGGTCGCCGACGTGCGCGACCGTTCTGCTCTCGACGCCGCTGTGGCCGACGCGGTGGCCCGATGGGGTCGCCTCGACGTGGCCGTGGCCGGCGCAGCCGTGATGGCCGGTGGCCAGAAGCTCTGGCAGACGCCGCCCGACGACCTCGACCTGCTGTGGGAGATCGACGCCAAGGGCGTCTGGAACACTGCGGCGGCCGCTGTCCCCGCGATGCTGTCGGGACCCCAGCCGTCGGGCTGCCGGTTCGTGGCCGTCGCCTCGGCGGCCGGCAGCCACGGGCTGTTCCACCTCGCCGGCTACACCGCGGTCAAGCACGCGGTCGTCGGGATCGTGCGCGGCCTGGCTGCCGACCTGACCGGCACCGGCGTCACCGCGGTCGCGGTCAGCCCCGGCTCCACCCGCACCGAGATGCTGTCCCAGACCGCGCGCCTCTACGACGCCTCGATCGACGACCTGGTCTCCCACCAGCACCTCGGGCGAGCGCTCGAGCCGGACGAGATCGCCGAGACGATCGCGTTCTGCTGCTCGCCCCAGGGCGCGGCCCTCAACGGCAGCGTGGTCCACGCCGACGGCGGCTTCCGGGGATGACAGAAACCCTCCCCGACGGCTTCCGGGTCCGAGTCGCTGACGGGGTCCGGATCCTCGACGGCGGTCGCACCCTGGTCGGTGGTTCACCGCTCCGGGTGCTCCGGCTCCGGGCGCCAGCGCCCCCGGTCGCACAAGGAACGGTGGTCGAGGTAAGAGACGCCGCCACCCGGATCGTGGCCGAGCGGCTGCTGGCAGCCAACCTCGCCGTACCCCTCCTCGCCGAACGCTCGACAGCCGCCGAGGTCACCGTCGTGATCCCCATCCGGGACCGGGCAGACCGGCTCGACCGCCTGCTCCGTGCGCTCGGGCGCGAGACCACGGTGGTCGTCGTCGACGACGCCTCGCGCGACCCCGGCGCGGTCGCCCGGATCGCTGCGCGACACGGCGCCCGACTCCTCCAGCTCACCGAGAACGTCGGGCCGGCCAGCGCACGCAACGCCGGGCTCGCCCTGGTCTCCACGCCCCTGGTGGCGTTCGTGGACTCCGACGTCGTGGTCGACGGCCCCACGGTGCTCGGTCTCGCCGGCCACTTCGCCGACCCTCATGTCGCAGCGGTGGCACCGCGGATCCGCGGTGCGGCCCGCAGCGAGACCCCAGGCCGGTTCGAGCGCTGGGACGTCGACGGCCTCTCCCTGGACCTCGGCGACCGGGCCGCCCTGGTGCGGCCCTGGTCGAAGGTCGGCTGGCTGCCCAGCGCCTGCCTGCTCGTCCGCGTCGACGACCTCGGTGCCGGCTTCGAGCCGGGCCGGCGGGTGGGCGAGGATGTCGACCTGGTCTGGCGCCTGATCGCCGCCGGACGCCAGGTCCGCTACGACCCGTCGTACGAGGCCACCCACGACAGCCGCAGCACCTGGTCGAGGTGGCTCGGCCGCAAGGCCTTCTACGGCTCCGGCGGTGCGTGGCTCGCGCAGCGGCACGGCGACTGGATGGCGCCGGCGGTGCTCTCGCCGGTGCCGGTGCTCGGCGTCTGCGCGCTCCTCGCGCAGCGTCGATGGTCTCTGCCGGTGGCCCTGGCGGCGATGGCCGCCGTACGCCTCCGGCTCGGGCGCAGCCTCCCCGACACCCCCGACCGGCCGCGGCTGGCCGCGGACCTGACCGCCGAGGTCTCCATCTCCACCCTGCGGCAGACCTCCCACCTGCTGCTGCGGCACTGGTGGCCCGGCGCGGCCGTCGCAGCAGCCGTGTCGCGACGAGCCCGCCGAGCGCTGCTCGCCGCGGCGGTCTGGGACCTCCTCGACCACCGCGAGGTGGCGCCCGCCGGTGCCGGGGAGGCGTTCCTGGCCCGGCGAGCCGACGACCTCGCCTACGGCGCCGGCCTCTGGTGGGGCGCGCTCGAGGCTCGCTCGGCGCGGGTCCTGGTCCCGCACGTGACCGGGCTGCGGTCCACGTGAGGTTCTCGCGGACGGGCGGTAGCCACGTCCCTTTTCCCGCCGGTACGTTGGCAAACGACTGTGGTGCGAGTCACAGCGACCCTCGATGACGTCCCCGCAACCGATCAGGAGAGACCTATGAAGACGCAGGCCGCAGTGGTGTACGAAGCGGGCAAGCCGATCGAGATCGAGGAGCTGGAGCTCGACAAGCCACAGGACGGCGAGGTGCTGATCCGCTACACCCACGCTGGTCTGTGTCACTCCGACGTGCACGTCGCCCACGGCGACCTCGAGGCGCGGCTGCCGATGGTGCTCGGGCACGAGGGTGCCGGCGTCATCGAGGAGGTCGGTCCCGGGGTGACCCGCGTGAAGGTCGGCGACCACGTGGTCTGCTCGTTCATCCCCAACTGCGGCACCTGCCGCTACTGCGCGAGCGGGCAGCAGTCGATCTGCGACATGGGCGCCACGATCCTCGAGGGCTACCTGCCCGGCGAGCGGTTCCCGATCACCGGCCCGCGCGGGCAGTACGGCGCGATGTGCATGCTCGGCACCTTCAGCCAGTACGGCGTGATCCACCAGAACTCGGCGGTCAAGGTCGACGACGACCTGCCGCTGGAGAAGGCGGTCCTGGTCGGCTGCGGCGTACCGACCGGCTGGGGAGCCGCGGTCAACACGGCCAAGGTGCAGGCCGGCGACACCGTGCTGGTCGTAGGCATCGGCGGCATCGGCATCAACGCCGTCCAGGGCGCCCGGCTGGCCGGCGCGAAGAACATCATCGCGATCGACCCCCTGGAGAACAAGCGTGAGAAGGCGATGGAGCTCGGCGCGACGCACAGCTTCGCGAGCACCGACGAGGCCATGGAGACGCTCACGAACCTGACCCGCGGACAGATGGCCGACTCGGCGATCCTGACCCCCGGCCTGATGACGTCCGAGATCGTCGCCGGCGGCTTCCACGCCGTGGGCAAGGGCGGCACGGTCGTGCTGACCGGGCTCAACAAGCTGATGGAGCAGAACATCGAGCTGCCCGGCACGATCCTCACCCTGTTCCGGAAGTCCATCAAGGGCAGCCTGTTCGGCGACTGCAACCCCACCGTCGACATCCCGAAGATCCTCGGGCTCTACCAGAGCGGCGACATCAAGCTCGACGAGATCATCACCCGCACCTACACCCTCGACCAGGTCAACGAGGGGTACGACGACCTGCTCGCCGGCAAGAACGTGCGCGGGGTCGTCGTGCACAGCCACAACTGAGTGACCGACGTGACCACGACAGGGCCGGAGCCCAGCTCCGGTCCTGTCGCCGTCGTCGAGCGGGCGGCGGAGGCAGAGATCCTCGAGGCCGCCCTGCTCAGTGGCGCGCACGTCCTGCTGGAAGGGCCACCGGGCACCGGCAAGTCGACCCTGCTCCGGGAGGTCGCCACCGGACGACGGATCCCCTTCGTCATGGTCGAGGGCAACGCCGAGCTGACTCCCGCTCGTCTGATCGGCCACTTCGACCCGGCCCTGGTGCTCAGCAAGGGCTACGTCCCGGAGATCTTCGAGGACGGCCCGTTGCTCCAGGCGATGCGGACCGGTGGCCTGCTGTACGTCGAGGAGCTGAACCGGATCCCCGAGGAGACCCTCAACGTCCTGCTCACCGCGATGTCCGAGCTGGAGATCACGGTGCCCAGACTGGGTCGGGTCGCGGCCGGGCCGGGATTCGCCCTGGTGGCCGCGATGAACCCCTTCGACGCCGTCGGGACCGCCCGCGTCTCCGGCGCGCTGTACGACCGCACCTGCCGGATCTCGATGGACTACCAGTCGGCAGAGGCCGAGCAGCAGATCGTCGACCTGCGCTCGCGCGTCGACCCGGACTGGCGGGCCCGGGTGGTCACGCTGGTCCGCAACACCCGGACGCATCCCGACATCCGGTTCGGCTCGTCGGTGCGAGGAGCCATCGACATCACCCGACTGGCCGTCGAGCTCGGTCGGCTGCGCGGCGTCCCCACCGACGACTGGCACGTCGGGCTGACCGCCGCGAAGGCGTCGTTGTCCGGCCGGATCCGGCTGCACGACGGCTGCGGCCGCACCCCCGAGGAGATCGTCACCGAGCTGTACGTCGCGGTGTTCGGCGCCGAGCCCACCGACGGCCCCGAGCAGGACCCTGAGGCGGCGAGGCCGGGGGAACGCTGAGCCCGCCCCCGGGGGCGGGCTCCTCCCCGTCGGCGCCGCCCGAGTCGCGGCAGCGGAAGTCGGCGCCACGCACGACCGGTCGGTCGGAGCTGGCCAAGAACCCCCGGTTCGCCGAGCTGTCACCCGAGGTGGGCGAGCTCGACCTGGACGCGCTCGACGCCGCCTTGGAGGACGATCCCGACCAGACCCTCACGCTGGTCGTCGAGATGTCCCACGCGACCGACGAGGAGCTGCGCGCCGCCGTACGTCGTCTGGCGCCGCGGCTGATCCTCGACCAGACGCGCCGTGGTCTTCCGCGAAGCCGGGGTGTCTCGAAGCCGCGGCCGGTGCCGGCCCACCGGGGTGGCGACCTCGAGCTGGACCGGTCGATGGACGCCATCGTGGAGGCGCGGGGCGAGGCCCGGATGCCGGGGCTCGACGAGCTGACGGCGGTGCAGTGGGCCCGCCCCGGGCTGGCCCTCTGCCTGGTCATCGACCACTCCGGCTCGATGAGCGGCGCCCGGCTCACCACGGCCGCGGTCACCGGAGCAGCCTGCCTGACCTTCGCACCCGAGGAGCACGCCGTGCTGGCGTTCGCCGCCGCCACGCAGACGCTGCGCTTCCTCTCCGACACGGTCGGTCCGGCCCGGACCGTCGAGCGGATCCTGGCGCTGCGCGGCCACGGCACCACCGGGCTCGCCGGGGCCCTGCGCGCCGCCCAGGTCCAGCTCGCCGGAGCCCGCGCCCGGCGCCGGGTGACCATCCTGCTCTCGGACTGCCGGGTGACCGACGAGGTCGATCCGGTCCCCGCAGCGCGGGCGCTCGACGAGCTGGTCATCCTGGCGCCCACCGGCGACGACGACGAGGCCCGGCGCCTGGCTCGGGAGGCGGGGGCCCGGATCGCCGACATCGGCTCCGTCCTCGACGTACCGCCGGTCCTCAACCGACTGCTGGCCGACGACCGCGTCTAGCGTGGTGACGCGCCTTCCCGCCTGCGACCGCTCCGATGTCGCTGCCGCCGAAGGGGCGCTCAGACGTACTTCTCCCGGATGTGTTCTTCAGCGAGCTCTACGGCGCGCGGGGCCGCCATCAGGGAGCTCAGGAACGACCGGCGGTCGAGCGCCCAGAGCGACAGGTCCGTGAGAGCCTTGACCGAGGCGGTCCGCGGGACGTCGCGCAGCAGGGTCCTTTCTTCAGCAGGAGCTCCGCATCCGCGCATCGAACGACCTCTGGACCTTCGATACGTCATGGCGGTCAGTGAACCCATCTCCGCGTACTACCGTGGGCCGGCACCGGCGGCTGCACGGGAGGGCAGATCATGAGTAGCACCACACGCGGAGAGGCTGCCCTGGGCCCGGCAGTGGAGACCATGCGGGCCTTGTTCGCGGCCGCCGCCTGCTCGGTCGCCCTCGTGGACGACAGCGGTGAGATGCTGCAGTTCGTCGCCTCGGACGGTGCCGGTGCGGAGGAGATCGTCGGCGTGTCCATCCCGGTCGGTCGCGGCATCGCCGGCTGGGCGACGATGTCCGGACAGCCGATCGCGGTAGGCGACGCACGGGCAGACGCCCGCTTCGCCCGAGACGTAGCGGAGTCGACCCACTACGTGCCCGACACCATCTTCGCCGCGCCGTTGGTGGACCCCCGAGGTGAGGTGCTGGGTGTCGCGTCGGTGCTCGACCCTGCGGTGGGCGGGTCGACCGACCGGGCGTTGGACGTCTTGGGTGCGATGGCGGGTCTGGTGGCGCTCCTCGTGGTGCAGACCCGGGAGGCGCCGGGGCCGGCGACCTCCTTGGACAAGCTGGGGGCCGACGTCCTGGCCCTGGTCGAGACGTGGCGTGCCGATCCCGGCACGGACCGCGCGTGAACAAGGCTCCCGCCTGGTCGGGTGCCTTCGACCGTCACGACATCAAGGACGTCGTCGGCCTGCCCCTCGACGACGTACGGTCATGGGCCTTCGGTGGCAGCACCGGTGCAGGGGTCCGCGTCGCGGTGGTCGACAGCGGCGTCGAGGCCGGCCATCCGCGCGTCGCCGGAGTCACGAGTGCCGTGGCGTTCGAGCTCGACGAGTCCGCGGAGCGCGGGTACGTCGCGCACGAGGGTCCGCACGAGGATCTCGTCGGCCACGGGACGGCCTGCGCGGCGATCATCCGCTCCCTGGCTCCGGAGGTCGAGCTGCACAGCGTGCGCGTGCTGGGCGCCAACCTGAAAGGGAGAGGCGCCCTGCTCCACGCGGGTGTCGAGTGGAGCCTCGAGCACGGCATGCAGGTGGTGAACCTGTCTCTGTCGAGCAAGTCGGACGCGATGTTCGCACCCCTTCACGACCTGGCGGATCGGGCGTACTTCGCCGGCACCGTGCTGGTCTGCGCGGCCAACAACCTGCCCGGGCCGACGTACCCCTCACAGTTCGCCTCCGTCGTCTCGGTCGCCGCGCGATCCGGCGAGGCCGAGGATGCTCTCTCCTACAACGCACACCCTCCTGTCGAGTTCGGGGCACGTGGTATCGACGTGGACGTCGCCTGGCTGGGGGGTGGCTCCCTCACGGCGACCGGCAACAGCTTCGCGGCTCCCCATGTGACGGGGATGATCGCCCAGATGCTCGCCAAGCATCCATGGCTGACACCCTTGCAGGTCAAGGCAGTCCTTCACGCAGCGAGCGACAACTCCGTTCCCGGGTGAGCCAGTCCGTCCGGGCGAGTGCGCGACAGGTCCGTGCGCCGCGTCAAGCGGCCCAGAACAAGCGGATGACAGGACACGTGTCCAGGCCCTAGATTGTCGCTCGCTCAAGCGCGCACTCGGACGCCTGCCGGCCCGGACTGGGGATAGTGGATGACCGAGGAAGTCGTTATCGCGCAACCCCCCAGCAGGGGGCTGGTCGGATCGTTCGTCCACGACACCGGCCACTCGATGCGTTCGGTGTTCGGCAACACCAACCTGCGTCGCATGCAGCTGGGCTTCGCCGGTTCCCTGGTCGGGAACTGGGCCTACGCGACTGCCGTGGCGGTCTGGGCCTACGGCGTCGGAGGCGCGAAGGCGGTCGGCATCTACACCGCTGTGCGGCTGGGACTGATGGCCGTGGCGTCGCCCTTCGCGGCCACTCTGGCCGACCGCTACTCCCGCAAGATCGTCATGATCGGTGCGGACATCTACTGCGCAACTCTCGTCACGGCTGCTGCTGTCTGTCTCTACGTCGGGACACCCGCATGGCCGGTCTTCGTGCTGGCGACCCTGACATCCCTCGGCGGCTCACCGTTCCGCGCGGCCCAGGCAGCCTTGACGCCCTCGCTGGCGAGGACCCCGGAGGAGCTGACGGCATCCAACGGCACCGCCAGCACACTCGAGAGTCTCGCGATCTTCGTCGGGCCGGCGATCGCCGCCACCATGCTGGCGTTCGCCTCGGTTCCGACAGTCTTCCTGTTCAACACCCTGTCGTTCGTGTGGTCCGTGCTCATGGTGTCCGGCATCAAGGTCTCCCGTGCGGACACAGATCGCAACCCTTCCGCGTCGGAGCAGGAGACAGGCGAAGCCCAGGACACCGCCCAGGAAGGGTTCCTCGCCGAGACGTCGGCCGGGTTCCGCACGATCTGGCGTGACAAGGACCTCCTGGTCTCGGTGGTCGAGGGCTCCGCGCAGACCGTCGTGGCAGGGGCCACTGCGGTCTTCCCCCTCGTCATGGCTGTCGAGATCCTGCAGGTTGGCCCGAAGGGAGTCGGGTGGTTGGACTCGGCGTCGGGTATCGCGGCCGTGGTCGGCGGGATCTGGGCCATCTCGCGAGCCTCGAAGCACAAGCTCGCGCAGGACATGACCCTCGGGGTGGTGCTCTGGTCGCTGCCGCTGCTCCTGGTGACGATCTGGCCCTCACCGATCGCTGCCTTCGCAGCGATGGCGGTCCTCGGCTTCGCGAACCCGTTGGTGGACGTCAACCTGTTCACGATCGTGCAGCGACTCACCCCGGACGAGGTGCTCGGCCGGGTGTTCGGCGCGCTGGAGGCCTGCCTGATCGCCACGATGGCGATCGGCGCCGCCATCACGCCCCTGCTGCTGCACTGGTTCGGGCTTCGGACGACACTCGCCATCCTGGGGCTCGCCATCAGCGCTGTCGCCGTCGCCGGGCTCCCGCGCATGCGCCACCTCGATCATCGGCTCGTGGCGCCCGAGGGGTTGTCCCTGCTGACCGGCATACCGATGTTCGGGCCGCTCAACCCGGTGGTCGTCGAGGCTCTCGCGCGCGGCCTGGTCCGCGTGGACGTGCCTGCCGGTGAGGTCGTCATGCGGGTGGGCGACCAGGCCGACAGGTTCTACGTGATCGAGTCGGGGTCGGTCGAGGTGACTGCGGCGGACGGTCGCGTGCTGCGTCACGAGGGGCCTGGCGATCACTTCGGCGAGATCGGGCTGTTGCGTGATGTCCCGCGTACGGCGACCATCACCGCTCTCGAGTACACGGTGCTGCTGGCCCTCACCCGCGACGAGTTCCTGGACGCGGTCACCGGACAGGGAGACGCCCGGCGGCTCGCGGAGGACGTCATCTCGAGGCGGCTGAGGGCATGACCGTCGACCCCAGGAGCGTGCCGACCTGCGCGAGTGTCATCGCGCTGAAAGACGCCGCCGCGTCAACAACCGAGGATGAAACCGACCGAGGAGGACACCATGACCGAACCGACCAACGACAACCAAGCCGTCCACAGGCCTGACACCGGGCTGGAGGACGTCGAGGGGCACTACCTCCCGATCGACGAGGAGGGCAGGGTCGTCGTGACCCCGCCCCGCGTCGAGACGGAGGAGGACGTGGAGGGTCACGTCGCCTTCGAGCTCGACCCCGACGTCGAGATGGAGCGCAAGCGTTGACCGTCGGGTCGTCCGCACGGTTCCCGGAGACGGCGTGCGGCCGACCTGCTCCGTCGCTGAGACGACCTCCACCTGACGGGCGGACGTGGTGCTTGCAGGCGGTCCACCCGTACGCAACACTGCCTGGGCGGCAAGGTGTCGCGGTCACGGGCGGTCACATGGTGGGCGGTCAATGACGGGCAATCGACAGTCGCGGGTCCCCGCATCCCGGGTCCTCCTGGTTGCTTCCTTCGGCGCCTTCCTGGCCTTCCTCGACGCCACGATCGTCAACGTCGCGTTCCCGTCGATCCGGGCGTCGTTCCCCGGCACGACCATCGGGAACCTCTCGTGGGTGCTCAACGCCTACAACATCGTGTTCGCGGCGTTCCTCATCGTGTGCGGCCGACTCACCGACCTGCTGGGCCGGCGTCGTGCTTTCGTCACCGGTGTCGTCGTGTTCACGGTTGCCTCCGTGCTGTGTGGTGCCGCACCGTCCGTCGGGTTCCTCGTGGCAGCGCGTGTCGTGCAGGCACTCGGTGCAGCGCTACTGGTGCCGGCTTCGCTCGCCCTCGTGGTGGAGGCATTCCCCGAGGAGCGCCGCGCGCACGCCATCGGCCTGTGGGGCGCTACCGCCGCCGTGGCTGCAGGCCTCGGGCCGCCGTTGGGCGGTGCCCTGGTCGAGCTCGGTGGCTGGCGCTGGGCCTTCTTCGTCAACATCCCGTTCGGCGTGGCCGCCGCCTGGGTCGCGCATCGCGAGCTCGTCGAGAGCCGGGCACCGGGCCGTCGCCGGCTGCCCGACCTGCGTGGGGCCGCACTCATGGCGGCCGCTCTGGGTGCGCTCAACCTCGGCATCGTCAAGGGCAGCGACTGGGGATGGGACAGCCTGGCCGTTGTCGTGTCCTTCGTGGCGGCGGGCGTGCTGACATCGCTGTTCGTGCTCAGCTCGCGCAAGCACTCCTCGCCGCTCCTCGACCCGGCGCTCCTGCGGATCAAGTCCTTCAGTGTCGCCTCCCTGGCCACCCTCCTGGCAGGGATCGGCTTCTACTCCTACCTGCTGACCAACATCTTGTGGCTGCAGTACGTCTGGCACTACAGCGTGCTCCAGGCCGGCCTGGCGCTGGTCCCGGGCGCGCTGGTGGCCGCGGTCGTTGCCGCCGTCCTCGGCCCCCGGGCCGACCGGTACGGGTACCGTCCCTTCGTCGTCCCGGGGGCGCTGATCTGGGCCGGCGCGTACTTCTGGTACCACCAGCAGGTGGGGCTGGAACCCGCCTTCTGGACCGAGTGGCTCCCCGGACAGGTGCTCAGCGGCATCGGTGTCGGAGCGACGCTCCCCTTGCTGGGGAGTGCCGCACTCGTCGCCGTACCCGGGGGGCGCTACGCCACTGCCTCGGCCGTGGTGTCGAGCGTGCGTCAGCTCGGAGGGGTGCTGGGGATCGCGATCCTGGTGGTCATCCTGGGCGATCCGACGCCACTGACGGCGGTCAGCGCGTTCCACCACGGTTGGGTGCTGGCGATCTGCTGCTTCCTGGGCGTGGCCGTAGTGGCGCTGCCCCTCGGCAAGCTGAACGGCGCCGTCGAGGTTTCCAGCGGCGAGGACGAGCGTCCACCCACGGTCCACGCGCCGACGAGTGACTCGCACCCAGCGGGGAGCGTGGCCGCCGGAGCTGACGGCTTCGACCTGTCCGAGCTGCCCCTCCTCGCGGCACTGCCTCCCGAGGCGCGTGCTCGGCTGGAGGCCGCCACCCGCCTGGTCGAGGTCCCCGCCGGCACGGAGCTGATCCGCGCCGGCGACCCGGCGGGGTCGGCGTACGTCGTTCGTTCAGGGCGGCTGGAGGTCGAGGTCGACGGACGTCTGGTCCGCGAGCTCGGCGCGGGAGCGATTCTCGGCGAGCTGGCCCTGCTGACCGGTGAGCAGCGTTCGGCCGATGTGCGGGCACGCCGCGACTCGACCGTGCTGGAGCTACCCCGCGACGCCTTCGAGTCCGTCCTGGAGACCGACTCGACCGCCTCGCGGCTGGTGCTGACCCAGGTCGCGGAGCAGCTGCGGACGGCCGGCGGCCCGGCGCAGAAGGCGAGGCCGGCCCAGCCGACGTTGATCGCGGTGGTCGGCCTCCACCCTGGCGCCCCGACGGCTGAGGTCGCGCAGGCCCTCGGGCGGCGGCTCTCGACGCACCTACGGGTCGCGATGCCAGGCAGCGTCAGCCCGGACGGCCTCGCCCGTGCCGAGCAGGACTTCGACCGCGTTCTCTTCGTCGCCGAGAGCGCCGACGACCCTCACCGCCCCGGGTGGCACGACTACTGCCTGCGGCAGGCCGACGCCGTCGTACTGGTGTCGCACAGCGAGGTCCCTGTCCCGGAGGTGCCCGTGACGCCGGCTCCCTGGCGCCAGCCCGACGTCGTGCTGGTGGGGGCGCCGCCGCCGGCAGCCGACCTCGCGGGCTGGGCGGCGGTGACCGACGCGTGGCAGCTGACGGTCGTGGACGGTGACCTCGCGGTTGGCGTGCGACCGCTGGCGGACCGGCTGGCGGGACGGTCGCTCGGGCTCGTGCTGGCGGGAGGTGGCGCGCGAGCCTTCGCGCACGTCGGAGTGCTGCGTGAGCTGGAGGACCGGGGGATGCATGTCGACCGGGTCGCCGGCAGCAGCGTCGGCGCGATCATCGCCGCGATGCATGCGTACGGGCACGACGGGCAGCGCCTCGAGGAGATCAGCTACGCCGAGTTCGTACGCCGCAGGCCGTTCTCGGACTGGGGCGTCCCCACCGCGTCACTGGCTCGGGGCCGGCGCTTGGACGATGCGGCCTCGCGCAACTTCGGCGACACCGTGTTCGAAGGTCTGCCCCGTCAGCTCCACATCGTCTCCACCGACCTGCTCAGCCGGACCCGCCAGGTGCATCGCCGGGGAGCGGTGGATCGCGCGATGGTCGCCTCGGCGCGTCTGCCGGTGCTCTTCGCGCCGATCCCCGACGACACCGGTCGGCTGCTCATCGACGGAGGCGTGCTGGACAACCTGCCGGTCGACCTCCTGACCGAGCGGGACGAGGGGCCCGTCGTGGCCGTGAACATCTCGATGGGGGGTGGTGGCGGTGGGCCGGTGCGCACCGGGCGTCCCCGCACACCCGCGCTCGGCGAAACGCTCCTGCGCACGATGATGATCGGGAGCGGTGGCGCGGTCGCGGCGGCTCGTGCCGAAGGCGCGTGGGTCGTGACACCTCCGACGCTGGGGGTGGGACTGCTGGAGTTCCACGAGCTCGACCGGATGATCGCTGCCGGTCGGAGCGCGGCCCGGGCGCTGCTCGAGCGGGCCGGTGACGCCCTCGGCCTGCCACCAGCGCCGGCTGAGAGCGACCCCATGACACCCGTGGCCACGCTCGAGAACGCGCCGTCAGCCTGAGCGCGAGGGCGGTGCCGGGAGGCGCCTACGAAGGACGGCAGACGTCGAGGGTGGCGTCCTGAACGGCGACGACGATGACGAGATCCTCCGCCAGCGTGGGTGCCCAAGCGCCGATCTCGTCCAGAGCGGGATCAGTGCGCGCGGGAGAGTGGTGGAAGAGCACGAGCGTCCCCGCGCCGCACTGCTGCGCGAGCCGCACGGCGTCCTGCACGGTGGCATGACCGTAGTCGACCGCCACCGGGCGTTCCCCCTCGAGGAACTGCGCGTCGTGCACGAGGACATCGACCCCAGCGAGCATGTCCGTCAGCTCCGGGGAGATTCCGGCGGCGGGTGCGTGGTCGGGAAGGTACGCCAGTGAGCCTGCCGCGTCGTCGACGCGCACGGCGTAGGTCCGGCCGCCCTTGTGCTCGATGTCGACGGTGGAGACCGTGAACCCCTCGACCTCGTGCCGGCCCTCGGCCAGGGCGTGGAACGCCCAGGCGCCGTGCATTCCCTCTGGAGTGATCGGGAACGACGGCGGCGAGAACGAGCGCGCCAGGAGGTCGCGGCCGGAACGGTCGTCCTGAGCGGGTATGTACAGATCGACCCTCGCGCCGTCCCTGTCACCGGCGCCGAAGAAGGGCAGTCCTTGCACGTGGTCCCAGTGGAGATGGCTGAGGACGATCGACCCGTCGAAGGCCGCGCCGTCGAGTAGCGACGTGAGCGAGCGGAGGCCGGTGCCGGCGTCCAGGACCAGCGTCGGCACGGAGCCGCCGACTGCGGTGACCGCCAGGCACGACGTGTGGCCCCCGTAGCGGACGAAGTCGGGGCCGGGTGCTGGTGTGGAACCGCGGACACCGAGAAACTGCACCCTCACCGCGCGTTCACGCGGCGGACTCTAGCACCGGCTCGAGGTGCCGCGATCCACCTTCGCGGATCGGAGTCCGCACCATGAGAGTGCTGCTCCTCCAGCGACCAGTGATGGACGCTGTCGTGATAGGACTCTGGTCGGCGATCGAGTGGGAGCCGCGGGCGCGGCTCCCGACGAACATGGTCGGTCTGGGCAGGGTGGTGAGGTCGTGCGCAAGCTCCTCGACTGGTGGCTCGCGCGCGACGGGAGCCTGCGCGCGACGAGGCGGGCCGCACGGACGGCGATCGTGATGCCGGTCATGTTCGCGTTCGGGTCCCAGGTCATCGGGAACGCCGACGTGGCCACCTTTGCGGCCTTCGGCTCCTTCGCGATGCTGCTGCTCGCCGACTTCGGAGGGACGCGGGGGGAGCGGCTGGCGGCGCAGGCGTCACTGGTCGCCGTCGGCTGCGTCCTGATCCCGGTCGCCACCTTGGTCTCGCGCAATGCCTGGCTGGCGACGTCCGCGATGTTCGTCGTGGGTTTCCTGGTGCTGTTCGCCGGCGTGGTCAGCTCGACCTTCGCCGCTGCCACCACCTCCGTCCTGCTGAGCTTCATCCTCCCCGTCGCCACACCGGCCGGGCCGGCCGTCATCCCGGACCGGGTGCTCGGCTGGCTCCTCGCCGGAGTGGTGTCTCTGCCCGCCGTCACGTTGCTGTGGCCGGCACCCCGCAGCGAGCCCTTGCGCGACGCTGCGGCGGACGCCTGTCGGCAGCTGTCGGCACGCCTCACCGCGGAGGTCGCGCGCATGCACGGCGAGGAGGGTGAGGACGTCGAGACCGCCGTGGCTCGGTCCGACGCCGCGGTCGCCCGGCTGCGCACCACGTTCCTGGCCACGCCGTACCGTCCGTCCGGTCTGACCACGGCGACCCGCGCGGTCGTCCGCCTGGTCGACGAGCTGGTCTGGCTCAGCGTGATCCTCGACGCCACCGCGACCATGGGCCCCCACCAGGCCGACCCGACCGTGCGTGACGTGAAGTCGGCGGCGGCCGTCCTTCTTGACCACGCGGGCAAGGAGCTCAGCCTCGACGAGCCCCCTCAGGACAGTCTGCAGGACCATCTCGACGACCTCGCCCGCGCTCGCCGGGCGATGGGGGTGGCGGCCCTCGACCTCGTGCAGCCGCCGCATGAGAACCCCTCTGCAGAAGGGATCGTCGCGCTTCTCGGTCCGAGCTACCGGGCCCAGGAGCTCTCGTTCGCGGTGATGGGGATCGCCGAGAACATCGCGGTCACCTCGGCGGCCGAACAACGCTCCTGGTGGCGCAAGTGGCTCGGTCGACCGCCGCGGGGCCTGGCAGG
>CAWCNW010000026.1:0-59237 GCA_963796975.1 uncultured Actinomycetota bacterium
CCTGCCCCCGCTACGAAAAAGTGGCCCCTGACCTGCGGAAACTCGGGTCAGGGGCCACCCGTTTTCTTGAACTAGATGGCGTTGTTCCCCGTTTACTCCCCAGAAACCTCCGCGCTACTGGGGTCGGGCGCCGTGTTGGTGGCGCTGTTGAGCCGCGCGGGATCAGACGGCTGCCAGGCGAGGTAAGGCGGCCCGGGTGTTCAGTCCGAGGCTGTGGGCGTGCCAGCGAATGACTGAAGGATGTGTGTCACGTCGGGCGCTGCCCGGTTCTTTTCGATGTAGAACTCTTTGGTGATCGTGTCCGAAGTGTGTCCGAGGACCCGGGCGGCGGTGTCGGCATCAACGAGGCGGTCGATCAACGTCGCGACTGTCTTGCGGAAGGTGTGTGGGGTCACCCACTCGAAGCCTGTGTCGGCTCGGATGGTGCGCCAGCGCCGTTCAATGTTGCCGACCTGGTGCCAGGTTCCGTTCCGCGTCGCGAAGACGGCGTTGTAGTGGTTTGCGGGCTGCTCGATGCGTCGTCTCATCAGTACGTCGAGCGCGAACGGAGGTAGTGCGATGTGGCGATGGGAGGCGTCAGTCTTCGGCTTCGACTTCCGGTAGGTGCCCTTCCCTATTTCGGTCTTGATAGTGCCGGTGATGGAGACGGTCGGCGGGGTCGCGGTGAAGTCGATGTCGTTCCATCGGAGGGCTAGCACCTCTCCGATCCTGCAGCCAGTTGCCAGCAGGAGGTCGACGATGTCGGGCATGTCCATGTTGGGCTTGGGGCCGGGCCGCTTCTTGGTCATCCAAGTGTCCACGGCTGAGCGGACTGCGTTGAGATCTTCGACCGAGAGGGCTCGGACTTCTTTGCGCTGGCTTCGTAGTCGCGAGGTGGAGGAGACGGGGTTGGCCGAAGCGCATCGTCGATGACTGCAGCGTCGAGCATCATCTTGAGGACGGTCTTGGTCTTCTTTCGGCGGCTGTGGGAATCCTGTGCCTTGATGAGTCGCTCCAGACGCCCTGCCGTCGCCTCACGCAACCGGACATGCCCGATCGCAGGGTTGATGACGTTCTCGATGATGCGCTGGTATTCGTTCGCTGTGGTTCGTTCGGCACGTTGTTCTCCGCGGTACAGGGACAGCCAGACGTCAGCCACTTGGGATATTGGCATGTCGGGGCCGATCAGTTCTCCGGCGGGGGCGCTGCGGTCGGCGATCTTGACCTTCAGTTCTCGTTCAGCGGCCGCTGAGCTTCGACCCGTGCTTGTGATTTCACGAGTGACGCCGTCGAAGTCTCTGAAGCGAGTTCGAGCCCGGTAGACACCGGGGCGTACCTCCCATGTCTTGATGCTCCCGAAGGTCCCGATGGGGAGCGTGGGACGTGCCATGGGATTCCTCGTGTCGTGTCGCAGGCTAGCGACGTCTTGGTCGTGACTGTCTCGACAAAGAAACTAGCGCGCTAGGCGCCCCGCGCATCACATCGTCCTGGTCGTTCTCGGCGCGGTCGTCTGGATCGAGGACACGCGCCTCGGCGTGGGCGTCGATCCACGCGTCGAGATCCGAGCGACGGTAGCGCAGCGCGCCGCCTGCCTTGACCGCGCGTGGCCCGAATCCGGGGCGGCGCGTGCGCCAGGTGTAGAGCGTTGACTTCGCGATCCCGAGGTACGTAGCCGCTTCAGCGATATTCAGGGTGGCCGGGACGACTGCGTGCGCACCGAGCGTGGACGCCGGTCGTTCGATCGGAAGTAGCGTCTCTTGTCTGCTCACGTCAATGCCCTGTCCTGATGGTTGAAAGCTCACGAGGGAGTCGTCAGTTGATCTGTCATCTCCGATAGCAACAGCTGATTGGGCAGTTCGGACAGATCCGGGTGACGGTTTCGTCTTCGGTCGATGGCCGGTTGGCCCCACGGTCTAGACCTCGTCGGCTCGCGATCGGTCCGGCATTGCACGCAGCCGCCAGTCAGCGTGTGGCCGCGCTACCGGCTGTGGTCGTGTGCGATTGGGTCGCGCACGGCTGGGGAGGGGGCTGGGGGTCGGGCGGATGTAGGGGTCATGTCCAACTTGTGCCGACACTGCTGGGCCGCCACGAACGGGCGCCCCGTCGAAACTCGTGCGCTCTCATAGGGGAGCCGGAAGGACGCATCCGGACGGCGGCATGATCGGGCTCTGCGGTCAGAGCACCATCGTTCTTGTGACGCGGGTCTCCAAGAGGTCGAACCTCGGCAGAAGGTTCCGACTGTACCTATCGTTGTCATCGACACGCCTGCGACGAAACGCGAAAGGGCGCGGCAAGGGCCGCTGCCTACCTCCCCTATCAAACGGGAAGCGTTCTAAGTGGTGGTCGGGGGTGGTCCAGGGATGCGGAGCATTGATGACGCTCGATTGGGATGCGCGGGTTTGGGATTGGCTGTCCGGTGAGCAGAGCTTGGCTTGGAGGTTCCTGCCCGGTATGCCCGCGAATGCCACCGAGGTGTCGATCGGCCAGTTGCTGCTCGAACGCCAGGTGGGTTGCGACGCGAGCATCGAACCGGACCGGTCGATCGAGCCCCAAAAGACCGTCGCGCGATCCAACACCTTGCTGCTCGCCGAGGCCGAACGCCTCGGGCTGGACGATGTCCCTGGGTTCAACGGCCGTGACGCCCTCGTAGTGGCATCGGGACGATACCGTGCCAGTCCACCGCTCATACCAGGTTACGCATCTCGTAACGGACGGTTGCAGGGGTCGACAATTGCGGACTGGTCGGGTGTCGCCGCCAGTTTTGACGGCGGCAGCGTCTTGATGGTCGGGGATCTCATGGCGATACTCGATGAGGGTCCGGTCGTTGGGAATACTCGGTTTCGAACCGGGCCACGCTCTCAATCGGCGACAGTATGTGCCCACTTCCGCGCTACGAGGGCCACACCACCGCCGAGTGCGTCATGAGGCGAGCCGCGTGCGAGCAGCTCATCATGGCGATGCTCAATCACTCCAACGGGGACGTGAACCCAACAACTTTCGGTGGACTGCTCATGCGCGTCGCGCCGAGCACGATGGAGGAGTGGGAGCACGGCACAGCTCTTCTCGCGAGCCTCCTCGATCACAGCAGCGACGACACATCCCGCCCGTTGTCGTGGCCGGAGCCGCGCTTGGTAAAGACCGCGGCGGCCGCAGAAGGCTACGCAGCCGAGGTCATGAGAGCCATGGGATACCACGACGCGGCTGTCGCTGGCCCAGGCGCAGACGGAGGCATTGATGTGACGTCCTCCGCGGGGGTGGCTCAGGTCAAAATGGAGGGAATCACCACAGGGCGCCCGGTCGTCCAAGCCATCGCCGGCATCGCCGCCATCGAGAACAAAGAAGCTCTGCTGTTCTCCCTAGCCGGCTTCACCGCGCAGGCCATCGAGTGGGCAGACCGGGCAGGCGTGGCCTGCTTTGAATACGAGCTGGACGGAAGCATCGAACCGAAGTCGGCGAAGGCTGAGGCTCGGATGAGAAACGCACCAGCACACACAAACGGCTGACGGCAGAGCACTTGGTCGGGCTCCGCCCGCGGTGCGGCCAGATCGGGTGCCCGACCATCGGCGTGACCGATCATCGGCACGAGAGTGCGTTGGGTTTCCGCCCAGGTTGCGCCCTGTCGAGCCCCTCACAGCCGGCGGAGGGACGCGAGTGCCTCGCCGGCTTCGAGGTGGACTACGCGGAGACCTTCACCACGACCTTTCCAGCCGGTCGGCCGTCCTTGACCAGGACTATTGCATCGGCGGCCCGTTCCAACGGGTACTCGGAGTCGATGACGGGCTTGATCTGGGCGGCCTCGATCAGGTCGCGGAGCTCGTCGAGTGTCGCGGCGTCCTCTGTGACGGCGTACGAGAGGATGCGCTGTTTGCCGACCAGGTTGAGCAGGGCACCGGACGCGATGCTGCCGAGCGGACCGAGCCACCGTCCGCCGTCGCCATAGGACTGGATCAGCGAGGCGCGAGGGGCGAGGCGCCGACGCAGGACGCGGGGCGTATACACGCCGCCGAGCTGGAGGATCAGGTCGTACGTCGTCGAGCCCGAGGTCGGATCCTGCACGGTGTAGTCGATCACCTGATCCGCACCGAGGCTGCGGACCAGGTCCAGCCGACCGGTGCTGCACACGCCGGTGACCCGGGCGCCGGCGTGCGTGGCGAGCTGCACGGCGAACGTCCCGACGCCTCCGGAGGCGCCGACGACCAGCACGTGCTGTCCCGGTGCCACTCCGCCGCGCCGCAGGCACTGAAGCGCGGTCATGCCCGCCAGCGGAACTGCGGCGGCCTCCGCGAACGTCAGGTTGGCCGGCTTCCGCGCCAGGCTGCGCGCCGGCGCAGCAACGAGCTCCGCCAAGGCACCGTCGGCGAACCCGTAGACCTCGTCACCTGCCGCCACGCCCTGGACACTGCTGCCAACCGCTTCGACGACCCCCGCGAAGTCACCACCCACGACCCGCTTCGGTCCCCGGAGGCCGCCGAGCGCCGGGCGCATGAGCACCGGCTCGCCGCAGATGAGATGCCAGTCGTAGGGATTGACCGAGCTCGTACGCACCCGCACGAGCACCCCATCGGCCGCGATCTCCGGGACATCGACCTCGGCCAGGTGCAGCACCTCACCCGGATCGCCGTAGCCCCGCTGCTCGATTGCCCTCATCGGCTCTCCTTCTGGTCCTCTGCACTCGATACGCCTGCCGGGCAGCCCACACCCGCAGACCACCGTCAGGGCACCTCCACGACACCTTCACACAATGGCCTAGCGGCGGTGGAGCCTTGCCTCATCGCGGCGGAGTGACACAGATGAGATCACGCCGACCCCGGAATGACACACCACCACCTACGGGCTGGATGGCCGCAGGCATCAGGCCCAGCTGCGTCAGGAGCGAGACCTGGTCGTAGTAGATGTCTCCACTGACGACCCGCCCGACCGAGTCGAAGTGCCACATCTCGCACAGCGGCAACGCGAACGCCTTGCCGGTAGCGGGGAAGGGTCCGAGCGGTCCATCTTGGGTGCCGACAGCGGTGAACGTGCACACCACTGTGTCACCGCCGTCGAGATAGCGCGAGCCGACGATTCGGATGTCCGATGATGCCTGGATCCAGCCGGCCAGGAACTCGTCGGTGAACTGTTGGGGCGTGGTGAACGTCCGGCTCCGTGGGTGATCGGTCCAGGCGATGCTCTCGGCGTAGTGCTGGGTCATGGCCTTGAGGTCCCTCTGGTTGAAGGCCTCGTGACCGGCGCGGTAGTTCTCGACGTTCCTGGATGCCTTGACTGCTCCTCTGGGTCTGGTTCTGGTTTCTGGGGTCACGCGGTGGGGACGATGTTCTGGTTCAGCCGGAACAGGTTGGTCGGGTCGTACCGGTTCTTCAGCTCGACCAGTCGCCGGAAGGTCTCGGGCGGGTAGGACGAAGGCACCAGGGAGGGGTCGGAGTCGCCGGCGAAGTTCACGTAGGTGCTGGCGTCCGGGCCGAGTGCAGCCGAGACGCCACGGGCCCAGTCGACGGCCTGCTCGAAACCTTCGGCATCTGGGGTACGGGCGATGACGTTGACGATGAACTCCTGGTCGCGAAGTGCGTACGCCGTCTCCTGAGCGGGGACCCTGCCCACCGCGCCACCGAGGTGTTGAAGGTGGATTTCGGCCAGGGGGTTGGGCAGTGTCGCGAACGACTCCTGCAGCACGCGCAGGGCCCGGTCGTCGACCTCGGGCAGG
Organism: uncultured Actinomycetota bacterium; assembly: GCA_963796975.1. GTDB lineage: Bacteria > Actinomycetota > Actinomycetes > Propionibacteriales > Nocardioidaceae > Nocardioides. The sequence goes on from CAWCNW010000026.1 coordinate 5,681, forward strand.
AACGCCGAGCGGAAGTAGTTGTGGATTCCGCGCGGGTAGAGCGGGTCGAGGGCCTGCTGCCATCCCGCATACGGGTTGGCCGCGAAGACGTCGGCGATCACGGTGCCCAGGGCGCGGAACGGCGCGGTGGCCGCCTCGCCGGCTTCGGGGTCGCCCGACCAGCATCCGCCGACCCCGATGATCGGAGTGCCGTGGACGGATTCGGGGAGGAACGGCACCGGTGGGGCGGTGGTCAGGTTGACCAGCGTGGTCAGCTCGTCAGGCGCCGCCGCGCAGGCCGCCCGGTAGCCGGCCAGCACCTGCTCGGCCTCCTCGGCCGGGTAGAAGACCAGGCCGGAGAGGACCGTCGGACCGACCTCGTGGAGCTGGTACTCGAAGGAGGTCACCACCCCGAAGTTGCCGCCGCCGCCGCGCAGACCCCAGAACAGGTCGGCATTCTCGCGGGGGCTGGCGTGCACGAACCGGCCGTCTGCGGTGACGACGTCGGCTCCGATGAGGTTGTCGCAAGCCAATCCATGGTGGCGCATGAGCCAGCCGATACCGCCGCCGGTCGTGAAGCCGGCGATACCCGTCGAGGACACCAGGCCCCCGGTCACCGCGAGCCCGAACTGCTGGGTTTCCGCATCCAGGTCTTTCCAGGTACATCCCGCCTGTGCCGTCACACTGCGGTTGTCGGGACGGGTCTCGATGCCGGTCATCTCGGACAGGTCGAGCAGGATGCCGGCGTCGAGGGTGGAGAACCCGGGGATGGAATGCCCGCCACCACGTACCGCGAGGGGCAGCCCTTCGGTGCGGGCGAGGTTGACCGTACGGATCACGTCCGCCACACCAGCGCACCGGACGATCACCGCAGGTTGCCGGTCGTGGGCCCCGTTCCAGATGCTGCGCGCGTGGTCGTAGTCGGTGTCACCCGGTAGCACCGCGGTGCCTCGCAGTCCGGCGACGAACTCGGTCAGGGTGTCGTTCCCTATCGGGCTGGCGATCTGGCTTGTGGTCATGGTTCCTCCTGGTTGGTTTTCCGTATGTGGCGTCGACGGGTCGGGTCGCTTCAGTGGGTCGGTGGTTCGAGGTGGTGGTGAACACGTCGTCACGGCGTCGTCAGCGGTGTGCTCCCCGGTATGGACGGCCCGGCCGGGTCACCCCGCATGCCAGCGAGGTCCCAGACTGACGTCCAGGTGCGCCCGGAGCCGTGCGCGTCCGGTGACTCCACGACCGCCACATTCGCGTTCCCAAGGAGTGGCTTCGGGTGACTCAGCGGTCGGGGTCGGTCGAGGGCCATCCGCTGTGTCTCCGATCGGCAAGGTCTGTCACTCCTGGTCGCGTAGGACGTGCAACGCCTACGGCGGGCTTCGGAATGTGTCGCGATGCTCACGCCCCACTCCGCACGTAGGTGCCGCGTTCTTGCGGGCGGTCGCTGGCCGCATCGGCGGCCACGAAGGCCTCGGTCGACCACCACTGGCGTACCTGTTCCTCGCCCAGCGCTGCGAACAGAGCCGTGGTCTGGCTGGCCTGGGCTCGCAGGGCGACGATCTTGCGGTCGACGGCCGCAGGTCCTAGTCGCAGCGAGACCGCGAGCTCGGAGCGGGGTGTGGACTTCGGCAGACCCTCGGTGAGGAAGATGTTGAACTGCTCTCGGCAGGGTTCCCACGCCTGCACGAACTCCTCGGTGGTGGCGGCATAGAGAAGTCGCGAATCCGGGGCGGCCACGGCGTGGGCGGCGGTTGACCAGGCGGACACGGCTTGGTGGTCCTCGTGGCCGGTCATCCCATCGGGGCCGAAGGTGACGATGGTGTCTGGCTCAACAGCCGCGATGATGCCGGCGAGCCGGCCTGTGATCGCCTCTGCGGGCTGGGCCGCGAGGGTGCCGTCGGAGAGGCCGAGCGGGTGGTGCTCGGTGACGTCGAGCGCCGCGAGCGATGCCCGCAGCTCGTGCCAGCGGATCGCACCGAGCCGGTGGGGTGGCCAGCGGATGGGGTCGTCGGTGCCGAGCTCGCCCAAGGTCGCCGTCACGCAGACGACCCGGTTGCCCGCGTCGCGGACGGCGGCCATCAGGCCGGCCGACAGGAACGCCTCGTCATCGGGGTGTGCCCAGATGCCGAGCAGGGTGCCGAGCCGGCCCGCGTCCGCGATCGGGGCGGGCCCGGCGGGCGGGCGAAGGAAGGACATGGAACCGCTCTCGTCATGGGACCAGGGTCAGATAGTGGAATCGAAGGTGAGAATTAGTACGATCGGTCGTACTAATTCACGACATTACGACCGATCGTGCTAACTTGTCAAACATGACGTCCCGCGCGTTGAACGGGCCTCAGCAGGCGCAGCGGCGCCAGCGGGCCGACGGCGAGCGCACCCGCAGCGCGATCTTGCGCGGAGCCGCGTCGCTGGCCACCGTCGACGGGCTCGACGGGCTGTCCATCGGGAACCTGGCTACCGCGATCGGCATCAGCAAGAGCGGCCTGTACGCCCACTTCGGCTCCAAGGAGCAGCTCCAGCTGGCCACCGTGGCCGAGGCGGAGCGGATCCTCACCGAAGAGGTCATCGAGCCCGCGCTCGCGGCCGGCCGGGGGCTCGAGCAGCTGGCCACGGCGTGCGAGGCGTTCTTCAGCTATGTGCAGCGCCGCGTCTTTCCCGGCGGCTGTTTCTTCGCCGCTACGTCGCTGGAGATGGGCATGCGCCCTGGGCCGGTCAAGGACCGGCTGGCCGCTATCCAGTCGGATTTCACCGAGCTGTTGCGGTCATTCGCGGCCACCGCGCTGGAACAAGATGAGCTTCCCGCAGGCGAGGACCCCGTCCGGCTTGCCTTCGAGCTGCACGCCGTACTGCTGGGTGCCGACACCAAATTCGTTCTGCAGGACGACCCAGCAGTACTGGACCTCGCCCGCTCCGTCGTCCGCCAACGACTCGGACTGAACGACCGCGACACCGTCGGCGGCACCTGACGCCGCTGCGCAGGGCGGCGCGACGCGCATGTGCGCTCGGGCACGGAACCGGGCGCGTCTATCTGGGCGGAAAGCAGCGCCTTTGAACACGCCCGACCGGCGCCCACCGGCGACCGCCCGGGGCTGAGACAGGTAAGGCCCAGACAAGCGGCGAGGCAGTAGTGGACGTCAATCGCCGCTGAGGGCCCGGGTGAGGCGGGCGGCCTCGGCCTCGTGACCGTGGCGGCTCAGGGTCGCGGCCGCATCAGCCAGTAGCCCGCGAAGTCGCAACATCTCACGCTCAGCGGCAGCGCCCTGGGGTTCCTGGGACCACGATCGAGCCAGCGCCAGTGAGGGCGCCCTCAACCGACCTGAAGCTCTCAACGCCCTGTCCGTGGAGTTCATGAGAGCCATTCGCGAAGCCGTGGAGTCCCTTCGCGGGTTCGACCCGCGTGTCGTCGTGGTCACCTCCCGGAGTGATCGAGCGTTCAGCGTGGGCGCCGACCTCAAGGAGCGTGCCGGCATGACGGCGGACGACCTGATCTCGTGCCGCCCAATCTTCGTGGCTGCCCACCGCTCATTGCTCAACGTCGGCGTCCCGTTCTTGCAGCCATCCACGGCTTTGCGATGGGAGGAGGTCTCGAACTGGCCCTGACCTGCGACCTCATCGTCGCCGACACAACTGCTTGCGTCGGTCTGCCTGAGGTCACGATCGGTCTGATTCCAGGCGGAGGAGGTTCGCAGCTCCTCGGCAGGAGGGCGGCCTGGGGTCCAGCTGCGGATCTGTTGCTGACCGGAAGACGGGTCCACGCGGCGGAGGCGAGCAGGCTCGGAATCCTCGACCGGATCGTTCCCGTCGGCGAGGCGCGCAGCCAGGCCCTCGGCTTGGCGGCACAGATCGCATCGGCTTCCCTGTCGCTTACTTTGGCCAAGGTAGGCGCTGCGCGAAGGATGGTCGGAACCTCTCGACGCTGCCTTGTCCATAGAGGACCGTCTGTGGCGCCAGGCAGCCACGTCAGCCGATCGCGAGGAGGGCGTCCGCGCGTTCGTCGAGAAACGGTCGCCGGACTGGCCCAGCGCGCTTCGCGGCTGACGCGAGGCGACGGATGACCTGTCGAGCTTGTCAGGTCTTGGCTGTGGGGAGGGACTTCGTGTGACGCCCTGCGAAGACGCACCAACGTGTAACTATTGACATATAACTACCACGGTAGTTACATGTGGTCGCCATCACATCCAACGGCAGGAGCGAGCACATGGCGGACCGCAAAGTCATCTTGACGATCGCACCCACGGGAGGGATGGCGGACAAGAGCGTCACGCCGCACCTACCCACGCAGCCTCAAGAGATCGCCGACGACGTGGTGCGCTGCTGGGAGGCCGGTGCGAGCATCGTGGCGGTCCACGCTCGCCGCCCAGATGACGGTGCGACATGCAATGCCGAGATCTACGGCGAGATCAACCGGCTCATCAGCAGCCGCTGCGACATTGTCATCAACAACAGCACCGGCGGCGGAATCAGTGGGGACATGGTCAGTGAGTTCGCTCCTGGACGCAAAGAGATCGCGTTCGAGGAGCGGATCAAAGGCACGATGGCCGGCGCAGAAATGTGCACCTTCGATCCACACATGCAGAACATGCACCGTGGCGATCTCGAACTCCTGCTCGACACGTCCTGGAGTCGCTGCATCGAGCTCGGCCAGGCGATGAAGGAACGCGGCATTAAGCCCGAGTGGGAGATCATGTCACTCTCGGACCTCAACTGGGTCAACGAGCTGATCGGCATGGGCTTCGACCAACCGCCGTACTACATCAACATCGTTCTCGGCACCCACAAGCTCATGTCCGGTGCCACCGCCTACACGCCCAGAAACCTGCAGCGCTTCGTCGAGGACCTTCCCGAGAACTCGCTCTTCTGCGTGAGCGGCATCGGACCGGCCCAGCTGCCCTCGTCGGTTCACTCGCTGATCCTGGGCGGTCAAGCGAGGGTCGGTCTCGAGGACAATGTGTACTACTCGCGGGGTCGGCTGGCCACCAACGTGGAGCTCGTGGAGCGAATGGTCCGGATCCTTCACGAGCTGAATCTCGAGCCGGCGACCCCGACGGAGGCTCGACAGATGCTCGGACTCCCGCAGCTGGCCACCGCCTGATGTCGCTGCGCTATGCGCTGCTCGGGATGCTCACGACGGAGCCGGCGTCCGGTTACCGGCTGGCCCAGGAGTTTGGCGAGTCAGCCGGCTGGTTCTGGTACGCCTCACACAGCCAGATCCATCCGGAACTGAAGCGGATGGAGGACGACGGTCTCGTCACGAGCACGCTCCTCGATGATGACGGCCGGGGAAAACGCCTGTACTCGATCACCAGCGCAGGTCGGGAACAACTCGACGAATGGCTTTCAGAAACGACGGACTACGCCCCCGTCCGAGACGTCGAGCGCATCCGGCTCATCTTCTCGGACCAGCAGCCGCACGAGGTGATCCGCAAGCATTTCGAGGCCCACCTCGACCACTACCGACGCCTGCTCGAGGTCTACTCCGAACAACTTCGTGAGATCCACCAAGGGACGTTCCCTCGGTTGCGCAAGCGCCTCGCGAGTCAGCCAGAGGCCACCCATGAGTACGTGGCAGGGCTCAAAGCCTTAGCCCTACAAGGCAACGTCATGCGAGCTCGCACGGAGATCGCCTGGGCGGAGGACGCACTCCTGTGGCTGGACGGCCTCTCGAACAACAAAGGACCTGGGAACTCATGACGGTCGAGCACGGCGCGACGCTCTTTCAGCCCGAGGATCCGCTTCCGAGGCGACTCCATGTCGGAACCGACGTCGGGGGTACCTTCACCGACCTGTGGGTGATCACCGACTCCGGCCGACAGTTCGTGGTGAAGTTCCCGAGCACACCCGACATTATTTCCGGGATTCTGGGTGCGATTGACCTGGCCTCCGCCCAGCTCGGAATCGACTCCGACCAGTTCTGTGCCGCGGTTGAGCGGTTCGGACACGGGACTACGGCGGGGCTGAACGCTCTGCTGACCGGCCGTGCGGCGAAGACCGCTGTCATCACCACCGCGGGCTTCCGGGACACCCTGGAGATCGGTCGGCTCAAGCGCCAGGTCGCCGGTCTCACAGACCTCCAGCTCGGCGATTACGTCAACCGGGGCCGATGGGCGCCTGTGGTGCCACGCCACCTGGTGTTCGAAGTGTCCGAGCGAATCGACCGCCAGGGCGAAGTTGTCACACCGCTCGACGAGGCCACTGTCGATGCGGCTCTCAAACTCATCGCGAGCCAGGGAATCGAGGCACTCGCTGTCTGCACGCTCTGGTCCGTGGCCAACCCTGCCCACGAAGCACGCATCGGCGAACTCGCCCAGAGCAGGTTCCCCGACATCTTCGTGAGCCTCTCGCACGAGGTCGCACCCGGCATCGGTGAGTACGCCCGCATGTCGACCACGGCGACGAACGCCGCACTCGGTCCCATCATGAGCGACTACCTTCAGAAGCTGGACCAGGCGCTGAGAGCGAAGGGCCTCACGGTTCCCGTCCAGGTCATGACAGGCGCCGGTGGGGTCGTGCCAGCCTTCACTCTCGTCGAAGAACCAGTGGCCGCCATGATGTCCGGACCGGCCGCCGGCGTGATCGCCTGTCAGCAACTGGGCCGCAAGCTCGGGGTCGACCGGCTACTCACCATCGACGTGGGCGGAACCAGCTTCGACGTAGGTGTCGTGGTCGATGGTCTGCCGATGATGCGCAATCGGGTAACCGTCGCCGGGGCTGACATCCACCGCCCCGCCATCGACGTCGGCACCATCGGAGCTGGAGGTGGAAGTATCGCCCGAGTCGAGCACGGGGTTCTTCAGGTGGGCCCGCAGAGCGCTGGCTCCACGCCAGGCCCGGTCTGCTACGGCCGCGGTGGAAATCAGGTCACCGCGACGGACGCCGACCTTGTGCTCGGTGTCCTGGCCGAGGACGGATTCGCTGGCGGCCACATGACCCTGTCCAAGGCTGCAGCAGCCGAAGCCATCAGCGAGCAAGTCGCACAACCGCTGGGGCTGTCCATCCTTGAGGCCGCATGGGGCGTCCGACAGGTGCTCGACAGCAAGATGGCCGACTTGCTCCGCAGCGTCACAATCGAACGCGGACACGACCCACGCGAGTTCGTCATGTTCGCCAACGGGGGACAGGGGCCAACCCATGCATGGGCCCTGAGCCGCGAGCTCGGGATCGCCACCTTCATCGTGACCCCAACAGCCACAGCACAATCTGCACTCGGCACCGGCACCAGTGACATTCGTCAGACTTCCGAGCGCCCTTGCTACGTACGCATCCCACCGGGCCAATCCGTCACCGAGGAGGCTCTGGCCCGGATCGCCTCGGAGTTGGAATCGGCTGAGTCGGCGGCCCGGAATCGGGTGCTGGTGGACTCCGAGAACATGGCGATCAAAGACATCACGCTCGAGCGCACCTTGGCCCTACGTTACCGAGGACAGGCACACCACCTCGACGTCCAAGTCTCGGAAGACCCCATCAACGCGGCGTCATTCGACCTCACCATCGCCCGCTTCGAGGAGCAGTACGAATCACTCTTCGGAGCCGGCTCAGCCTTCCGTGAGGCCGGCCTGGAGGTGCTCAACGTGAGAGTCCTCCTCAACGCCCATCTCGGAGCCTCGGCATCTCCCGCCCCCAGCGGGGCACTGATTCCGGCCGGCACACGCCGAGTCGTGTTCGAGGACCCCTCAGCCCCCATCGATTGCCCCGTATGGGAGACCGAGTTCCCTGCCGAGGGCCACGAGGTGCGGGGGCCAGCCCTCGTCGTCTACCCGGGCCAGACACTTGTCATCCCGCCCGACGCATCGGCGCACACCGACCAGTTCGGCAACTTCGTCGTGAGATACGACGACGCCGAGAATCTGCCGAACGATGGGGGAAAGTGAGATGACGGAGCCCGCGATCCACCCTGTCGTTTACGAAGTGGTCCGGAATCGACTGCTAAGCGTCACCGAGGAGATGCGCATCGCCCTCCAAAGCGTGTCGGGATCACCAACCGTCACCGAGGCAAGCGACTTCTTCACTGGGCTCTACGTCCCGGACGGCTCGTTCGCCAGCATGGGCTTCCAGGTCACGCACGAAGCTCCCCCGGTTGGAGCTCTCATCCAGCACCTGAACAAGACAGGACGAATCGTCCGCGACGGCGACATGTTCATCGGCAACGACCCGTACGTCGGCGCCCTGCATCAGAACGACGTCCAGATGGCCGCGCCGATCTTCCACAACGACACGGTCATCGCCTGGGCGGGCGTCATGGCTCACGAGACCGACATGGGCGGTATGAACTTTGCATCTTGGTGCCCTGACGCCACCGAGGTCTGGCAGGAGGGTCTCCGCATCCCCGCGGTCAAGCTCGTCGACCGGGGTGAACTGCGGGACGACGTCCTTGAAATGATCCTCGCAGCGACGCGGCTCCCCGCGGCCCTCGGTCTTGACGTCCGTGCCTTCATCGCAACCCTCAACGTCGCCAAGAGTCGACTTCAGGACCTCTTCACGCGCTATGGGTCCGACCTGGTGTCGACCGTTATGGCCCGGATGATTGACGACACCGAGCGCGCTGCCCGCGACCGCATCCGAGCGCTGCCCGACGGCATCGTGCGGGTCCAGGACTTCCTTGAGCACGACGGCCACACCAACACCCTGTACACCGTCGACCTCGTGGCCACGAAGTCAGGGGACTCCATTGTGCTGGACTTCGGCGGGTCCAGCGAGCAGGCGCCTGGCTTCATCAACGCCACCCGCGCGGGGCTCCGCGGGGGTGTCACGGGTGCACTGATCCCGACCCTCGGCTTCGGAATCCCGTGGAACGAAGGACTCCTGCGCCCCATCGACATTCAAGCGCCAGACGGGTTGATCTGCACCGCGTTGCATCCTGCGCCGGTTGGAAGCGCCACCGTGGAGACCATCTGGACCGTCACCAACGTCGTCCAGAAGGCACTGAACCTGTTGCTGGGCTCAACACCTGAGTTCGCCGGTCGTGCCCAGGCTGTCAGCTCGGGAACGATGGCAACGTTCAACCTGGGGGGGATCAACCAGTTCGGTGAGAGGTTCGGGCTCCACCTTCTGGACCCTCTGGCTGGAGGCTCAGGGGCGTTCGCCTCCCACGACGGAATCAACGCCGGAGGCCCTGTGGCCGTCCCCGTCCCCTCCGTAGCCGACGTCGAGTCGAACGAGCAGGTGTCCCCGCTCTTCTACCTACATCGGAGACTGCTTCCCGGCAGCGGCGGAGCGGGAGCCCACCGCGGAGGCAACAGCGCCGAGATCGCTCTGACCTTACGAGGAATCAACGCAGCGGGTGGGCTGGTGATGACGCACGGTGCCGAGGTACCCAACTCCGCCGGCGTGTTCGGCGGGTGGCCAGGCTCGACCGTCAGCCAGCGGTTCATCACCAAGCAGGAACTCGAAGACGGCGCCAACGCCGACAGCGACTCGCATGACATGGGGCCCAAGCCAGGAAACGTGCCATTCGGCGCCGGCGACGTGTTCTCTGTGTCCTGGCAGGGCGGAGGTGGCTACGGCGATCCCCTCACCCGACCCATCGAGCTGGTCGAGAAGGACCTTCTGGCCGGGCTTCTGTCCGTCGATGCCGCCCGGGCCCTGTACGGCGTCGCCGCGGAAGGCGTCACCGCCGACCCGAACGCCACCAACGCTTTACGACGCACCATGCGCGCCCAACGAGTAGGACGCGATGACATCGTCGACATCCCGACGAACGCCCCCGGGCGCGCCCTCGGCCCGGGACTACGCGTGACCTCCGGACCCTCAGGGCCAGAGGTCCGCAGCGTCGCTGGAGCACTGCTCTGCACCGGCCACACCCGATGGCGAGAAGGCGCTGTCGCCAAGACGGTCGACCCCTCGGCGCACGGCATCACCCTGCACGCCGACCTCACCATGACCGCCTTCTACTGCCCGGCCTCTGGACTACAGCTGGCCGTCGACTACCACAGGATCGAACACGAGCCGCTCCACGACCTCGACCTCCACATCGAAGGCTCCGTGCCCGAACCTCCAGCCGTGGCCCCATCGACGAGCAGGACACGAGAAGGCGCGCCATGACGACCCCAGAGGAATGGCGAGCTGCGGTGATGGCTCCCTGGGTAGACGAGGAATCGGACAAGCACGAGGCGAGGTCCGTCGAGAACACGACGTGGTCCGCACAGATCGCAGCCAATGACCGAGATCGCCGGCACAGCCGCGCCCTGCAGCGCGTGAACCAGCGGCAGCCCAGAAGTATCGACGAGGAGAAGACATGACTGGAACGAGGCCGACCGCTCTGGTGACCGGATCAGCCAGCGGAATCGGCAAAGCCGCAGCACTACGACTGGCCCAGGGCGGCTACGACGTCGCGATCAACTACAGCCGTTCCGTCGGCCGTGCGGAGGAGACGGTTGCCGAGCTGAAGGCACTCGGAGGCGATGCGGTCGCATACGGAGCCGACGTCAGCGACGATGCAGCAGTCCGCACGATGGTCGCCAACGTCATCGACCGGTTCGGCAAGCTCGACGTTCTCGTCAACAACGCCGGTACCACCAGTCAGACCGTTCCCGACGACCTCGAAGGCATCACGACCGAAGACTGGGACCGTGTCTTCGCCGTCAACGTGCGCGGCCTCGTGCAGGTCACCCGAGCGGCTGCCCCGCACCTGAAGGCCAGCGAGGGTGCCATCGTCAACGTGGCAAGCATCGTCGGCCTGCGGCCCGGGCCGCAGCCCTTGGCCTACGCCGCCAGCAAGGCAGCCGTGGTCAGCCTGAACAAGACACTCTCACGAGTCCTCGCACCAGCGGTCCGTGTGAACGCGGTCGCACCCGGTTGGATCGCGGGGGAGTGGATGGAGCGAACCCTCGGCGACAACTACGACCGACTCATGGAACGGCGGGCAAAGCTCACACCCATGCAGCGCAATGTCACCCTCGAGGACGTCGCAGAGTCAATCTTTGCTCTTGCTACCTCCCATCCCTTCGTCACCGGTGAGGTCGTCGTGGTCGACGGCGGCTTCACTGCCACGACCTGATTCAGAGTGCGTCCCCAGTGACGACACACACTCCTACCTACTACGGTAGCCACCAACACGAGGGCGTCCTTCGGCCCTCTCATTCAGGAGGAACGGTCGCATGACGATCACGGACGCACCAGCCAGCGGCTCGGGACCCTCCCGCTTTGGGATCGGACAGTCGGTCCGACGCGTCGAAGACCGCCGGTTCGTCACCGGGCGGGCACGCTACGTCGGAGACCTCCGGGTCAGCGCATGCAGCTTCGGCGCCATCGTCCGTTCCCCACACGCCCACGCGCGCATCCTCGGGTACGACATCGCGGCGGCACTCGAGGCTCCCGGGGTGCTCGCGGTACTCACTGGTGCGGACGTCGTGAACGATGGGCTTCAGGGGTTCACCGCATCCGCCATGCCCGAGGATCTCGGGGCCCCCAAGGGCCACCGGACCTGGCGCCCGGTCCTGGCGACCGACAAAGTGCGGTTCGTCGGCGAAGCGGTCGCCTTCATCGTGGCCGAGACTGCCGCCCAGGCTGCAGACGCCCTGGAACTGGTGGAGGTCGACTACGAGCCACTCGACTCGGTGACCCATCTCGACGACGCAGCGTCCGACGGAGCCGTCCAGGTCCACGAAGACTGCCCCGCCGGCAACATGGCCTGGGGCCTGATGTTCGGTGACGGGGACGCCACAGACACAGCCTTTGACACAGCACCTCACACAGTCTCACTGCGCCTGGAGAACCCGCGACTCACTGCCAACGCCATGGAACCACGTGGATGTATCGGCGAGTACGACCTGTCGGCCGAGTCCTACACCTTGCAGACCAGCACCCAGAACCCCCACGGAGTGCGCAAGGAGGTCGCCGAGGTCCTCGGGATCCAGGAGACACAGCTCCGCGTCATCGGACCCGACGTCGGCGGTGGGTTCGGCAGCAAAGCCGACGCCTACCCAGAAGATGCACTGGTGCTGTGGGCATCGAAGAAGGTGGACCGACCAGTTCGATGGACCGCAACGCGCTCGGAGGGCCTCCTGTCCGACACATGTGGCCGCGACCAGGTCGTCTATGGCGAGCTGGCGTTCGATGACACCGGCCGCATGCTCGGAATCCGAGCTCGCGCCATGCACAACGTGGGCGCTTACATTGCCCCCGCGGGCCTGGTCCCCTCCATCTTCTCTCTGAGGTTCATTCCCAGCACCTACGACGTCCAGACCGTGCATGTGATGACCCGCGGCATGTTCACGAACACGAGTCCGCTCGGGCCTTATCGCGGTGCCGGACGCCCCGAGGCGACCTACCTCATCGAAAGGCTCATCGACAGCGCGGCAGCCCAGCTCGAGATGGACCCCGTCGAGTTCCGGCGGCGCAACTTCATTGACAAGGACGCCATGCCGTACCGCACGGCTACCGGCTATCTCTACGACAGCGGTGACTTCAAGCGAGTTGTCGACACCGGACTCCGCCTTGCCGACTGGGACGGTTTCGCCCCGAGGCGAGCGGCGACCGAGCGGACCGGCCGTCTCAGAGGCCGCAGCCTTGCCTACTTCATCGAGCAGGGCGGCGTCTTCAACGACCGGATGGAGCTCCGCTTCGACCCCGGCGGCACGGTCACGATCGTCGCCGGCACGTTCAGCCACGGACAGGGCCACGAGACCACGTTCGCGCAGATGGTCTCTGAATGGCTAGGCGTCCCCTTCGAGACCATTCGGTTTGTGCAGGGTGACACCGACAAGGTGCCGTTCGGTCGAGGCACGTACGCCGCCCGAAGCTCCATGATTGGCGGAAGTGCCCTACGGATGGCGGCGGACAAGATCATCGAACGCGCCAAGCTCATGGCCGCCGACCTCATGGAATGCTCAGCCGACGACCTCGAGTTCGTCGACGGCAGGTACAAAGTCGTCGGAGTCGAGGACCGCTCCATGCCCCTGACCGAAGTCGCCAAGGCGTTCTTCTACCCGCGCGGCATCACCGACACCTACGGGGTCGGCCTCGACGCCAGCGGAACCTGGTCCACGGAGAAGGAGAACTTCCCCAACGGCTGCCACATCTGCGAGGTGGAGGTCGACCCGCTTACCGGCGAGGTCACCATCGACAAGTACGCAATCGTCGAAGACTTGGGCGTCGTCATCAACCCCATGATCGCCGAGGGCCAGACACACGGGGGACTTGCACAGGGACTCGGCCAAGCACTTGTCGAACACCACGCCTATGACCGCGAGAGCGGGCAACTCCTGTCCGGCTCCCTCGGCGACTACGGCGTACCCCGCACGGTGTTCATGCCGGAGGTGACCTCGGCCTTCGAATGCACCCCGTGCACCACGAACCCGCTCGGAGTGAAGGCAGTGGGCGAGGGCGCGACCATCGCAGCGCCACCGGCCGTCATCAACGCGATCCTCGATGCGCTGCGACCTCTCGGAGTCACTCACCTCGACATGCCCGCCACACCCGACCGGGTCTGGCAAGCGATTCAACAAGCACGGCAGGACTGATCGGTCATGCGCTCGCGCGCTCAAGGAGGACTGGCGTGAACCACAAAGTGTCGACATCCATCAATGGCGTTGCCCGTCACGACGAGGTCGAGCCGCGGCTCCTCTTGGTGCAGTACCTGCGCGAAGTGGCGGGCCAGACTGGTACCCACATCGGCTGTGACACCAGCCAGTGTGGCGCCTGCACGGTCCTCCTCGACGGCGACGCGGTGAAGTCTTGCACCGTCTTCGCCGTCCAAGCCGAAGGGCACGAGATCGGCACGATCGAGGGCCTGGCCGACGGGCCTAACCTGCATCCGATCCAGCAGGCATTCATCGACAATCACGGCCTGCAGTGCGGCTATTGCACCCCCGGCTTCGTGATGGCCACCAAGCACTTGCTTGATCGCAACCCCGATCCCAGCGACGCAGAGATTCGCGAGTCCCTCGACGGCAACCTGTGCCGCTGCACCGGCTACACCAACATCTTCAAGTCCGTACGTGCGGCTGCCACGGCCCTGACCCAGGCGCCCGAGCCGCTCAGTACGACAGGAGACTGACGTGATCCCGCTCCAGTTCGACTACCACCGCGCCTCTTCCGTCGACGACGCGGTCAGCCGGCTTACCTCCCTCGGGGATGAGGCCCGGGTCCTGGCAGGAGGACAGAGCCTCATCCCGTTCATGCGTCTCCGCTTCGCTGTCCCCGAGGCGCTCGTCGACATCAGCGAGCTCAAAGAACTCTCCTTTGTGCGAGCAGACTCAGGGCGGCTCAAGGTCGGAGCACTGACCCGCCACACCGAACTCGAGCACAACCCTGTCGTGGCCGCGAACCTGCCGCTGTTAGCGGTCATGGCCGCGCAGATCGGAGACACCCAAGTTCGGAACCGCGGGACCATCGGCGGCGCCATCGCACACGCCGATCCGGCGGGGGAGTACGCGACGCTGTGCCTCATGCTCGACGCCGACATCGTCACCACGAGGCGGACCATTGCTGCGCAGGACTTCTTTCTCGGTCGCTACACCACGCCACTGGACCACGACGAGGTCCTGGTCGAGGTCGTGTTCCCTGTTGAAACAGCTGGACACTCCTACATCAAGTTCGGACGCAAGCTGTTTGACTGGGCCATCGTTGGCGTCGCTGCCCAACTGATCGACGGTGGTGCCCGGATTGGCATGGTGAGCATGTCTGATGTCCCGGTCCGTGCGCGCGCTGCCGAGTCAGCGCTCGAGCAAGGCGCGAGTGCGGACGCTGTCGGCAGGGTTGCCGCGGAGGGTCTATCGCCCAGTGACTCGCTCCGCGCTTCGGTCGAGTACAAGCTGCATCTGGCGCGTGTACTCACCGCACGCGCGATCACCGAGGCGCAGGCTGTCTGAACCCTGCTCGAGAGCAGAGAAACACTACTGCGGTAGGGTGGTTTCACCGATTTCGGTGGAAAGGGATCCCGATGACACGCACCAAGGCAGCCTCGACACCGGACTCCGAAACGAGCCCACAGTCTGAGCTGTTGGAGTCTCTTCACCAGCTCGGTTTTTCGCAGTACGAGGCACGCTGTTACGTCGGTCTGCTCAACAAGGAGCCCCAGACGGGCTACTCCGTTTCCAAGGCGACAGGCGTGCCTCAGCCGAAGGTGTATGAGGCGCTACGCAAGCTTGTCTCACGCGGCGCGGCGTTCGAACTCGCCGGCTCGCCGACGCGGTTCATGCCGACGCCCCCGATGGTCCTGCTGGATGAACTGGAGTCCGTCGTCGCCGGGCGGCTCGGGGACGCTCGGCGGGCCGCTGCCGATCTTGTCGACGACTCAGCTCCTGCCGTTGAGGTGCTCACCTCACTCAACCAGTGGCCGGCAATCGTCCAAAGCACGTTGCGACTGGTGGAGCAGGCGACGCAGCGGGTCTACGTCTCCGCCAGCGCAGCGCAGCTTGCCGACGTGTCCACTGCTCTTCAGCAGGCCATGGACCGCGGCGTCGACGTCGTGATTCTCTGCTTCGGCGCTATGCCCTTCGACGATGACCGCGTCACGCTCTTTCGCCACCTAAGCACCGAGGGAGTCATCTACCGCAGCCACCAGGCGCGTCACCTCGCGGTGATCTCGGACTCGCGGGCCGCTGTCTGGGCCTTGGCGAAGACCAGCGGCAGCTGGTCTGCCATTGAGACCACGAGTGAACTCGTCATCGCGGCTCTCAAGGGCTTCATCCGGCACGACATCGACATGCAGCAGGTCTTCGACGACTTCGGCCCGGCTTTGATAGACCGCTACGGCCCTGGCCTCGAAGCGCTGGAGCGCTACCGACAGGTGCCCGAGAAGACTGCGTCCACGGCGATCGAGACGAAGAGGGCTCGCGCGGCGAGGTGACGGGTGGCCGAGCCACTGGAGCGGGTGCCTCTCAAGACACTCGCTGCAGAAGAAGCGCCATTCCCTGTCCTCCGCCAACGCAGAGGGTGGCGATCCCGAAAGTTCCGTCCATCTGTTCCAAGTCGCTCGTAACCGCAGCAACCAGGCGAGCCCCAGTCATCCCGAACGGATGACCCAGCGCGATGGCGCCGCCGTGCGGGTTGAGCTGCTCGTCGATGTCGATACCCGTCGCGCGGCACACTGCGATAACTTGGCTCGCGAACGCCTCGTTGAGTTCCACGACGTCGATGTCCGCCATGGTAAGTCCACCAGACTTGAGCACCTGTTGGATGGCCTCGATGGGGCCGATGCCCATCATCTCCGGAGCAACCCCGCATGCTGCGCTCGCCATGATGCGCGCACGGGGCCGAAGCTCGAGTCTTCCGACAGCGTCTTCACTGGCGAGAATCACCGCAGCGGCGCCGTCACTAAGAGGGCAGGAGTTTCCTGCCGTGATCGGTCCGCCTTCGGTGAAGGCGGAGTTCAGAGCCGCGAGCTTTTCCTGGGAGGTGTCCCGTCGGGGACCATCATCCGCCGACACTGTGGATCCATCGTCAAGGGTGACGTCAATGAGGTCCCGGGAGAAGTATCCGCTGGCCTGCGCCTCGATGGCGCGTTGGTGACTCCTCAACGCAAGCGCATCCATGTCCTCGCGTGATACCCCGAAGGTCGCGGCGACGTTCTCGGCAGTGATCCCCATGGGGACATAGACGTCGGCGAAGCGGTGACCGTCGAGGGAGGGGTGCTTGTGCTCGGGAAGAGTGGTCCGTCCCACGCGAGAGATGGACTCCACGCCGGCGGCTACATGCACCTCGGACTCACCGGTCGCAATGGCGTGAAAACCCGTCCTCACCGCCTGCAGGCTCGAGGCGCACATCCGGCTCACTGTTGAACCCGGGACGCTGACCGGAAGTCCACTCAGCAGCGCCACGCGCCGGCCCAGGTTGTACCCCTGCTCGCCTTCCGGGTAGCCACAGCCGAGCTGTAGGTCGTCGACCGCCTCGCCAGGGATCCCAGCGCGGTCCATGGCGGCGGTGACGGCGGCAGCAGCCAGATCGTCGGGTCGCACGGATGCGAGCGAGCCCTTTCCCGCGCGCCCGATTGGCGTGCGGGCTGCAGAGATCAGGAATACCTGTGACAAGGTAGTGACTCCTTCAATAGTACCTACTATGGTAGGTAGTCAGATGTCAGAGATTACCAGTACCCCGCCGCGCCGAGTCGGTGCGCGTCGCGTGGGCTCCATAACCATCGTGACCATGGAGGACCCCGCTCGGAGAAATGTGCTGGCGCCGGACATGGTCGAGCAGTTGACGGCTGCGTTCGCGGCGGCCGAGTCGGACGGTGAGACCCGTTGTGTTGTCCTGGTCGGCGAAGGGTCGGCGTTCTGCGCCGGCGCCGAGCTGGCTGTTCTTGAAGCCTCTGCGTCGGGTGACTTCTCGGGGATCGAGGACGTCTACCGGGGATTCCTCCGTGTTCTGGCGTCGTCCTTGCCGACGATCGCAGTCGTGAACGGACCGGCGGTCGGCGCAGGTCTCAATCTCGCTCTGGCGTGCGATCTTCGGCTTGCGACGCGCGACGCTGTCTTCGACTCCCGCTTCATGCGGCTTGGCCTGATCCCCGGCGGAGGTCACACGTGGCTGCTCGAGCGGTCAGTGGGACGCGAGATGGCGACAGCGATGGCCGTCTTCGGGGTGAGGTTGTCTGCCGACGAGGCCAGGTCGGCTGGTCTCGTCCATGAGACGTTTGGATCCGTCGATGAGGCGACGTCTGCGGCCGTGGACATGGGTGCTCGTCTGGACGCGGCCAGCCCAGACTTCGTTCGAGCTCTCACCCACCTGACCCGGACCGCGCCGACCCTCCCCACTCACGACGCTGCGCTGGACCTCGAGCGATACGCGCAGCGCTGGTCCACGACTCGTCCGGACTTTCTCGAAGGCGTCCGCCGCATGCGTGCCGCAGTCGAGAGCCCGCCAACCCGAGGCACGCGCACCACCAACTGAAGCCGCGAATCCGCACCAAGAAAGAGAGACCGCATGCGTCGCCTTGATCTCCACGCCTACCCCGGCACCGCCGAGTGGATTGACTCTCAGGGGCCGTTCGTCGAGGCGCTCGGGAAGTACTGGGGTAAGGAATGGCTTCCCCAGCCTGAAGCCGACGTCGTCGAAGGCTTCCGTGAAGCCGGCGTCGAGGTTGTGCTTGTCGCCTTCGACATCGAGTCCGTGGTCGGGGCTCCGCCGTGTTCAAACGACTACGTCGCCGAGTTTCACGCCAGGCACCCGGATGTGGTCGTCCAGAGCTGGGGTGCAGTGGACCCGCACAAGGGGACAGCGGCCGTCGCCGAAGCTGAAAGAGCCGTGCGAGAACTTGGTGTGCTCGGGTTCCACTTCCACCCGATCATGGGCCGATTCGCCGTCGACGACCCGGCTCTCAAGCCACTCTTCGAGACCATCAATGCGCTCGGCGTGCCGGTCATGGTCGACGCCGGGACGACCGGTATGGGTGCCGGAATGCCTGGGGGCATGGGCTCTCGCATCTCCCACGCGCACCCGATGTCGATCGACAACCTCGCGGCCGACTTTCCCGACATGACCATCGTGGCGAGTCACCCAGGCTGGCCCTGGATCGACGAGATGACGGCCGTCGCGCTACACAAGGGCAACGTCTTCTGGGAGCTGTCCGGCTGGGCCCCGAAGTACTTCCCCGAGTCGCTGCGACGAGACATCAGGTCGCGGTTGAAGGACAAGATCATGTTCGGCTCGGACCATCCGTCCATGCCCTACAAGCGGATCTTGGACGAGTGGTCGGAACTCGGGTTCTCCGACGAGATTCTCGAGCAGGTCTTCCATGGCAACGCCGAGCGCGTCCTCGGGCTGTAGGCCCCTCCGTCTGGTCATGTCAGGTGCGCGAGCTGCCTTGTCGCCGTCTCAAGGCAGCCATACACTCAACCATTAATCACTACCAGGGTAGGTAGGAATGCGCTTCAGCGACAAGACCGTGATCGTCACCGGTGCCGCTCGCGGGCAGGGCCGCGAGTCGGCCCTGGCATTCGCCCGAGAGGGCGCGAGCGTAGTGGTGACCGACGTTCTGACAGACGGCCTCGACGAAACCGTGCGGCTAATTCGAGATGGCCTTGGCCGTGCCACGGGCGTCTCGGGGGAGATCACTGATCCAACTGCGATCGCAGCCGTCGTCGCGGCAGCGATAGACACGTTCGGCGGCGTCGACATCCTGCACAACAACGCTGGAATCCTGATCGGGGGAACCCTCGAGGAAACGGACCCCACGGACCTGGAACGAGCCTTTCGGGTCAACGTGGTGTCCCAACTGCTGACCTTGCAGGCAGTCGCTCCCGTCATGCGGCGGGGAGGCGGCGGGGCAATCGTCAATACGTCGTCGATCTGTGGGCTCGCCGCGGTCGATCACATGGGGGCATATGGAGCGACCAAGGCTGCCATCAACTCTCTGACACGCTCTGCCGCACGCGAGCTCGCGCCGGACAACATCCGTGTGAACGCGGTCTGCCCTGGGGGAGTCGATACGCCGATGGCGGCTGGCGCGAAGCAGATGTTCGCGTCGGAATCCGAGTTCCTCGAGTTTGCTACCTCCCGCCAGCTGATCAAGACCTTTGCCACCCCCGACGACATCATTCCGACCGTTCTGTTCCTGGCCAGTGATGCTGCGCGACTCATCACGGGGGCCGCGATCCCCGTGGAAGGGGGCCATATGGCTTGGTGACGCGCGGCTCTGGGCGCGCCACACAGCTGCCCGTGGGCAACCGGTGGGTTCACGGCTCGGGTCGAGCTCCATCCGCACCAGAACAACCCGAAGAAACCCAATGTCGCCTCTACCGGCGGCACCCATATCGGGAGGAAACCGATGAGAACACACCACGCCAGACTGGCGGCGACGGCGACGGGAAGCGTCCTTGCGCTCCTGGCCCTCGCCGCCTGTGGGAGCTCGAACAGCAGTTCCGCCGCCACAGGTCCCGACTCGAGTTCAACCTCGAGCTCGACCTCCGCCGCAGATGTGGCAGCCGCACAGAAGGCGATCGCGCCCTACGTCGGCCAGCCGAGCAAGTTCCCGATCACGACTCCGCTCAAGACCAAGCCGACCGGCAAGAGGATCGCCTATCTGGACTGCGGGACACCGATCTGCGCCCTGTTCGGACAGTTGGGTGCGCCGGCATTCCAAGAGCTCGGGATGACCCTGACGACCGTGAAGGCCGGCCTCAAGCCCGACACGGTCCAAAGTGCTTTCGACTCGGTGGTACAGGACAAGTATGACGGCGTCTTCGTGCCGGCGATTCCGCCTCAGCTGTGGGCGAGCGGTCTCAAGCAGCTCAAGGCAGCTGGTATCCCGATCGTGACGACTGGAGTGGTTGATGCCGATCCGTACGTCAAGGTTCAACAGGCCGGCACGATCAACTCCAAGAACTCCGGTTCTCTGATGGCGGATTGGGTAGTAGCCAAGAACGCCGACAAGTCGAACGCTGTTCTGTACTACACGCCCGAACTCGCGTTCCAGGCAGTGATCAAAGACGCCTTCGTAAGCCAAATGAAGACGCTCTGTCCCGACTGCACGGTCCGAACGGTCCCGATCTCTGCCACGACGTTCGGCACCACCGCTGCGAACACCATCGTTGCCGACCTTCAAGCGCACCCAGACACCAAGACAGCCGTATTCGGTATCGGGGAACAGACACCAGGTCTGGCGGCTGCGATGAAGACTGCGGGTCTCTCGGTCCAGACAGTCCTGAACTCGCCGGACCCGGGCAACCTCGAGGACATCAAGAGCGGCAACTTTGACGTCGGACTTGGTCTCGACCTGCCGGTCATCGCATGGACCGCGGCCGACAGCCTGGCCCGGCAGACCACAGGTGCGGAGCCGGCCCCGGGTGCGACCGCCGACATTCCGCCCCAGCAGTTCCTCGCCGCTTCTGACCTGCAGTACGACGTGAGCAAGGGCTGGACCGGTTACCCCGACTTTGCGAAGAAGTTCGGGGCGCTCTGGGCAAACGCCAAGTAGAAGCTACGTCGGGTGGGCATCACTTGGTGACGCCCACCCGACCTCAAGGAGAAGCTTTGTCGCACTCGCTGCTCGAGGCCCGACATGTCTCGAAGTCCTTTCCCGGTGTCCAGGCGCTCGATGATGTGTCCCTGTCAGTTGACGCAGGGGAGATTCTGGCGTTGGTCGGTCACAACGGGTCAGGCAAGTCGTCGCTGGTCAAGGTCATGGCCGGCGTGTACCAACCCGACCTCGGAGAGATCGACACTCGCACAGGTGGCGACGAAGCAGACGAGGTTGGACTCCACTTCATCCATCAAGACCTCGGCCTGGTTCCCATGCTGTCCGCGGCGGACAACATGTACCTCGACGCTGGCCGCGGCATCGGGAGGTGGTTGGCGGCCCCCACCAGACGGGAGCGAAAACGAGCACACGAACTCATCCTCCGATTCGGTGCCGAGGTCGACGTTGCTGCTCCTGTCGGTGAGCTGACCACCGCCGAGCGGACCATCGTCGCCATTGCGCGCGCCCTCAACGGCTGGACCTCGACTGCGAACGTTCTCGTACTGGACGAGCCGACCGCGGCTCTCCAAGAAGAGGAGGTCCGCACGCTCTTCGAGGCCGTGAAGGCGATCGCAGATCAAGGATCCGGGGTGATCTTCATCAGCCACCGTCTCGATGAGGTCGTCGAGCTTGCGGATCGAGTCGTGGTGCTCCGGGATGGCCGAGTTGTGGCTAACAAGGTCAGGGGCGAGTTCGATCGCGCATCGCTGGTGTCGCTGGTTGCGAACGTCGAGGAGGCGGCCCTTCTTCAGGATGCTCGGAGCGACGAGGGTGGCGAAGTCACCTTGGCGATCTCGGACCTCCATGGGGTTGGACTCGACGGGATCTCGCTGGACGTTCGCGCCGGGGAGATCGTCGGCGTGACCGGCCTGCTGGGGTCAGGAACCGAACAACTCTCGGCCACGGTGTTCGGCCTGTTGCCACACGTAGCAGGCATCGTGAGCGTCGGCGGGCGGCAGGTCCGGTCCGGTTCACCCTCGGCTGCCATCAAGTCGGGCATGGGATTCGTCCCGGCGGATCGACGGCGCCACGGCGGGTTCGTCACGATGACTGCCGCGGAGAACATCACGATGCCCCGGCTGTCTCCGGTGCGGGGGAGGCTTGGACAGATCAAGGCCCGCGCCGAACGTCTGGACGCACAAACATGGATGGACCACGCCGACGTCAAGCCAAGCGGCGCTCAGCGCCGCCTCTTCGGCCTGTTCAGCGGCGGAAATCAACAGAAGCTGGTGATGGCGAAGTGGCTTCGGATCCTGCCGAAGGTACTCCTGCTCGACGAACCCACCCAAGGCGTGGACGTCGGGGCGCAGGCTGGCGTTCACGCCCTCATTGCTCGAGCAGCCCGTGACGGCGCCGCCGTGCTGGTGTCATCAACCGACACCAAGGAACTGGTCACGCTGTGCCACCGGGTGATGGTCCTGCACAAAGGCAGGGTTGCCACCGAACTCCAAGGAGACGCACTGACCGAGGGTGCCCTGATCCGGGCCACGCTTTCTGCCGACGAAGAATCTCAGTCCACACGATCAGCAAAGGACCCCGATCAACCATGACCGAGCCTGACCAGGTTCCCATGCCAACTCATGGGAGACGCGCAGGCGATTCGTCGTTGGCGCGGATTCGGCGAGCCCTCAGTTTCCGAAACATCAGCGCGATCTACATCTTCGTCGTCATCTTTGCTTACTTCGCACTAACCATCCCCGACGTCTTCCTCACACAAAGCGTGTGGCGGACTCTGCTGGACAGCCAGGTCATCACAGGGCTTGCGGCCCTGGCACTACTTGCGCCTCTTGCAGCCGGCGTCTTCAACCTTGCCATCGGGCTCCAGGTCGGCGCAGGGTCGATCTTTTCGGCCTACCTGCTCGTAAACCATGGAGAGTCCGGGTGGGTCGCAATCCTGTTGACTCTCGCAAGTGGAGCCGTCATCGGAATAGCCTCCGCCTTCCTGATCGTGGAGATCCGGATCGACTCCTTCATCGCAACACTGGGGGTGAGTTCCCTTCTGGCCGCCGCTATCACCGCTGTCTCCAACGCGCAGCAGATCCTTGGTGTGCCACCCTCCTTCGCCGACTTTGCCACCAAGAGCGTCCATGGCATCACCTACTCGTTTCTGGTCCTTATCTTCGTGGCCTTCGTGGTCTGGTTCCTCCTCGAACGCACGCCGGCAGGGCGCCGCACCTATGCCACCGGCGGCAACATCGACGCCGCTCGCCTATCGGGTGTGAACACTCGAGCAGTCATTTACGGCTCGCTTGTGGCATGCGGCGTGATCGCTGCGCTCGCTGGGATACTCCTGACATCTCGGTTGGCCAATGCCGACCCGACGATCGGACCGGGGTACCTCGTCCCGGCCTTCACGGCGGCCTTCCTCGGGTCCACCCAGTTCCGCGGCGGTCGGTTCAACGTGTGGGGAACCATCGTCTCGGTCTACGTACTCGCCATAGGTGTGAAGGGACTGCAGCTCTCAGGTGCGCCGGTGTGGATTCCGGACGCCTTCAACGGCGCCTCCCTCCTCGTAGCCGTCGGCCTGGCCCGGTTCCAGGGGGTGGACGTGCGTCGTCACGTGCATCGGCTGTTCAACTCAGCGGGACGCAAGCCTGCGCGCACAGAGATCGCTTCGTAGTGGGACGCAGTGCATTCTTGGATCTCGGAGGTGTGTGGGCGACGCATAGGGAGGAAGAGGGTTGAGCACCTGGGTCGGGCATCTGAGCTGCCAACGGTTGTAGCCCTGACAGACGACGGCGAAGCGCTCTGGTCTGGGTGGGTTGTGGATCATCAAGGTCGGTGCCGCTCAGACGGGTGGGTCGTTCTTCCTGATTGAAGTGACGCTGGCGAAGGGCACCGGCACGCCGTTACACAAACATGATCTGGACGACGAGACATTCGTCGTAATCGACGGGCGCCTGGCTCTCTTGAGCTGCTGCTACAGGTCGAAGTGTGCGAGCACGGGCCGATGGTCCGAGGGTGGGTCTGTTCGTGGCGAGACTTGCGGCTGGATGCCGATGCTGGGGACCTCGAGGGGCACGGTGGCTGCGTCGGTGAGGTGCCCGATCATGGCGTGGGAGACCAGGATGTGGTCGATCAGTTCGTGGCGGCCCTGGTTGATCCGGGAGTAGTCATTCGGCGGAATCATCTTGTAACCGACATCCCAGAGTCGCTGCGCATCGCCGTGGTCGGGATGGTCGAATCCGCCGGTGCCGATCTGGGAGCCGGGCGGGCCAAAGATCAGCTGGGTGGTGGCGGCCTCCATGGTGTCGTTGAGATCTCCGCAAACGAGGAGTGGCTGGTCGGCCCACGGGCCGGTCAGTGCGCTAGTGGCCCAGTCGCGCACCGCGGCCGCCTCGGCGGCGCGACGGTCCAGCGCGTAGACGCCGTAGCGGGCTCGTTGGGTCTCGTCGTTAGTGTCGAATCGGCCGTCGGGGAACGTCAGGAGCTTCGACTTCAGATGGGCGGTCAACGCGCGGACCATGGTGCCGGCGGTGGTGGTGTAGGTGACCGCGAGGGCTCCGCGGCCGAGCTGGGTCAGGGTGGCGCCGTCGTCGGCCACTTTCACCGGGGACAGCGCAGCCGGTAGGTCGAGGACCTCCTCCACTGCGGTCAGGTCGCCGGGTGAGAGCCAGCCGACTCGGATCGTGTGCGGGGTCTCGAAGTGGGTGGACAGCACCCCGGTCCACCCTGGTCCGAGGGCGATGCGCAGGGCCTCGAAGGACTCCTCGTCACCGACCTCCTGGACCGCAACCAGGTCGGGCGCAACTGTGCGGATCACGTCAGCGAGCTCGGACACTTTAGCCTCGTAGGCGGCCTGGTCGGCCGGCTTGGGAGCGAAGAAGTTCTCCACGTTCCACGTCATCACCGTCAACACAACGCGTGCCTCCCGATCCCCGATCGTGCCCAGCAACTGCCGATGAGAAGACCCGAACACACGGTACGGACATAGGCCACACACGGAAAAGAAAGCCAGCGAGGCCTCGACCAGCCGGGCTCTCGGCCAAGAAGCGTGGACCCCGCGCTCATCCATCAATGGTGCCCTGAGAGAACTCGTTTGTCCTTACTCAAGCCCGCGACGTAGACGCCGTGAGCATTGAACCTCTCCGGCGAAGCGAGGAGTGGATCCTGGACGACCCGCTGGGAAGTCGGCCGACGCCCTGCGACCGGTCCGGGACGAGGTAGAACGCCGACTGCTCGCCCTCCTGGCCGAGCTCGACGTTCCGGATCGTCACGATTGAGATTGGCGCGGTCGACGAAATGACTCACAGACCCGAGCGACCACCCGCTGAGCGTCTGCACTGGGCGTCATTCTGGGCCGGTAAGCCGCGGGTCTGAGGACGCAGGGTAGGTTCGCCGGCACCGGCGCAAATGGCCCTGGGTCGCGGCAGTGGTCATGAGGCCTCTCGCGTCGGGCAGGCTGCCTTGCACTCTCCCTATCGCGTGTTGTCCGGCGATTCCTACCCCCTGCGGTCCGGGCGTGAAGTTGCACGTTGCCCATGATGGTGCGAGGCGTGGGCGGCGGCATATCGGTACCCTCACGGAGATAGGCGCCCGGCGTGTGATGCGAGGTTTAGGTTCAGAGGCCCCCGTCATCTCGCGACGTAACCGTAGGTCCACACGTCCACCCGACCGGCCCGCCCACTAAGCACATGCCGATGTGCGCGCTCCGAGGTGCTTGCTGATGCGATGACTCTGTGTGCGTATCGATCAGTGCCCTAGTCCGGAAGAGGCGGTCGTCCCCGCTACGAGACGCCTTCGACATCACCAGTGAGGACCGGATTCGGGTCGCAGCCGATTCGCACACTCGCCGTAGGCCCCGTGATCGGCTGGGCGCACCGCCCGCGCACCGCGGACCTTTACCGACTAGCAGCCACCCTGTGCTCTCGACCCGCCGTTGCCCGACAGGCGGGGTTGCCAGCCGCCTCGCCCGCCTCGTCTACTGGATCCGTGACGACCAACAGCGAAGGCGACGAAGCCACGCGAGAGCGCGAACTCGCCGAGATCCGCGCGCACGACGAACTGACCTGGCCAGTCTGGGGCCCGAACGGAGACCAGCTCCTATACCTCCAACTGGACGCGGGCGTGATTGTTCTCTACGAATGCACCCGGTGCTGCTGTGTCGTCACCAGCTGTAGCGGCCATGAAGCCGCGATGCACCCCGACGAGCCGCTGAGAGAACACGGACCGTTCGGCGGGGTCACGGGGTAACCCAGACGAACCCGTCAGCGACCCGGGCAAGCACCTTCAAGGCCGTGTCACGCAACAACGTCCCTAGACACCGCAACTAGTCGATGTGGAGAAGGCCCTTCTGCGCGAGCCGAGTACCTCGCAAAGGCGCGGTCTCCTGCGCCTCAAGAGGATGGCCGAGACGTACACCGACGACGCCCACCTGACGCTCTTCTTCCTTGCGACAAGGTCTAGTTCATCGACAGATGCGCACACGGACAGCGGCATGTGAGTGCGTTGTCCGGTTTCTCCGGACAGCGTGACCGCGATCCGGAAGACTTCCGCGCTGCGGCGGGACCGACCCGTGGCACTGAGGAGATGCGGCGTGGGTGTTGTCGTCGATGACCGGGCTGTCCTGCTGGACTGGGAGGCGGGAGTGGGCGATCTACGATTGTTCGGCTTCACGCCGTCGAAGAAGCCCACCGCGACGACCCTGGCCGTGGTGGAACGGTGTCTTGACGAGACCAACCACGTCGCCGAGACGCGCTGGTTGGACTTGGACAACATGCCCACGATCGGTCGGCGCCCAGTCCTGGTCGGACGGTCGGTGGTCTGGGAGGTCCAAACTCAGCACCCGGATGGCCCGCGGCACTGGCTGACCGTGTTCGCTCAGGCCATGGATGCCGCAGGGCATGACGGTGAGATCGGGCCGTTCTCGTTCCGCGACCCTGGGCGGATGGACACCTTGGTCGATGGACGGAAGGTGCCCAGCGTCATGCTGGCGCTTGCCTGGAAGGGACACGGGACGTATCCGAACGGGTCGGCACTGGCCGCTTGGCGTACCGATCATGGGGTAATCCCGACCCTGGTCGACCTCGCGGTCCGATTCCTTGAAGCCACGCCTGGTCACACGACTGCCGAGGTTGGCCAACTCGTCGATCTCCAAGCTGGCGAGTTGCCAGAGGCGATCGGACGGGCGCTCGCGGCGGAGTCGATCGCGGCACCAGTGGTGTGGGCTCGCAGGGCTGGGCTGCATCTCAACCGGGCGATCACGTTCGATCGACGTGGGCACGTCCTGCTGAGCGTGGCAACGGAGCCGGCGCGGCTGTTCGAGGCCACCGAGATGATCTGCGCCGAGTTCGGTGTCGTGGCTGGGGAACACTGTGAGTGGGCGGTGCTCGTGGAGGACGGGATCGCTCCCGACTTCGCCGACAGCTACCGCTATGCACGGGGCCTCCGGCTGCCGAGGTACTACGAGCGGTTCCGGGACCAGGACGCCGACCGCCTGCCTGATGTGTTCGCCTGGCAGATGCTGGGTGCCAGGCACCTCGCCAATGCCCACGACCTGAGCAGGTGGACCCAGGAGGCGGTGGGTGACCTCACGCTAGTCCGCACCCCGGACCTCACCACCTGGCTCACCCCCGATGACACCGACCCGACCAGGCTCAAGGTCGATCCCGACCAACTCGCACAGGCCCGTCAAGACTTCGGTCCCATGATCCTGGGCCAGTAGCCCACGCAGCCGTCCGCTCATCAGCATGTGCGGATGCCCGGACAGCGGCATGTGGGTGCGTAGTCCGGCGGGTACCTCAGTTGATTCCGAGCATGCCCCCGAAGGCGAAGAGCACCACGAATACGAGCCCTAGCAGCCAGAGCGCCGTGCCGACGATGCCGAGGATGAGCCCCGCTCGGGCCATGCCTCGTCCGCCAATCTGACCGTGGGAGGTAGCGATTCCCCTGAGAGCGGAGGAGCCAAGCACAATCGCAGGGATGCCTGTGAAAGCGCCACAGAAGGCGAGGGACAGGATCCCGCAGACCAGAGCTGACGCAGCCCGTGCGTGCGTTGGTGGGGGACCGACCTGGGTAGCGCTCATGGTCGTCGTCTCCTTAGGTGGGGCTCCTGGGGCGCACAGAATGACAGATGTTGCCCCCGAGCATGGGCAGATTCGCTAGCACTCACATCGGTGTGGGCTGAGGCGTGCATCGCCGCCATACAGAGCGCGGAGGTAGTAGACGACCGGCACCGGGTAGAAGTCCATGGATTCGTACAGCGCCCTTGCTGGAGCGTGGAACCAATCACCCCCGGTGCCGACGGAGACGACCTCCAACGGATGCTCCCGCATGGCGCTGATCGCGTGCTCACAGAGGGTGCGTCCGAGGCCGCTGCGGCGATGAGTCTCCCGCACCGCCAGGGGTTCGATCTGACCGTGCCGACCCTCGAGGTCGATGTGCCAGCCGACGTAGGCCGCGAGTTGGCCGTCGATGGACTCTGCGACCGCAACATGCTTGCCCTGCTCTGGGTCATGCAGTTTCGGGACGGAGGCCCGGTAGTCGTCCGCCCACTGGCCGTGCTGGTGCTCGTAGACGTCAGGCGGAACCATGGTGCGGAAACTTTGCTCGTAGAACGGCCCGAAGACCTCGATCGTGAGGTCAACAAGCGCGGTCAGGTCTGAGGGCTGGAACGGTCGGATGTGCATGGCGGTGTGCTTCCTTCTCGAGGGTTGCAAGTCCACGGCACCCGCGACGGCGCGGATACCGGCGTCTGCGGCTCTCGCGGAGCCGCTCCCTCAGGCGCGGGTACGACCCGCTGCGAAACACTGCACGGCAGGACTTTATGTGATCCGCCCGCTCATCGGCTGAGCGGACAGTTATTGAGCTTTGCCGGCGCACTCATATGCCGATGAGCGGTCGTGCAACATAGCGACCATGAACGCTCGGTTGGCGGCCGTCGCGCCCGATCTCGTTGCTCGGCTGGACTCACGATCGGACTTCGAGTTGAGGCACATCGTCGCGGTTGTTGCGCGTGAAGCGGTCCTTCGCAGTGGGCTGGACGAGCCTATTGTGGCATCAGCCCTCCAAGAGATCGGGACCGTCGAACCTGGGGGAACGGCCTGCCCGAGCGTGGAGGAGGTCGCGGCACGACTGGACGAGGTCGCCTGGGACATCCAGGAGTCCGACGACGGGGATGACAACCAGGCGTACTTGGTGGCGTTCCACCGCGCCCGAGCGGCATCCGCGGTGGCCTTCGCCCTCGACCCGGGCAGGAGCGCGGCACTCGAATCGATCTACGAGGCCCAGGCCGCCATGGGGTCCGTCGACGCGGTGCTACGGCTCATCGAGCCACTTCTGCCAAGTACCTAGGCCTGCCCGCACCGCACTCACATGCCGCTGTCCGGTCGCCCGCTCATGCCGATGAGACGCGGCCCATCAACGTCGCGATAGCGCCTCGCGAACGCCCTCTGCTTGTGCGCGGAGTGCCTCCGACCGGTCGACTATGTCGGTTCAGGATCAATCCAGTCGCTCGGCAAGATCGCCTCGCTGACCCACGTCATCGACGCTCGACGGAGGTGGCGGCGACGACGCGATCATGCAGACGGTCTACCCCGGCGGGGTGGACGCGTCCTACGACGCGAACACCGGGCTCCTCACCCTGCCGGTGGGTCACGTCACGACCTCGCACCTCGAGGAGTACATCTTCGCCCAGGACGGGACCGGTGCCGCGGACAGCGGAGTCGTGCTGATCTTCACCGGCACCCCGGGTCCGGAAGAGCTGTGGAGCTACTTCTACCGCCTGGACGCGAGCATGCTCGGTGGTGACGACAAGGTCGTCGGCAGCTACTTCGACGACGTGGTGGACGGAGGCGACGGCAACGACTTCGTCGACGGTGTCGGGGGAAGCGACACCTGCACCCACGTCGAGATCGGGCCGTGTTGAGCCGGATCTCGGCTCTGACCGAACTCCGCGGCCTTTCTGTGCGTCGGACCGGGTGACGACCCTCGACGACGGGACCTTCATGCCTCGCGCCTCTCGTACTTGCACTCTCCTCGTGACCGCGCTCTGCGCCGGTGTGATGTTGGATGCGCCTCCGGCGGGTGCCACCTCGGCCGCGCCCGGCGAGTTCGATGCGTTCCGAACCGCGGCGGTCTTCCTCGAAGGCGGCACCCTCACCACCAGCCCTCCAGAACGACTCGGTACTCTGCTGCCCTCCGGCAAGGTTCGCTACTCAACCCGCAAGTTCGGCGTCTTCACGCTGCGGGTCGCCCTCGACCGCATCGTCGTCGCGAACAAGGGCGAGACGAAGTTGCTGTCACTCAACGGCGTCCAGAAGAAACCTAGGGAGTTGGTCAAATGAAGCTGCGTCGCACGCCCACCATCGCCATAGCGGCCGCACTCATCGGGTCGGTGGCCGTCGGGCTACCCCGCGCTAGCGCCGGACCGCGACAGGTTCACGCCGCGGCCGCGAAAGCCGTCACGCGGGTCTTTCCGCTCGAAGGAACGGCCGACGTCCTCGTCTACGCCAAGTTCGCGAGCACCAAACCGATCAGTAACCAGTTCGACGTACCAGCCGATGCAGTGGTCTACGCCAGGACCACAGACGGCAAGACACACCGGCTGGGCAAGCTCGGAAAGTTCTACAGTGTGACCGCCGCAGGGTCG
The DNA here is from genome assembly GCA_963796975.1 of uncultured Actinomycetota bacterium. Classification (GTDB taxonomy): domain Bacteria; phylum Actinomycetota; class Actinomycetes; order Propionibacteriales; family Nocardioidaceae; genus Nocardioides. The sequence goes on from CAWCNW010000026.1 coordinate 36,133, forward strand.
AGCGTCGACATCAACAACCTCCAAAACGGCCCCGTGGAGGAGGCCCTCCGTTGGTGGGACGTCGCGACCGGCAAGCACGGTACGTCCGACAACGGCCACTACGTCGACGCAAGCCCCACCGGCTGGGTCTACCTCGAGTACGGCGACGACTACGTCGGTCACCTCATGTCCGAGACATTTGACGGCAAAGTCTCGGATCTCGGACCCACCCTGCCGGCTTTCGACGAAGTCGGCCTCACGACGAGCGCCAATGGCGTCGTCGCCTACGGCGCCAGCGACGACAACGAGACCGACCCCGCTGAGGCGATGTACATGTCGTGGTCAGACCCCGGCAACTTCCACACGCTCTACAACCCGTCGTACCAGGAGAACTACTGCCCGGACCTCGACTCGAAGGTCGCGGTCTGCCTCGAACGCGACGACTTCCACCTCGACCTGTTGCCACTAACCGACCATGGCTCCAACGTCTCCAAGCTCCTCAGCTGCAGTAGCGACGCCACCGCCTACCGAACCTCGGCGATCTTCCTGAGCTTCTACGGCTGCAACAAGGGTCGACTGGGCGCAATGCTGGCGTCGGGCAAGATCAAGAAGTCGACCCGTCGATTCGCTCCGCACTCCCTCCAGACCGCGCTCGGCCGGATCATCGTGGCGAACCAGAGCCAGACGAAAATCCTCGCGCTGAAGGGCGTGCAGAAGAAACCGAAGGTCCTCGTCCGTTGATCAGTATCGCACCCGCTCGGAGGACGATGCCTAGGGACTTGCCACGCTCACATGCCGCTGTCAGCGCGACGCGCACCTCACACTCCCCTCTATCCTCACAACCATGATGAGTCTCGTGGACGCGACGAGCGAGGTCGTCCTGCCAGCTGTGCGTGCCGTCTTCGAAGAGGGTGAGATCTCCGCGTTGGAGATCAGCCATTCGGACGAACTGGAGGGCTCGTTTCGCCTCTGGCTAACGGCGAGGGGTGAGAAGTTCATGGACTACGTCGTCCAGGGTCACATCGACGACATGAGCGCCGAGGACTGGCGTGAACGACTCCGTTCGAATCTGGTCGACTTCGTGGCGGAGAGCCGCTTCGGATGGGGACAGAACCGAGACGTCCGCTGATCTGGGCGTCCTCTCATGGCTCCCCTCTGTGTCAAGACACCTTGGGGAGGGCGGGTTTAGGGTTGGTGGTGACGGGCCCCGGAGTGGCTTGTCCGAAGTGCCGGTGTTGGGGTTGTGAGCCGGTCGCGCTGGAGTCAGAGTCGTTGGCCCCGTTGCCCTCCCGGGGCCGTCACCTTGTCCGGGTTCAGAGCGTCGTCGAGCATCTGTCGGTAGACCAGGTCGGACAGTCGGCGTTTGAGGCAGCGCATGGCTTCCATCGAGGACTTGCCGGCGTTCTTCTTGCGGTCGTAGTAGTCGCGGCCGATGCCGGGGTTGCGGAGCTGGACGGTGGCCATGATGTGCAGGGTCCGGTTGATCTGTCGGTTCCCGGCCCGGGACAGCCGGTGTCGGACGTGGTCACCGGAGGAGGCGTCGATGGGGGCGGTGCCGTTCCAGGACGCGAAGTGGCCGCGGTCGGGGAACCGGGTGATGTCGCCGACCTCGGCCAGCAAGCGTGCTGCACCGGAGGGTCCGATGCCGTGTAGGTCCAGCAGCCCGGTGCCGGTCGCTGCGACCATGTCGCGGAGCTCCCTGTCGGCCGCCTTCTTCCGATCGTGGATCCGTTCCAGATCGGCGACGAGCTCGGCGGCGACCCGGCGCCTGGTCTTGCCGGCGGTGTCGCGGGGTCGGACCTTGGCCAGCAGGGCCTTGGCCTGGGCCGCGGAAAGGTCCTTCTTCGCGCCGCCCGGGATGAGCTCGAGCAGCAGATGGTGCAGCTGGGACACGGTCCGGGTGTGGTCCTCGCCCAGCGACCTTCGCCGGTCGGCCAGCACCCTGATCACGGCCAGCTGCTCGTCGTCGACCACCCGGCGTAGGCCGGCCATCCGGGTTCCGACCAGCGCAACGGAGTGGGCGTCGGTGGCGTCGGTCTTGCGTCCCTGACCGGTCGCGAACACCCGGGTCCGTGCCGACAGCTTCGGCGGAACGTCGACGACCTGCTCGCCGCCGGCTAGCAGCCTCATCGCGACATGATGACCGATCCCGTTGCAGCCCTCGACCGCCCACACCCGCTCCTGCAGGTCCGGCTGGACCTGGTTGACGTAATCGGTCATCGCGGCAAACCCAGCCTCATCGGTGCCGAACCGGCCACCACCAACGACCGTCTCCTGCGCGGTCATCACCTCGATCGTGACCGACCGCTTGTGCGGATCCATCCCGATCACAACCCGCTCTGACCCTGCTCCTGCTTGCTGCTGCATGCACCCTCCCGACACTCGATCCAGCACTCCGATTCGAGCCGGGAGGGCAACGCTACTTCGAGCTGGGCAGACCCCTCTTGAGCCTCTTCCGACCCTCCGGCGCCCGGCCCGCGCATGCCATGAGTGAGCCACACGGGACCCCACACCACAGGTCGGAGTCAGCGTGGGCAGCCGCAATCAGAGCGACGAACCGGACACCTGGACCGAGCCTCGCCAGGCACCGGTCCTGAGGTCAATGAAACAAGCAGCCGCTGTCGGGTCGCTAATGCCGATGAGGAGCTTGGCTAGAGGTCGAACCGGGTCACGACTGGGCGGTGGTCCGAAGGCGGGGTGGTGCGGGGCGTGGTCAACGGCTGCACCCCGATCGACGGGATCTCGAGCTGTACGGTCGCGGCCTCCTGGAGGCTGGGTCGTAGGGCGTGGGAGATCAGGATGTGGTCGATGAGTTCCTTGCGGCCCTGGTTGATGCGGGAGTAGTCGTTTGGTGCGGTCATGAAGTATCCGGTCTCCCACAGGCGTTGCGGGTCGCCCTTGTCGGGGAGCTTGTCGCCGCCGGTCCCGATCTGCGAACCGGGCGGCCCGAAGAGCAGTTGTGTGGTCGCGGCTTCAGGGGTGTCGTTCAGGTCACCACAGACCAGCAGTGGCTTCTCGTGCCAGTCCCCGGCCAGCGAGCCGGTGGCCCAGTCGCGGACTGCTGCTGCCTCGGCGGCTCGACGGTTGAGCGCGTAGACCGCGACGCGGGCCCGTTCGGTCTCGTCGTCGGTGTCGAATCGGCCTCCTGGGAATTCCAGCAGCTTGGACTTCAGGTGGCAGGTCAGGGCACGCACCTGGGTGCCGCCCGTGGTCGTGTAGGTGATCGCGAGGGCACCGCGGCCGAGCTGGGTGATCGTGGTGCCGGCGTCTGCGACTTTGACCGGTGACAGTTGAGCAGGGAGATCGGTGACCTGTTCGACGTCGCTCATTTCGCCGCCGTGGGACAGCCAACCGACCCGGATGGCGTGGGAGGGCTCGAAGTGCGTGGAGAGCACCCCGGTCCAATCGGTCCCAAGCGCGGACCTCAGCGCCTCGAACGATTCGGGGTCGCCCACCTCCTGGAGCCCGATGAGGTCCGGGGCCTCGCTGGAGATCACATGCGCCAGCTGGGCGACCTTCTCTTGATAGGCCGGTGTGTCGCCGACGTCCGGCGCGAAGAAGTTCTCCACGTTCCACGTCATCACCGTGAGCATCGCGACCACACACCTCTCTCGGGACGTCCAAACTTCAGGAGCGCCGAGATCAGCGTTTCGGACAACGTCTGTGAAGGCATCCGGCTTTTGCCGTAGGCCGCACCGAACCGCGGGAAGACCCCAATCATTCGTCGCCGACCTGTTCGCTCCTCGCCGTCGTCAAACTCTCGCGGAACGGCTTTGCAGCCACTCTGCCCGGCCGGCTCGGGCCATACTCCGAGCGCGCTCATGCCGATGAGCGGTCGAGTCGTAAGGCACACTCTGAGCGGTGATGAAGCGATGAGCGAACTGGAGGTGCGAGCGGCGACTGCGGCAGATGCACCCGCGATCGAGCACGTCGGGCGAGAGACCTGGCCGAGTACGTATGCCTTCGCAGGAGAGCACTACATCGCCCACGGCCTCGAGTCCTGGTGGTCTGAGGCAGCGGTGCTGCGCGGCATCGAGACGACTCGGACCTTCGTGGCCGAAATCGGCGGCGAAGTGATCGGCATGGGGAACATCGATCTCAGGCGGGAGCAGCCGGTTATCTGGAAGCTTTATGTGTTGCCCGGTCACCAGGGGTCTGGCGCTGGCCATGCGCTGATGGAACGCCTCCTCGCGGAGGCACCTCTCGGATCAGAGGTTCTGCTCGAGTACACGGACGGCAACGTACGCGCTGCTGGCTTCTATCTCCGTCATGGCTTCGTTGAACTGCGGCGAGCTGCGTCGGAGGTGTCCGGGTGGCCCCACCAGGTGTGGATGGTGCGCCGCTCTTCGGGCGACCCGATCTCGGCGTAAGTCCGGGGTACGTGCACGAACCGCTGGGGCGAGAATCCGCACGCTCATGCCGCTGTGCGGCTCCACGCAGCGTCAGGATGAGGGGCTTCCGTCGGTCTTTCGCTCCCGTGCGCGGAACAGCCCACACACCCCAGATGACAACGGTGGAGCCTGTCAGTAACCAACTGATCAGGTCCTCTTGCTGGCTGCTTAGGTGGGGGCTGAGCACGAACCAAGCGACGGTCGCCAACGCGAAACCGACCCCCCACCAAAAGAGCGTGCGAAGCAAGGCGTCTCGTCGGCTCATGGCCCCTACCGTAGCCCGGCCGAGACACGTTGGCCGGCTCACTTTGTATGCCTTTCTGCTTGGGACGCGGCCTCGAGCTAGCGCCCTCTCATGCCGCTGATCGTGCGCGGGCACCGGCAACCCCCTGCGTGCGACCACGCTGTTCGCCGTTATCACACCTCAATCGCATAGGGGCCCTGCCTGTCCGAGAAGCTGCCAAGGACAGTCAAGCGCGCGCCGACCGCTTCCTGCGCTACGTCCCGGCGCGTACTGCCTGTCGCGGCGAACGAAGGTCCGCCCGCGTTCGATGGCCGCCTCTTTGGCAGCAATCGCCCGAGACGACGCCTCCTTGCAGCCGAATGGGGGGCCTATTGCGAGGACGCATGCTAGAGCTCGCCGAAGGGGAGGCCGAGTCCAACGCCACGCTACGGGCGGATGTGCGTCACTCTGGGCGGTATGCAGCGGGTGTGAGGACGACGGTAGGTTCGCCAGCACGGGCGTCGACGGCCCCGCTCGAGGCATTTGACGTGTGAAGGTCGCTCGGCGTCGGCAGGTCGGCTTTGCACTCTCCCTATCGCGTGTTGTCCGGAGACATCATCGGGACGCTGAGTGCATTGGGTGTCGCTGGGTGGGTGCTTGGACGCGCGAGCGCCGTCGGAGGGCTCAGGGGTTGCCGTGATGCGACCGTCGACTAGTTGTCCGGTCGATCTTGGTAGGCCTGGATCACCGCGGCAGGCAGCCGGCCGGCTTGCTTGACCTTCATGCCCGCCTCCTTGGCCCAGGCGCGGATCGCGTCCGCCTGGCCGGGGGGAGCAATGTTCGAGGTTGGGGTCATCGAACTCGTGGCCTTGGTTCCGTTGCGAGCCGGCGACGCCGTCGTGGCCGGCGTCTTCTTCCTAGCGTTCTTTGACGATGCAGACGTGCCGTTGGCAACGGTCTTCGTCGCAGCGCTCGTAGCAGGAGAGATCTTCGCCGGTGACCTCTTTGCCGGTGACCTCTTTGCTGGTGACCTCTTGGCTTCTGGCCTTGCGGGCGCCCTCTTGCGCGATCCGGCTTGCTTGGTTACCGAAGGCGTGGCCGCCGCCGCTGTCGCGGGTTTCGTCGCGACGCCGGCGGGGGCCGGCCGGGTAGTGCTGAACCCGAATGCTGCGTGGACGGTTGCCAATGCCTCCTCCAACGAGTCGTGGCGGGTGTCAACCGTTACTTTCATGCGTTGCTCCTGGGCCGGAAGGGTGGCGTGGTCGCTGGGCAAGGTTCGACCCGAGGCGACGTTGCAGCCTCGACCCTAGCGCCGCTGGACAATTCGGACCGAGGACTTCGCCTAACAGGCGCCGCGCCGAAGCGAGCAAAGCAGCAGGCGAGCCGATGCCGCTGTCGATCGCCCGCGACATCCACGTCTCGTCAACGCGCTTCACAATCACGATGTTGCGATCCAAGGGAATCCCGCATCGCTAATCCGCGTGCTAGTGGTGGCGGAGGGACAAGATGCCCCGGCGGTATGGGGTGGCCACTTCGCGGCGGTGTAACACACCCTCTGACGAACTGCTGCGGCAGATCCGGACGCTCATGGGGTGTCGCATCGCCGGTGCAGTGAGGCGGGACCCACGGCACGTGAAGACACACCGATCCGAAAGCCCGGTCAGGGTGGCGCACCCTTCTGACCTCAAAGACCGAGCCGTCCAGAACGACGAGTGACGGGCCCGCGGCATCGGCCTCGGCGGGCTGCTGCACCGAGAGCACAGTTCCGTCCGGGAGAGCGTGACGTTGCATTCCGCGCTCCTTCGGCCAGGGGTTCGTTGACGCCCTGGTCACGTTCTACAGCGCCAGAGCACAGTCCCGCTTGATCACCGTCGCGGTCCCCCAGCCAAAGGACGCGCGGCCTGGACCGCGACCAGTGAGGTCACCCGGGTCGCGGCGGAGGGACGCGGGTTGAGATCGCGGAAACCCCCAGGACGCGGTGCTGAGTCTGTCGCTGTGTTCGCAGGTGGTTCACCCCACATTCGTGCGGGCTGAGGTGACGACCGCGAGCAGCCCTGCACAGCATCCGACAGCCAGAGCCGCCACGAAGGGGTCACCCGCGGTGCGCTGCACGGTCGCGAACACGGCTCCCGAGGCGGCGATCGTCGTCGCGCCGCCGAGGGCGTCGGCGATGGTGAGGGCTGCGGAGTTGAACCCACGCTCTGAGTCTCCCGACTCGGCCAGCATCGCGACACTGGTCCTGGGGTAGGCGAAGCCCATGCCCGCGCCGGCCACCACGTACGCGGCCGCGGCGAGGAGCGCGGGCGCGTGCACCCACACCAGGAGCGTTAGACCGAGGATGCCGGCCAGCACGGTGGCGCTCCCAAGACGCATCGCTGCCCGGTCGCTCGTCGTGCGGGAGAGCCGGGACTGCGCCCAACTCGCGGCCGACCAGGACAGGCCGACGCCGGTGAGGGCGAGCCCGGCGATGCCGGCGCTCAGCCCCCACCGTTGCTGGAGCACGAAGACCACGAACGTCTCACCGCAGAAGAACGACCCGCTCAGCATGGCGCGAGTGGCGATCACCGCCGGCAGCCCGGGCGCTGCGCGCAAGGTGCCGGAGGGAAACAGGGGCCGGATCGCGAGGAGCAGGACGGCCGCTGCGAGGATGGTGAGCGCCGCCAGGTCGCCGGGTCGCGACCCGAGCAGCTGGAGGGCGAGCACCGCGACCGCGCCGACGACGGCGCAGGCGAGCCGCGACCTGGGGAAACGCGCTCCTGCCGTGGGGGCGTGCAACCCGCGCAGGGACGGAGTGATGGCGACAGCCGCGACCACCACCAGCCCCACGACACCGAGGAACACCCAACGCCAGCCCACGGCCTGGGCTACGTAGGCCGCGAGGGCCGGCCCGAACAAGGTAGGGAGGATCCACGCCGCTGCGAAGCTCCAGAAGACCGCCGGTCTTAAAGACGGCGGGTACATCAGGCCCACCAGGACATACAGGCACACGGTCACGCCCCCGCCACCCAGACCCTGAACGACGCGAGCCGCGATCAGGACCTGCATGGAAGGAGCGAGCCCGCAGCCGACCAGCCCGACGGAGAAGAGGACGAGTGAGGCTGCCAACGGGCCGACCGGGCCACTCCGGTCGCTCCACCCACCGGCCACGACCATCCCGACGACGCCGCTGGCCAGGGGCGCGGCGAACACCAGCGGGTACAGATGGAGCCCGTCCAGCTCAGCGGCGACCCCCGGCATGATTGTGACCACCGCCGTGGCCTCGAACGCCACGAACGCGCACAGGGCGAACAGGCCACCAGTCAGGGCGACGTACCGCCGTGAGAAGAGCCCGGGCTCCCCCTGTTGTTCGGTCATGACCCTGCTCATCGCGTCGAACTCTAGGACTTCAAGTCCGCTCGAAGTCAACGAAGCACTTTGGACCAGCGTTCACGTGACCAGGTCGGCCACGCCGGGGATGTTGCGGAATGATCACTCGACGGCCGTTTCGGTCGCTTCGCGCCATGCAGCGAGTCTGTCCCAGTTCCCACACGGCCCGGCGGCCCCATCAGCCGGACGAGATCTCCTTCGAGCCGGGTCGCACGCATCAGAGTCACATTTCGACATGGCCGTCAGCCGGCGGAAAGACGCACGTCGCCGGGTTTTGCCCTTGCTGGTGTGCAAAGGAGGTCGGATGACACGCAGCAGGTGTTGGTTGCCCTTCCCTGACCGCTCAGAGTCCGACGCGGACCCCTGATGAAGTCTGAGTACGTCTGAGTTCGAACGGGCGCTAGGCGTTCTCCGAGGCGCTTGCGACACGGAGAGGATGAGCAAGCGCTCTGCCCCGGGTCGTGGGTGGTGTCACGGGGGGTAGTCAGGTCCCAGGTGATGTGATTAGGCCCTGTCCGTGCGCGACGGCCGCGACCTCGGTGCGATTCGCGGCGCCGAGCTTCGCCAGGATGTGAGAGACGTGAACGCTTGCGGTGCGAGGGGACATGAACAGGGTTCGCCCGATTTGGAGATTGGTCATCCCCTGAGCGAGCAGTTGGAGAACCTCCTGCTCCCGCGGTGTGAGACTGCCTCCCGATTGCTGGTTGGAATGTTCCGCATCGCCGAGCGGCGACGCGAGGGGCATGCGGGCGTGCCCGGCGAGGCGCCGAATGTCGCGCTCCAAGGGCTTGGCGCCGAGCTGGATCGAGGCTTCGAGTGCGGAGGCCAACGCGTCGGCAGCGAGGTCACGATCTCCGCCGCTCAGCGCCGCCGCCGCCGCACGAACTCGGCACTGGGCTGCTTGGAAAGGAACTTCAAGGACGTCCCATGCCTCTACCGCCGCGAGCCACATCTCAGTGTCGGCTGCCTCGACGCTCGTCAGATGCGCCTCGACTTCCCGGCGCCATGCTTGTTCGATCCCGGGCTGGGTCATGATGTCGTCTGCCTTGGCCCTAACCAGATCCAGGTACGCCCTTCCTGGGTTCGGCGACTTCCATGACAGCCGCGCGGCACATGTGATCGCGTCGAGTGGGATGAAGGAGTTGTGCAGGAATTTCGAGTTAAGAACCGGAGTGATCTCTCTCCGGGCAGTGGCAAAGTCCTCGGCCCGCTCCGCGACCAAGGCTCGAACAAATCCGGCGATGTCCCGCCGGGTGGTCGCCATCATGTCGTCTCCCTCCGAGCGTGCCCCGAGCACGTCCAAGAGCGCGTCGTCGAAGCGGAAGGCACTCCGGTTCACCTCGAGCAGGAACCTGTATGCCTGGCCCTGTAGATGGGCGCCTACTTGGGGGCTTAGCGCGGTGAGGCGCGGCCAGGTCTCCGCGGTCTCGTCCCATCTTCCGAGCCGGTACAAGGCACCGAGGAGCACACCACTTGTGCTGCGCCAGTGCGCCTCATCCTCGCTAGGGACCAGAGACAGAGTTTGCTGGGCCACTGAGACCGCTTCCCGGAGCGACCCGCGATCGTTGAGATCCCAGGCCAATGAGCTCAGGGCATCTGCCAGTTCGGTCTGATTGCCATGCAGATGCCGCTGCACTCGTTCTCGAGATCGATCGAGGCGCTCGTCGACGTTGTCGGGACCCCAGTAGACCAGGTCGTACCATCCGGCAACGAAATCGATCCCGCCAAGCGCATAGATGGGAACTCCCGAACCGAACCTGACAACCAAGTCGTAGGCGGCCAAGCGCTCATCGGCGTACAGACTGAAACCACTTTCACATGCCAGGAAGTGGCAGGCGTAGAGCAGGAAGTTGCTGCCCGCTAGTGACAGCATGCTTGGTTCCATGGCGCCGATCTCCGAGATCATGGCCTGCGCTTCGTCGACGGTGAAGGGCTCGTCAAGTCTTGTCCCGAGGATGTAGTTGGCACCGACCCGGAAAGCCCTGTGCAGGTGGCGCCGGCCCACAGACATGGTTCCGGGAATAGCTGCGTCGGTGTCCAGGAGCTCAGACTGGACCGGCCACGTGAGGTTGATCAGCAGTGCGGATGCCAAGACTTCGCAGCGTTCGGGCTCCGTTGCGCTGTCCGGGGACGCGTTGATCACTTCGAGGGCCGCGAGCCACTGTCCGAAGGTCTCATTCGCCCCGCCCATCGGCGCGCTGGCCCGTGCAGCCTTAACGCTGGCCAGGAATGCGGTTCTGGATGCTCCTGCAGCGCGGTGGTGGAAGGCGATGGCCGCGAGGTTGGCGGCGTCATCGGTGTGAGACCGCAGATCGGCAAGCGCGTTTGCCCATCGCGTGTGGAAACGGGCGCGACGGGTGGGTGGCATTACCTGAGCAGCGGCCCGGCGCACCAGCTCGTGATGGAACCGCCAGCGCCCGCTCGTCGTTACCTCCACCAATCCCAGCTGGGCCGCCTGGTCCAATGCAGACTCGACCCGGACCAGGTCAATCTCAAGGACCCGTGCGAGCACGGCGGTCTCGAGAGGGCGCGGCTCGAGGGCACCGACGCGAAGGACGAGGGCCGCGGCCGGCTCGAGATCGTGTAAGCGACCAGCCAGTTCAAAGGTTGACAGAGGTGTGAGATCGCCTTTGCTGGCAACCACTTCCTCCACAAAGAGAGGGTTTCCCTGAGCCAAGTTGGTGACGTTCACTAATTCGTCCGGTCGAAGTGTCGGGTCGAGCTGCAGGGCTTGTGCGATGACGTCCGCTTCGCCGAGGGCGGCCACGTCAATAGTCATGGTGTTCGGCAATCGGCCCAGCTGAGCTATGCGCTCCAGCGCACGCGGTTCAGCCGCAGTCCTGGTGGTGACCAGAACGGTCAGACCGCCGGTTGCAAGCGTCTTGGCCCAGAACAGAAGCAGGTCTAGAGAGGATTGGTCGGCCCAATGAGCATCCTCAAGAACAAGCAACACAGAACGATCCCGAGCGATCTCACTCAGAAGATCTTGCGTTGCCGCAAACATCCCGAAACGGTCGAGTGGCCCGGAACTCCCCCGTGCGAGGGCGGGAACCAAAGGAGCGATAAACCGAGTTCGGTCACCAAGGACGGCATGAATAATCTCGAGCCCGACTTCACGCACCAGCGACCGGAGCAGATCAGCGATCGCCCAATAAGGTGCGACCTCCCCGGCCAAGTCCACCGCGTGCCCCGCCGCCACCAGTACGTCATCCGAGATGACGGAGGCTGTCTCACGTACGAGCCGGGTCTTCCCGATCCCAGCTTCGCCCGTGACCAGCACCACCTGGGGCTCAGCCAAGCCAGCTCTGCCGACACAGTCGACCACGGCCCTGAGTTCGGCACCGCGGCCGACCATGACACTGCTGCGTCCCGCCATGTCCCCATGATGCCGCTGTGAACCTCTCGCTGTCGCGAGCACTTGCTGACCAATGGACCCGTCAACTCGCCGCGGACGCCGTCAGCGTCCCATGGCCGGTATGAACCTCGAGGCCGGTCCGCCGACAGCCATCAAGCTCAGATCCGACTTCGGGTAGATCCGAGCATCTCAGGGGCGAGGGGTGACGCGTCTATCTGGGCGGTATGCAGCGGGTCTGAGGACGCGCAGGATGGACTCGCCAGCACCGGCGTGAGGGCCCGGATCGAGGCAGTGATCGGTGTGGCCGGCCCGACGTCGGGCGGCGGCCATGCACCCTCCCTATCGCGTGTTGTCCGGCGATTCCTACCCCGGTCGATCCAGGCGTGAAGTTGCACATTGCCCATGTTGGTGTTGTGCGCGATCGACCTGGCGGTCATAGCCGGCGGAATGTGGCACCCTTGGCATCGAGATCTCGACCCATGACCGAAGCCAAGAGGCGCCGTTCAGCGCCAAGTTCCGCGGCATGTGGCGACTGCTGCATTGTGTTCCCCGTGTCTGATGACTCTTGGCCGTTTGGGCTGCAACCCGATGAGCGCATGAAGCTGTTCTCGGGTGGCTTTGACGCTGCTGGACAACCGATCCCACTCACTCCCGAGACCCTTCGCAGGCATGCGAGCGCTTAGCCCATCTCTCATGCCACGCCTGCAGGTATCGCAGAGCTCCTCGAGACCAGTCGCGACCTCTTCACCATGAGCTACTTCGCCTATGAGTTCCTCACAGTCGGCGTCCTTGTGTCGCTGCAGGCGGTTGAGGCGGCTCTGCGATACAGGCTTGGGACGGATCAGTCGTTCGCCCGGCTGATCGAGCGGGCCGTTGAGCTCGACATCATCACCGCCGACGACGCCGGTCGACTCGATGCCGGTAGGCAGTTGCGCAACGACTTCAGTCATCCGTCAGTCCGACACGCATGGACGTACGGGACGACTGCACCGCTCATCGAGGCATCCCACGCCTTTGTGGCTCTCGCGGCCGGCACCAACACCATGACCCGAAAGACGATCAGCAAGAACAGGTTGGACCAGTGAGCGGACGTTCCCCGGACGGCACCTGTTTCGGGTTTAGACGCTCGGGTCCCTCACTGACGCGCCCTGTCATGCTGTGTAGATGAGCGGTGATAGCACGCGGTCAATGACCTTTCAGGGGGCCCGCCGGATGTGGTCGCGGCGCTTCGAGAGGCTGCGCGGCGTACGGGATTCCGGTACCTGTCCGAAGACGCAGGCACGGGCACCGCGATGCTCACTTCTGGGAGGCTTTTGCTGATGTTCGGCGAGAAGGTCAGTGCCCGGTGGAGGCAGGTAGCGCCCGAGACCATTCAGGTGACGATGTCCAGTACGAAGTTCGGCATCGCCGTGGCGGGTCGCCGCCCCGGCGGTTCAGGTGTAGACCGTCTGTCTGACGAGTTGAGTAGGCTACTGCCGCACGCCGGGTAGGCGGTCCGAGCGCCGTGCGCCGGACAGCGGCATGAGAGCGCGTTCCAGCGACTACACCGAATCTTCTCGTCGCTGAAGATCGCTGCCGTTCGCCGATAGCGTTGCCACACGTGACCAGTGACGACCTTGCCGTCCCAGACCTAACGGTCGACGGCGATTGGCGAGAGAACAAGTTCTTCCGACGAAAGCCCTCCTCCGAAACCCTGGCCTGGGTTGCGGCTTCCATGGGCGAAGGCAGTCGCATCGTCGGCCATCGTCGATTGACCGGTGGCGTCAACTCTGCTGTCCATCGCTTGTCAGTGAACCGACATGGCACTCGCACCTTTGTGGTGTTGCGGCAGTATCCGGCGGGAAGCGTCGCCCTTCGGACAGCTATGGAGGAGGAGATTGCCAACCTCACGGTGGTGGCTGGCAGCGGACTGCCGGTCCCGACGATTCTGGCGACGGACGTGGCTGGCGCAGCTACCGGCGGTGTGCCATCGCTGCTGATGACACGTCTGCCTGGTCATGTTCGCCTCACCCCAACAGAGCATCGGCCATGGATCGAGAGGATCGCCGAGTTCGCCGCCCAACTGCATGCCGTTGACCTTCCGGCCCCCCCGTTTCGACCGTGGACCGACTCCTGGATCACACCGCTCGGACAGTTCCAGGTACCGGGCGGCGCGCGAAACCCGGCGGTCTGGCAGGCCGCCTTCGACGCCATGGAGTCGGCACCACCCGAGGATCGTGCCGTCTTCCTGCACTGCGACTACCTACCCGTCAACCTGCTGTGGTCGCGCGGCAAGATCACCGGACTCACCGACTGGAACGGCATCCACCGAGGGTCTCGCGCCATCGATGTCGGACAATGCCGGCGGTACCTGGCCTCGCTCTACTCACCCAGTTGGGCAGAGGAACTCCGCTCACGTTACGAGTCGACCGTGGGTGTACCTCTCCATCCATGGTGGGACCTGCACGCCCTACTCCACCATGGCGACAACGCACCAGAGTCGATCTCGCGTCAGGTTGCTGGTCGCCGCTCCATCGACGTGTCGGGCATGACAGCTCGCGTCGAGGTCGTCGTAGAACAAGCGCTCCAGCGCCTCGGTTAAGGAAGGCACGGTGGTGCCGACGCTCATCGGCATGTGAGTGCGCCGGCCGAACTCAACCATCGTCCGCTCACTGGTCCAACCTGTTCTTGCTGATCGTCTTTGGGTCGATGGTGTTGTTGCCGGCCGCGAGAGGCGGTTGGTGGCATCTGGTTCCCGCCGGGTCACTGCCACGTCCGCGTGACCGTTGGGAGGTCCTGCATGAGTTACGCAGGGCCCGGCGGCCCAGGACACGCGGACTGGCGACAGGGCTGTGCGCCACCAGAGCGCCGATCAGTGAGCGACCGGGAGCCGTGTCCTGAACCGTCGGGTGCCCAACCAGCTGGTGCAACAGCATGGAAGGACGACAATGAGTGTCGAACAGACGGTGCAGGCGCGTCGAGCGCCAGCCGAGGCGACCACCCCAACGCACCGCCCGGTGACCGGCTCGGTGACGGCGGGTGTCGATTGGGCCAGCGAGGACCATGCGGTCGCGGTTGTCGATGACCAAGGCCGGCCGATCGATCGGTTCGGCATCACCCACACCGGACCGGAGCTGCGCCGGCTGGTCACCCGACTGCGGCGCTGGGGAGTTGCTGAGGTTGCGATCGAACGACCTGATGGGCCGGTGGTCGAGGCACTGCTCGAGGCCGAGCTGACGGTGTTCGTGATCGACCCCAAGCAGGTCAAGAACTTGCGCGGCCGGTACGGGTCGGCCGGGAACAAGGACGACCGTTTCGATGCCTACGTCCTGGCTGATGTGCTGCGCACCGACCGGGCCAGGATGCGGCCGTTGACCCGTGACAGCGAGCAGACCGTCTCCTTACGGATAAGCGTGCGGGCCCGCCAGGACCTGGTCCACACCCGGGTCGCGATGGCCAACCAGCTCCGTGCCCACCTGGAGATCACCTTCCCCGGTGCGATCAAGCTGTTCCGCGACATCGACAGCCACATCACCCTGGCGTTCCTGCGACGCTTCCCCAGCCAGGACAAGGCCGACTGGCTATCGCAGGCCAGGCTGGCCAACTGGCTGAGGTCGATCGGCTACAACCATCAGGTCAACACACCCCGGCTGTGGGTACACCTACGAGACGCACCCCGCGGAACCACCGGCCCCGAAGCTGCAGCCCGAGCGGAGGTCACCCTCACCCTCGTCGCCGCGCTGACCGCTCTGAAAGCCCAGATCCGAGTCCTGGACGACCTGATCGCCGACCAGCTCGCCCACCATCCCGACGCCGCGATCTTCACCTCACTGCCCAAGTCCGGCACCGTCCGCGCAGCCCGACTCCTCGCCGAGATCGGCGACGCCCGCGGCCGGTTCCCCACCCCCGAGTCACTGGTCTGCCTCGCCGGCGCCGCACCATCAACCAAACAGTCCGGCAAGGTCAAAGTCGTGACTTTCCGCTGGGCCGCCGACAGACAACTACGCGGCGCCGTCATCGACTTCGCCGGCGACTCCCACCACGCCAACCCCTGGGCAGCCGACCTCTACCAACGCGCAATCGCGCGGCCACGACCATCCCCACGCCACCCGCATCCTGGCCCGCGCCTGGCTCCACATCATCTGGCGCTGCTGGCAAGACGGCGTCCCCTACGACCCAGCCAAACACAACGCCCTGCAACGCCTACAACGACAAGCGGCTTGACACAGGGCTACTCATGCCTGCGGGCTCAGGCCGTACCCGCTGTGCGGGTCCTCATACCAAAGAGTGCGTATCGAGCGAACCTGCTGGACACTGCAGCCATGACGACCATCCAGCCTGAATTATGGGTAGACGCCGGCGTCTCTGCGGTCAGCTTCTACGAGGACGCATTCGGAGCCAGAAGGCTTCACATGGTGGGCGACGGCGAAGACGTCGTCGCTCAATTGGCGATAGGCGAAGCCGTCTTCTGGGTTGCGACCGCAGGAGCGAGCACCGAGCGACTGGTGCCTCGGGAGGTCGGGGGTTCAACCAGTCGCGTCTTGCTTGTCGTCGACGATCCCGTGGCCGTGCAGGAGAGGGCGGTCGCGGCTGGAGCGACCGAGAAGTCACCCGTCGATCAGGAGCACGGGTGGCTGGTTGGCCGGGTTCTCGATCCATCGGGTCATGAATGGGAGATCGGCAAACCACTTGTCGAGTAGCCACCAACGATCCCGGAGTAGGGCTACGCCTATCGCACGCTCAGCCGCTGTCCGTGTAGCCGCTCGACGCGTGCCGACTAGGTTGCGGTCATGGTCTCCTTCGTGAAGTCCGTGACCTTTGACTGCGCCGAGCCCCTGCGGGTGGCGGCGTTCTGGGCCGACGCGCTCGGCTCGAACGTGGACGAAGACAGCACCCAGGACAAGGCCTGGGTCGAGCCCGCCGGATGGGGTGGACCGTCGTTATGGTTCCAGCGGGTGCCGGAGAACAAGGTCGCCAAGAACCGTCAGCACTTCGATCTGCGAGTCGTCGGCGAGGTCCCTTCCGAGGTCCGCCGGCTTACAGATCTCGGAGCGCGGTTGCTCCGAGACGACCACGGTCAGATCGTGATGGCCGACCCGGAAGGCAATGAGTTCTGCGTTGAGTCATGACGTGCGAGTGCACGCTCATGCCGGTGGTCTCAATGGGTCAGCGCAACACTTCCTGATTTGAGGAGGTTGTGATGGCGCGTGGGTATCGGAGGTTCTCGCCGGCGGATGAGGACGAGATCTGGGCACGGTTGCGGGCCGGTCACGCGGCCAAGCCCGCAGCTCGTGCGTTGGGGTTCCCAACCGGGACGGTGCGGGCCTATCTGGTGCGATGCGGTGGGATCCAGCCTGTTCCGCGGCATCGGTCGCCGGGGCGGTTGAGCTTGTTCGAGCGGGAGGAGATCTCCCGTGGTCTGGCCGCTGGCCTGTCGTTGCGGGGGATCGCGGCCGGGCTCCGCAGAGTACCGTCGACGATCAGTCGAGAGGTCGCCGCTCATGGCGGACGGGATCGGTACCGTGCCGCACCGGCCGATCAGCAGGCGTGGGCCCGGGCGAGACGTCGGCAGGGGTGCAAGCTGGCAACCCATCGCAGGTTGCGTGCGATCGTGGCCGAGAAGCTCCAACACGAGCAGTGGTCCCCTCAGCAGATCGCCGGCTGGCTGAAGACCACCTACCCCGACGACCCGGAGATGCAGGTGTCGCACGAGACGATCTACCGCACCCTGTTCATCCAGTCCCGCGGCGCCTTACGTAAGGAGCTGACCAAGCATCTGCGCACCGGGCGGGTGATCCGACGTCCGGCGGGGACCCGGCTACCTGATGGTCGTGGTGGCCGGCCCGGGATCCTCAACATCTCTGAACGCCCAGCTGAGGCCGTCGACCGAGCGGTGCCCGGTCATTGGGAAGGCGACCTGGTCTTCGGCAAACGGATGAGCCCCGTGGCCACCCTGGTGGAGAGGTCGACCCGGTTCGTGATGCTGGTGGCGCTGCCCGGCGGACACAAGGCAGATCTGGTTGCCGACGCGTTGGCGGCGAAGATCACCACCCTGCCGGCGGCGTTGACCAGGACCCTGACCTGGGATCAGGGCCACGAGATGGCTGAGCACGTCCGGTTCACCCAAGAGACAGGTGTCGAGGTCTACTTTTGTGACCCCCGGTCACCGTGGCAGCGCGGCAGCAACGAGAACACCAACGGGCTGCTGCGTCAGTACCTGCCCCGCACCCTGGACTTCCGGACCCTGACCCAAGCCGACTTCGACGCCATCGCCGACAAGCTCAACGGACGCCCTCGACAGACCCTCGGCTTCAGGACACCATCACAAGTACTGGCCGAGGTGTTGCGTTGACGGCCTGAGCCCGCACCGATGACCGGGTGCGTCGCGCACCGGTTCGGGATGCTGCTGCCCCACCCGAAAACTGCGTATCTCCCAGCGGTGGAACACGGAGTACCGTGGAAGAGTCTCGGGGGAGGGGGGCCCCATCATGTGGTTCTATATCGTCCTGGCTGTCCTAGCCATCCTCTTCGTCGTGTGGGTCACCCGCTCGAACCTGTTTCGTCCTTGGCGCGCGCACCGCAATGATCCGGGCCTGCGGAGCACCAGCGCCGCCGGCCACGCCGTCTACGGCCAGGGGTCGAGCAGCCCGCAAGTGTGCCGCCGCGACGACGGCACCTTTGGGTGACCGGTCAGACCATCGCGCAGCGGCGGCCTAGTTCTCCTGGCAAGCGGTTCAGACCAGGAACCGGCCGCCCGCTCATGCCTGTGCGGCTCCACGCAACGTTTCGTTCCCAAGCATCTCGGCGCGCTTCATCGGGCATCGTGCTTTCAGTCATGCACCGACCGTAGTTTCTGGACGTACTCGTGCGGGCTAGGAGCACGTTCGCGGCGACCGGACACCGCAGGCATGAGCGGTCGATCCGCCTTTTCGTCAGGGCAGCGACCGAGCTCGTCCATATTGTCTACTGACACACCCACCAACAGCCTCTTCCGCCGGAATCCAAGGATGCGGCGGCACACGAGAATGGTCACGTTCGGCCATTGACCCTTGGCTGCCGGTCGCCCTAGGTTGCCGATACCGCTGGCCGTCGAACCGTAAGGAGCCGCTCATGCTGAGACGGGCCAAGATTGCAACGTGGGCGACAGCCTTCTCGCTAAGCCTTGCCGGACCCCTTGCGGTGCAGGTCGCTTCTGACCCCGCGCATGCGGTGACCGGGGTCCCACAGAAGACCAAAGACGTGAGCGAGCCATATGACCGCAATTGGGTGTTCCGGTCAACCAAGATCCATGAATGCGCTTTCATCGAAATCTCCGGAAGGATCACAGCCACTCAGCGGTACGCCTACCTGCTCGATGCCGGCGGCTGGGACCCTCGCTTCTTCAACTGGAGCAACATCAAGCTGCGCGACCCGAAGATTGAGGTGACCGGATGGCCGATCACTAGTACCGGGTGTGACAGCACGTCCACCTGGTCCATGAGCGCCGTCGATATGAGCCAGACGTGGTACGACGAATCCTGCGGTCTTGGCATCTCCTTGGCCGCCGGTATCCCATGGTCGATCTCCGCAACGCCGACTGTTCACTGCGGCTCGTACAAGGCAGCCCACACCTCGTCTACAGAAGGACCCGGGCGGGACCTTTTCCAGGCCAACAGTGGACCTGCTTACATCGCTGCTTTCGAGGGCGCCGTTACCGACTCGTCAGGCATCGCCTTCGACTGCGACATCACGGTGCGAGTCCATCGTTCAGGAGTGGGGTCTGATCTGTTTGACAAGTCGCCTGCTTGTGCCTTCCTAACCCCCAAGTAGCCTCCAGGCATGCCCGGGGTGTCCTTGCTCGAGCTGTGGGGACAACGAAGGTTGATGTTCTGCCATGTGGTCAACCCGTACGCCTTGGATCTGTGCCACGCCTGCAGTTGGCGTGCGGGAGATCGGCGTGGTGTGTCCGCCAGCACCTTACGGCCAAAGGACCTCACGTCGGCTGTTAGTGCGTTGGGCCGGGCGCAGTCCCGGTAAGACGCACCCTCGTCGCGGCATTAGTGTGTTCCCGGCGCGCTGAGTGATTGGTGCCAGACTTGCGTTAGGGGCTCGATGGGCGCTGGCTCTAGGGAGGTGGCGACTCCATCGGCTGCGACGCGGGAGGAGGCCGCCTTTCAGGCGGGACGCTGTGTGTCGAGGCCGAGGATCGGGAAGTTTCCCGATGCGGAACCCGGTCCCTTAGGGCGAATCTCAGTGGTCAGAAGGTCGGACAGTCCGGCCGCTTAGCCAGGAGACTGACCATGACGGCCTCCTCGATCAGGCACTGCACACCTATTCCGCGGCGGCGGCGGCCATCGTCGCCGCCCCGCGGCGGGAACAGCCGTGCTGTCGTTCTCGGGGTCAGCCCAGCCGACCCTGGTCCGGGGACGGAACTAAGACGCGGACCCGCCGGGCGGTCTGCACTCGGGTTGCACATCAGTCCACGACCGCCGGAGGCCGGGCGCAGCTCGGTGAGTAGGCGGCTGGACATTCGTCGAGGGTGGCCGACTCCCGTGGCGGTCCCTGCTGGGCCGCGCCTAGCATGGCTGTCCTCGGAACTTCCACAGACCCACACGTAGGGCGGTGGACCCGGATGCTTGGATCGCACGACACGCCCCGCCTCCTCGGTCGCGAGAAAGAGCTCGGGGTTCTCGAGGAGATCCTCGACGCGACTGCACAGGGAACCCCACACACCGTTCTCATCGGTGGGGATGCTGGGATCGGTAAGTCGACTTTGGTCGGGGAGGTCCAACGTCGAGCTCTGGACCTCGGCTTCAGCGTCGCCGTTGGACACTGCCTCGACCTCGAGACCGGCGTCTCGTTCGCGCCGGTGCTCGAGGCCGTGCAGGCTCTCGTCACCGAGGTCGAGGACTCGGACGAGCGTCCGTCGGCTCGGCGGATGCGCAGGCTCCTGGACCCCGAGGTGCCGCGGAGCGCGGAGACCCTCGACGTGCTGGAGGACCTGCGCCAGACCGTCCTCGAGGCAGCCGGCACCCAGCCGCTGCTGTTCGTACTTGAGGACATGCACTGGGCAGACCGGTCAACCGAGGACTTCGTGACGTCGGTGTCACGCACGGTCCGCGGCCGGCTGCTCCTGCTGCTCACCTTCCGCAGCGACGGCCTGCACCGCCGGAACCCCTTCCGCGCGTCGCTGACCGAGATCGGCAGGGCTCCCGGGAGCCGACGCCTCGACCTCGGCCCCTTGAGCCGCAGCGATATTGCCCACATCGTTTCGGCACACCTACAGCGGCCCGCACCCTCCGTCGTCGAGGAAGTCTTCGCGCGGTCCGAGGGCAACCCCCTCTACGCCGAGGAGCTGGTGGACGCCGTCCAGCCGGGGATGCCGGAGCTGCTCGCGGATCTGTTCCTGGCCAAGATCTATGCCCTGAGCGAGGACACACGGACCCTCCTGCGACTCGCCTCGGTCAGCGGGACCCGCCTCGACACCGCCACACTCCTGCCCTTGTCCGGCTTGGGGCACGAACAGATGGAGGTACTGCTGCGCGAGGCTCTCGATGCCCGGGTCCTGCGCCAGACCTCGGACGCCCTCGAGTTCCGACACGGCTTGCTACGCGAGGCCGTCTACGACGACCTGATGCCCGACGAACGAAGCCGAATCCACGCGGAGCTCGCCGCCATCCTCCAGACCGGGCTGGACGCCCAGCCGGATCCCGGGCTCACGGCCCTGAGCCGGGCCGCCTTCCACTGGAACGCCGGGCACGACCTGCCCCACGCCCTAGCGGCGTCAGTCGGCGCGGGCACCGCGGCCGCGCGCCTCGGCGCTGCCGAGGAGGTCTCTCACCGGGAGCGGGCGTTGGCTCTGTGGGACCAGGTGCCCGACGCGGAGTCGGTGGCTGGGCTTGGGAAGATCGAGCTCGTCGTACGGCTCGCCGAGTCGTCCTGCGCACAGGGCGACGGCGACCGGTGGTACGCGCTCGCTCGCCGAGCCGTCGACATGGTCGAACCCGACACCGGCCCCCTCCTGGCCAGCCGCGCGTACTCCGCGCTGGCCTTCAGCTGCTTGTTCCACACCGACCCCATCGGTACCGAGGAGGCGGTGCATCGCGCCATCGACCACGCGGGCGAGTCGCCCTCCGAGGAGTTGGCACGGGCGCTGATCGCATCGGCCGCCCTGCACATTTTCCGCGACGAGTTCACGCCTGCCCTGGCCGATGTCGAACGAGCAGCGGACGTCGCCAGGACGGTCTCGTGCCATGAGGTGCAGATCGATGCCCTGGGCTGGCGGGCCGAGGTGCTTTTCGCCGTGGGCCGCGTCAGGGAGTCGCTCGCGCAGTACGAGCAGGTGGTGGCGGCGGACCGTCGGGCGGGATTTCTCGGACACGCGCTGTACAAGGTTGAGAGCCTGGCACGGGCGTACAGGGCTGCGGGTCACGTGGAACAGGGCATGGCCTTGGCGTCGGATGGCTTCGACGACGGCCTCGCTACGGGCCTGATCCAGCAGGCCGTCGCCTGTGGGGACGCATGGATCGAGGCACTCATCGGGCTCGGCCGACTTCAGGAGGCGGAGCAACGGCTCAACGGCCTGCGGGCCCTCGGGCTGCCCGGCCACCGAGAGCGCCGACTGAGTGCCACGCTCCAGCTGGCGCGCGGTGACCTCGCCGCCGCGGCGCCCGCGGTGCGTGCGGAGGTCGCGGCGCAGGAGGAGCTGGAAGGGCAAGCTGACGAGCACGTGTTACGCGTCGTCGACCTTGCCACCATGCTCGACGACGACGAGGCCGCTCGCGCCACTGCGACTTCGTACCTCGTCGCGGTGCAGGAGTGTGACTCACCCTTGCTCGCGGCTGCGGCGGCGCGGATCGGCTTCCAGGCCCTGACCTTGAACCGGGCGACCACCGGACCTTCAGCCGACCACCTGCGCCAGCTCGCCGATCACCAGCTCGAACGAGCAACTGCGGGTCTCACCGACGAGTGGCGCGGCAGCTACTACGGCGTCCAGCTCGCGCTCGCCGAGGCCTACGCCGCACGGGTGGCCGGCGAACCGGCGGTAGAGCAGTTCCGCGAGGCGGCGTCCCTGGCCGCTCCGTTCGGGGCCTACTTCGCCCTCGAGCCACGGTTGAACCTGGCACAACAGCTGCTGGCCCACGGCGGGAGGGACGAGGGTCGAGAGCTGCTCGTCGAGTGCTGGAGCACCGCCCACGACATCGGCGCGAGTGAGCTCGAGCGCCGCGCGTTCCGACTCGCCACCCGCACCCGCGTACCCCTTCCGGACGCGGCGGTGCAGGAAGGCCCATTGAGCCGACTGACACCCCGTGAAGGCGAAGTCCTCGACCTCCTCGCCACCGGCGCCTCCAACAAGACGATCGCGGCCAACCTGTTCATCAGCGAGAAGACGGTGAGCGTGCACGTCTCGAACATGCTCGCAAAGCTCGGCGTCGCCAACCGAGGCGAGGCCGCCGCCCTGGCCCGACACCTTCTCGGCTGACGCACCCCTACTGTGGCTGCTGCGCTCCGTCGAGGACGTTTGCTTTGCCAGCGGACGTCACCTGCCTGTAGAACCACCCGGACTTCGCTCCCGCTGCTGAGGTCCTACTCGCTTCGCTCTTGCACTGGCCTCGGCGCGTACCTCCGATTCTCCTGCCGGCCCATCGGCGCCGCCCTGGCCGCCTCTATCCGACCCGCTTAACACCTGGCAGCCCGGTAGTCGTCCAACGTTCGAGACCTCTACAGAGGCCCCGCGTCATAGTGGGTGGTAAGCAGCGGGTCCGTGAGGCCTACGCTCGCACGTGGATGAGCCCATCGACAGCGGTCCATGATGCTGCTTGGACCATCAGCC
>CAWCNW010000027.1:0-201494 GCA_963796975.1 uncultured Actinomycetota bacterium
GTCTCGAAACCAGGTGCGCGGTGGGGGAGCGGCTGACGCGATGCTCCGGGCCCGCTGCGAGGCCGGCATCGGCCGCCGCTACGGCAGCGCCCCGCGCCAGCGGGTCTGGAAGCGGCTCGACGACGAGCTGGAGATGATCCGCGGCCTGGGCTACGCGTCGTACTTCCTGACCGTCGGCGACGTCACCGACCTGATCCGCGAGATGGGGGTCCGGGCCGCCGGCCGCGGGTCGGGCGCGGGCAGCCTGGTCAACTACCTGCTCGGCATCTCCGGGGTCGACCCGATCCGCCACGGACTGCTGATGGAGCGCTTCCTCTCGCCGCTGCGCGGCTCGCTGCCCGACATCGACGTCGACGTCGAGTCGGCCCGGCGCGAGGACATCTACCGCGCGATCCTCGACCGCTACGGCGGGGAGCGGTGCGTGTGCGTCTCGATGATGGACACCTACCGGGTGCGCCATGCGGTCCGCGACGTCGGTGCCGCGCTCGGCATGCCGCCCGGCGAGACCGACGCCATCGCCAAGGCGTTCCCCCACATCCGGGCCCGCGACGCCCGGATGGCGATGCGCGACCTGCCCGAGCTGCGGGCCGCGGGGCTCGACCACGAGCGGCTCGACCTGATGTTCGACCTCGTCGAGCGGCTCGACGGGCTGCCGCGCCACATCGCCGTCCACCCGTGCGGGGTGCTGCTGTCCGACGCCACCCTGCTCGACCGGACGCCGGTCGAGTCCAGCTTCGTCGGCTTCCCGATGAGCCAGTTCGACAAGGACGACGTGGAGCACCTCGGGCTGCTCAAGCTCGACGTGCTCGGCATCCGGATGCAGTCCTCGATGGCCCACGCCGTCGGGCTGGTCCGCGACACCGACGGCGTCGAGATCGACCTCGACGACGAGGAGCAGGTGCCGTTCGACGACCCGGCGACCTTCCACATGATCAGCCAGGCCCGCACCCTCGGGGTCTTCCAGATCGAGTCGCCGGGCCAGCGCGAGCTGGTCGGCAAGTCCGGCATCGAGACCTTCGACCACATCATCACCGACATCTCGCTGTTCCGGCCGGGGCCGGTCAAGAGCGACATGATCACGCCGTACCTCGAGGCCAAGCACGGCTGGTCCCAGGTCTCCTACCTCCACGACGACCTGCGCCCGATCCTCGAGCAGACCAACGGCGTCGTGGTCTTCCACGAGCAGGTGATCGAGATGATCGCCCAGTTCGCGGGCATCACCAACGCCGAGGCCGACGAGAAGCGCCGCGCGCTCGGCGACACCGAGGGGATGGCCGAGACCAAGGTCTGGTTCTTCCCGGCCGCCCTCGGTCGCGGGTACCCCCTGCCGGTGGTCGAGGCGGTCTGGAAGGTGATCGAGGCCTTCGCGTCGTTCGGCTTCTGCAAGGCCCACGCCGCGGCGTTCGCCCTGCCGACCTACCAGTCGGCCTGGCTCAAGGCGCACTGGCCGGCCCACTTCCTGGCCGGCGTGCTGACCCACGACCCGGGGATGTACCCCAAGCGGCTGATCCTCGAGGACGCCCGCCAGTGCGGCATCGCGATCCTCGGGCTCGACGTCAACGCCTCGCAGAAGGCGTACGTCGTCGAGCGGATGTCGTCGCTCGACGAGCCTCCGCCGATCGTGCTCGGCCAGACCTCCCGCCCCGACCCGAGCGACCGCGGCTGGCCCGACGGCCGGGCCTGGGGGATCCGGCTGGCCCTGGCCGAGGTGAAGGGCATCAACGCCGGTGAGATCGAGCGGATCGTCGCAGCCCGGCCCTACCACTCGCTGACCGACTTCTGGCACCGCGCGCAGGTGTCCCGTCCGATCGCCGAGCGGCTGGTGCTGGCCGGCGGGTTCGACTCCCTCTACGGGCTCGGCTCCCCGCTGGGCGGGCTGACGGGCGTCCGCCGCCGTACCAAGGTCACCCGCCGCGACCTGCTGCTCCAGGTGGCCGAGCTCGACCGGCACGCCCGTGCGGTCCAGCGCGCCGGCCGGGCTCGTGGTCTGGCCGCCGGCCGCGGTCCGCGGACGGAGGTGCGGCCGGCCGACACCCGCGCCGGCGAGGCGGCCGAGCGCGCCAGCACCGACCCGTCCGTCCGCGACGCGGCGGCGCCGGTGGAGCGCCATGCCCTGGCCTCGCAGGGGGTCTGGGCCCGAGCGGCCGCCCAGTCCCGGGCCGCGGCCGACCCTCGTCCGGTGACCTCGGTCCAGCTCACCCTCGACCTCGGTGACGAGCCGCAGGAGCAGGTCAGCGGCCTGCCCGAGATGAGCCCCGAGGAGCGGATGCGGGCCGAGCTGGAGATCCTCGGCCTCGACGCGAGCCGCCACGTCGTCGACACCTACGCCGACTTCCTCGACGCCCTCGGCGCGGTCCGCAGCCGCGACCTGCTGACCCAGCGCAGCCGGGCCGAGATCCTGGTCGCCGGCGTCAAGGTCGCCACCCAGACCCCGCCGGTCCGGTCCGGGCGCAGGGTGGTGTTCCTGACCCTCGACGACGGCACCGGCCCGGTGGACGCGACGTTCTTCGAGGACGCCCAAGGACCGTACGCCGCCACCGTGTTCGGCTCCTGGCTGCTGGTGGTCCGGGGCGAGCTGCGCCGTACCGGCCACCGCGGCGTCTCCCTGCGCGCCACCGGCGCCTGGCCGCTGACCGATCTCCACGCGCTCTGGGGCAGGCCCGGCCCCGACGGCGGGATCGAGGCGGTCCGGGCGCAGATGGCCGTCGTCTCGACGGTCGAGGAGGTCACCCACCGCCGGGTGCTGACCCACTCCAGCGGCTTCCAGATGTCTCCCTACGCCGACGTCAAGCCGTCGGGTGAGAACGTCAAGGACGTCGCCAGGAAGCTCTGGCACCGCAGCCCCGGGAGCCCCGGATGAACTTCACCGTGGTCCCTTCGACAGGCTCAGGACACCTCTCGACAGGCTCGACCGACGACGGCCCTCTACGCTGGCGGCCATGGCGGCCCCTGCGAGCGAGCGACGCGGCAGTACCCGGACCGCCGTCGTGTGGTCCGCGCTGGAGCAGGTGCTCGGGGGCGGGCGGCTCGACGTCCTCGACATCGGCGGCGGCACCGGCGGCCTGGCCGTCCGCATCGGTGAGCTCGGCCACCGGGTCACCGTGGTCGACCCCAGCCCCGACGCCCTGGCCGCCCTCGACCGCCGGGCCCGCGAGCACGACGTCGCCGTCACCGGCCGTCAGGGCGAGCTGTCCAGCCTGCTCGACGTGGCCGGCCCCGACAGCGCCGACCTGGTGCTGTGCCACGGCGTCCTCGAGGTCGTCGACGACCCCGTGGCCGCGCTGGAGACGCTGGTGCGCGTGGTCCGGCCCGGGGGAGTGCTCAGCCTGCTGGTCGCCCAGCGGTACGCCGCCGTGGTCGCCCGAGCCATGGCCGGCCACTTCCAGCAGGCGCTCGAGCTGCTCGACGAGCAGGCCCCGCAGGGGCGAGCGGGCCGCCGCTTCACCCAGGTCGAGCTCGCCGCGCTGGTACGCGACGCCGGTCTCGACGTCGATGCGGTGCAGGGCATCCGGGTGTTCACCGACCTCGTGCCCGGCTCGCTGCTCGACCTCGAGCCCGGTGCCACCGCGGCGCTGGTCGAGCTGGAGCAGGCCGTGGCCTCCCGCCCGGAGTACCTCCCGCTGGCCACCCAGCTGCACCTGCTCGCCCACCGCCCGTCCTGAGCGGAGTCCCGGGCGGGAGTCCCGGGCGCGCGGCGTACGGGGGAGCACCGTGAGCGACTCCTTCCGGACCCCGATCCTCCACGTCGACATGGACGCCTTCTACGCCAGCGTGGCCGTGCGTGGCCGTCCCGAGCTGGCCGATGTCCCCGTCATCGTCGGCGGCGGCTCCCGCGGGGTGGTGCTCTCGGCCAACTACCTGGCCCGCAAGAGCGGGGTCCGGTCCGCACTGCCGATGACGCGCGCGCGCCGGATGTGCCCCGACGCCGTGGTGGTCGCCCCCGACTTCGAGACCTTCGCGACGGTGTCCTCCTCGGTGATGGAGAACTTCCGCCGGATCACCCCGCTGGTCGAGGTGATCTCGCTCGACGAGGCGTTCCTCGACGTCCGCGGCTCGACCCGGCGGCTCGGCTCGCCGGTGGAGATCGCCGAGCGGCTGCGAGCCACGATCCACGACGAGCAGGGCATCACCTGCTCGGTCGGGCTCGCCGCCTCGATGACCATGGCCAAGCTGGCCAGCCGCTGGGCCAAGCCCGACGGTGTGTTCGTCTGCCCGCCGTCGGCGGTCACCACCCTGCTCCACCCCCTCGACGTGGGTGAGCTGTACGGCGTGGGGGAGAAGACCCGCGAGCTGCTCCACCGGCTCGGGCTGGTCACCGTCGGCGACCTCGCGCACACCCCGGTCCGCACCCTCCAGCGTGCCGTCGGCGACCACCTCGGCCGCCACCTCCACGACCTGGCGTGGGGGGTCGACGACCGCCAGGTCGTCACCCGCACCAGCGGTGGCTACTTCGGGGTCCTCGGCGGCGACCCCGACAAGTCCATGGGCGCCAACGAGACCTTCGGCCACGACACCGACGACCGCGCGGCCATCGTCCGCGAGCTGCTCCGCCTCACCGACCGGGTCACCACCCGGATGCGGGTGGCCGGGGTCGCCGGCCGCACGGTCACCCTCACCGTCCGCTTCGCCGACTTCACCACGATCACCCGGTCGCGGACCCTCCCGGAGGCCACCGACCTCACCCAGGAGGTCTACCGCCAGGCCGTCCGCTCCTACGACGCACTGGGGCTGCAGCGGGCCCGGATCCGGCTGGTGGGGGTCCGGGTGGAGGGGCTGATGCCTCGCGAACGTGTCCATCGCCAGCTCGTCCTCGGCGAGCGGGACCGCGGCTGGTCGGAGGCCGAACGGGCCGCGGATCGGGTCGTTCGGCGCTTCGGAGCCGACGCCGTCCGACCCGCCAGCCTGCTTCCGTGACGAAGATCGATCACAATTTCACCCGCCCGCCTACCGCACATCCACCCGGCTGCATACACTGGCCCCAACTGATCGTGCGAGGGGAGGTTCCCGTGCCGCTCTCGGAAGAAGAGTTGCGAGCGTTGGAGCAGATGGAACGCGCCCTCGTGCAGGAGGACCCGAAGCTAGCGTCCACCCTCCGTGGCACCAACCTCCGGCGCGCCGCCCGTCGCCGCGCGATCCTGGCCGGCGTCTGCTTCTTCGCCGGCATCGGCATCCTGATGGCCGGGGCGATCGCGCGTCAGACGATCGTGGGGATCCTCGGGTTCGTGATCATGCTGGTCGCGGCGACCGTCGCGCTGGCCGCCATCCGGGGCACCTCCGGTGGCGCCCGCCGCGCGCCGAACACCCCCGGCGCCCCGACCGGCTCGATGCTCGACCGGTTCGGCACCCCGTGGCGTCGCCGCCACGACAACGAGTCTTGACCGACGGCCCTCGCTGACGCTCTCGCCAGCTCAGCCCACGTGGTCGATGACGCCGCCCGCGGCCACGGCCTCCGGCTCACGGTCGCGAGCCGCCCGGGCAGCAGCCCGGCGACGTCCGCCGAACAGCGACCGCGGTAGCCACTGCGCGCGGCGCAGCGTGGCGCGCGTGCTGCCGTGCTCGAGCGCCGCGATGCAGGTCTCCACGTCCTCCGCCAGAGCCCCGGCGTCGTCTCGCGGTTCGCGGGCGTAGCGCACCTGCTCGAGGGTCAGCACGATCCTGTCGAGCGCGTCCTCGGCGCCGGGCGCCAGTCCGCGGCCCCGCGGGGGGCGCAGCGGCGGCGGCCCGTCCGGCTCGGGGCCGAACCATCCGGCCAGCTGGTGCCCGGTCTCGTGGGGAGAGCGGCCGGCGGGCCAGCTCACCCCGAGGTCGACGGCACTGTCGCGCAGCTCGGCCCAGGCGTCCTCCGCCTCACCCCCGAGCCGGCGGACCCGGCGGGAACGGCGGACGGACCGGGGGACCATGGCCAACGCGGCCAGGACGGCCAAGGCGCCGAGCCCGACCAGCAGTCCGGTCCAGGGGATGCCGCTGCCGGAGCTCGACGACTGGGCGGACGTCTGGTTCAGCGGCTGCTTGGTGGTCGCGCTCGCGCTCTCGGTCGGCACCTTGCCGCCCTGGGTCTGGTTGGTCTTGGGGTCGTTCGGCTTGCCGACCGGGCCGGTGGTGTAGTCCGGCGCGGCCGTGCCCCGGATACCCGGGGTCGGCTCGAAACGCACCCAGCCCGATCCCTGGAAGTACAGCTCCGGCCAGGCGTGCAGGTCGTGCGCTCGGTAGACCCATTCGTTGGCGCCCGCCCCGCGGTGCGGCGAGAGGAACCCGACGGAGACCCGGGCCGGGATCTGCAGCGTGCGCGCCATCACGGCGTACGCGGTCGCGAACTGCTCGCAGTAGCCGGTTCGCCCACCCGGACCCTTGTTGAGGAAGCGCAGCAGTGCTGCGTTGCCGGTGCCGGAGGCCTGCGTCTGGAGGCTGTAGCGGAACCCCCCGGTCGACCGGAACCAGCGCTGCAGCAGCACCGCCTGCTCGTAGCGCGACTGGGCACCCGCCGTCACCTGTCGCGCCATGTCGCCGACGGTGGACGGCAGCGTCGAGGGCAGGGCGGTGTACGTCGACTGGATCGCAAGCGGTGCGGTGAAGGACTGCACCAGGTCGAAGGCGTTGATGCGCGGCTTGGCCGTGGTCATCGTGTAGTTCAGTCCGGCCGTGGTGAGGCCCGGGTCGCCGTGGATGAAGTCCATCGTCGGGGTGTCGTAGTGCCAGCTCCCGGTCGCGGTGATGTCGGAGACCGGGAACGCCGTAGGCAGCCAGGTGGACTGGAAGTCGTTGCTGACCTTGACCCGGTAGTTGTAGGAGTCCAGCACCACGCTGTTGCTGAGCGCGGGCTTCTCGAGCGGCACCAGCCCGTCTGCGGTCTGGTCACTGATGATCTTGCGGTCGCCGGTGCTCCACTCGTTGCCGTTGAACTGGGTGAGCACCGCGATCCGGAGGTATGACGGGTCGGGGTCGTCGGTGGTGACGTCGACCAGCGGGATGTTCTTCCCGCGCTGGAGGTCACGGTTCATGTCGGTGATCGGGTTGACCACCTTGACGCCGTCGCCACCGCTGCCCCCCGGGCCGAACAGCCCGAGGCCGTCCAGATGAAGGGTCGGGATGAAGGCGGGCAGGACCACGGCGAGCACCACCGCCGCACCGCCGACAGCGCCGGCGCTGGTCTTGCTGGCGCCGGTGTTGACGCCGAAGCCCGACGGGTCGACCGCGGCCGCGGTGCTGCCGAGGGGCCGTCCCCAGCGCCTGATGTGGGCCGACTCCTGGAGGTACATCATCATCAGGAAGCCGATCGCCGCGACCAGGAACACGACCCACGAAACGCCGCTGCCGAGCAGGCTGATCGGCACGCAGTAGACCGCCAGCAGCGGGAGGCCGGCCAGCGAGACCCGCCGCAGCCAGCAGGCCAGGATGTCCACGACCAGCAGGCTGGCCGCGCCGCAGGGGATCATCATCGGCGCGATGCTCGGCACTGTCTCCGGGACCGGCGGCTGGTAGGTCTCCGAGCTGGTCCAGGCGTCATTCAGCGCGTTCGCGACGTGGTGGGCGCCGCCCACCGGGTGGATCAGCGAGCCGCCCATCATCAGCCAGACGACGAGCGCGACCACCAGGATGTGGAGCAGCAACGACATCCGACGCGGCATCGGGGCGGCCCGGAACAGCACCCCGCCGAAGGCCACGACGACCGCGACCAGGAGCAGCGGACCGAGGTACTCGCCCCACTGCATGGCGAAACCGCGCCAGGACAGCATCGTGACCCAGGTGGTCGCAGCCGCGACCACCGCGAGCGGCAGGTCGCGGCGGGCGTCGGCGGGCAGGCCGTTCATCGTGCTCCTTGAGGTACGGCGCGGACCTCGTCGCCGCCGCCGGACCGGGCGGCGTGGGCGCTGGTGCGACCGAGGTCCTGCCAGACCAGGTCGAGCCGGTCGCGCGGACGCAGCGTCACCGCGCGCCAGCCCTGACGGACCAGCATCGGGCGGGCGGAGTTGGGGACGACGCCGAGCCCGGCGCTCGAGGAGCCCCAGGCCGAGACGTCGAGGGTGAGGGCGAGGGCCGAGCCGGCGTGGTGGTGCATCCGGCGCAGCATCGGGCCGTCGGCCTCGGTGATCGCGCCGATCACCGCGAGCAGCAGCCCGCCGTGCGTCGACTCGGCCAGCCAGGCGGTGTCGATCCGGTGGCTGGTGACCGGCTGGACGACGGCCAGCGCCTCCAGCATCGAGCGGGTGTTGAGCTCCGGGTCGCGGGTGTGCCAGGTGGTGCTCAGGTCGTCGCCGGAGGCCGTGACCAGGCGGACGGTGAAGCCGCGCTGCCCGAGGTGGACGGCGATCGAGGCGGCAGCCGCGACCGCCGCCTCCAACGACGAGGCGATGCCCTGTCCCTGGTGGGCGCTCATCCGGTTGTCGACGAACAGCGTGGCGCGCGACTGCCACGGCTGCTCCTCGCGACGGACCATCAGCTCGCCCACGCGGGCCGAGCTGCGCCAGTGCACGCGTCGTAGGTCGTCACCGCGGCGGTACTCGCGGACCGTGACGTCCTCGGCGCTGCCGACGGCGAAGGCGCGCGGCCGGTTGTCGCCCGACCCGGTCCACGCACCGCCGAGCGGGATCGGCGGCAGCGGCACGGTGCGCGGGGTGACGGTGAGGGTGGCGGTGCTGTGGAAGGAACGGCCGAGCTCGACCAGGCCGAACGGGTCGCTCACCCGCACGCTCATCGGGCCGATGTCGAAGCGGCCTCGCACGTCGGAGCGGACCTGGTAGACCGCGTGCCGGCGCCAGCCGTGCCCGATCCCGTCGAGCACGAAACGGGGACGGGTGCCGAGCACGTAGGGGACGTGGTCCTCGAGCATGAGCACGCCGCTCGGCGTACGTCCCTCGTTGGTCATCGTGAGGTGCACCGTCGACGGCTGGCCGGCGGTCACGGTCTGCGGCCCGACGCTGCGCACCAGCGCGAGCCGGTAGCGGCTGCGGCCGAGGGTGGCCGCGGTGAGCAGGGGCAGTGCGGCGATCAGGATCCCGACCCGGGTCAGCGTCGGTTGTCCGAGCAGGATCGCGCACACCACCGCGGTGATCCCGGCAGCGAGGAACGCCCGCCCGCGGACGGTCAGCGCAGACAGTGCCTCACGCACGGGTCCCCTCGGGGACGGGCACTGCGGCGACGATGCTGTCGAGGATGCTGGCGGTGGTGCGCCCGCCCATCGCGGCCTCGACGCTCGGCAGCAGCCGGTGCGTCAGCACCGACGGGGCGAGCCCGAGGACGTCGTCGGGGAGGACGTAGTCGCGTCCCTGGATCGCGGCGGACGCCTTGGCGGCCCGGATCAGGTGGAGCGATGCGCGCGGCGAGGCACCCAGCGCCAGCTCGGTGGTACGGCGGGTAGCCGAGGCGAGCGCCACGGTGTAGCGCTGCACGGCCTGGGAGACGTGCACCTGGCCGACGATCCCGATCAGCTTGCTGATCTCCCCGGCGTCGGTGACCGCCTCGAGGTCGTCCAGCGGGCTGGCCATGGTGTGGGAGTCGAGCATCGCGATCTCCGCGGCCTCCACGGGGTAGCCCACGGAGAGCCGGATCATGAACCGGTCGCGCTGTGCCTCGGGGAGGGCATAGGTGCCCTCCATCTCGATCGGGTTCTGGGTCGCGATCACCATGAACGGCTGGTCGAGGTGGTACGTCGTGTTGTCGACGGTGACCTGACGCTCCTCCATGCACTCCAGCAGCGCCGACTGGGTCTTCGGCGACGCCCGGTTGATCTCGTCGCCGACCACGATGTTGGCGAACACGCCGCCGGGCCGGAACTCGAACTGCCGGGTCTCCTGGTTGTAGACCGAGACGCCGGTGACGTCGGAGGGCAGCAGGTCGGGCGTGAACTGGATGCGGCGTACCGAGCAGTCGATGCTGCGCGCGAGGGACTTGGCGAGCATCGTCTTGCCGACGCCCGGCACGTCCTCGATCAGGAGGTGTCCCTCCGCCAGCAGCACCGTGACCGCGGAGCTGATCACGTCCGGCTTGCCCTCGATGACGCGTTTGATGTTGCCGCGGACCCGGTCCACCACCCTGGCCAGGGTGTCGAGGTCCGCGCCCTGAGAAACAGGACTTGCCACGAGCCGTCCTTCCCGTCGATCCGTGCGCCGTGGCGCCCACCCGTGCGACCGGCTCCGGGGCGCGGTGAGGCAACCGGCCGGACAGGTCGTGCAGGACAACCTACGCGGAGGGGGTCTGCTTGGTTCTGACTCCCGGGGTCACGGTTTGGTTGCGGATTGCCCCGGGACCGCCGCGTGTGCGCCCTGCGGACCGTCGCGGTCCTCCACCATCCTCCACCCGCACCCCCCACCGTCCTCCACCTCGCACCCCCGACGGTCTTCGCCTGGTGCGCGACCGGAGCCCGCAGCTCGCTGACCTGCGGTGATGCCGCGCCCGGCTCGTGGGGCGACGACTCGACGTGGCACGCGTCGACGTACGGCCGTCGTGGCCCGCGGGCACGTCCTGAGCGTGAACCCGTGGCGAATCGGGGGTGAAGGTGGTTGACGGTGGAGCAAAGTGGAGTACAGTGGCGCAAAGTGGAGGATGGGTCGACCGAGGTGGAGGTGCCCGGATGTTCGTGGGCTCCTACACCCCGAAGCTGGACGAGAAGAACCGGCTCTTCCTCCCGGCCAAGTTCAGGGAGCAGCTCGCGGAGGGACTCGTGGTGACGAAGGGTCAGGACTTCTGCCTCAACGTCTTCCCGCGCGCCGACTTCGCGGAGATGACCGGCCGCATCCAGGAGGCACCGCTCACCGTCCGCCAGGCGCGTGAGTACGGCCGGTTCCTGGCCATGCGGGCGACCGAGGACAAGCCCGACAAGCAGGGCCGGATCACCATCCCGCCCCTGCTCAAGGAGTACGCCGGCCTGGATCGCGACGTGGTCGTGATCGGGGCGCTCAACCGGGTCGAGATCTGGGACCCGGAGCGGATCGCGGCCTGGGAGGCCGAGCACAGCCAGACGTTCGCCGACATGAGCGAGGACATCCTGCCCGCCACCTAGAGGCAGGTCTCGCTCCACACACAACAGCACACAGGGATTCGCACAGCGAGGTCTCGCGCCCGCTCCCGTCCTCTGGGACACCTTCCCCGGTTCCAGACGACCCTTCCCACATCGAGTCCGACGCCTCCCCGTGGGGCGTGGGCCCCGAGGGAGCGGGCAGGGACCTGACTGGGTGAGTCCCTTTTCCACATCAGCACACGCCACACGTCCGCAGCACCACGAGCGCCATCGAGCGGGG
The DNA here is from genome assembly GCA_963796975.1 of uncultured Actinomycetota bacterium. GTDB lineage: Bacteria > Actinomycetota > Actinomycetes > Propionibacteriales > Nocardioidaceae > Nocardioides. Next base: position 11,235 of record CAWCNW010000027.1, read on the forward strand.
TCGAACCGATGAGTGTCACACCCACTGCACCTCCTGTGAGGGCGTCGATCGCCGGGCCGGCCCCGGCGGCCGAGCCACGTCGGGTCCGCGACCAGGCGCGCGACGTGGTGCTGCTGATGGCGTTCTCGGCGACCACGTCGACGGCCCTGGCGGCCGGGCTCCTCCTGCTGGCCCACCTCTCCCACGCCCAAGGGCGCTAGGTCGGACGATGGCCAGCCCCTCCCACGTCCCGGTGCTCCTCGACCGGGTCGTCGCCCTCCTGACGCCCGCGCTGGGTCACGAGGGTGCGGTGCTCGTGGACGCGACGCTCGGGCTGGGCGGACACAGCGAGGCGGTCCTGGCCCGGTGCGAGCTGGCCCGGGTGGTGGGCATCGACCGCGACCCCGAGGCGCTCCGACTGGCGGGCGACCGGCTGGCGGCGTACGGCGACCGGTTCACCGGCGTGCACGCGACCTACGACGCGATCCCGGAGGTCCTCGCCGACCTCGGCCTCGCGCACGCCGACGGCGTCCTCTTCGACCTCGGCGTCTCGTCCATGCAGCTCGACGTCGCCGAGCGTGGCTTCGCCTACCGCGAGGACGCACCGCTCGACATGCGGATGGACCCGACCGGGGGACCGACCGCGGCCGACGTCCTCAACACCTACCCGCAGGCCGAGCTGACCCGAGTCCTGCGGGAGTACGGCGAGGAGCGGTTCGCGCCGCGGATCGCCTCCGCGGTCGTCCGCGAGCGGGCTACCGAGCCGTTCACCACCTCGGCCCGGCTGGTCGAGCTGCTGTACCGCGCCATCCCCGCGCCGGCACGTCGTACCGGCGGACATCCGGCCAAGCGCACCTTCCAGGCGCTGCGGATGGAGGTCAACGACGAGCTCGGGGTCCTGCGCCGCGCAGTGCCCGCCGCGATCGACTCGCTGGCCGTCGGCGGCCGCGTGGTGGTGGAGTCCTACCACTCGCTGGAGGACCGGCTGGTCAAGCAGGCCTTCGCCGCCGTCACCCGGCTCGACGTACCGCCCGACCTGCCGTTCGTACCGCCGGACATGGAGCCCGCCCTGCGGCTGGTCACCCGCGGTGCCGAGCGCGCCGACGCCGCCGAGATCGAAGCCAACCCCCGCGCCGCCTCGGTCCGGCTGCGCGCCGTCGAACGGGTCCGTCCCACCAGAGGAGCAGCCTGAGATGAACACCCCACGAAACCGCTCGCAGAGCTCGCGCTTGACACCCCACCAAACCGCTCGCTGTGCTCGCGTTCCGGTGGGGACCCCGAACTACTTCCGCGGGGACCCCGCGTGAGCATGTCCGCACCGGCCCTCCGCGCCCGGGTCCCGCGCCTCGCCGGCGCCGCCCTGGAGCGGGCCCGCCTCACCGTCGTCCCGAAGCAACGGCGCCGACCGAGCAGCCCGGTCCCGTTCCTGCTGGTGGTCTCGATGATCGCGGTGGGCGGCATCGTCGGGCTGCTGCTGTTCAACACCTCCATGCAGCAGGCCTCGTTCGCGGCGACCTCGCTGCAGCACCAGGCCGACAACCTGGTCGCCCGGCAGCAGACCCTCCAGATGCAGCTCGACCAGCTCCGCGACCCGCAGGCGGTCGCGCTCAAGGCGCAGCGGATGGGGATGGTGCTGCCCGCCACTCCCGCCGTGCTCGACCTCCGAACCGGCCGTGTCCTCGGCACCCCGACCCCGGCCACCCGCCTCGACCCGCTGCGGCTGATGGCCCCGCCGCCGCCCAAGCCCGCCGAGATCAACCCGCCGGCCCACGTCACCGTCGTCCAGCCGCCGGCCAACCACCACCACGCCGGCGCGACCAAGTCCACGAAGACGACCAAGACCAAGCACCACAGTCACCACGCCACCGGCTCCACCCACTGACCCCGAGCAGGAAGTAGAGCGATGCCCACCACGAGCGCTCGCCGTCGACGTCGTGCCGCGCGTGGCGCGGCGCAGCTCCGGCTCCGCACCGGGTTCGTCTTCATCGCCGTAGTGCTGTCCTTCTTCGGCGCGCGGCTGGTGCAGCTCCAGGGCGTGAGCCCGGAGAAGTACGCCACCCTGGCGGCAGCCGAAGGCGGAACCGTCACCGTCGAGCTGCCCGCCGCGCGTGGCGACATCCTGGACCGCGACGGCAAGCCGCTGGCCGACTCCGTGGACGGGCGCATGGTGGTGGCCGACCCGTCGATGACCCTTTCCAAGGCCCACCAGCTCGCACGCTTCCTGTCCCGCCACCTGCACGTCGACTACTTCACGACCCTGAACGCGCTGGAGAAGAAGGACAGCCGCTTCGCCTACATCGCGCGCCGCGTCCCGGCGGCACTGGCAGTCAGCGTCGTCGACCAGGCGCGCGCCGCCGGGTTCAAGGGTCTCGACACCCGCGACGACCCGGTGCGCTCCTACCCCGACCGCGACGTCGCCGCGAACCTCGTCGGTTTCATGGGTACCGATGGGCCCCTCGCCGGGCTCGAGCTCGCGTTCAACCGGCAGCTCGCCGGCACCGCCGGCTCGGAGACCTACGAGGTCGGCGCCGGCAACCGCATCCCCCTCGGGCACAGCACGGTGGTCCCGGCCCACAACGGCACCGACCTGCACACCACCATCGACGAGGATCTGCAGTGGTACACCCAGCGGGTGCTGCGCCAGACGGTGCTCGGGGCCGGTGGCGACTCCGGCTTCGCCGTCGTCATGGACTCCCACAGCGGTGAGGTCCTCTCGCTGGCCGACTACCCGACGTTCGACGCGACGAACCCGGCTGCCTCCCCCAAGAAGGACCGCAACTCGCTGGCGATGACCAGCCCCTATGAGCCGGGCTCGGTGGAGAAGGTGCTCACCCTCAGCTCGCTGATCGACGCCGGCAAGGTCACCGACCGGACCCGGCTCGTCGTACCCGGTCTCCTGCAGAGCGGTGACCGGCCGATCAAGGACTGGTTCGCCCACGGGCAGCTGCAGCTGACGCTCGCCGGGGTGATCGCGCAGTCCTCCAACATCGGCACCGCGAAGGCCTCCCGCCTGTTCGGACCGGGCCAGCTGCGGGGCTACCTCACCAAGTTCGGCCTCGGGGAGCGCACGAACATCGGCGTGACCGGTGAGACGCCGGGCCTGCTGCCCTCGACGGCGGCGTGGAACGGGATGCTCCAGGACCGCATCGCGTTCGGGCAGAGCGTCTCGGTGAACGGCGTGCAGATGGCCGCCGCGGTGAACACGATCGCCAACGGCGGGGTGCGGGTCTCGCCGAGCCTGATCCAGGGCAGCGCCACCAACAACCTGGGGCAGAGCGTCGGTACCGACGACAGCACGACGCGGCGCGTCGTCAGTGCCAACGCCGCGCACCAGATGACCGCGATGATGGAGCGGGTCGTCGACCCGGATGCCGGCACGGCGCCGGGCGCGCAGGTGCCGGGGTACGTCGTGGCGGGCAAGACCGGCACGGCCCAGCGGGTCGGGCCGACCTGCCGCTGCTACAACGGCCAGTTCACGGTCTCGTTCGCCGGCTTCGCCCCAGCCGACAACCCGCGCTTCACCGTCTACGTGGTGGTGCAGAACCCCCGCAACGGCGGGGGTGGCGGCTCGGTCGGCGGGCCGGCGTTCTCCAAGATCATGTCCTTCGCGCTGCGCCGGTACGGCGTACCGCCGACGGGCGCGCACGCCTCGCAGATCCCGACCACGTGGTGACCGGACCGGTGCAGGCCCGTGATTTCGAGACGCGTCGCTCGCCCCTCGCAGGCTCGGGCCGAGCCGAGCGCTCCTCAATCTCTCGCCGGCTTCGATGCCCTCGCAGGCTCGGGCATCGCGGCTCGATAGCCTCGGCCCGTGGCGAGCGACTCTGACCCGAGGGAGCCTCGGGACCTCGGTCTCGCCCTCGGCGACCTCCTCGGCGCACTGACGGGCGACGGCCTGTCCGCCCGCGGCTCCGGCGACCTCGGCACCAGCGTCACCGGCGTCACCCTGGACTCCCGTCGCGTCACGCCGGGCGACCTCTACGCGGCCCTGCCCGGTTCGCGGGGCCACGGGGTCGACTACTGGCAGCAGGCCCGCGAGGCGGGGGCGGTCGCCCTCCTCACCGACGCCGCCGGGGCGGCGCGGGGGGCCGACGCCCCCACCCTCGAGGTCCCCGAGGTCCGGCCGGTCCTGGGCCGCCTCGCCGCGCTCGTCTACGGCGAGCCGGCCGAGCAGCTGCGGATGGTCGGCGTCACCGGCACCCAGGGCAAGACCACCACCACCCGACTCCTCGAGGGCGGGCTGTCGGGGGCCGGCGTGCCGGCGGCGGTGATCGGCACGGTCGGCACTCGGATGCTGGGCGAGGACGTCGCGACGGCGCTCACGACACCGGAGGCGCCGGACCTGCAGCGGCTCTTCCGGCAGATGGTCGAGCGTGGCGTGGAAGCCTGCGCGATGGAGGTCTCCAGCCATGCCCTGGTGATGGGCCGGGTCGGTGGCTTCGCGTTCGACGTCGCGGTCTTCCTCAACCTCGGCCGCGACCACCTCGACTTCCACCGCGACATGGACGACTACTTCGACGCCAAGGCCTCCCTCTTCGAGCCCGCGCACTCGCGCCGCGGACTGGTGAACGTCGACGACGAGTGGGGTCGCCGCCTGGTCGAGCGGACCGGCGTACCGGTCGAGACGATGTCGTCGTCCGGTGCCGACGCGCACTGGCGGGCCGCCGACGTCGTGCTGCGCGAGGAGGGGGCGGTGTTCCGCGTCGTCGGCCCCGGCGTCGACGTCACGGCGCGCTGCCCGATACCCGGCGCGTTCAACGTGAGCAACACCCTGGCCGCCATCGCCGCCGCTGCCACGGCCGGGTACGACGCCGCAGCGGTCGCCGATGCCATCGGCCGCGGGCCCGGCGTACCGGGTCGGCTCGAGCGGATCGACGAGGGCCAGGACTTCGAGGTCCTCGTCGACTACGCCCACAAGCCAGACGCTGTCGCGGCCGCGCTCGACAGCCTGCGGCCGCTGACACGCGGGCGGCTGATCGTGGTCATCGGCGCCGGTGGCGACCGCGACCCCGGCAAGCGGCCGCTGATGGGAACGATCGCGGCGGCGGGGGCCGACGTCCTGGTCGTGACCGACGACAACCCCCGCAGCGAGGACCCCGCGGCGATCCGGGCCGCGATCCTCTCCGGTACGACGGACGGCAGCGCAGAGGTGGTCGAAGTGGGCGACCGCAGGGCCGCGATCGCCGAGGCCGTACGTCGGGCGCGTGCCGGCGACGTCGTACTGATCGCCGGAAAGGGCCACGAGACCGGTCAACAGGTCGCCGGCGTGGTGCACCCCTTCGACGATCGGGCCGTGGCCCGCGAGGTGCTGCGCGGATGATCGCGATGACTCTCGCCGAGATCGCTGCCGTCGTCGGCGGCAGCGTCGACGGCGACGACGGGACCACAACGGTGACCGGACCGGCGTTCGTCGACAGCCGGGCTGTGGAGTCCGGTGGGCTCTTCGTGGCGGTGCCGGGGGAGCGCGTCGACGGCCACGACTACGCCGCCGCCGCGGTCGCGACGGGTGCGGCCGGGGTGCTCGGCGCGCGGGCGACCGGCGTACCGACCGTCGTGGTCGACGACCCCGTGCGGGCGCTCGGCCGGCTGGCGCGGCACGTGGTCGACACGCTTCGGCCCACGGTGCTGGCCCTGACCGGCTCGCAGGGCAAGACCGGCACCAAGGACTTCCTCGCGCAGGTGCTCGCAGCGGCCGGGGCGACGGTCTGGACCGAGGGCAACCGCAACAACGAGATCGGCGTCCCACTCACCGTGCTGCGCACCCTCCCCGACACCCGTTACCTGGTCCTGGAGATGGGTGCCCGCGGAGTCGGTCACATCGCGGAGCTCTGCACGATCGCACCACCCGACGTGGCCGCCGTGCTCAACGTCGGCACCGCCCACCTCGGTGAGTTCGGCTCGCGGGAGGCGATCGCGGCCGCCAAGGGCGAGATCGTCGAGGCGCTCGGCACGGCCGGCACCGCGGTGCTGAACGCCGACGACGCGTTGGTCGCCGCGATGGTGAGCCGCACCTCGGCCACCGTGCTGACCTTCGGCGTCACCGGCGCAGTCGCGTGGCGAGGGTTGGAGCTCGACGAGCTCGGGCGGCCGTCCTTCGAGCTCGGGTACGACGGAGCGTGGGCGCCGGTGCGGCTGCTCGAGGCCGGCGCACACCAGGCGGCCAACGCCGCCGCGGCCGCGGCGATGGCACTCGCGGTCGACGTGCCGCTGGGCGAGGTGGTCGCGGCGCTGGGCTCGGCCCGGTCCCTGTCCCCGTGGCGGATGGCCCTCCACGAGCGGGCAGACGGGCTCGTCGTCGTCAACGACAGCTACAACGCCAACCCCGCCTCGATGAACGCTGCGCTCGACGCGCTGGCGGCGATCGGCGAGCGTGGTCACCGCCGCACGGTCGCGGTGCTCGGCGAGATGCTCGAGCTCGGCGCCACCTCGGCCGAGCAGCACGCCGAGGTGGGCGTACATGCCGCGACACTCGGCACCGACGTCCTGGTCACGGTCGGCCCCGCCGCCGAGGCGATCGCAGACGGCGCTCGTCGTACGCCGGGCTGGGCGGGCGTCGTGGTCCCCACGGCGGGCCGCGAACAGGCGACGGACTGGCTGCGCCACAATGTCGTGGCCCGGGACGCCGTCCTGGTCAAGGCGTCGCGCGGCGCCGCACTCGAGCACCTCGCAGACTCGCTGCTCCACCCGGTGGCAGGGCCAGAAGCGGGGAACGGGCCCGTCGACGGGGCGGATGAACAGGAAGGCGGGAGCCGATGAAGGCGATCCTGCTGGGCGGAGGTCTCGCCCTCCTGTTCTCGCTGCTCGGCACCCGGGCCGCGATCCCGCTGTTCATGCAGCTCGGCTGGACCCAGGAGATCCGCGACGACGGACCGACCAGCCACCACACCAAGCGCGGCACGCCGACCATGGGCGGGGTCCTCATCATCACCTCGGCGGTGCTCGGCTACTTCCTGGCCGACCTGATCACCCAGAACGAGCCCTCGGCGTCCGCCCTGCTGCTCCTCTTCCTCTTCGTCGGCATGGGCGTGGTCGGTTTCCTCGACGACTTCATCAAGATCTCCAAACAGCGCTCTCTCGGCCTGCGGAGCAAGGCGAAGATGGTCGGCCAGACCGTGATCGCCCTGGTCTTCGGCTGGCTGGCGCTCTCCCACGCCCTCGAGGACGGTCGCCACGTCAGCCCGGCCTCCGACCACCTCTCCTTCATCCGCGACTCCAAGTTCGCCTTGCCCACGATCGTGGCCATGGCCCTCGTCTGGGTGATGGTCACCGGCACCAGCAACGCCGTGAACCTCACCGACGGGCTCGACGGCCTGGCCACCGGGGCATGCGCGATGGTGTTCGGCGCCTACATGCTGGTCAACATCTGGCAGAACAACCAGAGCTGCGCGACTCGCCCGGGGCCGGCCTGCTACGAGGTGCGCGACCCGCTCGACCTGGCGCTGGTCGCGGCCGCGATCACCGGCGCCTGCTTCGGCTTCCTGTGGTGGAACGCGCCGCCGGCCCAGATCTTCATGGGCGACACGGGCTCCCTCTCGCTGGGCGGCGCGTTGGCGGGGTTCGCGATCCTGACCCGGACCGAGTTCCTGCTGGTGATCCTCGGCGGACTGTTCCTGGTGATCACCCTGTCGGTGATGCTCCAGGTCGGCTTCTTCAAGCTGTCGCGAAGATCCGGCCTGGTGCGAACGGTGTTCCGGGTCGGGCCCGGCCATCGGGTCTTCCGGATGGCACCGCTCCAGCACCACTTCGAGCTGCTGGGCTGGGAGCAGGTCACGATCGTGATCCGCTTCTGGATCATCACCGGGCTCTGCGTCGCCGCGGGGCTCGGCATCTTCTACGCCGCCTGGGTCGCCGTCACATGACCGCCTCCCTCGGGCGTCACGACGACTGGTCCGGGGTCCACGCGGTGGTCGCCGGCTTCGGGGTGAGCGGGTTCGCCGCGGCCGACAACCTCACCCATCTCGGCGCCTCGGTCGTCGCGCTCGACGAGTCCGCGGAGGGCAAGGAGGAGAAGGCACAGCTGCTCGGTGTCCTCGGCGCCGACATCCGGCTCGGCGCCGGCACCACCGCCGAGCTGCCCGACGCCGCCGACCTGCTGGTGGTCTCGCCGGGGTGGAAGCCGTCGGCGCCCCTCATCGAGCAGGCCCGGGCGCGGGGGATCCCGGTCTGGGGCGAGGTCGAGCTGGCGTGGCGGCTGCGCGACCCCGAGCACGCCGCCCCGTGGCTCGCCGTCACCGGCACCAACGGCAAGACCACCACCGTGCAGATGCTGGACTCCATCCTCCGGGCGGCCGGGCTGCGCAGCGTCGCGGTCGGCAACGTCGGGCTGCCGATCGTCGAGGCGGTGATGGACCCCACGCCGTACGACGTGTTCGCGGTGGAGCTGTCGAGCTTCCAGCTCCACTACACCGACTCGATGACCGCCGAGAGCGCCGCGGTGCTCAACGTCGCCGAGGACCACCTCGACTGGTACTCAGGTCCCACCGGGATGGCCGACTACGCCGCCGACAAGGGCCGCATCTACCGCGGTGTCCAGGAGGCCTGCGTCTACAACGTGGCGGACCCCGAGACAGAGCGCCTGGTCCGCGAGGCCGACGTGGCCGACGGTGCGCGTGCCGTCGGGTTCACCCTCGGCATGCCGTCGGTCGGGATGGTCGGTGTCGTCGACGACCTGCTGGTCGACCGCGCGTTCATCGTCGAGCGGCAGTCGAGCGCGGCCGAGCTGTGCACGATCGACGACCTGCCCAGCCCCGCTCCGCACATGGTCGCCAACGCTCTGGCCGCGGCCGCCCTGGCCCGTTCCCACGGCATCTCGCAGGCCGCCGTCCGGGCCGGCCTGCGCGGCTTCCAGACCGACGGCCACCGGATCGCGACCGTCGCCACCGCGCATGAGATCACCTGGGTCGACGACTCCAAGGCCACCAACCCCCATGCCGCGCTCTCGTCGCTGCTCGCCTTCCAACCTGTGGTGTGGATCGCCGGTGGCCTCGCCAAGGGGGCCCGCTTCGACGACCTGGTGGCCGCGACCCGCGACCGGCTGCGGGCCGTGGTCCTGCTCGGCCGCGACCGCGACGTCATCGCCGGAGCACTTGCGCGACACGCCCCCGATGTGCCGGTCATCGTCGTGGACGCCGGTGAGACTGACAGCGGACATGCCGCGATGGAGCGGGCGGTCGTGGCCGCAGCGGACCTCGCCCAGCCGGGCGACACGGTCCTCCTGGCCCCGGGTTGCGCCTCCATGGACATGTTCGCGAACTACGCCGACCGGGGTGACGCCTTCGCCGCGGCGGTGCGACGCCAGACCGACGACTGACCACCGCTCGCGGAAGGGGGCTCGGGGACCGATGGCCATCGTGAGCCCGCTGCGGGCCCGGGGGAGCCGGACCCGCGACCGGGCAGCGGACCGGGCACCGGCCACCGCGCCGGCCAGGTCGGGGTTCTCCTCGTGGTTCGCGGCCCTACGCGATGCCCTCGAGCGCCCGCTCACGTCGTACTACCTGCTGCTCGGCGCCTCCGCGTTGCTGCTCACCATCGGCCTGATCATGGTCTTCAGCGCGTCGAGCGTCTACGCCTTCCAGAACTACGGCGGCGACTCTTACGCCGTGGTCGTCAAGCAGCTCACCTGGGTCGCGATCGGCCTGCCGTGCGCCTGGGTCGCCTCGCGGCTGGGGCAACGATGGGTGCGCCGCCTGGCCTGGCCGGGTTACTTCGTCTCGCTCGGTCTGCTGCTGCTCACCGCGTTCTTCGGTGTCTCACGCAACGGCAACACGAACTGGCTGGCGCTCGGCCCGATCGTGATCCAGCCGTCGGAGATCGCCAAGCTCGCGCTGGTGCTCTGGGCAGCGCACGTCTACGCCAACAAGGACCGCCGGCTCGGCAACGTGCACCAGATCATGATGCCGGTGGTGCCGGGACTCCTCCTGGCCACGGGCCTCGTCGTCTTCGGCCACGACCTCGGCACCGCCCTGGTGCTCTTCGCGATCCTGCTCGGCATGCTCTGGGTGGTCGGCGCGCCGGCCCGGTTCTTCGCCCTCTCCTTCCTGGTGATCACCGTCTTCGCCGGTGCGCTCGCGGCGGCCGACCCCGAGCGGCTGACCCGCATCACGACGTTCACCAACCCGATGCGCGACTACGCCAGCGCCGGCTGGCAGCCCGCGCACGGACTGTTCGCGCTGTCCAGCGGCGGCCTGTTCGGCCAGGGGATCGGGGCCAGCCAGCAGAAGTGGGGAAACCTGCCCGCGGCCCACACCGACTTCATCTTCGCCGTCCTCGGTGAGGAGCTCGGCCTGGTCGGCACACTGCTGGTGATCGGGTTGTTCCTGACGATCGCCTACGCCGCGATCCGGGTGGCACGACGTACCAAGGACCCCTTCGTCCGCTACATGACCTTCGGCATCGTGGTGTGGATCATCGGTCAGATGATGATCAACGTGGGCATGGTGCTGGCGCTGCTGCCGGTGATCGGCATCCCGATGCCCCTGGTCTCCTACGGCGGCTCGGCGCTGGTCCCGTCGCTCGTCGCCCTCGGCATGCTGGTCGGTTTCGCGCGCCGCGAGCCGGAGGCCGCGCGCGCCCTGGCCCAGCGCAAGCGCGGCCGCAACAGTGGCGTGACCGCCGGCACCGTCACCCAGCGGGACCTTTAGGCCATGACTCCTCGCTCCACGGCCTGCTGCGCGACGCCCATGACGCACGCTGGCTGCGTTGTCGTCGACTCGACGATGCTGGCGCATCGCCTTCGCTCCTCCGCCTTGCCATCGCACGCCCTGGCCGCCGCTCGCGACGGCCGTGAGCAAGGAGACATGACCTAGCCCGTGCGTATCCTGCTCGCGGGAGGTGGGTCGGCCGGCCACACCTCCCCGCTGCTCGCCACCGCCGACGCCCTCAAGCGGCTGCATCCCGGCGTCGAGATCACCTGCCTCGGCACCCGGGAGCGGATCGAGGCCCAGATCATCCCGGCGGCCGGCTACCCGCTGGAGTTCGTGCCGAGCGTCCCCCTGCCGCGTCGTCCGAACGCCGACCTGCTCCGGCTGCCGGGCCGGTTGCGCGCGGCTCGGGGAGCAGCCCTCGAGGTGGTCGACCGGCTCCGCCCGGATGTGATCGCCGGGTTCGGCGGGTTCGTGTCGGTGCCGGCCTACCTCGCCGCCCGCACCCGCAAGGTGCCGCTGGTCGTCCACGAGGGCAACACCGTGCCCGGCATCGCGAACAAGCTCGGCGCCCGGATCACTGACCACGTCGCCACGTCGTTCCCCGACACCGACCTGCCACACGCGACGTACGTCGGGCTGCCGATCCGCCGGATGATCGCCACCCTCGACCGGTCCGCGCACCGCGACGAGGCGCTGGCGCTGTTCGGCCTCCGGCCGGACCTGCCGGTGCTGCTCGTCACCGGCGGCTCGCAGGGGGCCGCGTCGATCAACCGGGCCTTGCTGGGCTCGGCTCAGGCGCTGGCGGACGCGGGCATCCAGGTGCTCCACGTCGTCGGCCCGTCCCACGAGGTGGCGCCGCCCGCCACCGGCGTGCCGTACGTCGTGCTCGGCTACGTCGACCGGATGGACCTCGCCTACTCCGCGGCCGACGCCGTGCTCTGCCGCTCCGGCTCCAACACGGTCACTGAGGTGTCGGGGGTCGGGCTGCCGGCGGTGTTCGTGCCGCTGCCGATCGGCAACGGCGAGCAGGCGCTCAACGCGCGCGCGGTGATCGAGGCCGGTGGTGGGCTGCTGGTCGAGGACGCCGCGCTGACGCCCGACTGGATCGCGGCCCACGTCGTACCCCTGCTCACCGACGCCCCGCGGCTGCACGCGATGGGTGCCGCTGCGGCCCACCTGATCCCGCTCGACGCCGACGAGAAGCTGGCCCGGATGATCCTGGACGCGGTCCGATGAGGATCCCGGTACCGGACGTGATCCTGCCTGCCGACGAGCTCGGGCGCGTCCACTTCGTCGGCATCGGCGGCGCCGCCCTGTCCGGCATCGCCCGGATCATGGCGCGCCAAGGCGTCGCGGTGACCGGCAGCGACGACCACGACACGCCGTTCCTGCCTTCGCTGCGCGAGCTCGGCGTACCGTGCCACCTCTCCTACGACGCCAACCACGTCGGCGACGCCGACACCGTGGTGGTCACGACGGCGGCACGTGAGGACAACCCCGAGGTGCTCGAGGCGCAGGCGCGCGGCCTTCGGATCCTGCCGCGCTCCGCCGGGCTGAAGTCGGTGATGGCCGGGCACCGCGTGCTGGCGGTGGCCGGCACCCACGGCAAGACCACGACCACCTCGCTGCTCACCATGGCCGTCCGCGCCTGCGGTGCCGACCCGACGTACGCCATCGGTGGGGTGCTCGCCGCTACCGGCCGCAACGCCGACGCCGGCACCGGTGACCTGTTCGTCGCCGAGGCCGACGAGAGCGACGGCGCCTTCCTCGTCTACCACCCCTACGCCGCTCTGGTCACCAACGTCGACGCCGACCACCTCGACGTGTGGGGCTCCGAGGAGGCCTACCGCGCGGCGTTCACGGAGTTCGTCGCGACGATCGACCCCGAGGGATTCCTGGTGCTGTGCACCGACGATCCCGGGGCCGCCGACCTGGTCGAGGTGGCGCGCGCTCGTGGGCTGACGGTGGTGACGGTCGGTCTCGACGCGTCGAGCGACGTCGTCGCGAGCGACCTGACCTTCGAGGGCTCGCAGTCGACGTTCGAGGTCAGCGACGGGGGAGTGGACCTGGGCAGGGTGACGCTCCAGGTGCCGGGGCGCCACTACGTCCTCGACGCGCTCGCCGCCCTCGCCCTCGGGCTGCGGCTCGGGCTCCCGTTCGACGGTCTGCGCAGCGGGCTCGGGGCCTTCACCGGCACCGGCCGGCGGATGGAGCGCAAGGGCGAGGCCGGGGGAGTGCGGGTCTACGACTCCTACGCCCACCACCCGGTCGAGATCGCCGGCGACCTCCAGGCCGCTCGCGCGCTGGCCGGTGACGGGCGGCTGGTGGTCTGCTACCAGCCCCATCTCGTCTCGCGCACGCGGATCTTCGGCACCGCGATGGGTGAGGCGCTCGGCGCTGCCGACGAGGTGGTGGTGCTCGACGTGTACGTCGCGCGGGAGGACCCCGACCCCGAGGTCACCGGCCGGCTGGTGGCGGACGCCGTACCGCTGCCGGACGAGCGGGTGCACTTCGTGGCGGACCTCGCCGACGCCCCGGCAGAACTCGCCCGGCTCGCCCGGCCCGGTGACCTGGTTCTGACCCTCGGCGCCGGTAGCGTCACCGAGGTCGGGCCGCTGCTCCTGGCCCTGCTGGAGGACGACGCATGATCACGCTGCCGCGCAACCCGCTCAAACGGAGCGAGCGCCCGGACCCCGCGACGAAGTCGCGCCGTCGGTTCGTCCGGCGCCAGTGGCTGCGCCGCTGGCTGGTCTGGCGCTACGTGATCGCGTCGGTGCTGCTTGTCGCCCTCGTCGTCGGCGGGATCTGGCTGGTCTTCGTGAGCTCGGTCCTCACCGTGCAGCGGGTGCGGGTGACCGGCGAGTCGCAGCTCACCGAGCGGCAGGTGCTGGCCGCTGCGCAGGTGCCCGACGGCGCCCACCTCGCCCAGCTGAACCTCGGCGCGATCCGGTCGCGGGTGAGCGCCCTGGCACCCGTACGCCGCGTCGACGTCTCGCGCGACTGGCCGCACGGTGTCCTGATCAAGGTCACCGAGCGCAGGCCGGTGGCCGTGGTGGAGATCGGTGGCCACTTCCAGGCCATGGACGCCGAGGGCGTGCTCTTCCGTGACTACGCCCAGCCGCCGCCGGGCATGCCGCGGGTGGTGACGACCGCCGACACCGGCAGCGTCGCCCTCGCCGAGGCGGCCCGCGTGATCGCCTCCCTCCCCTCCGGCCTGGCCGGGCGCGTCGACCACGTCGCGGTCGCCGGCGTCGACCAGGTCTCACTGGCGATGCGCGGCGGGGCCGTGGTGATCTGGGGGAGCGACGCCCAGTCCGCCCTCAAGGCCCAGGTGCTGGTGCGGCTCCTCGCCCAGCCCGGCCACACCTACGACGTCAGCGTCCCCGGCCAGCCGGTCACCAGCCCCCGTTGAGTTGGCCCTTGCGGTCCGTTGAGTTGGCCCTGGCGGTGCGTTGAGTTGGCCCTCGCGGCGACCTGTTGAACCCGGAGGGCCAACTCAACGAGCCCGGAGGGCCAACTCAACGAGCCCGGAAGGCCAACTCAACGAGACAGGTTGCGGCGTGTCTGCGTCGTTCGGTGGCCGGGTCTGTCTAACGTCGTCGCCAACGAGAGGTTGACATAACTATAACCCTCCACTTCAGGGTTACGGTTCCAGGCCTCGAGTACTTCCCCAGACACAGGCAGCGGCGTCCGCTCCGGACGCCATCCGAGTCGTACCGGCCGTCGCTCATGCGAGGCCGGCCGATCACCGAGAGGCGCGAACCGTGGCAGCAGCGCAGAACTATCTGGCCATCATCAAGGTGGTCGGGATCGGTGGCGGCGGCGTGAACGCCGTCAACCGGATGATCGAGGTCGGGCTCAAGGGCGTCGAGTTCATCGCCATCAACACCGACGCCCAGGCCCTCCTGATGAGCGACGCCGACGTGAAGCTCGACATCGGCCGCGAGCTGACTCGCGGCCTCGGTGCCGGCGCCAACCCCGACGTCGGCACGCAGGCCGCCGAGGACCACTCCGACGAGATCGAGGAGGTCATCAAGGGCGCCGACATGGTCTTCGTGACCGCCGGCGAAGGCGGTGGCACCGGCACCGGTGGCGCTCCCGTCGTGGCCCGCATCTCCCGCTCCCTGGGCGCGCTCACCATCGGCGTGGTCACCCGACCGTTCGCCTTCGAGGGCCGGCGCCGGGCCAACTCCGCCGAGGAGGGCATCGCCAAGCTCCGCGAGGAGGTCGACACCCTCATCGTGATTCCCAACGACCGCCTGCTGTCGATCAGCGACCGCAGCGTCAGCGTCCTCGACGCCTTCAAGCAGGCCGACCAGGTCCTGCTGCAAGGCGTCTCGGGCATCACCGACCTGATCACCACGCCCGGCCTGATCAACCTCGACTTCGCCGACGTGAAGTCGGTGATGGCCAACGCCGGCTCGGCGCTGATGGGCATCGGCTCGGCGCGCGGCGAGGACCGTTCGGTGGTGGCCGCCGAGCAGGCGGTCTCGAGCCCGCTGCTCGAGGCCAGCATCGACGGTGCGCACGGCGTGCTGCTGTCGATCGCGGGTGGCTCGGACCTCGGCCTGTTCGAGATCAACGAGGCCGCGGCGCTGGTGTCGCAGTCGGCGCACCCCGATGCCAACATCATCTTCGGGGCGACCATCGACGACGCGCTCGGCGACGAGGTGCGGGTCACGGTCATCGCGGCCGGATTCGACGGCGGGATGCCGAAGCGGCGCGAGACCGAGTCCGGGTTCCGTCGTACGCCGGCACAGCAGCAGACGCAGGAGCAGACCAAGGCCGCGGCCCAGGCCCTGGCCGCTCAGAAGGCCGACGCTCCGGAGCGCGAGCCGGTCGGCGCGGGTGCACGGCAGCCGCAGGCGCAGCCGCGCCCGATGCAGTTCGACGACGACGACCTCGACGTCCCGGACTTCCTCAAGTGACGCCCCACTAGCCTCGGCCGGGTGTACGCCGCACGTCTCACCCACGGCCCCGTCGAGCTGGCCTTCACCGACCGGCACGGCGGGGTCAGTGGCGCGCCGTACGACTCGCTCAACCTGGCCTGGGCCGGGGGCGACGAACCACGGGCGATGGAGGAGAACCACCGACTCGTGATGGCCGACTTCTCCCCGGGAGCGGGGCTCGAGAGTCTCGCGCAGCTCAGCCAGGTGCACGGCAACGACGTCGCCGTGGTCGGCGCCGACGGACCCGCGCACGACGTCCACGGCCACCTGCACGCCGTCGGCGACGGCCTGGTCACCACCCAGCCGGGCGTCAGCCTGATGGTCCGGGCCGCCGACTGCGTGCCGGTGCTCCTCGCAGACCGCGACGGCACCGTCGTCGGGGCCGCTCACTGCGGCCGAGACGGCCTGGTCGCCGGCATCGTGCCGGCGACGGTGACCGCGATGCGCTCGTTGGGTGCCGGAGAGCTCACCGCCTGGGTCGGCCCGCACGTGTGCGGCCGGTGCTACGAGGTGCCCGAGCAGATGCGGGACGACGTAGCCGCGGTCGAGCCCGCCAGCCGGGCCACGACCTCCTGGGGTACGCCGTCGGTCGACGTCGGCGCCGGCGTGCGTGCCCAGCTCGAGCGCGACGGCGTCGAGGTGGTCGACCTCTCCACCTGCACCCGCGAGTCGCCCGACCTCTTCTCCTACCGCCGTGACGGTCCTCGGTCCGGCCGCCAGGCGGGCATCATCCGGATCGCCTCATGAGCAGGTACGACGAGATCGCGGCCGGCCTCGACGCCGTACGCCGCCGCATCGCCGGGGCCGCCACCGCCGCCGGACGCGCCCCCGCGGAGGTGACCCTGGTGGCCGTCACCAAGTTCTTCCCCGCGAGCGACGTGCGGATCCTGGCCGACCTGGGGGTGGGGGACGTCGGCGAGAACCGTCATCCCGAGGCCGGCGACAAGCAGGCGGAGTGCGGCGACCTGCCACTCCGCTGGCACTTCATCGGCGGCCTGCAGAGCAACAAGGCGGCGGTCGTCGGCTCCTACGCCGACGTCGTGGAGTCCGTCGACCGCGTCAAGCTCGTCAACGCCCTCAACCGCGGCGCCCATCAGCGGAGCCACCCGGTCGACGTGCTGCTCCAGGTCAGCCTCGACCCACCCGGCCGCGCCGGTCGGGCGGGCGCGGACCCAGGTGACCTGGCGGCCCTGGCCGACGCCGTCGAGGCCGCCGGGATGCTCACGCTGCGCGGGCTGATGGCCGTCGGTCCGCTCGAGGAGGACCCCCGTTCGGCGTTCGCTCGGCTGGCCGAGATCCGTGACGGCTTCACCGCCGAACGGCCCAGTGCCGCCTGGCTTTCGGCCGGCATGAGCCACGATCTGGAGGCCGCGATCGAGGCGGGTGCGACACACGTGCGTGTCGGCTCGGCAATCCTCGGTGAGCGCCCCCGGATCGAGTAGCGTCACCAACACCAGAGGCCTGAGCAGGGCACCGGACAAGAAGGTTGGATCCATGAGCGCGATGCGCAAGATCGGCGAGTACCTCGGCCTGCTCGAGGACACCGGCGTCTACGACGACGAGTACGACGAGCAGGGGTACGCCGAGGCGGCGGACCCTCGTCAGTCCGGCCATCGAGGCTCGGTACCCGCGAAGGCCCAGCCCGCGCCGGGCCAACCCGCTCCGGTCGCCGACCTGTCGCAGCGTCGCCGTACCTCGGCCCCTGCTCCCGCCGGCGGCATCGCCGAGCTCTCGATGATCACCACCCTCCACCCGCGCACGTACAACGAGGCGCGCACCGTCGGTGAGAACTTCCGCGAGGGCATCCCGGTCATCATGAACCTCTCGGAGATGGACGACGCCGACGCCAAGCGTCTCGTCGACTTCGCAGCC
This sequence comes from uncultured Actinomycetota bacterium, assembly GCA_963796975.1. Classification (GTDB taxonomy): domain Bacteria; phylum Actinomycetota; class Actinomycetes; order Propionibacteriales; family Nocardioidaceae; genus Nocardioides. The sequence goes on from CAWCNW010000027.1 coordinate 28,678, forward strand.
GGCCTGGTCTTCGCCACCCGCGGCACCATCGAGCGGGTGACGGCCAAGGTGTTCCTGCTGTCGCCACCCAACGTGACGGTGGCGGCCGAGGACAAGCAGCGTCTGGTCGAGGGCGGGTTCTTCAACCAGAGCTGATGTGACTACGGTTGACGTGCGGCGACGTCGTACCTCGTCCGCGCCGGTGCCTCGACTCGGGAGTGACCGGGGGGTCAGGTGAGGCGCTATTGTTCGATCCGATGAGAACGATGACAAGGAATTGGGTGAGGTCATGCCGCTGACGCCTGAGGACGTGAGCAACAAGCGCTTTACTCCTGTCCGGCTCCGTGAGGGCTACGACATGGGTGAGGTCGACCAGTTCCTCGACGAGGTGGAGGCCGAGCTCGCGCGCCTCACTCGCGAGAACGACGACCTCCGCTCCAAGCTGTCCGCCGCCCAGAGCGGTGCGCCCGAGGCGGCCCCGGCCGCTGCACCCGAGCCGCCGGCCCCGACGCCGGCGCCCGAGACCGCCGCCGCACCGGAGCCCGAGCCGACCCCGACGGTGCAGACGCCCGCCGTGGCCGCCGCCGTCTCGCCGGTGGGCATCGCTCCCGCCGGGATCGAGACGATCCGCGTCGAGACCATCGGGGATGCGTCCAACGCCGCAGCCCGCCTGCTCGAGCTGGCCAGCCGCAACGCCGACCAGCTGGTCGAGGACGCCAAGGGCGAGGCCGACAAGATCATCGGCGAGGCCCGCACCAAGGCCGAGCGTCTGGAGTCGGAGGCGAAGACCAACGCCGACAAGCTCGAGTCCGACGCCCGTGGCCGCTCGCAGTCACTGGACAGCGAGACCGCCGAGCGCCGTACCCAGCTCTTCGGCGAGCTGGAGAACGAGCGCGACCGGCTCTCCTCCGAGGTCGACAACCTGCGGGCGTTCGAGCGCGAGTACCGCTCGCGGCTGAAGGTCTACTTCAGCCAGCAGCTCGAGGCGTTGGAGAGCTCCGGCTCGGCCGACCCGACCCCGGGCGCGCACGACCCGAACCTGTCCCAGCCCAAGCGGCTGCGGTCGGTGCTCGGCGACGACGAGGCCTGACCCGCACCACACGTCGACGATCGGCCGGCACCCCGCACGGGGTTCCGGCCGATCGTCTTTTCTCTCCTCCCGAGGGGTGAGGTCGCCACGCACGGCTCAGGATGGGCCCGTCCCGCTAGGCGTGCCTCCTTTGAACGAGACCTCCGGCGGATATACCCTCCCCCATCGACGGTGCCTGCACCTGAGCGCTGTCCACACCCCTCCCGCGTTCGCGCGCGGCCCCCGGAAGGCTCCTCATGGCTCGCAGCACGACCCGGTCGCTGGCCGGCAAGGCCGCCTCGGCCGCCCGCAAGGTGGTCGCCCGCCGGCCACCCGCTGCCGCCGCCAACGGCACCGCGGGCGTGACCAAGAAGGCCGCCACGAAGTCGACCACCCCGGTGAAGAAGACCGCCGCCGCGAAGACGCCGGCGAAGAAGGCTCCGGCCGCCAAGGCACCGGCGAAGAAGGCCACTCCAGCGGCCAAGAAGGCGACCGCAAAGAAGGCCGCCCCGGCCGCGAAGAAGGCCCCGGTCGCCAAGGCGCCCGCGAAGAGGGCCGCTCCCGCGGTCAAGAAGGCGACCGTGAAGAAGGCCGCCCCGGCCGCCAAGAAGGCTTCGGCCAAGGCGCCCGCGAAGGCTGCGGCCAAGACTCCTGCGAAGAAGGCCCCGGCAACCGGGAAGAAGCAGGCGGCTTCGAAGGTTGCTGTCCCGAGCGCCACGGCTGCGAACGCCGCGACCGCTCCCACGTCCCGACCAACGAAGAAGGCTGCCACGAACACCACCGCCCAGACGGCCACCACCAAGGCCGCCGCCAAGAAGCCCGCCGCCAAGACCTCGACCGCGAAGCGGGTAGCACCGTCGAGCTTCCCGGTCCTGCCCGGGGAGAAGCCCTGGACCAAGGCCGAGGTCGACGAGGTCCTCTCCGACCTGCACGATGACCGCGCCCGCGTCGTACGCACCCTCACCGCCCAGGAGGAGGAGCTCGCCAGGCTGATGCGCGACGCCGGTGACGGCGCCGGGCACGACCAGGCCGACATGGGTGCGACCAGCTTCGAGCGCGACCAGGAGCTCACGGTCGTCAACAACGAGCGCGAGAAGCTGGCCCAGATCGACCGGGCCCTGGCCCGGATCGCGGACGGCACCTACGGCATCTGCGAGTCGTGCGGCAACCCGATCGGCAAGGGTCGGGCGATGGCGTTCCCCCGTGCCACACTGTGCCTGTCATGCAAGCAACGCGAGGAACGCCGCTGACTTCCACCGATCCCGCTGCGACGGGGCCGGAGGGGCCGGAGCACCAGGCGCCTCGCGATTCTGGCGCTGTCGGCTCGTCGAGTCATCGGCTGGTCTTCGCCCTGGTTGCGGTGACGGCGTACGCCGTCGACGTGGTGACCAAGGTGCTCGCCGTGCGCCACCTCACCGAGGGCGATCCGGTGGACGTCGTCGACGGGCTGCTGCGGCTCGATCTGGTCCGCAACCCCGGCGCAGCCTTCAGCACCGGTACGTCGTACACGCTGGTGCTCTCGGTGATCGCCCTGGTGGCCGCCGGCGTGGTGATCCGGTTCGGGCGACGCCTCGGCGACCGCACCTGGGCGGTCGCGCTCGGCCTGCTGCTGGCCGGGGTCTGCGGCAACCTCACCGACCGGATCTTCCGGGACCCGGGCGTCCTGCGCGGCCACGTCGTCGACTTCCTCGAGCTGCCGCACTGGCCGGTCTTCAACGTCGCCGACATGCTCATCGACGTGGCCGTGGTGCTGATCATCATCCAGACCTGGCGGGGCATCGGCATCACCGGCGCCCGCAGCCACCGCGGCGACCGGTCGTGACCGGCTCGCCGGAGCAACGCGTCGTCACGGTGCCGGACGGCCTGGCCGGGGAGCGGCTCGACGCTGCCATGGCCCGGATGTTCGGGCTGTCCCGGACCCGCGCAGCCGCGCTGATCGCCGACGGCCATGTGGAGGTCGACGGTCGGCTCGCCGGCAAGAGCGACCGGGTGCACTCCGGGGCGCTGCTCGACGTGACCATTCCCTCCGTGGCCGACCCGCTCGTGGTGAAACCGGAGCTGGTCGAGGGCATCCGGATCATCCACGACGACGACTCGATCATCGTGCTCGACAAACCGGTCGGGATCGCCGTCCATCCCTCTCCCGGCTGGACCGGCCCGACCGTGGTCGGTCACCTGGCTGCTGCCGGTTACCGGATCGCCACCAGCGGCGCCTCGGAGCGGCAGGGGATCGTCCAGCGGCTCGACGTCGGCACGTCCGGCGTGATGGTGATCTGCAAGGGGGAGCGCGCCTACTCGGTGCTCAAGAACGCGTTCCGCCACCGCACGGTCGACAAGGTCTACCACGCCCTGGTGCAGGGTCATCCCGACCCGTTGAGCGGCACCATCGACGCGCCCATCGGCAGGCATCCACGAGCGGACTACAAGTTCGCGGTGATGGCCGACGGCCGGCACAGCGTCACCCACTACGAGACGCTCGAGGCGCACCGCTTCGCGTCCCTCTTGGAGATCCATCTGGAGACCGGGCGCACCCACCAGATCCGGGTGCACATGAGCGCACTGAAGCATCCGTGCGTCGGTGACCTGACCTACGGCGCAGACCCGACCCTGTCGAAGAGGGTCGGCCTCGAGCGGCAGTGGCTGCACGCCACCCGGCTGGGGTTCGAGCACCCCGACACCGGAGAGCACGTCGAGTACGAGTCCACGTATCCCGACGACCTGGCCCGTGCGCTCGAGGTGATCCGTGACTCCGACTGAGCCCGCCGGCCCGCCCGAGGTGACGGTGCGCGAGGCGCTGCCCGACGAGGCGGACGCCCTCGCGGACCTCTACTCCGACGCGCGCCGGGCCGCCGTACCCCAGATGCCGCCGGCCGTGCACACCGACGAGGAGCACCGCGGCTACTACCGTCGCCACGTCTTCGAGGGAGACGGCCACACGGTCTGGGTGGCCGAGGCTGACGGTGCGCTCCTCGGGCTCGCCGTGTGCACGCCGACGTTCCTCGACGGCCTCTACGTCCGGGCGGATCTCAAGGGTCAGGGGATCGGCTCGCTGCTGCTCGACGTGGTCGACGCGACGCACCCCGACGGCTACGAGCTGTGGGTGTTCCAGAGCAACGAGGGTGCCCGCCGGCTCTACGAACGCCGCGGTCTGGTCGAGGTCGAGCGCACGGATGGCTCCGGCAACGAGGAGAAGGCGCCCGACCTGCGGATGGCCTGGCGCCCCTGAGGCGTGTCCGCTCGGTCAGAGGCCGCTGTCGAAGTCGATGAGGGTGGCGCCGGCGCGGAGCTCGTGGGCGTGGTCGTCGCAGAACGGCATCCAGAGGGTGCGTACGCCCGGACGTCGACCGGAGCCGGCGAGGGGTGTGACGCGCACCGTCAGGTGACCGATCACGTTGGCTCGGTAGAAACACTCGCCGGAGCTGCAGCTCAGACCCGGGTCGCTGTCCGCGGCGATCATGGGCCGAGTGTCCCCAGCGTCACTGAGCCGGCGCTGAGCCCGACGTGAGAATGCGCCGGGCTTCTGCGCAGACCGACCTGACGCCCACATGACAGTCGGGTGACGGCTCGTTCAGGTTCGGTTCCCGGCCTCGACGCGCCCACAGCATGGGTCCCGGCAGTCGCCACATCGAGAGGGGCCGGACATGTCCATCAGGGGCACGAGCAGCATCATCTGGAAGGTTCTGGTCGCGGGAGCGACCATGAGCATCGTCGCAGCCTGCGGGTCGGTCACCCTCGGGTCGCCACCCGGTCACCACGACCACGGTGCTGCGCTCGCGGCGGTGAGCACGGGCCGCCTGCGGACCTACTACATCGCGGCCGACCAGGTGCTGTGGGACTACGCGCCCGACGGCGCCAACGACATCACGGGCAAGCCGTTCACACCCGAGGAGCAGGTGTTCACCAAGAACGGGCCGAACCGGATCGGGCACAGGTACTGGAAGTCGCTGTACCGCGGCTACACCGACGCCACCTTCACCCACCGGATCCCGGCACCGACGTCGTGCGCCGTGACCACCAGGGTCTGTGACAACTCGCTGGGCATCCTCGGACCGGTGATCCGGGCCGAGGTGGGAGACACCATCCGGGTCGTGTTCCGCAACAACACGCCGTACCCGGCCTCGATCCACCCGCACGGCGTCTTCTACCAGAAGAACTCCGAGGGCGCGCCGTACGCCGACGGCACCTCGGGAGCGGCCAAGGACGACGACGCCGTACCGCCCGGCGGCACCTACACCTACAACTGGGACGTGCCGGAGCGTGCCGGCCCGGGGCCCATGGACGGCTCGTCGGTGCTGTGGATGTACCACTCGCACACCGATGAGGTCGCCGACACCAACGCCGGCCTGGTCGGCCCGATGGTGATCACGGCCAAGGGGATGGCCGATCCCGCGACCGCGATGCCGACCGACGTCGACCGCGAGATCTTCTCCTACTTCACCGTGGAGAACGAGAACAACAGCCCGTACCTGGACCGCAACCTGCACGAGCTGGCCGGGCCGCCGCACAGCATCCCCGCGGACGACGAGGACGCCTTCGAGGAGAGCAACCTCATGCACTCCATCAACGGCTACGTCTACGGCAACGGCCCGGTGCCGACCGTCAAGGTCGGTCAGCGGGTGCGCTGGTACACCTTCAGCCTCGGGACCGAGGTCGACCTGCACACGCCGCACTGGCACGGCAACACGGTGACGACCAACGGCATGCGCAGCGACATGATCGACCTGCTGCCCGGGATGATGATGGTGAGCGACATGGTGCCCGACGATCCCGGCACCTGGCTGTTCCACTGCCACGTCAACGACCACATCCTGGCCGGCATGCAGATGCGCTACCGCGTCGTCCAGTAGCCACTGCGCATGGGGGGAGAGCGCGGGCCGGGTGCACCATGCACCCGGCCCGTCGCGCTGCCCAAGGCATTCCCAAGGTGCGTTCTCCACAGTGACCTCCCAAGGGGGTCCGGTGGCACATCTGCTGGTGGTCGACGACGAGCCGCGCATCGCGCGGTTCGTCTCGCGTGCTCTGGAGTCGCACGGGCACACCGTCGAGAGCGCGCGGACCGGTGAGGACGCACTGATCAAGGCGGCCGACCACGACTTCGCGCTGGTGATCCTCGACCTCCTGCTGCCCGGCATGGACGGCCACGCGGTGCTGCGCGAGCTGTTGGCGCGGGACAGCCAGGCCCGGGTGCTGGTCCTCTCCGCCATCGGCGAGGTCGAGTCGCGGGTCCAGTGCCTGCGCGCCGGCGCCGTGGACTACCTGGCGAAGCCCTTCGCCGTGGCCGAGCTGCTGGCGCGAGTCGACTCCCGTCTGGCCGAGACACCGGCGGCGGCCCCCGCGCGCTGGCTACAGGTCGGCGCCATGCGCCTGGATCTCCACCGACGCGTCCTGCACGACGGCGAGCGCAGCACCACCCTGTCCCAACGGGAGTTCATCCTGCTCGGGCACCTGATGAGACGTGCGGGGGAGGTGTGCACCCGCGACGAGCTCCTCTCCGACGTCTGGGGCTTCTGCTTCGACCCGGGGAGCAACGTCCTCGAGGTGTACGTCGGACGCCTGCGCGCCAAGATCGACCGGTGGCACATCGAGACGGTGCGCAATGTGGGCTACTGCTTCAGCGCGTGAGCGGCTGCTGATCCCCGTCTGGGCGGTCTTCGCGAGCACGAACGCCGCGCTGATGTACGTGCTGGCGGGTGCCGAGACGATCCCTTTCCACTTCGTGTGGGTGAGCACCGCGGTCGTGTACGGGCTGCGGCCGTGGTCACTGCCGAAGATGTGGCTGACCTGCCTGGTGGTGGCCGTCGTGACGGGCATCCCGCTCGTCACCCACGCGCAGGACGGCGACACCGGCTGGCAGGAGACCAGCGAGATCCCGCTGATGGCGCTGCTGTTCCTGGTGATGGTCTGGCACGTGCGTCGACGGATGGCCGCGACCGCCGAGGCCCACCGGCTGGCCGAGAGCGAGCGCCAGGCCCGCGAGCGGCAGCGCCGGTTCGTCCGGTTCGCCTCTCACGAGCTGCGGACACCGATCACCGTGGCCCGGGGGTTCAGCGAGCTTCTGGGTGCGCAGCAGCAGGATCCCGCGGGCGCCGAGGACATCGCGGTGGTCCTCGACGAGCTGGACAAGCTCGAGAGCATCGCCGCCCGGCTGCTCGCCCTGGCCCAGGCCGACGAGGACTCGATCCATGCCGAGGAAGTCGACCTGGCTGCCCTGCTGGAGCGCACCGCCCACCGGTGGCGTGCCGGCGCCCCGGACCGGCGCTGGAAGGTCGAGTGCCCGGCGCTCAGGGTGTGGGCCGACCCGGCCCGCCTGGAGGTGGCCGTCGACAGCGCCGTCGAGAACGCCGTACGGCACACCGAGGCGGACGGGACGATCGTGCTCCGCGGCCTGGCAGCCGGCGACGAGGTGGTGGTCGAGGTCGCCGACGACGGCGTCGGGATCGCGGCGGGCCAGCTGCCGCTGGTCTTCGAGCAGTTCCACAGTGCCGGGCCGCACGCCGGGACCGGGCTGGGACTCGCCATCGTCCGGGCAGTAGCCGAGGCTCACCGTGGCCGGGTGAGCGCCACCAACGGACCCGACGGCGGCGCCGTGATCACGCTCGTGCTCCCGACCGCACGTGTCGTCGCCTGACCGAGGACAGCGTCAGTCCTCGGGCATCGAACGGCGCTCGCCGACCGAGTGCTCGGCCAGCGGGAAGGCGAGGGCGCCGGCGCGCACCCACCACTGCATCACGTCGTACGTCAGCCGTCCCGCCACCACGGAGGGGTCGGCGTCCGACAGCCGCGCGGCCTCGGCAAGGTCGCAGGCGAAGACCGACATCCCGCGGTACGACGGGTCGCTCTGCTCGTCGAAGGGTCCGTTCGCCACCAGCAGACCCTGCTCCGCCAGCCCGGCGCGGTAGGCGAGGTGGCGTGCCTGCAGTGCGTCGAGCTCCTCGTCCGGGAGCTCCGCCGGGTCCGCCGGCCGTCGCAGGACCACGAGGGTGTAGACGTCGAACGCGTCGGGGATGTGGGGGTCGCGTGCCATCGGTCCGCTCCTGTCGTCGGCTGCGTCAGCGCCCGGAGGAGCATCATCGCGCAGGTACCGCCGGTACGACGGACATGTCGGTGCGCCCTGTCACGATCGGGGGAGTGGTCGCGTAGGCTGGCGCTCTTCCCCCAGCTGGTCCGTCCAGGCCGTCCGTCCTGCCTGCCCGACCGCCTGATCTGTTGACCGCGCAGCACCGCTGAGGAGGACCGCTCCACCCATGTCATCCGGCTCTGTCACCGGTGGGGACTTCGTCCACCTCCACGTCCACACCGAGTACTCCATGCTCGACGGTGCGGCCCGGCTCGACGACCTGTTCGCCCGCACCAGCGAGCTCGGGATGACCAGCATCGCGATGACCGACCACGGCAACGTGTTCGGCGCCTACGACTTCTACGCCAAGGCGACCGCGGCCGGCATCAAGCCGATCATCGGCATGGAGGCCTACCTCACCCCCGACACCAGCCGCTTCGAGAAGAAGCGCGTGCGCTGGAACGACGGCGGCGACGACGACGTGAGCGGTTCGGGTGCCTACACCCACATGACCCTGCTGGCCGAGAGCACGGCCGGCATGCACAACCTGTTCCGGCTCTCCAGCCGCGCCAGCATGGAGGGCTACTACTACCAGCCCCGCGCCGACCGCGAGCTCCTCGCCGAGTACGCCGAGGGCCTGATCGGCACCACCGGCTGCCCGTCGGGAGAGGTCCAGACCTGGCTCCGGATCGGTGACTACGCCAAGGCCCGCAAGTCGGCCGGCGACTTCCAGGAGATCCTCGGCCGCGACAACTACTTCATCGAGCTGATGGACCACGACCTGGTCATCGAGAAGCGGGTCCGCGACGGGCTGCTGCAGCTGAGCAAGGACCTCGGGATCCCGGTGATCGCGACCAACGACTCCCACTACGTCAACCGCGAGGACGCCCCGGCCCACGAGCACCTCCTGTGCGTCTCGTCCGGTTCGGTGATGAGCGACCCGAAGCGGTTCCGCCTCGACGGCGACGGCTACTACATCAAGTCCGCGGCCGAGATGCGCGAGCTGTGGGAGCACAAGCACGGCATGAAGGAGGCCTGCGACAACACGCTGGCGATCGCCGAGCGCTGCGAGGTCACCTTCACCGAGGGCAACGGCACCTACATGCCGCGCTTCCCGGTGCCGGCGGAGGAGACCGAGGAGACCTGGTTCCGCCGCGAGGTCGCCAAGGGTCTCGCCTACCGCTACCCCGACGGCGTACCCGAGGCCTCGCAGGCGCGCGCCGACTTCGAGATGGACGTCATCGTCCAGATGGGCTTCCCGGGCTACTTCCTGGTTGTCGCCGACTTCATCAACTGGGCCAAGGACAACGGAATCCGGGTCGGCCCCGGCCGCGGCTCGGGCGCGGGCTCGATGTGCGCCTACGTCATGCGGATCACCGACCTCGACCCGCTCGTGCACGGCCTGCTGTTCGAGCGGTTCCTCAACCCCGAACGTCTCTCGATGCCCGACTTCGACATCGACTTCGACGAGCGCCGGCGCAGCGAGGTGATCCGCTACGTCAGCGAGAAGTACGGCGAGGACCGGGTCTCGATGATCGTCACCTACGGCACGATCAAGGCCAAGCAGGCGGTCAAGGACGCCAGCCGGATCCTCGGCTACCCGTTCGCGATGGGCGACCGGATCACCAAGGCGATGCCGGCCGCGGTGATGGGCAAGGACATCCCGCTCAAGCAGATCTTCGACCCGGCCCACAAGCGGTACGGCGAGGGCGGGGAGTTCCGCTCGCTCTACGACGCCGACCACGACGTCAAGACCGTCGTCGACACCGCGATCGGGATCGAGGGCCTCAAGCGGCAGTGGGGCGTGCACGCGGCGGGCGTGATCATGTCCAGCGAGCCGCTGATCGACATCGTCCCGCTGATCCGCCGACCCCAGGACGGCGCGATCATCACCCAGTTCGACTACCCGATGTGCGAGCACCTCGGGCTGATCAAGATGGACTTCCTGGGCCTGCGCAACCTCACCGTCCTCGACGACGCGGTCAAGAACATCGTCCGCAACCGCGGTGAGACGGTCGTCCTGGAGACCCTTCCGCTCACCGACCCGACGACGTACGCCCTGATGGCCCGGGGCGACACCCTCGGCGTCTTCCAGCTCGACGGTGGCCCGATGCGGGCCCTGCTCCGCTCGATGCGGCCCGACCAGTTCGCCGACATCTGCGCGGTCGGCGCGCTCTACCGGCCCGGCCCGATGGGCATGGACTCCCACAACAAGTACGCCCGCCGCAAGACCGGGCGTGAGCCGATCGAGCCGATCCACCCCGAGCTGGCCGAGCCGCTCGACGAGATCCTCGGCGAGACCTACGGACTCACCGTCTACCAGGAGCATGTCCTCGCCATCGTCCAGAAGGTCGCCGGCTACTCCCTGGGCCAGGCCGACCTGCTGCGCAAGGCGATGGGCAAGAAGAAGCGCGAGATCCTGGACGCCGAGTTCGTGCCGTTCGAGGCCGGGATGCTCGCCAACGGCTACTCCAAGAGCGCGATCAAGGCGCTCTGGGACATCCTGGTGCCGTTCTCCGACTACGCCTTCAACAAGGCGCACGCCGCGGCGTACGGCCTGGTGTCCTACTGGACGGCCTACCTCAAGGCGAACTACCCCGCCGAGTACATGGCTGCGCTCCTGACCTCGGTCAAGGACGACAAGGACAAGATGGCGATCTACCTCAACGAGTGCCGTCGGATGAAGATCCAGGTCCTGCCGCCCGACGTCAACGAGTCGGAGGCGACCTTCACCCCGGTCGGAGGTGACATCCGGTTCGGGCTCACCGCGATCCGCAACGTCGGCGCGAACGTCGTCGACAAGATCGTCGAGGCCCGGCAGGAGGAGCGCTTCGCCGACTTCAACGACTTCATGGCCAAGGTGCCGGCGCTGGTGTGCAACAAGCGGGTCATCGAGTCGCTGGTCAAGGGCGGCGCCTTCGACGACATGGGCCACGGGCGCCGGGCGCTGGTCGCGATCCACGAGCAGGCCGTCGACCAGTACGTCGAGACCAAGCGCAACGAGGCGATCGGCCAGGACTCCCTGTTCGGCGGCCTCGACGACGAGGACTCCGGCTTCGGGATGGCGATCGCCGTCCCCGAGGTCGAGGAGTGGGACAAGATGACGCTGCTCGGCCACGAGCGGGAGATGCTCGGCCTCTACGTCTCCGACCACCCGCTGATGGGCCTCGAGCACGTGCTCGCCGGTGCCAGCGACTGCAGCATCGGCTCGCTGCTGCTCGACGAGGAGCGGCCCGACGGCAGCCCGATCACGGTCACCGGGCTGATCACCTCGGTGCAGCGCAAGATCACCCGCAAGGGCGACACCTGGGCCGTGGTCACCGTCGAGGACCTCGACGGCGGCATCGACGTACTCCTGTTCCCCGGCACCTACCAGCTGGCCGGGAGCATCCTCGCCGAGGACACCATCGTCACCGTGCGCGGCAAGCTGTCCCGCAGCAAGGACCAGCCCGAGATCCGTGGCGAGGAGCTCACCGTCCCCGACCTCACCGACGACCGCACCGGCCCGGTGGTGGTGAGCATGCCGATCACCCGCTGCACACCCCCGGTCGTCGACCAGCTCAAGGAGGTGCTGCGCACCCATCCCGGGGTCTCCGAGGTGCACCTGCGGCTCCTCGGTCGCGAGCAGACCACCGTGATGCGGGTGGACGACCGGCTGCGGGTGGCCGCGGGCGCGGCGCTCTTCGCCGACCTCAAGCAGCTGCTGGGCCCCGGGTGCCTGAGCGGATGAGCGACGACGGGTCCGCCCACGAGCTGCGGCGCTCGATCTTCTTCGCCCTGGCCGTGGTCCTCGGGTACGTCGTGCTGGGTGCGGCGGCCGGCGCGGTGTGGGAGTGGGTCTGGAGCCCGCCCACCCAGGTGGTGCAGCAGCACCAGCTCTTCTACACCGACTACGGCGCACTGCGGCAGGTCTTCACCGGCACCGGCCTCTACGTCCTGATCTCGGCCGTGGCGAGCGCACTCGCGGCGGCGACCGTCGGACTGCTGACCCGGCGCCACGAGCTGCTGGTGCTCGGGGCGGTCGCCCTGGGCTCGGTGGCCGCCGCCTACACGATGCACAGGGTCGGGGTGGCGCTCGGCCCGGCCGACCCCGCGCATCTGGCCAAGACCGCGGCCGACGGCACCCACGTCTCGGCCGCGCTCGTGGTGAACGGCAAGACCCCTTACCTGGTCTGGCCGATGGTCTCGTTGTTCGTCCTCGCCGTGGTGTTCTTCGCCTGGCCCGGGGGGCGGTCCCGGCACCGTGCCGACTCGCTCACAGAACCCGACGAAGCCGACGTGAGCGACGCGAGCGCGGAGTAGGCTCCCGCGGGCACGCGCCGTCGGGCGTCGACACACGGGGAGCACCATCTTGTCCGAGCAGCAGCCTCCTTCAGGCACGCCCGAGTACCTCGTGAAGATCTCGACGGACTAAGCGGGCAGTCGAGCCCGAGAGGCGAGGGCTCGACGTCGGCCGCGCAGGTTGAGCAAGCGCACGACCGAGCCTGCGAGGTCGTGACCGCGCGACGAAACCCGGTGACGGTGACTGCAACGTCGACCGATGGTCTCGACAGGCTCGACCCACGGTCGGGCCTAATTGGGCGACCAGCGGGTCCGGGCGATCTCGGTGGCCGGCAGCGAGGGGAACACCTTCATGGTGCGGAGCTCGCCGCGGATCACGTCGGTGACCATCTGCAGCCGGCCGGTGGCGTCCTCCGCCTCGAGCAGCGCCTGCCGCTGCGACAGGCTGAGCGGGGCGAGGGCGGCCAGCGCCCAGGAGAGGTACGTCGGGTCCTGCGGCAGGTCGCCGCTCGGCGGCTCGCGGTCGATCCCGAGCAGCGCCTCGCGGTAGTCGTCGTACACCCGCCGGGCCGAGGCGTCGAGGTGCGCCGGCACCTCCTCGGCGTGGTCCTCGAGCTGGGTGACGTGACCGATCGGGTAGGCGCCGCTGGTGTCGAGCCGGTCGAGCTCGATCCGGTCGAGGCCGACCGCGACCAGCTCGAAGGTGCCGTCCGGGAACGCCTCCACCTCGGTCATCTTCACCCGGCAGCCGATCTTGAACAGCCACTGGGCGCCGTGGTCGCCGACCTCGTACCCCTCGCGGATCCCGACCGAGCCGAACACCCGCTCGGTGGGGTCGTCGACGCGGAGCAGGTGGTGCACCAGGGCGCGGTAGCGGTCCTCGAAGACGCGCAGGGGCACGCTCATGCCCGGGAAGAGCACGGAGTTGAGCGGGAACATCGGGAGCGTGTCGCCCATGAGGTCAGCCTACGTTCTCCAAGGTGGGTCGGACTGTCGACTCGCGCGCAAGCGCGCCTCGTCGCTCGCTGCGGTCGTCCACGAGCGGCTCCGCCGCCGTGGACGTCCTCGCTCGGACCATAGAATCGAGGACATGCCCGCGCCGCTGATCCGCCGGATCGACCTGCGTGGATCGGCCGCGCCCGAGGACTACCGGGCCGTCCTACCGCGCGCGGAGTTCGACGTGGACGCGGCGGTCGAGGTGGTGCGCCCGATCAGCGAGGCCGTCCGCACCCGCGGCGTCGAGGCGATCCAGGAGCTCTCGCTGCGCTTCGACGGCGTGGCTCCCGAGCACCTGCGGGTGCCGGCGGCGACCCTCACGGATGCACTGGAGTCCCTCGACCCGGCGGTGCGAGCCGGCCTGGAGGAGTCGATCCGGCGGCTCCGGATCACCTGCGAGGCCGAGCTGGAGCCGGAGGTCGTCACCGACCTCGGTCCCGGCGCCCGCGTCACCCACCGCTTCCTGCCGGTACGACGAGTCGGGCTCTACGTGCCCGGCGGCCTGGCGCCGCTGGTCTCGAGCGTGGTGATGAACGTCGTACCCGCGCAGGTGGCGGGTGTCGGCTCGATCGCGCTCGCCAGCTCGCCTCAGAAGAACCACGGCGGCCTGCCCGAGCCGACCATCCTCGCCGCGTGCGCGCTGCTCGGCGTCGACGAGGTGTACGGCGTGGGCGGGGCGCAGGCGATAGCGATGTTCGCCCACGGCGCCGGGGAGTGCGAGCCGGTCGACCTGGTCACCGGCCCCGGCAACATCTACACGGTGGCGGCCAAGCGCCTGCTCAAAGGTGTGGTCGGGATCGACTCCGAGGCCGGCCCCACCGAGATCCTGGTGCTGGCCGACGACAGCGCCGACGCGGCGTACGTCGCAGCCGACCTGATCAGCCAGGCCGAGCACGACCCCGCGGCGGCGAGCGTGCTGGTGACCACCTCCGAGCGGCTCGCCGACGACGTCGAGGCGGAGCTCGGCAAGCAGGTCTTCGCCACCCGCCACACCGAGCGGATCCGCACCGCGCTGGGCGGTCAGCAGTCCGGGGTCGTCCTGGTCGACGACCTCGCGCAGGGGCTGGCCGTCGTCGACGCCTACGCCGCCGAGCACCTGGAGATCCACACCGAGGATGCCGTCGAGGTGGCGGCCCGGGTGCGCAACGCCGGTGCGATCTTCGTCGGCCCGTTCGCCCCGGTCTCCCTCGGCGACTACTGCGCCGGCTCCAACCACGTGCTCCCGACCGCGGGCTGTGCCTGCCACTCCTCGGGGCTGTCGGTGCGCGCGTTCCGCAAGGCGGTCCACGTGGTCGACTACGACCGCGACGCGCTGGCCGAGGTGGCCGACCACGTGGTGACGCTCGCCGAGGCGGAGGACCTGCCAGGCCACGGCCAGGCGGTGTCGATCCGGTTCCAGCGATGAGCCCGGTTCCTCTGCGGGAGGAGCTGCGCGGTCTGGAGCCCTACGGCGCCCCGCAGCTCGACGTACCCGTCCGGCTCAACGTCAACGAGAACCCCTACCCGCCGTCCTCGGCGGTGGTGGCCGACATCGAGCGCGCCGTGGCCGAGGCGGCGCGCGAGCTGAACCGCTACCCCGACCGCGAGTTCGTGGCGCTGCGCGAGGCGTTCGCGGCCTACCTCGGGCACGACATCACGGCCGACCAGGTCTGGGCGGCGAACGGCTCCAACGAGGTGATGCTCCACCTGCTGCAGGCCTTCGGGGGGCCGGGCCGGCTGGCGCTGAGCTTCGCGCCGACCTACTCGATGTATCCCGAGTACGCCCGCGACACCCACACCGGCTGGGAGGTCGGGCACCGCGAGGAGGACTTCACCCTCGACGCCGACCGCGCGGTCGCGCTGGTCCGGGCGCGGCGACCACACGTCGTACTTCTGCCGTCGCCGAACAACCCGACCGGCACCGCGCTGGCGCCCGAGGTGGTCACGGCGCTGTGCGAGGAGCTCGACGAGGGGCTGCTGGTCGTCGACGAGGCGTACGCCGAGTTCCGCCGAGCCGGCACGCCCAGCGCATTGGAGCTGCTGCCTCGCCACCCCAACCTCGTCGTCACCCGCACCATGAGCAAGGCCTTCGCGCTGGCCGGCGCCCGGGTGGGCTACCTCGCGGCCGCGCCGGAGATCTGCGACGCGCTGCGCGTCGTACGCCTGCCGTACCACCTCTCGTCGGTCACGCAGGCGGTCGCGCTCGCCGCGCTCCGGCATGCCGACGAGCTGCTCGGTGCGGTCGACTACCTGCGGGCCGAACGCGATGCCACGGTCGACTGGCTCCGCGCCCAGGGCTTCTCGGTGGCCGACAGCGACGCCAACTTCGCGCTGTTCGGCACCTTCCCCGACCGGCATGCCGTCTGGCAGGGACTGCTCGACCGCGGGGTACTGGTCCGCGAGACCGGGCCGGACGGCTGGCTGCGGGTCTCCATCGGGACCGGCGCAGAGATGGCAGCATTCAGGGACGCACTCACCTCGGTGACGGAAGGAACCTCATGAGCCGTACGGCGATCGTGGACCGCGAGACCAAGGAGTCCAAGGTCCACGTCGAGGTCGACCTCGACGGCTCAGGCCGCTCCGACGTGCACACCGGGGTCGGCTTCTTCGACCACATGCTGGGCTCGTTCGCGCGGCACGCACTGGTCGACCTCACCGTCACCACCGACGGCGACACCCACATCGACGCCCACCACACCGTCGAGGACACCGCGATCGTGCTCGGCCAGGCGCTGCGCGAGGCCCTCGGCGACAAGCAAGGCATCCGCCGCTTCGGCGACGCGCTGGTCCCGCTGGACGAGGCGCTCGTGCAGTGCGCGGTCGACGTGTCCGGCCGGCCGTACTGCGTGCACAGCGGCGAGCCCGACGGCCAGGCGTACGTCGTGATCGGCGGCGACTACGCCGGGTCCCTGACCCGTCACGTCTTCGAGACGCTCGCCTTCCACGCCCAGATCGCCGTGCACGTGCGCGTGCTCTCGGGCCGCGACCCGCACCACCTGGTCGAGGCGCAGTTCAAGGCGTTCGCCCGGGCCTTCCGCGACGCCGTCGCGCTCGACCCGCGCGAGACCGGAGTGCCTTCCACCAAGGGGTCACTCTGAAGAACGTCGTCGTCCTCGACTACGGCTCCGGCAACGTCCGCTCGGTCGTCCGTGCACTCGAGCGGGCCGGGGCCGAGGTCGACCTGACCGCGGACCGCGGTGCCGCCGAGGCGGCCGACGGGCTCGTCGTACCCGGTGTGGGGGCGTTCGCCGCCTGCATGGCGCAGCTGCGCGCCGTCGAGGGGCCCCGCGCGATCGGACGCCGTCTCGCGGGCGGGCGACCGGTGCTCGGCATCTGCGTCGGTATGCAGGTGCTCTTCGAGCGCGGGGTCGAGCACGGCGTCGAGACCGAGGGCTGCGACGAGTGGCCGGGTGTCGTCGAACGGCTCCACGCGCCCGTGGTCCCTCACATGGGCTGGAACACCGTCGAGGTGCCCGCCGGCTCGAAGATCTTCGCGGGCGTGGAGGGCGAGCGCTTCTACTTCGTGCACTCCTACGCCGCGCGCTCGTGGGACCTGGTGACCGACGGCCACACCACGGCGCCGTTGGTCACCTGGACAGAGCACGGCGGTGACCGGTTCGTCTCCGCCGTGGAGAACGGACCGCTCACGGCGACCCAGTTCCACCCCGAGAAGTCGGGCGATGCCGGCGCCGCCCTGCTCCGCACCTGGGTCGAGGGGCTGTGAGCCCGTCGTGAGCCCGTCGTGAGCCCGTCGTGAGCAAGGAGCGGGCGCGCCGGCGGGCCGAGCGCGAGCACGAGGCCGCGCTCAGGGCCGCCGCCCGGCAGCGTGTGACGGAGCGTCAGGCGCGCAGCCGCGCGCGGCGCCGGGCGATGAACGGGTGGGTGCCGCGGCTGCACCTGCAGCCCGGCGTCCTCGCCGCGCGCCGTCGTGCCGAGCTGATGGCGACGTTCGGCGTGCTGTTCCTGGTCAACCTGCTGGTCTGGCTGGTACGCCCCGACTGGGCCGCCCGCCTCGGCGCGCTCGTCGTCAGCGCGGTCGTCTTCCCCGTCGTCCGCCTGATGATGCAGCGCCGATGACGTACGCGACGCCGCTGGTCGTGGTGACCGGATCGCCGGACGCGGATGTCGTGGCGGTGGCGCTCGCCGAGCGGCTCGGCTGCGTGCGGGTGTCGCTGGGCGAGATCGAGGACGAGCTCGCCATCGATGCGGAGGACACGCCGCGCAGCTGGGTGCGGTACGACGCCGAGCAGGAGGTCGTACGCCGGCTCACGGAGTTCGCAGGCGTGGCCGTCCTCGACGTCGCAGTCGAGCCGCCGCTGGAGATCGAGCGGGTGCAGGCGCTCGTGCGCCGCTGGTGGGACGACGTGGTCGAGGTGAGGTGCGAGGGACCGGGGCTGCGGTACGACGGGCTGGGTGCGTCGCGGACCGTGGTGCTCGACGCCAGCAGGCCGCTGGCTATCGGTGAGATCGCCGCCGTGGTCCGGCGTGAGACGGCGACCCACAGCCGGCTCCGCAACCCTCGCTAAGGTTCGGGCCGTGTCCGACCACCTCGAGCTGCTGCCCGCCGTCGATGTCGCCGACGGCCAGGCGGTGCAGCTGGTGCAGGGAGTGGCCGGCTCCGAGAAGCGGTTCGGCGACCCCGTGGAGGCGGCGCTGCGCTGGCAGGAGGCCGGGGCGGAGTG
The DNA here is from genome assembly GCA_963796975.1 of uncultured Actinomycetota bacterium. GTDB lineage: Bacteria > Actinomycetota > Actinomycetes > Propionibacteriales > Nocardioidaceae > Nocardioides. The sequence continues at coordinate 46,721 of CAWCNW010000027.1, forward strand.
GATCCACCTGGTCGACCTCGACGCGGCCTTCGGGCGCGGGCACAACCGCGACCTGCTCGCCACCATCGTCGGCCGCGTCGACGTGCAGGTCGAGCTGAGCGGTGGCATCCGCGACGACGAGTCGCTGGCCGCCGCGATGGCGACCGGCTGCCGCCGCGTCAACATCGGCACCGCCGCCTTGGAGCAGCCGGACTGGTGCGCCGCCGCGATCGCGGAGTGGGGCGACCGGGTGGCGGTGGGGCTCGACGTCCGCGGCCGGACCCTCGCCGCGCGCGGCTGGACCCGCGAGGGCGGTGACCTCTACGACGTACTGGCCAGGCTCGACCGCGAGGGGTGCGCGCGCTACGTGGTCACCGACGTGAACAAGGACGGCATGCTCCAGGGCCCCAACCTCGCGCTGCTGCAGGAGGTCTGCGACGCGACGTCGCGGCCGGTCGTGGCCAGCGGCGGCATCACCGAGCTGGTCGACCTCGAAGCGCTGATGGACCTCGTCCCGGCCGGGGTCGAGGGCGCGATCATCGGCACCGCCCTCTACGAGGGGCGGTTCTCGCTCGCCGACGCCCTGACCCTCACCCGCGGCGACGAGCGATGACGCTCGCCGTCCGCGTGATCCCCTGCCTCGACGTCGACGCCGGGCGGGTGGTGAAGGGCGTGAACTTCCGCGACCTCCGCGACGCCGGCGACCCGGTCGAGCTGGCCCGGAAGTACGACGCGGAGGGCGCCGACGAGCTGACCTTCCTCGACATCTCCGCCTCCCACGAAGGCCGGGCGACCACCCTGGAGATCGTGTCGCGCACGGCCGAGCAGGTCTTCATCCCGCTCACCGTCGGTGGGGGAGTGGCCGGCGTCGACGACGTCGACCGGCTGCTCCGCGCCGGCGCCGACAAGGTGGCGGTCAACACCGCCGCGATCCACCGGCCCGAGCTGGTCGCCGAGATCGCCGACCGCTTCGGCAACCAGGTGCTGGTGCTCTCGCTCGACGCGCGCCGGGTCTCGACTGGCGCGACCGACGAGATGCCCTCCGGCTTCGAGGTGACCACCCACGGCGGCCGCAAGGCGGCCGGCCTCGACGCGATCGAGTGGGCGACCCGGGCGGCCGAGCTCGGCGCCGGGGAGATCCTGCTCAACGCCATGGACGCCGACGGCACCGAGTCCGGCTTCGACCTCGACCTGGTCCGGCTGGTCCGGGCTGCGGTGTCGATCCCGGTGATCGCCTCGGGCGGAGCCGGATCGGCCGCAGACTTCCCGCCCGCCGTCGACGCGGGAGCCGACGCCGTCCTCGCCGCCACCGTCTTCCACTTCGGGACGGTGTCGATCGGCGAGGTCAAGTCCGCCCTCGCGGAGGCCGGTCACCCCGTCCGCTGACGCGTCGTTCGTCGATCGCTGCCAATTGACGGCCTTCCGTCCGGAGGCGTCCTGTCGGAGACTGTGCCGGTGACCTGGCCCCGGTTTCGTCGCCGGCCGGTCTCGGGCAGCCACGACGAGTGCACTCCTGACCCCGCCCCCGTGCCCCCGCCCCCGCCCCCGACCGCGGAGGAGCTGGCGCTGGCGCGAGAACGTTGGCTGGCGTGGTACGCCGCGCAGCACAACGTGATCGCTCCCGGCACGGGCTGCCCGCTGTCCTGTCCCTGCTGCGGCCACGCGACCCTGGCCGAGCGCGGCGGCGACGAGCGGTGCCGCGAGTGCGGGTGGTACGACGACGGGCAGGACGACCACGACAGCGCGGTCGTCCGGGGCGGACCGAACGGCTGTCTCAGCCTCGACGCCGCGCGGGTCCGGTACGTCACCGAGGGCGGCACGCCGCTCCCGCGCCACCCCAGCGCCGGCCCGGTCTAGGACCTGGTCACCGCAAATGCCGGAACGGCGCTCGCATGGAGAGCGCGAGCGCCGTTCGTGTGGCCAGGGGCACTGGGGGGTGGTGGCCACCTCGAAGACACGGTAGCGGGACATACCGGCGGTTCGCCCGCGAAATCCGGAAACTTCACTCAGACGCCGAGATCGGCCCCGCGCAGCTTCGTCACGGCGGCCGCGGGCCCGTCGTACTCCACCTCGGCGACGCGGGCCCGACCCTGCAGGACCAGCGCCACCTCGGACGGCAGCCCGCGCAGGACGGCGGGACCGTCGCCGCCGCGCAGCGTCGCGGTCTGGGAGCCCCACTCGAGCCGCAGCGGTACGCCGGCCTGCCGGGCGAGCCCGCGGCCGGCGACCTTGAGGTAGGACCACAGCGTCTGCTCGTCGGCCGCCGGCAGTGTCCGCGGCGTCCAGTCCGGCTGCGCGCGCCGGATGTCCTCGTGGTGGACGAAGAACTCCAGGGTGTTCATGAGGTGCTCGACACCGGGGATCGCGAACGGCACGGACCACGGCGAACGCAACCGCTCGACCAGGACCCCGAAGTCGGTGCGGGCCAACCGCTGCATCGCGCGGTCGGTCAGGCCGGACAGCGGCGGTACGGCGATCCCGGCCGCCGCCACAGGGTTCCGCTCGCGCACCAGCAGGTGGCAGACCAGCTCCTCGACGTCCCACGGCTCGCACAGGGTCGGTGCGTCCGGCCCCTCCCGCAGCGCGGTGTCGCACAGGGCCAGGCGCTCGCGACGGGCGAAGGAGGTCATGTCTGCCGAGCATAGGTGGGCTACCGGAGCCGCCCGGATGCGGGACGGGCGCCCGCGGACCGGCGTACCGCCCCGATGGGAGGATGGGCGCATGGATCTCGACCCCGCCGTCTCGGAGCGCCTGCGCCGCAACGACGCCGGACTGGTGCCGGCGATCGCCCAGCAGCACGACACCGGTGAGGTGCTGATGCTCGGGTGGATGGACGACGAGGCGCTGGCCCGCACCCTGGCGACCGGGCGCGCGACGTACTGGAGCCGGAGCCGCGGCGAGTACTGGGTCAAGGGCGAGACCTCCGGCCACCGCCAGCGCGTGCTGGCGGTCCGACTCGACTGCGACGGCGACACCGTGCTGCTCCAGGTCGACCAGGAGGGTCCGGCCTGCCACACCGGCACCCGCACCTGCTTCGACGCCGACCTGGTCTGGGAGGCGGACGCCCGGTCCGAGGCCGGGCATGGCTGACGGCCGCCGTACCTTCGGCGCGACCGTCCTCCTCGGCCTGCTCGGCTCGGGGCTGGCGGCACTGTCCGGAGGCAAGCCCTGGGCCGCGCCCGACAGCCAGGCCGGCGCCACGCTGGTCGACCACACCGGCGGCCACGTGCCGCTCGCCGGCGCACTGGGGCTGGTCGCCCTGGCGTGCTGGGGCGTCGTCCTGGTCACCCGTGCCCGGGTGAGGCGAGCGGTTGCCGCCCTGGGCGCCGTCGTCGCCGTGGGGCTGGTCGTCACGGCGGTGCTCGGCCGCTCCACGGCACTCGACTCCGCCCGCGCCGCGACGGTCGTCCTCGGCAGCGAGGGCACCTCCGCCCACGTCACCGGATGGTGGTGGGCCGCCCTGGTCGGCTCGGTCCTGGCGCTCGCCGCGTCGGTGCTCGCCCTGCGGTTCTGCGGGTCCTGGCCGGAGATGGGCAGCCGGTACGACGCGCCCGCGACGAGGCCCCAGCCGGAGGACCTCGACGACCTCGACCTGTGGCGCGCCATCGACCAGGGCCACGATCCGACCGACCCGGCCGGCCACTAGGATGCCGCTAGCCAATCGACGGTCCGAACGACGGGCCGATCCACGAGGAGCGGTGCATGTCTGACAACCACGGCAACACCCCCGCAGCCTGGGCGGCCGTCGCGGTGGCGATGCTGGGCTTCGTGGTCGGCGGCATCGGGCTGATGTTCGACCCCGTGAACCTCGCGCTGTTCTGGGTGGGTGTCGGGCTCGGCGCCGCCTCGCTCGTGGTGTTCGTGGTGATGTCCCGGATGGGCCTCAACGGACCGAGCCACTGAGCCGATGACCCGCTGATGGACCTGGCGACCGAGCCGATCACCGCCCGACCCACCCGGTCGGAGCGGATGCTCGGTCCGGTCCTCACGATCGGCGGGCTGGCCGCCGCCACCCTTGCTCTCCACCTGCGCGACCCCCACGTCAGCCACTCCTGGGGGGTCTGCCCGCTCTACGCCCTGACCGGCGTCTACTGCCCGGGCTGCGGCGGCTTGCGCGGCGTGAACGACCTGAGCAACGGCCATCTCGGCGCGGCCGCGTCGAGCAACCTGCTGCTCGTGGTGGCGATCCCCTTCGCGCTGTACTTCCTGGCGCGCTGGACCTGGGTGAGCTGGCAGGGGAGCGGCGCGACCGTCGTACCGGCCCTCCCGCGGTCGGTGAAGATCGGCCTGGGCGCGCTGGTGCTGGTGTTCTGGGTCGCCCGCAACCTGCCGGGCAGCTGGCTCGCCCCCTGACTCACCCGGTTCCGCCGAGATCCGCCTGCGACGCGGGCGGGTGAGGGTCGGCCTGGGGTCGCGTGAGAGGCTGGGCGGCGATTCCGCTCGCTTCAGTCAGAGGCCCTGGAGGTCTGGTCATGTCCGTGCTCGACGACATCGTCGCGGGCGTGCGCGAAGACCTGACCCGACGGCAGGCGGAGGTCCCCGAGGCCGAGCTCCGCGGGCGGTTGCTCGACGTACCGCCGGCCCGTGACCCCTTGCCGACGTTCCGCCAGCCCGGCTCCTCGGTGATCGCCGAGGTCAAGCGCCGCAGCCCCAGCAAGGGCGACCTGGCCGGCATCCCCGACCCGGCGGCCCTCGCTGCGGCCTACGAGCGCGGGGGAGCGGCGGCGATCAGCGTGCTGACCGAGGAGCGCCGCTTCGGTGGCAGCCTCGACGACCTCCACGCGGTGCGTGCCGCGGTCGCCATTCCGGTGCTGCGCAAGGACTTCGTGGTCGAGCCCTACCAGCTGCTGGAGGCCCGAGCCGCCGGCGCCGACCTGGTGCTGCTCATCGTCGCCGCCCTGCCCGGTGATGCGCTGGTCCACCTCTACGACCTCACCCGCGAGCTCGGGCTGACTGCCCTGGTCGAGGTGCACGACGAGCCGGAGGCCGAGCGCGCCGTCGAGCTCGGGGCGCGCCTGGTCGGCGTCAACGCGCGCAACCTGAAGACCCTCGAGGTCGATCCGGCGACCTTCGGCAAGCTCGCGCCGCTGCTGCCGGGCGATGTCGTGAAGGTCGCGGAGAGCGGCATCGCCGGCCCCGACGACGTACGTCGTCACGTCACCGAGGGCGCGGACGTCGTCCTGGTCGGCGAGGCGCTGGTCCGCGACGGCGACCCCGAGGCCGCGGTCCGGGCGATGACGGGGGTGACGGCATGAGTGGTCTCGACTCCGCTCGACCGACGAGTGGGTCCGGTCGACCGACGGGTGGCTGGGAGGCCGACGAGCACGGCTGGTTCGGCGGCGCCGACGCCGGCTGGGGTGGGCGGTTCATGCCCGAGGCCCTGGTCAAGGCGCTCGACGAGCTGACCGTGGCCTGGCACGAGGCGATGGCCGATCCGACGTTCCTCGACGACTTCGCCACCATCTGCCGCGAGTACGCCGGGCTGCCGAGCTCTCTCTATGAGGCGACCCGGCTCTCGGAGCAGGTCGGCTGCCGGATCCTGCTCAAGCGCGAGGACCTCAACCACACCGGCGCCCACAAGATCCGCAACGTGCTCGGCCAGGCCCTGCTCACCAAGCGGATGGGCAAGACCCGGGTCATCGCCGAGACCGGCGCCGGCCAGCACGGCGTCGCGAGCGCCACCGCGGCGGCGTACTTCGGCCTCGACTGCACCGTCTACATGGGCTCGGTCGACGTCAAGCGCCAGGCCCTCAACGTCGCGCGCATGCAGCTGCTCGGCACCAAGGTCATCCCCGTCGACTCCGGCAGCGCCACACTCAAGGACGCGATCAACGAGGCCCTGCGCGACTGGGTCGCGTCGGTCGACCACACGGCGTACCTCTTCGGCACGGCCGCCGGCCCGCATCCCTTCCCGAGCATGGTCCGCGACTTCACCCGCGCGATCGGCGACGAGGCGCGGGCCCAGTGCCTGGAGCGGTACGGCGTGCTGCCGCGCGGCATCGCGGCCTGCGTCGGCGGCGGGTCGAACGCGATCGGGCTGTTCACCGCGTTCCTCGACGACGACGTGGAGATCCACGGTTTCGAGCCGGGCGGTGACGGCTTCGAGACCGGGCGGCACGCGGCGACGATCACCGCCGGCGACGCGGGCGTGCTCCACGGGGCCAAGACCTACGTGCTCCAGGACGAGGACGGTCAGACCATCGAGTCGCACTCGATCTCGGCCGGGCTCGACTACCCCGGGGTCGGCCCGCAGCACGCCTACCTCGCCGCGTCCGGCAGGGCGTCGTACGTCCCGGTGACCGACGCCGAGGCGATGGACGCGATGGCACTGCTCAGCCGCACCGAGGGGATCATCCCGGCCATCGAGTCGGCCCATGCGATCGCCGGCGCGCTCGAGGTGGCGAAGGGGTACGGCCCGGACGACATCATGCTGATCAACCTCTCCGGCCGTGGTGACAAGGACATGGGGACCGCGATCGAGTGGTTCCACCTCGGCGACGCCGAGGGCGGCGAAGCAGAGCCGGTCGGATGACGGTCGCCCCCGCTTTCGAGAAGGCCCGTGCCGACGATCGCGCGGCCCTGGTCGGCTACCTGCCGGCCGGCTTCCCCGACGTCGACGGCGCCATCGAGGCGCTCAAGGCCATGGTCGACGCGGGCTGTGACGTGATCGAGGTCGGCCTGCCCTACAGCGACCCGGTGATGGACGGCCCCACGGTGCAAGCCGCCGCCCAGCGGGCACTCGAGGGGGGCGTGCGGATCCGCGACGTGCTCCGCACCGTCGAGGCGGTGGCCGCGACCGGCACGCCGACGGTGATCATGACCTACTGGAACCCCGTGGAGCGGTACGGCGTCGAGCGCTTCGCCGCCGACCTCGCCAGCGCCGGCGGGTCCGGGCTGATCACCCCCGATCTCACGCCCGACAGCGGCGCCGCATGGATCGCTGCCGCCGACGCCCACGACCTCGACAAGATCTTCCTGGTCGCGCCGTCGTCGACCGACGAGCGGATCGCGATGACCACCGCCGCCAGCCGCGGTTTCGTCTACGCCACCGCGGTGATGGGCGTGACCGGCGCGCGCGCCACGACCAGCGACCTCGCCGGTCCGCTGGTCGAGCGCACCAAGCGCACCACCGACCTGCCGGTCGGCGTCGGGCTCGGCGTCAGCAACGGCGCGCAGGCGGCCGAGATCGCGTCGTACGCCGACGGAGTGATCGTCGGCTCGGCGTTCGTCCGCTGCCTGCTCGACCACGACGACCGGCGCGAGGCCCTCGCCGCGCTGACCGCGCTGGCCGAGGACCTCGCCGAAGGGGTACGCCGTGCGTAGCCGGCTCGCGCTCCTCCTGCTCCTCGTGCTGGCGGTGGCCGGCTGCTCGAAGAGCTCGGCCGACACGTTCACCGGGGCCGTGCTCCACCAGAAGTACCACGCACCCGCCACGATGATGACCGACACCGACGGCCAGCCGTACTCGCTCGCCTCCAGCACCGACCACCGGCTCACGCTGATCTTCTTCGGCTACACCCACTGCCCCGACGAGTGCCCGACCACGATGGCGACCCTCGCCTCGGCGATGCTCCAGCTCGACAAGGCCGACCGCGACAATGTGCAGGTCGTCTTCGTCACCACCGACCCCGCCCGCGACACCGGCCCGGTGATCCGGCAGTGGCTCGACCGGTTCGACCCGGCGTTCGTCGGCGTCACCGCTCCGCTGCCGACCATCAAGCACGTCGCCACCACTATGGGCGTCCCGATCGCGAAGGGCCGGCGGCTGCCCAGCGGCGGGTACGACGTCACGCACGGCACCCAGGTCCTCGCCCTCGATGGGTCGAACACCGTGCCCGTGGTCTGGACCCTCGGCGCCACCGCCCCCGAGCTCGCCCACGACATCCACCAGCTGCTCTCCTGAGGACGCCTGTGTCGACGCTGTTCATCCCCAGCCCCGCCGAGGGCGTCTGGTACCTCGGTCCGCTGCCTCTGCGCGGCTACGCGCTGTGCATCATCGCCGGGATCGTGGCCGCGGTCTGGATCGGCGAACGGCGCTGGCTGGCGCGCGGCGGCACGCGGGGCGAGGTGACGGACATCGCGCTGTGGGCGGTCCCGTTCGGCGTCGTCGGGGGCCGGCTGTACCACGTGATCACCGACCACGACCTCTACTTCGGCGACGGCAGGTCCCCGATCAACGCGCTCTACGTGTGGCGCGGAGGGCTCGGGATCTGGGGCGCGATCGCCCTCGGCGGCGTGGGCGTCTGGATCGGCGCCCACGGCAAGGGGATCCGGGTCCCGCCCATGCTCGACGCGCTCGCGCCCGGCGTCCTGATCGCGCAGGCGATGGGCCGGTGGGGCAACTGGTTCAACCAGGAGCTCTTCGGCCGCCCCTCGACCCAGCCGTGGGCACTCAAGATCGACCCGCAGAACCGGCCGCCCGGCTACGAGCAGTACGCCACCTTCCAGCCGACCTTCCTCTACGAGTCCATCTGGGACGTCGCCGCGTTCTTCTTCGTGATCTGGGCCGATCGTCGGTGGAAGCTCGGCCACGGGCGGGTGATGGCGCTCTACGTGATGGCCTACACCCTCGGACGCGGCTGGATCGAGACGCTGCGGATCGACAACGTGGAGTACCAGCACGTCCTCGGCCTGCGCCTCAACGTCTGGACCTCGATCGTGCTGTTCATCCTGGCGACGATCTACTTCGTCGTGGTCGGCCGCCGCAACCCGGGTCGCGAGACCGCCGTCTACACCGAGGAGCGCCTCGCCGCCGACCGGGCGCTGGCCGAAGCCGGGAGCGGTGAGTCTGCCACCGAATCTGGTGATGGTTCGGTGGCAGAGTCACCGGCAGCGGGGTCGGAGAAGGACGACGTCTCTTCCGAGGCAGGGAGCGGTGAGCCTGCCACCGAATCCGGTGGTGATTCGGTGGCAGAGTCACCGCCCGCGGGGGCTGAGCCGGCACCCGACCGCACCGACTGACCGCTGTCTTCTTCGGCGGCCGGGGTACGCCGTGGGGCGCGGCCGTGGGAACGTGGGCGTCATGACTGACGCGGAACCCCAGACCCACTCCACCTACCGCCTCCTCGACAAGCACGACCAGCCCCTGGACGAGGCCGAGTGGCCCAACGACGGCGAGGCCGTCGCCTGGGCCGAGAAGCACCGCAGCGCCCACGCCGGGCCCGCCTTCCGCCGGATCGAGCGACGCGACGGCGACCGCTGGACCTTCGTGTCCGAGGCCGGGCTCTCGGAGCAGGACCGGAGCTCGGAGGAGCTCTGAGCTCGCCGGCGCCCGGGCCGCCCCCAGGGGCCGTCCCGTCGGCGGTCACCCTGCTGGGGGACCGTCTCGCGGAGCTCGGCTGGGTGCGCGACCTGTACGTCGCCGGCTCACTGGCGACCGGTGACTACGTGCCCGGAGTGAGCGACCTCGACCTGGTCGCGGTGTGCGACGGCCCGGTCGATGCGCAGCGACTCGCGGCCCTCGTCGGCGTACACCGTCGCCTGGACGACGGCGCCGCCGTCGGGCTCGACCTCGGCTGTGTGTACGTCGACGAAGGATCGCTGGACGTCCGTGCGGCGATCCACCCGACCTGGACGCACGGAGCGCTCGTGCACCGGATCCTCTCCGGGGTGACCCGGGCGGAGCTGGTCGGGCACGGCTTCGCGGTCCTCGGCCGCGACCCTCGGGACGTCCTGCCGCCGATGCCCGATGACGACGTCCGTGAGGCGGCTCGTTCCGAGCTGCTCGGCTACTGGTCCTGGGCCGCGCGTCGCCCGCTGATGTGGCTGTCCCCGGTGATCGCGGACCTGGGGCTCACCTCCATGGCGCGCGGCCGGTACGCGATCCGCACGGGCCGCCTGCTCACCAAGAGCGAGGCGGTCGAACAGGCAGCCGCCCCTGCCTGGCTCGTCGACCAGCTCCGCGCCCGGCGGCGGGGCGAGGACGTGGTCTCGCCCCGGCTGGTGACGGGCTGGATCGCCTGGCGCGACGCGCGCCGCACCGTGCGCGCCGTACAGCGCGGACGGCGCCCCACAGCCTGATCCCACTAGCCACACCGACCCCACCCCACACGCGCGCCACGGACAACCACCTGTCCGCAGGGCGGGAACAGCAGCGAGCCGGGACGGGCGGCTTGCTAGCCTGACCGCGCTTGGGCCAATGCCGTCCCCTGCCTCCTTGCCTAGCTCGCCCTGCCCCGACCGCCCCGGCGGCCGCGGCACCGACGACGGGAGCACCGGTCGATGCGCAGCCTGCATGCTGGCCCGCCCGCCCAAGGGTTGTACGACCCACGCTTCGAGCACGACGCGTGCGGTGTGGCCTTCGTGGCCACGCTCACGGGCGAGGCCAGCCACGACATCGTGCTGAAGGCGCTGACCGCCCTCCGCAACCTCGACCACCGGGGCGCCGCGGGCGCCGAGGTGAACTCCGGTGACGGCGCCGGCATCCTGCTCCAGGTTCCCGACGCCTTCCTGCGCGCAGTGGTCGACTTCGACCTCCCGGGCCCCGGCGCCTACGCCGTCGGTACGGCCTTCCTGGAGGGCGACGCCGACGAGGTCGCCAAGACCCGGCAGCAGGTCGAGGAGCTCGCCGAGGCAGAGGGCCTCACCGTCCTGGGCTGGCGCGATGTACCGGTGGACCCCGACCTGCTCGGCGCCACCGCCCGCGCGGTGATGCCGCTGTTCAGCCAGCTGTTCGTGGCGGCCGCAGGCGCGCGCCTGACCGGGATGGCCCTCGAGCGGCGCGCCTTCTGCCTGCGCAAGCGGGCCGAGCGCGAGACCGAGGTCTACTTCGGGTCCCTGAGCACCCGCACCCTGCTGTACAAGGGCATGCTCACCACCGACCAGCTGGACCGGTTCTTCCCCGACCTCACCGACGAGCGCGTCGCCTCCGCCCTGGCCGTCGTCCACTCGCGCTTCTCGACCAACACCTTCCCGAGCTGGCCGCTGGCGCACCCCTACCGCTACATCGCCCACAACGGCGAGATCAACACCGTGATGGGCAACCGCAACTGGATGCGGGCCCGCGAGGCCCTGCTCGACTCCGAGCTCATCCCGGGCGACCTCGACCGCCTCTTCCCGGTCTGTACGCCGGGCGCGTCCGACTCGGCGAGCTTCGACGAGGTCCTCGAGCTGCTCCACATCGGCGGCCGGACCCTGCCGCACGCGGTCCTGATGATGATCCCCGAGGCATGGGAGAACCACCAGGAGATGGACGCCCAGCGCAAGGCGTTCTACGAGTTCCACTCGATGCTGATGGAGCCGTGGGACGGCCCCGCCTGCGTGGTGTTCACCGACGGCTCCCAGATCGGTGCCGTCCTCGACCGCAACGGCCTCCGCCCCAGCCGCTACTGGGTCACCGACGACGGTCTCGTCGTGCTCGCCTCCGAGGTCGGCGTCCTCGACCTCGACCCCGCCACCATCGTCCGCAAGGGCCGCCTCCAGCCGGGCCGGATGTTCCTGGTCGACACCGACGAGCACCGGATCATCGAGGACGAGGAGATCAAGGGCGAGCTCGCCGCCGAGCACCCGTACGACGAGTGGCTGCACGCCGGCCTGATCCACCTCGACGACATTCTCGAGCGCGAGCACATCGTCCACACCCACTCCTCGGTGACCCGGCGCCAGCAGGTGTTCGGCTACACCCAGGAGGAGCTGCGGGTGCTGCTGACCCCGATGGCGAACTCCGGCGCCGAGCCGATCGGCTCGATGGGCACCGACAGCCCGATCGCCGCGCTCAGCGACCGTCCGCGTCTGCTGTTCGACTACTTCGCCCAGCTGTTCGCCCAGGTCACCAACCCACCGCTCGACGCGATCCGCGAGGAGCTCGTCACCTCCCTGGGCGGCACCATCGGTCCGGAGGCCAACCTCCTCGACCCGACCCCGGCCGCCTGCCGGCAGATCGTGGTGCCGTTCCCGGTCCTCGACAACGACCAGCTGGCGAAGATCCGCCACATCAACCGCGACGGCGACATGCCCGGCTTCATCACCCACGTCAGCCGCGGCCTCTACGAGGTCGAGGGTGGTGGTGCCGCGATGGCACGTCGCCTCGACGAGATCTGCGACGAGGTCTCCGCCGCGATCGCCGACGGAGCACGGGTGATCGTGCTCTCCGACCGCCACTGCACCGCCGAGCTGGCGCCGATCCCCTCGCTGCTGCTCACCGGCGCGGTGCACCATCACCTGGTCCGCGAGAAGACCCGCACCCAGGTCGGCCTGATCCTCGAGGCCGGCGACGTCCGCGAGGTCCACCACGTCGCGCTCCTGATCGGGTACGGCGCGGCCGCGGTCAACCCCTACCTCGCCATGGAGACCGTCGAGGACCTCGCCCGCGACGGCTTCTACGTGCAGGTGGAGCCGGAGCTCGCGGTGCGACACCTGATCAAGGGCCTGGGCAAGGGCGTGCTCAAGGTGATGTCGAAGATGGGCATCTCGACGGTCGCGTCCTACACCGGTGCCCAGACGTTCGAGGCCGTCGGCCTCTCCCAGAGCGTCGTCGACCGCTACTTCACCGGTACGACGTCCAAGCTCGGCGGCGTCGAGCTCGACGTGATCGCGGAGGAGGTCGCCCGGCGCCACGCCACGGCGTACCCCCGTGGCGGCATCAGCCCGATCCACCGCGAGCTGCCGGTCGGCGGCGAGTACCAGTGGCGCCGGGCCGACCTGGGGGCCGAGCCGCACCTGTTCGACCCCGAGACGGTCTTCCGGCTCCAGCACTCCACTCGCACCCAGCGCTACGACGTCTTCAAGCAGTACACCGCCCGCGTCGACGAGCAGTCCGAGCGGCTGATGACGCTGCGCGGCCTGTTCCGGTTCAAGGACGCGGACGCCTCCGGCCGGCTCCCGGTCCCGATCGAGGAGGTCGAGCCGGTCTCGGAGATCGTGAAGCGGTTCTCGACCGGCGCGATGTCCTACGGCTCGATCAGCCGCGAGGCCCACGAGAACCTCGCGATCGCGATGAACCGGCTCGGCGGCAAGTCCAACACCGGCGAGGGCGGCGAGGACACCGACCGGCTCCGCGACCCCGAGCGCCGCAGCTCGATCAAGCAGGTCGCGTCTGGCCGCTTCGGCGTCACCAGCGACTACCTGACCAACGCCGACGACCTCCAGATCAAGATGGCGCAGGGCGCCAAGCCCGGCGAGGGCGGCCAGCTGCCCGGCGCGAAGGTCTACCCGTGGGTGGCCAAGACCCGGCACTCGACGCCGGGCGTGGGGCTGATCAGCCCGCCGCCGCACCACGACATCTACTCGATCGAGGACCTCGCCCAGCTGATCCACGACCTCAAGAACGCCAACCCCGCGGCCCGCGTGCACGTCAAGCTGGTGGCCGAGGTCGGAGTCGGCACCGTCGCGGCAGGCGTCTCCAAGGCGCACGCCGACGTCGTCCTGATCTCCGGGCACGACGGCGGCACCGGTGCGGCGCCGCTGACCTCGCTCAAGCACGCCGGTGGCCCGTGGGAGCTCGGCCTGGCCGAGACCCAGCAGACCCTGCTCGTCAACGGCCTGCGCGACCGGATCGTCGTCCAGACCGACGGGCAGCTCAAGACCGGCCGCGACGTCGTGGTCGCCGCCCTCCTCGGCGCCGAGGAGTTCGGCTTCGCCACCGCGCCGCTGGTCGTGAGCGGCTGCATCATGATGCGGGTCTGCCACCTCGACACCTGCCCGGTCGGCGTCGCCACCCAGAACCCCGTGCTGCGCAAGCGCTTCAGCGGCAAGCCCGAGTTCGTCGTGACCTTCTTCGAGTACATCGCCGAAGAGGTGCGCGAGCTCCTCGCCGAGCTCGGCTTCCGGACCCTCGACGAGGCGATCGGCCAGGTAGCCGTGCTCGACGTGGCGCCGGCCGTCGACCACTGGAAGGCCGCGGGTCTCGACCTCCGGCCGCTGCTCCACGTGGCCGAGGTGGGGGAGCAGTTCGCCGGTCAGGACCTGCACTGCACCAAACGTCAGGACCATGGGCTGGAGAAGGCGCTCGACAACGAGCTGATCCGGATCGCCAGCCCGGCCCTGGAGCGGGGCGAGCCGGTCCGCGCGCAGGTCGCCGTCCGCAACGTCAACCGCACCGTCGGCACCATGCTCGGCCACGAGGTGACGAAGAGGTACGCCGGTGACGGGCTGCCCGATGACACGATCGACCTGACCCTGGTCGGCTCGGCGGGCCAGTCCTTCGGTGCCTTCCTGCCGCGCGGGATCACGCTCCGGCTCGAGGGCGACGCCAACGACTACGTCGGCAAAGGGCTCTCTGGAGGCCGGATCGTGATCCGTCCCGACCGCGCCGCGACCTTCGTCGCCCACGAGCAGATCATCGCCGGCAACGTGATCGGGTACGGCGCAACGTCGGGCGAGGTCTTCATCCGAGGAGGCGTGGGCGAGCGCTTCTGCGTCCGCAACTCCGGCGCCACTGCCGTCGTGGAGGGTGTCGGCGACCACGCGTGTGAGTACATGACCGGCGGTCGCGTGCTGGTGCTCGGCAAGACCGGGCGCAACCTCGCCGCCGGCATGAGCGGGGGTACGGCGTACGTCCTCGACCTGAAGGCCCACCGGGTCAACCCCGAGCTCGTCGACCTCGGACCGGTGCCGGAAGACGTCGCCGAGGAGCTCCGGGCGCTGGTGGTCCGCCACCAGGAGGAGACCGGGTCGACCGTGGCCGAGGAGCTGCTGTCCGACTGGTCGGGCACCGTCGCCCGGCTCACCGAGATCATGCCGCGCGACTACCGACGGGTGCTGGAGGCCAGGGCCGAGGCGGTGGCCGAGGGGCTCGACGACGACGCGATCGACTCCCGCGTGATGGAGGTGCTCCATGGCTGACCCTCGAGGCTTCCTCAAGTACGGCCGCGAGGTGGCCGAGCGCCGTCCGGTCGAGGAGCGGGTCCACGACTGGAACGAGGTCTACCCCGGCGGACCGGGGCGCGCGCTGCTGCCGATCATCTCGACCCAGGCGTCGCGGTGCATGGACTGCGGCATCCCGTTCTGCCACCAGGGCTGCCCGCTCGGCAACCTGATCCCCGAGTGGAACGACCTGGTCTGGCGCGACGACTGGGACGGCGCCATGGACCGGCTCCACGCCACCAACAACTTCCCGGAGTTCACCGGTCGGCTCTGCCCCGCGCCGTGCGAGACCGCGTGCGTGCTGGGGATCAACCAGGACCCGGTCACCATCAAGAACGTCGAGGTCGCGATCGTCGACCGCGCCTGGTCGTCGGGCTACGTGCGCCCGCGGCCGCCCGAGTGGCTCTCGGGCCGCACCGTCGCGGTGATCGGCTCGGGTCCGGCCGGCCTGGCCGCCGCCCAGCAGCTCACCCGCGCCGGGCACACCGTCGCCGTCTACGAGCGGGCCGACAAGATCGGCGGCCTGCTCCGCTACGGCATCCCCGAGTTCAAGATGGAGAAGGCGGTCCTCGACCGCCGGCTCGACCAGATGCGACGCGAGGGCACGGTGTTCCGCGCCGGCGTCGACGTCGGCACCGAGCCGACCGGCGAGCGGCTCCGCGAGCGGTACGACGCCGTCGTGCTCGCCGTCGGCTCGACCGTCGGCCGCGACCTGCCCGGGCCCGGACGCGACCTCGACGGCATCCATCAGGCGATGGAGTACCTCCCGCAGTCCAACCGCGCCTCGCTCGGCCAGGACGTGCCCGAGCAGATCACCGCCACCGGCCGTGACGTCGTCATCATCGGTGGCGGCGACACCGGCGCCGACTGCCTCGGTACGGCGATCCGGCAGGGCGCCGCGTCGGTCACGCAGCTCGAGATCCTGGCCCAGCCGCCGGAGCTGCGCCCCGACCACCAGCCCTGGCCGACGTACCCGATGACCTTCCGGGTCTCCTCGGCCCACGAGGAGGCCGGTGACCGGGTCTACGCGGTCTCCACGCAGGAGTTCCTCGGTGACGAGTCCGGCCGGGTGCGGGCACTGCGTCTGGTCGAGGTCGACGCGTCGTTCCAGCCGGTCGCGGGCAGCGAGCGGGAGATCCCGGCCGGGCTGGTGCTGCTGGCGATGGGCTTCACCGGTCCCGAGCAGCCCGGACTCCTCGAGCAGCTGGGGGTCGACCTCGACGAGCGCGGCAACGTGGCCCGCGACGCGTCGTACGCCACCAGCGTGGACGGGGTGTTCGTGGCCGGCGACGCGGGTCGCGGCCAGTCGCTGATCGTGTGGGCGATCGCCGAGGGCCGGGCGGCGGCGGCGGCCGTCGACGAGTACCTCACCGGCGCGACCAGCCTCCCGCGGCCGATCCCGCCGACCGCGCGGCCGCTGGTGGTCTGACCCCGGCCACGTGGTCAGGTCGTCGGCAGGTACCGCGAAGTAGCGTCCGAGGTGGCCCCTGGTCGGCGACCTGAGGAGTGTGGACGCACGTGTCCTGGCAGCGGCATGTCCGTGCAGGCGTCGCTCTGACGGCGACAGCCCTGCTGACCGCCTGCGGCAGCCACAGCTCCTCGTCCCCGGTCTCGGGGGGCGCCCCGAGCACAACGGGGGTCGCCCGCGTCCACCATCGGGCGTTTGTCGCCCCGCCCTTCCGGCACCGCATCCCCGGCATGCCGCCGGTGATCGCGAACGACGTCTACTCGCAGGACCGGGCCGGGATGCTCGCGCCGCAGGTGCGCCACGACCCGGCGTACCTCTACGTGCCCGACTCGCAGGGCTCGACGGTCACCGTGATCGACCAGCGGACGCGGAAGGTCGTGCGGGTGATCCCGACCGGCTACCTCAGCCAGCACGTCGTGCCGTCGTACGACCTGTCGACGCTGTACGCGAACTCGAGCGTGGCCGACGAGCTGGTCGCCATCGACCCGACGACGGCACGGCGCGAGCGGACGATCCCGATGCCCCGCCCCTACAACCTCTACTTCACCCCGGACGGCCGCACCGCGGTGGTGATGATCGAGCAGTACGACACCATCCGGTTCGCCGACGCGCAGAGCTTCCACACCATCAAGGACCTGAAGTACCCGGGGTGCCGGGGTCCCAACCACGCGGACTTCTCGGGCAACGGACGGTTCTTCGTGGTGACCTGCGAGTTCTCCGGCGAGCTGCTCGAGGTCTCAACGCTCGGGCACCGCGTGACCGGCGTGCTCCACCTCGACCCGCACCAGACGGCGCCCGGGGCCGACCCGATGTCGATGGGTCGCAGTGTGCCGCAGGACGTGCGGATCTCGCCGGACGGCCGGACCTTCTACGTCGCCGACATGGGGACCAACGAGGTACGGATGATCGACGCCCGGACCTTCCGGCAGGTCGGCGTGATCGGGATGCCGCGGATGCCGCACGGCATCTACCCCAGCCGCGACGGTCGCGACCTCTACGTCTCCGACCGGGGCGCGGGCAAGGTGAGCGTGATCGACCTCGCCACGCACCGCATCGTCGACACCTGGACCATCCCCGGCGGTGGCAGCCCCGACATGGGTGGGGTCTCCGCAGACGGCAGGATGCTGTGGCTGTCGGGCCGCACCGATGGGGTCGTCTACGGATTCGACACCCGTTCCGGCCGCCTCGCCGCTCGGATTCCGGTCGGCGGGAGCCCGCACGGCCTGGCGGTCTGGCCGCAGCCGGGGCGGTACTCGCTGGGTCACACCGGGAACATGCGATGAGGCGCCTCGTGGCGGCCGTGGCGGTGGTCCCCCTGCTGGCCGGCTGTGCCACCTTCTCATCGTCCGAGTCGCCCGCGCCCGCCCACTCGAGCTCAACCGGTCCAGCGGGTCCGCCGTCCTCGGCGGTCTCCTCGTCGCCGTCCCCGTCCGCGTCGCCGGCGTTCGTCGCCCACCAGGTATCGGTGTCCAGGGCTCGCTGGCGGCTGCCGGTGGCGACGGCGCGTCAGGCGGTCGTTCCGCTGGGCCACGGGCGGGCGGTGCTCGCCGGCGGTCTGGTGGCCGGTGACCAGTCGACCGACGAGGCGTTGCGGGTCGATCTGACCACCGGGCTGGCCGTGCGTCTGCACTCACTCGCCGTACCGGTCCACGACGTCGCCGGGGGCCTGCTCGGCCTGGCACCGGCCGTGATCGGCGGGGGGAACGCCACCGAGCAGGACGTCATCCAGGTGCTGACCGGCAGCGCCTGGCACGTGAGCGCCCATCTGCCGACGGCCCGCTCGGACCTGAGCGTCGTGCAGCGCGGTCCGCGCCCCCTGGTGATCGGCGGATACGACGGCTCGAGCGTGCCGACCGCGATCTTGTCCCTGGCCAGGAACGGCAGCAGTCGGACGGTCGGGCACCTGGCCCAGGGGGTCCGGTACGCCGCCACAGCGGTCAGCGGGGGGACGGCGTACGTCTTCGGCGGCGAGGTGGCCGGACGCGAGCTCGGCTCGGTGCAGGCCGTGGACCTCGCGACCGGGCGTACGCGGGTCGTGGCCCGGCTGCCGGTGCCCCTCGGCCATGCCATGGCTGCCCCCGCCGGCTCGCGGATCCTGCTCGTGGGCGGGCGAGTGACGCCGGTCCGGCAGACGGACGCGATGTGGTGGTTCGACCCAGCCACGGGTGGCTTCGCCCGGGCCGGTCGGCTCCCGATGCCGCTCAGCGACGCGGCGGTGGCGGCGTACGGACACCGGATCTGGCTGCTCGGCGGCGAGGACCCCGCGGTGACCGACGGGGTCCTGACAATCTCGGTCGGGTGAGGGATTGCTTGGAACGTTCCAATCGTTGCTAGGTTGGGAACGTGCGTAGAGCCAAGATCGTGTGCACCCTCGGCCCCGCCGTGAGCACCCCCGAGAAGATCCGTCAGCTCGTCGAGGCCGGGATGGACGTGGCCCGGCTCAACATGAGCCACGGCGACCACGAGGAGCACCAGCTCCGCTACGACATGGTGCGCGCCGCCTCCGACGCCTCCGGTCACGGCGTCGGCATCATCGCCGACCTCCAGGGCCCCAAGATCCGGCTCGAGACGTTCGCCGAGGGCAAGGTCAAGCTCGCCAAGGGCTCGGAGTTCGTGATCACGACCCGCGACGTCGCCGGTGACGCCACCATCTGCGGTACGACGTACAAGGGTCTGCCCGGCGACGTGTCCGAGGGCGACCCGATCCTGGTCGACGACGGCAAGCTCCGGCTCCGGGTGATCAAGGTCGACGACACCGACGTCACCACCCGGGTCGAGGTGGCCGGCAAGGTCAGCGACCACAAGGGCCTGAACCTGCCGGGCGTCGCGGTGAGCGTCCCCGCGCTGTCGGAGAAGGACAAGGACGACCTGCGCTGGGCACTGCGGACCTCGGTCGACTTCATCGCGCTGTCCTTCGTGCGCTCCGGCGCCGACGCCGACGACGTACGCGCGATCATGCGCGAGGAGGGCGTGGTACTGCCGATCATCGCCAAGATCGAGAAGCCGCAGGCGATCGACAACCTCGACGAGATCATCAAGGCGTTCGACGCGTTCATGGTGGCCCGCGGCGACCTCGGTGTGGAGTGTCCCCTCGAGGACGTGCCGTTCCTGCAGAAGCGTGTGATCGACCGGGCCAGGCGCAACGCGAAGCCGGTGATCGTGGCCACCCAGATGCTCGAGTCGATGATCACCAACCCGCGGCCCACGCGCGCCGAGGCCTCCGACGTCGCGAACGCCGTCCTCGACGGCGCCGACGCGGTGATGCTGTCGGGCGAGACCAGCGTGGGTGAGTTCCCGATCGAGACCGTCGAGACCATGGCCCGGATCGTCGCCTCCACCGAGGACCACGAACTGGCGAAGATGGCCGCCATCGACTGGCAGCCGCGGACCCGAGGCGGCGTGATCGCCAAGGCGGCCGCCGAGGTCGCCGACCGCGTGGGCGCGTCGTACACCGTGGCCTTCACGCAGTCCGGCGACTCCGCCCGGCGGCTCGCCCGCTATCGCGGCCGGGTGCCCGTGCTGGCGTTCACGCCGGTCGCCAAGGTGCGCTCGCAGCTGTCCCTGACCTGGGGCGTCGAGACCTTCCTGATCACCGACGTCGAGCACACCGACGAGATGGTGATGCAGGTCGACGAGGCGCTGCTCCAGATCGGCCGGGTCTCGGAGGGTGACCAGGTGGTCATCATCGCCGGCTCGCCCCCGGGCATCCCCGGCTCGACCAACGCCCTGCGCATCCACCGGATGGGCGACGCCCTCCACGAGGTCGCCCCGGCCTACCGCCGCCGCGGCTGAGAGACCTCAGCACTTAGGTCCCACTAGCGCGTCGAGCCGTCGTACATCGTCGCGCCGCGAGACCGCCAACGCCGTCGTGCGCGGTCGCCGCCACGCGATCCCGCAGAGGTCCAGGGCCCAGCCACACAGGCCGAGGATGTCCTCGGAGCGGTTCACGAACTCCCAGCGGGGGTACTCATAGCGCTTCGGCTCGCCGTTCACCGTGCGCCTGGCCCAGTTGGCCGTGCGGCTGCCATCGGAGTGGAAGAGCCCGCGGAGGAAGTCGTCAGGGTGCCGTTCGACGATCTCTCGCTGCCAGTCCTCGAGCCGGATCTCTCGCTCGTGCTTGCGGCCGGGCCCGTGCTGCGGGAACAGGCAGGGCCAGTGCTTCCAGGAGACCGTGCTCACGACACATCCGGGCTTGAGCCGGGTGTGCGGCCGACCCCGGGGCTTCACTCGCCCCATGATCTCCAGGATGTGCACATTGACGTCGACGTAGCGAGCATCGTTGAAGATGTGGAGCGCCCACACGCCTCGTCGCCCGACGGTCAGATGGCCGTCCCCGAGATACCACCCGAGCAGCTCGGCGTAGGCCGCCTCGTCCAGTGAGGTCTCAGTGCATCGTGGGCACGGGACCGTGGTGTGCGACTGTCCACGGGGGAGACCCCTGCGTACATAGATGCGCCGCCAGCGACGGATCGTCTTGATCGCGACGCCGTGCTTCGCGGCGTTCTCGGCGTCGGAGACACCACGCTCAGAGTCAGCAAGTGCGCTCGCGACCATGTGATCGGGTCGGACATGAGGCATGCCAGGCATCCTCGTGCCACCCACCGACATCAGGTGCCGGGTGTGGGACTTGAACCCACACGTCCTTTCGGACAATGGTGTTTGAGACCATCGCGTCTGCCGATTCCGCCAACCCGGCCGGGCGGCGCCAACCTACCGGATCGAGGGTGCCGGACCGGCCCCGGATAGCCTGACCGGGTGACCACCCCGGAGCCCCGTCGCGTCGTGATCGCCGAGGACGAGGCGCTGATCCGGATGGACCTCGCCGAGATGCTCGGCGAGGAGGGGTACGACGTCGTGGGGCAGGCCGCGGACGGCGCCCGGGCGATCGAGCTGGCCGAGGAGCACCGCCCCGACCTGGTGATACTGGACGTCAAGATGCCGGTCCTCGACGGCATCGCGGCCGCCGAGCGGATCGCCCGCGACCGGATCGCCCCCGTCGTCATCCTCACCGCCTTCTCCCAGCGCGAGCTGGTCGAGCGGGCGCGTGACGCCGGGGCGATGGCCTACCTGGTCAAGCCGTTCTCGCGCACCGATCTGGTCCCGGCGATCGAGATCGCGGTCAGCCGGTTCGCCGAGCTCGGCGCCCTGGCGACGGAGGTGGCCGACCTCGGGGAGCAGCTCGAGGCGCGGAAGGCGGTGGACCGGGCCAAGGCGGTGCTGCAGAAGGAGCTGGGACTCAGCGAGCCCGACGCGTTCCGCTGGATCCAGAAGACCGCCATGGACCTCCGGCGCTCGATGCGCGAGGTGGCCGAGGGCGTCGTCGAGCACGGCGTCAGCAGCTCCTGACGCACTCCCGAGGCCGTTGCCGCCGCGTTCCAGGAACGTCACAATCGCGAAACTGTGCGACTTTCCGGGGTCGGGGGGCGAGACTCACCCCCCGAAAGTGCTAACTTGCCGCAATCTCTCGACCGTGCCGCGCCACCCGCGGCTGAAACCCTGAAGGACTCTCATATGGGCACCAAGCACAACCTGCGGATTCTCGCCGCAGTCGCGGCTGCCGGCCTCGCGCTCACCGCGTGCGGCAGCACCGCGTCGTCCAGCTCCACGGCCGGCGGCTCCTCCGGCTGCACGTCAGGTCAGAAGATCGCCTTCCTGGGTGCCACCACCGGCAGTTCCGGAGCACTCGGCCAGAACATGGTCGGCGGCATCAAGCTCGCCCTCGACGACTACAACAAGGCCCACTCGGACTGCACGATCGTCCTGAAGGCCTTCGACTCCCAGGGCGACCCGGCGAAGGCGACGCCGCTGGCGACCGCGATCGTCAACGACAAGTCGATCATCGGCCTCGTCGGCCCCGGCTTCTCCGGTGAGTCACTGGCGACCGGCAAGACGTTCTCCGCCGCCGGCCTGCCGTCGATCTCCCCGTCCGCGACCAACGTGACCATCACCCAGCAGGGCTGGCCCACCTGGCACCGCGTCATCGGCAACGACTCGGCGCAGGGAGCCGCTGTCGCCACCTACCTCAAGAACACCGCGAACGCCCAGCACGTGTTCGTGATCGACGACGGCTCCGACTACGGCAAGGGTCTCGCCGGCTACGTCAAGGACGGCCTCGGCTCGTCGGTGACCGGCACCAACACGGTGGAGACCGGCCAGACCGACTTCTCGGCCACTGTCACCGCGGTGACCGGCTCCAACGCCGACGCCGTCTTCTACGGCGGGTACTACCCCGAGGCCGGCCTGCTGGTCAAGCAGCTGCGTCAGGCGGGCTACAAGGGCCTGTTCATGTCGGGTGACGGTTCCGAGGACCCGGCCTTCGTCAAGACCGCCGGTGCCCAGGCCGCCAACGGTGCGGTCCTGACCGCTCCCGCCGGTCCGGCCCCCGCCGACTTCAACACCAAGTACAAGGCAGTGGTCGGCAGCGACGCCGGTCTGTACTCCACGCAGGCGTACGACGCGACGAACATCTTCCTGGCCGCCCTGGCTGCCGGCAAGACCAGCGCCGCGGACATCAACTCCTTCATCGGTAGCTACACCGGTACCGGGATCAGCGGTCCGATCGCGTTCGACAAGTTCGGCGACATCAAGGAGTCGGTGATCTTCGCCTACACGGTGAAGAACGGCGCGCTCGACACGGCGAACCCGACGCCCATCTCCTGACCCGCTAGGACCACAGCAGCTGCTGCGGCCGGGGACACCACCCCCGGCCGCAGCGGTTGCACCCGGCTTCGTGAGGGGGATGCCGTGGACTTCGCGGCTCTGTTCGACCACTTCTTCCAGCTGACCATCACCGGTCTGGCCCTGGGTGCTGTCTACGGCTTGGTCGCGCTCGGCTACACGATGGTGTACGGCGTCCTGCAGCTGATCAACTTCGCCCACTCCGAGGTCTTCATGTTCGGGACCTTCGCCGTGGCCTGGGTCGTGGTGCTCATCCACGGCACCACCTCGACCACCCAGGGCCTCGGAGCCACGCTGGGCATCCTGGCGATAGCGCTGATCGCAGCCATGCTGGTGTCGGGGGCGATCGCCTTGCTGGTCGAACGCCTGGCCTACCGCCCCCTGATGAAACGCGGTGCTCCGAAGCTGATCATCTTGATCTCGGCGATCGGCATGTCGTTCTCCCTGGCCGAGATCATGGGCCTCCGTGACCGGATCGCGGGTTGGTTCAACGCCGACCACGCGCTGGCCGACTACGTCGCGCAGGCCCGCAACACCTACTCCAGCCCGATCACGATCAACCCGCGCGGCTTGTTCACCATCGTCAACTACAAGGTGACCGACGTCGACCTGCTCGTCATCGGTGCGGCGCTGCTGATGATGGTCGTCCTCGACACCTTCGTGCGCCGGACCAGGCTCGGGCGCGGTATCCGAGCGGTCGCCCAGGATCCGGAGTCCGCCGCCCTGATGGGCGTCAACTCCACCCGGATCATCCAGGCGACGTTCCTCATCGGCGGCGTGATGGCCGGCGCGGCAGCCACTCTCTACATGGTCCGGATCGGGACCACCCGGCAGGACGCCGGGTTCCTGATCGGCGTCAAAGCGTTCACCGCGGCCGTCATGGGCGGCATCGGCAACCTCCGTGGTGCCCTGCTGGGAGGGCTGGTGCTCGGCGTCGCTCAGAACTGGGGGTCGGCGTTGTTCGGCCCCCAATGGCAGGACGTCGTCGCCTTCGTGCTCCTGATCGTGATCCTGCTCGTCCGGCCCACCGGCATCCTCGGTGAGTCCCTCGCCAAGGCGCGGGCATGAGCGCCGCGGAGACGCCCTCGAGGGGTCGTCGGCTCCCGCCGCCGACGCGGATCCAGCTTCCGTGGCTGCGTACGCGGTCGGCGCGGCTGATCATGATCGTGGGCGGCATCATCCTGGCCTACGCCCTCCCCATCCTGCAGCCGCCGCTGGTGACGACCCCTGACTCCGACTTCGGGGGCGTGCTGACGGCCATGGCCTCCTACGCCCTGGTCGCAGTCGGCCTGAACATCGTGATCGGGTACGCCGGGCTGCTCGACCTCGGCTACGTCGGGTTCTACGCCACAGGCGCCTACACGACGGGGGTCCTGACCTCCCAGCACGCGAGCTGGCCGTTCCTGCTGGTGGTTCCGGTCGCGATCGGTGTCACGATGATCTTCGGCGTGATCCTGGGCGCGCCGACACTGCGGGTGCGCGGTGACTACCTGGCCATCGTCACCCTCGGGTTCGGCGAGATCATCCGGATCACGATCCTCAACACCACCTGGCTGGGCGCCTCGGCCGGCATCAAGGACATCCCGTCGCCGCCCAACATCGGACCTGACAAGATCGGCACGGACCAGGACGGGCTGTTCCAGATCCCCCACCTCGTGTGGCACGGGCTGACACCCCTGGTCGACAGCGGCAACAAGACGCCGTTCCTGGTCTTCGGGGTGCTCGACGCGGTGCCGTACTACTGGCTCCTGCTGACCGTCCTGCTGGTCGTGCTGCTCGCCGACTTCCTGATCAAGGAGAGCCGGGTCGGTCGCGCCTGGGAGGCCACCCGCGAGGACGAGGACGCCGCGGAGCTGATGGGCGTGCCGACGTTCCGCTACAAGCTGCTCGCCTTCGCGCTCGGTGCCGCCATCGGCGGCCTGGCCGGCTCGATGCTGGCCGCGGGTCAGGGCGGTTTCATCGCCCCCAACAGCTTCCTGCTGCTCTACTCGCTGCTGTTCGTGGCCGCCGTCATCATCGGCGGCGCCGGCAACCGGTGGGGCGCGATCGTGGGCGGTGCTCTGGTCGCCTACCTGCCCGAGCGGTTCCGCGGGCTCGCCGACTGGCGGTTGCTGATCTTCGGCGTGTCCCTGATGCTGATCGTCACCTTCCGCCCTCAGGGCCTCCTGCCACCCCGCCGTACCCGGCGTGTGATGCAGGCCGAAGCCGAGATCGAACAGCTGGAGGGGGAGAGTCTCGATGCCTGACACCGACGGCCGCAAGGCGATCCTCGAGCTCGACGACGTCACCATCCGGTTCGGCGGCGTCACCGCCCTCGATCAGGTGAGCTTCGACATCAAGGAGGGCGAGATCCTCGGGCTGATCGGGCCCAACGGTGCCGGCAAGACCACCTGCTTCAACGTGATGACCGGCGTCTACCAGGCCACCAGCGGGGAGATCCGCTTCGACGGCTCTCCGCTGACGAAGCGGAAGCGCCACGACATCACCAAGCTCGGGATCGCCCGTACCTTCCAGAACATCCGGCTCTTCAAGTCGATGACCGCTCTGGAGAACGTGATGGTCGGGGCCGACGCGCGGAGCAAGGTCGGTCTGCTGAACGCCCTGTTCCGCACCCCGCTGCACCGACGCACCGAGGCGGAGGCGGAGAAGGCCGCCGCCGCGCTGCTGAAGTTCGTCGGGGTCTCCGGGCGCGCCGACGAGCTCGCCGCCAACCTGTCGTACGGCGACCAGCGGCGTCTAGAGATCGCGCGCGCACTGGCGACCAAGCCGAAGCTGCTCTGCCTCGACGAGCCGGCGGCCGGGTTCAACCCGGCTGAGAAGGCCAAGCTGATGGAGCTGATCCGCAAGGTCCGCGACCAGGGCTACACGGTGCTCCTCATCGAGCACGACATGCGGCTGGTCATGGGCGTCACCGACCGGATCGTGGTGCTGGAGTTCGGCCGCAAGATCGCCGAGGGTCCGCCTGCCGAGATCCGCGACAACCCCGCGGTCATCGCCGCCTACCTGGGAGTGGACGACGAAGATGCTTCTTGAGGTCGACGGGCTGTGCGTGAACTACGGCCACATCGAGGCGATCCGCGACATCACCTTCAGTGTCGAGGAGGGCCAGGTGACGACGCTGATCGGTGCCAACGGCGCCGGCAAGACGACCACCCTCAAGACCCTCTCCGGGCTGCGTAAGGTCCGTGCGGGCAAGGTGATGTACGACGGCAAGGACATCACCCACCTGCCGTCGTTCGAGCGGGTCAAGCTGGGCATCAGCCAGGCGCCCGAGGGTCGCGGCTGCTTCCCCGGCATGTCGGTGCGCGAGAACCTCGACATGGGCGCCTACGTCCGCAAGGACCGCAAGACCGCGGCGTACCGCGAGGACCTCGAGCGCGTCTTCCAGCTGTTCCCGCGGCTGGAGGAGCGGGTGAACCAGTCGGCCGGCACGATGTCCGGCGGTGAGCAGCAGATGCTGGCGATCGGCCGTGCGCTGATGGCGCGGCCGCGGCTGATCCTCCTCGACGAGCCGTCGATGGGCCTCGCGCCGCGGCTGATCAAGCAGATCTTCTCGATCATCGCCGAGATCAACGAACAGGGCACCACCGTGCTGCTGGTCGAGCAGAACGCCGCCCAGGCGCTGCGACGGGCCGACCAGGCCCACGTCCTCGAGACCGGCGAGATCGTCCGGTCCGGCACCGGCGCCGAGCTCGCCGGCGACGACGCCGTGAAGGCGGCGTACCTGGGCGGCGACGTCTGAGCCGTCGTACGACGACTCAGACGTCCCGGACCCGGCTCAGGCCAGCGCGGTGAGCCGCGCCACGTCCTCCTCGGAGAGCTCGAGCGTCGCCGCGCCGAGGTTCTCCTGCAGGTGGTCGACCGACTTCGTGCCCGGGATGGGCAGGACGACGGGAGAGATCGCCAGCAGCCAGGCCAGTGCGACCTGCGACGGCGAAGCGTCGAGCTCGCGGGCGATGTCGGCCACCGGGCTGTCCGGCGCGGCCAGGTCGCCGGTGGCGATCGGGAACCACGGGATGAACGCGATGTTCTCGCGGGTGGCGTAGTCGAGGACGTCCTGCGACTGGCGGTTCGTCAGGTTGTAGAGGTTCTGCACGCTGGCGATCTCGGTGACAGCACGCGCCTGCTCGAGCTCGGCGACCGAGACCTCGGAGAGACCGATGTGGCGGACCTTGCCCTGCTCCTGGAGCTCGGCGAACGCGCCGACCTGGTCCTCGAGCGGGACCTCGGGGTCGACCCGGTGCAGCTGGATCAGGTCGATCCGGTCGACCTGGAGGTGGCGCAGGCTGAGCTCGACCTGCTGCTTGAGGTACGCCGGGCGGCCGACCGGGATCCACTCGCCGGGTCCGGTGCGGGTGTTGCCGGCCTTGGTCGCGATGACCAGACCAGTGGGGTAGGGGTGCAGCGCCTCGGCGATCAGCTGCTCGCTGACGAACGGGCCGTAGGCGTCGGCGGTGTCGATGAAGTCGACGCCGGCCTCGGCGGCGGCGCGGAGCACGGCCAGGGCGCCCTGGTGGTCCTTCGGAGGACCCCAGATGCCGTCGCCGGTGATCTGCATCGCGCCGTACCCGAGGCGGTGGACCTCGAGGTCGCCGCCGATCCGGAACGTGTCGGAGTGTCGGACAGTGGTGGTGGGGGTCATGTCCAGCCCAACCGGCCCCACCCCTGGCCTGTTCCGGCCAGGCACTGTGAGGGATCCGACAGCGGTCAGTGGAAGGCGGCCACGGCGGTCACCAGCAGCGGGGCCACCACCAGCCCCGGCAGCAGGTCCGCCACCGCGATCTCGCGGATCCGGAGCAGGCGCAGGGCGACCCCGACCAGCATCAGCCCGCCGGTGGCCGTCACGGCCGCCAGCCCGGCGTCCGAGAGCACGTTGCCGAGCACCGCTCCGAGCGCGGTGATCGAGCCCTGGACCACGAGCACCGTCAGGGCGCTGGCGGCGACGCCCCAGCCGAACGACGCCGCGAAGGCGATCGCCGCGAACCCGTCGAGGGTCGCCTTGAGATAGAGCTGGTCGGCGCCGTGGCCCAGGCCGTCGGAGAGCGAGCCGAGGATCGTCAGCGGGCCGGTGCAGAAGACGAGAGACGAGGTCACGAAGCCCTCGATGAAGCGCGCCCGCTCCACCGAGTCGGCCGTGCCGGCCAGGCGTTGCTGGAGCCAGCCGCCCAGCGACTCCACGCGCTGCTCGAGCCGGAGCAGGGAGCCGATGATGCCGCCGAGCACCAGCGAGGCGAGCACGATCAGCAGCGGAGCGTGGCTGCCCACGGCGTCGGCAAGCGCGGGATCGGTGACGGCCACCGCCGACAGCGCCGCGATCAGGAGCGTCACCAGCCCGAGCGCGTCGGTCACCAGGTCACGGGTGCGCGCGGGGAGCCGGTTGCCCGCGAGGACGCCGATGGCGGAGCCGATGAGCACCGTGGCGACGTTGACGGCGGTGCCACTACCGATGATCAAGGGACTCCTGGGACAACTCGGGGGGTCTGAGCGTAGTCTGCTGCTGCGACGCTTACGGGGGGACCGGACGGTGTCGCTCCTTTTGCTCCCGGGAGGTCCTCGGATGAGTCGGTCCTTGGTGTCCATGCGCGAAGCCACTCTGGCCGATGTCGAACGCTTGACTGAGCTGTGGGCGCCCTTTCTGCGCCGTGGTGCGGCCGACGAGCCGCTCAACGACGTGGCGACCGCTATCGAGCGGCTGGTGGACCGGCCGGGCGAACGTCTGGTGGTCGCCGAGTACGACGGGGTGTTCGCGGGAGCCGTCTTCCTCAAGGCCGCGCCGTACTCCCCGGTGAACAGCGAGCTCGTCGTACAGGTGCACAACCTCTGCGTCGTCCAGGCCCACCGACGTCACGGCATCGGCAAGGCGCTGCTCGAGTGCGGCGTCACCTGGGCCGAGGAGCTCGGCATCGGGTACGTCGCGACGGCCGCCGATGCGGGCTCCCGCGAGGCCAACCGGTTCATGGCGCGGCTCGCACTCGGCCCGCAGGCCACGCTCCGGGTCGCCACCACGTGTGCGGTCCGGGCCAAGCTCTCGTCGCGGCAGTCCGCCGGCCGCCAGGT
The DNA here is from genome assembly GCA_963796975.1 of uncultured Actinomycetota bacterium. Classification (GTDB taxonomy): domain Bacteria; phylum Actinomycetota; class Actinomycetes; order Propionibacteriales; family Nocardioidaceae; genus Nocardioides. Next base: position 75,705 of record CAWCNW010000027.1, read on the forward strand.
CACCCAGGTACTGGCGGCGCGTCGTAGCCAGCGGAGCTCACGTTCGGTGGCCGGCCGCTAGCAGCGGGCTCAGCCCTGGCTCAGTTCTCGGCAGCGAGGTTCTGCAGCCGCACCTGTCCACGAGCGACGAGCCGGTCGGTCGCGTCGTGCGTCTCGACGATCCACACCTGCTGCGACCGCCCGCGGTGCACGGGGCTGGCGACCGAGGTGAGCTCGCCGTCGCGGACGGCCCGGTAGAAGTCGGTGGAGTTGCTGACCCCCACGACCTTCCCGCGGTCGCCGAACCACAGGGCCGCCCCCACGCTGGCGAGGGTCTCGACCACGGAGCAGTGGACGCCGCCGTGGACGATGCCGTAGGGCTGGTGCAGCTTCGGGTCGGCGGTCCAGGTGGCGCGGACCTCGTCGCCGGAGGCGCTGGTCAGCACCAGGCCGAGATGGTCGACGAAGGGGCCGGTGAAGTCGGGACTGAGGACGGGCTCGGTGGTCACGCGGCCATTCTTGCCGACCTCGACGTACGACAACTCATTGGCAAGTTCGCCACGGGAGTGTAGACAAAGACGGAGCGCGCCTATCCGTCCCCGAGCAGGGAGGGTCACGATGACCACCCAGCAGCCGTCCGACTCCCGCACCGGTCCCGCCCCCAGCCCGATCGGTCCGCTGAGCACGATCGACTACTCCGAACGCATCCCCAACAACGTCGGCCTCGCCGACGACCGGCGGCTCCAGCGCGCCCTCGAGGGCTGGCAGCCGAAGTTCCTGGACTGGTGGAAGACCCTCGGCCCCTCCCTGCCGACCAAGGACGTCTACCTGCGTACGGCGATCGCGGTCGGCCGCGACGGATGGGCGCACTTCGCGCACGTGCCGATGGAGGAGTACCGCTGGGGGATCTTCCTGGCCGAGGCCGACCCCGACAAGACGATCACCTTCGGCAAGCACCGAGGCAAGCCGGTGTGGCAGGAGGTGCCCGGCGAGCACCGCGCCGACCTGCTGCGCCTGATCGTGATCCAGGGTGACACCGAGCCGGCGTCGGTGGAGCAGCAGCGCGTCCTCGGCAACACCGCGCCGTCGATCTACGACCTGCGCAACCTGTTCCAGGTCAACGTCGAGGAGGGGCGGCACCTGTGGGCGATGGTCTACCTGCTGCATGCCTACTTCGGCCGCGAGGGCCGCGAGGAGGCCGAGCAGCTGCTCAAGCGCAACTCCGGCGACCTCGACTCCCCGCGGATCCTCGGGGCGTTCAACGAGGCGACCACGGACTGGCTGCAGTTCTTCATGTTCACCTACTTCACCGACCGCGACGGCAAGTACCAGCTGGGCACGCTCAAGGAGTCGGCGTTCGACCCGCTGGCGCGGACCTGCGAGTTCATGCTCAAGGAGGAGGCCCACCACATGTTCGTGGGCACCACCGGGGTCCAGCGGATCGTCGAGCGGACCGCGGCGGTCATGGACGAGCTGGGCACCGACGACCGTGACCAGCTGCTCGGCGCCGGTGTGATCCCGCTCGACATCGTCCAGAAGTACCTGAACTTCCAGTTCTCGGTCTCGATGGACCTGTTCGGCTCCGAGCAGTCCACCAACGCCGGCAACTACTACTCCTCCGGGCTCAAGGGCCGCTGGCAGGAGACCCGCCGCGACGACGACCACGAGCTGCTCGAGGCGAGCCGCACGATGCGCTACATCGAGGACGGCGAGATCCGGGAGAAGGACGTCGCGGTGCTGTCGGCGCTGAACCTCGACCTGCGCGACGAGTACGTCGCCGACTGCCACAACGGCGTCCGCCGGTGGAACCAGGAGCTCGAGGACCGCGGTCTCGAGCAGCGTCTCCTGCTGCCGCACGAGGGGTTCAACCGCAAGGTCGGCGTCTACGCCGCCCACCACGTCAGCCCCGAGGGCGAGGTGCTGGACGACGCCGCCTGGGCGGCCGTTGTCGACCAGTGGCTGCCCAACGACCAGGACCGCCGCGACGTCGCGGCGCTGATGGTGCCGGAGTACGAGTACGGCGAGTTCGCGGGCTGGATCGCGCCACCGAAGTCAGGCATCAACGACCAGCCCGTCGAGTTCGACTACGTGCACCTGGCCGAGGAGGGGCTGGCCTGACGTGGCCGAGCTCTCCTGGGTCCGCGAGGACGACCCGGTCTGGGACGCCGACAAACGGCGCGTGATCGGCGGCGCCCCCGACGGCGCGTTCGTGATCCCCTTCCGCAACGGCGAGCCGCTGCCAGGGGAGTGGTGGTCGGTACGCGAAGGGGGCGAGGTCCTGGCCTACGCCCGGCTCGACATCGGCTGGGGTGGCGACGCCCAGATCCTGCTCGCGGTCGACCCGTCCCGTCAGGGCGAGGGCGTCGGCAGCTTCGTCCTGGCCCGGCTCGAGGACGAGGCCGCGGCGCGTGGCATCAACTACGTCTACAACGCGATCCGCGAGCACGAGCAGCGCGACCTGGTGCACGACTGGCTGGTCGTGCGTGGCTTCCGCGGCCCGGTGGACGGCGACCTGCGCAAGCGGGTGGGCAGCACGGCGGCGACCCCGGCCCGGCCGCCGCGCGCGAGCGTCACGCCGTACGACGTCACGACCGACCCTGGTGGTCAGGCTCCGGGTCACGAGGAGCAGGGCGGGTACGTCGACGTGGACGAGCACCGTTACTGACTCAGGGTCGCGGCCCGCCCGAGGCCGCGAACGACGCCCACGCCCGCTGCGCACCGGGCTCCCAGCGCCGATGGCGGTCGTGGAAGGCCGCGGCGGCGCGCGGTCCCGGCCAGTCGTGGTCGAGCAGCTCGCGCGGCAGTGCGGGGTCGAGGAACGGGAACCGGCGCCAGGCCTCGACCAGCTGGACCTGCGCCACGAACGCCTCGCCGTCGTCGCGCGCCTCGCGAGTGGCGAACTCCTCGAGGAACTCCAGGTAGCGCCGCTCGACGTCATCGAGGTCCCACGCCTGGGCGACGAGCAGGCGCTCGTCCCCGGTGTCCGCGACCGGTCCCGCCCAGGCGAACGCACGGTCCTCGAGCCCGAGGTCGGCGACCACCTCCCGCACCAGCGGCGCCTTGGTGGCGTCGGGGGAGACCCAGAGCCCGGGGGTGGGCGTGCCCAGGCCGAGCCAGGTCAGCCGAGTGCGTAGCCGGTGCCGCAGCCGCCGCTGCGACTCCGGGATCGCCACGCTGACCACCAGCCATCGGCCGTCCCAGGCCAGCGGGTCGCGCATGAAGCCGTAGATGTGCTGCGTGCCCTCCTCCAGCAGTGCCTTGCCCGCAGGGGTCAGCTCCCACAGCACCCGGCGACCGTGCCGACTCGATCCCAGCAGCCCCTCCCCGGCGGTCCGGGTGAGCGCCTGGCGGGCCGACTTCTCCTCGATGTCGAGGTCGGCGAGGGCGGCGACGAGCGTGGACGTCCAGACCCCCTCGCCGTGCGGGTGGACGAACTCGCCGAGGACCGTCAGCAGCGTCGACCGGGCGCTCGCCGTACCCAGGCGGGGCCGGCGGCCCGCGAAGGGGACGTCGGCGTGCTCCTGGCTCACGGTGGAAGCCTGACCGGGCGCGTCGGGTTTGTCTACAAGCGCTTGACGGATCTCGATGCCTGCGTAGTAGTTTTGTCGTGCTCCCGCCGATCCGGAGGTCTCGATGACGGTGGTCGACGAACGCGCGACCGACCTGCCCATGGTCGACTTCGCGACCTCTCCCGACCGGTACCGGCACTGGCGCGTGACCTACGACGGTGCGGTCGCCACCGTGCTGCTGCAGGTCGCGGAGGACGGCGGGATCGTCCCGGGCTACGAGCTGAAGATGAACTCCTACGACCTCGGCGTCGACATCGAGCTGCACGACATCGTGCAGCGGCTGCGGTTCGAGCACCCCGAGGTCACGGCGGTCGTCCTCACCGGCGGCGTGGAGAAGATGTTCTGCGCCGGCGCCAACATCCGGATGCTGGCGCAGTCGAGCCATGCCTGGAAGGTGAACTTCTGCAAGTTCACCAACGAGACGCGCAACGAGATCGAGGACGCCACCGAGTGCTCCCATCAGACCTGGCTGGCTGCCGTCAACGGTACGGCGGCGGGCGGCGGCTACGAGCTGGCGCTGGCCTGCGAGGAGATCGTGCTCGTCGACGATGGGTCCTCGACCGTGTCGCTGCCCGAGGTGCCGTTGCTGGGCGTGATCCCGGGGACCGGTGGCCTGACCCGGGTCGTGGACAAGCGCTTCGTGCGCAAGGACCGCGCCGACCTGTTCGCCTCCAAGGCCGAGGGCTTCCGGGCGGGTACGGCGATGGAGTGGGGCCTGGTGGACGCCTCGGCTCCGCGCCAGCGCTGGGACGAGGCGATCACGCAACGCGCCCGCGAGCTCGCGTCGAGGTCGAGCCGCAGCGGGGAGCGAGGCGTCACCCTGACCGACCTCGACCGCACGGTCACCGACGACGAGGTCGCGTACTCCTACCTCACTGCACGGCTGGACCGGAGCACCCGGCAGGTCGCCATCGACGTACGCGGCCCGGCCACGCCGCCCCCTGACGACGCCGCGGGGGTGCTCGAGGCGGGCGTCGACTACTGGCCGCTCGCGCTGGCCCGTGAGCTGGACGACCTGGTGCTGCACCTGCGCACCAACGAGCCCGGGCTGGGCACCTGGGTCTTCCGCACCCGCGGCGACGCCGACCTCGTGCTGGCGTACGACGAGCAGCTCACCGCCCTGGCGGGTGACTGGTTCGTCGACGAGGTCCGGCTGTTCTGGAAGCGGGTGCTCAAGCGCCTCGACGTCACCAGTCGGAGCCTGGTCGCCGTGATCGAGCCGGGCAGCTGCTTCGCCGGCCTGCTCCTGGAGCTCGCCCTGGCCTCGGACCGGCAGTACCTGCTGGAGGGCGTCTACGAGGACGTCGACCCCGACGCCGAGCCGGCCACGATCACCCTCACCGAGGCGAACTTCGGCGCCTACCCGATGCCCAACGGGCTGAGCCGCGTGGCCTCCCGGTTCTGGGGCCACGACGACGCGCTGGACGCTGCCCGCGGCGCGGTGTCGCAGGCCCTGGACGCGCGGGCAGCCGACGCCCTCGGCCTGGTCACGGTGGCCCTCGACGACATCGACTTCGAGGACGAGGTGCGGATCGCGCTCGAGGAGCGCGCCTCGCTGTCGCCCGACGCCCTCACCGGCATGGAGGCCAACCACCGCTTCGTCGGGCCGGAGACGATGGAGAGCAAGATCTTCGGGCGCCTCTCGGTCTGGCAGAACTGGATCTTCATCCGGCCCAACGCCTCCGGTCCCGAGGGCGCACTGCGCCGCTACGGGTCGGGACAGCGTGGCTCCTTCGACCATCACCGCGTGTAGGCAGGCAGCCATGACCGTGTTCAACGCCGCGACGTACCTGCTCGGCCGTCACCTCGAGGAGGGCCGGGCCGACCACCCGGCGGTCCGAGGCACCACCACCGCGACCTACGCCGAGCTCGACGAGCTGGTCGGCGACGTGGCGGCGGCGTACCGGATCCTCGGCCTGCACCGCGACGACCGGGTGATGATCGTCGGCACCGACGACGTGCCCATGCTGGCGGCGATCCTCGGCGCCTTCCGGGCCGGCGTCGTGGCCGTGCCGGTCTCGACGATGCAGACCAGCGCCGAGCTCGGTGCCGTGCTCGCCGACTCCGGGGCCCGGCTGGTGGTGTGCAGCCACGAGCTGGCCGAGGTGGTGCAGGCGGCGCTCGCGGCTGCACCGGAGGTCGAGCACGTCGTCCTCACCGGCGACGCCGCGCTCGCCGTACCGCCGTCCGTGTCGTTGACCTCGTGGGACGACTTCCTCGACGCCGGTCGTGCCCACACGACGCTGCGCGACCCGGTGCCGACCGACGAGGACTCCTGGGCGCTGTGGCTCTACACCAGCGGCACCACCGGGCTGCCCAAGGCGGCCATGCACCGGCACGCCAACATCCGTCACGTCGCCGAGACGTACGGCGCGCAGGTGCTGGGGATCCGGCCCGACGACGTCACGTTCTCCATCGCCAAGCTGTTCTTCGCCTACGGGATCGGCAACTCGGTGTTCTTCCCGCTCTCGGTCGGGGCGACGGCTCTGCTCGACCCGCGCCGGCCGACACCGTTGATGGCCCAGGAGCGGCTGGCCGCGGACCGGCCGACGCTCTTCTTCGCGGTCCCGACGTTCTACGGCGCGCTCCTCGCCAGCGACCTGCCGGACGACGCGTTCGCGTCCGTGCGACTGGCGGCCTCGGCCGGTGAGCCCCTGCCCGGCCCGATGCTGCGGCGGTTCAAGGACCGCTTCGGCGTCGACATCATCGACGGCATCGGCTCGACCGAGGCGCTGCACATCTTCCTGTCCAACCGGCCCGGAGACATCCGTCCGGGCACGACCGGCACGCCGGTCCCGGGGTACGACGTGGTGGTGCGCGACGACGACGGCCGCGAGGCCGGCCCGGGGGAGCCGGGCGCCCTGCAGGTGCGCGGTGAGTCGATCGCCCTGGGCTACTGGCGTCGTACGGCCGCGACCCGGCAGGTCTTCCAGGGCGAGTGGCTGGTCACCGGCGACACCTACGTGCGTGACGACGACGGCTACTACACCTGCCTGGGCCGCAACTCCGACATGCTCAAGGCCGGCGGGATCTGGGTGTCACCGGCCGAGGTCGAGAGCCGGCTGATCGAGCACCCGCTGGTGCGGGAGGCGGCGGTGGTCGGGATGGCCGACGAGCACGGGATCGACAAGCCGGTGGCGGTCGTCGTCGCCGACGGTGTCACCGAGGCGGAGCTCGTCGCCTGGTGCCGCGACGGGATGGCCCACTACAAGGCGCCGCGCCGGGTGCTGTTCGTCGGCGACCTGCCGAAGACGGCGACCGGCAAGCTCCAGCGCTTCAAGGTCCGGTCGGCGCTCGCACAAGAGGAGACCCCGTGCCCTACGTGATCGCCGGCGGCTGCGTGGACGTCAACGACAAGTCGTGCGTCGAGGAGTGCCCGGTCGACTGCATCTACGAAGGCCGGCGCAAGAGCTACATCAACCCTCGCGAGTGCATCGACTGCGGCGCCTGCGAACCGGTGTGCCCGGTGGAGGCGATCTTCCAGGACCGTCGCGTGCCGGACTCCGAGACTGCGTACATCGCCGACAACCAGGCCTTCTTCGTCGAGATCCTCGACGGGCGCACGGAGCCGCTCGGCGACCCCGGCGGAGCCCGCAAGGTGGGCGACCTCGGTGCCGACACGGCGTTCGTCGAAGGAGTGTGAGCCGTGCTCGACGGTCACCTGCTCATCGACGCCCACGTCCACGTGCCTGTCCTGGGCTCGTTGAAGCCGGCCTGGATCCAGTGGGCCCGCGACTTCGGGCCGAGCGGCATCCTCGAGGACCTCTGGGACGGCGACGGCGTGCCGCGCCCCGCCCGGCTGGACTCGCTCTTCGAGGAGCAGGGGGTCGACGTCGCGCTGCTGCTGTGCGAGTACAGCCCGCGGGCCACCGGCATCCAGCGTTTCGAGGACCTGCTCCCGATCGTCGAGCACAACCCGACCCGGTTCCGGCCGATCGCGAACGTCAACCCGCACCTGCACTTCCCGATCGCGCACGAGCTGGAGCGGCAGCTCGACCACGGCGCCGCGGCGCTGAAGCTGCATCCGGTGCACGGTGGCTTCCGGTGCGACGACCGGTCGCTGTACCCGGCGTACCAGGTGCTGGTCGAGCGTGGCGTCCCGCTGGTGGTGCACTGCGGCACCAGCTCGTTCCCCGGCTCGATGAACGAGGTGGCCGACCCGGAGATCCTGCTGCCGGTGCTCCGCGACTTCCCGACCCTCGACGTCGTACTGGCGCACGGCGGACGCGGCTGGTGGTACGACAAGGCGGCATTCCTCGCCCAGTCGCAGGAGCACGTCTGGATCGAGCTCTCGGGACTCCCGCCCAAGCGGCTGCCGTCGTACTACGCCCGCTTCGACCTCGGCCGGCTGGCTCAGCGGTGGATCTTCGGCACCGACTGGCCGGGCGTGCCGAGCACGTCGGAGAACGCCCGAGCCGTCGTCGCGCTCGGGCTGGACGACGACACCGCCGCCGCGGTGCTGGGCGGCAACGCGCGACGGGTCTACGCCGGGTTGGACGGCGCGTCGTGAACGACGTACCGGGCAGCGGACGGCCGGCTGCCGACCTGTCCGACGTCGAGCTGGAGACCCAGGGCAAGCAGCTGCACGACACCCGCAACTGGATGTTCCTGCACGGCAGCGCGGCCCAGTTCGAGACCCACACCCGGCGGATGCTCGAGCTGGAGCAGGAGTACCTGCGCCGCTACCCGAAGCGCACCTGGCAGGGGAACGAGGCCGCGGACATCGATCAGCCGGCGGACCCGGTGCGGGCGGTCCTGGAAGCCGTCGCCGAGGCGGGTGGGCGCCTCCACAAGCTGGAGGTGCACCAGCTCGCGCGCCGGTTCGGCCTGGACCGGGCCGCGCTGGCCGCGCTGTACACCCAGGAGCCGAAGCTGCTGGTCACCGACCGGTCGGACCGCGTGATCACCGAGGCGGGCCGGGACCGGATCCGCTGAGGCCGCCGGCGGCTCGGCTGGCTGTCGGTGGCAGTGGATAGAGTCGGTGGGTGCCCGACGCTGCCCCCTTGACCCAGACCACGGCAGAGACCACCTCCCGGCCGCGGCTGCTTCTGCTCGACGGCCACTCCATCGCCTACCGCGCCTTCTTCGCGCTCCCGGTGGAGAACTTCTCGACCACCACGGGCCAGCACACCAACGCCGTCTTCGGCTTCACCTCGATGCTGATCAACGTGCTGCGCGACGAGCAGCCGACCCACATCGGTGTGGCGTTCGACAAGTCCCGGCAGACCTTCCGGCTCGCCGAGTACTCCGAGTACAAGGCGAAGCGCAACAAGACGCCCGACGAGTTCTCCAGCCAGCTGCCCTTGATCAACGAGGTGCTCGACGCGCTCCGGATCCGCCACCTGTCCAAGGAGGGCTACGAGGCCGACGACATCATCGCGACCCTCGTCACCGAGGCCCTGGCCGAGGACATGGAGGTGCTGATCCTCACCGGCGACCGCGACTCGCTCCAGCTGGTCACCGAGCACTCCACGGTCCTCTACCCGATGCGCGGCGTCTCCGAGCTGGCCCGGATGACGCCCGAGGCGGTCGAGGCGAAGTACGGCGTACCGCCCCACCGCTACCCCGAGCTCGCGGCGATCGTGGGCGAGACCTCCGACAACCTCCCCGGCGTGCCCGGTGTCGGTCCCGGCTTCGCCGCCCGCTGGATCAACGAGTACGACGGCCTCGACAACGTGATCACCCACGCCGACAAGATCACCGGCAAGAAGGGCGAGGCGCTGCGCGAGCACCTCGGCGACGTGCTGCGCAACCGGCGGCTCAACGCGCTGGTCCGCGACCTCGACCTCGAGCTCACACCGGCCGACCTCGAGGCCCAGTCGTGGGACCGCGACCTGGTCCACACCCTCTTCGACTCCCTGGAGTTCCGGGTGCTCCGCGACCGGCTGCTCGAGTCGTGGGACGTGCAGGACGCGACGCTCATCGACGAGTCGGGCTTCGTCCTCGACGGCGCGCGGCTGGGCGCCGGTGAGGTGAACGGGTGGCTCGACACCCACGCCGGCCCGCAGACGCGCACCGGCGTCACCGTGCAGGGCTCGTGGGGCGCCGGCACCGGCGAGGTGCGCGGCGTCGCGCTCGCCGCGGCCGACGGCCAGGCCGCCTGGGTGGACGTCACCGAGATCACCCCCGAGGACGACGCCGCCCTGATGACCTGGCTGGGCGAGCCGGACCGGGCCAAGGTGCTCCACGACGCCAAGGGCCCGATGCTCGCGCTCGCGGCTCGCGACTGGCCGCTGCACGGGCTGGTCAGCGACACCGCGCTCGCGGCGTACCTCGTGCGCCCCGACCAGCGCTCCTACGACCTCGCCGACCTCACCCTGCGCTACCTCAAGCGGGAGCTGAAGCAGGGCTCGAACGACGAGGAGCAGCTCAGCCTCGAGGGGCTCGAGGGCGGCGGTGACGCCGCCGACACCGCGATGCTCCACGCGCGGGCGGTCCTCGACCTGGCCGACACCCTCGACGGCGAGATCGAGCAGACCGGCGGCACCGCCCTGCTCGCCGACGTCGAGCTCCCGCTGGTCGACCTGCTGGCGGTGATGGAGCAGACCGGCATCGCTGTGGACACCGACCACCTCGAGACGCTCGAGGCCCACTTCGCCAGCGAGGTGCGCGATGCGGCCGGCGAGGCGTTCCGGGTGATCGGCAAGGAGATCAACCTCGGCTCGCCCAAGCAGCTCCAGGTGGTGCTCTTCGACGAGCTCGCGATGCCCAAGACCAAGCGCACCAAGACCGGCTACACCACCGACGCCGATGCGCTGCAGGTGCTCTACGAGAAGACCGAGCACCCCTTCCTGATGGCGCTGCTGCGGCACCGTGACGTGAGCCGGCTGCGGCAGACCATCGAGGGTCTGCTCAAGACCGTGCAGTCCGACGGCCGCATCCACACCACGTTCAACCAGACCATCGCGGCCACCGGGCGGCTGTCGAGCACCGACCCCAACCTGCAGAACATCCCGATCCGCACCGAGGAGGGTCGCCGGATCCGTGAGGGGTTCGTGGTGGGCAAGGGCTTCGACTGCCTGCTGACCGCCGACTACAGCCAGATCGAGATGCGGATCATGGCCCACCTCTCCGAGGACGCCCTGCTGATCGAGGCGTTCAAGTCCGGCCAGGACTTCCACTCGATCACGGCCTCGCGCGTCTTCGGCGTCCCCGCGGACGAGGTGACGCCCGGGCAGCGCGCCAAGATCAAGGCGATGAACTACGGCCTCGCCTACGGCCTGTCCGCGTTCGGCCTCGGCGCGCAGCTGCGCATCGACCCCGGCGAGGCGCGCGGGCTGATGGACGAGTACTTCGAGACCTTCGGCGGCGTCCGCGACTACCTCGGTGGTGTCGTCGACGAGGCACGCCGGACCGGCTTCACCGAGACCCTCTGGGGTCGGCGCCGCTACCTGCCCGACCTCACCAGCGACAACCGCCAGCGCCGCGAGATGGCCGAGCGGATGGCGCTCAACGCGCCGATCCAGGGCTCGGCCGCCGACCTGATCAAGATCGCGATGCTCCACGTCGACGCCGCGGTCCGCAAGGCCGGCCTGGCCTCACGGATGCTGCTCCAGGTGCACGACGAGCTCGTCTTCGAGGTCGCGCCGGGCGAGCGCGACGCCCTCGAGGAGGTCGTACGCCGTGAGATGGGTGCCGCCGCCGACCTCGCCGTACCTCTCGACGTCTCCGTCGGCACCGGCCGCAGCTGGCACGACGCGGCTCATTAGCGAGGGACGCAGGAGCGAAGCGACTGCGTGCCCTCGCTGTCGGTGGTCGAGCAAGCCGCGCGACCGAGCTTGCGAGGTCGCGACCGGCGTGTCGAGACCAGAGGGGATCGTGAGCGAAGCGACTGCGTGCCCTCGCTGTCGGTGGTCGAGCGAGCCGCGCGTCCGAGGTTGCGAGGTCGCGACCGGCGTGTCGAGACCCGGCCCAGTGCGAAGCGACAGCGCTCAGGACGTAGCGGCTGGCCTCGGCAGGTCGCCGACGGTCTCGTCGGCGGTGCGCGGCTTCCTGACGTCGGTGAGCAGCAGGGCGACGAGCAGCAGGGTGTCGCAGGTCAGCACGACGGAGAGCAGTCCGGTGACCGAGGAGGTCCGCAGCCCGAGGACGACCACGGCGATGAACGTCAGCCAGACCAGCAGCACCGGGCGCCAGCCACCCCGAGCCAGTACGGCGTACACCAGGAGCTGGAGCATCGAGAGCACGGTGCCGAGCACGGCGAAGAGCCACAGCTGGTCGGCGATCTGCGAGTAGGCGGAGCCCCCGACGAACACCAGGGCCAGGCCCTGGAACAAGTAGGCGCCGGCGATGCCCACGACGCCGAGGCCGGCCACGAGCGCGATGCTCTTGAGGAGGGCGGGTCGACGGTTCTCCACGGTGGCCATGTCGGGAAAGGCCACCACGACGACGAACTGGGGGAGGAACATCATCGCCTTGGTCAAGATGAGCCCCGCTGCGTAGATGCCGGCGAGGTGGTTGTCCAGCGAGTGCCGTGCGACCACGACGTCGGTGTTCGAGAGCGCGAAGAAGGCCAGCAGGGCCTGCGAGTTGTGCGCCGTCTCGCGCAGGATTTCGCGGGTCGGGTGGCGCCGCTCCGGGCCGGGGGCGGGCCGCGGTCCGCTCGCCCGTTGCCGGTTGCGCAGCGCCAGCCAGCCGACGACCGCCGGGGCCAGCGCCGCGATCGTGATCCCGACCATCGCCATCGTCTGGGTCGGCCGCCAGAGGATGAATGCGACCCCGATCACGAGCCGCGGGATGCCCAGCGCCAGGTAGATGGCCGACAGCGGCCGCCACCGGCGCTCGCCCTGCAGCACCCCGGACTGCGCGCCCATCAGCGTGAGCGGCACCGTGGTGAGCGCCACGAGCGCGACAGGCAGCACGCCGTCCAGTCGCAGCACGTGCTCGAGCAGGGGTGACAACGCCAGGAGTACGACGCAGAGCACGGTGGCCGAGAGCCAGCCGACCCGGAGAACCTCGTGCTCGATCTCGGCCCGGTGCTCCGGCTCCGCCGAGATCCGCCGGGCACCGGTGGCCTGCAGCCCCAGAGGCAGGACGCTGGTGACCAGCAGGGCTGCCATCAGGGCCGCGACCGCGCCGTACTCGTGCGGGCCGAGGATCCGCGCGGCCAGCACGGTGAAGCCGTAGGTGGCGAGATTGGCGATGCTGATGGACACCGCCATCGAGCTGCTGCTGCGGCTGAACACCCGCAGCCTCTCCCTCGCCGTCACGGCTGGCAGCGTAACCAGCGGGTGACGGCGTAGGTAAATCGCGCGGCCGACTCGCAGCGCAGCCGGACCCCACCCGACCGACGCCCTAGACTCCGGCGCGTGACCACGGCCGTCGTGCGGTCCCTGCGCCCGCGGCAGTGGACCAAGAATCTGCTCGTGGTGGCCGCGCCACTGGCCGCCGGCAAGCTGTTCGAGTCACCGGTGTGGTGGCAGACGCTGGTCGCGTTCGTGGCGTTCTGCGCCCTGTCCGGCGCCGTCTACGTCTTCAACGACATCATCGACGTCGAGTCCGACCGGTTGCACCCACGCAAACGGCTGCGCCCGATCGCCGCCGGCGAGCTGTCGGTCCGGACGGCCGTCGTGGTCGCGATCGTGCTCGCGGTGGCCGCGCTGGCCGCCGGTACGGCGGTGAACACGGGTCTCGGTCTCCTTCTGCTCACCTACGTGGCGGTACAGGTCGCCTACTCGCTCTGGCTCAAGCACGAGCCCGTCCTCGACCTGGCCGTGGTCTCGGTCGGGTTCCTGATGCGCGCGGTCTCCGGAGGGCTGGCGGCCGACCTGCCGCTCTCTGGTTTCTTCTTGATGGTGGCGGGCTTCGGGTCGCTGTTCATGGTGGCCGGGAAGCGCTACTCGGAGCTGCACACCCTGGGCAGCGAGGCGGGCACCCGTCGCTCGCTGGTCCGCTACACCGACACCTACCTGCGCTTCGTGTGGAGCGTGGCGGCGACCTCCACGGCCACGGCGTACTGCCTGTGGGCCTTCGAGCAGAACGACAGCGGCATCCCCTGGCAGTCGATCTCGATCATCCCGTTCGTGCTCGGGCTGCTTCGATACGCCGTGGACATCGACGCCGGTCGGGCGGCCGAGCCGGAGGACATCATCCTCGGCGACCGAGGGCTGCAGGCGATCGGCGCCTGCTGGTTCGTGCTGGTGAGCATCGGGGTCCTCGGTGCGTGAGCGACGCGCCCTGCACGGGTGGGGGCGCACCGCCCCGGTGCTGTCGACGACCGTGTCCGTCGGTGCCGAACAGGTGTCGGAGGTGCTCCGCACCGCCGGACCTCGTGGTGTGGTCGCCCGAGGCCTCGGGCGCTCCTACGGCGACGCCGCCCAGAACGCCGGGGGAGAGGTCCTGCTCCCACTCCCGGGCGCGATCCGAATGGACGGTGACCACGTCGTCGCCTCCGGCGGGACCTCGCTGCACGACCTGATGCGCTTCCTGCTGCCTCGCGGGCGGTTCCTCCCGGTGACACCTGGCACCCGCTACGTCACCGTCGGTGGCGCGATCGCCTGCGACGTCCACGGCAAGAGCCACCACCGCGTGGGCACCTTCGGGGCCAACGTCGTCTCCGCGGACCTGGTCACCGCCGACGGTCAGACCCACACGATCAGCCCGACCGACGATCCCGGAGCTGTTCTGGGCCACCCTCGGCGGGATGGGGCTGACGGGGGTCATCGTCTCCGCGACGCTGTGCACCGTCGCGGTGGAGACCGGGTGGATGCGGGTCGACACCGAGCGCTTCGGCAGTCTCGACGCCCTGATGAGCGCGATGCAGGACACCGACGCCGACTGGAGCTACTCGGTGGCCTGGGTGGACACGGTGTCGTCCGGCCGGGCCCTCGGCCGCTCGGTGCTCTCCCGTGGGGAGCACGCCCGGCTCGACGAGCTCGACCCGCGGCGTGCGCGCACGCCGTACCCGCTGCCGGGGGACCCGCGGATCGGAGCACCCGCCGGCGTCCCGAACGGGCTGGTGTCGCGGCCGACCGTGCGCGCCTTCAACGCCGCCTGGTACCGCAAGGCGCCCCGGCACCGTGAGGACGAGCTCCAGAGCCTGGCGACGTTCTTCCATCCCCTCGACGGGGTGCGGGACTGGAACCGGCTCTACGGGCCGTCCGGCTTCGTGCAGTACCAGCTGGTCGTGCCCGACGGTGCCGGCGCGGTCGTGCACGAGGCGGTACGGCGGCTCGCGGCCGGCGGCCACGCGTCGTTCCTGGCGGTGCTCAAGAGGTTCGGCCCGGCCAACGACGGCCTGCTGTCGTTCCCGATCGCGGGATGGACACTGGCGCTCGACCTCCCGGCCCGGCCGGGGCTGGGCTCGGTGCTCGACGACCTCGACACCCTGGTGGCCGAGGTCGGGGGCCGGATCTACCTGGCCAAGGACGCCCGGTTGTCCGCCCGGTCGTTCGCAGCGATGTATCCCCGCGCCGAGGAGTTCGCGCGGGTGCGTGACCGCGTCGACCCGGGCCGTATCCTCGCCTCCGACCTGGCCCGACGTCTCGGGCTGTGACCCTGGGGATGGATCCATGATCGATGCACTCGGCCGGCCGCAGTCCCTGCTGCTCCTGGGCGGCACCAGCGAGATCGCGCTAGCCGTGGCGCGCGCCTGGTCGGACGCTCTCCCGGTGGTCACGCTCGCGGCCCGGCCCGGCGTACGACGCGACGAGGCCGCCGCCGGCCTGCGAGCGGCGGGCTTCGAGGTGGAGGTCTGTGACTTCGAGGCGGAGGCCACCGACACGCACCCCGCTCTGATCGAGGGGATCGCCGCGCGACGCGACATCGACGTGGCGCTGGTGGCGTTCGGGGTGCTGGGCGACGAGGAGGAGGCCTGGACCGACCACGCGGCGGCAGTCCACCTCGCCCAGGTCAACTACACCGCGGCCGTCAGTGTCGGCGTGTCCCTCGCGGACGTGATCCGGCGCCAGGGCCACGGCACCATCGTCGCCCTGTCGTCGGTGGCGGGGGAGCGCGTGCGCCGCTCGAACTTCGTCTACGGCTCCTCGAAGGCGGGCATGGACGGCTTCTTCCTCGGGCTCGGCGAGGCGCTGCGCGAGCACGGCGGGCAGGTGCTCGTGGTCCGGCCAGGCTTCGTCCACACCCGGATGACGGAGGGTCGCGACGCGGCGCCCCTGTCGGTGACCGCCGACCAGGTGGCCGAGGCCGTGGTGCGGGGCGTGGCTGCGCGCTCCGACCTGGTGTGGGTGCCCTCGCTGATGCGCGGCGTGATGTCCGGGCTGCGGCACGTGCCCAGGCCTCTCTTCCGGCGCCTCCCGCTCTGACGCATGTCCAGAAGCCTGCGGTTCCTCCCCGTCGCCTGGGCGGTGCTGCTGGCCATGCTGCTGCTCGGTCCCGCTCTGGGGCCCGGCTACGTGCTCAGCTACGACATGGTCTGGGTGCCGCACCTGGCGCTACGCGGCGACTTCCTCGGCCTCGGTACGGCGCTCCCGCGGGCCGTCCCGTCCGACGCCGTGGTCGCGGTGGTCGACAACGCGGTGCCCGCCCAGCTCCTGCAGAAGATCGCGCTCCTCACCCCACTGGTCCTCGCCGGGGTCGGCGTCTCCCGGCTCGTGGGCGGATCGACGGCGGCTCGCCTGACGGCCGTGACGCTGGCGGTGTGGAACCCGTTCACGGCGGAGCGACTGGCGATCGGGCACTGGACCGTGCTCGTGGGGTACGGCGTGATGCCCTGGCTGGTTCTCGCCGGCCGGGCCACCCGTCGTACCGGACGGGTGCCGGTGGAGGCCTGGTGGTTGATGGCCCTCGGCAGCCTCAGCGCGTCCGCGGGCGCGGTTTCGGCGATCACCCTGCTGGTCAGCGGCTGGCCGGCAGGTCGGCGTGGCCGCGTCGGACTGGTCGCCTGCGCACTGGCCGGCAACGCGCCCTGGCTGGTGGCCGGTCTGCTGCACTCGGGCTCCGCCACCACCGGCGCCGCCTCGGTCTTCGCGCTGCACGGAGAAGGCAGCCTGCCGGCACCGCTGGCCGCCCTCGGGCTCGGTGGCATCTGGAACGCGCAGGTCGTCCCCGGCTCGCGCACGACGTTCCTGTCCTGGATCACGCTGGCCCTGCTGCTCGGGCTCGCCGCGGCCGGCGCGCGCCGTTGGTGGCGCCGCGGCGACTCCCCGCGGCTGCTCGTGCTCTGGGTCCTGGGCTTCGCGATCGCGCTGGTGACCTGGATGCTGCCCGGCCCCTTCGACTGGCTGGCCGGCCACGTGCCGGGCGGCGGCCTGCTCCGCGACGGCACCCGCACCCTCGCCCTCTGCCTGCCGGTGTACGCCGGGATGCCCGCGGTCGGCGTCGAGGTCCTCGCCGACCGCCTGGCCCGAGCCGACGTCGAGCTACGACGGTTGCTGGCCGCCGTCTGCGCCCTCCTCCCGGTCCTCCTCCTGTACGACGCAGCGTGGGGGCTCTCGGGCGCCCTCCGCCCCGCCCACTACCCCGCCTCGTGGGCATCGGCCCGCGCGGCCGGTGGCCTCTCCGGGGGCGACGTGCTGGTGCTGCCGCTCTCGGCGTACCGGGCACCGGTGTGGAACCACCGCCGGACGGTCCTCGACCCGATCGGGCGCTACCTGCCGCAGAACTACCTCTCCGACGACAGCCTCCTGATCAACGGCCGGATCGTGCCGGGGGAGGACCCCCGGGTGCCGAAAGCCCGGGCCGCGCTCGCCCTCGCTACACCGAGCGACCGCACCCGGGCACTCCTGGCCCTCGGGGTCCAGTCCGTGGTGGTGGAGCCGGACGCGGGCGGCGGTCCAGCACCGGTGCTGGACGCCGTGCCGGTCTCCGTGCATCGCGACCTGGTGGTGGAGCGACTGCGCGGGGCTGCCACCCCTCGCGATACCTCCGCCGCGAAGATTGCGGCGATGACGGTCGCCTGGGCCGTCTACGCGGCCGCGCTGGTGGGCGGGCTGCTGCTGACGGTCCGCCAGGCGGTGAGCAACGCGCGTCGGAGAAGATTGCATGGACGTGACCACTGACCTGTAGGGTGACCACCGGCACGTCCAGGGAGGACGTCTCGACAGGACCGGAAGCTGGGTGAACGCATGATCGGGTCGATCGTGGCCGCCGTCGTCGGTGGCGCCATCGCGGCCGTGACGATCGTGGGGATCGTCACTCACGGCGTCAACTCGCCGTCCAGCAACCCCGGCGACGTGAGCGCCAACATCCCCTACGGCTCGACCCAGTAGGTTCTCGGCTCGCCGTCACAGGCTGGCGGTGACGATCTCGCCTCGGAGCGCTCCGCGCACGACCCCGGCGAAGGCTGCTCGCGACTGCTCCCAGTCGAACCCGTCGCTGTGCTCGCGGGCTCCGCGGCTCAGCACGTCCAGGGCCACGGGATCGGCTAGCAGCCGGCGCGTCTCGGCGATCATCTCCGCCTCGTCGGAGACCAGGAGCCCTGAGACGCCGTCGAGGATGGACTCCCGGGTCCCACCTGCGCTGGCGTAGGCGATGGTCGGCGTCGAGTGCTGCCCTGCCTCGCCGACCACCAGCCCCCACCCCTCCTTGACCGACGGGAGGAGCATCAGCCAGGCGCGCTCGAGCAGCTCCTGCTTGCGCGGCTCGGAGACGTGACCCTCGAAGACGACCGAGTCGCCCGCCGAGCGTTCGTCGACGTACTCATGGAGATGCCCCCGCCACCAGCCGTCACCTATGACATGGAGACGGAGCTCCGGAAACTCATCGCGCAGGGCCAGGACGGTGTCGATGGCGTGCTCGACCTGCTTGTGGGGGACCAGCCGGCACAGCACGCACAGCATCGGGTACGGCGCGCGGGTGACCGCGACGTTCGTCACGGGAGCGGTGCCGTTGTGCACCACCGCCACGCACCCACCGTCGATGCGCTGATGCATCAGCTCCTGGCGGGTGGCGCGGGAGACCGTGACGTACTGACGTCCGCGGTACAGCCGCGGGGCCACGCGGTTCTCCAGCCACCAGCCCACCCGACCGGTCAGCCCCGGATAGACGATCGGCCACTGCTCGCGATGGACGTGGTGGACCAGCACCACGACGGGCGCCCGCGTGACGAGTGGGGCGAAGAAGGGCAGCCCGTTCTGCACGTCCACCACCACGTCGGGACGTCCGAGCCGTCCGGCGCGGAGGTACCGCATCCCCTGCAGGTAGACCGACAGCTTCGTGCCACGCCGGACGTAGCGCACCCCGTCGAGCTCCTCGTCCTCGGGAGCGCCGGGATAGGCCGCCGAGAAGACCGTCACCTGTGACCCTCGGGCCACTAGCCCGGCGACCATCTCGTCGAGGAAATGCTCCGCGCCACCCGCCTCCGGGTTGCCCGAGTCCCGCCAGCTCAGGAAGACGACCTGGCGGCCCGTCAGCTCCTCGCTCTCGTCAGGCACGGGGCGAGAGTAACCACCCATGGTCCAGTACAGTCCACGCCATGTGTGCCGCGGGGAGTTCGCGCCCGCCGTGGCGGCCCGGCATGCGACGTTCTGTGAAGCTGTTCGCCGACTTCCGTCACGAGCAGGACGACCCCCGACGCTTCTACTCCGCGCTCGCCGACGACTCCGTCGGCCAGCTGTCCGGGTACACCTCGCTGGACCCCGCCGTCGTCCTCGATGTGGGTGGCGGACCGGGCTACTTCCGCACCGCGTTCGAGCGCGCCGGCGCGACGTACTGGGCCCTGGACGCCGACGTCGGAGAGCTCTCCGATGCCGGCGAGATCGGTCCGGGAACCGTCATCGGCGACGGCATGCGGCTCCCGTTCGGTGACGGTAGCGTCGACGTCTGCTACTCCTCCAACGTCCTGGAGCACGTACCGCGACCGTGGGACATGGCTGACGAGATGTTGAGGGTGACCCGGTCCGGCGGCATCGCCTTCATCTCCTACACCGTGTGGTGGGGTCCTTGGGGGGGCCACGAGACCGCGCCGTGGCACTACATCGGGGGGCGCTATGCCCGTACCCGCTACCTGCGACGGCACGGACGCGAGCCCAAGAACAGGTACGGCGAGTCCCTGTACCCGGTCCTGGTCCGCGACGGCCTTCGGTGGGCACGGACCCAGCAGCACGGTGAGGTGTTGGACACCATCCCGCGCTACCACCCGCGCTGGGCGCGCGGCAGCGTCCGCGTCCCGGCACTGCGCGAGCTGACGACCTGGAACCTCCTCATCGTGGTGAGGAAGCGTTGACCGCACCACGGCAGGGGACGGCCCGGGCGGTCACGCCTTTGTGGTTGGCAATCTACGGTCTGCTACTGGCCCT
Source organism: uncultured Actinomycetota bacterium (assembly GCA_963796975.1). Lineage (GTDB taxonomy): Bacteria > Actinomycetota > Actinomycetes > Propionibacteriales > Nocardioidaceae > Nocardioides. Next base: position 95,449 of record CAWCNW010000027.1, read on the forward strand.
GATGACCTTCATCCAGGCGCCCAACCGCATCGTCGCGGACACGAAGCTCGACCTCGTGGTGGATCCGGGTGGGTTCCTGGCGAAGTCCCTGCAGATGTGGGATGGCTCGGCGGCCTTCGGGCAGATCCAGAACCAGGCTTACGGCTACCTGTTCCCGATGGGACCGTTCTTCCTGCTCGGGGATCTCGCACACCTCGACGCCTGGGTGATCCAGCGGCTCTGGTGGACCCTCCTGCTCTGCGTGGCCTTCTACGGCGTGCTGCGAGTCGCCCGCACCCTCGACCTCGGCAACCCGCTGACCCAGGTCTTCGCCGCGTTCGCCTACACGCTGAGCGTCCACGCCACCACCATCATCGGCGCCTCGAGCGTGGAGCTGTGGCCCTCGGCGCTCGCCCCGTGGCTGCTCTGGTGCGTGGTGCGTGGCACCACGGGCGGGTCCGAACGGCGGTGGGCTGCGGCGGCAGGTCTCGTGGTGGCCGCGGCCGGCGGGGTCAACGCGGCCGCTGTGCTGGCGATCCTGCCCCTCAGCCTGTGCTGGCTCGTCACCCGGCGTGGTGGGCGGGTCGCTGTCTTCTTCGGGTGGTGGACGCTGTCCACGGTGCTCGCCACGTTGTGGTGGCTGGTGCCGCTCGTGCTCCTGGGCGCCTACAGCTTCCCGTTCCTCGACTACATCGAGTCGGCTTCGGCGACGACGCTGCCGACCTCGCTCGTGGACGTGCTCGGGGGTACGTCCAACTGGGTCACGCTGGTCGATCCCGCCACCTATGCGGCGGGACACGACCTGGCGACGAGCCCGGTCCTGTTCTTTGACGCTCTGGTCCTGGTCGGCCTGGGGCTCGCGGGTCTCGCCCGTCCGGACAACCCGCACCGCCGCTTCCTGTTCCTGGGCCTGCTGCTGGGAGTGCTGGCCGTGTCCTTCGGCTACACAGGTACCGGCGCCGGCTGGTTCCACGACACCCGTCAGGCCTGGCTGGACGGTGCCCTGGCGCCGCTACGGAACCTGCACAAGTTCGACAACTTGGTGCGCCTCCCGCTGGCACTCGGGATGGCACACGCACTGGCGGCGCTCGCGCCGTCACGTGTCGCCTGGCGGACGCAGGTCGCGCGCGCCATGCCGATAGCGGTTGCGGTTCTGGCGCTCCTGGCCACCGTCACGCCGTGGTCGCACGATGAAGTCGCTCCGGCGGGTGCGATGGCGGGGATCCCCGACTACTGGCGGCAGGCGGCCGCCTACCTCGACCGCACGGACCGGCAGAGCACGACGCTGGTGGTCCCGGCGTCTGCGTTCGGCCAGTACCTGTGGGGCTCGCCGCGCGACGACGTGCTGCAGCCCCTGCTGGATACGCCGTGGGCCGCGCGGAACTCGATCCCACTCGCCCAGCCCGGCAGCGTGGTGCTCCTCGACCGGGTGACCGAGCTGCTCGAGTCCTCGATGCCCGGCCCCCAGCTCGCGCACCTCTTGGCGGCGAACGGGATCGGTCGGCTGGTGGTCCGCAACGACCTCAACCCCACGCTGACCGGTGCACCCGACCCCGCAACGCTGCACTACGTCCTGAACCACTCGCCAGGGCTGACGCCGGCCGCCGGGTTCGGGCCTTTGATCGGCTCCCCTCCGACTCTGACGCTGCCCACGGGCGAGCGCGTGGCGGTCGCCGGTGGGGTGTCCGGCGCCTATCCCGCCGTGCAGGTGTACGACGTCACCGACCCGACCTCGCGGGCCTTCACGGTGCCGCGCGCCGACGTGGCGATGACCACGGGCGCACCCGGCTCCGTCCAGGCGACGGGACAGGTGCTGCCGACCGTCCTGGGCGACGACACCGCCGACGCCAGTGACCTCGGGGTCGCCCTCAGCGACGGTCTGCGGCGACGTGAGGAGGACTTCGCGGCGGTGCGGGGGATGTCCTCTGCAACGATGACTGCACACCAGGAGTACCTGCTGAAGCGTCCGGTCCACGAGCGGGTGATGGTGCCGGACCAGGGTCGCTGGGAGTCCACGGTTGAGTGGACCGGGATCCGGGACGTCACGGCCAGCTCCTCCCGCGCCTGGGTGGACTCCTTGCCTCCGCTCGACCGAGGCTCCGCGCCGGGGGCGGCGCTGGACGGATCCCTCGACACGGCTTGGCGCTCGGCGGTGGGCCCACCGGCCGAGGGCCAGTGGTGGCAGGTGGATCTCCTGCCCGGCACGGTGGTCGACCAGGTGGCTCTGCGGTTGCCAGCCGGGTCGGGGGTCACCCGACTGGAGCTCTCGGACGGGTCTCGTCGTACGTCGGTGGCTGCTCCCGAAGGTGGCGGGTGGGTCAGGGTCGACACCGGCTGGGGGCCGGTGGACAGCCTCCGGGTCACCGCGACCGCGCAGGACCCGTCATCCCCGGCCGGGTTCGGGCTCGCGGAGGTGAGGATCCCCGGGGTGCGCGCCCATCGGTCTCTCCGGCTGCCCGACCCACCGCCCGGCCACGCGGTCACCACGATCTCGTTGACGAGGGACCCGGGTGTCGGCCCGTGCGTCCGAGTGCGCGGAAGCGTGGTCTGCCGCGACGACCAGGCCCGGCTCGGTGACGACGGTCTGAGCCTGGAACGGGTCTTCCGACTTCCGGTGGCGGGAGACTTCGGCGTTTCCCTGTCCGGATCCTGGCGCAGCTCACGAGCCGTGAACCGGGCGCTCCTGCCGCAGCTGCCGTTCGCGCTGCGCGCGTCGCCGCCGACCACCCGCGACCCCCGCGGGGGACCTCTCGCCCTGGTCGACGGGGACGCCGCCACCACCTGGGCGACCAACGCGACGACACCGCGGATCAGCGTCCGCTGGCACCGCCCGCACCAGCTCTCCCTGGTCTCGCTCGCACTCTCCCCGGCGGCACCAGCCGTCCCGGCCCGCCGCGTCGTGATCCGTGGAGGGGGCGAGGTACGCAGAGTCGCGTTGGACGTCAACGGCCTGGGCGTCTTCCCGACGTTGAGGACGCGCTCCGTGGTGATCAGCGTCGTCGCGCACGACGCCGGCTTCACCGACGTCGGCGGGGTCCGTACCGCCCTGCCGGTGGGCGTGGGTTCGTTCGACCTGCGTGGGCCGCGGGGCCAGTCCTGGGTCGACCTCGTGGGTCACCAGCTCGCCAGCGAGTGCGGTGAGGGGCCCACGCTCCGGGTCGCGTCGGACCTGGTGCAGACCAGATACCTGACTCACCTCGGACCGAGGCACGGGCTGGGCCACGTCCGGCTCTTGCCGTGCACCGCGACGGTCCAGCTGCCCTCTGGTCTGATCAGCGTGTCGGCGCCCCCCAACGACATCATCGCGGTCGACCACGTCGGCCTGACAGCCCAGCAGTCCACGCCGCCACCTCCCACGCAGCTGGCGACCCCGACGTGGGGCGACCGTCACCGGTCGATCGTTGTACCCGCCGCTGCGGCGCCCCGGCTGCTGGTCGTCTCCCAGAACGCCAACGATGGCTGGCGCGCCACCCTGGCTGGGCACACCCTGACACCTCAGGTGGTGGACGGCTGGCGTCAGGGCTGGTGGCTGCCCGCCGGCGCGCACGGGGTAGTCCACCTGACCTTCGTCCCGCAACCCTGGTACGTCGCGGGTCTCGCGCTCGGCACGATCGGGGTCCTTCTGGTGGTGGCGTCTGCCCTGCTTCGTCGTCGGCCCGCAGCTCGGGCTACCAGCTCCGTGGCCCGCGCGCTGCCCGCGTGGACGGGCCTGGTGGTGCTCACGCTTGCGGGCGGTCTGCTCGCCGGTTGGTGCGGGGCCCTGGTGGCGATCGTCGCCGTCGCGGCGCGCTCGCTGCCGTGGGTTCGTCCCCATGCATGGGTCCTCGCTGCTGCCTGCGCGGTCGTCGCTGGGGCCGTCACCGCGCGGTCCCTGCCTGACCAGCTCGAGACCACGTGGCTCGTCCAGCTCCTGCTGGTCGCTGCACTCGGCTTCGCCGCACCGGTTGAGCGGCGCGAACCGAGAGTCAGACCGCGACCTGTTGGTGCTCGTCCCTCTCGGAGCGGCCGGAGCGCGGCCAGGTCTTGAGTCGCAGGCACGGGCGCTCGATCGTGTAGTAGGTCACTGTGGCCAACGCGATGCTCAGAGCCGCCGTGAGCGTCCACACCGCCACGAAGTGTCCCCCGAAGATCCCGAACTGCGCCTGTCGCAGCACCGCATTCAGCACCAGTAGATGGAGGCAGAACACGCCGTAGGAGATCTCCCCGAGGAAGAACGGCACGCGCTGGTTGCACCAGCGCCGGATCGGGTGCTCCTGCAGGTGGCCGAAGACCAGCGGGAGGACCACCAGCCCGCTGCTGACGGCGTACAGCACGCATTTGCAGCCGGCCTCCCACCCGGTCGGGGTGACCAGGGTGCGCGGCCCTGCCAGCGGCGTGCAGGCGAGCCCGAAGACCAGGGCCGCAGCCACCCAGCACCCGAGCGGGTCGCGGGCCAAGGACTGGCACCACCGGACCGGGGTGACTCGGCTGCCCACCTGCTCCAGCACGCTCGATGTGGCCAGGGCCAGGCCCACGCAGAACCACGGCAGGTAGCCGGGGAGCCACTGTGCGAAGTGGCCCCGCGCCCCCGGAACCGTGGCGACGGTGGCCTGCCAGACGAGGCCGCCGACGCTGACCAGACCCAGGAGTGCGTAGACGCGCACCACCGGCAGGGAGCGCCGCCGCCGGGTGGCGCGGCCCAGCAGCAGTGCACACAGGAACGGCAGGAGGACGTAGAACGCCGCCTCGGTGGCCAGGCTCCACATCTGGGTGAGCCCCTGAGGAAGGAAGTCAGGGTGGTACAGCTGAGTGAGCGTGAAGTTCCGGACCCACATCATGGGCGTCACGTAGCCGTTGTCCGGTTCGAAGATCAAGGTGGCGAGCACGACGACCCAGTACAAGGGAAGGATCCGAAGGGCCCGCTTCCAGAAGTACGCCGTGAGCGCGGGTGCCGGGAGCCCGCGTGCGCCCCGCAGCAGGAACGGCCGGCCGAGCAGGAACCCGGAGAGCACGAAGAAGAGCGCGACGCCGAAGTCCATCCGCGCGAGGACAGCGCCGGTCCACCCTCTCGGAACCTGACCGGTGTCGAACGCGGTGTGCGTGGTCAGCACCATCAGCGCTCCGGCGGCGCGGATGGCGTTCAGCCCGGGGTAGCCACGATGCTCGCGGGACGGGTCCGGGGCGGTGGTCACGGCGTTCCGGACTGGGTCGCGACGGGCACTGCGAAGCCGACCGCGAGGTCGCCGATGCAGAGAGAGCCGCCGCCCGCGTCGGCACGAGACAGGGTGACGTGGTCGAAGTCGCCGTTCATCTGGAGGAACACGTTGCGGAACCCGGGTCCGAGCTGGACGGTGCGGGTCTGTCCGCCGGTGGTCACCTGGAGGTCCGTGGGACGGTGGGCGAGGTAGGACATCCTTGCCCAGGCGCCGGTGCCGTGGACGGGGCCGGTCAGCGGGAGGTCCACCGAGCCCGAGGAGGTGACCCGGGCCAGGCAACGCCCTTCGCGCGGCCGGCTCGTCGTGATCAGCGGCGTGATCTGGGCCGGCACGACGGTCCCGTCGTCGGAGATCACGTTGAGGTGGTCGACGCTGGTGTCCGGGAACGTCATCCGGTGGTCGAACATGCCCAGGACGTAGCGAGTGGTGTTGTGGGGATAGTCGTAGCCCCACATCAGGTACTGGGGCACCGACACGTTCGCCAGCAGGCTCGGGTCCCGCTCCGACCCGAGGCTGCGGTCGGCGTTGGCGAAGAACTCCCGCGACTGGGTGGAGCCGCGCCAGTGCTCGGCGTAACGGAAGGTCGAGTACACCCCGAGGACGCAGACCAGCGCGGTCGCCAGCGCGACCAGCTCACGGTCGTCGAGGAACCGGTGGACGCCCCGCGGCTCGACCTGCTCGGGAGCGCCCACGACAGGAAGGCACGCCGCGGCCAGGGCCAGTGGCGTCACCAGACCCAGCTCGGTGATGTAGCGCAGCTCGAGACCCGATACCGGCCCGACGGCGCCGGCGCGGGCACTCTGCAGCAGGCCGATGTCGATGAGCACGAAGGCGGCCGGGAGGATCCAGGCACGCCAGGACCGCCGGTAGGTCCTGGCGATGGCCCCGACGACCAGCGAGACGACGAGCAGGGCGACCGGGAGCACCGGGGTCGGTGTGTCGACCAGCTGGAAGGGCCCCGTCAGGACCTCCCACCTCAACGGGCCGCCCACCACGCCGGGCAGCCAGGCCTTGCCCGCGACGTTGCCCGCCAGCGGCAGAGAGCCCATCCGCACCCGCGCCCGCACCAGCGGTGCCGCGCGCCGCCGTGAGGTACCACACGAGGTACGCCGCCACCAGCGCGCCGTGTACCCCGAGGGCACGCCAATGCCGGGTGAAGAGCGCCGTGAGCCGCTGCCAGAGCGAGCCCGGCAGGAAGTAGGCGAGTGTGAGCCACGCGATCGCGACGTAGGTGAGCAGCACCTTCTCGTAGAAGAGCAGGCAGCCGACCACGACCAGCGCGGTCACCACGATCCAGCGGAACCGTCCGGTGCGCAGGTAGCGGAGGTGAGCCAGCAGGCCCCAGGCGAGGGCGATCTGCAGGAACAGCTGGTTCACGCCGGCCGCCCACCACACGAAGGCCGGGAACGTCAGGGCACTGAACAGGTAGAGGCTCAGTGGCACCAGCACCCCGAGCCGCCTGCCGAACAGGGAGATCAGCAGGACGAGGAACCCGAGGTCGGCGAGCGCCTGGAGGGCGACCAGGGTCGCGGCGTAGGCGTGGAAGCCGAGCGGGTCGATCCTGGTGAAGAGCCAGGTGAGGGTCAGGCCTCCCGGCATCAGGTGTCCGCCGTACCCCTGGGCGACCAGGGACCAGCTCCAGGGCTGGTGCAGCACCCGGGTGATGAACGCGACGTCGTCGAACTGGAACCACGAGCCCCAGACGGCCCACGCGCGGAAGGCCAGCTGCACGACCACGAGAGCGAGCCCCAGGCCGACGACCGGCTGTGCTCGGCGCCGGGTGGACTCCCGGCGGGACAACACGCCGGTCGACACGCCGCGGAGTATGCCATAGGGCTCAGCAGTTGCCGCTGTCCTGACCGCCGGCTCCTCGTCGCTCATCGCCTCGCGTCCTGCCTACGTGACTCGTGGGTAACTGCTATCGTCCCACCACCGCAGGGCGTTCTGAGCTACGAAGGGTGGCGTCATGAAAAGGGTGTGGCCTGCCTGGTTACTGCTGTTCCTGGGCGGCTTTCTTCCTCGTCACGGCGGGGGTCGCCCAGTTCTGGGCCAAGGCATGCCATCGAGCGGATTCCGCTCAACAGCTACCAGCGCACACATCTCAGCGGCCCGGCCGACCTGCTCAACCCGAAAACTGGGAAGACGAGCCACGTGCAGGTCGCGATCACCAACATCACCCAGGTCGACCACAGCAAGTCCGACGCGACGGTCGTGGTCTTCGTGACCGCGACCTGCGTCAACCAAGACGTGGGCAACCCCGCGGACTGCCTGCCGAAGAGCGATCCGCGGTTGATCAGTGACACCAAGCTCAACTTCGCCGCCGACCGGCACACCGCCGAAGCGATCGACGACCCGAAGTACGTCACGAACACCCCGCCGGTCCAGGGCCTGGTCAACAAGTGGCCGTTCTACCCCAAGGCCCAGACCTACAAGGTCTGGGACGACGTGAGCAAGCAGGCGACCGACGCGACCTATGTCGGCACCACCAAGGTCCAGGGCCTGGAGTGCAAGCAGTACCACCAGGTGATCACCGACCAGCCGATCGACCTCGGCAACAACATCGACGGCATCTACAACCTCGACGAGATCTACACGATCGACGCGGTCACCGGGAAGATCATCAACCAGCAGCTCCACGACAAGCGCACCGTCAAGAACGGTGGTGACACCGCCATCGACCTCACCGCGGCGTACACCGACGCCACCATCAAGTCCAACGTCGACGACGCCAAGACGGGCGGCGCCCAGCTGAAGCTGTTCACGAAGATTCTTCCGATCGTGGGCCTGGTCGTGGGTCTGATCTGCCTCGTGGCCGGGGTCCTGCTCCTGCTCCGCCACCGTCGGCGCCGCGACACCCCCTCGGAGCCGGCAGAGCCGCAGCCCGCGACGGCCGGGACGTAGGTCGGGGAGAGGCTCCGGCTCAGCCCAGGTCGGCGGCGAAAATCGCCGTACCGGGGGTGATCCGCCCGCGGGTGCGCGACCAGCCTCCCCAGACCCGGTCGTGGTCCTCGGGCCACTCCGGCTCGAGCAGCCGCACGATCCGGAAGCCGTGCGCGGCCAGCACCGAGACCCAGTCGCCCAGGGTGCGGTGGTGCTCGACGTAGGCGACGCGACCGGTGTCGTCGTCCACCTCGACGTACGGCGTGCGGTCCCAGTACGACGTGGCGGCGGTGAGCCCTACCTCGGACGGGTCGTCGGGGAAGCTCCATCGGGTCGGGTGCGTGATCGAGAAGGCGAAGCGGCCGCCTGGCCGCAGGACGCGGGCGGTCTCGGCGACGGCGACGTCGAGGTCGGCGACGAACTGGAGTGCGCCGAACGAGCAGAAGACCACGTCGAACGAGCCGTCGGCGAACGGTAGTGCGGTGGCGGTACCGCGAACCGACGGGACCGCGAGACCGGTCTCCTCGTCGAGCCGCCGTGAGTGCTGCAGCTGCCGTGCGGAGAGGTCCAGCCCGAAGGAGCGGCCGCCGTGCACGCGCACCCACCGCGAGCACTGGCCGGCTCCCGAGCCGACCTCGAGCACGTCCTTGCCCGCGACGTCACCGAGGACGCCGGCCTCGTTCTCGGTGAGTCCCTCGGGACCCCACACGAAACCGGTGTCGCCCAGGAAGTCCCCGTGCGTGGCCTGGTACTCGTCGGCGTACCGGTCCCAGTCGGGGCCGTTGGCCCGCCGCGACTCAGCCTCGTCGACCGATCGGCGCTCGACGCGGACGCGTTGGGGCAGGTGGTCGGTCACGAGGTGAGGCTACGACCTCCCACACCCGTCACCGGACAGTGATCCGGACAGCCGCCGTGTCTCTCAGGGTCGAGGCCGAACAGCTGATCGCGAACGTCCGCTTGGTGTGGTGGTGGGCCTTCGCCTCGACATGGATACGGGCACGGAGGGTCTGTCGCGCGCCCGGCTGGAGGGCCGGTGCCTGCCAGGTCCCGGCCACCACCCGTCGAGTGACGTCGCGTGGGCCGAAACGGTACGTGACCGTTGCCGCCTTGCTGCTCGCCGTTCCTCGGACCAGGCATCGGTCCGCAGCATTGCCGCGGTTGGTCAGCCGGAACGGCACGGTGACCGCGCGGACCGCCCCGACGGTGCGGGTGGTGGTCTGGGTGGAGGTCGGGCCGAAGATCCCGGTCCCGAGCCAGGTCCCGCCCGGCGTCCGGACCGAGACATCCGGGCGGTGGACGACCGGGGTGACGACGACCGGGGCGGGACCGACGCTGTAGCTGCGGGTGACCGTGGTCTGGTTGCCGTTTCCGTCCGTCGCGGTGACCGTGAACGTGTGCGGGCCCGGCGTGGTGGTGTCGAGAGCAGTGCCGGGCAGCACGGACCCGCACGTCTGAAGGGTCGATCCGCCGGTGTCGGTGCAGGAGAACGCAGCACTCACCTGTTGGCCGAAGGCGTACGACGCCCCTTCCGCAGGCGTCGCCAGGTTGACGATCGGCTTGATCGTGTCCGGGGCGTCGAACTTCAGCGACCGGTACGAAAAGTAAGGCCGAGCGTTGCTGCTCACATCGGCGGTGAGTTCCCACACCGGGGTGTTGTCGGGTGCGAGCTCGGTGGCGACGGCGTGGCCCTGGACCGCTGAAGCCCACCCCACGAGCACGTTGCCGGTGCTGGGCATGTACTGGGCCGATCCCATGAAGAATCCGAACCAGGTCGGCGGCCCATAGGAACGGACCAGCGTCGCGGTGCCGGCCAACTGGTCCAGGTGATAGATGACCATGCGTGACTGGGGGCGCTCATGAACGGGTCCCAACGGGTTGAGGGGGTCGACACAGAAAGCGGTGAACCCCGTGACCGAGCCGTTGTCGAACATCATGATGTCGCCGTTGGGCAGCATGCTGGCGTAGTGCTGCGCGCAGGGCCCTCCGAGCGGATCGTCGGGGAACGTGAACGAGCTGTCACGCCCTCCGAGCTTCCAGACGATGTCACCGGGCTGGAGACCGTCATGTGCCTGCCGAGCGATGAGCAGCACCGAGGACAGATGACGGAACGAGGCCAGGAAGTCTTGACCGCCGTCGACGATCTGCACCGAGTTGATGTGGGCGTAGTCAGGGTTGCTGGCCGGAGCGACAGATTCCCCGACCAGGGCGCGCGTGTCCCACTGGAACGTCACTTTCCCCTGCGGGTCGACCTCCTGGATCACCGAGTCGATCTTGCCCGTGCCTCCGTTGGGAACGTAGGCGAGGAGAACCTCCGAACCGTCTGGCTCGAGGATCGAGTCGTGCGAGTCCGTGTTGCCGAGGTCGACGGTGTGATGGGTCGCCACCACCTCGAAGCGCGAGTTCATCTCGACGATGTCGGAACCGGCTGCAGGGGTTCCGTTCGGGCGTGCTTCGCTGAAGTTGCCGTTGGGTTGACGCTTCAGGTCGAGCGCCCCGTCGTGGCTCGCGCGAACCCAGGTGGGAACGCCGTTCTCGTCGAGGACGGTGTCGAACAGCGGCCACCCGTTGGCCGTGAACTGGCTGAGAGTGACGCCCACCAGGCCCGGCGTGATGCCGGGCTTCTTGATAGTCGCGGTCAGCGTGGGGAAGTCGGCCGGTAGCACGAACACAGAGTCGGCCTCACGCCCGGCGGAGTCGACGTACGTCACCGAGATCTCGTCGCCGGCGTCGAGCCCGGTGAGGGTGGTCTGCCCGCCGGTGATCGGGACACCGTCGACCAGCACCGTGCCGCCGGGATCGGATGTGGTCGCAGCCACGGTGATCGAGGCACCGTGGTTGGAGGTGTTGTCGGTCGCGTCGCTGGGGAACGTGCTCTCGGTGGTGGTGGCCGCATAGCGGCGGACCGCCCCGTCGTACGTCGGGTACATGTCGGACGCCGACGCCGGAGACGTGCAGGGTATGGGCGGGCGCGGCGGCTGCGCTCGGGGCTGTCGCCACCGCGAGAGGAGCGGCCACGAGCAGCATCGAGACGGCGACGATCTTCAGCATGTGGTCCTCGGTCCTGAGGTAGTCAGCACGGCGAGTGTAGGCGCGACAGCGCGCGGGGTCGGGAGTTCGGGACACCGAGGCTGTGGCAGCGTGGGGCCGTGGACCTCTCCGACCTGACGCCCCTGGCCGGTGGCTGGTCCGGCCAGACGTTCCTCGCCGAGGTCGGGGGAGAGCGGTCGGTGGTGCGGATCTACCGTCCGGGCCAGCGCGACGACGCCGGCCCCGAGGTCGACGCGGCCGTGCTGGGACTGGTGCGAGGGCTGGTGCCGGTGCCCGACGTCCTGGAGGTACGGCGTGGGGTCGCCGCCGCGGACCAGCCCGGGCTGCTGGTCACGACGTACCTCCCCGGAGAGCGCGGCGACCTCCTGCTGCCGACCCTCGACGACGACGAGCTGACCGTCCTCGGATCGCGGCTCGGCTCCCTCGCCGCCGACCTGGCCGGTATGCCCATGGTGCGGGCCGGCAGGTTCGTCGACGCCGATCTGGTGATCCGGCCGTTCCCCGATGCCGACGGGCTTCCCGAGTTCGTCGACGCTCACAGCCTTGCGCTGGGCTGGGACGTCTCCCTGCTGGCAGGGCTGCGTGTCGTGGCCTCGCGGGCGCAGGACCTGCTCGACACGGTGGGCCGGACGTGCCTGGTCCACTCCGACCTGAATCCCAAGAACCTCCTGGTCGACCCGGGCTCCCTCGAGGTGACCGGCGTCCTCGACTGGGAGTTCGCCCACGCCGGGCATCCGTTCACCGACCTGGGCAACCTGCTCCGCTTCGACCGCCACCCGCCGTACGTCGAAGCGGTGCTCGCCGCGTGGTGCGAGCGCCGCGCAGGCACGCCGGCGGAGGCGCTCGACCTCGCCCGCGCCGCCGACCTGTGGGCCTTGGTCGACCTCGCCTCCAGGGCGGGCGACAACCCGGTTGCCGACCGAGCCCTGGCGCACCTGCGCGCCCTCGCGCGGAGCGGCGACCTCCACGCCCTTCCCTGAGCGTGACCCACGGGCACGGTCAGTTGAGCGCGGGTTCGAGAGCGTTGACCAGCACCTGCACGTCCTCGGGCCCGAAGACCAGCGGCGGCCGGATCTTGAGGGTCGCGCCGTCCGGTCCCGTGGTCCCGATGAGCACGCCCCGGTCCCGGACCTGGTCCACGACGCGTCGCGCACGTACGGGATCGGGGTGACCTGTCGTGGGATCCACGACGTCGACACCGATCGCCAGACCCCAGCCGCGCACCCCGGAGACGCAGGGGGTTCCGCCGGCCAGGTCGTGAAGGCGGCCGAGCAGGTCCGCCCCAACGGACGAGACCCGGTCGAGGATCCCTTCCTCGTCGACCGCCTTCAGTACGGCGAGAGCGGCGGCGCAGGCCACGGAGCCGCCCCCGAAGGTGCTGAAGTAGTCGGTGTCCTCGATGAAGGGGTCGATCAGCTCGCCCGGGCCGATGACGGCCGCGACGGGGTAGCCGTTGCCCATCGGCTTGCCCAGCGTCACCAGGTCGGCGGGCACGTTCCCCGTCAGGAAGCTCCACAGCGATCCACCGGTGCGACCGTGGCCGGCCTGCACCTCGTCCGCGACGTACAGCCCGCCGCCGGCGTGGACGGCGGCGGCGGCCTCGGTCGTCCAGTCATGGGCAGGGCCGCGGATCCCGTCGCTGGTGAACACGCCGTCCACCAGCATCGCGGCGACTCCGGGCCCGTCGTCCGCCAGGCTGCGCACCGCCGACGCGACGTTGCTGACTGCTCCGGGAGGAGGATCGACGAGGCGCATGAAGTCAGGTCCCGGCACCTTGCCCCAGCCTTCGGGCGAGAACGCGAAGGCTGCCTCGGTGATGCCGTGGTAGGCGAACCGGGTGGCGATGCCGCCACCCGCGCCCGTGGCGTGTCGAGCGATCCGCCAGGCGAGGTCGTTGGCCTCACTGCCCGAGTTCACCAGGAGTACCCGCTCGAACCGCTCCGGCAGCGTCGCGAGCAGCCGCTCCGCGAGCTCGACTGCGACCTGCTGGAGATACCTGCTGTTGGTGTTCAGGGTGCCGAGCTGCGCACTCACCGCCTCGACCACCGCCGGGTGGCTGTGACCCAGCACCGGCACGTTGTTGTACGCGTCGAGATACCGCCGGCCGTCCGCCGCTTCGAGGTACACGCCATGTCCGGCGACGAGGTGGATCGGCTTCTGGTAGCTGAGCTCGAGGGCACCCATGGTGCGCGCGCGGGCAGCGAGGAGGTCCTCGGTACGGCGTTGCGGCAAGGGCGCCGCGGGGCGAGCCCGTGCCGAGGGCGCCTCCGCAGGAGCGGCGAACCGAGCGGTCAGTACGTCGAGATCCGCCTCGAGCATCGCCTCGAGCCGTGCGAAGGCCTCGTCGTCGATCTCGGGTGCCCAACCCTGGTCGCGTGCCCGGCCGGCGGTGATCAGCACCGACGCCGCGTAGCGCCCGGCGACGAGATCGGCGACCAGCTCCGCCTCGCCCGGCTCCAGGGGAGTGATGGAGTGGTACCCGGCGACCACGTCGGCGACCAGGGCCATGCCGTCGGTGCGACTCGCCACCAGGTCGGCGGCAGCCACCGCCAGGTCGCAGACCAGCGCTGTGTGCGTCATGTCTCCGAAGTCGGTGACGCCGGTGAGGGTCCACTCGTCGTCGACGAGCACGTTCGTCGGCGCCAGGTCGTTGTGAACGACCTGGGCGCGCAGGCCGGGCAGCCGCCCGGCAACCCGCCGTTCGAAGCGGTCGAGCACCCTCTCGATGGCCGGACGACGGTCGGCGTCGACCGCCGAGAGCCACGTCCGTAGCGCGGGAAGTCGCCTCAGGTCCCAGGCGATCGGGTAGGAGCACCCCGGGTGCACGAAGCCGCGCAGAGCGCGTCCGAGCCGTGCCGACGCACGCCCCCAGTCGTAGGCGCGGGAGGCGTCGAGCTCCGCCGGGTCGGGGTGGTGACCCTCGAGCCACGTCATCACCCGCGCGAAGGATGGCCGGCCATCCCTGCCGATGAGCCTTGCGCAAGGGCGCCCATCGGCAGTGGGAACCACGGCGGGCACAGGAAGGTCGGGGTCGACCTCGCGGATGTGCCGGAGTGCGGAGTCCTGCAGATCCAGCACCGTCTCGTCGTCGGCCGGGTTGTGCACCTTCAGCAGGTAGCGACCCGTCCCGGCGTCGACCCGGAAGTTGCGGTCGCGCTCCCCGTGCACTGCGACGAGGTCGCCCTCCAGACCCCACAGGACCGACAGCGAGTCGGCGAGGGCGGAGAGATCGAGGTCCGGCATGGGCGCGTTCAGCGGGTCCTCGGAGGTCACAGCCACGGGCTCATCCTGGCAGCGACCCGAGGGCGCACGACATCTACCCACGTGCCGGGACGTCGTGGGCGGGCAGCGGCGCGAGCTCTCGCGCATCCGGCGTCGGGCGCCGCCGACGGAGCGTGACCACGACGGAGGCGACGATCAGGACGGTGCCGACCACCTCGGAGGTGGTGAGAGCCTCCCCGAGGAGGGCCACGCCGAGGACGACGGCCACGACCGGGTTGACGTAGGCGTACGTCGAGACCGTGGACAGCGGCAGGTGGGCGAGGGCGTAGCCGTAGGCGGTGAAGGCGAGCACCGACCCCGGTCCGATCAGGTAGAGGAGTGCGAGCCAGCCCTCGGCTGAGACCTCGGACCACCCGACACGTGTGGCATCGCCATGGACTCCGGCGATGACGAGGAGCATCACCCCGGCGGCGACCATCTCGATCGCCGCTGCGACCAGGGCTCGACGCGGCAGGAGCAGGTGGCCCGCGAGGACCGACCCCAGACCCCACGCGCACGCGGCGCCGAGCACCACCAGGACGCCGGTCACCTGGCCCGCTCCCGAGCCGGCGCCGACCAGGACGGCGACGCCGACCAGTCCGAGCGCCAGTGCAGCAAGCGCTCGGCGGGTGGGGCGTACGCCGTCGATCGGCCACGCGAAGAGGAGCATCCAGAGCGGGACCGTGGCCACGAGCACCGCCGCGAGCCCGGAGTCGAGGGACTGCTCGGCGATGCTGAGGCCGCCGTTGCCGATCACCAGGAGGAGCCCGCCGACCACCGCGGCACCCAGCCACTGTCGACGTCCCGGTCGGTCGGTCCGCTGCAGGGCCGGTCCGCCGGTGCGGAGGGCGAGCGGATACAGGAGCAGCCCGGCACTCAGGTAGCGAAGCCCCGCCATGGTCAGCGGGGGCAGGTCGCGCACGCCCACGCGGATCGCGAGGTACGTCGAGCCCCAGACCAGGTAGACCACGACGAGGGCTGCGTAGGCGAGCAGAGGCCGGTCGCCGGGGGTGCTGTCGCGCTCTGTCATGTCCTCCATGCTTCCGGCCGGGCTGACGGTGCGGCAGTGGCGGGAACGCCACATGATGATAGATTCACGCCATGCCAGCGGCACACCGGATCGTCGTACCGATCACCGACAACGTCCCGATCTTCGAGGCCGCGGTGGCGTGCGAGGTGTTCGGCCGGACCCGACAGGACTTCCCGGTGCCGTGGTACGACGTGGTGCTCTGCGCCGCAGGGGGCGCCGGCGTACGCACGGCCGAAGGCCTGGCCCTGCCCGACGGGCGCGGGCTCGAGGAGCTCGAGACGGCCGACACGGTGATCGTGCCCGCCTGCGCCGACCTCCAGGGTGATCCGCCGTCAGAGCTGCTCGAGGCGCTGCGCGCCGCCCACGCGCGCGGGGCCAGGATCGCCTCGATCTGCACGGGCGCGTTCACGCTCGCGGCGGCCGGTCTGCTGGACGGCCGGAGAGCGACGACGCACTGGATGCACGCAGACGAGCTCACCCGGCGCTGGCCGACGGTGGATCTGGACCCGAACGTGCTCTACACCCAGGACGGGCAGATCTTCACCTCCGCCGGGGAGTGTGCCGGGCTCGACCTGTGCCTCCACCTCGTTCGTCTCGACCACGGCAGCCGGGTGGCCAACGCCCTGGCTCGGCGGATGGTGATCTCGCCGTACCGCGACGGGGGACAGGCCCAGTACATCGACCCGCCGACCGCCGGACTCGGATCGAGCACCGGATCCGGCGACGGGTCGGGTGGTCTGGGGCCGGTGCTGGACTGGGCCCGTCTGCATCTGCACCAGCCGTTGACGGTCGACGACCTCGCCACCCGGGCGGCGATGAGCCAGCGCACCTTCCTGCGCCGCTTCCGGGCGCTGACCGCCACCACCCCGTTGCAGTGGCTCGTGCACGAGCGGGTGGCGCGCGCTCGTGAGCTCCTCGAGACCACCGACGACACCATCGACCGGATCGCCGAGCGCTGCGGCTTCGGCACGGCGCAGAGCCTGCGCGCGCACTTCACCCGGATCAACCAGGTCGGACCCCACCGCTACCGTCAGACGTTCCGCCCCGGCGCCGCGTGACCGGCCGGCCCGGAGACCGAGACGGGCGACCTGCAACGCCCTACCCGCTGGTTGGACGCACGGCGGAGCCCCCGCGTAGACTCGCGGGGCGCCAGAAGTCTGCCCACGTCCCGGACGGAGCGGACACCGGCTCGCTATCTCTTCCTCGCGCGCGAGCGCGGACCCTGCGGTAGTGACACGGACTTCCGGTGTGCCCGCGACAACTCCATCCATCCAAGGAAATCATTCCCCTATGACGAGTAGCACCGCTTACCTCTCGGAGACCGACGCGCCCCAGGTGGCCGTCAACGACATCGGCTCCGAGGAAGACTTCCTCGCCGCGATCGACGCCACCATCAAGTACTTCAACGATGGCGACATCGTCGAGGGCACGATCGTGAAGGTCGACCGGGACGAGGTCCTGCTCGACATCGGCTACAAGACCGAGGGCGTCATCCCCTCGCGTGAGCTGTCGATCAAGCACGACGTGGACCCCAACGAGGTCGTCACCGTCGGTGACAAGGTCGAGGCCCTGGTCCTCCAGAAGGAGGACAAGGAAGGCCGGCTGATCCTGTCCAAGAAGCGCGCCCAGTACGAGCGCGCCTGGGGCACCATCGAGCAGGTCAAGGAGGAGGACGGCGTCGTCGAGGGCACCGTCATCGAGGTCGTCAAGGGCGGCCTGATCCTCGACATCGGCCTGCGTGGCTTCCTGCCCGCCTCGCTGGTGGAGATGCGTCGCGTCCGCGACCTGCAGCCGTACGTCGGCCAGGTGCTCGAGGCGAAGATCATCGAGCTGGACAAGAACCGCAACAACGTCGTCCTCTCGCGCCGCGCCTGGCTCGAGCAGACCCAGTCCGAGGTGCGCCACGGCTTCCTGACCCAGCTCCAGAAGGGCCAGATCCGCAAGGGCGTCGTCTCGTCGATCGTCAACTTCGGTGCGTTCGTGGACCTCGGCGGAGTCGACGGCCTCGTGCACGTCTCCGAGCTGTCCTGGAAGCACATCGACCACCCGAGCGAGGTCGTCGCCGTCGGTGACGAGGTCACCGTCGAGGTGCTCGACGTCGACATGGACCGCGAGCGGGTCTCGCTGTCGCTCAAGGCGACGCAGGAGGACCCCTGGCAGCACTTCGCTCGCACCCACCAGATCGGCCAGATCGTGCCGGGCAAGGTCACCAAGCTGGTGCCCTTCGGCTCGTTCGTCCGCGTCGAGGAGGGCATCGAGGGCCTGGTCCACATCTCCGAGCTGGCCGAGCGCCACGTGGAGATCCCGGAGCAGGTCGTGCAGGTCAACGACGACGTCATGGTCAAGATCATCGACATCGACCTCGAGCGTCGCCGGATCTCACTGTCGCTGAAGCAGGCCAACGAGACCACGGCTGCCACCGACGTCGAGGAGTTCGACCCGACGCTCTACGGCATGGCTGCGACCTACGACGAGCAGGGCAACTACATCTACCCCGACGGCTTCGACCCGGAGACCGGCGAGTGGCTCGAGGGGTACGACGAGCAGCGCGCGGCCTGGGAGGACCAGTACGCCAAGGCCCACGCCCGCTGGGAGGCCCACGTCAAGCAGCAGGAGGAGGCCAAGCAGGCCGAGGTCGAGGCCGGCGAGGCCACGACGTACTCCTCTGCGACCGGCGGCTCGACCGACGAGGCCGAGACCGGCGAGGAGACCGGCGGCTCGCTGGCCTCCGACGAGGCGCTCCAGGCGCTCCGCGAGAAGCTCACCGGCGGTAGCAACTGAGCACCCACCGCTGACACAGCAACGACGAAGGGCCCGGCCACACGGCCGGGCCCTTCGTCGTACCGGTGAGCCCGAAACCCGGGTGCGGAGCCCGGCCGTGTCGGGGACGATGTCCCGATGTCGCTGGAGACCTTCGATCCCAAGCGGGCAGAGCTCGTCGCGAGCTGGGCGGTGGGTGATGACGTCGTGCGGGCCTGGTGCGCACGCGACGACGACACCGTGCCCGCCGAGGTGGTGGCCGGCTGGTCGGAGGCCGACGACGTCGAGGCCTACCTGTTCCACGAGGAGGCGGGGGAGCCGGTCGCGTACGGCGAGCTCTGGCTGGACGACGACGAGGGTGAAGTCGAGCTCGCGCGGCTGCTCGTCGCCCCCGATCACCGGGGCAGGGGAGTCGGCCGCGCGCTGACCCGCGCCCTGTCCGACCGGGCCCGCGACACCCACCCCGAGCTGCCCGCCGTCATCCTGCGGGTCCGACCGGAGAACGCCCAGGCGATCCGTGCCTACGCCGGGGCCGGGTTCGTGGCGATCCCCGACGATGAGCAAGCGGTGTGGAACGAGGGCCAACGCCTCGCCTACCACTGGATGGTGCAGGCGCCCTGACACGCACGATGGCCCGGACCGTGAGGTCCGGGCCATCGTGGTGTAGGTCGTGCCTACGCCCCTTAGGAAGCGGGCGAACCGAACACTGCGAACTCCGACAGGTCGGTGAAGGTGCAGCCACCGAAGGCGTCGGGAGTGGCCAGGCAGGCGTTCGTGAAGTCAGGCACCTGGTTGCCCTTCATCGTGAACTCGACCCACCGGACGCCAGTGGTCGCAGCGGTGGGAGTCACCGAGTTGAGGCGCCCACGGTCTGCGGGACCGAACGCGCCGGTCGCAACCGGAGTGAAGGGACCCTGCGGCCCGACCGTCGAGGTCGAGATCTCGAAGGCTCCGGTCGACGAGCTACCGGGGTCTCCACAGGTCGCGTTCGGGTCGACAGCGAACGACGTGATGTCGATCGGCTGCTTCAGGTCGACGACGATGTGCTTGTCGACGAACACGTTGGTCGGGTCACCGGCGTCGTCTCCGGTCGTGCTGCCCCAACCGGTGCCGAGGCTCAGGTCGATGGCTCCGGACGGACCACACTGCGGTGCGAAGTTGGGTCCGTTGAAGGCGACCACCGACGCACCACCGCTGGAGGCGGCCCAGTCCCTCACGATCGAGAAGTTCCGCGGAGCCGCCAAAGGCAGCGTCGCGGGCTCGACGTCCGGGATGTAGCCGGGACCGCTCGCGACGACCTTGGGGTACGTGCCCGCGAACATGCCCTGGATGTTGTACCCACCCGTGCCGTCCGTGACCGCGCTGAACTGGTTGCCCAGTCCGGCGACCGTGACCACAGCACCCTCGACGGGGTTGCCCGTGGTCGGGTCGGTGACGGTGCCACTCAGGGTGAACCGCGGCGACTGGGCGGGCGGCGGGACATGGAAGTCCTCAGCGGGTGCGGCGTCGCTGCCACCGGTGGCAGCGGCGAAGTAGCCCATGCCGCGCTTGGCGAAGATCCTCCACAGCTTCTGGGTGTGGGACTGGCCGTACTCGACGAGGTCGGCCTGGATGATCGCGTTGCGCATGTCGAGGAACGACGGCTCGGTCGGCGAGAGCGACATGGCCCTGGTGATCAGGGTGTCGGCCACGTTGTGACCCAGTTCCGTGCGGAGGTCCCACAGGGTCTGGCCCCAGATCTCGCCGCTGCCGTGGACCTCAGGCCTACCGACGACGTCCGGGAAGTCGCCGTAGGTGTAGCCACCGATGACCGACGGGTCGAACCCGGAGGTGCAGCCCGGCGAGTTGGCGCCCGGCGGGCAGTCGATGGCCATGGTGCGGATCAGGTGCTCACCTGCAGCGACGTAGCTGCCCTCGAGCAGGTCGCCCGGCTTCTTGGTGTCCTTGAGGAAGCCCTTGGTCACCAGGTAGTCGAGTGCGTAGTAGTCGCTCCACGCCTCGCCCATCGAGCCGGACTCGATCGAGTTGAGGGCACCGTTGCCGGCGGCGTCGATGACGAGCCGGTTGGACAGGCCGTGGGTGTACTCGTGGTAGAGGATCGAGGCGTCGAACGCGCCACTGGTCGGCACGAACGGGTCGCCGGTGGCGGGGTCGTCCGAGGTGCCCGGGAAGTGCCACAGGTACATCTGCATCGTCGGCGGGATGCCGTCGGGGGGTGTGCTCATGTTGGCGTTGTCGATGTGGTTGCCATCGGGGCCGGTGGCCGCACCGTCGAGGGCGTTCAGGAGCACGGGGTCGCCGCCGGCGGCCGAGAAGTTACCGGCCTGGGGGGTGAACCCGATCGGTGCCTGGGCGAGGTAGTCGTGGAAGTTGCTCGCCAAGTAGAAGGCGTTGGCCCCGTCGGCGTTGCGGTTGGTCTGCCAGGAGTTGGGGACGTTGGGGTTCCAGGTGCACACGAAGCTCGTGCAGAAGCCCGAGGCCGCTGCACCGAACTTGATCAACGGGAACGTGGCGCCCTTCCTGTTACCGGGGACCTGGGTCGCTTCCGTGGGGTCGAGCGCGTTGTTGTCGTTGACGTCGTCCCAAGTGATGACCGAGTTGCCGTTGAGGAACGTCGCGTTCCTCTTGAGCCAGCCCTGCTTGATGAAGTTGACGACCTTGGCCTTGCCGCCCTTGGCCGCACCCGGGAAGTTGTCGTAGACGAACGCGTCGCCGTTGGCGTCGGACTGGGTGGACTGGCGGAACAGGACGCGCCCGGAGGCAGCGTCGATCACGTGCTGGTAGGAGCCCGCGGAGCTCTGGACGTACGTCGACCAGCCCGGCCGCAGGCCGTTGGCGGTGAGGAACCAGACCTTGGTGGAGTAGTCGTGGTTCGCCCAGGAGGTCGAGGGCGCCGTACCGCCGCGGGAGCTGACGACCCGGACCGGGGCAACCTTCCCACCGACGTTGTGTGCGGCCAGGGTGCGGGCCGAGGTCGAGGACACCTTGCCGCCGACCGGAGCGTGCGCGGCGAGCTTGGTCAGGCCCGACACGGGGCTTCCCTGGACCGAGAGCACGCGACCGTCGCGGGTGACCTTGACCTTGAGGCCGTTGCCGAACACGGGGATGCCCCGTGCCGACTGGGTCCACGAGAGGTTGTGGACACCGATGGTGTCCACGTAGTCCTGGCGGAAGCGCAGGGTCTTCAGGTCGGCCCGGGTGAGACCCAGGGTCGACAGGTGGGTGCGCACGTAGCCGAGCGCGACCGTGCGAGCGGGGGCGGAGGACGCGCGTGTCAGGAAGCCGTTGAGGCGCCCGAGGTTGCGCGGCGTGTGGGTGAGCGGGTCGTAGTCGACGACGGCCTGACTACCGAGGCTGCGGTAGTAGGCGTGGTCGGACTTGGACTGGCCCTTGACCTGCGCACGCTCGGCCTTGACCAGGGCGGTGCCGCCCAGGGTGCGGGCGTCGTACGCGGTGGAGCCGTGGTGGCTGGTGGAGTTGTCGCCACGGACGGCACGAGTGGCGCTGGGTGATGCGGCCTGACTTGGTAAGCCAAGCAGGCTGACCGCGAGCACGGTGGTGCCGGCGACCAGAAGGCTCAGTGATGTGTTCCGAGTGGGACCCACAAGTGTTCCCTTTCCGAGAGTCATTCGCCTGGTGGGCGAGGGGTGTACGCACCCTAAGCATTGCGGGACTGGTTGCGGAAGGGCTCACCCGTAAGGTGCGGCTCATGCACGTGGGTCTGACAGGAGGCGTGGCGTCGGGGAAGAGCACGGTCTCGGCCGTGCTGCGTGACCTGGGCGCGGTGGTGGTCGACGCCGACGCCCTCGCGCGCGAGGTGGCGGCCCCCGGTACGCCGGGGCTCGCGTCGGTCGTCGCAGAGTTCGGGCCAGAGGTGCTCGGGCCGGACGGGGCCCTGGACCGCGCCCGGCTCGGTGCACTCGTCTTCGCCGACCCCGGACGCCGAGCAGCGCTCGAGGCGATCATCCACCCGCTGGTGCGGGCCCGGGCTGCGGAGCTCGAGGCGGCCGCTCCGCCGGGTGCGGTCGTCGTGCACGACATCCCGCTGCTGGTCGAGACCGGTCAGGCTTCGTCCTTCGACGCGGTGCTGGTGGTCGACGTGCCGGTCGAGGTGCAGGTCGCCCGTGCCGTGCGCGACCGCGGCTGGTCGGAGGAGGAGGCCCGGTCGCGGATCTCGGCCCAGGCCTCGCGGGAGGAGCGGTTGGCGGCCGCGACGTACGTGCTCGACAACACCGGAACGGTCGAAGACCTCCGCCAGCGTGTGGCGGAGGTCTTCGCGGAGCTGACCGGTTGGGAAACGGTCAGCTAGGACCGGCTCTCAGGCGGTCAAGGTCAGGCAGCCAGGTCGGGGTCACCGAGGCGACGCAGCTTCTGCAGCGCCTCGCGCTCCAGCTGGCGCACACGCTCGGCGGAGATGCCGTGGCGGGCGCCGATGTCGGCGAGCTTGTGCTGACGGCCGTCGAGCAGGCCGTAGCGGGCGCGGATGATGTCGGCGGCGCGGTCGTCGAGCTCACCGACGAGGCGGTCGAGCCGCTCGCGCGCCTCGACGTCGAGGACGGTGTCGTCGGGACCGGGCGCGGTCTCCTGCGCCATCAGGTCGCCGAGCGAGGTGTCGCCGTCCTCGTCGACCGGGGTGTCGAGGCTGACGTGGTCGCGACCCCAGGACATCAGGTCGAGGACCCGCTCGAGGGGCATGTCGAGCTCGTTCGCGATCTCCTCGGGCTCCGGGTCGCGCCCGAGCTGACGCTCGAGGGTACGACGGGCGCCGCCGACCTGGTTCAGCTCCTCGACGACGTGCACGGGGAGTCGTACGACGCGCGCCTGCTGCGCGATGCCGCGGGTGATCGCCTGACGCACCCACCAGGTGGCGTACGTCGAGAACTTGTAGCCCTTGGTGTAGTCGAACTTCTCGACCGCCCGGATCAGGCCGGTGTTGCCCTCCTGGATCAGGTCGAGCATCGGCATCTGGGCCCGGCCGTACTTGCGGGCGATCGAGACCACGAGCCGCAGGTTGGCGTTGATGAACTGCTGCGTGGCGCGCTCACCCTCCTCGGCGAGCCAGAGCAGCTCCTCCTCGGTGGCCGTCATCGGGGCGCCGCCCTTCTTGCGGCCCACCCGGCCCTCGGCCAGCAGCGCCGCGGCGAACAGCCCGGCCTCGATGGTCTTGGAGAGCTCGACCTCGGCCGCCGCGTCGAGCAGCGGCGTACGAGCGATCTCGTCGAGGTACAGCCCGACGCTGTCGCGACCCTCGATCTCCCGGGTCACGCCGATCCTTCGTGCAGCCATGTCGCCCTCCTACCTCCCGCGGGCCTACCCCCCGGTAGCTACCCACATCGACTCCAACGCACCGGATGCCGGGAGGATTCCCGTGGCGGGGGCGTTTCGGACCCTTCACCCTTGCCAGACGTGTGAGCGGGGCGCGGAGTTGCCTCCGCGAAGAACTCTCAGGGAGTTCTCAGGGCTGGTCCGTTGCCGACCCCCGGGTCGGATGGGTCGGCAGCTGGGCCGCCAGCCCCATCTGGTCGAGGACCCAGGCGTTGGTGAACGCCCGGTCGTGCCACGCCTGGTAGCGCCCCGAGACCCCGCCGTGGCCGGCCGACAGCTCGGTCTTGAGCAGGAAGTCGCGCCGCCCGGTCGCGGTGGCGCGCAGCCGGGCGACCCACTTGGCGGCCTCGACGTACAGCACCCGGGTGTCGTGGAGCGACGTCGTGGCGAGGATCGGCGGGTAGTCGAGCGCCGCGACGTTCTCGTACGGCGCGTAGCCGGCCAGGTGGTCGTAGGCCTCCGGGTCGCCCGGGTCGCCCCACTCGTCGTACTCGGTGACGGTCAGCGGCAGGCTCTCGTCGAGCATCGAGGTGAGGGCGTCGACGAAGGGCACGTCGGCGACCAGGCCGCCGAAGAGCTCGGGGTAGCGGTTGGCGACGGCTCCGATCAGCAACCCGCCGGCCGACCCACCCTCGGCGACCAGCCGGTCGTGCGTCGTCCAGCCCTCGGCGACGAGGTGGCGGGCGCAGGCCGCGAAGTCGGAGAAGGTGTGCTCCTTGCGCAGCAGCTTGCCGTCGTCGTACCAGTGCCGGCCCATCTCGCCGCCGCCGCGGACGTGCGCGATCGCCATCCCGGCGCCGCGGTCGAGCAGCGAGAGCCGCGAGACCGAGAAGCCCGGGTCGGTGGAGATCTCGTAGGCGCCGTAGCCGTAGAGCAGGAACGGGATCGGGCCGTCGTCGGCCGCGCCCTTGCGGCAGACCAGCGAGATCGGCACCTGCACGCCGTCCTCGGCGGTGGCCCACAGCCGGTGCTCCTCGTACGCCGTGGGGTCGTGGTCGCGGACCGGCTGCTGCTTGAGCAGGGTGAGCTCACGGGTGCGGACGTCGTAGTCGTAGACCGACGACGGCACGGTCATCGAGGTGTACCCGACGCGCACGGTGGGCTGGTCGACCTGCGCACCGCCCCAGCCGCCGATCGTGTAGAGCTCCTGGGGGAACTCCACGAGGTAGTCGTCGCTCACGCCCTCGTCGCCGAGCTCCAGGATCCGCAGCTGGGTGAGACCGCCGCTGCGCTGGGACACGACCAGGTGCCCGGCGTACGCCGAGACGTCCTCGAGGCGGACCCCCTCGGTGTGGGGGACGAGCGGCCGCCACTGGTCCGGCGGTGTTGCGGCGATCGGGGCGACGGCGATCTCGAAGTCGGCGCCGGTGTGGTTGTGCAGCACCAGGAAGACGTCCTCGCCGCCGATCACCGCATGCTCGAGGCCGTACTCCAGACCCTCCTCGCGCGGGTGGAAGACCACCCAGCCGGCGTCCGGGTCCTGGGTGTCGAAGAAGCGGGTCTCGGTGGTGTTCTTCGAGCCGCTCACCGCGACCAGGAAGCGGTCGGTGCGGCTGCGCCCGAAGCCCACCCAGAAACGCCCGTCGGGGTCGTGGTGGACCAGCTCGTCGTCGGCCTGGGTGGTGCCGAGGCGGTGCCGCCACACCTTGTCGCGGCGCCAGGAGTCGTCGACGGTGCAGTAGTAGACGTCGCGGCCGTCGGGGCCCCACACCCCGCCGCCGAGCACACCCTCGATCCGGTCGGGGAGGAGGTCGCCGGTGCCGAGGTCCTTGATCTCGAGGACGTAGCGCTCGTTGCCCACCGTGTCGGTGGAGTAGGCGAGCAGGGTGCCGTCGGGGCTGACCGCGGTGCCGCCGACGGAGTAGAAGTCGTGGTCGCGGGCCAGGGCGTCGTGGTCGAGCAGCACCTCCTCGCCGGGCAGCGCCGGCTCGTCGGGGCCGGCGTCCTCGGCCGGGGCCGGAGGGGTCCAGTCGTCCTGGTCGGTCGACCGGCACGCGGCACGCCGCGCCGTACTCCCGGCCCTCGAAGGAGCGCCCGTAGTACCACCAGCCGCGGTTGCGCGTCGGCACCGAGAGGTCGGTCTCCTTGGTGCGCGCCTTGATCTCCTCGAACAGCTGCTCGCGCAGGGTCGCGAGGTGGGCGGTCCGCGCCGCGGTCCAGGCGTTCTCGGCCTCGAGGTACGCCGTGACCTCCGGGTCGTCCTTGGCCCGCAGCCAGTCGTACTCGTCGGTGCGGCTCCGCCCGAGATGCGCGGTGGTCACCGGTCGCCGCTCGGCCACGGGAGGGCTGTCGGGCGTGGGCTGGTCGCCCGGGGAGCTCGTCATGATCTCGACACTATTCGGTGGCCCCCGGGCCCCCCGGCCCGACTAGCATCGCGTCGTGCTCGAGCTCCGCGACGTACCCCCGGACGAGGTCTCTGCGCGCACCGCCGAGATGGTCGACGGGATGGCGCGCCACCGTGCCACTGCCCGCTTTCTCGACCCTCAGGCCGCGCGGGATCAGACCGAGACGGTGTTCGAGGACCTGCGGGACCGCTCCGACTTGCTCGACGTGGTCGACGGGGATGACGTGGTGGGGCTCGCCTGGCTGTCGCGTGCGAGCGGTGACCTGCTGGTCAACCACCTGCGCCTCGACGACCCGGCACGGGCGGCTGAGCTGGTGCCGACCCTCGTCGACCGTGCTCGCGCCGCGGACGCCCGGCTGGTGGGCGTCCCCGTGCACCGGGATGACCCGAGCCGGGCCGTCCTCGGCGCCCAGCCGGGCTTCGACCTGCGGGCCACCAACATGGCGCTGATCCTCGACGGGGAGATCGCCGTTCCCGGTGGGCTCCTCCTGGTGCCGATGACCGACGCCGAGTTCGACGACTTCGTGTCTGGCCAGGTCGAGGAGTACGCCGGGGAGCTCGCCGCCGCGGGCATGACCGAGGAGGCGGCCGCGAAGCAGAGCCGGGAGCAGATGGCGCAGCTGATCCCCGACGGCCTGGCGTCGCCCGGCATGCACTTCTTCACCGCCCGGGTCGGGGACGAAGGGGTCGGCAGCCTGTGGCTGTGCACGCTCGAGCCGATGGCGTTCGTCTACGACGTCGTGGTCGAGGAGAGCCAGCGGCGCAAGGGGTACGGCGCTGCGATCATGAATGCCGGCGCGATCTGGAGCCGCGACCAGGGCCATGCCGTGCTCGGACTCAACGTCTTCGCTCACAACCCGGGCGCCCGGGCCCTCTACGACAAGCTCGGCTACCGCGTCACGCAGGACTACCGCGCGCTCGACGTGTCGGATGCCGGCTGACGGGCCGCGCTCCGTCGACCTCAACGCCGACCTCGGCGAGGAGGTCACCGACGACGCAGGGTTGCTCGAGGTGGTCACCTCGGCCAACGTCGCGTGCGGTTTCCACGCCGGCACATCCGCCACGATGCGGGCCGTCTGTGCCGGCGCCGCGCGGCGCGGTGTCGTGGTCGGGGCCCAGGTGTCCTACCGCGACCGGGCGGGCTTCGGACGCGTTCCCCGCGACGTGCCCTTCGAGGTGCTGCGCGACGAGGTCGCCGAGCAGGTGGCGACGCTCGACGCGATCGCCCGCGAGGAAGGGACGGCCGTGCGCTACCTGAAGCCGCACGGTGCGCTCTACCACCGGGTGACCGACGACCCCGAGCAGGCGGAGGCGGTGCTGGCCGGGTCGGGGAGTCTGCCGGTGCTGGGCTTCCCCGGGTCGCGGTTCCTGGCCCTGGCCGCGGCGGCCGGGCGCGCGTCGTACGTCGAGGGGTTCCCGGACCGCGGCTACCGCGACGGTCGGCTGCTCGACCGCGCGGAGCCGGGTGCCCTGCTCGACGGCGACGAGGCGATCGCCCGGCAGGCGGTCGACCTGGCGCCCTCCGTTGCGTCGCTGTGCGTGCACGGCGACTCACCCGGCGCCGTGGGGCACGCCCACGCCGTACGGCGTGCGCTGGCGGCGGCCGGCTACCGGGTGACGCCGTTCCTGACGCCCTGACTTCTCCACAGGCGAGGGCCTTTCCTGTGGAGGATCGGGGCCAACTTGTGGAGGACCAGGGGTGTTCTGTGGACGACACGCCGAGGGCGGGAAATAGTCGGGAAAAGAGCCCCGCAGCCCCTTGTGCGAGGACCCCGGCGGGGCATAGAACTCTCTCTACCAGCCCGCCGCTTGCGGAGGGCAGGGGTGGAGAAACTCAGAAGATCCGTACTGCGAGCTTGCTCGCGGCGCCGGCCGGTGGCGGCAGGCGGGGTCGGAGGGTTTGTCCGCGATCGGGCGCCACCGCGCGATCAACCGAAGGGCTCTTGATGCTCATACCATCGAGAGCCCTTCACCTATTTCACGCTGCCGTCGTCCGAGCTTGCGAGGACGACGGAGAGCGGCGGGAGGTTGAGGAGGGTCGGCTCGAGACCCGAAGCGAAGCGAGGGACCGAGCGGCGCGTCTCGAAACCCAGTCGGGTCACAGGATCGATCGTCCGGGACATGGAGCCGCGAGTACGCGGCCGCCAGGGACAATGACACCCGTGCATCTCATCCCCGTCGGGCGCCATGCAGTCCTCGCCGAGGTCTCCTCGCCGCAGGAAGCCGTGGCGCTGGCCGCCTGGGCCCGCGAGCGGGCACTCGCCCGTGAGGTCGTGCCGGGCGCCGAGACCGTGCTCTTCGACGGGGTGACGGATCCGGGGGACCTCGGCGGCGCGCTGGCCGGCTGGCGACCGATCGAGACCGATCCCGGCCCCTTGGTGGACATCGCGGTGACCTACGACGGTCCCGACCTCGAGACAGTGGCCGGCCACTGGCGGTGCGACGTCGAGGAGGTCGTCGCCCGCCATCAGGGCACGGGCTTCCTCTCGGCCTTCTGCGGCTTCAGCCCCGGCTTCGCCTACCTGTCCGGGCTGCAGACCAGCGTGCCACGCCTCGCGACCCCACGGACCCGGGTGCCGGCCGGGTCCGTCGCGGTCGCTGGGACCTGGTGCGGTGTCTATCCCGTTGCCTCACCCGGTGGGTGGCAGATCATCGGCACCACCGATGACGTGCTGTGGGACACCGGCCGTGAGGAGCCGGCGCTGCTCGCCCCGGGCACGCGGGTGAGGTTCGTGGCCCGATGAGCCTCCACATCCGGGAGACCGGACCGTCGGTACTGGTCCAGGACCTGGGCCGGATCGGCTTCGCGCACCTCGGTGTTCCCCGGGCAGGCGCGCTCGACGCACCGGCCGCCGCGCTGGGTCACCGGATCGTCGGCAACCCGGCCGACGCGGCCGGTCTCGAGGTGCTGCTCGGCGGGTTGGTGCTCACCACAGACCGCGGGGTCTGGGTCGCCGTGACCGGTGCGCCCTGCCAGGTCACCGTCGACGGGCGCGAGCGTGAGTTCGGGGCCGCGGTGTGGCTGCCCGAGGGCGGCACCCTGCGGCTCGGACGTCCGGCCGCGGGGCTCCGGTCCTACCTCGCAGTCGCAGGCGGGATCGTCGTGGTGCCGGTACTGGGCTCGCGCTCGACCGACACCCTGGGCCGGGTAGGCCCGCCGCCGGTGGCGCCCGGCGACGTCCTTCCGGTGGGGGAGCGGTCCGGCGTACCGGGCCCGGTCGACACCCCGCGACCGCCGGGACCTGGCCCGTTGCGGCTGCTGCCCGGGCCGCGGGCCGACCGGGTCGCCGGCGATGCCGTGGACCTGCTGTGCCGTACGTCGTACTCGGTCTCGCCGGACTCCGACCGGATCGGGCTGCGACTGCTCGGCGAGCCGCTGCCACTGGCGACCACCGACGAATTGCCCAGCGAGGGGATGGTGCTCGGTGCCGTGCAGGTGCCGCCGGACGGCCGTCCGGTGGTCTTCCTCGCCGACCATCCGACGACCGGTGGGTACCCGGTGGTGGCGGTCGTCGACGAGCAGGACCTGTGGCAGTGCGGTCAGCTGCGGCCGGGTGAGCCGGTGCGCTTCACGCGGGCTTCCAGGGGCTGAGGGCAGGGTCGTCGGCCGGTAGCGAGCGGACCGGTCCGGGTGGGGTCTCGGCGGTCTCGAAGCGGACGGTGACGATGCCGCGGCCGGCGCCCCACACCCAGCCGCGGCCGTGCTCGGCGTGCACGACGTCCATGCCGGGCCACCAGGTGCGGGTGTCCGGGATCTCAGGCAGCTCCACCAAGGGTTCGTCCGCGGCGGGCTCCTCGTCCTCGCTGCCGAACAGGTCCTCCTGGATCCAGTCGGCGAGCCCCGAGACGCCGACGCCGAGCAGGCGGACGCCGCCGGTGGTGTCGAGCTCGCCGAGCAGCCCGCGGGCGAGCCGGGCGATCGTCGGGGCGGCGTCGGTCGGAGCGGCGAGCGTGGTCGAGCGGGACAGGGTCGTGAAGTCGTGGAGCCGCACCTTGAGGGTGATCGTGCGGCCCGAGAGCCCGTTGCTGCGCAGCCGTTCCGCGACGTTGCCGGCCTGCCGCGTCACCAGCCCGGCCATCAGCCGGGGGTCGGTGAGGTCGGTGTCGTAGGTGCCCTCGACGCTGACCGACTTCGTCTCCCGCTCGGGGACGACCGCGCGGTCGTCGTCGGCGCGGGCCAGGAGATGGAGGCTGTGGCCGTGCGCCTTGCCGAGCAGGCGGACCAGCTCGTCCTCGCTGACCCGCTCGAGGTCGGCGACCGTCGAGATGCCGGCCCGGCGCAGCCGCTCGGCGGTGGCCGGGCCGACGCCCGGGATCACCGTCACGTGCATCGGGCGGAGCAGGTCGAGCTCGGTGCCGGCGGGGACGACGACCAGGCCGTCGGGCTTGTCGAGGTCGGAGGCGACCTTGGCGACGAACTTCGACGAGGCCACCCCGACCGACGCCGTGAGCCCGCCGGTGACCTCGGCGACCCGGGCGCGCACCCGTTCGACGAACACCCGGACGGACTGCTCGTCGTAGGCGGCGAGCTCGGAGACCGCGAGGTCGACGAACGCCTCGTCGAGCGAGAGCGGCTCGACGAGCGGCGAGACGTCGCGCAGGACCGCCATCACCGCCTGGCTGGCGTCGCGGTAGGCGTGGAAGCGGGCGTTGAGGAAGGCCGCGTGTGGGCAGCGGGAGCGTGCCTCGCGGGTCGACATCGCCGAGCGCACGCCGTACCGACGCGCCTCGTACGACGCGGTGGCCACGACCCCGCGGCCGCCCACCCCACCGACGACGACCGGCTTCCCGCGCAGGGACGGCTTGTCGCGCTGCTCGACGGAGGCGAAGAACGCATCGAGGTCCAGGTGCATCACCGACGCGTCCGGACGCATGGCGGCAAGGTATCGGAGCCCACCGACGGCCCGCTCTCCCTCCACAGGGCCAGACCCGGACCCCGCGGTCCACAGGCCCTTCCGCGAGCGCGGCTGAGGGTCGGCGACGCCGAGGACCGTCGTCGGCATGACCACCACGCTCACCGCCCGCAGGCCCGAGGACCTCCTGGCCGCCGTCCCCGTCGTGCTCGGGTTCCACCCTGCCGACTCGCTCGTCATGCTCACCTTCGACGCCGCACGCAGCTTCCATGCCCGCGTCGACCTGCCGCCGCCCGGCGAGGTGGAGGCGGAGCTGCCCGACCTGGTCGACGCGCTGCTGAGACCGTGCCGGGCGCACGAGGTGGGCCGGGTCGTGCTGGTCAGCTACAGCGACGATGCCCGCCTCACGTCGCGGGTGGCAGCCGCGCTGCGGGTCGGCTTCGGGCGGGCCGGGATCGGGGTGATCGACGTCGTCCGGGCCCATGAGGGGCATTGGTGGCGGGTCCCCGTGCGTCCGGGCGAGCCCGAGCGCGCTCCCACGCCGTACGACGACGAGGCGCACCCGTTCGCGGCGCAGTCGGTCTTCGAGGGCCGGGTGACCCATGCCAGCCGAGACGATCTCCGGGACACACTGGGGGCTGCTCCCGACGCGGTGGCCCGGGTGGTGCGACTCCAGGTGGACGCCGCCGCCCCGGGGCCGGCGGACGTCGGCTGGGTGGCCGACCTGGTGGCCCGGTGCGCGGCGACCGGAGAGCCACCGGACGACGCCGAGGCCGCACGGGCCCTGCTGGCTGTGGTGCGCGTCGACGTCCGCGACGCGGCTCTGTACGCCGTGACCCGCGAGTCCGCATCGGGGCATCTGCAGGTCTGGGCCGATCTCCTGCGCCGGGCACCCGACCCCCAGGTGCCCGACACGGCCGCCGTCGCGGGCTTCTGTGCCTGGCAGGCCGGGCACGGGGCGCTCGCCTGGTGCGCCCTGGACCGCTGCTTCGAGATCGACCCCGAGCACCGCCTGGCCAGCTGCCTGGCCGAGTGCCTGACCCGAGCCGTCCCACCGTCGGCTTGGCACGAGGTGGAGGCTCCCCGTGTTCCCCGTAGCGACTCGGCGTGAGAGGACGACAGGTGAGACCACCCTGACGGACCTAGGCCCACGCCCCGCTCGGACCCTAGGGTGACGCCATGGGAGAGGACGTCGACGCACAGGAGTTCTCTCGGGCCGACCGGACGCGCTACCGCGAGAAGGTGCACCGCTGCCTCGACGTGTTCGAGCGGATGCTCAGCGAGGACCTCTTCCACACCGACGACCCGATGACCGGGCTGGAGGTGGAGCTGAACCTGGTCGACGACGCCGGCGACCCCGCCCTGAAGAACGCCGAGGTGCTCGAGGCGATCGCCGACCCGTCGTTCCAGACCGAGCTCGGCCTGTTCAACATCGAGATCAACGTGCCGCCCGCGTGGCTGCGCGAGGGCGGCCTGAGCACCTTCGAAGCCACCCTCCGGCGCTCGCTGAACGACGCGGAGTCCAAGGCGGTGGAGGCCGGCGCCCACCAGGTGATGATCGGGGTGCTCCCGACCCTGGCGCCCGCACACTTCGGCGCCCAGATGATGAGCGCTAACCCCCGCTACCTGCTGCTGAGCGAGCAGATCCTGCACGCCCGCGGCGAAGACATCCGGATCGACATCACCGGCCCCGAGCGGCTGATCACCACTGCCGACTCGATCCTGCCGGAGGCCGCCTGCACCAGCACCCAGTTCCACGTGCAGACCTCGCCCGACCAGTTCGCGGCGTACTGGAACGCCTCCCAGGCGATCTCCTCGGTCCAGCTCGCGGTCGGTGCCAACTCGCCGTACTGCCTGGGCAAGGAGCTGTGGCGCGAGACCCGGATCCCGTTGTTCGAGCAGGCCGCGGACACCCGCAGCGAGGAGCTGAAGTCACAGGGCGTCCGGCCGCGCGTGTGGTTCGGCGAGCGCTGGATCAACTCGGTCTTCGACCTCTTCGAGGAGAACGTCCGCTACTTCCCGGCGCTGCTGCCGATCACCACGGATGAGGACCCGGTGGCCGTGCTCGAGGCCGGCGAGACCCCGCTGCTCAGCGAGCTGCGGCTCCACAACGGCACCATCTACCGCTGGAACCGGCCGGTCTACGACATCAACGATGGCATCCCCCACCTGCGCGTCGAGAACCGGGTGCTGCCGGCCGGACCGACCGTCGCCGACCTGATCGCCAACGCCGCCTTCTACTTCGGGCTGGTCCGCCACCTCGCCGAGAGCGACCGCCCGCTGTGGTCGCAGATGTCGTTCCAGGCCGCCGAGGAGAACTTCGAGACCGCGGCCGAGGACGGCATCGACGCCAGCCTGTACTGGCCGGGTCTGGGCGAGGTGAAGGCCACCGAGCTGGTCCTGCGCCGGCTGCTGCCGATGGCGTACGCCGGGCTGGAGTCGTGGGGCGTGCCGACGGCCGAGAGCGACCGGCTCCTCGGCATCATCGAGCAGCGGTGCCTGACCGGTGTGAACGGCGCGAGCTGGTTCGTCGACCGGATGCACCGCCGGGCCGGCGAGGGCCGGTACGACGCACTCCGGGCGACCCTGCTGGAGTACCGGGAGCGGATGCACAGCAACGAGCCCGTTCACACCTGGGACTGACCGCACACAGCCGTCAGCGCCGGCGGATCCGCCGCCACTCCCGGCCCACCTCGGACCGAGGGTCCCGCCACCCGTGCCGCGTCACCACCACGAAGGCCGGATCCGCACCACGCTCGCGGGCCGCGCTGACGGTGGGTCCGAGCCAGGCCATCTCGACATCCTGCGGCGACAGCGGTCCGGCCCGGGTGACCCACACCCACGCGGGGTCCTCCAGCGACCGGAGCAGGGCACCGACCATCTCGGTGCGCAGACCGTGGTCCCACCCGCGGTCGTCGGTCACGGCCAGCGTGGTGCCGCCCGGGGTGCCGACGTGGAGCACCGGCGGGAAGTGGTGCCGGTACTCGGTGGTGGCCAGGTCGAGCACCGCCTCGCGCAGCAGCCGCCGGTCGCGGACTGGGAGCGGGTCGAGCAGCGCCGGCATCAGGCCAGCCTGCCTCAGGACGACCAGAGAGTCCGGTCGCCCTCCACAGGCTGCGGCCGACCCCGCGGTGCCGGGTGGGATAAGTTGCGCGAGTACGGCCAGAGACCGGAGTCGGTGCCAGTGGCCGGCGAAGCAGAGGGAGGGCCCGTGGGAGCGGTGGTCGTGGGATACGTGGCGAAGCCGGAGGGCGACGCCGCGGTCGAGCAAGGCATCGCCGAGGCGAGGCTGCGCAACGCCCCGCTGATCGTGGTCAACTCCCACCGCGGCGGACGGGAGTTCGACGACACCACCTCCGTGGAGTCCGAGCACGACCTCACCGGGCTCGAGGCGCGGCTGAAGGAGTCGGGCCTGGAGTACGAGGTCCGGCAGCTGGTGCGCGGCTACGAGCCGGCCGAGGACCTGATCAGCATCGCCGAGTCCAGTGACGCCGAGCTGATCGTGATCGGCCTGCGCCGTCGGACGCCGGTCGGCAAGCTGATCCTCGGCAGCAACGCCCAACGCATCCTCCTCGACGCCCACTGCCCGGTGCTGGCGGTCAAGGTCGGCTGAGCCCGATGAGTACGCCGATCCGGATCACCGGCGATGACCACGCCGATGAGGTGCTCACCGACAGCCCGTTCGCCCTGCTCGTCGGGATGATGCTCGATCAGCAGTATCCGATGGAGCATGCGTTCCGTGGCCCGGCCAAGGTGCTGGACCGGTTCGGGAGCCTGGAGCCCGCGGCGATCGCGGCGGCCGACCCCGCCGAGTTCAAGGCGCTGTGCTCGACCCCGCCGGCGATCCACCGGTTCCCCGGGTCGATGGCCGAGCGGTTGCAGACCCTGGCCGCGATCGTCGTCGAGCGGTACGACGGTCACGCCGAGCGGATCTGGACCGAGGCCACCTCCGGTGCCGACCTGCTGAAGCGGGTCATGGAGCTGCCCGGTTTCGGCCGGCAGAAGGCCCAGATCTTCACCGCGCTGGTGGCCAAGCAGCTCGGCGTACGCCCCGAGGGCTGGGAGCAGGCCGTCGGCGACTACGCCCTCGAGGGCTACCGCTCGGTGGCCGACGTGGTGGATCCGGCGTCGCTGCAGAAGGTGCGCGACTTCAAGCAGGAGAAGAAGCGGGCCGCGAAGGCCGCCGGCGCCGCCGGCTGAGCGGGACGTCGCACTCGGAGGTGACCACCGCTTCGTGGAAGCGACCAGGTCCGTGGCAGAATGACCGTGCGGCTCTTGACCATACCGGGCCTCGCCGCGCCCATGTGTCCTTGACGAGAGGTGTTCGTGTCCTCGACCGCGCGTAAGAAGACGACGACGAGCCAGGCGAAGACGACGGCGAAGGCGCCCGCCAAGAAGGCGACCAGCACGACCAGTCCGGCCGCGAAAGCACCGGCGAAGAAGGCCGCGGCGCCGGCCGCGAAGGCCGCCCCCGCCAGGGCGGCGGCGAAGACGCCGGCCAAGAAGGCCGCGGGCGCCGCTGCGGTGACGCTGGACGATGTCGAGGTCGTCGGTCCCGACGGCAAGAAGATCCTCCCCGACATCCCGGACGAGAAGTTCGAGGCCGACGTCAAGACCGACCCCACGATCGTGGAGGACGAGAAGGACGCGTCCTTCATCGTCTCCCAGGCCGACGAGACCGACGAGCCGGCCCAGCAGGTCATGGTGGCCGGTGCGACGGCCGACCCGGTCAAGGACTACCTCAAGCAGATCGGCAAGGTGCCCCTCCTCAACGCCGAGATGGAGGTCGAGCTCGCCAAGCGGATCGAGGCGGGCCTCTTCAGCGAGGAGAAGCTGGCCAAGGGCGGCAAGATCTCCGCGAAGCTCGAGGAGGAGCTCGAGTGGATCGCCGAGGACGGCCGCCGCGCGAAGAACCACCTGCTCGAGGCGAACCTCCGTCTGGTCGTCAGCCTGGCCAAGCGCTACACCGGCCGCGGCATGCTCTTCCTCGACCTGATCCAGGAGGGCAACCTCGGTCTGATCCGGGCGGTCGAGAAGTTCGACTACACCAAGGGCTACAAGTTCTCGACGTACGCCACCTGGTGGATCCGGCAGGCGATCACCCGTGCCATGGCAGACCAGGCCCGCACGATCCGGATCCCCGTCCACATGGTCGAGGTCATCAACAAGCTCGCGCGCGTCCAGCGGCAGATGCTCCAGGACCTCGGCCGCGAGCCGACGCCGGAGGAGCTCGCCAAAGAGCTCGACATGACCCCCGAGAAGGTCGTCGAGGTCCAGAAGTACGGCCGCGAGCCGATCTCGCTGCACACCCCCCTCGGTGAGGACGGCGACAGCGAGTTCGGCGACCTGATCGAGGACTCCGAGGCGATCGTCCCGGCCGACGCGGTGAGCTTCACGCTGCTCCAGGAGCAGCTGCACGCCGTGCTCGACACGCTCTCCGAGCGCGAGGCCGGCGTGGTCTCGATGCGGTTCGGCCTCACCGACGGCCAGCCGAAGACGCTCGACGAGATCGGCAAGGTGTACGGCGTGACGCGCGAGCGGATCCGCCAGATCGAGTCCAAGACGATGTCGAAGCTGCGCCACCCGAGCCGTTCGCAGGTCCTGCGCGACTACCTCGACTGAGCTTCTCGGGTCGCGAGGCCCCTGCGGATAGGCGGTGGCCGTGATCCCGGCGATGCCCCCGATCTTCCTGCCGGTGTGGCTGGGCGTCGCCTTCCTGTGCGGCTGGGTCGCCTGGAAGACCCAGAACGAGAAGTGGATCGCGGTCGCGTTCGTCTGGCTGGTGCTGGTCGGCCCGATCTGCTGGCTGATGCTGGGCGCCGCACTCTCCTGAGCCACGTTGAAGCCCCACCCGCGTGACGCGGATGGGGCCTGGGCATCGAGTCTCCCCCCGGCGACCTCGATACGTACTGATGGTATGTCCGAGACGTCCCTCACGGCCGTCCGGCATGAAGCGAGGGGACCGACCTGGGACGAGACCCACTCCGCAGGTTCGCGCTCTGCGGAGTGGGTCTCGCCGGCTCCCGTGCGACCGCCCCATGCGCGGCCGCACCAGAACCGTCAGTCAGCGGCTTCCTCGTAGGCGGCGAGGAGCGTGAGTGCGAGGGCCTCGGCGCCGGCAAGCGAGAGGCCGCCGTTCGTCGAGACGTAGAGGCAGGGGGCCTGCTCGACCGGGACACCGTGCGCGTCGGTGGCGGTCGAGTGCCGGATCTCCCAGCCGTCCCCGGTGCGGGTGTCGCTCCAGTGGACCGCCAGACCTTCCCAGTGGAGCTCGCGCTGATGGGTGCTCGCAGACACGTTGCACCACACCGGGCAGCCGACCGTGGTGGCTGCGGTGGTGCCGCTGTCGAGACCGGTCATGTCGCGCTCTCCTCTGGTGTCCGAGCTTCTGCCAAAGAGACGCTCGGCCCGGGGCGCCGTGACGCAGAAAACACCTTCGGAATCAGTGGACTTTCGGTGATTTTGCTGACGTTCCGCTCCGTTTCCGGTACGGCGAGGCCAGATCTGCAAGCGACGGGTTGCAGGAAGAGTTCGCTTCTGCAATCGTGGGGTTGCAACCCCGAGCCCAGGAGGCCCCATGCAGGACGCCCACCAGACCGATCTCGACCCGCTGGACCGGATCGACCGGAGCA
The DNA here is from genome assembly GCA_963796975.1 of uncultured Actinomycetota bacterium. Taxonomy (GTDB): domain Bacteria; phylum Actinomycetota; class Actinomycetes; order Propionibacteriales; family Nocardioidaceae; genus Nocardioides. The sequence continues at coordinate 132,756 of CAWCNW010000027.1, forward strand.
TCGACATCGACGCCAGCGCGGAGCGGGTCTGGGAGCTCGTGTCCCGGCCCGGCTGGTGGATCAACGAGGGTGCGGTCGACCCCGAGCCGGACCTGGTGGTCACCGGGGACGGCGCCGTGCTGCAGCACCCGACGTACGGCGAGTTCCGGCTGCAGGTGCTCGAGTGCCGGCCGCCGACCTACGTCTGTTTCCGCTGGATCGACGCGGGTGTCGACGTCGGCACCCTGGTGGAGTTCTGGATCGAGCCGCGCGAGGAAGGCGTCACCCTCCGGGTGGCCGAGAGCGGCTTCTCCACCCTGGGCAAGGCCCGGGAGGACTGGCTCAAGCACCGCGAGGGCAACGTGGCGGGCTGGGCGACCGAGCTCGACGCCGCCCGCACCTGGGTCGAGCAACCGGGCGCCGCACAGTGAGTACGGCGCCCACGGCGGTGTTCGCGGCCCTCGCGGACGACACGCGCTGGACGATCCTGACCAGGCTGGGGGAGGCCCCGGCCTCGGCATCGGCGCTGGCCCGGGAGCTGCCGGTCTCGCGGCAGGCGATCGTCAAGCACCTCGAGGTGCTGCGCGGCGCCGGGCTGGTCGAGGCTGAGCCCCGGGGACGCGAGCTGGTGCACCGCGCGATCGGCGGCCGGCTCTCCGACGTGGCGCGCGAGCTGGAGGAGATCGCCGAGGGCTGGGACCGTCGGCTGGCCCGGATCAAGCGCCTCGCCGAGGGGCCCGCCTGACCCGACTACCCTGGCCCGATGCCGTCTCGGACCCACCAGATCAAGACCGCCGCGCGCTTCGCCGGCTCCCTGTACGGCGACCGGCTCCGGGTCGCAGTGGACGGCGCTCGCGGCGACGCGTTCTCCCAGCTCCGAGGGCGGCCTGGCCGGGTCGACCCGTACGCCGTCTACGCGCGCATCCGCGAGCAGGGCGGCTGGGTGACCACGCGGCTCGGCAACCTCGCCACGGTCGACCACGCGGCGTGCAGCACGGTGCTGCGGAGCCGGCGGTTCGGGGTGCGGCCGGAGGGCCACGTTCCCGGGCCCGACGACGAGGTGGACCTGTCGTTCCTCGATCAGAACCCGCCGGACCACACCCGGCTGCGCCGGCTCGCCTCGCGGGCCTTCAGCCCGAGACGGGTCGCGGACTACCGCCGCCGCATCGAGAAGGTGGTCGACAGCCTGCTCGACGACCTGGCGTCCGGCGACGAGGTCGACCTCGTGTCGTCGTACGCCGCGCCGCTCCCGATCGCAGTGATCACCGAGCTGCTCGGCATCCCGGACGCCGACACCGCCGCGTTCACCCGCTACGGCGCCGCGCTCGGGAGCGCGCTCGGCGGGCTCCGGTCTCTCGGCCACGCGAGCGAGGTGGTCCGGGCCGACACCGAGCTGGACGCGCTCTTCGCCTCGCTCTTCGAGCTACGCCGGGTGGAGCCGCGCGACGACCTGATCAGCGACCTGGTCGCCGTCGAGGGCGACCAGATCCGACCCGAGGAGCTGCGGCCGATGTGTGGGCTGCTGCTGATCGCGGGGTTCGAGACGACGGTGAACCTGATCGGCAACGCGGTGCACACGCTGCTCGACCGTCCTGACGAGTGGGAGCGGCTGGTCGCGGACCCCGGGCGGGCGGCGGCCGTCTGCCAGGAGACTCTGCGTTTCGAGCCGCCGGTGCACCGCACGGCGCGGGTCTCCTTCGACGAGACCGAGGTGGGCGGCCGGCGGGTCGCCCGCGAGCAGTTCGTGCACGTGCTGCTCGGCGGCGCCAACCGCGACCCCGCGGCCTTCGCGCGACCTGATGTGTTCCACCCCGACCGGACCGACGTCGCCGAGCATCTGGCGTTCTCGAGCGGGATCCACCACTGCCTCGGCCGCCCGCTGGCCGAGCTCGAGGCGACCGTCGCCCTGAGCCGGCTCGCCGAGCGGGCGCCACGGCTACGGCGGGCAGGCCGGATGCGCTTGCGTCCCTCGACGCTGATCCGCGGGCCGCTGGTGCTGCCCGTGCGCGTCTGAGTCGCCCTAGGCGCCCGGTCAGCGCTCGACGCGTAGCTCGCCGAGATCGTTCCAGTCGTCCTGGTCGAGGTCCTGGCTGATGATCCGCGGCGTCTCGGCGAGGTACGGCGGCAGGTCGCGCTGGGCCTGCTTGAAGTGCTCGCTCCCGACGTGGGCGGCGCCGGCATCACCGTCGCGGAACGCCTCGACGAGCACGTACTCCTCCGGGTCGTCCAGGCTGCGGGACCAGTCGAACCACAGGCAGCCGTCCTCGGCCCGGCAGGCGCGGGTGAAGTCCCCGGACAGCTCGGCCCAGCGGTCGGCGTACTCGGGCAGGACCCGGAACTTGGCGGTGATGAAGATCAACGGACTACCTCCCGGTCGTGGTGTGGCTCGATCGTAGGCCGTCAGGTGGTGGCCACCAGCACCACCGCGACCCCGCACAGGGCCAGCCCGTAGGCCTGCACTCGGTGGATCCGCTCGCGAAGCACGAGCGCGGCGAGGACCACGGTGAAGGCGGGGTAGAGCGAGATCAGCACCGAGGAGACGGTGAGAAGGCCGTGGTGGGTGGCAAGAAGGAAGCTCAAGCCGGCCGCGGCGGCGAGCAGTCCGCTGGCCAGGCCCCACCACTGCTCGCGCGCGTGGGGGAGCACCTCACCGCGGAGCGCCAGGCAGGCCACCACCACAGTGACCACCGAGGTCATCTCGGCCGCCGCGAGCGGCCAGTAGCCGGCGCCGTCGGGCACCTGCCCGAGGGCGGCGAAGAGGACGCCGAAGCCGACCCCGGCCAGGATGCCGTCGAGCAGCCCGCTCGGACCGGTCTCCTGGGCGCCGGTCTCCTCGCGGGAGACCAGCCAGATCCCCGGCAGCGCGACGACCATCCCGAGCCAGACCAGCGCCGACGGTCGCTCGCCGCTCCCGAGGCCGACCAGCACCGGGATCACGGTGGCGCCGACCCCGGAGACCGGGGCGACCACCCCCATCCGCCCACCGGAGAGCCCGCGGTAGAGGAACGCCGTACCGCCACCGGCACCGATGCCGGCGAGGGCGCCCCACCACAGCTGACGTGCCGTGGGGTCGCCCGGCACCAGCACGGCCAGCGCCACCGCGCCGACCAGACTGCCGAAGCAGGAGAGAATGGCCACCGGCCAGACCGAGGTACGGCGTGAGGCGAGGCCGCCGATGAAGTCGGAGACGCCGTACGAGACCGCGCCCAGCAGCGCGAGGATCACCGCGGTCACGAGGCGACGACCCCGCCGATCCACACCGCCGTCGCCAGCAGCGCTGCGACCAGCTCGATCAGGATGCTGTGGGCGAGGGCGCGCAGGGCGGCCCTGGTCGAGGGCCAGGCGCCGGCTGCGCCCACCCGCGCCCGCTCCGCGACGTAGATGCCGATCGGGAAGCCGACCAGCATCCCGACCACCGGGATCACGAAGAACCCGACGAGCGCGAACAGCCCGCCGACCACCAGGGTGCTGGTCGGGACCGCCGCCTTGAGCCGGCGGCCGGGCACCAGGTACTTCACGACCGTGCCCGCGACCAGGATGGCCGTGGCCAGCGCGAAGACGGTCCACGACTCGGTGGTGCTCTGCTCCGAGGCCCAGACCAGGAAGCCGCCCAGCACCAGGAGGGTGCCGGGGAGCACGGGGACCACGATCCCGAACAGGCCCACGAGCACCAGCACGCCGCAGAGGAAGGTGGTGCCGGTCATGGCCGGAAGCCTTCCACACCCCGGCTCAGCAGCCGGGCCCGGAACGACCGAGACCCCGGACCGTGGGGTCCGGGGTCTCGTCTCGGTGCCCTGGAGTGACGTCCAGGGACCGGCTCGTCAGTGGTCGCTGTCGGGAGCGGCAGCGGGTGTCTTGGTCAGCTTCGTGGTCTCGTCGACGACGTTGGCGGCGATCTGGCGGAGCTTGTCACCGTGCTCTCGGGCGTGGTGAGCGCAGAAGAGCAGCTCCCCACCCGACTGGAGCTCGACCCTCAGGTAGGCCTGGGCTCCGCAACGGTCACAGCGGTCCGCGGCGCTCAGCGACGCGGAGCTCGGGGCAACTGCGGTGTTCACATCGGCCTCATTTCTCGAACTGTTTCGGCATCGGTTCCAACGTAGCCAGGGGGTGGGAACATTCCCCGAACCCCCCGATCCGACGTGTCGTCCGACACTTCGATCCAACCATGCTGACGTTCCCCATCGGGGTGAATCTCATGCTCTGTCGTGCCTCAGGGGTGAGCCTGCGCCGTCATGCTTGGGAATCCCTTGTGTTGAGTGTGACGGGTGCCGTGCGTGTCCGGTTCAATTCCGAGGAACTCGGGGGTGAATCTTGTCCGCTTCGTGATGTCGACAACCTAGCCCCGCATTCCCGTCCACCCCGGCAGCGTGCCTGCGCGGCCGCCCGGCGTGTCGCCGGTAGTCTCGACTTCGCTCGACCACCGAACCAACTCGACCACCGAACCAAGAGGCGCTCGACCATCTACACAGGAGAAGCACGATCGCCGACAACACCTACAACGCAGCACACCTTCTCGTCCTCGAGGGGCTGGAGGCGGTCCGCAAGCGTCCGGGCATGTACATCGGGTCCACCGACACCCGCGGCCTCATGCACTGCCTGTGGGAGATCATCGACAACGGCGTGGACGAGGCGCTCGCCGGTGCCTGTGACCTGATCGAGGTCACCCTGCACCCCGACGGCTCGGCCGAGGTGCACGACCTGGGCCGTGGCATCCCGGTCGACAAGGAGCCCAAGACCGGGCTCCCCGGGGTCGAGGTCGTGTTCACCAAGCTGCACGCGGGCGGCAAGTTCGGCGGGTCGTCGTACGTCGCGACCGGCGGCCTGCACGGCGTCGGCGCCTCGGTGGTCAACGCGCTGTCCGCCCGGCTCGACGTCGACGTCGATCGAACCCCCTCCCAGCAGGGCATGAGCTTCCGCCGCGGGGTGCCGGGGGTCTTCTCCGGCGCCGGGCCGGACGCGTCGTTCGAGGAGAGATCGGGGCTGACCCGCAAGGGCGGCCGGGTCTCGAAGGCGAAGACCGGCACCCACATCCGCTTCTGGCCCGACCGCCAGATCTTCACCAAGGACGCCACCTTCGAGCTCGAGGGGCTCCTCGGTCGCGCTCGGCAGACGTCCTTCATCGTCCCCGGCCTCGAGCTGGTGATCCGTGACCTGCGCGGCGACACCCCGGTCGAGGAGAAGTTCCGCCACGACGGGGGAATCGCGGAGTTCACCGAGTACCTCTCCCACGACGAGCCGGTCACCAGCATCCTGCGGCTCCAGGGCACCGACCACTTCACCGAGACGGTGCCGATGCTCGACGAGCAGGGCCACATGACGCCCCAGGAGGTCGAGCGCGAGCTCGGCGTCGACGTCGCGGTCCGCTGGGGCACCGGCTACGACACCGAGCTGCGTTCCTACGTCAACGTGATCGCCACGCCCAAGGGCGGCACCCATGTGAGCGGGTTCGAGTCGGCGATCACCAAGACCTTCAACGACGTGATGCGGCAGACCAAGGCGCTCCGGGTCGGCGACGCCGACGTGATCAAGGACGACGTGATCGAGGGCATGACGGCCGTGGTCACGGTGCGGCTGGCCGAGCCGCAGTTCGAGGGCCAGACCAAGGAGATCCTCGGCACGCCGGCGGTGCGAGGCGTCGTACGCCGGGTGGTGACGTCGGAGCTGAAGAAGTTCCTGACCTCCACCAAGCGGGCCGAGAAGGCCGAGGCCCGGCTGCTCATGGAGAAGGTGGTCGCGGCCTCCAAGACCCGGCTGGCCGCCCGCCAGCAGCGCGACACCCAGCGCCGCAAGAACGCCCTCGAGTCCTCGGCGCTGCCCGCCAAGCTGGCCGACTGCCGGGCGACCGACAACGAGCGCACCGAGCTGTTCATCGTCGAGGGTGACTCCGCGCTCGGCACCGCCAAGCTGGCCCGCAACTCGGAGTTCCAGGCGCTGCTGCCGATCCGCGGCAAGATCCTCAACGTCCAGAAGGCCTCGATCGGCGACATGCTGAAGAACGCCGAGTGCTCCTCGATCATCCAGGTGGTGGGGGCTGGGTCGGGTCGCACCTTCGAGCTCGACGCGCGCCGCTACGGCCGGATCATCTTCATGGCCGACGCCGACTCCGACGGCGCCCACATCCGGTGCCTGCTCGCGACGCTGTTCTACAAGTACATGCCCGACCTGATCACCTCCGGCCGGGTCTTCACCGCCGTACCGCCCCTGCACCGGATCGAGCTGACCAACCCCAAGAAGGGGCAGGACAAGTACGTCTACACCTACTCCGACGCCGAGCTCCAGCGGAAGCTGGCCGAGCTGGCCAAGAAGAACCTGCGCTGGAAGGACCCCGTGCAGCGCTACAAGGGCCTCGGTGAGATGGACGCCAAGCAGCTGGCCGAGACCACGATGGACCCCCGCCACCGCACCCTGCGCCGGATCACCGTCGACTCGGCCGAGTCCGCGAGCGAGGTCTTCGAGCTGCTGATGGGCTCGGAGGTTGCTCCGCGCAAGGAGTTCCTGGTGCAGGGCGCCTACGAGGTGGACGTCGAGGCTCTGGACGCTTGAGGTCCCACGGGACCTAGGCTGCGCTCATGCTCGCTCTGGTGCTCTACCTCGTCGTGCTCGTCGTGGTGCTGCTCGGCGCGTACCTCGTGGTGCGGTTCGGGGTGCGTGACGGCGTGCGCGATGTCCTGCGCAGCGAGGAGGCCGAGGCCGAGCGACGTCGCCTGGCCGACGCCCTCGCCCGGTCGCGGCGCACGGAGCCGTGACGTCCTACGACGTGGTGGGGGCCGTCAGCGAGGCGGACACCCGACAGGTCTGGCCGGTCTACGACGCCGTGTTCGGCGACCATGCCGACCTCGAGGCCTGGCGCAGCCAGGTCTGGGACCGGCACTCGGCGCGCGACGGCTTCCGCCTCGCCCGGGCGTACGACGGTGGGTCCCTCGTCGGGTTCGCCTACGGCTACACCGGTGAGCGCGGACAGTGGTGGACCGACCAGGCGGCGCGGCTGCTCGATCCGGAGGTGGCGCGGGAGTGGCTCGGTGGCCACTTCGAGCTGGTGAGCATCGGGGCGCTCGCGACAGCCCGCGGCGCGGGCGTCGGCGGTGGGCTGCTCGACGCGCTCACGCGCGACCTGCCCCACGAGCGCTGGGTGCTGATGACGACCGCGGACGCGGACGACCCGGCCCGCCACCTCTACGCCCGCAGGGGCTGGAGGGTGATCGGACCGGGTCTGAGCGACGATCAGGTCATCATGGGCAGGCGCCGCGGCTGACCGAGGCTCGGGTCCCCCCGTTTCGATCCCGGCTAGATCCCGGACGGGCAGTGCACCCGTGGGTTCCACATCCGGAACTGCCCCGCCGGGTTGTGCTGCCAGACCCAGGCATGGAGCGAGAAGAACGCCGGGAGTCCGAAGCGGTTGCCCGCCGGCGTCAGGTTGAACCGGTGACCGAAGAGCTCCGGCCGACCGGTCGGGTGCGCCGCGCGCCAGTCCTTGCGCAGCACGAGGTACTCCAGCGCGGCCAGCTTGAGGTGCCCGTTGACAGTGAAGCGATACACCAGGGCCTCGGGGTGGCGGACCCGGATCCTGCCGTCGCCCACCAGCGCCCCGTTGGCGTAGTGCACACCCATGCCACCCATGCCCATCATCGAGATGCAGGCGATCCCCTTGACGTCCTTGAGCAGCGCGTAGCCGGCGTGCTTCGCCGCGGCCGGTCGGGTGAACTGGTGGGTCGCCGCCCGAGCCGCCGCGACCTGGCTGCCACCGGCCGTCGCCGCCGGAGCGGCGAACGGCACGAGCAGGCCGGCCAGCGCGACCAGGGTCCCTGCGAGCGCAGCCCGCGCCCGCATCACGACCCCTCCTTCACCTCGTGGACCGAGTCCGCGACCAGCCCGTGCGCCTCGCGGTGCACGGTGTTCGCGGCGTCCACCGAGGGCGCCTCGACCAGGCAGAAGATGGTGCTGGTGGCCTCGTCGACCCAGTAGCGCTGGTAGTTCACGTCGTACTTGTCCTGCACCTGGAGGTCGGCCATGTGGGCCTTGGCCACGTCGTCAGCGCTGACGGGGCCGTCGAGGTGGTGGACGTCCATGTAGAGCGGCATCGCTCTCTCCTTCGGTTCGATGTCTGTGTGACCTGTGAACCGTAGGAAGAACCAGGGGTGCCGCCCATCGGGAGAGTTGCCCAGGTTGGGCACTGGCATCACCCAGGTTGGTCCGGATGCCTACCCGGCCGCCGTGACCAGCCCGAGCGAACGCGCCTGGGCTGCGGCTGCGCCCCGCGAGGAGACCCCGAGCTTGGCGAGCACTGCGGAGACGTGGTGGTCGACGGTGCGGGTCGAGACCACCAGCCGGGCCGCGATCTCGTCGTTGGTCAGGCCCTCGCAGAGCAGGGCCAGCACCTCGTCCTCGCGCCGGGTCAGGCCGGCGGGGTGCTGCCGGGTGGTGGCGCGCGCCCCCGGGGGAGGGCGGTGGCCGAGGTCCTTCATCCGCCGTCGGGTACGTCGTACGGCCGCGTCGGCGCCGAGCGCCTCGAAGCGGGCCAGGGCGTCGCGCAGGTGCTCGTCCTCGGGGCTGTCGTGGAGACACAGCGCGGCGCCGTAGTCGCAGCCCACCCGCTCCCAGTGCACCGCCGCAGCGGCGTGCTGACCGACCAGCGAGGTGGCCCACGGCCCGGGTGCGGGCGACGCGGGTGGCGCGGCCCGGCCCAGGATCCGCTGCTCCCAGACGCTCAGCCGGGCGTCCTCGTGATAGTCGAGGGGCGTGATCCGCGCCCGCACGTGAGCCAGATCGGCCACAGCCCCGGCGTCGTCGTCGAGCAGCCACCGCGCCTCGGCGCGGGCGAGGCGGGTCGCGGCCACCCACTCCGTCTCGTCGAGGCCGTCAGCACTGTCGACCGCGACGTCGAGCAGGGACAGGCCGGTCTCGTCGCCGCGCCGGCTGCGCAGGAGACCGAGGGTGATCTGGGAGGTGAGGAGGTTGACCGGGCTCGCCTCGGTGGCCAGCACCCTGCTCGCGAGTGCGGCCGCCTCGTCCCAGCGGCCCAGGTCGAGCAGCGCGGTGGCGCGGTGGCCGCGCAGGCACGTGGCGTACGTCGTGATGTCACGGTCGTCGCAGTAGGCGATGCCGTCACGCCAGAACCGCTCCGCCTCCGAGAAGCGGTGCTGCCGGAGGTAGAAGGAGTAGATGTTGGCGTACGCGCGGCCGGCCTGCGGCTCGGCCCCTGCGTCGAGAGCGAGCCGCAGCGCCTCGTGCATCGGACGCGTCCAGTCGCGACGCGCGAGCAGCTCGCCGGCGCCGACGTTGTTGAGCACGTCGCTGCGGACGACCGGGTCGCCGAGCCGGGTCGCCATCTCGTGGGCCGCGGCCAGCAGGGCCTGCGCGCCCTCGGGGTCGGTCGGCCAGAGGTTGAAGGCCTCGATGGCGTAGGCGTAGGCCAGCTCCGGGTCGTCGCCGAGCGGCTCGAGCAGCAGGATCGCGTGCCGGATCTCGGCCACCGACTCCGCGCCGCGGCACAGCCGCCAGTAGACCGCGCAGAGCTTGCGGTGGTCGTAGGCCTCCCGTCGCGCGTCACCGAGGCCGCGCCAGATCTCGATCGCGCGCCGGCGTGCCTCCGCGGCCTGGGGCCACGAGTCCACCAGGGCGAGCGCGTCGGCGTAGCCGTCGTACAGCTCGGCGACCTCCGTCGGGTCGTCGGGTGCGAAGCGCAGCGCGCGCTCGTACTGCGCCACCGCCTCGCGAGGCGCACCGAGACCCGCTGCCTGGGCGGCTGCCGCGGGCGCGAAGCGGCGCACCAGGTCGGACTCGCCGGCTCCCTCGGCGTGGTAGGCCAGCCGCGCCACGTCGTCGCACGGCTCCTCGCCGAGCGCGTCGAGCAGGGCCTGGTGACCGGCGGCCCGCCGGTGGGGAGGGATCTCGGACTGCACGGCGCGGCGCGACAGCTCGTGTCGGAAGCGGAGCGCGTCACCGTCGTGCACGAGGAGGCCGCTCGCGAGCAGGTCGTCGAAGGTCTCCGACGTGGCACCGGTCGCCCGGCCCAGGGCGCAGGAGTCGACCCGCAAGCCGTCGAGGGAGGCGACGTCGAGCGTGGTACGGGCGGCGTCGTCGAGGGTCGCGACCCGGGCCAGCACGGCGTCGCGGGCCGACGACGGGACCGCGGTGCCCTGCTCGCAGAGCACCTCGACGACGAAGAACGGGTTGCCGCCGGTGAGGCGGTAGAGCTCGGCGGGGGAGTACGACGTGCCCTCGGCGAGGCGCCGTACGCCGGCCTCGGTCAGCGGGGGCAGGTCGATGCGGCGGGTGAACGGCTGGCCGGAGAGCTCCCCGAGGGCGATCCGGAGCGGGTGGGTGGGTGCCAGTGCGTCGTCGCGGAACGTGACGACCACCAGCACCGGCAGCCTGCGCAGCCGGCGCCCCAGGAAGCGGAGGAGGTCGAGGGTCGCGTCGTCGGCCCACTGCACGTCCTCGACGACGAGCACAGCCAAGCCGTCGACGGTTCCGGCGGTCTGGAGCAGGGCGTCGAACAGGTCGTCGCGGGCGGCGGAGGCGCTGACCACGTCGTGCAGGTGGCCCCCGAGCTCGCGGGCGATGTCGTAGAGCGGCGCGAGAGGTCGCGGCGTGAAGAGGCCGTCACACGCGCCCCAGGCCCAGGTGGCGTCGTCGAGCCCGGTCTCGAGCTCCTCGACGAGGGACGACTTGCCGACGCCGGCCTCGCCGGAGACCAGCACCAGGCGCCCGGCACCGCCGCGCGCCTCGGCGGCGTACTGGCGCAGCGAGGCGAGCTGCGTCTCGCGTTCGAGGAGGGACACGTCGGCCAGTGTGCTCCGACCGCGGTGCGGCCGTCCACGCCGATCCGGTCGGCGGACGGTGCGCTACAGGCGCGCGAGCACGGTGCCACCGTGGATCCCGATCACCTGACCGGTGGTGAATCCCGCCTCGGTCGAAGCGAGGTGGCTCACCAGGGCGGCGATCTCGTCCGGGCTGCCGGAGCGGCCCATCGGAATGCGCGCCAGTCGACCCTCCACGATCTCGGGCGTCCGTCGCCCGTCCCAGAAGCCGGTCTCGGGGACGAAGCCCGGCGCGACGGCGTTCGCCGTGATCCCGTCGGCAGCGAGTCGACCCGCGAGATCGGTGACCCAGACGTTGAGCGCACCCTTCGCGGCGCCGTACGACCCGGCGCCGCGAAGCGCGGCCACCGACGACACGGCGATGATCCGCCCGCCGGGCCGGGGGAGACGGGGCAGGAACGCCTCGGTGACGAGCACGGCGGACACGACGTTGAGGCGGTAGTCGGCGACCCAGTCGTCCGCGAGCGCGGCCGGCGAGTCGCCGGAGCTCTTCGTGGTGCCGCCGGCGTTGTGGACCAGCACGTCGACCTGGCCGGTCACGGCCTCGGCCAGGGCAGTGACCGCGTCGGGATCGGTGACGTCGGCAGCATGGGTCGTGACGGACGGGCCGAGGGCGGACGCGGCGTCGTCGAGCACTGACTGCCGGCGTCCGACGATGGTGACGGTGAGTCCGTCCGCGACAAGGCGTCGGGTGATGGCGAGGCCGAGCCCCGTCCCGCCACCCGTGACGAGAGCGTGTCTGGTCATGTTCGCGACATTACCCGCGCGGCCCGGCGCCTCAGACCAGCTGGGTGAGCAGCCCGGTGTCGACGTCGTAGAGGAAGCCGCCCACCTTGACCCGCTCGGGGATCAGCGGATGGGACCGCACCCGGTGGACGTCGTCGCGGAGGGCCTCGGTCTGGTCCTCCACGACGTGGAACCGCTGCCAGCTGGCGTCCATGCCGGCCGACTCCGAGACGCGTCGGTGGAGCTCTTCCTCGGTGGAGGAGGCCATCGCGCAGCGGGTGTGGGGCACCACCAGGATCCGGTCGACACCGAGCAGGTGGACGCCGAGCACCAGCGCCTCGAGGGCCTGGGGCGTGACCCGGCCGCCCGGGTTGCGGAAGATCTTGGCGTCGCCGTGGCGTAGCCCGAGCATGTCCAGCGGCACGATCCGCGAGTCCATGCAGGTCACGACGGCCACTCCGGCGTGGGCCACGCCGTCGAAGCCGCCGCCCGCGAAGGACTCGGCGTAGACGGCGTTGGCGGCGGTCAGGTCGTCGAAGTCGCCCACGGACGCGAGGGTAGCGCCCCGGTGCGCGCGCTCCGGAACAGCACCAGCGCCAGCCCGGCCGCGATCACGGCGCAGATGGCCGCCCCGGCGAAGACCGTGTGCTCCTGGGCGATGCCGGCCTGCCGCAGCAGGTCGTCGAAGGCGTCGCACCGGCTGGGGCCGCCGCAGACGGTCCGGGGCGGCGGTACGTCGCGCGTCTCGGCGTAGTAGCGGCGCAGCCCGATCGTGGTGAGCGCCGAGATGCCGACCAGCATCCCGACCATCCGAGCGACCACGACCCCAGCGGACGCGAGACCGTGCACCTCGCTGCCGGTCGAGGCCAGGACGACCGCGTTCACCGGCGCCAGGGCCAGCCCGAAGCCGAGGCCGCCCACCAGGAGCGAGACGTTGGCCGACCAGCCGGACAGCGTGGTCAGGTCCCACTGGCTCATCAGCACGAAGCCGAGCGCGGCCAGCAGCATGCCGCCGGCCGCCACTACGCCCGCAGGCAGCGAGTGGATCAGGTAGCCGCCGAGGATCGCTCCGACCGGCAGCGCGACCAGGAAGCGGACCAGGACCAGCGCGGCCAGCAGCTGCGAGTCGGGGTAGACGGTGGTGCGGGCGAAGATCGGGATGTCGATGAGGGCGGCGATGAGCGCCGCACCGACGAACAGGCTGACGAGCAGCGCTCCCCAGGCCGGCGTACGACGGAACGCGCCGCGCGGCACCAGCGGCCGCTCCGAGGTTCGCAGGTGCCGGACCAGGACCACCGTGGCGACGGCGGCGCCGAGGAGGTACCACCAGCCCTGGCGAGCGAACACCTCGACCCGCGGGTCGCCGGTGGCGAAGGCGAGGATCACGCCGCCGAGGGCCACCGCGAGCAGGATCGCGCCGGCCAGGTCGGCCTCGCGGATCGTCGCCCACCAGCCCCGTACGTCGACGAGGGGCCGGCTGGCGGTGCAGCAGCGGACCAGCAGCAGTACTCCGGCCACGATCGTGACCAGCCCGAGCGGCGTGGCCCAGCGGCTGGACCCGGTCACCGGGATGAACAGCTGGCCCCAGGTGACGTCGCTGAGCAGGCTGCCCGGCTCGACGAAGACCAGGGCGCCGGCCACCAGGGTCACGGCCAGGAGGACGAGGCCCGGCCAGTCGAAGCGGCCACGGCGTGGCGGAGCGTCCCCCGGGGAGGCCCAGCGGATCAGCACGGCCAGGACGAGACCGACCACCAGGTTGACCGCGAAGATCACCCGCCAGTCGGAGACGGCCAGGATCACCGCGCCGTACAGCGGCCCGACCACGCTGCCGATCTCCTGGACGGCCGACACGATCCCGAGCGGCACGCCGCGTCGCTCGACGGGGTAGAGGTCGGCCACCAGGGCCAGCGTGGCCGGGATCAGCCCGCCCCCGCCGACCCCCTGCAGGAACCGGCCGACCACCAGGGTGGCCAGGTCGTAGGAGAGCGCCGTGACCAGCGAGCCGATGGCGAACACGACCAGCGCAGCGATCAGGACCGGTACCCGGCCGCGCAGGTCGGCGATCCGGCCGATCAGCGGCAGCATCGCGACGTACCCGAGCAGGAAGCCGGAGACGATCGGGGCCCCGCGCTGGAGCTCGTCGATCGGGATCCCGACGGAGCCCATCATGTCGGGGAGCGCGAGCACGACGACGTAGGTGTCGGCGGCCGCGAAGGCCACTGCGACCGCGGCCAGGCCGAGCAGCAGGCGCGAGCCGCCGTGAGTATGGGTCACGAGGGTCGGCCCCTCATCGGGCCGGCGCCGGCGTCATGGAGCGGTGATGTCCTTGCTGGTGCCGTAGTCGTCCACGGTCATCGAGTAGGTCATCGACGGCTTGCCGGCGTAGAACTCACCGGTCAGCTCGGCGGTGCGGAGCTCGCCGTCGGAGGTGACGCCGTACGTCGCGTCGAAGTCGCCGGTGGCGCCGGGGATCAGATGCGCCGCCGCCTGCGCCGGGACCTTGCCGGTGTACGTCGTCAGCACCTCCTTGTTGTCCTTGCCGCCGCGGACGTCGCCGCCCTTCTTCAGGTCGGTCGTCGCGGCGAGGATCGCGGGGATGCCCTGGTCGGCGCTGAGCAGGAGCGCCGGGTCGGGGGCGCCGTAGTCGGCCGGGTCGACGTCGGACCAGCCGATGGTGAGCGGGATCTGGGCGTAGACCTTGCCTCCCACCGCCTTGATCGGCACCGGGAACGAGCCGGCGCTGATCACCGCGGTCAGGGTGCCCTCGAAGGCCGGTGCGTCGGTGACGGTGCCGTCGGCGCCCTGCACGCCTTGGACGCCGTCCGGGAGGTCCTTGGTGGTCAGGGCGAGGGTGACGCCGGAGGTGTCCTCGAGCTTCTTCTGCGCGGTGTCGATGACCTTCTGGGGGTCGCCGAGGTCGGACGCCGACTTGGAGCAGGCGGTCGCGCCCAGGGCCAGGGCCACGGCGATCACGAGCCAGGACCAGCGGCGCAGCGACATGGGGGTCACCCTGTCACAGCTGGGCGGGCACCGGCCCGGCGCAGGCGGCGATCGGCTGCGAGCCCGGCGTACCACTGCCGTCGCGGCGCCCCACCGGCTCGGGCAGGTCGATCGGCGAGCCGCTCGCGGCCGCGGCGCGGGCCGGAGCCGGGCCGGCCCAGGCGAAGACGAGCGCGTCCTCGCCCTTGAGGAACCGGTGGCAACGGACTCCTCCGGTGGCTCGCCCCTTGCTCGGGTACTCGGCGAACGGCGTGACCTTGACGGCCCCCGGCTCGGTGCCGGGCAGGGCGGTCGACGAGCCGCTGGCGGTGACCACGACCGACACCGACGGGTCGAGGGCGCCGAACCAGGCGGCGCTCTGTCCGGCGGCGAGCTTGATGCCGGCCATGCCGCCGCCGCTGCGGCCCTGGGGCCGGACGCCGGAGGCGCCGAAGTGCAGCAGCTGGGCGTCGGAGCTGATGAAGCAGAGCTCCTCGTCGCCGGTGCGGAGCTCGACCGCGCCGACCACCTCGTCGCCGTCCTTGAGCCCGATCACGTCCCACTCGTCGCGACCGAGCACCTCGGGGTTGACCCGCTTCACCACGCCCTGGCGGGTGCCGAGCGCGAGGCCGGGACCGTCGCTGCGCAGGGCGCAGAGGGCGAGGACCCGCTCGCCCTGCTCGAGCGAGCGCACCAGGTCGAAGGGCAGGCCGCCCTGGAGGTTCGGATGGTTGGCCGACGCCGGCAAGGTCGGCAGGTCCAGGACGTTGAGGCGTACGACGCGCCCGCTCGAGGTGAGCGCCCCGATCTCTGCCCGGGCCGTGGTGCGCACCGCCGACACGATGACGTCGTGGCTGGCGCGTCCGCCTTCGGCCGTGGGCGGCTCGTCGGAGGACGAGCGGGCCAGCAGACCGGTGGAGGAGAGGTAGGCGAAGCAAGGGTCGTCGGCCACCTCCAGCGAGGTCGCGGCGGCTGAGACCGCGACGCCGCCCGACTCGAGCAGCACCGTGCGCCGCGGGGTGCCGAACGTCTTGGCGACCTCGGCGAGCTCGTCGGAGACCACCTTCCGCAGCAGCCGGTCGTCGTCGAGGATCGCGTCGAGGGCCTCGATCGCGCGCTCCAGCTCGCCCTTCTCCTTGTCCAGCTCGAGCTTGGAGAACCTGGTGAGCCGTCGCAGCGCCATGTCGAGGATGTACTCGGCCTGGGTCGTGGTCAGGTCGAAGACGCCGATCAGCCGCTCCTTGGCCTCGGCGGCGTTGTCCGAGGAGCGGATCAGCTGGATGACCTCGTCGATGTCGAGGATCGCGACCAAGAGGCCCTCGACCAGGTGCAGTCGGTCGGCGGCCTTGGTACGACGGTGGGCGGTGCGTCGCCGTACGACGTCGAAGCGGTGCCCGAGGAACACCTCGAGCAGCTGTCGGAGCCCGAGCGTGCGCGGCTGCCCGTCGACCAGGGCGACCGCGTTGATGCCGAAGGTGTCCTCCATCGGCGTCTGCTTGTACAGCTGCTCGAGGATCGCCTCGGGCACGAACCCGTTCTTCACCTCGATGACCAGGCGGGTGCCGTTGGCCATGTCGGTGAGGTCCTTGATGTCGGCGATCCCCTGCAGCTTCTTGGCCTGGACCAGCGACTTGATCCGCTCGGAGACCTTCTCGATGCCGACGGCGTAGGGCAGCTCGGTGACCACGATCCCCTTGCGGCGCCCGACCGTCTCGATGCGTGCGGTGGCACGCATCCGGAAGGTGCCGCGCCCGGTCTCGTAGGCGTCGCGGATGCCTTCCAGCCCGACGATCATGCCGCCGGTGGGCAGGTCGGGCCCGGGCACGAACCGCATCAGGTCGTCGAGCGTGGCGTCGGGGTGGGTGACCAGGTGGCGCAGCGCCTGCACGACCTCGACCAGGTTGTGCGGAGCCATGTTGGTGGCCATGCCGACCGCGATGCCGGTGCTGCCGTTGACGACGAGGTTCGGGATGGCCGCGGGGAGCACGACGGGCTCGAGCTCGCGGCTGTCGTAGTTGGGCTTGAAGTCGACGGTGTCCTCGTCGATCGAGGAGGTCATTGCCATCGCCGCCGGCGTCGGACGGCACTCGGTGTAGCGCATCGCGGCGGGCGGGTCGTCGCCGCCGGGTGACCCGAAGTTGCCGTGCCCGTCGACCAGCGGCAGCCGCATGGACCAGGGCTGGGTCAGCCGCACCAGCGCGTCGTAGATCGCGCCGTCGCCGTGCGGGTGCAGCCGACCCATCACCTCGCCGACCACCCGGGCGCTCTTGACGTGGCCGCGGTCGGGCCGCAGGCCCATGTCGTTCATCGTGTAGAGGATCCGGCGCTGCACCGGCTTCATCCCGTCGCGGGCGTCCGGCAGCGCGCGGGAGTAGATGACGGAGTAGGCGTACTCCAGGAACGACGACTCCATCTCCTGCTTGATGTCGGTGTCGAGGATGTGCTCCTCGAAGTCGTCGGGAACGTCCTGCCGGGTCTTGCCGCGTGCCATGGACGCATTCTCCCCGGTGGCCGGTACGACGGACGAGTGGGCGCGCCGCGGTGGCGGAGGGAACTATTCAATCAATCGGTTGACAAAGCGGCTCGCTGTGTTGTGAGGTGGAGGAAGACCGACACCTCGACCGCTGCA
Source organism: uncultured Actinomycetota bacterium (assembly GCA_963796975.1). GTDB lineage: Bacteria > Actinomycetota > Actinomycetes > Propionibacteriales > Nocardioidaceae > Nocardioides. The sequence goes on from CAWCNW010000027.1 coordinate 149,889, forward strand.
GGAGGATCTCGTGGCCACCGTCACCGTCCAGGCCGTCGCCTCGCTCGACGGCTTCATCGCCCGCCCCGACGACCTGCCCGGTCCGATCTTCGACTGGTACGAGGCCGGCGACACCGAGCTGCGCTTCAACCCCGACCATGTCTTCCACGTCTCGCAGCAGTCCAGGGACTACCTCGAGGGCCAGGACATCCGCTGCCAGGTGATCGGCCGCCACCTCTTCGACCTCACCGATGGTTGGGGAGGGATGCCCATCGTCGGTGACCGCGTGTTCGTGGTCACCCATCGCGACGCCGAGGAGTGGCAGGAGCGCTACCCGGAGGCGCCGTACACGTTCTGCAGCGACGGCGTCGAGGACGCGATGCGCCGCGCGACCGAGCACGCCGGCGACGGTGGCGTGGTGCTGAGTGCCGGCGAGGTCGCAGGCCAGGTGGTCGTGGCGGGGCTGGCCGACGAGATCGCCCTCGACCTGGCGCCGGTCTTCCTGGGCGCGGGCAAGAGGTTCCTGGGCTCGGCCACCGACGAGATCGTCCTGGCCGACCCCCATGTCGTCATCCCCACCCACCGGGTCCTGCATCTGAGGTACTCGTTGCGCTGACCGTGGTCTCGACAGGCTCGACCGACGGTGGCCCCCGGTGGTTGAGGAGCGAGCGCCAGCGAGCGTCTCGAAACCATCGTGAGGTGGTGTGCCGACGGCGGGGTGGTTGCGAGTCGGCGCGCCAGAGCGCCCGTCCTCAACCACCGGCAGGTGCGGGGCGGGCTCTCGCGCGGCAACCTCCGCGAAACCTCGGCCCGGTAGATTTCGCCCGTGACCGCCGCCGACGCCGACGCGTACGTCGCCCCCCGCCACTGGGAGGCCGACGTCCTGCTCCGCGACGGCCGGACGGCGCACATCCGGCCGATCCGGGCCGACGACGGCGATCTGCTGGTCGACTTCTACAGCCGGGTCTCCGACCAGTCGAAGTACTACCGCTTCTTCTCGCCGATGCCGCAGCTCTCCGAGCGCGACATCACCCGGTTCACCCACGTCGACCACGTGACCCGGGTGGCATTCGTGATGCTGCTCTCGGAGCGGATGATCGCGCTCGGCAGCTACGAGGGGCACACGGCCCGGGACGGCGAGGAGCCGACGCCGGTCGAGGTCGCCGAGGTCGCCTTCCTGGTGGAGGACTCCCAGCAGGGCCGCGGGATCGGGCAGCTCCTGCTCGAGCACCTCGCGCAGGCGGGCCGCGAGCGCGGGATCCTCCGCTTCGTCGCCGAGATCCTGCCCGCCAACCACCGGATGATCCAGACCTTCCGCGACGCCGGCTACCGCCTCGTCAGCGGCTTCGAGGACGGCGTGGTCAGTCTCGAGTTCCCGATCGCGGCGACCGACACCGCGATCGGGGTGATGAGCAGCCGCGAGCACCGCGCCGAGGCGGCCTCCATCGAGTCCTTCTTCAACCCGGGGTCGATCGCGGTCATCGGCGCTTCGCGCCGCCAGGACACCGTCGGCCAGGCCCTGGTCCGCAACCTCGTGCTCGGCGACTACACCGGCCGGGTGTACGTCGTGAACCCCACCGCGAAGGCGGTCTCCGGCCTCCCGGCGTACTCCACGGTGGCCGACATCCCCGGCGACGTCGACGTGGCGCTGGTCGCCGTACCGGCCGACGCCGTCCAGGACGTCGTCCTCGACTGCGCCGCCAAGGGCGTGCGCGGCCTGATCATCATCTCCGCGGGCTTCGCCGAGATCGGCGAGGAAGGCCGTCAGCGCCAGCGCCGGCTGGTCGGGCTCTCGCGGTCCTACGGGTTGCGCGTGATCGGGCCGAACTGCCTCGGCATCATCAACACCGACCCGAAGGTCAGCCTCAACGCCTCCCTGTCCTCGCTGAAGCCGGCCCGCGGTCGGGCCGGGTTCTTCTGCCAGTCCGGCGCCCTCGGCTCGGCGATCCTGGAGAAGGTCAACAACCGCGGCCTCGGCCTCTCGACGTTCGTCAGTGCCGGCAACCGGGCCGACGTCTCGGGCAACGACCTCCTGCAGTACTGGGAGGAGGACGACTCCACCGAGGTCGTGCTGCTCTACCTCGAGTCGATCGGCAACCCGCGCAAGTTCAGCCGGATCGCGCGCAGGGTCTCGCTGCGGAAACCGATCATCGCGATGCGGTCGGGGCGCACCACCCAGGGCGTGCCGATGGGCCACGCAGTGCGCAAGAGCGGGGCGCCGCCGCAGGCCGTGGACGCGATGTTCCGCCAGGCGGGCGTCATCCAGGTCGACACCCTCGACGAGATGTTCGACGTCGCCCAGCTCGTCGCCCACCAGCCTCTGCCGCGCGGGCGCCGGGTCGCGATCGTGGGCAACTCCGACGCGCTCGGGCTGCTCGCCGCCGATGCCGCCGCCGCGGTCGGGCTCGCGGTGACCCGCTCGGTGGCCCTCGGTGCCGACGCGAGCGGACCCGACTTCGAGGACGCGCTGGACGCCGCCATCGACGACCCCGAGGTCGACTCCGTCATCGCGGTCTACATCCCGCCGATCGACGTCTCCGGCGTCGAGGTCGCCGACGTGCTGGCCGCGGTGGGGGAGCAGTCCGACAAGCCGCTGGTCTCCTCGTTCCTCGGCGCCGAGGGGGTGCCGGAGCTGCTGCGCGTTCCCGACGTCGCCGGGTCGACCGCGGGCCGCGGCTCGGTACCGTCGTACCCCGCAGTCGAGGCGGCCGTGCGGGCCCTCGCCCGCGTCGTGGAGTACGCCGTGTGGTTGCGGACCCCGAACGGTCCCACCGCGGTGCCCGACGACATCGACGCCGCGGGCGCCCGTGGCCTGGTCCAGCGGCTGCTGATCGCGAACCCCGACGGCACCGAGCTGGACGGTGACGACCTCGGCGCACTGCTGGCGGCGTACGGCATCGAGCTGTGGGAGGCCCGGCAGGTCGCCACCCTGGCCGCGGCGACCAGGGCCGGTCGCGACCTGGGCTGGGACGTCGTCCTCAAGGCCACCACCGACCGGCTCCGCGAGCGCCCCGACCTGGCGCACGTGTGGCGCAACATCGACCGCCCGGCCGAGATGAGGGACGCCTGGGAGTCGCTGGGCCAGCTCATCGACGACTCCGACAGCGCCGGCTTCGTGGTGCAGAAGAACGCGCCGCCCGGCGTACCGCTCGGCATCCGCACCATGGAGGACCCGCTGCTCGGGCCGGTCGTGTCGTTCGGCATCTCCGGTCCGCTCACCGAGCTCCTCGAGGACCGCTCGTACCGGATCCCGCCCCTGCACGCCAAAGATCCCGCGGCGATGACCCGTGAGATCAAGGCCGCGCCGATGCTGTTCGGCTACCGCGGCTCCGAGGTCGTCGACATCGAGCCGGTCGAGGACCTCATCTCCCGGGTGGCCCACCTCCAGCACGACCTGCCACAGGTGTCGTCGCTCGACCTGTCGCTGGTCCTGGCCGGCGCCGACCACTGCAGCATCCTCACCGCCCGCGCCCGGGTCGACCCGGTCTCCGACCCGCGCTCGGACTGGTTCGTCCGCCGGCTCCCGTCGGCGGTCGACGACACCATCCCGGGCTGACCATTCCCTCGGACCTCGGGGCGGTAACGTCCGGCCATGGCTTCCACCCCGGCGTCCACGCAAGCCCGCACCGGCCCCGGAGTGGTCGAGCGCACCCGGCTGCGCAACGGCCTCCGGGTCGTCCTGCTGCCCGACTCGTCGGCCCCGGTGGTCGGCGTCGCCGTCTACTACGACGTCGGGATCCGGTCCGAGCCCGAGGGTCGCACCGGCTTCGCGCATCTCTTCGAGCACCTGATGTTCCAGGGCTCCGCGTCGCTGGGGAAGATGGAGCACTCCCGGTACGTCGAGTCGTCCGGCGGCTGGCTGAACGGGTCGACGCGGCTCGACTACACCAACTACTTCGAGGCGCTGCCTGCTCCCGCCCTGGAGCGTGCGCTCTTCCTCGAGGCCGACCGGATGCGTTCTCCGGCGGTCACCGAGGAGAACCTCGCCAACCAGATCGCGGTGGTCGAGGAGGAGATCCGGGTCAACGTGCACAACCAGCCGTACGGCGGCTTCCCGTGGCTCACCCTCCCGGCGGTGCTGTTCGAGACCTTCCCCAACGCCCATGACGGGTACGGCGCGTTCGCCGAGCTGGAGAGCGCGACGGTCGAGGACGCCCGCGACTTCTTCGCCCACTACTACGCCCCCGGCAACGCGGTCCTGGCCGTCTCGGGCGACCTCGACCCCGACGAGACCTTCGCCATGGTCGAGCGTCACTTCGGCGACATCCCGCGGCGCCGGGTGCCGGCGCGGTCCGACTTCACCGAGCCCGCTCCCACCTCAGAGCGCCGCCAGGAGCACGTCGACAAGCAGGCGCCGGCCCCGGCCGTGGCGCTCGCCTGGCGGGTGCCCGACCCGGCCGACCTCGCGTCGTACCTGCCCGTGCTGGCGCTCTCCGAGCTGCTCGGCTCCGGTGACGCGTCGCGGCTGTCGCGCCGCCTGGTGCAGTCCGACCGCACCGCGACCGACGCCGGCAGCCACGTCGCGTTCATGGGCAACCCCCTCGACGTGCGCGACCCGACCGCCCTCCTGGTCGAGGTCCGGCTGCCCGAGGGCGGCGACACCGACGCCGTGGTCCGCGCCGTCGACGAGGAGATCGCGCGGGTGGCCACCGACGGCGTGCCCGCCGACGAGCTGCGCCGTGTCGCGGCCCGTAGCTCCGCCGAGCTGTACCAGCTGGCCGACAACGTGATGGAGCGGACTTTGGCCGCCGCCTCCTACGAGCAGCAGCGGGGGAGGGCCGAGCTGGTCTGGGAGGTCCCCGGGCTGCTCCGGGAGGTGACGCCCGAGCAGATCGCTGCCGCAGCCGCCGCGCTCACCCCGACGAACCGGGCCCGGCTCGACATCGTCCCAGGGAGCCGGGCATGAGCCCGGCGGCTCGCGGGGCCACCCCGCGCGAGGTCCCCGGTCTGGCCGCGCCGCGCCGGCCCCGGCTGCCCCGGGTCTCCGAGCGCACCCTGGCGAACGGCCTGCGCGTCGTCGCCGTACGACGTCCCACCGTGCCGCTGGTGCAGCTGCGACTGCGGGTCCCGACGGCCACCAAGCGGGCCGAGGGCCTGGCCCGCACCGAGCTCCTCGCCGAGTCGATGCTCTTGGGCACCGACCGGCGTTCGGAGGAGGAGCTGGCCGACACCCTCCAGGGGATGGGCGGAGGCCTGCGGGCCTCGTCCGACCCGGACGGCTTCACGTTCTCGGGCGAGTCCTTGGCGCCCGAGCTCGGCGGCCTTCTCGACGTGCTCGGCGAGGTGCTGACGGGGGCGAACTTCCCGCGCCGCGGCGTCGAACGTCAGCAGATGCGGCTGGCCGAGCACGCGCGGCTCCAGCTGTCGCAGCCGGCTTCGGCCGCGGGCGACGCCTGGGCCGCGCGCCGGTACGGCGAGCACGCCTACGGCCGGCGGATCCCGCGGCCCGAGGAGATCCTCGATCTCGCGCCCGGATCACTGCGCGCCGCCCACCGCAGACGGATCACCCCCGACGGCGGCATCCTGGTCCTCGTCGGTGACGTCATGCCCGCCCGGGCCCTCGACCTCGTCGAGCGTCACCTCGCAGGGTGGGCCTCGACCCAACGGAGCGACGCGGTGCCGCCGATCCCGGCGCTGGAGACCGGCCCGTTGCTGCTGGTCGACCGGCCGGGCACGGTCCAGGCCAACCTGCGCTTCGGTGGCGACGCGCCCACCCTGTCCGACCCGTCGTACGCCGCCCTGCAGGTCGCGGACGCGATCTTCACCGGGATGTTCTCCTCGCGGCTGATCGCCAACCTGCGCGAGGACAAGGGCTACACCTACGGCTCCTACAGCGTGATGCGGCACCAGCGGGCGGGCTCGTCGCTGGCGGTCGGCGTCGACGTGGCCACCGACGTCGCGGCCCCGGCCCTGGTCGAGACCCTCTACGAGCTGGGCCGGATCGTCACTCTGCCGCCGGAGCCCGACGAGGTCGAGGGAGCGGTGCAGGCGCTCACCGGCCGGGCAGTGCTGAGCACAGCCACCCAGTCCGGCCTGGCGGACACGCTGGTCGGGCTGCTGGTGCAGGGCCTCGACGTGACCTGGCTGCGTGACCATCCGGCGCACCTCGCCGCCGTCGACGCCGAGCAGGTCCACGCCGCCGCGAGCGCCGTACTGGCGCCCAGCCGACTGGTCTGGACGGTGCTCGGCGACGCCGACCGTCTCCACGCTCCCCTGGCGAAGGTCACCGAGGTCACGACCCTCGCCGGCGCGTGACAGACTCGGGCCCATGTTGGGTTTGAAGGAGGCCATCGACCGCACCGGGTACTACCCCGAGGTCGTGGCCGACGGGGTGATGCGTGCTGTTGCCGGCGAGGACGTCGTGTCGTTCTTCGTGCACCACGAGCCGACGTTCGACCGCGACGAGGTACGTCGTCACCTCACCGTCGTCGTGCTCACGCCGAGCCGGCTGATCCTGGCGCACACCGACGAGCACGAGGGCGACGACATGCTGCCCGAGCCGTACACGTCGACCTCGACCGAGGCGATCGCGCTGTCGTCGGTGAAGTCGGTCGTGGTCACCCGGATGGTCACCAACCCCACCGGCGGCCCGACCCCGCCGGCCGAGGCCGTGCTCACCATCGGCTGGGGCGGGGTGGCCCGCCTCGACCTCGAGCCCGCCACCTGCGGCGACCCCGAGTGCGACGCCGACCACGGCTACACCGGCACCTTCGCCGCCGACGACTTCTCGATCCGGGTCTCCGCGGCAGCGGACGGGCCCGAGGCGGTGCCCTCGCTGCTGTCCTTCGCGGACTCCCTGTCCGCCCGGACGCAGAAGTGACCCTGCCCGGGTGAGTGAGCACTTCCTGGAGCCTGCCTACGGGTCGCGCTCGCTGTGCGACGTCCTGCCTGCGGTCTCACGCGCCCTCGGGGCCGCACCCGACTCGACCGCACCCACCCTCGACCTGCCGCCCGCGCCGGCGTACGTCGTGTTCCTCATCGACGGGCTCGGCTCCGACCTGCTCGCCCACCACGCGCACGCCGCGCCGTACCTCTCCTCGCTGCTCACGCCCGGCGCCACCGCGACGGCCGGCGTGCCCTCGACGACCGCGACCAGCCTGACCTCGCTCGGCACCGGGCTCACGCCCGGCGCGCACGGCGTCGTCGGCTTCACCTCGCGGGTGCCGGGGTCCGACCGGCTGCTGAACGCCCTGTTCTGGGACAAGGACGTCGACCCGGTGCAGTGGCAGCCACACCCGACCGCCTTCCAGGGACTCGCCGCCGCCGGGGTGCACGTGACCACGGTCAACAAGCGGGAGTTCCGCGGCTCGGGGCTCACCGTGGCCGCGCACCGTGGTGGCGAGTGGATCGACGCCGACCGGGTCGGGGAGCGCGTGGCCGGCGCCGTCACCGCGGCCACGGCGACCCCTTCCCTCACCTACCTCTACGACGGCGACCTGGACTGGACCGGTCACCGCTACGGCGTCGCGTCGGCGCAGTGGCTCCAGCAGCTGGCGATGATCGACGCCGAGGCCGAGCAGCTGCGCGACGTGATGCCCGGCCACGCCCGGCTGGTCGTGCTCGCCGACCACGGGATGGTCGACTCCCCGGAGCACCACCGGGTCGACCTCGACGACGACCCCGGCTTCCGCGACGGCGTGGTGCTGATCGGAGGCGAGGCGCGGTTCCGGCACGTCTACTGCGCCGGCGGTGCGGTGCCGGACGTCGCGGCCCGCTGGGCCGGTCTGCTCGGCGACCGGGCCGAGGTGCTGACCCGCGACCAGGCCATCGCACGTGGCTGGTTCGGGCGGGTCTCGGCCTCTGTCCTCCCGCGGATCGGGGACGTGGTGGCCGCAGCCCACGGCGACTGGGGGATGTTCTCGCCGGTCGACTTCCCGTACGAGCAGAGACTGATCGGGCTGCACGGCTCGCTGACGCCGGTCGAGATGCGCATCCCGCTGCTGGTGGACTGACCAGCCGGTGTCAGGCGGGTTCGGGGTCGCCCTTCCACCGCGGCAACGGCGTCGGGCCGACCGGCCGCGGCGCCGGTGGCGGCACGAGCTGGAACCCGACCCCGCGCACCGCGACCACGTCGAGCGCCACCCCTGCCTCGGTGAGCTTGCGGCGCAGCCGCTTCACCAGGGAGTAGACGCTCTCGCGGTCGCCGACGTACCGGGTGCCCCACGCCGCCTCGTGCAGATCCGCATAGCTCCACACCACGCCGGGTGAGGCCGCCAGGCAGGCCAGCACCTCGAGTTCGAGGTGGGACACGTCGATCGTCACCCCTGACCAGGTCACCTGCGCCCGCCGGCGGTCGACCTCCAGCAGCCCCAGCCGTACGACGTGCTCGTCCGGCGGCGACAGGTCAGCCTGGCTCGCCGCGCGGGTCAGCACCTCGATGGCCATCTGGGCGTCCGCGACGATCACCAGCAGGGCCTGGCCGTCGAGGGCGGCGGCCACGCGACCCCGCTCTTCCGGGCTCGAGCTCACGCACACGGTGAACGACGCAGGCAGGGACGTGCCGTCCCTGGGGGTCGGAACAGTGACAGTCATGCTTCCTCCCGAGAACGCATGTGCGCCGGACCTGTCCGGGGGGCGCGGGGGCCGGCACTGACTCGAACGTATCGGCACCGCGTGACCGGAGTAAAGGATGGGGAACGAGTGAACGCCTCGGGTCCCGCCCGCCCTGCACCCGACCGGAAGCCGTCCGGGTCGCGACCGGGAATGCCCGCCGGGCGACCTTGAGGCGACCGGCCCGCGGTTCCTAGCGTCGAGCGGGCAGGCCCCAGGTCTGCCCGGCCGTCTCGGGGCGGCCCGTCACTCGGGAGACACAGGGAGCCCTCATGCGCCACGGTCGACGACTGCGCAGCACCATCTCCGTCCTGGCCGCGGTCGCCGCGGTCGTGGGCCTCAGCCTGACCACGCCGGGTGCCGCCCAGGCGGTCGCCGGCACCGGAGTCGCCACGACGACCCACGGTGCCGCCGCCAAGCCTGATCCCCGGGTCGACCGGGTGCAGAAGGACGCGCAGGCGCACTACACCGACGCGCCCTGCAACCGCGCGGAGAAGGACTACCTGGCCCGGCACCTGGCGCGCTGCTTCAGTGTGGTGCGTACCGCGGCGGACCATCAGATCACCCCGGCCGCTGACCCGCCCCCGACGGCGCTCGGCCCGGCCGACATCCAGGGTGCCTACCACCTGCCGAACAGCGGCACGGGTGAGGTCGTGGGGATCGTGGACGCATTCGGCGACTCGCACGCGGAGGCCGACCTCGCCCAGTTCCGCTCCTTCTACGGGCTGCCGCCGTGCACCGTCGCCAACGGCTGCCTGACGATCGCCAACCAGGACGGCGACACCAGTCCGCTGCCTCCCGACGACCCGGGCTGGGCCCTGGAGACCTCCCTCGACCTCGACGCGGTCTCGGCGGCCTGCCCGAACTGCACGATCGTGCTGGTGCAGGGTGACGACAACTCCCTGGACAACCTCGGCATCGCCGTCGACACCGCGGTCTCCCTCGGCGCCAAGTTCGTCTCGAACTCCTACGGCGTGCCGGGTGAGGACCCGGGCGAGACCGACTTCGACCACTACTACGACCACCCGGGCGTCGCGGTGACCGCCAGCACCGGCGACATCGGGAACGTCACCAACTGGCCCGCCTCCAGCCCGAAGGTCGTGGCCGTAGGAGGTACGACGCTGACCTCGGACTCCTCGCCGCGCGGCTGGACCGAGTCGGCCTGGGCCGACGGCGGCAGCGGCTGCTCGCCGGTCGAGCCGAAGCCGGACTTCCAGCAGGGCCTGGCCACCAGCTGCGACAACCGGGCGATCGCCGACATCTCCGCGGACGCCGACCCGAACACCGGCCTCGCCGTCTTCGACACCCTCGGCCAGGGCGGGTGGCTCCAGGTGGGTGGCACCAGCCTCTCCTCGCCGCTCACCGCGGCGATGTACGCGCTGGCGGGCGACCCGGTCGCCGGCACCTACCCGAACTCCTACCCGTACGCCGACACCGGGGACCTCTTCGACGTCACCGCCGGCGCGAACGGCGGGTGCGGCAACGTGCTCTGCGAGGCCGGACCCGGCTGGGACGGCCCGACCGGGCTGGGTACGCCGAACGGCGTCTCCGCTCTGACCACGGGTCCGCACGGCACCATGGCCGGCACCGTGACCGACGCCTCGACCGGCGCGCCGATCGCCGGCGCCGATGTGTCGACCGCCGACGGCCACTCGGCGACCACCGACGCGTCGGGCCACTACAGTCTGTCGCTGCCGGTCGGCACGTACGACGTGACCGCCGCCGCCTTCGGCTACGCCTCGAAGACTGTCACCGGCGTGGTGGTCGCGGACGGCCAGACGGTCTCCGAGCCCTTCGCGCTCGCCGCCGTTCCGAGCCACACCGTGTCCGGCACGATCACCGACGGCTCGGGCCAGGGCTGGCCGATCTACGCCAAGATCACCGTCCAGGGTGCCCCGGTGTCGACGTACAGCGACCCCTTCACCGGGCACTACAGCCTCGCGCTGCCGGCCGGGTCGACGTACACGATCCACGCGGTGAGCCAGTACCCCGGCTACCTGCCGACGAACCACGACGTGACCGTCGGCGACACCGACGCGCGCGCCGACCTGCAGGCCCTGGTCGACCCGAGCACGTGTGCCGCGAAGGGCTACGGCTTCCACTACGACGGGACGTCGGAGGACTTCACCGGCTGGACCGGGACCACCGCCCAGGACGGCTGGACGATCACCGACGCGAAGGGCAACGGCCAGACGTGGGGCTTCGACAACCCGGGTAACCGGGCGGCTCCGGCCGGCTCTGACGGTGACTTCGCGATCATCGACTCCGACCACTTCGGCTCCGGCAACTCGCAGGACTCCAGCCTGGTCTCGCCGGTGGTCGACCTGTCGTCCCAGACCGCCCCCGAGCTCGGTCTCGACACCGACTACAACGGGATCAGCGGCCAGGTCGCGGACGTGGACCTCAGCACCGACGGCGGCACCACCTGGACGAACGTCTGGGAGCGGACCACCGACGACCTCACCGGCCACCTCGACGTGCCGCTCCCGGCCGCGGCCGGCCAGTCAGCCGTGCAGGTGCGCTTCCACTTCACCGCCACGTGGGGCTGGTGGTGGATCGTGGACAACGCCTTCGTCGGCACCCGCACCTGCCAGGCCGACGGTGGCGGCCTGGTCGCGGGCATCGTCCGCGATGGCAACACCCACCAGCCGCTGAACGGTGCGAAGGTCGCCAGCGACGCGCACCCCGACGAGTTCGGTGTCTCGGCGGCGACGCCGGACGACCCGGCGCTGGCGGACGGGTTCTACTGGCTCTACTCCTCCAGCACCGGGCGCACGACGTTCCACGCCACCGACGGGAAGTACACGCCGGTCACGGCCGCGGTGAACGTCGCGGCCGGGTTCACCACCCGGAAGAACTGGACCCTCCAGGCCGGGCACCTCACCGTGACCCCGGGCAGCCTGAGCGCGACGGTCCGGCTGGGTGGGTCGGCGACCAGAACGGTGTCCTTCGGCAACGATGGGACCCAGCCGGTGCACGTCGACCTCGGCGAGCAGAACGGCGCGTTCACGCCGCTGGTCCGCGGCCCGGGCGCACCCGTCGTACACCAGAAGGGCACGTTCTCGCCCGCGGCCGCGGTGCTGGCGGCGAAGTCGCCCACGACGGGGGCGCACGGCTACCGCGCGCCCTCACGGTCGGCGACGCCGGCGGCTCCACCGTGGCTCGACATCGCCGACTTCCCCACCCCCACGATGGACAACGCGGTCGCCTCCGGTGACGGCAAGGTCTACTCGATCGCCGGGTTCGACGGCACCGACAACGTCGCCGACGGTTTCGTCTACGACCCGTCCAGCCAGGCGTGGACGGCGATCGCGGATGCGCCCGCGCCGCTCGAGGCACCGGCCGGCGCCTACGTCGACGGACACGTCTACCTGGTCGGCGGCTGGGACGCGGCCGGCAACGCCTCCAGCGCTGTCTACGCCTACGACCCGTCTTCCGACTCGTGGACGCAGAAGGCCGACCTGCCCGAGGACATCAGTGCCACCCGCACCGCCGTCCTCGACGGTCAGCTGTACGTCGTCGGTGGCTGCACCACCGGCAACTGCGCGCCGACGAGCAGCAAGGTGTTCCGCTACGACCCGGCCGGCGACAGCTGGACGGCCGTCGCGGACTACCCGGAGAAGGTGGCGTTCACCTCCTGCGCCGGCATCAGCGGCGAGGTCGTCTGCGCTGGCGGCGTCAACGCCGACACCAACGCCTCGACCACTCACGCCTTCGCCTACGACCCGGGCAGCGACACCTGGACCCAGGTCGCCGACCTCCCGGCGGACCTGTGGGGAGCCGCCTCGAGCGGTGCCGGCGACAAGCTCCAGGTCTCCAGCGGCGTGGTGGACAACAGCGCCGCGGTGACCAACGAGGGCTACGAGTACGACCCGTCCGCGAACAGCTGGAGCGACCTGCCGGCGGCCAACGACGCGGAGTACCGCGGCGGCGGCAGCTGTGGGCTGTACAAGATCGGTGGCTCGACCGGCGGGTTCAGCCCGACGCCGTTCTCCGAGGTCCTCCCGGGCTTCGACCAGTGCGGGTCGAGCACGGACGTGCCCTGGCTGTCGGAGGACCCGGCGTCCTTCGACGTGGCTCCGGGCCAGACGGTCACCGTGACCGTCGGACTGGACGCTTCACAGGTCGACCAGCCCGGGACGTATGCCGCGAAGCTGACGGCCGGGACGGACACGCCGTACCAGGTCACGCCGGTGACGGTGACCATGAACGTCACGCCGCCGCCGTCGTGGGGCAAGATCCGCGGCACGGTGACGGACTCGGCGAACGGGCATCCGATCCCCGGGGCGACGGTCCAGATCTGCACGATGTACGACGGGCAGACCGGCAGCTGCGGACCGGTGACGTACACCCTCAAGACGGACGCCGACGGGTCCTACCAGCTCTGGCTCGCGCGGGGCTTCAACCCGCTCGACGTGATCGCGGCGAAGGACGGCTACCAGCCGAAGGCCAGGGTCGTCCGGATCACCGCGGGTGGAACGGTGACGGCCGACTTCGCCCTCAAGAAGAGCTAGCCGGCCCGGGTGCGGGGTGCCGGGGACGTGCGAGGCGTCCCCGGCACCACCGTGTGTGTGGGGCCGGTCAGCTGAGGACGACGAGCCGCTGGGTCGCGCGCGTCATCGCGACGTACCGGTCGACGGCGCCCTCGATGCCATCGCCGAACGAGTCGGGCTCGACCAGCACGACCAGGTCGAACTCGAGCCCCTTCGACAGCTCGGGGGTCAGGGCCCGCACGCGTGAGGAGGCCCGGAGGATCGGGTCGTCGACCTCGTGGGTGCTGATCACGCAGGCGATCCCGTCGGGGTGCTCGGCCAGCCAGGACTCGAGGATCGAGCCCAGGTCGGCCACCGCGGCGTGCCCGACGGGGACGCCGGTGCTGCGCACCGACGTGGGCACGTTGGCGTCGGGGAGCGCGGCCCGGATGACCGGCTCGGCCTCGGCCATCACCTCCTCGGGGGTGCGGTAGTTGATCCGCAGGGTCGCCTGCTCGACCTGGTCGAGCCCGATCCGCCCGAGCCGTTCGGCCCACGACTCCGGGAAGCCGTGCCGGGCCTGGGCGCGGTCGCCGACGATGGTGAGGCTGCGGGAGGGGCAGCGGCGCAGCAGCATCCGCCACTCCGCGTCGTTCAGCTCCTGCGCCTCGTCCACGACGATGTGCGCGAACGGGCCGGCCAGGAGATCGGGTGAGATCGCCGGCACCGCGGACTCGTCGACCAGCGAGCGCTGCAGGTCCTCGCCGCGCAGCATCGACATCACGTGCATCTCCGAGTCGTCGGTCGCGATCAGGTGGTCGACGACCCTGCTCATCTCCTCGCGCTCGGCGGCGAGGGCGGCCTCCCGGCGGCGCCGCTGTCGCGACGCGCCCGGGTCGCCGAGCCGGTGGCGGGCGGCGTCGAGGAGCGGCAGGTCCGACACGGTCCAGGCCTCGGGTTCGCTGCGCTGCAGCAGGCGGACTTCGTCAGGCTCCAGCCAGGGAGCGCACCGGCGCAGGTACGCCGGCACGGTCCACAGGTCGCCGACGAGGTCGGTCGGCTCGATCAGCGGCCACGCCCGGCCGAAAGCGGTGACCAGGTCGCCGTTCCGCGTGAGCGACCGTCGCAGCTGTTCGGCTGGCACCTCCTCGTCGTCGGACTTGTCGACCAGGATCGTGAGCAGCTCCTCCCAGACCTGGTCGCGGGCCTCGTTGTGCGGCGTCCCGGGGTCCGGGGAGTCGAACGCCTCCGCCCAGTCGTCGGCGCTCAGCCACAGGTCGGACCACGGGGTCTCGACCACAGCTCCCTTCGTAGGCGCCTCCTCGTAGAGGCGGACCGCGGGCTCGATCGCCTCCACCATCTCCGCCGACGCCTTCAGCCGCGCCACCTCGCGGTCGACCTCGGCGACCGCGCCGCCACCCTCGGGCACGAGGTCACGCAGCGTGCAGGTCTGGACGCCCTCCTCACCGAGGCTGGGCAGGACGTCGGAGACGTAGGCGAGGTAGGGCTGGTGCGGCCCGACGAACAGCACGCCGCCGCGGCGATGCCCGAGGCGCGGGTCGGAGTACAGCAGGTAGGCGGTGCGGTGCAGGGCGACCACGGTCTTGCCCGTGCCGGGGCCGCCGTCCACGACAAGAGCGCCGCGGGACCCCGCGCGGATGATCGCGTCCTGGTCGGCGGCGATCGTGCCGAGCACGTCGCGCATCCGCGGCGACCGACTGGTGCCCAGGCTGGCGATGAAGGCCGACTGGTCGTCGAGGGCGGCGGCGTGGCCGGTGAGTCCCTCCGTGGTGAACACCTCGTCCCAGTAGTCGCTGACCCGGCCGGCGGTCCAGCGGTAGCGCCGGCGGCTCGCCAGGCCCATCGGCTCGGCATGGGTGGCGCCGAAGAACGGCTCGGCCGCGGGCGACCGCCAGTCGAGCAGGAGCCGCCGACCGGCCTGGTCGGAGAGGCCGAGGCGCCCGACGTACACCGGCTCCGGCGCGTCGGCGCGGACCATGTGGCCCAGGCACAGGTCGAGGCCGAAGCGACGCAGGGTCCGCAGCCGGGCGGTGAGCCGATGGACCTCCAGGTCGCGGTCCATGGCCTCCTGCCCGGTGCCGCCCGGTGCTGTGCGGGCGGCGTCGATCCGGTCCGAGAGGTCGGCGATCGACCGCTCGAGGGTCGTCGCGATGGCCGCGAAGTGCTGCTCGTCCTCGGCGACCATGGCCGGGTCGGCCTTGGCTGCGAGGTGGTCCGGAAGGTCGAACGCGCTGGTGGTCAGGTGGTCCACGTGGTCTCTCCGCCCGATCGGTTGCTGGCTACGGCGGGCGATTCTGCGTCCTGACGGGGGGCTTGCCGCAAGCCCCCTGGTGGGCTATAAGTTGAGAGTGGAAGGGAGCAGGTCTCCCTTCCACTTCCACGTCCGGACCGGTCAGACCGCCAGCTCGAACCAGACCGTGGTGCCCTCGGTGTCGAGCTCGTAGCCCCACCGCTGGGTGAGCGCCTCCACGACCTTGAGCCCGCGGCCGTGCACCTGAAGCGGGTCCTCCAGCGGAGCCATCGACGTGGTGTCCGCGGGGCCGGTGTCGCGCACGGTGGCGGTGAGCAGGCCGTCCTCGAGGCGGACCCGGATCGCGCAGCCCGCGTGGGAGTGGATCACGGCGTTGGTCACCAGCTCGGAGAGGCAGAGCACCGCGGTGTCGGCGTCATCCTCGGCGACGTGCCAGTCGTGGAGCGTGCGCCGCAGGAAGCGCCGGGCGCCGGCGACTGCAGCGGGCTCCGCGTCGACCTGGTGCCCTGCGGCCAGCGCCGCAGCGTCGGACGTGTGGTCCGCGGGATCCTCGAGCAGCGGTACGACGGTCCGCCGCGCCTCGCCGCGCTGGGCACGGCGCAGCCCCGCTCCGAGCTCACGGCCGAGGGTCGCGAGCTCCTCGCGGTGCGCCTCGTCGAAGGTCTGCGGCCGGTCGAAGAACAGCACGTAGCCGCCGACCGGGTGCTCGGCCGCCTCGAGCAGGACGGTGGCCATCGCGACGGTGGTGGTGGTCTCGCGCTGGTGGGCGACGTACTCGGCGAAGCGTCCGGCGAGCTCGTCCAGCGCGCCGACGACCATGGTCCGGCTGCGCAGGGCGGCGTTGAGCGGTATGTCGTCGTAGGCGTCGACGTGGCACCACTCCATCGCTGCGGGCGGGTCGCTTTCGCTGGAGGTGAAGCGCAGCCGACGGCCGCCGCCCTCGATGAGGGCCAGGCCCACACGCCGTACGCCGGGGCGCGCCGAGAGCAGCGCAAGCGCGTCCTGCGCCCACGCGTCGATGCTCAGCACCGTCCCCGACGACGGGCCCCATGCCCTGTGCACCCCCACAGAGTAGGCCGAAACCGCGCCGAGCGGGGAGTGAAGAGGCAGACGACGCGCCTGAGGTCAGGGGCCGGTGGCCACCGGACGGGCCGGATCGGTGATCCAGCCGCTCCAGCTCCCGGGGTACAGCGCGGCCCGCCCGTCCGGGTCGAGACCGGCGAGTCGGAGCGCGAGGATCGTCTGGCAGGCGGTGACGCCGGAGCCGCAGTACGCCGCCACGGGGACGTCGGCGCGGACCCCGAGCGCCTCGAAGCGGGCCCGCAGCTCCGCGGCTGAAAGGAACCGGCCGACCTCGTCGGTGTTGCCGGCCAGCGGTGCGTTGACCGCGCCAGGGACGTGACCGGCGACCGGGTCGAGCGGCTCCGTCTCGCCGCGGAAGCGCTCGGCTGCCCGGACGTCGATCAGCACTCCCGGCCCGGGTGTCGCGGCCGCCTCGTCGTCGTCGACGGCGCTGAGGTGGCCGGGCACGCCGACCCAGTCGCCAGGCTCGGGTGCGGCGGGCGCGGTCGAGAGGGGTCGCCCGGCGGCGGTCCAGGCGGCAGCCCTCCGTCGAGGACCAGGACGTCGTCGTGGCCGTGGTCCCGGAGCAGCCACCACAGCCGACCCGCGGCCGTCGCTGGTCCGGCGTCGTACACGACCACGGTCGAGTCCCGGCGGACGCCGGCCCGCCGCATCGCGGTCACGAACCTCTCGGGCTCCGGTAGGGGGTGCCGGCCGCCGGCGCCGGGCGGCTCAGCCAGCTCGGCGTCGAGGTCGACGTACACCGCACCGGGCAGGTGGCCGGCGTCGTACTGCTCTCCGCCGGACGGTCCGGCCAGCGCCAGCCGGGTGTCGAGGAGGACCGCATCGTCGGGGATCGAGTCGATGTCGACCAGCAGACCGGGCCGGAGCATCAGGACCCGAAGGGGAGCGGCTCGGGGGAGAGTGCGACGGCCTGGGCGCGGGCTGCTGTGAGGCGGCGCCGGTGGTGCTGGCGGCAGAGCACCTCGTAGGCCACCTCGGCGGGCGGGCCGTCCGGGGACTCGACGTCGCCGACCACGATCACCTCGCCCTCCACGACCATCACGCCGTCCTCGGTGCGGGCGTTGTGGGTGGCGCGCTTGCCGCACCAGCACAGGGCTTCCACCTGGAGGACGTGGGTGCGGTCGGCGAGCTCGACCAGCCGGGCGCTGCCCGGGAACAGGCGGGTACGGAAGTCGCTGAGGATCCCGAAGGCGAAGACGTCGATCTGGAGCTCGTCGACGACCTTGGCGAGCTGGTCGATCTGCGGGGCGGCGTAGAACTGCACCTCGTCGCAGATCAGGTAGTCGATCCGGGCCCCCGCGGTCAGTGAGTCGACGACGTACCGCCAGAAGTCGAAGTCGTTCTGGACCTCGATCGCATCGTGGACGAGCCCGAGCCGGCTGGAGAGGATGGCCTCACCCGCACGGTCGTGGGTGGTGAAGATGCGACCGACGCGACCCCGGGCGGCGTGGTTGTGGTTGGTCTGCAGGGCGAGCGTGCTCTTGCCCGAGTCCATGGTCCCGGTGAAGAAGTGCAGTTCAGCCATTTGACGCGGATTGTGTCATGTCGGGCATCGAGCCGCGGGACCCCCCGAAGGGTTCGGCCTACCCCTGTGGCCGAACCCCCGGGTGTCCGGGGACCTCCGCACACCCCTCGGCGCGGAGATACTGAGAACGACGGTAGGGGTGAGGTCGACCCCCCGCAGCGTTTCTGCGGCTAACCGACCGAACGGCCGAGCGGGGTAGCCGGAAGGGACCAGCCCGGCCGCCGACCGGCGGTCTACCAGTGGACGCCCTTGAACACCTTGGCCAGCATGATCTGCTCCGACTCGCGGCTGCCGGTCGAGCCCTGGCCCTTGGCCGCGGCCGAGTCCGGGAAGACGTGGTAGGCCATGTTGAGCACCCGGAACGCGAGCTTCGGAGCCACGGTGTGGGCGACCGCGCCGACGTTGCCGAGCAGGGTGTTGATCTCGTGGGGCCGGTCGACCATCGCCGTGATCACCAGGTCGGCGGCCTGCGCCGGCGAGATGGTGGGGAACTTGTCGTAGATCTTGGTCGGCGCGATCATCGGCGTCCGCACCAGCGGCATGTGGATGCTGGTGAAGGTGATGCCATCGCCGACCAGCTCGGAGGAGACGACGTTGCTCCAGGCGTCGAGCGCCGCCTTCGAGGCGACGTACGCCGAGAAGCGCGGCGGGCTGGTCTGCACGCCGATCGAGGAGATGTTCACGATGTGGCCGTGGTGGCCCTCCCGCATCATCGGGATCAGCCCCATGATCAGCCGGATGGCGCCGAAGTAGTTCAGCTGCATGGTGCGCTCGAAGTCGTGGAACCTGTCGGTCGACAGCCGCAGCGAGCGGCGGATCGAGCGGCCGGCGTTGTTGACCACGAAGTCGATGCTCGGCAGGTCGGCGGCGAGCTGGGCGCAGAGCCCGTCGATCGCCTCGAGGTCGGAGAGGTCGCAGGCGTACACGTACGCCGTGCCGCCGCGGTTCTCGATCGTCGCCCGGGTCGCCTCCAGCTTGTCCTTGCCGCGCGCGATCAGGACGGGGATGCCGCCGGCCTGGGCGACCTTGAGCGCGGTGACCTGCCCGATGCCGGACGAGGCGCCGGTGATCACGACGTACTTCCCGGTCAGCGCCTCGCGGGCGGCCGCGTCGTGGCCGGTCGACTGGTCGAGGTGGTCCTCCCAGTAGCCCCACAGGGTGCGGGCGTAGGACTCCAGGTCGGGGACCGCGATCCCCGAGCCGGCCAGCGCCTTCTCGGTGCGCCGGGAGTCGAAGACCGAACGGAACGACGTGTGGGCCAGCACCTCGGCAGGGATGCCGAGGCGACCGATCGTCTGGTCGAGCAGCATCTGGACCGGCCCGGTGCGGATCAGGCTGGTGGCGAGCCGGAGCGGGCGCAGCGGGCCGGGGACCAGACCGAGCAGACCGCTGCCGGTGCTGCGGTCGACCGGGGTCGCGAACTGCGGTGCGCCGGCGGCCCCGCAGAAGGCGTTGAGCATCTCGACCACGGGCTGCGGCTCGGGATTGACGAGGTGGAAGGCCTCACCGTCGCGGCCCTCGAGGTGGGCGAGGTGGTCGAGCGCGGCGGCGACGTAGTCGACCGGCACCAGGTTGGTGTCGCCGAGGTCGATGCCGACCAGCGGTAGCCAGGCGGGCAGCGCGTCCCGCAGCACCTTGATCGCGGGGAAGAGGTAGTAGGGCCCGTCCACCTTGTCCATGGCGCCGGTCTCGCTGTGGCCGACCACGATCGCGGGACGGTAGACGCGCCACGGCACGGTGGCGTCCTCACGGACCAGCTTCTCGGACTCGAACTTGGTGCGGTGGTACGGCGAGGTGAGGGCCTGGCCTTCGTCGAACATCGACTCGTCGAACGGACCGTCGTACTCCCCGGCGACGGCGACCGAGCTGACCTGGTGGAAGCAGCCGACCCGCAGTGCTTCGGCGAGCTCGAGGGCGTGGCGGGTGCCCCCGACGTTCATCGTCTGGTTCGCCTCGTCGTCGGCGGTCATGTCGTAGATGGCGGCGAGGTGGAAGAAGTGGTCGATCTCGCCCCGGTGCTGCTCGACCCATGCCTCGTCGACGCCGAGGCGGTCGGCGCCGAGGTCGCCGATGACAGGGACGACCCGGTCGGTGTCCCACAGCTCGATCATCGTCTCGAGGCGGGGGAGCGACCCCGCACGGACAAGGGCGAAGATCGTGCCCTCGCGGTGGTCGAGCAGCTCCTCGACCAGATGTCGTCCGATGAAGCCGGTGGCGCCCGTCACGAAGTACGACATGGCGGGGAGACTACTCGCGCAGCGGCGTGACGACCTCCGCCGCGGTGGTGCCGGGACCGGTCGGGGTCTACGTTGCCTTGATGGCGAGAGGGATGGCCGGCCGCCGGCTCGGTGCGGCCGCCCGGTCTTTCGCTGCCGTGGCCCGCAACCCGGCCCTGCGCCGGATCCAGCTCGGCTTCGCCGGCGCCTGCACGGCGGAGTGGACGTTCACGGTCGTGCTGTCGGTCTACGCCTTCGACCAGGGCGGCGCCACCGCCGTCGGGCTCGTGGCCCTCCTCCGCATGCTGCCGTCAGCGGTCCTGGCACCCCTCGCCTCGACCGTGGCCGACCGGTGGCGTCGCGACCTCGTGCTCACCCTCGTGTCGGCGGTCCGGTGCCTCACGGTCGCCGGCATCGCGGTCACGGTCGCTCGCGGAGGTCCGACCCTGGTCGTGTACGGCCTCGCCGTCGCCTCCACGGCAGCCGCGCTGCTCTACCGCCCGGTGAACGCGGCGCTGATGCCGTTGCTGTGCCGTTCCCCCGGTGACCTGGCGTCCGCGAACCTGGTCCGGGGCCTGCTCGACTCGCTGTCGACCCTCGTCGGCCCCGCGCTCGCGGCGGCCCTCCTCGCGACGGGGAGCACCAGTGCCGGGTTCGTGGCGGTGGCGGTCGTGTCCGGTCTCTCGGCCTGGTTCACCGTCGGGCTCCGGGTCGAGGAGCCGGAACGACGTACGGCGCGGCCCTCGGTCCGAGCCGGCGTCGTCGCCGCAGTGCGCGTCGTCTGGAGGACGCCGACGCTGCGTCTGCTCCTCCTGCTCCTGGGCTGCCAGACGCTGACGCGGGGGGCGGTGTCGGTGTTCAGCGTGGTCCTCGCCGTCGACGTCCTGCACCTCGGAGCCCCCGGCGTCGGCACCCTCACCGCAGCCCTCGGGGCGGGCGCGGTGGTCGGCTCGCTCGGTGCGTCGGTGCTCGTGAGCAACCGGCACCTGGCTGTGTGGTTCGGGGTGGGCGTGGCTCTGTGGGGGCTCCCCGTGGCGATGCTGGCCGACGCCACGCAGAAGGGCGTGGCCCTGGCCCTGTTCGCCCTGCTCGGGGTGGGGAACGCGCTGGTCGACATCGGGCTCTTCACTCTGGTGGGTCGGCTCGCACCGGAGCGGATGCTGTCCCGTGTGTTCGCGCTGATGGAGAGCGTGGGGGCGCTCACGGTCGGCGCGGGGTCCCTGGCAGCCGCGGGGCTCGTGGACGTCTTCGGCGTCCGCACGGCCCTGGTGGTGGTCGGTTCGATCGGGCCGGCGCTGGTCGTCGTCGCCTGGAGACGGCTTCGCAGGCTCGACCTCGAGATGGTCGACCGCGAGGACGACATCGCCCTCCTGCGTACGGTGTCGGTCTTCGATCCGCTGCCGCTGCCCGCCCTCGAACAGCTCGCCGCCGGGCTCGAGCCGCACCCGGTGGTGGCTGCCGGGGAGACCGTGTTCAGCCAGGGCGACGCCGCCGACGGTTGCTACGTGATCCGGAGCGGACGGGCGGAGGTGGTCGGCGACGGCCGCCAGGTCGCCACACTGGGGCCGGGCGACCTGGTCGGCGAGATCGCGCTGCTGCGGCAGGTGCCGCGCACCGCGACCGTCCGGGCGCTCAGCGACCTCGACCTGCGCCGGCTCGACGGCGACCGGTTCGTGCGCGTGGTCACCGGGTGGGAGACCAGCAGCGCGCGCACCAGCGGCCACGTCGACGTTCTGCTCGACCGCTTCTCGCCCGGGGGGCCCGCTCCGGACTGAGAGCGCCCACGGCGTTCGCCGGCTCAGCCGTCGCCCGGACCGCCGAACATGATCTCGTCCCAGCTCGGCACCGAGGCCCTGCCGCGGGTCTTCTTGACCGGCTTCCGCGAGGGTGGCTCGCGCGGGTGCTCGTCGTCCGCGGGGTCGTCACCCGCGTCGGTGTCGGCAGCGGCCTGCACCTCCAGGTCGAGCTCGGCGGTCTCCTCGGCCCGGGCGGTCGTCGTCTCGAGGTCGGGGTCGGGGGTCTCGCTGACCAGCTCCAGAGCGTCCTCACCGAGCGGCAGCTCCTCGGGAGGTACGGCGGACAGCCGGCGCCGGCGGGCCGTCGACAGGTCGTCGGGCGAGGGCCCGGTCTCGGCCGCCACCGCGACGGCGTCGGGCACCTCGCCGAGCAGCCAGTGGGCGTCGTCGTCGTCGGCCACCACGTAGTTGCCCGGGGCGTCGAAGGAGAAGTGCGCAGCACCGACCCGGTCGCCGGTCGAGTAGGCGCCGGTCAAGGTCCAGCGGCCGTCCTCGCGCCGCCAGGCGTCCCAGGAGACGGTGTCGGGATCCACGTTGCGACCGCGCAGATGGGTGCCGACGGCCTCGCCGAGGGTGCGCGCGCCCGCGCCACCGCCGTCGGTGGGACGGCGGCGGAGGGAGGCGCGCTGGGCGCGCTGCGCCACGTGCGCGCGCTCGGCCAGCACCGGCGTGGCGTACGGCATCACCTTGTCGACGGACGTGCCCGCGACCTGGGCGACCGACTCCGGGGTCTCCCCGGACCGGATCCGCGCCTGGATGTCGCGTGGGCGAAGCGTTGAGTCCATCTGCATCTCCAACTGGGCGGGCCGTACCTGGTCGCCGCCCGCGCTCTGGTCGAGGGCGGCCCGGAGCCGGTCGTCGACGTCGGCGGTGAACTCCACCCCGGCGTCGTCGACGAACAGCAGTGTGCGGCCGTCCTGGCTCACCTCGGTGAGCCTGAGGTGCACCATCGCCGATCCGCTCCCGTGTCCGCTCCTACCCGTTCCTGCTCCGGTGCGGCTGAGCCTACGCCAGCGCGACCTTCCGGCCAGGCTCCCGCCACGGCGCGCCACACACCTGCAGCAGCGTCTCCGCGAGGCGGTCGTTCAGGGGCCGAGTACCCGCTCCAGGTAGTCGTTGGCGAAGACCCGGTCGGGGTCGAGCCGGTCGCGCAGTGCGAGGAAGTCGCCGAAGCGCGGGTACGCCGGAGCCAGGTCGGCCGCGGTCCGCGAGTGCAGCTTGCCCCAGTGCGGTCGCCCGTCGAGGTCGCGCATGACCCGCTCCATCGACTCGGTGTACGCCGCGTGGGTACGCCAGTCGGAGCGGTGATGGGTGTGGAAGGCGAGATAGAAGGAGTCGCGTCCAGACGCCGTCGACAACGGGATGTCGTCGGCCGGGGCGACCCGGATCTCGACCGGGAAGCTGATCTTCCAGTCCGACGCGTCGACGACGCGCCGGGCTTCGCGGAGCGCGTCGAGGCCGGCCTCACGCGGCACGGCGTACTCCATCTCGCGGAACACCACACGTCGCGGCGAGGTGAAGACCTGGTGGGCGACGTCGCTGTACGTGCGCGGCGACAGCACCCGCGCCGACACCTGGTTCATCCGCGGGATCACGCCGGGCACCTTGTTGGCGCCGGCAGTGAGGACGCCGAAGACGGTGTTGGACAGGAGCTCGTCGTCCACCCACCCGCGGAGCCGCGAGACCGGCTGCGCTTCCGAGACGTCGGCGTCGAGCCGGGTGTTGCGCTTGGTGAGCAAGCGGTCAGTGTGGGGGAACCAGTACATGTCGCAGTGATCGCTCTCCGCGACCATCTCGTCGAAGGACCCGAGCGCCTCGTCCCACGACATCGGCTGCTCCACGGCCTCGAGCAGGAAGAGCGGCTCGACGGCGAAGGTCACCGTGGTCAGGATCCCGAGGGCGCCGAGGCCGACGCGCGCGGTCTCGAAGACCTCGGGGTTCTGCTCGCGCGTCGCGTCCAGCACCTCGCCGGTGCCGCTCACCAGCTGGAGCCCGGCCAGCTGCGCGGCCAGCCCGGCGGCGACGCCACCAGTGCCGTGGGTGCCGGTCGAGGTCGCGCCGGCGAGGGTCTGCTCGGCGATGTCGCCCATGTTGTGCAGGGAGAGACCGAGCCGCTCGAGCTCGGCGTTGAGCACCTTCAGCTGCGTGCCGGCGTACGCCGTCACGGTCATCGCGTCGCGGTCGACCGCGATGATCCCGCTCATCGCCTGCGGCCGGAGCATCACGTCGCGCGGGGCGGCGATGGCGGTGAAGCTGTGGCCGCTGCCGACCATCTTCACCGTCGATCCGTCGCGGCGCGCGGTGGTCACGGCGTCGACGACCTCGTCGACCGAGCGCGGTGTCACGACGCCGCGGGGCTCCGCCGACTCGAGGCCGGCCCAGTTCTGCCAGTGCACGCGACGAGACTAGAGGCAGCCGGTCTAGGGGATGAGGCCGCCCGGGGAGGCGGTCACGCTCTCCGCATGCGTCGGTGGCGGCGACCCGAGGGCGAGCCCGGCCAGGGCCGCGATCACGCCGGCTGCGAAGGCCACGAGATACGCCGCGTTGGCGCCGTGGGCGTCGATCACGAGTCCGGCCAGAGCGGCACCCGGCGCGAGCCCGGCAGCGATCCCGGTGTGCATGATCGCGATGCCCTCGGTGAGTCTCGAGGCGGGGACCATCTGCTCGGTGGCGGCCATCGACGCGATCAGTGTGGGCGCGATGGCGAGGCCGGCGACGAAGAGCACCAGCCCCATCGCGACCATGGATCCGACGAACACCATCGGCAGCATGACCAGGGCCAGCACCGCGCTGCCGATCTGCACCCGGAACACCGCGGGCCGCCGCCAGTGCAGGGTGCCGGTCACCAGCCCGGCGATCATGCTGCCCAGCGCCCACAGCGCAAGCAGCACCCCGGCCCACCCCTTCGCGTCCTGCTCGCCGGAGAAGGCGACGGTGGCGACCTCGGCGGCGGCGAACATCGAGCCGAGCGCACAGCAGACCACGGCCAGCGGTACGACGAGCCGCCACGGCATCGGCGGCCGCGGCCCGGTCTCGTGGCCGGGCGGGTGCGGGTCGGGCTGGGTGGCGCGCTGGGAGGCGAGCCACCACGACCCACCGACGCCGGTCACCAGCGCCAGCGCGAGACCCGCCCAGGGACGCCAGGTGGTCGCGAGCACCGTGGCCACGGTCGGGCCGATGATGAAGATCGCCTCGTCGATCACCGACTCCAGCGCGTACGCCGTCTGGATCTCGGTGGCCTCACCGGCCAGCACGTAGGACCAGCGGGCCCGCACGCACGAACCGATCGGCGGGTACGCCGCACCAGCCAGGGCCGCGGCGACGAACGCCACCGGGTCCGGCCAGCCCGACTCGAGGCTGACCACCAGCACCACGATCGCGACCCCGAAGACCGACGCCACCACCGGCAGCACGCGGGCCTGACCCAGCCGGTCGAGCAGCCGCCCCTGCACGATCGCCATCAGCCCGTTGGCGATCGTGTACGCCGCGGTCAGCGCTCCGGCCAGGCCGTAGGACCGGCCCAGGCCGGTGACCAGCAGCACGATGCCGAGGGTGTCGATCGAGATCGGGAGCCGGGCGAGCATCGCGCCCGCACTGAACCGCAGTGCGCCGGGACGGGCCAGCACGGCGCGGTAGCGGGTGAACATCGTCCAGCGAGCGTAGGGCACGATGGCCCCATGAGCGGACCCGACGTCGCGCCGTACGACGCCCTGCTGCTGGTCTCGTTCGGTGGTCCGGAGCGGCCGGAGGACGTGCTGCCGTTCCTGGAGAACGTGACCCGCGGCCGCGGCATCCCGCGCGAGCGACTGGCGGCGGTGGGGGAGCACTACTCGCTGTTCGGGGGGCGGTCGCCGATCAACGACCTGAACCGGACCCTGCTGGCCGCGATCCGCGACGACCTGGCCGAGCACGGCATCGACCTGCCGGTCTACTGGGGCAACCGCAACTGGGACCCCTACCTCACCGACGCCGTCGCGGAGATGCAGGCCGACGGCGTACGCCGGGTGGCGTGCTTCGCGACCAGCGCGTACTCGTCGTACTCCTCGTGCCGGCAGTACCGCGAGGACCTCGCTGCTGCTGACCTGCAGTCAGAGGGGGAGGACGGTCCGCAGCTGGACAAGATCCGGCTCTACTTCAACCATCCCGGGTTCCTCGCCCCGGTCGTCGACGCGGTCGTCGAGGCCGTGACCGCCGGTGGCGACGTCCGTGCCGACGCACGGCTGGTCTTCGTGACCCACTCGATCCCGGCGGTGATGAACGAGGGCAGTGGACCGCTCGGCGGCGCCTACCTGTCCCAGCACCGCGATGCCGCGGCGTACGTCGCAGCCGGCGTCGCCGAGGTCACCGGCCGGCGGCTCGACCACGACCTCGTCTTCTGCTCCCGCTCCGGCCCGCCCCAGATGCCGTGGCTCGAGCCCGACGTCAACGACCACCTCGAGCAGCTCGCGGCCGACGGGGTGCGGTCGGTGGTGCTCGTGCCGATCGGCTTCGTCTCGGACCACATGGAGGTCGTCTACGACCTCGACACCGAGGCGATGGAGACCGCCGAGCGGCTCGGCCTCGACGCCGTACGGGTGCCGACCTCGGGCACCGACGAGCGGTTCGTGGCGATGGTGCGCGACCTGCTCGTCGAGCGGGCGGCGGTCGAGCGCGGCGAGCACGTCGAGCGCGCCGCGGTCGGCGGCTGGCCGGCGACCTGGGACCGGTGCGCAGCGACGTGCTGCCCCAACCCACGCGCCCCGCTGCCCGCCCTCAGTCAGCTGCCACCGGGTGAGCTCCCGGCCGGCATCGGTGCCGACGCGTGACGGCTCCGGTTCCGAACGAGCTGCTCGATCTGGCCCTCGCCACCGCGCGCGAGGCGGGCGAGCTGATCGTCCGCCTGCGCAGTGAAGGGGTCGAGGTCGCGGGCACGAAGTCCAGCCCGATCGACATCGTCACCGAGGCCGACCGCGCCAGCGAGGTGCTGGTCCTCGACCGGCTCCTCGGGGCTCGACCCGACGACGGGATCGTCGGCGAGGAGGGCAGCTCGCGGGCCGGCACGAGCGGGGTGGTCTGGATCGTCGACCCGATCGACGGCACCGTGAACTATCTCTACGGCCTGCCCCACTTCGCGGTCAGCATCGCCGCCGAGGTCGATGGTGAGGTGGTGGCCGGCGTCGTGCTGGCACCGGTCCTGGGTCTCGAGTACGCCGCCACCATCGGTGGGAGGGTCACCTGTAACGGTCAGCCGATCCGGCCGCGCTCCGTCGTACCGCTGGCGGAGCGTCTGGTCGGCACCGGCTTCAGCTACGAGCAGCCGGCCCGCACCCGGCAGGCCGGCTACCTGGCGCGGATGCTCCCGCAGATCCGCGACATCCGGCGCCTGGGGTCGTGCGCCCTCGACATCTGTGGGGTAGCCGCGGGTCATCTCGATGCCTACGTCGAAGAGGGCGCCCACATCTGGGACCACGCCGCCGCCGGGCTGGTCGCTGCCGAGGCCGGAGCTACTCTCGAGGTGACCCGGTCGCCGGTGGGCAAGCGGCTGCTGATCTGCGCTCCGGACGCTGGATTCGCGGACTTCCGGGCCGTCGTCGCCGCCGCTGGGTTCGTGCATGGAGAGGGCCCGAACGGGGCACCTAACCCACCGAGCTAAGAGGGGAATAGCACACCGCCACCCTCTGTTCATGAGACACGGCGTTGTCGAAGGTGCGGTCCGGACGGGCATGGTGCACAATGCGGCGCGCTGACGGGAACGGCGTCACGACTCCATCACGGGGGTCACCGGGCGCGGGATGGGGAGAGAGAACAACGCATGGCCACCGACTACGACGCACCTCGCAAGAACGAGGAAGACCAGTCCGAAGAGAGCATCGAAGAGCTCAAGGCGCGTCGGCACGACAAGAACTCCGGCAAGGTCGACGAGGACGAGGCGGAAGCCGCTGAGTCCTTCGAGCTGCCGGGCGCCGACCTGTCCCACGAGGAGCTCGCCGTCGAGGTGATGCCCCGCCAGGAGGACGAGTTCACCTGCATGAGCTGCTTCCTGGTGCATCACCGCAGCCAGCTGGCCGACGCCAAAAGGCTCATCTGCCGCGACTGCGCTGCCTGACAAGCAGGCCGCGAGGAACGAGCGGACTGCTTCAGGTCAGGCAGGTCGAGCAAGCGCCCGCCCGAGCTCGCGAGGGCGGGACCGCGTGTCGAGACCGATCAAGGTTCGGGTCAGACCCGGCCCATGGTCTCGACAAGCTCGACCGACGAGCCGGAGCTCGACCGACGAGAAACCAGAGCCCGCCCGGGAGACCGGGCGGGCTTCGTCGTACCAGAGGGTATTCGGTGGTGGAGGAGGGGCGCTCTGGCGCGCCGTCTCGAAACCACGGGTGCGGTCCAAGGGCGACCAGGTGGTTTCGAGACGCTCGCTGGCGCTCGCTCCTCAACCACCGGTGACCGGTCGAGCCGTACCTCGTCGGTCGAGCCTGTCGAGACCACGCCACTCGTCGGTCGAGCGGGGTCGAGACCACGCCACTCGTCGGTCGAGCGGGGTCGAGACCACGCCACTCGTCGGTCGAGCGAGGTCGAGACCACGCCACTCGTCGGTCGAGCGAGGTCGAGACCACGCCACTCGTCGGTCGAGCGAAGTCGAGACCACGCCACTCGTCGGTCGAGCGAAGTCGAGACCACGCCACTCGTCGGTCGAGCGAGGTCGAGACCACGCCACTCGTCGGTCGAGCGAAGTCGAGACCACGCCACTCGTCGGTCGAGCGAAGTCGAGACCACGCCACTCGTCGGTCGAGCGAGGTCGAGACCACGCCACTCGTCGGTCGAGCGAAGTCGAGACCACGGCTCGATGTCTCCGGGCACGTCACCGGATTTCGACTCGCCCAGCACGGCTTCGCAAGCCAGCCGTGGGCTCGCTCGATCTTCGTTCGCCCACGCAGCCCGCTCGGTCCTCGCGCGCTGCTGCTCACTCAGTCCTTCTGGAGCTGCGGGGGGAGGTGGCCGGCCGAGCGGGCGTAGTAGTCGGCCGCCCGGCGCTGGGCGATCATCCGGGCCAGGGCCACGAAGGTGCCGCTGACGACCGCCCAGGCGACCGCCTCACCCATCGCGACGTCCGGGTCGGCGGGGTTCTCGGGCGGCCTTTTGCCGGTCGCGGCCTTCCAGCCGGTGTCGAGTGCCTTCTTGGCCAGCGCCGCGCCGATGAGAGCGGAGACGAGCGAGAAGACGGTCCAGAGCCTGCCGGAGCCGGCGGAGTCAGCCATGGGGTGAGGCTATCGCGACGGCGGGAGGGCCAGATCACCCGGAGGGGTCGGCGTCAGGGAGCCGTCGAGATCGC
This sequence comes from uncultured Actinomycetota bacterium, assembly GCA_963796975.1. Lineage (GTDB taxonomy): Bacteria > Actinomycetota > Actinomycetes > Propionibacteriales > Nocardioidaceae > Nocardioides. The sequence continues at coordinate 179,091 of CAWCNW010000027.1, forward strand.
GGTGACGGCCGCGGCCAGTTCCTCGGGGCGGCGGCTGCTGACCAGCCAGTACGGCGCGGGGTCGCGCGCGTCGCGCACGGTCACCCGCACCGTCCGCTTGAGGTAGGGGCGCAGCAGCAGGTAGGCACGAGCGTCGGCCTCCGGGCCGGCCACCCGACGCGTCGCCGACGGGTCCAGGGGCTCGGCGCCGCCGAGGAACTCCCCGGAGATCCGGGCCCGCCCGGCCCGCAGCCAGCCGTCCTCGACCTCGACCCGCGGCGATCCGTAGCCGAGGAACAACAGCGTCATCGCGAGCAGCAGCACCGCCGCCGCGCTCCACGCGACCGCCGCCGGGGTCGCCACCGCGAACGCCAGCCAGAAGGTGGCGACGAGCATCGTGCCCTGCACCCACCAGCGCAGCGGCACGCTCAGCCGCTCGTGGTGGCTGGTCGCCGGTACGGCGACCGGGTCGGAGGTCTCGGGCACGCGCACAGCCAACCACCCTTGCTCACGGGGCCTCGCTTCCAGGGTCCGGGCCTATAGGGTCCGGCACGTGCCTCCCGCAGCCGACGACCTCACACCCGGCGCCGGCCTGCCGGTCGCCGTCGTCCGGCTCGACACCGGCCTCCCGCTCCCGTCGTACGCCCATCCCGGCGATGCCGGCGCCGACCTGATGTCGACCGTCGACCTGACCCTCGGCTGCGGCGAGCGCGCGCTGGTGCCGACCGGGATCGCACTCGCCCTGCCCGAGGGGTACGTCGCGCTCGTGCACCCCCGCTCGGGGCTGGCGGCCCGGCACGGCCTGTCGATCGTCAACACCCCGGGCACCATCGACGCCGGCTATCGCGGTGAGATCAAGGTGCTGCTGGTCAACCACGACCGCACCCAGCCGGTGGTGCTCCGGCGCGGCGACCGGATCGCGCAGCTGGTGGTGCAGCGCTTCGAGCGTGCCGTCTTCACCGAGGTCGCCGCCCTGCCGGAGTCGGTGCGGGGCGCCGGGGGATACGGTTCAACCGGAGTCGAGAGCCCAGCTCCCGGCGCATGAGCAGGTTCCCTGCTGGTCGCGCCGACGTCTGTTCCCAGGAGATGCACTGATGTTCCGCCGCAGGTCCCGCTCGGAGCCGGTCGATCCCGACGCCCTCGACGACCAGGTCGACGCCGCCGACGAGGACGACTCCGAGGCCGAGGGTCCCGTTCAGGGACCGTGGGACGCCGACGACCTCGCCGACGACGGCATCGACCGGGTCGACCTCGGGTCGCTCCGAGTGGCCCCGACCGAGGGCACCGAGCTCCGCCTGCAGGTCGACGAGGAGACCGGCGAGGTCCAGTCCGCGATGCTCGCCGGCGAGGAGGGGGCCATCGAGCTGCGCGCCTTCGCGGCACCCCGCGGCGGCGACCTCTGGAGCGAGGTGCGGCCTCAGATCGCTGCCGACATCGCCCAGCACGGCGGCACCGCCACCGAGCGCGAGGGACGCTGGGGGATCGAGCTGGTCTGCCAGATGCAGGTGGTCCTCCCCGACGGCTCCCAGGCCATGCAGCCGTCGCGGATCGTCGGGGTCAACGGCGCACGCTGGCTGCTGCGCGCGACCTTCCTTGGCCAGCCCGCCGTACAGCCGGACGACGCGGGGCTCTGGGAGGACGCCCTGGCCGCTGTCGTCGTCCACCGCGGCAGCCACGCGATGCCGGTCGGTGACGCGCTCCCGCTCAGCCTGCCCGACGACGCCCACCGGGTGGAGCCCTAGCTGCGGACCGCGGACCGGTGCACCCGACGACGTAGGCTGGAGACATGGGCGAGAAGAGCAAGCTGCGGCGCCAGATCAGCAAGTGGGCGAACGCCGACGACATGCACGCCCGCGAGCTGCGTGAGACGACGCGCAAGGGCGACTGCGACCTGATCGTCGACTGCTCCGACCGCAAGCCCGTCCGTATACGCGGCACGCTCAAGACCGTCACGCTCCGGCCGCGCGGCGGTGTGCCCGCCCTCGAGGCCGAGCTCTTCGACGGCTCCGACTCCTTGATGCTGGTCTGGCTGGGCCGGCGCGAGATCGCCGCGATCTCCCCGGGCCGGTCGTTGGAGGTCGAGGGACGGATCGGCCGGCACGGCGGCGACCGGATCATCTACAACCCGCGCTACCAGCTGCTGCCCTGACCGCCTGATGACGCCCGACCCCACGACGCCCTCACACCAGAGCACCGCGGCCACCACGCACACGGTGGAGTCGCTGGTGCGCCAGCAGCTCGGCCAGGCTCTCGGTGGCCGGCGCGGGATGGTCGAGGCCGCCGTCCCGACCCTGGTCTTCACCGCCTGCTGGCTGACCACCCGCAACCTGACGCTCGCCCTCGGCGCGAGCGTCGCCGTGGCCCTGGCCGAGCTCGCCGTACGGCTGGTGCAGCGGACCACGGTGAAGTTCGTGGTCAACGCCATGGTGGGCATCGGGATCGGCTGGTTCTTCGTCCATCTGTCCGCGAGCCGCGGCGGAAGCGCGGACGACCAGGCGCTGGCCTACTTCCTGCCCGGGCTGCTCTACAACGCCGGGTACGCCGTCATCTTCGGGATGACCTGCCTGATCGGCTGGCCGCTCGTCGGCTTCATGATCGGCAGTGTCACCGGCGACCCGACGGCGTGGCACAGCGACCGTCAGATCGTGCGGCTCTGCTCGCAGCTGACCTGGCTGCTGGTGCTGCCGTGCGCGATCCGGGCGCTCGTGCAGGGCCCGATCTGGCTGGGCGGACACTCCGGCAGCATCTCGGCCGACACCGCGGTGGCCACGCTCGGCATCCTGAAGGTGGCGATGGGCTGGCCGCTCCAGCTCGCCTCGCTGGCCGCCATGTCGTGGCTGCTCGGACGCAACCACACCCCGCTCGAGGGCGGTGCGATCACTCCCGCTGTCGATCCGGGCTGAGCAGCTCCTCGAGCTCGGACTCCACGTCGGCCCCGGCCACGAACAGCAGCTCGTCGCCCGCCTCGATCGGCTGCTCGCCGTCCGGGGCGTAGACCTGGCCGTCGCGAAGGATCGTCACCAGCGTTGCGTTCTCGGGGAACGGGATCAGACCCGACGGCTTCCCGACGTACGGCGAGTCCTCGGGCAGGGTGAGCTCGACCAGGTTGGCCTGGCCCTGCCGGAAGGTGAAGAGCCGCACCAGGTCGCCGACGGTGACCGCCTCCTCGACGAGGGCCGACATGATCCGCGGCGTCGAGACGTTGACGTCGACGCCCCAGGCCTCGGTGAACAGCCACTCGTTGTTGGGGTGGTTGACCCGGCCGACGGTGCGCGGCACCGCGAACTCGGTCTTGGCGAGCAGCGAGGTCACCAGGTTGGCCTTGTCGTCGCCGGTGGCCGCGATCACCACGTCGCACTGGTCGAGGTGGGCCTCCTCCAGCGAGGAGAGCTCGCAGGAGTCGGCGAGCAGCCACTCGGCATCGGGGACGCGCTCGGGCTTGATCGCGGCGGGTTCCTTGTCGATGAGCAGGACCTGGTGGCCGTTGGTGATCAGCTCGCGGGCGATCGAGCGACCGACCGCGCCCGCCCCGGCGATGGCGACTCGCATGTCTGTCAATCCTCCGGACCGTCGTGGATGATCTGGTAGGCGCTGGCGGCGTTCTCCTCGCGCATCACGAGGTGGAGCAGGTCGCCCTCCTGGATCACGCTGTCGCGCGTCGGGAGCATGCCCTCGCCGAGCCGGTCGATCCAGGCGATCCGGGAGCGGGACTGGGTCTGGAAGTCGATGGTCTGGTGTCCCACCCAGACCGTAGGCGCGGGCACCTGGTCGACGCGGATCGTGCCGGAGGGGTCGCGGAAGTCGGGCTCGGCGCCGACCGGCAGCAACCGGCGGAGCACCTGGTCGGCCGTCCACTTCACCGTCGCGACCGTGGTGATGCCGAGCCGCTGGTAGACCTCGGCGCGACCGGGGTCGTAGATGCGGGCCACGACCTGGTCGATGCCGAAGGTCTCACGGGCGACACGCGCGGCGATGATGTTGGAGTTGTCGCCGCTGGAGACCGCCGCGAAAGCGTCGGCACGACGGATGCCCGCCTTCTCCAGGACCTCCTGGTCGAAGCCGTATCCGGTGACTTTGTCCCCGTTGAACCCGGGCCCCAGCCTGCGGAAGCTGTCGGGCTCGCTGTCGATCACGGAGACCGTGTGGTTGCGCTCCTCGAGACTGCGCGCGAGGGTCGAACCGACCCGGCCACATCCCATGATCACCACGTGCACGGGTGAACCGTATCCTGTTCGCTCGTGGGTGCAGGTGACGTCTCCAAGCGGATCCTCCTGGGCCGGAAGCTCAGAAGCTCCCAGCTCGGGGAGACCCTGCTGCCCAAGCGGATCGCGCTCCCCGTCTTCGCCAGCGACGCCCTCTCGTCGGTCGCCTACGCACCCGACGAGATCTTCCTGACGCTCTCGCTCGCCGGTGCCTCGGCGTACGTCTGGTCCTGGAAGATCGGCATCGCCGTCGCCATCGTGATGCTGACCGTCGTCGCGTCGTACCGCCAGAACGTGCACGCCTATCCCTCGGGCGGCGGCGACTACGAGGTCGCCTCGGTCAACCTCGGTCAGAACGCCGGAGTCACCGTGGCCGCGGCGCTGCTCGTCGACTACGTGCTCACGGTCGCGGTGTCGATCTCCTCCGGTGTGCAGAACGCCGGCTCCGCGATCCCCTGGGTGTCGCACCACGAGGCGCCCGTGGCCGTGGCACTGGTGGTGATCCTTGCCGCGCTCAACCTGCGAGGTGTGCGCGAGTCCGGGGCGTTCTTCGCGCTGCCGACCTACGGCTTCATGATCGGCGTGATCGGGATGGCGATCCTCGGCGCGATCCGGGGAGCCCAGGGGAACCTGCCGCAGGTGGAGAGCGCGAACGACACGATCATCCCGGCACCTGGCTACCCCGCCAACGGAAGCCTCACCGGGCTCGCGCTGGTGTTCCTGCTGGCGCGCGCCTTCTCCTCCGGCAGCGCGGCGCTGACCGGTGTCGAGGCGATCTCGAACGGCGTGCCCGCGTTCCGCAAGCCGAAGAGCAAGAACGCCGCGACCACCCTGCTCCTGCTGGGGACCATCGCGATCACGATGCTGCTGAGCATCATCGTGCTGGCCAACAAGATGGGCCTGAAGTACGTCGACAACGTCGACCGCCTGGTCGGGCCGGACGGCCAGCCGATGCCACCCGGCTTCGACCAACCCACGGTGATGGCCCAGCTGTCGAAGGCCGTCTTCGACAACTTCCCGCCCGGCTACTACTTCGTGCTCGCGATGACCGGGATCATCCTGGTGCTGGCCGCGAACACCGCGTTCAACGGCTTCCCGGTGCTCGGCTCGATCCTGGCCCGGGACGGCTTCATGCCGCGGGCGCTGGGCTCGCGCGGTGACCGGCTCGCCTACAGCAACGGCATCATCGTGCTCGCCGGCTTCGCGATCGTCCTGATCGTGGCCTTCGACGCGCAGACCACCCGGCTGATCCAGCTCTACATCGTCGGCGTCTTCGTCTCGTTCAACCTCAGCCAGCTCGGGATGATCCGCCACTGGACCCGACATCTGAAGACCGAGACCGACCCCGCCAAGCGGCGCCACATGGTGCGCTCCCGCCTGATCAACACCTTCGGTCTCGGGATGACCGCGGTCGTGTTCGTGGTGATCTTGCTGACCAAGTTCCTCGCCGGCGCGTGGATCGCGATCCTGGCGATGTGTGCCTTCTTCGTGTTGATGAAGAGCATCCGCCGCCACTACGACAACGTGTCCCGCGAGCTCGCGGCCGACGACGAGGACCGGATCCTTCCGACCCGGGTGCACGCGGTCGTGCTGGTCTCCAAGCTGCACAAGCCGACCCTGCGTGCGCTGGCCTACGCCAAGGCATCGCGCCCCAACGTCCTGGAGGCCGTGTACGTCGGCTCCGACGACAAGACGACCAAGGCGCTGGTGCGCGACTGGGACGAGCGCAACCTCGGGGTACCCCTCAAGGTCCTCTACTCGCCGTACCGCGAGATCGTGCGGCCGATCATCGACTACGCCACGCAGATCCGGAGGGCGAACCCGCGCGGCGTCGTCGCGGTCTACATCCCGGAGTACGTCGTCGGCCGGTGGTGGGAGCAGCTGCTGCACAACCAGACCGCTCTGCGGCTCAAGGGGCGCCTCCTGTTCACGCCCGGCGTCATGGTCACCTCGGTGCCCTACCAGCTCCAGTCCTCGCAGATCGCCCGGGCGCGCGAGGAGCGGGAGCTCGCGCGGATCCGTGCCGGTGACCTGCGGCGCGGCACGGTCCGTCGACCGTCGGACGACGACCGGCAGGTGCCACGGCCATGAGCCGTGGCCGCCCTCGCGCCGGACGGCGCCCGCGGGAGAGAGCAGCCCGCGGCACCTCGCGCATCGGAGAGCGGCACGAGGTCGCGGTCGGCCCGATCGCGCACGGCGGCCACTGCGTGGCCCGCGTCCCCACCGACGAACCCGGACGCGACCGGGTGGTCTTCGTGCGGCACGCCCTGCCGGGGGAGCGGGTCGTCGTGGAGATCACCGAGGGCAGCGACGGCGACAGCTTCTGGCGCGGCGACGCAGTGACCGTGCTGACTGCGTCGCCCGACCGGGTCGCCGCGCCGTGCCCGTACGCCGGTCCGGGAGCGTGCGGCGGCTGCGACCTCCAGCACGTCGCCGTCGCCGCGCAGCGGGAATGGAAGACGACCGTGGTGCGCGAGCAGCTGCAGCGCCTGGCGGGACTCGACCTGCCGGTGGTCGTCGAGGAGGTGCCGCCGACCCTGCGCTGGCGGACCCGGATGCAGTACGTCGCGCTGCCGGAGGGCCGCCGCGGGCTCCACGTGCACCGGTCCGACGAGGTGGTGCTGATCGACGACTGCCTGATCGACGCGACGCCCCCGGTGGTCGAGGGGCGAGCGCCAGCCGTCCTCCCGGTGGTTGAGGAGCGAGCGCCAGCCGTCCCTGCGGTGGTTGAGGAGCGAGCGCCAGCCGTCCCTGCGGTGGTTGAGGAGCGAGCGCCAGCCGTTCCTGCGGTGGTTGAGGAGCGAGCGCCAGCCGTCCTCCCGGTGGTTGAGGAGCGAGCGCCAGCGAGCGTCTCGAAACCACCCCACGAGACTGTCACCACGTCGTACGGCAGCCACGACTTCGCGGTGCCACCCGACGGCTTCTGGCAGTCCCACGTCGAGGCGCCACGGGTGCTGGTCGAGACCGTCCTCGGACTCCTGAACCCCGAGCCGGGGGAGCGGGTCCTCGACCTGTACGCCGGCGTCGGACTCTTCGCGGCGTTCCTCGCCGACGCCGTCGGTGTCACCGGCCGCGTGGTCGCGGTCGAGGGCTCGCGCGCTGCCTGCCAGGACGCCCGGACCAACCTGCCTCCGGGCGTGACCGTCGAACACGGCTCGGTGGAACGGGTGCTCGGCTCGGCGTACGACGAGCCGTTCGACCTCGTCGTCCTCGACCCTCCGCGCGAGGGCGCCCGCCGCCGAGTGGTGGAGCAGATCGTCGACCGCTCCCCGCGGGCCGTTGCCTACGTCGCCTGCGACCCGGCCGCGTTGGCGCGCGACCTGGCGACGTTCGCCGAGCTCGGCTACCCGCTCCGCGAGCTTCGCGCCTTCGACCTCTTCCCGATGACCAGCCATGTCGAGTGCGTCGCGCTATTGGAAAAGGGCCGCTGACCTGCGCAAACGCAGCGCCGTGCGCGTCCCGCCGGTGCTCGAAAGCGCGCTGTGGGCTCGGTTTGGATCCGTGACACAGCGGCCGACAGCGCCGGCAGTGAGGGTCACCCACGCGGGACCAGATGTCGTAGTTCTGACCCTGCACCGAGTCTGACCTGCACGAACACTCGAAATGAGAGGACCTGGGGCGCGCTCGGGCCGCAAGGCACCGAAAGGAGATGCAAGGTGTCCCATGCTTGCTGCGGAGTTCGACCACTCCACAGGTGCGCATAAGTGCATACGGCTCGCGGCGGGTCGAGGCAGCGCCCGATCCCGGCGGAATGGGGCAGGTCGCGATCACGTTCATCCGTGCACAACCCATCCATTGAGCGGGTGTCAGGATGCGACTCGCGGCTCATTCAGAAGGCAGCAGCCAGAGGTCGATCGCGCCGCCCGCGTGGAGCGACTGGGTGCTCGCCTGCAGAGCGGTGGTGGTCCACCGGTTCTCCTTGGTCCCCGGGTGAGGGACGAACTCGGGATAGTCACTGCTGAACACCGCCAGCGCGAGCCGGTGCCCTGCCCGGACCCGGTAGCCGGCATGACCCAGGGAGATGGTGACCGGAACTCCCTCGTGCGCTTCGTGGATCGTGCTTTGCCCACGCACGATCATCCGGGCCGAACCGTCCGGATGGACGTCGAAGAGCTTGGCGAAGACGTCGGTCGACGGCGCCGTCGACGTGACTGTGATCCGCAGGTCGACCGGGCCGGCGATGTCGAGAGGGTCAGGCTGCGGCTCGGCCACGAACGTGACGACATCGTCGCGGGTGAGGAAAACTCTCTCGTCGGGGTACTCGTGCAGGAAGGCGAACGAGTTGGGGACTGACGACGGGATGAGGTCTCGGGGATCGTGAGTCCAGGTGCCTTGCTCCTCCTCCGGCGCCGGCTTGTCGCCGAGGCGACCGTAGCCCGACTGGGATCGGTCCAGCCCGGACAGCATCAGGGTCTGGGGCCGCGCCTCCGGTGGGGGCCAGCTCGTCGAGGTCTGGTAGCCGACGTGCCCCAGGTGCCAGGCGACCTTGGGGAGGGTCTCGGGGCCGGCGAGGCCCTTGAGGAAGACGTCGAAGAACCTCAGCGCCGGGGTGACGTAGAGCCTGAGCATCCGGTCGAGTGCCTCGTTGCTGAGGAGGTGATCATCGGCATCGGCGACCGGGGCGAGGTCGAGGTGGTAGTTCTCGTGGTCGACCGAGTCGGCTGAGAGGTACTGGGTGGCTGCCCAGTCCGGTCGCCGCGACAGCGCCATGTAGTCGCGCATGGATGGGATCAGCAGGTTGTCGAACCATCCGACGACGTGCAGCACCGGTACGGCGGGGGCGTCGAGTGGGTGACCGTAGGGATGCAGCTCGCCGACGACGTACTCCGGGACGGTCAGGTCGTAGAAGGCCGATCTGGCGCCTATCCGCTGGAAGGCGTCCTCGAAGATGGCCGTCACCGGCCGGAGGCTGTAGTCCTGCTCGTACTCGTAGGTATGGTGATCGACCCAGTGCCTGGACACATAGTCGGCGTGGACCATCCACGGCACGTCGGTGACGCCCGTCTCCGGCCGGCGCCCACCCAGGTCGGCGGAGGTGACGCGCGGGACGATGGCACGGAGGGCCGGATGCCGGGCGCTGACCGCGGCCCATTGCGTGTAGCCGTAGTAGGAGTCGCCGAACATGCCCACGACCCCGTTGCTCCACGGCTGATGGGTGATCCACTCGATCGTGTCGTAGCCGTCGGCCGCCTCACCGACGAAGCCGATGGTTGCTCCCTCGGAGCGGAACTTGCCGCGGACGTCCTGGACGACCACGACGTAGCCCTGGGACGTGAAGTGCTCCGCGACCTCGGCCATGAACACGTACCGGCTGTCCTTGTCGTAGGGCAGCCGGATGAGCACGGTCTCCGCCGTGGTCTGGTCGGGGGACAGGTACACGTCCGTGGCCAGCCGGATGCCGTCACGCATCGCAACCATGTGCTCGGTGGCGCTGTCCGGCACCGGAGCGGGTCCGACCTGGACTACCTCGTCGGACATAGGTGGGCCTCCCAGGAGGTTGCGGCTGGCGCGGCGACTCTGACAGGGCGCCACTTAGAAAGTCAATAGTGACTAACAAACGTGCGATCCTCGTGACAGTTCGCTAGCCTGCCGCCGTGGGACGACGAAGCCTCGCCGGAGAGCGAACCCAGCAGATCCTGGAGGCGTACGCCATCTGCATCGGGCGATTCGGCTTGGAAGGCGCCACCCTCGAGAAGGTCTCCGAGGAGTCGGGCTTCAGTCGAGGCCACATTCGCCACTATGTCGGCAACCGTGACGAGATGCGTCGCAAGGTCATCGAGTGGGTGATCCAGGACTTCGAGGAGCAGGCGGAAAACGCCGTCGCCAGCGTCCCGCCGGGTCAGCGTGCTCGCGCCAGGATGCGTCACAGGTTCGAGCAGGGAGTGGGCCCGGCGCCCGACAACGCCGCCATCGACGTCCTGCTGGGAGCGGCGTCGTACGACGCCGAGCTCCGAGGGATGATGCGCGAGGCCTATCAGGGCGTGGAGCGAAACATCGCCCGCCACCTCCGCGACGACTTCCCGGGTGCCTCGCCCAAGGTCTACCGAGATGCGGCGTACCAGATCCTGGCGATCGCTTTCGGCAACTGGTCGCTCTCCGAGCTCGAGTTCCCCGCCTCCCGGCAGCGCAGTGCGGTCGCGATCGGCGAGGTCATCATCGAGCAGGTCCGCGAGTCCGCCGAGAAGTCACGTGCTGGCCGCTCCGGCTGACGGCGCGGACCTCCGGCCCGACCCCGACGTACGCCCGGAACTGCCGACACCGAGTCGTTGCGTGGCAGTTTCTAGGCAACCTTGACTAACTATTCCGGGCGTGCCAGAGTTCGGGCTTTGGAGCGGTCAGCTCAACGATGGAGGACCCATGCGAATCCCGGCCCAGACTCGACCCGTCCTATCACATCGTTGGCGCTTTGCTGCGGCGGTGACGGTCGCGGCCTTTACCCTAGCGGCCTGCTCCACCGCGTCTTCGAACGGCGGGGCCGGCCCTTCGGGAACGCCATCCGGCGGATCCAACGCAGACACCGTGGCCACCACTCCGAAGGCGAGTGGCCCGATCGATACGCTCAACTGGGACCTCCCCTACGGCGAGCCGACCACGCTGGACTACGTGAAGGCGGCCGATTACGGGCCGGACATGGTCGTGTCCAACCTGTGTGACTCGCTCCTGCGGATGGAGCCCGACTACAGCAGCAGCCCAAGCCTGGCAACCTCGTGGAAGACCAGCAGTGACCACCTCACGACCACCTTCACGCTGCGCAAGGACGTCAAGTTCTGGGACGGGAAGCCGCTGACTCCCGAGGACGTGGCCTACAGCCTCCTGCGCAACATGGACCCGAAGAACGAGCCGGTCAACGGGGCCTTCTTCGACCACGTCAAGAGCATCACGCCCAAGGGGGACGACCAGGTGGTCGTCACCTTCACCAAGCCGGACGAGCTCTTCATCAAGGAGATGGCGACGGTCGCCGGCCAGGTCTCGGAGAAGGCCTACACCGAGGCCCAGGGCGAGAAGTACGGAAGCGCCGAAGCCGGCGTCATGTGTTCTGGCCCGTTCGAGCTCAAGAGCGGCGCCTGGAAGGCGGGTCAGGACATCACGCTGTCGGCCAACACCACCTACTGGAACCCAGACCTCCGTCCCCTCGCGAGCAAGGTGATCATCCACTTCATCTCCGACACCTCGACCCTCGCTCAGGCGATCAAGGCGGGCGAGATCCAAGGCGCCTACGAGCTCCCTCCGGCGATCATGCCCGCGGTCACGCAGGCGGGGACTGGCGGCGTCTACCAGGGCCCGAGCACGCAGATCTACGAGCTCGGCCCGACTGCGGAGGGCGCGATGGCCGATCAGAAGCTGCGGCAGGCACTGGGCATGGTCATCGACCGGAATGCGCTGGCGAAGGTCGTCTTCCACGGAGCCGCCGATCCCAACTACACCCTGCTCCCGCCCGGGGCCTGGGACCCGACCGGCCTGGAGACCTACCAGAAGGCGTACGACAAGATCCCCCAGCCGAGCGGGGACGCGAACGACATCGCGGCGGCGAAGCAGCTGATCGCGGGCAACCCGAACGCCTCCAAGACCATCGTCCTGGCCATCTCGGCGGGTAACCAGACGGCTGTCGACACGGCCACCCTGGTTCAACAGGAGGCGGCGCAGATCGGCCTGAAGATCCAGATCAAGCAGATGCAGCCGCTTCAGTTCTCGACGGCTTTCTTCGACGCCAACGCCCGCAAGGGCATCGACCTCATGCTTGCCCAGGGTTGGGTGGACGTGCAGGACCCGCTCGACTACCTCGGGCTCGTCGTCCTCCCGGACTCCTTGTTCAACTGGCTGGGCCTGAAGAACGAGAAGGTCGACGGCCTGGTGGCCAAGGCACGCTCGAACTACGACGACCAGCAGCGCGCCGACCAGATCACCGAAGCCCAGGCGTCCTACGAACCCACTCAGCCGGTCATCCCGATGCTGGCGTTGCGCGAGGTGCTCTACATGAGCAAAGACGTGACGGGGGCGCCCGCGTCCTTCGCCTACATCTTCGAACCTTCCCTGGCCACGGTCGGATCGGCATCATAGGCAGGTGCTGAGGCTGCTGCTCCGTCCGGTTCTCGGGGGCCTGTTCACCATCGTGGTGGCGAGTCTGGTCATCTATCGTGGCCCTCAGCTTCGCACCGGGGGACCCGGCGGTCGCCCTGGCCGGCCAGCACGCCACGCCCGACCAGCTGCAGGCGCTGCGTGGGCAGCTGGGGGAGGACCGGCCGCTGTTCGTGCGCTACCTCGCCTGGCTCGGCGGGCTCCTCCACGGCGACTTCGGTCAGTCCACGCAGTTCCGCCAGAGTGTCTGGTCTCTGGTCGAGCCCCGGATCGGGGTCACCGTCTTGCTCGTCGCCTACGCCTTCCTGCTGATCCTGCTGGTGGGTATCGGGATGGGCCTGCTGCCCTCGGTCCACCGCTACCTGGCCTGGCCTGTCGTCGTGGTGAGCAGCCTGGGCGTCGCGGTCCCCACCTTCGTGGCCGCCCTCATCCTGATCCAGGTGTTCGCCCTCAAGCTCGGTTGGTTTCCGGTGCTGGGCTCCTCCTCCGGGAGCCCGGCCAATCGCGTGTGGCACCTGACCCTCCCAGCCGTTGCCCTGGCCCTATCCTGGTCCGCCTTCGTCGCCCAGATCTCTCGCGCGAGCATCCGCGACGAAGAGGGCCGAGAACACGTGGAGACGGCGCTGAGTCGCGGGCTCACCGGTGGACTGATCTTCCGCAAGCACGTCCTGCGCAACGCCGCGGTGCCCATCGTCACGGTCATCGGCCTCACCCTCGCCGGGCTCGTCGCCGGCTCCATCGTCGTGGAGACCGCTTTCGGGATCGGTGGCATCGGCTCACTGCTCGTGGTGTCGGTCTCGGCCAAGGACACCAACGTCGTCCTCGCCATCAGCATCATCTTCGTGGTCGCGTTCGTGCTCGCCACGACGGTCGCCGACATAGCGCAGATCCTGCTCGATCCGCGTGTGCGAGACCGGGTGACGTCATGACCGCGACGTACGACCTGTCCTTGGTCCCACGATGGAGACGCGTCCGCGGCGTGGACCCGCTGCTCACCATCGCCGGGGCAATCCTGGTGCTCATGGTCCTGGCTGCCGTCTTCGCCCCGGCGATCGCTCCCTACCCGCCCACCCAGACCGACATCCTGGCCGCCAACCAGAGTCCCTCGGCCGTGCATGTGCTGGGCACGGACTCACTGGGCCGGGACATCTACTCGAGGATCCTGTTCGGGGCCCGGCTCACGCTCCTGGGGCCGACCCTGATCATCGCGATCGCGACCGTGGTAGGCGTCGCCCTCGCGATCAGCGCGGTCTGGTTCGGCGGCTGGTACGACGCGGCTGTGTCGCGGTCTCTGAACATCGTCTTCGCCCTGCCGGGCCTCTTGGTCGCCATCGTTGCCGTAGCCGTCATTGGGCCGGGGCTTGCGGCTCCGGTGATAGCCCTGTCGCTGGCGTACATGCCGTACATCGCGCGGGTGCTGCGGTCGGTCGCCCTCCGAGAACGCAGCCTCGCCTATGTCGAAGCCGGCGAGCTCGTCGGCCTGTCCGGCTGGGCCGTCTGTCGCCGCCACCTCCTGCCCAACGTCATGCCGATCGTCCGGGCCCAAGCGACGCTGGCCTTCGGGTCGGCGCTCGTGGACCTCGCCGCCATTTCCTACCTCGGGCTCGGGGTCCAGCCGCCCACAGCCGAGTGGGGCGTGATGGTGGCCGCCGGGCAGTCGTCGCTGCTCAACGGCTACCCTTGGGAGTCACTCTCGGCGGGGGTGGCCATCATCGTCGTCGTCGTGCTGGTCAACCTCGTCGGTGAGCGACTTGCGCTGAGAGCCGAGCGGACGCCATGAGCGACGCGCTCCTCGAGCTGGAGGGGATCTCACTCGACCTGCCTGTCGGTGGGCGGCTCCAGCGAGTCATCCACGACGTCAGCTTGACCATCGGCGCGGGCGAGTCCGTCGGGCTCGTCGGTGAGTCGGGCTCCGGCAAGTCCCTGACGGCGCGGACGATCATGCGTCTGATCAAGCGCGGTTGGGTAGCCGGCGGCACGGTGAGCTTCGGCGGTGAGGACGTCTACGAGATGGGCGCGCGGCGACTGCGTGAGCTCCGTGGATCAGACATAGCGATGATCTATCAGGACCCGCGTGCTCATACCAATCCCGTCCGAACCAACGGTGACTCGCTGCTCGAGGGGATGCTCGCTCAGGGACTGTCCCCACGTGCCGCGCGCGAGAAGGCGCTCGCCCTCCTGGCCGAGGTCGGAATCCCCGACGGGGATCGCCGCATGAAGCAGTTCCCACACCAGTTGTCAGGGGGCTTGCTCCAGCGCATCATGATCGCCTCTGCAGTCAGCCTCACCCCGCAACTCTTGCTGGCCGATGAGCCGACCACGGCGCTGGACGTCACCACGCAGGAAGAGGTGATGGCAATCCTCGACGAGCAGCGCTCAGAGCGGGGCTTGGCGATGCTCGTCATTACCCACGACCTGGACCTGGCTGCTGCCGTCACCGATCGCATCGCCGTGATGTATGCAGGCGTCATCCTCGAGGTGGCACCGTCACAGACCCTCCACCAGGCCAGCCGACATCCGTACACGGTCGGCCTGCTCGCGTCGCGTCCCGCTGTCGGCACCCGGACGCGGATCCAGACGATTCCTGGGAGGCCGTTGTCAGGCTTCGAGGTGGGGCCAGGATGTGTCTTCGCGTCGCGGTGCCCCTTCGTTGCAGACGTGTGCCTTGCCGAGCGCCCGGTGCTGCGGCCCGTCGAGAACCATCAGGTCGCCTGTCACCGCGCCGAGGAGATCGGCGGCGATCTCGCGAAGTGGTCGGAGGGATCCCGGTGAGCGATGTCGTGCCCGCCGCCGACGTGATGGCGCTGGAGGTGTCCGAGCTGCGCAAGGTGTTCAAAGTCCGCGGAGGAGCACCCGGCCACAACGAGCTGGTCGCGGTCGACAACGTGTCCTTCGTGGTTCCCCGATCGGGCTCGATGGCTGTCGTCGGCGAGTCCGGATCGGGCAAGACCACCCTGGCTCGGATGATCGTCGGCCTGGAGACCCCGACGAGTGGCCGCGTCCTGCTCGACGGTCAGGCCCGCCCGGCATCGGCCCGACGCCGCGACCGTGCTGCACGCGCGCGGCAGGTGCAGATGGTGTTCCAGGACCCCTACTCCTCCTTGGATCCCAAGCAGACGGTGTTCAAGTGCCTGGACGAGGTGGTTCGCCTGCACTCCCCACTCGACCGTGCCGGCCGCCGGGAGCGAGTGCGGACGCTCTTGGAGCAGGTCGGCCTCGACGAACGACATCACGGAATCCGTCCGTCGTCGCTGTCGGGCGGTCAGCGTCAGCGTGTGGCCATCGCTCGAGCCCTCGCCACCGAGCCTTCGGTGCTCATCCTGGACGAGGCCGTCTCGGCCCTTGACGTGTCCGTCCAAGGCCAGGTCCTCAACCTGCTGGCGGACCTGCGAGAGCAGTTGGGTGTGACCTATGTGTTCGTCTCCCACGACCTGGCGGTGGTACAGCAGATCGCTGAGACCACCATCGTCATGCACCGGGGTCGGATCGTGGAGGAAGGGCCGACGGACACGATCCTGACGGCGCCGAGCCACGACTACACACGTCAGCTCCTCTCCGCCCTGCCCCGACCTGGGTGGAAGCCGCGACGCAGGAGTACGTCCGCCTCTGCCTAGCCGGGGGTCCGCTCAGGAATTGTTGGTCAGACTTGACTATCTATGCGTTGGGTGGGCAGAATGGCCCATGCCTGGCAACCGGACCGCCTTCGTCGGAGGGAAGGTCTGGACCGCCGGCTACGCCGCCCCACGCGAGCTCGACGTGCTGGTCGAGGGAGGCCACGTCAGCCAGGTCGCCCGGTCGGGGGAGCTCGAGGTCCGCGACGCCGACCTGGTCGACACCCGTGGTCGGCTCATGATCCCAGGGTTCCAGGACGCGCACGTCCATCCGGGCCTCGCTGGGGCGAACCTGCTCTCGTGTGACCTGTCGGGGGAGAAGACCGAGGCCGGAGTCCTCACCCGCATCGGCGGCTACGCGGCCACCCTCCCGGCTGATGCCTGGGTCGTAGGCGGTGGCTGGGATCGCGAGGTGTTTCCCCGCCCTGGGCCCACCCGTCAGATGCTGGACTCCGTCACCGGCGGTAGGCCGGCCTTCCTGCGCTCGTTCGACTGCCACGGTGCGTGGGTGAACTCTGCAGCCCTCCTGGTCGCCGGGGTGGACGCGGAGACGGTCGACCCGGAGCACGGGTACCTCGCGCGCGACCCCGATGGGAGCCCGACCGGCATGCTCGAGGAGCACGCCATGGCGATCGTCGGAGCACACGTGCCGCCGGAGACGACGGAGGACCAGAAGCGCTCGCTGCTGTGCGCCCACGACCAGCTGCTGGCCCTGGGAGTGACCTCGGTGCAGGACGCGATCGTCGGTAGCGGGCTCGGGATCCAGGACCAGATCCCGGCGTACCTGGCGGTGCTGAGGGATCGCACATGGTCGTGCCGGCTGACGACGGCCCTGTGGTGGGATCCCGCCCGAGGACCCGAGCAGATCGCGGAGTTGTCGGACAAACGCCGGCAACTGGAGGCCTGCGCGGGCCCGGACCGGGTGATCGCCGACACGGCCAAGATCATGGTCGACGGCGCGGGCTCGGTGTTCATGGACGAGGACGCCGTCCGTGAGGCGACCGTGGCACTGGACGCCGCCGGGTTCACCTGCCACTACCACTCCTACGGCGAGCTGGCCACGCACTGGATCCTCGACGCGGTGGGAGATGCTCGGGCCGGCAACCCCGCCGGGCGCGGGCGCCACCACGTCGCGCACCTGATGGTGATCGCCGAGGAGGACTTCGCACGGTTCGCCGACCTGAACGTGACGGCGACCGTCCAGGCCGCGTGGGGTTACTCCGCGGTGGTGCACGACATCATGCGCCTGACAACCTGCAGCCCCGACCCCCAGCATCGCGAGTACGCGTTCGGACGTCTGGCAGCCGCCGGCGCCCGACTCGCGGCGGGGAGCGACTGGCCCGTCACGACCGCAGACCCGCTGGAAGCCATGCGCCTGGAGGCCACCCGCGGACGAGACCGTCGGCCGAGCGGCGCTCAGGGTGACCCGGACGAGCTCGACCGGCTCGATCTCCCGACCCTGCTCACGGCGTACACAGCCGGCTCCGCCTACGTCAACGGCCGTGCGTCCACGACCGGTCGGATCGCTCACGGCTTCCTGGCCGATCTCGCGATCCTCGACCGCGACCCGTTTCAGGACGCCGAGTCACTGCTGCGGGTCGGCGTCTCGCAGACCTGGATCGCGGGCAAGTGCGTATATGTCGGGGAGCCGAACCTGCGAGACCACAGCCACAACAGACACGACCTGGAGGACAGATGACGGGCATGGTGCTCACCAACGCGAGGGTGTACACGTGCGCCGGGCCGACGACCGAGGCGCTCGTGGGTGCCCTGGTGATCCAGGACGGCGCCATCGTGCACGTCGGTGAACTCGACTCCTGGGACAACGCCGACGGGTTGCCGGTCCACGACCTGGGTGGCAGGACGCTCGTCCCGGGGTTCATCGACGCGCACACTCACCCGAGCATGGTGACCCAGAGCAACTGGCACGTACGACTTCCGTGGACCACGGACATCGACGAGATCCTCGGGTTCATCCGCGACTACGCGCAGGCGCATCCCCCAGAAGAGGCGCCGTTCCTCTACTTCGAGTACTACCCCACCGCGACCTTCAGTGGGACACACCCCACCAAGGAGCTGCTCGACTCTGCGATCTCCGACAGACCCTGCCTGTGCCAGGACTTCAGCGAGCACGAGCACTGGGTCAACAGCAAGATGCTCGAGCTGATGGGCATCACGCGCGAGACACCGGACCCCATCCCTGGACTGGAGATGTTCGTCCGCGACCATGATGGTGAGCCCACGGGACTTCTGCGCGAGATGGTGCATCGGCACTTCATCGAACAGCTCTACGAAAAGATCGGCTGGGCTCCGCCAGAGCAGCTGACACCGGAAAGAGTCGCGCCTTTCTTCCGCTTCCTGACCGAGCACGGGGTCACTGCCCTCTTCGAGGCACTGATCGACGATGACGAGGTAGTCGCGTCCGTCGCCGAGCTCGACCGGCGCGACGCGCTCCACATGTACTACGAGGGCGCGCTCCGGTTCCGAGACGTCGACGACCTCCCCGAAGCAATAGGGCGACTCAAGCAGCTCCAGGACAAGCACGGCAGCGCTCGTGTCCGTGTCAACACGGTGAAGCTGTTCCTCGACGGGACCAACGAAAGCGGGAACAGTGCCGTCCTCGCCCCGATGTGCACCCACTCGGGAGCCGGGGACCTAGGCGAGATCGGCATGGACGCCGCGCGGCTCGCCGAGTGCTTGGAGGTATGCAACACCCACGGCGTCGACGTCCACATCCACCTCGTCGGCGACCGGGCCTTCCGCACCGCCTGCGACGCCGTCGAGCAGGTGCAGGCACGACTGAAGGGCACAGCCGAACCGTGGCAGATCCAGGTAACACTGGCTCACTGCGAGCTGGTCGATCCTGAGGACATGGCACGCCCCGCCAAACTCGGCATCATCATCAACTGGACCACACACTGGTCCGGCGGCTACTTCGGCGAGGGTTCGCGAGAGCACCTCGGAGACGAGCGCTGGAACCGCATGTACCGGTTCAACGAGATTGCGGACTATGGCGCTGTGGTGACCTTCGCCAGCGACGTCGTAACGTCCTACGAGCTACATCGGGCCAGGCCCCTCTTCGGCATGCAAGTCGCCACTACGCGAGTCGACCCCGAGTTCCCCCTCGATCCGGCGCGGTTTCCAGACAGCGTGCGGCCGGATGCCGCGGCGCGCCTCTCCCGGCGCCTGCTGCTTGAGGGCTACACGATCAACGCGGCACGTCAGTTGCGCCTGGACGAACGCCTAGGCTCGCTCGAGGTCGGCAAGGTTGCAAACCTAAACGTGCTAGCCGAAGACCCATTCTCTGCCGACGCCGACCGGCTCGGCAGCATCCCGATCGATGCCGTCGTGTTCGAAGGAAAGGTTGTGCACGGAGCGCTGTGAGGGCCCCCGTTGCCTCCTACGCATCTGCTGGCCGCGCTCGCCAGTGCGCAGTCAGGATCGCACAGAGGTACCGACGCATTTGAACGTCGAGTGCCGCAAACCTGCAGTCGCTTGTGATCGTCGGCGCCCGCTGACAGGAGGGCTCGGAATGGGCTCGCTTTGATTCGCAAAGCCTCGCAACACCGCTCCGGCGCTTGCAGTCCCCGGGGGCTGGATCGCCGCAGGTCAGGGGCTGGCTTCGCCTCCCGAGCGCAGCCGCCCGCAAAGGATCGCGTTCACGCTCAGGGCCGTCGGTGCCTTCCCGATGACCAGCCACACGGAATGCGTTGCGCTGCTGGAGCCTGCGCACGTTTGCGCGCGGCTGCGTTGCCGAGGTTCTCGATGACTTCCCATCTGGAGTGCGTTGCGCATCTGGTGAAGAGCGACTCTCACCTGCGGTGAGCGACTCGCGATGAAGCAGTCGACCTCTACCGACCTCCTCATGGCGCACTTCTCAGGTACTCAGCGGGTGGGCATCCCACACGTGACTAGATGTCGTAGTTCTGACGTGGCGTGCTGCCTGACCTGCATCAATGCTCGAATTCCGTGGCCTTGGGCCGCACTCGGGCCGCACGGGGCCGTAAGGAAACGCCAGGTGCCCCACGCCCTGGTCCTGCTCTACCTGGCGCCTTGACGCGGCGGCAGATTGACGGAAGTCCCAAGCCTGCGACGGCACAATGCAAACATGGTGGAACAGAGCGCGTGGATGCGGAAGGTGGCGGCGGACCCAGATCACTCGTCTTGGTACGTCGAGCGCTTCCGTTCGATGGCGGCAGCCGGTCGCGACTTAGCTGGTGAGGCACGTCTTCTTGACGCGATGGTCGGGCGTGGGGCGCGCATCCTTGATGCGGGCTGTGGCCCTGGTCGCGTCGCCGCTGAACTGGCCCGCCTCGGGCACGACGTGGTCGGCGTCGATGTCGATCCGGTCCTCATCGAGGCCGCCGTCGAGGATCATCCCGGCCCTCGTTGGATCGTCGAGGACTTGGCCGAGCTTGACCTGCCTGCTCGCGGGATTTCGGAGCGCTTCGATGCCATCGTCAGTGCCGGAAACGTGATGACGTTCCTCGCACCGAGCACTCGCAAAGAGGTGCTGCGACGCCTCAGAGGGCACGTTCATTCGGAGGGACGGGTCGTCATCGGCTTCGGGGCCAGGCGTGGCTACGAGTTCTCTGAGTTCCTCACCGACGCCCGCCAAGCGGTGCGGGCTCAGGCCGTCAACGCAACACCTCGGCCAGTACTTGTGATGGTGTCCTGAAGCCGAGGGTCTGTCGAGGGCGTCCGTTGAGCTTGTCGGCGATGGCGTCGAAGTCGGCTTGGGTCAGGGTCCGGAAGTCCAGGGTGCGGGGCAGGTACTGACGCAGCAGCCCGTTGGTGTTCTCGTTGCTGCCGCGCTGCCACGGTGACCGGGGGTCACAAAAGTAGACCTCGACACCTGTCTCTTGGGTGAACCGGACGTGCTCAGCCATCTCGTGGCCCTGATCCCAGGTCAGGGTCCTGGTCAACGCCGCCGGCAGGGTGGTGATCTTCGCCGCCAACGCGTCGGCAACCAGATCTGCCTTGTGTCCGCCGGGCAGCGCCACCAGCATCACGAACCGGGTCGACCTCTCCACCAGGGTGGCCACGGGGCTCATCCGTTTGCCGAAGACCAGGTCGCCTTCCCAATGACCGGGCACCGCTCGGTCGACGGCCTCAGCTGGGCGTTCAGAGATGTTGAGGATCCCGGGCCGGCCACCACGACCATCAGGTAGCCGGGTCCCCGCCGGACGTCGGATCACCCGCCCGGTGCGCAGATGCTTGGTCAGCTCCTTACGTAAGGCGCCGCGGGACTGGATGAACAGGGTGCGGTAGATCGTCTCGTGCGACACCTGCATCTCCGGGTCGTCGGGGTAGGTGGTCTTCAGCCAGCCGGCGATCTGCTGAGGGGACCACTGCTCGTGTTGGAGCTTCTCGGCCACGATCGCACGCAACCTGCGATGGGTTGCCAGCTTGCACCCCTGCCGACGTCTCGCCCGGGCCCACGCCTGCTGATCGGCCGGTGCGGCACGGTACCGATCCCGTCCGCCATGAGCGGCGACCTCTCGACTGATCGTCGACGGTGCTCTGCGGAGCCCGGCCGCGATCCCCCGCAACGACAGGCCAGCGGCCAGACCACGGGAGATCTCCTCCCGCTCGAAGAAGCTGCAACCGCCCCGGCGACCGATGCCGCGGAACAGGCTGGATCCCACCGCATCGCACCAGATAGGCCCGCACCGTCCCGGTTGGGAACCCCAACGCACGGGCTGCGGGCTTGGCCGCGTGACCGGCCCGCAACCGTGCCCAGATCTCGTCCTCATCCGCCGGCGAGAACCTCCGATACCCACGCGCCATCACAACCTCCTCAAATCAGGAAGTGTTGCGCTGACCCATTGAGACCACCGGAGTTAGAGGGTGACCTGCTCATGTCCGCGTGGGACTTGCGTCCGTGGCGTGACGATTCCGACTTCCTGGTCGCAGTGCTCAGACCCATCTAGGCAGGCCGAGCCGGAGAAGCGATGGGCATCCAGACAAAGGGTGGATCGGTTCGCGGCGAGGTGACGCGCGTCTCCAGGTGTACCGGCACCGTGAGTTGCATTCAGCGGTGAGTTGAACAGGTGGCGTTCGGCAGCCGGGCGGCGACGTCGTCGTCGCTGCAGAAACCTGTGAGCCGGCGCTTGAGGCAGAGGAGTCCGAGGAGCCGGCCGGAGTGGTCGACGACCGCGCTCCGGCGCTGCCCGGTCGACAGAAGGAGTTGGCGCGCCTCCTCGGCCGGAAGGTGCGGCGGCACGGTGCGGCCCTCAAGCATGGCGTAGTTGGATGCGGGGGCGTCGTTCGCTCCTGAACCTGGTAGGTCACGCACGACCAGAGTTCCGAGGAGGCGACCGCCTTCGGTGAGAAGGAGCATGTGCACGTGGTCGTCTGCGAGCGCGGCGCGAGCTTCGGAGACGGTCGCTCTTGGGCTCATGGTCTTGGGCAACCGGACGACGACGTCCAGGACGTCCTGGCCGTCCAAAGGTGGATTGGCGGTGCAGGGGCCAGGTACCGGCTCGGTGGTGGGCACCTCAGATGCCCCACTCGTGCAGGCGCGGGTCGCGGCT
>CAWCNW010000028.1:0-187785 GCA_963796975.1 uncultured Actinomycetota bacterium
TCTGGCTCTGTGTCGCGAGCTGACCGTCTCGCGCGACGGCGAGGACCTGTCCGGGCCCCGGCTCGGGACCCGCAAGGCGCGGGTGTTCCTCGCCGCGCTGGCGGCCGCCCAGCGCACGCCGGTCACCAGTGGCCGGCTCGCCGAGATCGTCTGGCCGGAGCAGCCGCCCCGTGACCCGCAGGGCAACCTGGCGACGCTGGCCAGCCGGCTGCGCAAGGTCGCCGGCGACGGGCTCGTCGAGGCCGGCGCCGCGTCGTACACGTTGGGGCGTGGGGTGGAGCTCGACCTCGACACGGCCGACGAGGTCGCCACGGTCGGGGCCGCACGGCTGGCCAAGGGCGAAGCGACGCTCGCCGTTGCGGCGGCCTCCCGCGCGCTGGACCTCCTCGGCGAGAGCGACGACCTGGCGGAGGAGTGCGAGGGCTCGTGGGCCGACGGCCTGCGCCACCGGGCCGCAGAGCTCCGGCGCGACGCGCGACACGTGCGGGCCGCCGCGGCCATCGTCACCGGCCAGACCGAGGTGGCCCAGACCAGCGCGGCGGCGGCGGTCGACACCGACCCGTACGACGAGCGGGCGCACCGCGACCTGATGGTGGCGCTGGCCCACGGCGGGCGGGTCACTGCCGCGCTCGACCACTACACCCGTCTCGCGGCACGCCTCGCCGACGAGCTGGGCACCGACCCCGACCCCGAGACGCAGCGCCTCCACGTCGCCCTGCTCCGGGGCGACCCCGTCGGCGGCCCCGCGGACGACGCTCCTCGACAGCGTCCGGCGGCACTCGTCGGTCGCGACGCCGAGCTGCACCTGCTCGACCGGGCCTGGAGCGAGGCCGCCGCAGGACGGCCCTCCCTGGTCGTCGTGAGCGGCGTGCCGGGCATCGGCAAGTCGCGGCTCCTCGCCGAAGCGGCCGAGGCCGCCGCGCGCACCGGGGGGCTCGTGCTCAGCACCAGGTGCCGGCCCAGCGAGCGCTCGCTGTTCCTCCAACCGTTCGTCGAGGTGCTGCGACCAGTCCTGCTCGCCCTCCCCGCGCCGACCCTGCAGACGCTGCTCGGCGGACACCTGGCGGCCTGGACGCGGCTGCTGCCCGAGCTGGGTGAGCTGTTCGGCGTGGTGGCGACCCCCGAGGTCTCCCACGAGCTGGCGCGTCGCCAGTCCTTCGACGCCGTGGTGGCGGTCGTGACGGGGCTGTCGGAGCGCCAGCCGGTGCTGCTGGCCGTCGACGACCTCCAGTACGGCGCCGACGTGACCGCCGATCTCGTCGCCCACCTCGCGGCCCGCCTCGAGTCGTCACCGGTGCTCGTCGTGGCGGCGTCGCGGACCGAGGGCCTGCCGGCTCTGGCGCGCCTGACGAGCCTCGGCGACAGCGTGGCCCTGGGTCCGCTCCCCGCCTCGGCGGTGGACGCCCTCGCCACGGCGGCGGGGTTCGGGGCTCGCGCCGACGAGGTGCACGCACGGAGCCTGGGCCACCCGCTCAGCGTCGTGGCGAGTCTCCAGGCGCTCACCTCCGGCACCGACGGGGTCCCGGCCGACATCGCCGGCGCCGTCGCGGCCCAGCTCGCCGTGCTCGGTGATGAGCCGGCCCGGGTCGTGAGTGCGGCGTCGATCCTCGGCACCCGCGTCGAGCCGCTGCTGCTCGCCGGGCTGGTCGAGCGGCCCGAGGTCGAGGTGGTGCTGACCTGCGAGGCGCTGGTGCGGTCGGGCCTGATGGCTCCCTCGGGCGCGGTCTACGACTTCACCAACGACCTCGTGCAGGAGGCGGTGCTGGCCACCGTGTCCCGCCCGTTGGCCGTCGCCTACCACCGGCGCGCTGCCGACCTGACCGCCGACCGGCCGGAGCAGATGGCGCGGCACGCCCACGAGGCAGGACAGCCCGATCGCGCCGCCCGCGGCTACCTCGAGGCGGGGCGTCGTGCGCGCCGCTCCGGGGCCCTCGACGACGCGCTCGCGCTCTCCGTGCTCGCCGAGGCCGACGCTGCTGCCACCGACGACTCCGACCTGATCGCCGCGGTGCTGCTGGAGCGTGCCCGGATGCACGAGGCCGGCACCGACTACGCCGCCGCGGAGCACGACCTGCTGGCCGCCCGCGACCACACCGGCCCCACGACCGACCCTCGGCTGCGGATGCGCACGACCTGGCTGCTCGGAGGCGACATCCCGATCGCGCGGCGCCGCCCGATGCTCGAGGTGGTCGAGCGCAACCGCGAGGGGCTGGCCCTGGCCGCGGGGCTCGGCGACGCGCTCACCGAGGCCATGTTCCGCGGCCGCCTCGCGGTCCTCGACGCCACCCGGCTGCGCCTCACCGACGCCCTCGACCTGGCCCAGGCGGGGCTGGCCCATGCGCGGGCGGGTGGCTTCCCGGAGGTGGTGGCGCGGGCGCTCGACGGCCTCAAGACGGTCAACTCCTACCTCGGTGACACCGTGGCGCAGCGGGCGATCCTCGACGAGCTGCTGCCCCTCCTGCAGGGTCTGCGACGCCCCTGGCTGCTCCAGTGGGCGCTGGTCGAGTCGGCGCTGGTGCCGGCCGCCGAGGGGCGATGGTCCGAGGCGCGTCGCCTGGTCGACGAGGCACTCGAGGTCAACCGCGAGACCGGGTACGGCGCGTACGCCGGCTTCTTCCTGGCGCAGCGGGGCTGGTGTGCCAGGCTGGCGGGCGACCTGGACGCGGCGCTCGGCGACGGCGGCCGCGCGGTGGCCGAGACCTCGCCGGTGGACCACCCGTGGTGGTACGCCACCGCCGTCGGCACCCATGCCACGACCCTCCTCGACCTCGGCCGTTTCGACGAGGCGGCCGAGCTGGCGACGACCGGGCTGGAGGCACTCGGCGACGAGGCGGGTGCGGCCTACCGGCTGCGCTGCCTGGCGCCGCTCGCGGCGGCCGGTGGCGACACCCTCGAGGAGGCGGACCGGCTGCTCGCGGAGATCCAGGCGCCGCCCGGTCGGGCCTGGATCTGGGGTGCCGACGCCTACCTGGCGGTCTCGGCGGCCTGGGTGGCCGCCGGGGAGCCGGGCCGAGGGGCCGCCGTCGTCCGGCCGCTCCTGGCGGCTACGACGCACACCTGGGCGGCGGTCCACGAGCGGGCCGCTCAGAACGCCTCCGCGACCAACCTCGCTGCCCGCGCCGCCCCGTCGGTCGGTACCGACCGGTAGGCACGGGGGCGCCCGAGCTCGTCGACGAGCGCCTGCGCGACCGTGGCCGGGTCGGCCTGCTCGTAGTCCATGGCACGACCGGCGCCATGGCGTTCGAGCCGGTGGCGCACGTGCACCTGCTGCTCGAAGTGGTGCCGCAGCGGGAAGTAGAGGAACGGGCGGTCCGCCGCGGTCAGCTCCATGGTCGTGGTCAGCCCGCCCTGCACCATCGCCACGTCGCAGGCCGCGTGGTGGAGGTCGAGGTCCGGCACGAAGCCCTGCACCGTGACCCCGTCGGGAGCCTTGACCGAGTCGGGGTCGAGCCGCGGGCCGGTGACCACGTGCATCCGCAACGACGGCACCCGCTCCAGGCACGCGTCGTACGCCTCGACGATGCGACGCAGCAGCGCCTCGCCCACCCCCGAACCTCCCGCCGAGACCACGCACACGGTCTCGTCGGGGCCGTAGCCCAGCCGCTCTCGCAGGTCATCGCGGGCGGCCGGGTCGGGCCGTTCCCCCATCACGTAGCCGCTGAAGTCGAAGTGCTCCTCGGTCCATCCCCGGATGTCGGGCAGTCCCGGCCCGAGGGACCCCGGTACGACGTCCTCGGGGTCGCCGACGAACACCGATCGGTCGCGCAGGCCGGGGTAGCGCGCCAGGTGCTCGACCATCTCGGCGTTGTAGTCGGCGGTCAGGGCGGCCTCGTGCTCGCCGCCGTCGGGCATCGGGACCCAGCCCACGAAGTCGGTGAGCCAGATGAACGGTGCACGCTTCAGGCGGGGGTTCTCGTGCAGGAAGTGGTCGAGGTCCCATGCCTCGTCGCCGATCCACGCGTCGTACTCCTGCTCGCGGACCAGGTCGTCGAAGACGTGGAAGTTGTGCACCAGGATCTCGTCCATCCGCCGGATCGCCTGGAACGCGTGGAGATCGTGCTCACCCGCCTCGGCCTCGATGTGGTCGGTCTCGCGGGCGAGCACGGCCGACGCCGGGTGCACGCGCTCGCCACGGCGCTCGAGCAGGTCGGTGACGGGTGACTGCGAGAGCCAGTCGACCCGGAGCCCCGGCCGCTCCCGCCGCAGCGCGTCGGCGATCGCGAGGTCGCGGCGCACGTGGCCGAGCCCGATCGGCGACGACAGGAACAGCACACGCGGCTCGTGCGAGCCTCGCGACCGGCGGACGACGGGATCGGGCGCGACACCACCCTCGACGGTCAGCACGGCCTCGGCCGGCCCGGGCGAGTCTGCTGCGTCGTCCACGACGACCACGGTGGGGGCAGTCGTGCCCGCGGCGGCCTCGCGACCCACCAGAGCGAGCGGCACGACGGCCGGGTCGGGCTCCTGCGGCAGGCGGTGCACGAAGAACTCGAGGAGCCCGGGCTGCTCGGCCAGGGCCTGCGGTGCCTCGACCCGTACGACGACCGAGACGTGGTCGCGGTCGGCGGCGACCTCGGCGGCCAGGGCCCCGGCTCCCGGCGGCGCGAAGACCACGCACCCGGTGACCGCGGCCGCTGCAAGCGCCGAGCGGACCTCCGCGGCGTCGGACACGTCGTCGTCGAGCACCAGCACGCTCTCGCGGCGCGCCAGCCCCGGCACCTGCGCCAGCCAGGCGTCGCGGTCGCCGGCCTCGGCCGCGAGCACGACCACGGTCGGCACGCCCCCGCCGTACGCCGTCGCGCGACCCGCTCTGGCTCCCGACCCGATCGGCGGCGGGGCGTCCCGCCGGGTGTCGAGATGGATCCTCGCCCGGGTCGCCCCCTCACGTCGCGACGTGATCCCACCCTCGTGGACCCGGCGTACGAAGTCGGCGATCGCGTGGTTGACCGGCACCGGGTCGCGGGCCATGACGACGTGGCCGCCGCCGCCGATGCCCAGGAGCTCGGCGCCACAGAGCCGGGCCACGTCCGCGCCTCGCCCGAACGACTGGCAGAAGTCGTGGGTGCCGTGCACGACCAGCACCGGGCAGGTGATGCCGGCCAGCAACGACGCGGTCTCCTCGGGCGTCTCAGCCAGGGACTCGGTCTCGTGGGAGTACACCTGGGTCTCGCCCGTGCTGAGGCAGGCCCAGCCCACGAGGTCCTCGTAGAGCTTGCTCGAGTGCGAGTCGTTGACCATCTCGCCGAAGAAGAAGCGGGGCCAGCGCGGCCAGTCCTCGAGCCACAGAGCCCGGTTCCACTGGTGCCACCCCTCGTGGTCGTCCAACGGGGCCTCCCAGGCTCCCTGAAGGTCCTGGAACACCGACGACCCGCGGTCGGGGTTCGGCGCACCCGTCGCAGCGGAGACGCCCAGCGCGACGACCCCGTCGACCCGCTCCGGATGCCGCGACGCGGCCACGAGGGCCACGAAGCCGGCGTCGCAGATGCCCACCAGCGTGGCGCTGGGCACGCCGAGGTGGTCCATCACGGCGAGCACGTCGCGCATCTGCTCGACGTCGGTGTACGCCGCCGCTCCGACGGGTCGGTCCGAGAGCCCGTTGCCGCGCGGGTCGAGCACGACCACCCGGTGGGAGCGGGCCAGGTACGGCACCTGAGCCTTGTAGACCTCCGCGGTGACCAGCACGTCGGGCACGAACACCACGGTGCGCTGACCGTCGCCGTAGGACTCGAAGTGGATCCGGACGCCGTCCCGGTCGACGTACCCGCTCAGGTCCGGCTCTCGTGCTCGCATCGCGTTCCCCCTCGGTCCTCGGACACCGTCGACGGCATCGGTTGCAATCGGGTTGCAACCCGTCCCGCGCAGCCTCTGAGACCAGCATCCACCCCAGGAAGGGATCCACACCATGGCTATCGACACCGACCGGCTGATGGAGTTCGTCGGGCAGTTCGCGGGCGACCTCGGCGCGACTGTCTCGGCGGGCAACGTCGTCCTCGGCGACCGGCTCGGCCTCTACCGCGCCCTCGCGACCGGCCCCGCCACGGCGGCCGAGCTCGCGCAGCGGACCGGCACCGACCCGCGCTACGTCACCGAGTGGCTCCGCGGCCAGGCCGCCGGCGGCTACGTGGAGTACGACGCGAAGGCCGACGCCTACTCCATGACCGAGGAGAAGGCGTTCGCGCTCACCGACCCCGAGGGCCCGCTCTTCCTGCCCGGGGCGTTCGAGCTGGCGCTGGGCGCGCTGGCCGCCGTGCCCCGCATGGAGGACGCGTTCCGCACCGGTGCGGGCATGGGCTGGCACGAGCACGACGAGCAGGTGTTCCACGGTTGCGAGCAGTTCTTCCGACCGGGCTACCTCGCCCACCTGGTGGCGGAGTGGATCCCGGCCCTCGACGGCGCCCAGGCCAAGCTCGAGCAGGGGGCTCGGGTCGCCGACATCGGCTGCGGCCACGGCGCCAGCACCGTCTTGATGGCCGGGGCGTTCCCGTCCTCGACGTTCGTCGGGTCCGACTACCACGACGGCTCGGTGCGCGAGGCGAGCAAGCGCGCCTCCGAGGCAGGCGTGGCCGACCGGGTCAGCTTCGAGGTCGCCGGTGCTCAGCAGTTCACGGGGAACGGCTACGACCTGGTCACGAGCTTCGACTGCCTGCACGACATGGGCGACCCGCTGGGCGCCGCCCGGCACGTCCGCTCCGCCCTGGCACCCGACGGCGCCTGGCTGATCGTGGAGCCGGCCGCCGGTGACACGGTGGCCGACAACCTCAACCCGGTGGGCCGCGTGTACTACAACTTCTCGACGTTCCTCTGCGTGCCCAACGCGCTGTCGCAGCCCGGCGGCTACGCGCTCGGCGCCCAGGCCGGCGAGAAGGCGATCCATCAGGTCTGCACCGACGCCGGCTTCACGCGGTTCCGCCGGATCGGCGAGACGCCGTTCAACCTGGTCTACGAGGCACGCCTCTGACCGCACGGGGGTGGCCCGGGTCGGACGGCGGGGTGTCCGACCCGGGCTCAGCCGTCGACTCGCGTCGCCGGCTCGTCAGTACTCCCCCTCTTCTCGCAGCGGCCCCGGTCGCCCGTCGGGGTCGTGGATGACGTCGAGCGGGAGCCTCGCGAGCAGCCTCGCCGCGCGCGAGAGTTCCGGCAGCGGGATCGGGCGCAGCCGACCGGGGGGCCGCTCGCCGACCCGACCGCCTTGGTGCCAGGCCTCCAGCCGCGCCGCGCTCTCGGCATACGCGTCGTAGAGGCCGGCCGGGTCGACACAGTCGGCCATCACCTCGCGTAGCGCACCGGACCCGACGTCGTCGAGCCGGTCGAGATGCTCGGCGGCCAGAGTCAGCCGCAGGTCGAGGGCGTAGTCGGCGTCGAGGACGACCGCAGAGAGCTCGGAGTCGTGGGTCCAGGAGCGGCGGTTGAAGTTGTCGGAGCCCGTGCTGGCCCAGGTGTCGTCGACCACGCAGACCTTCGCGTGCACGTAGACCGGGGTGCCGGCGTGGTTCTCGATGCCGTACGCCGCCACCCGGCCGGGTGCGAGCCGCATCAACGTGTCGAGGGCTCGCTCGCGGCCGAGGAACTGCGGCACCCGGTTCAGGCCCGCGATGTCGGGCACCAACGGGATCACCACGACCAGCCGGAGCTCCGGGTGGGCACGCAGGGTGGGCGCGAAGACGTCGGCGACGTCGTGGCCCCAGAAGTACTGGTCCTCGACGTACACGATCCGCTCGGCACGGGCCACGGCCTTGCTGTAGCCGCGCGCGACGCTCCGCTCACCTCCGCGCGCGAACGGGTAGTCGCGGCCATGCCGCAGGTTGGGATACGTACGCAGCAGCTGTACGACGTGGTGCCCGGCCTCGGGCGGCGCGGGCCACTGCTCGGGCAGCGGGTCCGGTGAGGTGTCGAGACGCCGGACGCGGTCCGCCAGCCGTCGCCAGGGCGCCTGCGACAGCGGCGTCGGGTCCTCCCAGCGCTCCCGGAAGACCGTCTCCACGTCGTACACGGCCGGCCCGTGGATCATCACCTGGACGTCGTGCCACGGTGGGTGCTCGCCGTACTCCTCGGTCAGCTGCTGCGGTTGCGGGTCTCCGCCGTGGTCGGCGTCGTCGCGCCGGTTGTGGGCCAGGTCCATCCCGCCCACGAACGCGACGTCGCGGGTCGGGTCGTCGCGGTAGCGGATCACCGCGAACTTCTGGTGGTGCGAGCCGCCGGTGCGCACGCGCATGTCGAGCAGCACCTCGGCGCCGCGCTTCTGGAGCTGCTCGCCGAGGTGGCGGTTCTCGGAGGCGAAGAACCCGGTCTGGTCCAGGTGTGAGCGCCAGACCAGGCCGCGGACGTCGACACCGCGCTCGTCGGCCCGGCCGAGGACCTCGAGCACCTCGCTGCCGGGCTCACCGATGAGCTGCTCGTCCGCGTCACCCTGCCAGTCGGTGAAGAACATCAGGTCACCGTCCTGCGCGGCCTCGACGGCGTCGTACAGCTCGCGGAAGTAGACCGAGCCGTGGATCAGCGGGCGCACGAGGTTGCCCTCCGACCACGCCTGGTCGCCGGGGTGGACGTCGTCCAGCACTGTCGTCGCGTTGGCCCGCTCGGGCACGGTCAGCAGCCACTCCCGGGGATCCACGCCCCCGAGCATGCCGGGTCGCCGGGCGTTCGGAAACACCCCGTTGCGCATCAGGGCGCCCGCTGCGGGCTACGGCGTGGCCAGTCGGCGTACGACGCACCGGCCCGCTCGAGGAACCGCTCCGCGGCGCGGGCCGCGGGGTGGGCGACCACCGCGGCGACGACGGCCAGCAGCGCGATCACGGCCCAGCCGGGTGCGCCCCAGGTCAGAGCCAGGAACGTGTAGAGGCCGGGGAAGATGATCGGGCCGACCTGGTAGCCGAGGCCCCAGACGCCCTGGTAGTCGCCGAGCCGGCGGTGGTCGGAGAGCTCGGACTGGAACCCCCAGTCGGCGGCCGACTGCCACAGCTCGGCCCCGGTGATGGTCACGTGGCCCAGCCAGATCAGCACGATGGAGACCCAGCCGACGGTCTCGTGGGTGGCGCTGATCACCAGGCACGACAGCACGAACGACCAGCCGCACAGCCGCACCGCCCGCAGCGCACCCGGCACCGTCTCCGAGCCGCGCGACGCCCGCACCTGGAGCGCCACCGCCAGCACTGTGTTGGTGCCGAACAGCCACGCCAGCAGGGTGTGCGGGGCGTCGGTGCGCTCGACCAGCCAGAGCGGTACGACGACGTTGAGCAGCACCTGGTTGGAGGTGAGGACCGCGTTGCAGACCGAGAGCAGCACGAAGCCGCCGTTGCGCCAGGCCGGCGGCGCCGGACCGGTCTCCTCGTGGTGCGCGACGGGAGCAGCCGGCCTCTCGATCGCCGGGAGGGCGGCGACCATCGCGGCGTTCAGCAGCAGGAGGAACCCGGTCAGGATCGGGACGGCGATGATCGCCTCGCGGCTGCCGATCGCCAGAGCGATGCCGCCGGCGAGCGCGCCCAGGGTGTAGCCGACGTTGCGGGCGGCCCGCATGTAGGCCAGCGCCCGGACCCGCACGTCACGCGGGAAGACCGCGATCCGGTAGACGTTGCGCCCGGTGTTGCCTGCCGTCGACACCGCCGACAGCAGCGCCAGCAGCAGCACGAACGACGTCATCCCGCCGGCGAGCGGCCAGGCGAAGTAGAGGAGCGCCTCGACCAGCGCACCCACGGCCCACAGCGGCTTCGCGCCGACGTGGTCCGAGAGCCGGCCGAGCGGCAGCGACAACAGCAGGGTCACCACCCCCGCGATCGACATCCCGAGGCCGACCTGCGAGCCGGTCAGGCCGACGATCTGGGTGAAGAAGACGGCCGTGCCGGTGAGGAACGAGCCGGTGGCGAACGCCGAGAGCACGCACTGGAACGCGAGGTCACGCTCGAGCTTGGTGGGCGGGAGGATCCGAGAGAGCACGCCCGTATCCTCGCCCGACCCACCGACACCGGACCAATCGTTATCGGGTCAGGCGAGCTTGCCGTCCAGCACCGTCGGCTTCCCGCGGAGGAACGTCGCGACCACGCGACCCGGCAGCTCCATCCCGGCGTACGGCGTGTTGCGCGACAGCGAGACGGACTCCGCGGCGTCGACCACCCGACGTACGGACGGGTCGTAGAGCACGACGTTGGCCGGCGCGCCGTCCTCGAGCGGCTGGCCGTGGTCGGCGACCCGGCCGATCCGGGCCGGCGCGTAGGACATCCGGTCGGCGACCTCGGCCCAGGTGAGCAGGCCGGGGTCGACCATCGTCTCCTGCACGACCGACAGCGCGGTCTCGAGGCCGAGCATCCCGAACGCCGCGGCCGCCCACTCGCAGTCCTTGTCCTCGAGCGGGTGCGGCGCGTGGTCGGTGGCGACGATGTCGATGGTGCCGTCGGCCAGCGCGGCGCGCAGGGCCTCGGTGTCGGCCGCGGTGCGCAGTGGCGGGTTGACCTTGAAGATCGGGTCGTACGACGTGGCGCACTCGTCGGTCAGCAGCAAGTGATGGGGGCAGACCTCGGCGGTCACGTTCCAACCGGACGCCTTGGCCTGCCGGATGATCTCCACCGAACCGGCGGTCGAGACGTGGCAGACGTGCAGCCGGGAGCCGACGTGGGCGGCGAGCAGGCAGTCGCGGGCGATCACCGCCTCCTCGGCCACGGCGGGCCAGCCACCCAGCCCGAGGCGGCCGGAGAGCTCGCCCTCGTTCATCTGGGCGCCCTCGGTGAGCCGCGGCTCCTGGGCGTGCTGGGCGACGACGCCGTCGAAGGCCTTGACGTACTCCAGCGCCCGGCGCATCAGCACCGCGTCGTCGACGCAGTGGCCGTCGTCGCTGAAGACCCGCACCCGCGCCGCCGAGTCGGCCATCGCGCCGAGCTCGGCCAGCTGCTTCCCGGCGAGCCCGACGGTGACCGCCCCGACCGGGTAGACGTCGCAGTAGCCGCCCTCGCGGCCCAGCCGCCAGACCTGCTCGACGACGCCGGCGGTGTCGGCGACCGGGTCGGTGTTCGCCATCGCGTGGACCGCGGTGAAGCCGCCCATCGCGGCCGCCTGGGTGCCGGTGAGCACCGTCTCGGCGTCCTCACGTCCCGGCTCACGCAGGTGGGTGTGCAGGTCG
Source organism: uncultured Actinomycetota bacterium (assembly GCA_963796975.1). Taxonomy (GTDB): domain Bacteria; phylum Actinomycetota; class Actinomycetes; order Propionibacteriales; family Nocardioidaceae; genus Nocardioides. Next base: position 11,108 of record CAWCNW010000028.1, read on the forward strand.
ACCAGGCCGGGCAGGGCGATCAGCCCGGTCGCGTCGATGGTCTCGACGTCGCCGGACCCGTCGGCGGAGCCTCCGCCGTCGGTCGAGCCTCCGCCGTCGATCGAGCCTCCGCCGTCGATCGAGCCTGTCGAGATCACCCCGTCGCGGATCACGAGGTCGGTGGGCTCGCCGCCGAGGATCGAGACGCCCTTGATCAGAAAGCTGGTCATCGTGAGGCCTCCGTGGTCTCGACAGGCTCGACCGACGAACCAGGCTCGACCGACGATTCCGTCGTACCGACTGCTGGTTCGCTGCCGCCGAGCAGCAGGTAGAGCACCGCCATCCGGACCGCGACGCCGTTGGTGACCTGCTCGACGATCACCGAGCGGTCGGAGTCGGCCACGTCGGCGGTGATCTCCATGCCGCGCACCATCGGGCCTGGGTGCATCACGATCGTGTGGTCCTGCAGGGTCGCCATCCGGCGGCCGTCGAGGCCGTAGCGGCGGCTGTACTCGCGCGCGGTCGGGAAGAACCCCCCGCTCATCCGCTCCCGCTGCACGCGGAGCATCATCACCGCGTCGGCCTTGGGCAGCACCGCGTCGAGGTCGTACGACGTCTGCACCGGCCAGGACTCGATCCCCACCGGGAACAGCGTGGGCGGGGCGACCAGCGTGACCTCGGCGCCCAGGGTGTGGAGCAGCAGCGCGTTGGAGCGGGCCACCCGCGAGTGGAGCACGTCGCCGACGATCGCGATCCGCTGGCCGTCGAGGGTGCCGCCGTTGCGGCCGCCGAGGTGCTTCCACATCGTGAACGCGTCGAGCAGCGCCTGCGTCGGGTGCTCGTGGGTGCCGTCACCGGCGTTCACCACCGAGGCCCGCACCCAGCCGGAGTTGGCCAGCCGGTGAGGTGCGCCGCTGGAGCCGTGCCGGCAGACGACCGCGTCGCAGCCCATCGCCTCCAGCGTCAGTGCGGTGTCCTTGAGCGACTCGCCCTTGGACAGCGAGGAGCCCTTGGCCGAGAAGTTGATGACGTCGGCCGAGAGCCGCTTGGCGGCCGCCTCGAACGAGATCCGGGTGCGCGTGGAGTCCTCGAAGAAGAGGTTGACCACGGTCCGTCCACGCAGCGCCGGCAGCTTCTTGATCGGCCGGTCGGCCAGCGAGCGCATCTCGTCGGCGGTGGCCAGCACCAGCTCGGCGTCCTCGCGGGTCAGGTCGGCCGCGGACAGCAGGTGCTTCTTCATGCGCCTTCTCCCTCGATGATGACCGCGTCCTCGTCGTCGACGCCGGTGAGGTGGACCCGGACCCGCTGCACCAGCGAGGTCGGGAGGTTCTTGCCGACGAAGTCGGCGCGGATCGGCAGCTCGCGGTGACCGCGGTCGACCAGGACAGCCAGCTGCACGGCGCGCGGCCGGCCCACGTCGTTGAGCGCGTCGAGCGCGGCCCGGATCGTGCGGCCGGAGAAGAGCACGTCGTCGACCAGCACCACGACCTTGTCGTCGATGCCGCTGTCGGGGATCTGGGTCGGTAGCAGGGTGCGGGCCGGCTTGAGCCGGAGGTCGTCGCGGTACATCGTCACGTCGAGCGAGCCGGACGGTACGGCGTCACCCTCGACGGCGGCGATCCGCTCCGCGATCCGCTCGGCCAGCGGTACGCCGCGCGAGGGGATGCCGAGCAGGACGAGGTCGGCGGCGCCCTTGTTGCGCTCGAGGATCTCGTGGGAGATGCGGCTCAGGGCCCGGGAGATGTCACCGGCGTCGAGCACGGTGCGGCCAGAGTCAGGGCGGCCGGTGTCGGGACGCGGCTCGGGGGTTGCGGCAGGCGCAGGCATTCGGGTGCCAGACCTCCTTCTCCGCCTCACGGGACGGCTCGTTAAAGGATGTCGATCGCTGGCGACCCTAGCAGGTGCTCACTCCGGAATCGGGGGCCCCACGACCTCGAGCCCGTAGCGCGGTCCGACCTCCGCCCACTTCGGGATCTCGACCTCGGGAGTGAGCCCGTCGGGCCCCGGGAGGCGCATCTCGGCAGCCGGGATCCCGACCTCGTCGTACAGGTGCAGCAGCCCTCCCGGCGCGGTCAGCCCGAGGAACCTGGCGGGTGCGTCGCCCCGGATCCGGAAGGCGTGGGGGACCCCCTCGGGCAGATAGATGAAGCAGCCGTCGTACAGCTCGAAGTCCTCGTCGCCTGCGCGGTAGGTCATCCGGCCCTCGAGGAGGTAGAACGCCTCCGCCTCCTTGGTGTGACGGTGCAGCGGGGTCGCGATGCCAGGCGGCTGCGTCACCAGAGCCAGGCCCAGCCGGCCCTGCGCCTGGTCGGACTCCAGGAGGTGCTCGAACAGCGAGCCCATCGCCCAGGTGCCGCGGCCGGTGCCGGGCTCGCGCATCACGACGCCGGAGGTGTGCTGGTCGATGGTCATGGTGTCCCCCTTGTTTTCATCCGAACTGACTTCGGACGAATATTGGTACCGTACTCCCCGTGAGCACGACCGACAAGAGGCGCCGGTACGACGCCACGGCCAGGCAGGCTGCCGCCGCGCGCACCCGACGGCGGGTGCTCTCGGCCGCGCACCGACTGTTCACGACCCAGGGGTACGCCGAGACCTCGGTCGCCCAGATCGCCCGCCGCGCCCGGGTCTCGGTCGACACTGTCTACACCTCCGTGGGACGCAAACCGCAGCTCCTCCTCGCCGTCCACGACATGACCCTCGCGGGCGGCCCCGAGCCGGTGCCGGCCGAGCAGCGCGACTACGTCCGAGCGGTCCGGGAGGCGCCCACCGCCCGGGCGAAGATCACGACGTACGCCTCGGCGCTCGGCCACCTGCTGCCGACCACGGTGCCGCTCATGAACGCCCTGCGGGAGGCCGGCACCACCGACCCGGAGTGTCGCAAGGTCTGGTCGGCCGTCAACGAGCGCCGGGCCGCGAACATGCTGCTGTTCGCCGCGGACCTGCGCGCCACCGGTGAGCTCCGCGACGACCTGACCGACCGGCAGGTGGCCGACCTGGTCTGGTCGATGAACAGCGCGGAGTACTTCGGGCTCCTCGCGACCCGGGGCCTCACCCCGCAGGAGTACGCCGAGCAGGTCGCCGACGTGTGGTGCCGGACGCTGCTCAGCGCGGCGGCGCCAGCTCCTTGAGCACCGTCTCGATCGCCCGGTGGTAGGTCGGGTAGGCGTAGTGCATGTGCAGCAGGGTCGCGATCGGGACCTCGGCGTGCACCGCCAGCGCCAGCATCGACATGATCTCGCCGCCGGCCGGCCCGACCACCGTCGCGCCCACCAGGATCTCGCGGGAGCAGTCGGCGACCAGCTTGATCAGCCCCTCCTCCTGCGCCATCCAGCCGCGCGAGCCGAGGTCACCCGTCGCCACCGCGACGTCGAGCCCGGCCTCGCGGGCGGCCTTCTCCCCCATCCCGACCGAGGCGACCTCCGGCGCGGTGAACGTGACCCGGGCGACCGCGCGGTAGTCAGCCCAGGGCCCGTCGCGGCCGAGCAGGTCGTTGAGCACCACACCGCCCTGGTACATCGAGACGTGCGTGAACGCGCCCTTGCCGGTGATGTCGCCGACCGCCCAGACCCCGTCGGCGACCCGCATCCGCTCGTCGGGGTCGAGCACCCTCGCCTCGGGGTCGAGCCCCACGTTCTCGAGGCCGAGCCCGGCCAGGTTGGTACGCCGTCCGGCCGCGACCAGGAGCTTCTCGGCGGTCAGCTGCTGGTCACCGAGGTCGAGGCTGAACTGACCGTCGGCGTAGGCAACCGAGCCGATCTTCGCGCCGGTCAGGACCTGGATGCCGGTGCCGGCGAACGCCTTCTCGAGGACCTCGGAGGCCTCGGGCTCCTCGGGCGCGACCAGCCGGTCGGCCATCTCGACGACGGTCACCCGGACGCCGAACAGCGCCATCACCTGCGCCAGCTCACAGCCGATGGCCCCGCCACCGATGACGATGAGCGACGACGGCAGCTCGCGCAGCTGCACGGCGTCGCGGTTGGTCCAGTACGGCGTGTCCGCGAGCCCGTCGATCGGAGGCGCGGCCGGTGCCGTACCGGTGTTGATGACGACCCCCTTCGTCGCCGTGTACGTCGTACCGCCGACCTCGACGCGGCCGTCACCGGCGAGCACGCCCCGGCCACGCACGAAGGTCGCACCGCTGTCCTCGAGCCGCTTCACCGCGACCGCGTCGTCCCAGTCGTCGGTGGCCTCGTCGCGGATCCGGTTGGCCACGGGGGTCCAGTCCGGGGTGACGGTGGCCGACCCCGCCATCGTGTTCACCCGGTGGGCCTCGCGCAGGGTGTGGGCCGCAGCGATCATCATCTTCGACGGGACGCAGCCGTAGTAGGGGCACTCGCCGCCGACCAGCCGCTCCTCGATGCCGAGCACCCGCAGCCCCGCCTCGCCCAGCTTGAGGGCCACGTGCTCGCCGCCCGGGCCCAGGCCCACCACGATCACGTCGAACTCGGTGCTCTCGCTCATGGCCCTAGCCTTCCATCGGCTTCCACGTCGCGGAACCACGACTCGGTCACGTAGTCGGTGCTCCACCCCATCGACACGTAGAGGCCGTCGGCCTTCGTCGGCGAGTCCGCGTCGACCTCGAGGGACACGCGGTCACGGCCGCGGGCAGCAGCGTCGGAGAGCACCGTGTGCAGCAGACCCTTGGCCACACCGCGGCCGCGGGCCGCGCGGTTGACGCCGATGTAGTCGACGTAGGTGCCCTCGGCGCCGCTGCGGTCGGCCGGTAGCACCGAGCAGATGATCGCCCCCGCCGGCTCATCCCGTCGGTCGAGCGAAGTCGAGACCTCGAGGTCTCTTCGCTGGTCGAGCGGAGTCGAGACCTCGAGGTCTCGTTCGCTGGTCGAGCGGAGTCGAGACCCACGCGAGCCACCAGTGGTCCCACCGGTGCCCGGGGTCCTCACGCAGCCGCTGCACGAACTCCGGGAAGCTCTCGCGGTAGGAGTTGAAGTGGTCCTGGAACGACTCCTCCAGCATCAGGTGCACGATCTGCAGGTCCGAGGCCAGCGGTACGCCGTTCTCGTGCCGCGCCACGCGACGTACGGTCACGCCCTCGCGCAGCGGCGGCATCAGCTCGGTCGGGTCGACCGGGCGGCTCATGTGCAGCCACCGGCGCCGGCAGGTGTAACCCGCGCTCTCCAGCCAGCCGCGCTGCCGGTGGTCCTCGGCGAACGGGGAGGCATCCATCCGGGTGCGCTCCAGGCCACGGAGGTGGGCGATCGCCCGGCCCTCGTGGTCGGCCCACGCGTAGAGCCCAGCGGCGACGGCGTCCGCGTGGGCGGTGTCCCGGTCGAGCCAGAGCCCGACCACGGTCCGGCCGGCGGCTCGGTCCTGCACCGAGATCCAGCCTCGGACCCGGTCGTCCGTGTCGGTCACCACCACCTGGCGGCGCGTCCACGACGCCGGGCCCACCACCTCCGACTCGACCGCGGCCGCGTCGACGGACTGCTCCCCGGTCCACGGGGAGCGGTCGGCGACCCGGAGCTCCACCAGCGAAGGGACGTCCTCGGGCTCGGGCAGCCGTAGGGCCCAGCCGTCGGGGAGGGCCGGGTCCGGCTGGGAGGTCACCGAGACAGGTGGCGCGCTCGCGCGAAGCAGAAGAGGCCGTAGCAGGCGATGCCGGCGGCGACCAGGATCAGGAGCACCTGGCCGAACGGGTAGTCGAGCAGGCTGTGGAGCGCCTGGTCGAGGTTCCCCGACTTCTTGGCGTGGTGGGTGACGGCCGCGGTCACGAACAGACCGCCGATCAGGATGAAGGCGACGCCCTTGGCGATGTAGCCCACCTTCCCGAGCAGCCGGTAGGCCTTGCCGGTGTCTCCGGACGAGCCGCGGGCGTCGAGGTTCTCCATGAACTTCTCGGTCCAGCCGCGCCGGATCTGGGCGATGCCGTACGCCGCGATGGCGACGCCGACCAGGCCGACCAGGAACCGACCGAACGGCGCGTTCATCAGCTTCGCGGTGGTGGCATCGCTGTTGCCACCGGATCCGATGCCGAGGGCGTATCGGTACGCGAGGTAGGCGACGTAGCCGTAGATCACGGCCTTGCCCGCCGACATCAGCCGTCTCCGGGTGCGCTTGCCGCCGTCGTACTCCTGGTGGCCGACCAGTGCCTCGAGCGCGCGCCAGATCACCAGGACCGTGAGACCGATGGCGATCAGCCACAGCAGCGCAGTGCCGAAGGACTGTTTCTTGAGCAGCTGGAGAGCGCCCTTGTTGGAGGCGTTGGACTGCTGGTGCCCGAGGGCCAGCTGCACGGCCAGCCAAGCGATCAGCAGGTAGACGACGCCGTAGCAGATCATCCCGAACCGGACGCCACGATCCATCCATGGGCTGTTGTCGGCCCGACGCCCCATCTGCTCTGCCTGGTCGCTGACGTCTGCCATGCCGGTGACCCTAGCCCCCGGGAACGGGCCGCTGTGACCACCCTAGGGGGTGATCGACTCCCGATCGCGGAGCATCGCGCCGAGCACGCCGTTGACGAACCCGGGCGAGTCGTCGGTCGAGAGGTTGCGCACCAGGGCGACCGCCTCGGTGACCGCGACGGGGGGCGGCACGTCGTCGGCGTACAGCAGCTCGAAGACGCCGATCCGCAGCGCGGTGCGGTCGACGGCCGGCATCCGGTCCAGCGTCCAGGCCTGGGAGTACGTCGTGAGCAGCTCGTCGATCCGCTCGCGGTGGGCGGTGACGCCGCGGACCAGGGCGTCGGTCCACGGGTTCGTCGGGCCCTCGTCGTCGGCGATGGCCGCGTCGAGCACCGCGACCGGGTCCTGCCCGCGCATCTCGGCGGCGTACAGGATGTCGAGGGCGCGCTTGCGGGCCTTCGAGCGGGCGGACATCAGCGGACGTCTCGGGAGGTCAGGACTTCACGCGGCCGAGGTACGACGAGTCGCGGGTGTCGACCTTGACCTTCTCGCCCTGGGTGATGAACAGCGGCACCTGGATCTCGTGACCGGTCTCCAGGGTCGCCGGCTTGGTGCGGCCGGTCGCGCTGTCGCCGACCACGCCGGGCTCGGTGTAGGTGATCTCGAGCAGCACCGAGGCCGGGAGCTCGATGTAGAGCACGCGACCGTCGTTGGTGGCCACGACGGCGTCCTGGTTCTCCAGCAGGAAGTTCTTGGCGTCGCCGACGATGTCGGGCGAGATCTCGAGCTGGTCGAAGGTGCCGGTGTCCATGAAGACGTACGACGTGCCGTCGTTGTAGAGGTACTGCATGGTCCGCTTGTCGACGTTGGCGACGTCGACCTTCACGTCGGCGTTGAAGGTGCGGTCCACGGTCTTGCCGGACTCGATGTTCTTCAGCTTCGACCGCACGACGGCGCCGCCCTTGCCGGGCTTGTGGTGCTGGAACCAGATGACCTGCCAGAGCTGGCCGTCGATGTTCAGCACCATGCCGTTCTTCAGGTCATTGGTGGTGGCCATGCGGGAGTGCCTCTTCCGGTGGGAGCGAATGGGCCCACCCCCGTTGCACGGTCCGGGCGGGCGACCTCGAATTCTAGTACGGCGCCCACCTGCGCCCGGAATCCCGGGCGGGCGGCTACTCCATGCCCTGCCCGGAGATCACGGCAGCGGCGATGCAGCACGCGTCGTCACAGACGTCGTCGTGTTCCCCGCAGTGGTGCTCGTGGTGGGACTCCTCGCTGGCGAGTGCGTCCAAGGCGTTGAACATGGCGACGGTCACTACATGCTTCCTCTCATCGTGGCCGTTCCACGATGTCACTCGAGTGCCGCCGGCACACGGGGCGAAAGACACCCGAGGCCGGGACCACTCGCCCGGAGTGTCAGACCAATGCCGCGAGGGCCTGGTGGTAGCCATCGACGCCTTGCCCGACGACCACCGCCTTGGCGTACGGCGTGACCACCGAGGTGTGCCGGAACTCCTCGGGGCGTGACCCCGGGTCGCTGATGTGCACCTCGACCAGCGGCGCGGTCAGCTGCGCGCAGGCGTCGGCCAGGGCGTAGGAGTAGTGGGTCCAGGCGGCGGCGTTGAGGACGACCGGGGTGTGCTCGTCGGCGGCGGTGTTCAGCCAGTCGAGCAGGTCACCCTCGTGGTTGGTCTGCCGGACCTCGACCTCGAGGCCCAGCGCGCGACCCCAGTCGACGCAGAGGGTGACCAGCTCGTCGTACGTCGTGTGGCCGTAGATCTCGGGCTGCCGGCGACCGAGCCGGCCGAGGTTCGGGCCGTTGAGCACCAGCGCCCTCACCGCGCGGCCTGCGCCATCACGCCGTACGCCGTCTGCAGGTGGTCTTCGCTCGGTGCGGCCAGGATCCGGGGCCGGGCCAGGTCGGTCAGCACCACGAACCGCAGCTCTGAGCCCCGCGACTTCTTGTCGACCGCCATCCGCGCGCGCAGGTCGTCGTACGACGCGCCCGCCCAGCCGGTCGGGAGACCCACCTTCGCCAGCGCGGTGCGGTGCCGGTCGGCGACCGCGTCGTCGAGAAGACCGGCTGCCCGGGCGAGCTCGGCGGCGTACACGCAGCCGATCGCGACCGCCTCGCCGTGCCGCAGGGAGTACCCGCTGGCGAGCTCGACCGCGTGCCCCATGGTGTGACCGTAGTTGAGCACCTCCCGGCCGGGATGCTCCGCGCTGCCTCCGGTCTCTGTGAGGTCGCCGGCGACGACCTCGGCCTTCACCCGCACCGCCCGCTCGACCAGCTCACGCAGCACCGGGCCGGTGGTCGGGTCGTGGGTGACCTCCACCAGACGCAGGATCTCGGGGTCGGCGATGAAGCCGCACTTGACGACCTCCCCCAGCCCGGAGCGGAGCTCCGGCTCGGGCAGCGTGGCCAGCAGGTCCAGGTCGCAGAGCACGCCGGCCGGCTCGTGGAAGGCACCGACCAGGTTCTTGCCCGCCGAGGTGTTGATGCCGGTCTTGCCGCCGATCGCGGCGTCGACCATCCCGAGCAGGGTGGTCGGCACGTGCACGACGCGGACCCCGCGCAGCCAGGTGGCGGCGACGAAGCCGCCGACGTCGGTGGTCGCTCCCCCGCCGACGGTGACGATCGCGTCGCTGCGCGTGAAGCCCTCGCGGCCGAGCGCCTCCCAGCAGCGCTCCGCGACCGCGGCGGTCTTGGCGGCTTCGCCGGGCGGCAGCGGGAGGTCGTGCACGGCGTGCTGCTCGCCCAGGCGGTCCCGCACCGCCGCGGCCAGGTCGAGCCGGTCCTCGGGGAACACCAGGCCGACCCGCTCCACGCGCTCGCCGAGCAGGTGCGGCAGCCGGCCGAGGAGACCTGCGCCGACCAGCACGTCGTACGGCGCGGCGGTCGCGACATGGATCACGGTCGGGCTCTCCGGCTCAGCCACGGAGCACCTCCTCGACCGCGTCGGCGACCTCGTCGGGAGTGAGCCCGTCGGTGTCGACCGAGGCGACCGCCACCGACTCGTAGACCGGGGTGCGCTCGTCGAGCAGCGCCTTCATGGTGCCGCGCACGTTGCCGAGCAGCAGCGGCCGCGAGGCGCCCAGCCCGACCCGCGCGGCGGCGTCGCTGAGCCCGACCCGCAGGAAGACGACCCGGTGGCCGGCGAGCGCCGTCCGCGTCTGCTCCGCCATCACCGCGCCCCCGCCGAGGGCCAGCACGCCGGGGTGCTCACTCAGTGCGCGGCTGACGGCGGCCCGCTCGAGCGCCCGGAACTGCTCCTCGCCGGAGTCCACGAAGATGTCGGAGACCGAGCGGCCCTCGCCCTCCTCGACCACGTCGTCGGTGTCGCGGAACGACACGCCCCAGCGCTCGGCGAGCATGCGGCCGACCGTCGTCTTGCCCGCGCCCATGGGGCCGACGAGCACCACCCGCGGTGCGGTCATCGCACCTTCAGGTGGTCGGGCAGATGGTCGAGATAGCTCTCGACGTTGCGCCGGGTCTCCGCGACCGCGTCGCCGCCGAACTTCTCCAGCACCGCGTCGGCCAGCACCAGCGCCACCATCGCCTCGGCGACCACGCCCGCGGCCGGCACTGCGCAGACATCAGAGCGCTGGTGGTGTGCCACTGCGGCCTCGCCGGTCGAGGTGTCGACGGTGCGCAGCGCGCGGGGCACGGTGGCGATCGGCTTCATCGCGGCCCGCACCCTCAGCACCTCGCCGGTCGACATCCCGCCCTCGGTGCCGCCGGAGCGCCCGCTCGACCGTCGTACGCCGTCGCCCGACGGCTCGATCTCGTCGTGCGCCAGGCTCCCGCGGGTCGCGGCCAGCTCGAAGCCGTCACCCACCTCGACGCCCTTGATCGCCTGGATGCCCATCAGCGCACCGGCCAACCGTGAGTCGAGGCGGCGGTCCCAGTGCACGTGGGATCCCAGGCCCGGCGGCAGGCCGTGCACCACGACCTCGACGACCCCACCGAGGGTGTCGCCGTCGCGGTGGGCGTCGTCGATGGCGGCGACCATCGCGGCGCTCGCGTCGGGGTCCAGGCAGCGCACCTCGTCGTCGTCGAGGCGAGCAACGTCGTCGGGGCCGGGGATGACGCCGGCCGGTGCCCGGACGCCGCCGAGCTCGATGACGTGGGTGACCAGCCGCGCGCCCGTGGCCTGCTCGAGGAACGCGCTGGCGACGCTGCCGAGCGCCACCCGGGCGGCGGTCTCGCGGGCGGAGGCACGCTCGAGGACCGGACGGGCCTCGTCGAAGGAGTACTTCTGCATGCCGACCAGGTCGGCATGGCCGGGTCGCGGCCGGGTCAGCGGGGCGTTGCGGGCCAGGTCGCCGAGCACCTCGGCGTCGACCGGGTCGGCCGACATCACCTGCTCCCACTTGGGCCACTCGCTGTTGGCGACCTCGATCGCCACCGGGCCGCCCTGGGTCTCGCCGTGGCGGACCCCGCCCAGGATCGTGACGCGGTCCTGCTCGAACTTCATCCGCGCCCCACGACCCTTGCCCAGACGGCGGCGGGCGAGGGCCGCGGAGACGTCGTCTGTCGTGATCACGACGTGCGCCGGCATCCCTTCCAGGATGGCGACCAGGGCGGGGCCGTGGGACTCCCCAGCAGTGAGCCAGCGCAGCATGGCCTCAGTCTTCCACGGGCGTCAGCGTCTCCTGACGCCCGCTGTCAGCCCGAGACGAGGGCCGACCAGAGCGACTCGCCCCACAGGAGGCCGACCAGCGCACCGAGCAGCATGAACGGCCCGAACGGGAAACCCTTCCGCTCCACGATCCGCAGCACCGACAGCAGACCGCCGAGGACGCCGCCGAGCAGGAAGCCGGCGTAGACCCCGACCAGCACCGCACCCCAGCCGACCCAGCCGAGAGCGATGCCGAGCACCCCGGCCAGTCGGACGTCGCCGAAGCCGAGCCCGCGCGGATAGATCAGCCACAACAACCCGTACAGCCCGCCCGCCACGAGCCAGCCGAGCGCGGAGCGGACGACCGCGTCGGAGTCGCCGGTGACCGCCCAGCCCAGGAGCACCAGCACGACCAGCACGCCGTACATCGGGCGGATCACGAAGGTGGGCAGCAGCCGCGTGCGCCAGTCGACGACCGCCAGGGCGACCGAGACCGGCACCAGCGGCACCCAGAGCACGAGCGCCCAGGTCCAGCCGACCGCGATGCCGACGATCGCTCCGGCCACCGCGGCCGCGACCGCACTCTTCCAGCCCAGGCCAGGCAGGCGCGCGATGTCGGGGAACGGCTCCGGCGGGTCCTCAGGGACCACGCTCGAGGTCGCGTCGACGGTGGCGTCGACCTCGGACGGCTCCGCGGACGACTCCTCGCCCGACTCGCCGGGCGGATCCAGGGGGACGTACGGCGGGATGCGGCCGATCAGGGCCGGCACCAGGAAGCCGCCGAGGCCGGCCAGCACGGTCGCGAGGACGACGGCCAACACGGTCGAGTTCACGGCCTGAACAGTAGTGGCGCCGGCCGGCTCAGCGACGGCGTTCGGCGAGTCCCGCCTCACCCGCGGCCCGCATCGCCGCGACCGGTACGTCGAAACGCCCCGTCATGGCGCGCACCTGGTCGACCGCCTGCCACAGCAGCAGGTCGAGCCCCCCGACCAACGTGCGTCCGTCCGCGAGCGCGGCGGCGGCGAGCGGGGTCGGCCACGGGTCGTAGAGCACGTCGAACACGACCGGCACCCCGGCCAGGGCGGCGAGCACCTCCGGGGTCTGGGCCTCGGCCGGCACCGTCGACACGACGACGTCGGCGCGCACCTCGGCGAGGCCGGCGAGCCGCACTGTCTCGACCGCGGGTGGGTGGGCGTGCCGCCCCACCGCTTCGACGGTCTCCACTGCCCGGGCCGGGTCGCGCACAGCGAGCACGGCGTGGGCGCAACCGAGGTCGGCCAGCGCGAGCAGCACTGAAGTGGCGGTCGCGCCGCCGCCCAGCACGACGGCGCGGTCGACCGTGGCCGGCGTCGCCTCGCGCAGGGCTGCCACCGCGCCCGGCACGTCCGTGTTGAGCCCGTGCACACCGTCGGCGTCGAGCAGCAGCGTGTTCGCGGCACCCGCGAGCTCCGCCCACGAGTCGCGCGAGGTGAGCAGCGGCATCGCCTCACGCTTGAGCGGCATGGTCAGCGAGAGCCCACGCCACTGCCCGTCGAGCCCGCCGAGGAAGTCCGCGAGGCCGCCGCTCGACACCTGCACCGCGTCGTACGTCCAGTCGAGCCCGAGCGCGGCGTACGCCGCCCGGTGCAGGGCCGGGGACAGCGAGTGCCCGACCGGGTCACCGAGAACGGCGCAGCGCACGACCACGGGGTCAGCAGGCGTCCGAGGTCTCGCAGTACGTGCGGAACTCCTGCTTGAACTGCAGGAACTCCTGGTACGTCGTACCGAACTTCGTCTCCCCGGTCCTGAGGTTCACCGTCGCGTAGTAGTACCAAGGCCCGTCCGCGGGGCTCACCGCCGCCTTGATCGCCTCGTCGCCGGGCGAGTTGATGGGTCCCGGCGGCAGCCCGGGGTGGAGGTAGGTGTTGTACGGCGACTGGGTGTTCTGGGTCTCCTCGGTGGTGACCGCCACGACCCCGGTGCGGTTCAGCGCGTAGTTGACCGTGGCGTCGATCTGGAGGAGCCCGTTGGTGCCGCCCTGGTCGCCCGGCCCGTCGAGCCGGTTGTAGATGACCCGACTGACCTTGGGCATGTCGCTGCCACGGCCCTCGGCCTGGACCAGGCTGGCGATCGTCATGATCTCGGCGGGCGTCTTGCCCTGAGCCTCCGCGCCGGCGACGAGCCCGTCCTCGTCCGCGGCCTGCTTCCACCGGTCGACCATGTCCTTGAGCATGTCGGCCGGCTTCTCCTTCGGCCCGAACCCGTACGTCGAGGGGAAGAGGTAGCCCTCCGGGTTGCCCTTCGCGTACGACGGGAGCCCGAGCGCCGCGCCGTCCTGCAGCGCGCTCTCGAACTGAGCGGCGGAGAACTTGGTCTTGGCCGCCAGGATCTTCACGGTGTCGGCCACCCTCAGCCCCTCGGGGATGGTGACCGCGGTGGTGACGATGCGCTTCGGGTTGATCAGGATGTCGAACGCGTCCTGGGCCGCCATCCGCTTCTTGAGCTGGTAGTAACCGACCTGGATGCCGGTCTTGCCGTGAGAGGCGTCCATGAACGCCTCGACCGAGGCCACCACACCCTTCGCCTTCAGCTCGCGACCGATCTGCGTCACGGTGTCGCCGGACTTCACCTGGAACAGCACGTCACCGTGCCCGGGGCCCGGGTAGTCCTCGGCGGAGGACAGGTGGTCCTTGAGGTAGTGGTAGCCCTTGGACCCCACGAAGTAGGCACCGCCGAGGACCACCGCGAGCGCGATGATCACGGCAAGACACCCGGCGAAGCCGCGCTTCTTCTTCTTCTTGCGACTGCCGCCGAGGTAGGAGGGCTCGTAGCCGTCCACCTCGTCGGTGCCTGTCGTCGCGTGGACGTCGTACTCGGTCGCCGGCTCGCTGCCGGCAGCGTCGTACTCGTCCTCGTGCGCCTCGCTCATGACTCTCCTGTGACGATCTCTCCTGGTGGACGACCGGTCTCCCGCTCGGTGTCCAGGGCGTGCTGCAGGATGAGCACCGCCGCAGCCTGGTCGACCACGGCCCTCCGTGAGGCACCCTTCTTCCCCCGATCGCGCAGCATAGCCTCCGCAGAAACCGTGGTCAGACGCTCGTCCTGCAGGCGCACCGGCACCGGGGCCACCCGGGCAGCGAGGGTGCGGGCGAACTCGCGCGCCTTGACCGCGGCCGGGCCCTCGCGCCCCGACAGCGAGCGCGGCAGCCCGACCACGATCTCGACGGCCTCGTCCTCACGCGCGAGCCGGGCGATCCGGGAGAGGTCACCGCGGCCCCGGCGCACGGTCTCGACGGGCGTCGCCAGGAACCCGGTCGGGTCGCTGCGGGCGACGCCGATCCGGGCGTCGCCGGGGTCGAGGCCGAGACGTACGCCGGGCCGCAAGACCTCAGGCTCCGGTCGCCCGCGCGACAGCCGCGCCGGCGGCCGCCAGCGCGTCGTCGACCCGGGACGTGTCGGAGCCGCCGCCCTGCGCGACGTCGTCCTTGCCGCCACCGCGGCCGCCGACCAACGGCATCACCGCGGCCAGCACGTCGTTCGCCTTGACGCCGCGGTCGCGGGCCCGGTCGTTGGTCGCGACCACGACGGCGACCTTGCCGTCCTTGACCCCGATCAGCACCGCGGCGCCCGGCTGGTCCTGGCTGAGCCGGCTGCGCAGGTTCAGCGCCATGGTGCGGACGTCGCCCGCATCGGCACCGTCGATGCGCAGGCTGATCAGGCGTACGCCGTTCACGTCGACCGCGTCCGCGGCGAGCTGCGCGCCCTCCGAGAGCAGCTGGGCGACGCGGGTCTGCTCCAGCGCCTTCTCCGCGGTCCGCAGCCGCTCGACGAGGTCGTGGACGCGTTCGGGCAGCTCCTCGGGGCGCGCCTTGAGCGCCTCGGACAGCTGGGCGACGAGCACGTGCTCGCGCGCCAGGAACTTGTAGGCGTCGGCGCCCACCAGCGCCTCCACCCGACGTACGCCGGAGCCGATCGACGACTCCCCCAGCAGCTTGATCACGCCGAGCTGGCCGGAGCGACCCGCGTGGGTGCCGCCGCACAGCTCGCGCGCCCAGTCGCCGACCGAGATCACCCGCACCTGGTCGCCGTACTTCTCACCGAACAGGGCCATCGCGCCGGAGCGCACCGCCTCGTCCTGCGTCATCAGCTCGGCGTGCACGCCGAGGTCGGCGAGCACGAGGTCGTTGACCCGCGCCTCGACGTCCTCCATCACCGAGACCGGTACGGCCCCGGTCGCGGAGAAGTCGAAGCGGAACCGGCCGGGAGCGTTCTCGGAGCCGGCCTGGGTCGCCGTCTCGCCGAGCGCCTCGCGGAACGCCTTGTGCACCATGTGGGTCGCGGTGTGCGCCCGCGAGATCGACTTGCGGCGCTCGATGTCGACGTGAGACGAGACACCGAGACCCGGCGTCACCTCACCGCTGAGGACCTTGGCCGTGTGCACGATCAGTCCGGTGATCGGGGTCTGCACGTCGCGCACCTCGACCCGCGCGCCGTTCTCGAGCTCGATCACACCCTGGTCGGCCAGCTGGCCGCCGCCCTCGGCGTAGAACGGCGTGCGGTCGAGGACCAGCTCGACCTCGTCGCCCTCGCGCGCGGAGTCGACGACGCCACCGGCCGCGACCAGGCCGCGCACCGATCCCTCGGAGTCCACCTCGCGGTAGCCGGTGAACTCCACCGGGCCGCCCAGCGAGTCCGCCACCTGGCGGTACGCCGTCGCGTCGACGTGGGCGCCCTTCTTGGCGCGCGCGTCGGCCTTCGCCCGGTCGCGCTGCTGGCCCATCAGCTCGCGGAAGCCGACCTCGTCGACCAGCAGCCCCTGCTCCTGCGCCATCTCCAGGGTCAGGTCGATGGGGAACCCGTAGGTGTCGTGCAGCGCGAAGGCGCGCTCCCCGCTCAGCACGGTGTCGCCCGCACGCCGTACGTCGGCGGCGGCCTGGTCGAAGATCGTGGTGCCGGCCCGGAGCGTCTGCCGGAAGGCGTCCTCCTCGGCGTACGCGATCTGCGAGATCCGCTCCCAGTCGCGGTGCAGCTCGTGGTAGGTCTCGCCCATCTTGTCGCGGCTGACCGGCAGCAGCTCGGGGAGCACCCGGTCCTCGGTGCCGAGCAGGCGCATCGACCGCACCGCGCGCCGCAGCAGCCGGCGCAGCACGTAGCCGCGACCCTCGTTGCCCGGGGTCACCCCGTCACCGATCAGCATCATCGAGCTGCGGACGTGGTCGCCGACGACCCGGAAGCGCACGTCGTCCTCATGGTTCGCGCCGTACCTGCGGGAGGTGAGCTCCTCGGCCCGCTCGATCACGGGGTACATCTCGTCGATCTCGTACATGTTGTCGACGCCCTGGAGCAGGCAGGCGACGCGCTCGAGGCCCATCCCGGTGTCGATGTTCTTGCGCGGCAGGGACCCGACGATGTCGAAGTCCTCCTTGGACCGTACGGCGCTCAGCTCGTCCTGCATGAAGACGAGGTTCCAGATCTCCAGATAGCGGTCCTCGAGCTTGGTCGGCATCTCGATCCGGTCGGTGGTCTCGAACTCGCCGTCGGGGCCGTACTCGGCGCCGCGGTCGTACAGGATCTCCGAGCACGGGCCGCCCGGCCCGGGGATCCCCATCGACCAGTAGTTCTCCTTCGGCCCGAGCTTGACGATCCGCTCGCCCGGCAGCCCGGTCACCTTCATCCACAGATGGAGCGCCTCGTCGTCACCGTGCAGGATCGAGGGCCAGAGCCGGCCCTCCTCCAGGCCGTAGCCACCGTCGCCCTGCGACCGGGTGACGAGGTCCCAGGCGAGCTCGATCGCCCGCTCCTTGAAGTAGTCACCGAAGGAGAAGTTGCCGCACATCTCGAAGAAGGTGCCGTGCCGGGTGGTCTTGCCGACGTCCTCGATGTCGGGGGTGCGCACGCACTTCTGGACGCTCACAGCGCGGTCGTACGGCGGCGTCTCCTGGCCGAGGAAGTACGGCTTGAACGGCACCATGCCGGCGTTGACGAACAGCAGGTTCGGGTCGTCGAGGATGAGGGACGCCGAGGGCACGGGGGTGTGGGCGACGTGCTCGAAGTGAGCCACGAACCGGCGCCGGATCTCCGCGGTGTCCATCAGTTCTCGCCTTCCTGTGTCTGCTCGTCGGTCGAGCTCGCTCGTCGGTCGAGCTGCCCGTCGGTCGAGCCTGTCGAGACCACCGCGCGTACGTGCGAGGTCCCGAGCTCGGGGGGTCCATGAGGCACGAGACCGAACCGTTCGCGCAACTCGGTTTCGGCCTCGGCCTGACCCTGCGCGACCTCGTCGCGGAACATCCGGGCGCCGAGCGTCAGCGCGTGCCAGCGGTCGCTGAGCCCGTCGGCGGTGAACGCCTCCTTGACGCGGCGGGCGCGCACCGAGGCATAGATGCCGGCACCCGCGCCGGCCACGAACCAGAGTCCGCGCTTCACGACGCCTCCTCCGCTCCGAGGTCGAGGTCGGCCCGCTGGCGGGCGCGGAGGTCGCGCTGCGCCGCCTTGAGGTCCGCCCGGCGCTGCTTGCGGGACCGGCGTACCTCCTGCCTCATCTCGAAGCGGATCCGGTTGCGGTTCGCCGGCGCCAGGCCACGTCGTACGCCGTGGGCCAGCGACGCTGCCTTGACCACGGTCTCCTTGAGCACGATGTCGGCGAAGGTCGGGGTGTCGAGCGGCACCGGCTCGGGTGCGGGCTCGACCGGGTTGCCGAGGTCGGTGATCACGAACTCCACCGGAGCAGCGGCGGTCGCCGGGGCAGGCCCACGCGCATCGTCGCGACGTGCCTCGAGCCCCTCCAGCCGCTCGCGCAGGACGTCCATCTCGGCCCGCGAGCGGGCACCGGTGGTGCGCAGGCGCAGCAGCGCGACAGCGAGCAACAGGCACAGCAGCGCCAGCCCGCCCACGGCGAGCCACACGGCCTGGTCCCTGGTCACAGCGTCCGACCCTATCGCCCGCGCACGAGCCGGCGGACCCGCTCCCAGCGCTCCTTGACCGCTGCCTCGGCGCCGAGCGAGGTCGGCTGGTAGTACTCCGCGTCGGCGATGACGTCCGGCAGGTACTGCTGCTCGGCGATGCCGTACGGCGCGTCGTGGCTGTAGGCGTACGACGTGCCGTGGCCGAGGCTCTTCGAGCCCTGGTAGTGGGCGTCGCGCAGGTGCGGCGGCACCTGCCCGATCTTGCCTGCACGCACGTCGGCGCTGGCGGCGTCGATGGCCTTGATCACCGCGTTCGACTTCGGCGCCACCGCGAGCGCGATCGTCGCCTGGGCCAGGTTGAGCCGGGCCTCGGGCATCCCGATCAGCTGTACCGCCTGCGCGGCCGCGACCGCCGTCGTGAGCGCGGTCGGGTCGGCCAGCCCGATGTCCTCGCTGGCCAGGATCACCAGGCGCCGCGCGATGAACCGCGGGTCCTCACCCGCCTCGAACATCCGGGCCAGGTAGTGCAGGGCGGCGTCCGCGTCCGAGCCGCGCAGCGACTTGATGAACGCCGAGATCACGTCGTAGTGCTGGTCGCCCTGCCGGTCATAGCGCACCGCGGCCCGGTCCACCGCCGTCTCGGCGGTGCTCAGGTCGATCGTGATCGGCCCGTCCGTCGGCTGAGCCTGTCGAGACCCGGCCGCCCCCGCGGCAGCCTCGAGGTAGGTCAGCGCCCGGCGGGCGTCTCCTCCGGCCAGCCGGACCAGGTGCTCCCGGGCGTCGTCCGCGAGCGTGAACGCCCCGTCGAGGCCGCGCTCGTCGGTCAGGGCGTGCTCGATGACCTCGGTGATGTCGTCGTCGGTGAGCGAGTCGAGCTGGAGCAGCAGGCTGCGCGACAGCAGCGGCGAGATGACCGAGAAGAACGGGTTCTCGGTGGTAGCGGCCACCAGAGTCACCCAACGGTTCTCCACGCCGGGCAGCAGCGCGTCCTGCTGCGCCTTGCTGAACCGGTGCACCTCGTCGACGAAGAGCACCGTCTCGCGCCCGCGGTGCGTCAGGTCGCTGCGGGCGCGCTCGATGGCGGCCCGCACCTCCTTCACCCCGGCCGAGACGGCGGAGACCTCCACGAAGGAGCGGTCGGTCTGCCCGCTCACGATCGCAGCGATCGTGGTCTTGCCGGTGCCCGGCGGCCCCCACAGCAGCAGCGACAGGGCCTTGCCGCCCTCGATCAGCTGGCGCAGCGGCGAGCCCTCGGCGCGCAGCTGCGGCTGGCCGACGAGCTCGTCGAGGGTCCGCGGGCGCATCCGCACCGCGAGCGGCGCGGAGGCGTGGGTGTTGGCCTGGAGCGAGCCCGCGCCCGGCGTCGTCGGTGCGGCCGGCCGGAGGGCGTCGGTCTCGAACAGCTCGTCGTCGGACACGGGTGCAGCGTACGAGTACGCCGGGACAACCACCCACGTCGGTCGAGCTTCCCCGTCGGTCGAGCTTCTCCGTCGGTCGAGCTTCCTCCGTCGGTCGAGCTTGTCGAGACCACCGGGTCACCGTCGCGGGCACCGTCACCGGGTTTCGACGCGCCGTCGCGGCCTCGTCCGGCTCGAGCCGCGCGCTCGCTCGACCTCCGCACGCTCTCGCCGGCGCTCGCTTCGCTCGGGCCGGCGCGTGAGCTTCAGCTCGAGCTGACCGTCTTGGTCTTCAGGTCGAACCAGGTGTCGGCGAAGCCGGGGGCGTCGTGCAGGTCCTGGGGCGCTGCGCCTTGGCCGTCGGGGTTGCCCTGGTCGTCGACCCCGAGCATCCCGGCAGTCACCGGACGGTCGGGCTGCTCGCCGTACTCGCCGGCGAAGTGGCAGGCCACCTTGTGCTTCTTGCCGATCTGCATCAGCGGCGGCTCCTGCTTGGCGCAGATCTCCTGAGCCATCCAGCACCGGGTGCGGAAGCGGCAGCCGCTCGGAGGGTTGATCGGCGAGGGCACGTCGCCCTCGAGCCGGATCCGCTCGCGCCGGCCGCCGACCGCGGCCTGCTTCACGTCGGGCGCGGCCGACAGCAGGGCCTGGGTATAGGGGTGGTGCGGGTGCTCGTAGATGGTCTCGCGGTCGCCGATCTCGACGATCTTGCCGAGGTACATGACCGCGACATCGGGGCAGAAGTGCCGAACGACGGCGAGGTCGTGGGCGATGAACAGGAAGGCGATCCCGAACTCCTCCTGCACGTCCTTGAGCAGGTTGACCACCTGCGCCTGGATCGAGACGTCGAGCGCGGAGACCGGCTCGTCGGCGACCAGGAGCTTGGGCTGCAGGGCGAGGGCGCGGGCGATGCCGATGCGCTGGCGTTGGCCGCCGGAGAACTCGCTGGGATAGCGGTTGTAGTGCTCGGGGTTGAGGCCGACCACCTCGAGCAGCTCCTGCACGCGCGGGAGCACCTTCTTCTCGGGCACCATGTTGTGCACGCGCAGCGGGGTGCCGACGATGGTGCCCACCGTGTGCCGCGGGTTCAGCGAGGAGTAGGGGTCCTGGAAGATCATCTGGATCTCGCTGCGGATCGGCATCATCTGCCGCCGCGACAGGCCCGAGATGTCAATGCCCTCGAAGTTGATCGCGCCCGAGGTGGGGTCGTACAGCCGGGTGATCAGGCGACCGGTGGTGGTCTTGCCACAACCGGACTCGCCCACCAGGCCCAGCGACTCACCCTTGCGCAGGGAGAAGGAGATGCCGTCCACGGCCTGGACGTGGGCGACGGTACGACGCACCACGCCGCCGGACTTCACCGGGAAGTACTTCTTCAGGTCGCGGACCTCGAGCAGGGGTTCACCCGACGGTGCCCCGGACTGGTCCGGGGCACGCTCGACGTCTGCGTTAGTCACAGTGCTCATCCTGCCCTCAAATGTCGTCGGGGTCGACTGCGGCCAGCTCAGCGATCATCTCGCCCGTCGTGGGGTCGATCAGATCGGGAGCGATCTCCGGGAGGATCTCCTCGGTGTAGATCTCGCCCGGGTTCGCCAGGTGGCAACGCTTGACGTGGTTCGCGCCGCGTTCGCCCGGCAGGAGCTCTGGGAGGGTGGTCCGGCAGAGGTCACCGGGCACCTTGTCGACGTGCGGGCAGCGAGGATGGAACGCGCAGCCCGTGGGCGGGTTGAGCAGGCTCGGCGGGGTGCCCGGGATCGGGATCAGCCGCGCGTTGGCGTCGCCACCGACCTCCGGGATGCTCGCCAGGAGTCCCCAGGAGTAGGGCATCTCAGGGTGGGTCAGGATCTCGCGGGTCGCGCCGTACTCCACCGCACGCCCGCCGTACATGACCATCGTCTGGTCCGCCAGCTCGGCCACGACCCCCAGGTCGTGGGTGATGATGATGACCGCGGAGTTGAACTCTCGCTGGAGGTCCTGCAGCAGGTCGAGGATCTGCGCCTGCACGGTCACGTCGAGCGCCGTGGTGGGCTCGTCCGCGATCAGCAGCTGCGGGTCGTTGACCAGTGCCATCGCGATCATCGCGCGCTGCCGCATGCCGCCGGAGAACTGGTGCGGGAAGTCGTCCACCCGCCGGTTCGCCTGCGGGATGCCGACGCGATCGAGCATCTCGATCGCGCGCTTCTTCGCCTCGGACTTCGAGACCTTGTGGTGGATCCGGTAGCCCTCGGAGATCTGGTCACCGATCGAGTAGAACGGGTGCAGCGCGGTGAGGGCGTCCTGGAAGATCATCGCGACGTCGTTGCCCCGGATCTTGCGCATCCGGTCCTCAGAGGCACCGATCACCTCGAAGCCGTCGACGCGGATCGAGCCGGACAGCCGGGTGTGCTTGGGGTCGTGCAGGCCCAGCACCGCCATCGACGACACCGACTTGCCCGAGCCGGACTCGCCCACGATGCCGAGCGTCTTGCCCCGCTCGACGGAGTACGAAAGATCGGTGACCGCCTGCACGAGACCGTCGTGGGTCGGGAACTTGACGGTGAGGTTCTCCACGACGAGATAGGGGTCGCCTGGGTTGGCCGGCGCCGCCATGTCGTCGGGGCGCTGGCTGATGTCCGCGGTCATCCCACACTCACCCGCGGGTCGAGGAAGCTGTAGAGGACGTCGACGAGCAGGTTCGCGACCACGATCAGCACCGAGGACACCAGCACAGTGGCGCTGATGACGTTGATGTCGATCGGGTCATGCAGAGCCTGGAGGCCCCAGTGGCCGATGCCGTCGATGCTGAAGATCTGCTCGGTGAAGATCGTGCCTGCCAGCAACGTCGCGAAGTCGAGGCCGAAGATCGTGACGACCGGCACGATGGCCGCTCGCAGCGCGTGCTGGAAGAGCACCCGGTTGGTCCTCACGCCCTTGGACTGGGCAGTCCGGATGTAGTCCTCATTGAGGGTCTCCACCATCTGGCCACGGGTGAACCGGGCGTACGACGTGCAGTTGGTCAGGCCGATCACCAGCCACGGCAACATCATGTAGGAGACGGTTTTCGCTGGATTCTCGGTGATCGGGTAATAGCCGGTATTGGGAAATATCTTCAGCTGGAGTGAGAGATAGATCCAGGCCAGGAGGGCGATGACGTAGAACGGGATCGACGAGACCAGCAGGGTGCTGCCCACGAGTAGTCGATCGGCTGAGGTCCCCCGCCATCGCGCGGCCAAGCCTCCGAGGAGGACCCCCAGGGTCAGGTAGATGGTGGCACCGCCGACAGCGAGCGTCAGGGTGGCCGGGTACTTCTGCTTGAGGTCGTTCCACACCGGCTGGCTGGTGGTGATCGAGATGCCGAGGCACGGGGCCGGACAGTTGTAGAGCTTGCCGTCCTGGTAGACGTTGTCGCGGCCGACGAAGATCCCCTTCGCCCACTGCCCGTAGTTGTAGACCAGGGGCTTGTCGTAGCCCATCTGCTTCTTGATGGAGTCGAGCTTCGTGGTGCTGCACTTGCCGGGGCCGAGCTTCTCGCAGTAGTTGCGAGCGGGACTGTCGCCGAGCCCCTTGAAGAAGAGAACGAACACGAACATCGAGGTCAAGATGACCACGAGTGTCGAGCTGAGCAGTCGGCGAACGATGAATCCCGTCATCTCTGCTTCCTAGCGGTTGTCGTGTGTCGGGCGGCGGGTGGTGAGGTACGGCGTGCGCCGTACCCCACCACCCGGTAGACCGGGATCGGTCAGCTGACCGATCTGTCGATCTGGTCGATCACTGGGAGATCCAGATGTTCTTCCAGGTCGGCATACCAAGGGTGTTGTCGTCGTTGTCGCCCTGGATCTTCGATCCGTGAGCCAAAGCGATACCGCCGTAGTAGGTCGGGAACAGCGGGAAGTACTTCTGGGCAATTTCCTTGTCCAGGCTGTTCCACGACGCCGCCTGCTGCTCCAGCGGCTGGCGCTCGATCGAGTCGATCTTGGAGTCGACCGACTTGTTGCCGAAGGCGCTGTAGTTGGTCCCGAACGAGTTGGTCTGCGTCGGGTTGGTGGAGCCGTAGATCGTCGGCAGCCAGGTGGAACCGGACGGCCAGTCGGAGCACCAGCCCGCGGAGCGGACGTTGATGTCTTCCTTGGTGTTGTCACGAGCCACGGTGTAGTTCGCGGTCGTGGTCGGCACCGGGGTGGCCTTGAAGCCGGCCTCGGTGAGCGCCTTGACGATCGCGTCCTTGACCTTGATGTTGATCGGGTCGTCGGTCCGGAACAGGAACTTGATCTCGTAGCCCAGGGAGTTGGCCGACTTCAGCAGGCTCTTGGCCTTGGCCGGGTCGGTCTGGAAGTCCTGGTGGCCCGTCGTGTTGTACGGCGTGCGGCCAGGCAGGCCCGGGGGCATCAGGTTGGACGCCGGGATCGCGTTGACACCCGGGATCAGACCTGCCGCGAGGATCGCGTTCTTGTACGGGTAGGCGAACTGCAGCGCCTGGCGCACCTTCTTGCTGGTGACCTTGCGGTTGTCCGGAGCCCAGTAGTAGGTGCAGGGCTGACCGCCCAGGACCAGGCGGGACGGGTCGGTCTGCTTCATCTTGTTGTAGTCAGGCGCGAGCAGGTCGTCGAGTGTCAGCGTGGTCTGGCCGGAGCCGGAGTCGGCGAGCAGGATCTGGTCGATCTTCTCCGAAGGCTGCTGCAGCTTGAAGTCGTACCCGTCGGGGTACTGGGTGCGAGCCGGGTCGGTGGCGGGGTCCCAGTTGGGGTTCTTGACCAGGACCAGCTCCTTGGAGGGGCTGTACTTGCTGATCTTGTAGGGACCGGTCGACAGCGGGTGGAGCTTGTAGCTCTTCGGGTCCGAAACCTTGCCCGAGGGGATCGGGCCGTTGGCCGGGAAGGTGCCCCAGTACGGCATGTCCGGGAACGGCTTGGACATCTTGATGGTGACCGTGCTGCCCTTGACCGTGATGCCCTTGTACTTCGAGCCGGGGTCGGTGTACATGCCCTTGTAGGCGGTGCCGCCCTTGAAGTAGGCGTTCGAGTAGTACTGGCACGGGCCGGTGGGGAACGTCGCTGCGTCCATGCAGCGGGTCATGCCGAAGGCGACCTGCTGGGCGGTGACGGGCGTGCCGTCCTCCCACTTCACGCCGGGACGGATCGTGAACGACCACTTGGTGTAGTTGTCGTTGTGGGTACCGAGGTCGGTGGCCAGGTCGGGCACCAGGACCATCTGCTTGGTGCTCGGGTCGTACTTGTACTGGGTGAGCGACCGGGTGACCAGACCACTCATCACCGAGAAGACGTCGGTGTAGTAGATCTCGCTCGGGTCGATCGTCGTGGTCAGACCAGTCAGGGTGAGCACCGTGACGGTGCCGCCCTTCTGGGCACCGGAGATGCTGACCGGACCCGCTGCCTTAGCGTCCTGGCCGTTACCGGTGTTGCCAAGTTGGTCGTTGTTCGAAGATCCATCACCTGCGTTGCCGCTGGATGACCCGGAGCCGCCACAGGCGCTCAGGGCCAACATGCCGACAGCGGAGATGGCGATCAACGGTGATTTGAACCGCATAGCCCACCCTTTCCGTGGATGTTGCATATCTCCCGGTGAAACACTCACCGGCGAGTCTTGGGGTCGAAGGCGTCCCGGATGGAGTCACCGAGCATGTTCAGCGCCACGACCAGGATCGAGATCGTGAGCACCGGTGCCCAGAGGTAGAGCGGGTACTGCTCCCAGTACTGCTGCGCGTCGGCGATGGTCTGGCCGAGCGAGGGGTACCCGTTGATACCGATGCCGAGGAAGGACAGACCTGCCTCGGCGGTGATGAGGCCCGGGAGGGCCAGCGACGTGGCGACCACGATGGGGGCCACCAGGTTGGGAAGAAGTTCTTTGAAGAGGATCTTGCGCGTGGGCACGCCCATCACCTGAGCGGCCTGCACGAACTCGCGCTCGCGCAGCGACAGCACCTGGCCCCGGATCAGGCGGGTCATGCCCATCCAGCCGAAGATCGTGAGGATCGCGATCAGGGCGAAGAACTGCACCTTGTACAGGGTGTCGAGCTCACCCGGCTTCTGGAACTTCTGGACGATGATCGGGGTCATCGCCAGCGCACCGAGCAGGAACGGGAAAGCCAGGAACAGGTCGGTGACGAACATGACGATCCGGTCGAGCCAGCCGCGCGAGAAGCCGGCGACCAGACCGAGGATGACACCGACGCCGATGCTGAGCACCGTCGCCACGGTGGCGATGATCAGGTCGGTACGCAGGCCGTAGAGGAGTCGGGCCAGGTTGTCCACACCGGTGGTGGGCGCCAGGCCCAGCGGGTGGGCGGCCCAGAAACCGTGATTCGGCGGTCCGTTGATCGGCATGCCGTTGAAGTTGCCGCCGAACTCGAGCACGTCACTGGGCTGGTACGGCAGCGAGGCGGCCGTCGGGTAGATGTTGAGGGCGTTGCAGATCCATGGGGCCAGGGCGGCTGCGAGGACCAGCAGCGCGACGATGATCGAGCAGACGATCGCCATCTTGTCCTTACGCAGTCGCTCGAAGGCGATCTGCGTCGGCGACCGGCCGGCGAGCTTTTGACCTTCAGGTGCCTCTTCGGCTCCAACCGGGGCTTCAGCCAGCTCTGTCGCACTCAGACCCATGGTCAACCTTTCCTGCGGCTAGAAGATCGTTCGTCGCGGCACCGAGGGCCCCGGCGCGCACGCTGCCAGGTAAGGCAGGTCGCGGGACCCGGGCCGAAAGGGACTCTAGATGAAGGTCAAGTGATTTCAACGCGGCCCGAGGTAACGATTCTGTCTCAGGGGGTGGTCCCCTCCGGCCGCGCGTCCACACCGGCCTCCCGCCGTTGCGCGATTGTGATCTGAGCGGGGGCTCCGGTCAGCGGGTCGTAGCCGCCACCGGACTTCGGGAAGGCGATCACGTCGCGGATCGACTCCGACCGCGAGAGCAGGGCGACGATGCGGTCCCAGCCGAACGCGATGCCGCCGTGTGGGGGTGCCCCGAACTGGAACGCGTCGAGCAGGAAGCCGAACTTCTCCTGCGCCTCGGCCTCGGCCAGGCCCATCACCGCGAACACCCGTCGCTGCACGTCACCGCGGTGGATACGGATCGACCCGCCGCCGATCTCGTTGCCGTTGCAGACGATGTCGTAGGCCCACGCGAGAGCGTTCCCAGGGTCCTCGTCGAACGTCGCGACGTCCTGCGGCGAGGTGAAGGCGTGGTGCACCGCGGTCCACTGGCCGCTGCCGACGGCCACGTCACCGGCGGCCGTCGCCTCGTCCGCCGGCTCGAACAGAGGCGCGTCGACGACCCAGAGGAAGTTCCAGGCGTCCTCGTCCAGCAGACCGCCGCGACGACCGATCTCGAGGCGGGCGGCGCCGAGCAGCGCCCGGCTCTGCTTGACCGCGCCGGCGGCGAAGAAGACACAGTCGCCCGGGCTTGCCCCGACGTGTGCGGCCAGGCCCTCACGCTCGCCGTCGCTGAGGTTCTTCGCCACCGGTCCGCCGAGCTCACCGTCGGCGCCGATGGTCACGTAGGCCAGCCCCCGGGCACCGCGCTGCTTGGCCCACTCCTGCCAGGCGTCGAACTGGCGACGCGGCTGGTCGGCACCGCCGGGCATCACCACGGCGCCGACGTACGGCGCCTGGAAGACCCGGAACGGCGTGTCGGCGAAGTACGCCGTGCAGTCGACGAGCTCGAGCCCCATCCGCAGGTCCGGCTTGTCGGTGCCGAACCGCGCCATCGCCTCGGCGTAGGTCATCCGCGGCAGCGGCGTCGGTACGTCGTACCCGATCAGCCCCCAGATCGCGGTGAGCACGTCCTCGGCGACGCTGATCACGTCGTCCTGGTCGACGAAGCTCATCTCGATGTCGAGCTGGGTGAACTCCGGCTGCCGGTCGGCCCGGAAGTCCTCGTCGCGGTAGCACCGCGCGATCTGGTAGTAGCGCTCCATCCCGGCCACCATCAGCAGCTGCTTGAACAGCTGCGGACTCTGCGGCAGGGCATACCAGCTGCCCGGCTGCAGCCGCGCCGGCACCAGGAAGTCGCGCGCACCCTCGGGTGTCGAGCGGGTCAGGGTGGGGGTCTCGATCTCGACGAAACCGTGGTCGTCGAGAACGTCGCGTGCGGCCTTGTTCACCTTGCTACGCAGGCGAATCGCGGCCGCGGGGCCACTGCGACGCAGGTCGAGGTAGCGGTGCTTGAGCCGCGCCTCCTCGCCGACGTCACCGCCCTTGTGGGACCCGGCGTCGTCGATCGGGAAGGGCAGCACGGCACTCGGGTTCAGCACCTCGACGTGCGAGGCGATGACCTCGATCTCGCCCGACGGCAGGGCCGGGTTGGCGTTGCCCTCGGGCCGCTTCGCGACCTCGCCGGTGACCGCGAGGCAGTACTCGCTGCGCAGGCTGTGCGCCACCGCCTCGTCGCGGACCACGACCTGCGCGACGCCGCTGGCCTCGCGGAGGTCGATGAAGGCCACCCCGCCGTGGTCGCGCCGGCGAGCGACCCAGCCGGCCAGCGTGACGGTCTCCCCCACGTTCGCGGCGGTCAGCGTTCCGGCGTCGTGCGTGCGGATCACGGGGAGGTCTCCTGGGCGTAGGTGGAGTGGATCGTGGGGCGCAGGTCTGCCTCGGGTGGCGACCAGGTGGCGACGTCGGCGTCGACCTGGTCGCCGGAGCGGATGTCCTTGACCTGGTCGGAGCTGTTGTCGCCGGCGGGGAACCAGACGAACGGGATGCCCCGGCGCTCGGCGGTGCGAATCTGCTTGCCGTACTTCTGGGGACTCGGTGCGACCTCGCAGGGAATTCCGCGCTTGCGCAGCGCGTCGGCGATCCGGTCGCTTCCGGGACGGCTCTCCTCGTCAGCGAGGGCGACCAGGACCGCGCTCGGCACGGTTCGGCTGCCCGTCAGGACGCCCTCGGAGAGCAGCGGCACCAGGGTGCGGGAGAGACCGAACGAGATGCCCACGCCGGGGTACGTCGTACGCCCGTCGGAGGCGAGCGCGTCGTACCGCCCGCCGCCGCCGACGGACTTGAGCCGCTCGTAACCGGCCATGTAGATCTCCACGACGGTGCCGGTGTAGTAGTCGAGCCCGCGCGCGATCCGGAGGTTGGCCTCGACCGTGACCTGACCGGCGACGACGTCGGCGCAGCCCTCCAGCACGGCCGAGAGCTCGGCCAGACCGCGGTCCAGTAGGTCGTCGGAGACACCGAGTGCCTTGACCCGCTCGACGAGCGTGCTGTCGGCGACCCGGATCGTGGCCAGGTCGAGGCAGCGCTGGGCCTGCTCCTGGGTCGCGCCGGCGTCGTCGACGAGGAGACCCGCGACGGCCTCGGGAGCGAGCTTGTCGAGCTTGTCGATCGTGCGGATCGCGGCCGTGACGTCGGGGATTCCCAGCCCGCGGTAGAAGCCCTGGATCAGCTTGCGGTTGTTGACCTGGAAGGACAGCGGGGGCAGCGGCAGCGCAGCCAGCGCCTCCACCATCACCCGCATCACCTCCACGTCGTGGTGGAAGGGCAGCTCGTCGCGGCCGACGATGTCGATGTCGGCCTGGGTGAACTGGCGGTAGCGACCCTCCTGCGGCCGTTCACCGCGCCAGACCGGCTGGATCTGGAAGCGGCGGAACGGGAACTCGAGGTGCCCGGCGTTCTCGAGGACGTAGCGGGCGAAGGGCACGGTGAGGTCGAAGTGCATGCCCAGCCCGGTGTCGTCACCGGCGTCCGTCGACTGGAGCCTGCGCAGGACGTAGATCTCCTTGTCGATCTCACCGCCCTTGGCGAGCCGGTCGAGCGGCTCGACCGCGCGGGTCTCGATGTTGGCGAAACCGTGCAGCTCGAAGGTGCGCGAGACCGAGGCGATCACGTCGCGCTCGACCGCTCGGGCCGCCGGGAGCAGCTCGGGGAAACCGCTGAGCGGCGTCGGTTTGCTCATGCCTCAGAGTCCCCGGGTGACCTGGCCGGCGTCGCCGCTGTCGACGAGGTCGAGCAGGAACGGGTTGGTGGCGCGCTCGCGGCCGATGGAGGTCTGCTCGCCGTGACCGGGCAGCACCACGACGTCGTCGGGCAGGCCGAGCACTTTGTGCCGGAGCGTCTCGAGCATCGTCGCGTGGTCGCCGCCGGGCAGGTCGGTGCGCCCGATCGACCCGGCGAAGAGCAGGTCGCCGGAGAACATGACGTCGGAGACGTCCGTCTCCGGGTACGGCGTGCGGAAGGTGACCGAGCCCTGGGTGTGGCCGGGCGTGTGGTCGACGGTGACGGTGAGACCGGCCAGCTCGAGGCTCTGCCCGTCGGCCAGCTCGGCGACGTCGTCGGGCTCGACGAACTCGTAGCGGCCGCCGAGGAGCATCGCGGCGGTCTCGCGCGAGATCCCGGCCATCGGGTCGGCGAGCAGGTGGCGGTCGGCGGGGTGGATCCATGCGGTGGCGTCGTAGGTGCCGGCCACCGGGGTCACCGACCACATGTGGTCGATGTGACCGTGCGTCAGCAGCACGGCGACCGGCTTGAGGCGGTGCTCACGGACGATGTCGGCGATCCCGGCCGCGGCGTCCTGGCCCGGGTCGACGACGAGGCATTCCGCGCCGGGGCCGGTGGCCACGACGTAGCAGTTGGCGGCCCACGAACCCGCGGGGAACCCGGCTATCAGCACCCCGGCAGACTATCGACCGTCGCGCGCGTCGCTAGCATGGGGCGTTGCCGACGGGAGTGAAGAGGAAACAGTGACGACGAGCGAGTGGGGACGCGTCGCCGAGGACGGAACCGTGTACGTCAGGACGGCCGACGGGGAGCGACCCGTGGGGCAGTATCCCGAAGGGACACCCGAGGAGGCGCTGGCGTTCTACTCCTTGCGGTACGACGAGCTGGCCGGCAGCGTGCACCTGCTCGAGCAGCGGGTCCAGGCCGGCGTGCTCTCCCCCGACGAGGCCGCCGAGTCGGTCCGTTCGCTGCGTCCGCAGGTCGTGGAGGCCCACGCCGTCGGTGACCTGACCGCCCTGGCCGGCCGACTCGACGCCCTCGGCCCGGTCATCTCGCAGCAGCGCCAGGCGCGGCGCGCCGAGCGCGCCGAGAAGACCGCTGCCGCCAAGGTCGAGAAGGAGCGGCTGGTCGCCGAGGCGGAAGCTCTCGGCGAAGGCACCGACTGGCGCAACGGTGCGAACAAGCTGCGGCAGCTGCTCGACGAGTGGAAGGCGCTGCCCCGGATCGACCGGGCGTCCGACGACGCGCTCTGGAAGCGGTTCTCCAGCGCCCGTACGTCGTACA
The DNA here is from genome assembly GCA_963796975.1 of uncultured Actinomycetota bacterium. Lineage (GTDB taxonomy): Bacteria > Actinomycetota > Actinomycetes > Propionibacteriales > Nocardioidaceae > Nocardioides. Next base: position 41,556 of record CAWCNW010000028.1, read on the forward strand.
CCCGGCGCCGGAAGGTGCACTTCGCCGAGCAGAACGAGAAGCGCGAGAGCGCCAAGGTCACCAAGCAGCGGCTGGTCAAGGAGGCCGAGGCGCTGGCGCGCTCCCGGGAGTGGGGCCCGACGGCCGCGACGTACCGCGACCTGATGCGGCAGTGGAAGGCGGCCGGACCGGCGCCCCGCGACGTGGAGGACACGCTGTGGGGGCGCTTCCGGGCAGCTCAGGACACCTTCTTCGGGGCCCGAGACGAGGCGATGGCCGCGCAGGACTCCGAGTTCGCCGCCAACGCCGAGGCCAAGGAGAAGCTGCTCGTCGAGGCCGAGGCGCTGCTGCCGGTCACCGATGTCGGGGCGGCCAAGCGTGCGATCCGCGACCTGTCGGAGCGGTGGGACGCCATCGGCAAGGTGCCGCGCGACAAGATCCGTCCGCTCGAGGACCGGATGCGTGCGGTCGAGCAGGAGATCAGGGGTCTCGAGGAGGAGCAGTGGCGCAAGTCGGACCCCGAGAAGTCCGCGCGCGCCGACGACATGGTCGCCAAGCTCGAGGACGCCATCGCCAAGGTGCAGTCCGACCTCGAGAAGGCCCGCACCGCCGGTGACCAGAAGAAGGTCGGTGACCTCGAGGAGAACCTCGCGTCCCGCCAGGCCTTCCTCGAGATGGCCCGACGCGCCTCCGCGGACTACTCCGGATAATGAGCCGACGTGTCCGGTCGCGTCGCTGCGGCGGTCGAGATCGCTCGGGGCCTCGGGATCGAGGTCACGGCGCCGGTGGTGCTGCGTGACCTGAGCTCGACCCTGGTGCACCTCCTGCCCAGCCCGATGGTGGCGCGGGTCTGGGCCGCTCGCGGACCGCGACCCGGTGACGGTGCAGCACGAGCTGCGGATCACGTCGTACCTCGCCGGTCGGGGCGCCGCCGTCGCCGCGCCGTACGACGACACCGGGCCGCACCTCGTCGGCGACCAGGCGGTCACGCTGTGGCACTTCGTCGACCACGACCCGGACTTGCCGCTCGACGCCCGAGAGGCAGGGCGGGCGTTGCACGAGATGCACGATCTTCTCGTCGAACCGGAGGCGCCGGACCTCTCGGACCTGCCCCACTTCGTCCGGCTCGAGCACGCGGCGGAGGTCGTCGCGGCGCTGGACGCGACCGAGGAGGACCGCAACCAGCTCGACGAGATGCTGGCGCTGGCCACGACCGTGCTCGGGCGGCTCGACCTCCCGCTCCAGCCGCTCCACGGCGACGCCTGGCTCGGCAACGTGCTGCACACCCCGGCCGGGCCGGTCTGGAGCGACTTCGAGCTGGTGTGCCGCGGCCCGCGCGAGGTCGACCTGGCCGCCAACCAGTCGGTCGCCAAGGTCCGGGGCGGGACGCCGGCCGACGAGGAGCTCCTCGCGGGCTACGGCGACGTCGACCGCGAGCTCGTCGAGTGGCTGCTCCCCCTGGCCATCGTGCCCTTCGTGGCGGGCACGTTCCGGTTGGCCGGCGAGCGGCTGGAGTTCCTGCCGGTCGCCCGGCGCCGACTCGAGCTGTCGCTGGAAGGACTGCGGCGGACTACTGGGTGACGCGGTAGGCGTCGAAGACGCCGGGTACGCCGCGGACGGCGCGCAGCACCGTGTCGAGGTGCTTGGCCTCGGCCATCTCGAAGGTGAAGCGGCTCTTGGCGACGCGGTCGCGGCCGGTGGACAGGGTCGCGCTGAGGATGTTCACGTGCGCGTCCGAGAGGACCATCGTGATGTCGGAGAGCAGCCGGGCCCGGTCGATGGCCTCGACCTGGATGTTGACCAGGAAGGTGGAGCGTCCGCTGGGCGCCCACTCGACGTCGAGCAGCCGCTCGGGCTGGCGCTGCAGCTCGGCGGCGTTGGTGCAGTCACGGCGGTGCACGGACACCCCGCCGCCCTTGGTCACGAAGCCCAGGATCGCGTCGGGGGGCACCGGCGTGCAGCACTTGGCGAGCTTGACCCACACCTCGGGAGCGCCCTTGACGATGACGCCCGAGTCGCCGGGCGCGGCGGCCTTGGACCGGGTGCGCGTCGTGGTGATGCTGACGCCCTCGGAGAGGTCCTCCGCGGCGCCGTCCTCGCCGCCGTGCAGCTCGATCACCCGGCGTACGACGGCCTGGGCGCTGAGGTTGTTCTCCCCCACCGCCGCGTAGAGGGCCGAGACGTCGGCGAGCCGGAAGTGCAGGGCCGCCTCGGTCAGCGACTCGTGGGACAGCACCCTCTTCAGCGGCTGTCCCTCCTTGCGCATCAGCTTGGCGATCTGCTCCTTGCCGCGCTCGATCGCCTCCTCGCGCCGCTCCTTGGTGAACCACTGCTTGATCTTGCTGCGCGCCCGCTGCGACTTCACGAAGGTCAGCCAGTCGCGCGACGGCGCCGCGGTCGGCGCCTTGGAGGTGAAGATCTCGACGACGTCGGAGTTGTCGAGGGTCGACTCGAGCGGGACCAGCCGGCCGTTGACGCGGGCGCCGATGGTGCGGTGGCCGACCTCGGTGTGCACGGCGTAGGCGAAGTCGACCGGCGTCGCGCCGACCGGGAGCGCGATCACGTCGCCGCGCGGGGTGAACACGAAGACCTCGGCCCGGTTGATCTCGAAGCGCAGCGACTCCAGGAACTCGCCGGGGTCCTCGACCTCGCTCTGCCAGTCGAGGAGCTGGCGGACCCAGTTCATGTCGTCGAGGTCGCCGAGCCGCTCGGTGTCGGCCCCGGAGCGGCCGTTCTCCTTGTACTTCCAGTGCGCCGCGACGCCGTACTCGGCGCGGCGGTGCATGGACTTGGTGCGGATCTGCATCTCGACCGGCTTGCCCTGCGGGCCGATCACGGTGGTGTGCAGCGACTGGTACATGTTGAACTTCGGCATCGCGACGTAGTCCTTGAACCGCCCGAGCACCGGGTTCCAGCGGGCGTGGATGACGCCCAGCGCGGAGTAGCAGTCGCGGTCCTCCTCGACCAGGATCCGCAGGCCGACCAGGTCGTAGATGTCGGTGAAGTCGCGGCCGCCGACGATCATCTTCTGGTAGATCGAGTAGTAGTGCTTCGGCCGTCCTCGCACCGTGGCCTTGACCTTGGCCTCCTTCAGGTCCTCCTCGACCTGCTCGATCACCTGGGTCAGGAACTGGTCGCGGGACGGCGCGCGCTCGGCCACCATCCGCACGATCTCGTCGTAGATCTTGGGGTGGAGAGTCGCGAAGGCGAGGTCCTCGAGCTCCCACTTGATGGTGTTCATGCCGAGCCGGTGGGCCAGCGGGGCGTAGACGTCGAGCGACTCGGTGGCCTGCCGCTCCTGCGTCGACTGCTTGACGTAGCGCACGGTGCGCATGTTGTGGAGCCGGTCGGCGAGCTTGATCACCAGCACCCGGATGTCGCGCGACATCGCCACGATCATCTTGCGAATGGTCTCGGCCTGCGCCGAGTCGCCGTACTGCACCTTCTCGAGCTTGGTGACGCCGTCGACCAGGACGGCGACCTCGTCACCGAAGTCGATCCGGAGCTGGTCGAGGGTGTACGACGTGTCCTCCACGGTGTCGTGGAGCAGCGCTGCGACCAGGGTCGGCTCGGTCATCCCGATGTCGGCCAGGATCGTGGCGACCGCGAGCGGATGGGTGATGTAGGGGTCGCCGCTCTTGCGCATCTGGGTGCCGTGGAGCTGCTCGGCGGTGCGGTACGCGCGCTCGATCAGGCCGAGGTCGGCCTTCGGGTGGTTGACCCGGACCGAACGGAAGAGCGGCTCGAGCTCGGGCTTCTCGGCCGGGCTCCGGGCCCCCATCCTTGCGAGACGCTTGCTCATGGCTCGGCGGGACGGCAGCCGGTCGGCCGCGCGCTCGCGCGCCGAGGGCGTGGCACGCTCCGGTGCCACCGGGAGACTGCCCTCGGTCGCCATACCTCAAGTCTACGGGCCGGGGCAGGCCCTCCGCGCCGGACCGTCAGACGGTCATCAGGCTGGTGAGTGGCAGGTCGCCCAGAGCCTCGCGCCCGGGCAGGAAGCTGAGGTCCATCAGGACCGCCACGGCGTGCGGGACGGCGCCGCACCTCTCGACCAAGCGGCGGGTCGCAGCGACCGTGCCACCGGTGGCCAGCACGTCGTCGACCAGTAGCACCCGGTCACCGGGCCGCAGCCCGTCTCGGTGGATCTCGAGGGTGGCCTCGCCGTACTCGAGCTGGTAGGTCTCGGCGTACGTCTCACGTGGCAGCTTGCCGACCTTGCGCACCGGCACGAACCCGGCGCCGAGGGCGAGCGCCACCGGAGCCGCCAGGATGAACCCGCGCGCCTCCATACCGACGACGTGGTCGACCACCGACCGGCCCGACGCGTCACGCCCAGCGGTGGCCAAGGTCTCGATGACCGCGCTGAATGCCGCGGGGTCGGCGAGCATCGGGGTGATGTCCTTGAACACCACCCCGGGCTCGGGGAAGTCCGGGACGTCGACGACCAGGTCGTGCAACAGCGCGGCCGCGTCGGCCGGGCCTGAGGTCACTTCTTGCCCCGTTTGGACCTCGTCTGCCGGGTGGGCTGGACGCGTCCGGCCGACGAGCTCGGCGTCACCGGCCCTCGCGAGGGAGGTACGACGCGCCCGCGGCCTACCGCCTCGGTCGAGGGCAGCGGCCGGTTGCCGCCGGTCGGCGCGGCCGCAGGCTCACCGTCGCCGTGCACCGGGGCGAGGTTGGGGTCTGCTCCGATCGGCAGGTCCTCGGAGAAGGCCGGCACCGAGGCGTAGGGGTCGACCTGGTGACGGCGCCGGGCCTTGATCCGCTTCTCCTGCTCCTGCAGCGCGGGCTCGCGCATCTTCAGGTAGGACAGCAGTGGAGTGGCGATGAAGATGGAGGAGTACGCCCCCGCGGCCATGCCGACGAAGAGCGCCAGCGCCAGGTCCTTGAGCGGCCCGTTGCCGAGCTGCACGGTGCCGACGTACAGGATCGCGCCCACCGGGATCAGGGCGACGATCGAGGTGTTGATCGAGCGCACCAGGGTCTGGTTGACCGCGAGGTTGGCCGCCTCGGCATAGGTCTGGTGGCGTCTCGCGGAGGTTCTTGGTGTTCTCCCGCACCTTGTCGAAGACGACCACGGTGTCGTAGAGCGAGAAGCCCAGGATGGTCAGCACACCGGTCACCGTGGCTGGTGTCACCTCGAAGCCGGACAACGCATAGATCCCGATGGTGATGACCAGGTCGTGGATCAGGGCGATGATGGCCGCCACCGACATCTTCCATTGTCGGAAGTACCCCCAGATCAGGAGCACCACCAGGATCAGGAAGACCACGAGCCCGGTGATCGACCGTTTGGCGACCTCCTTGCCCCAGCTGGGCCCGATCTCGTCGACGGAGATGTTGGCCTTGGGGACGCCGACCGTGGACTGGATCGTGGAGGAGATCGTCGCGTTCTCGGCCGTGGTGAGCGGTTCGGTCTCCACCAGGATGGAGTTCTTGCCGGCCACCGTGACCACGACCTGCTGGGCGGCGTCGATGCCGGTGTCCGAGACCGCGTTGCGCAGCTTGTCGGCGTTGGCCTGGGTGACCTGGTCGCTGGGCACCGAGACGGTGTACTGCGCGCCACCGACGAACTCGATGCCGTAGTTGAGGCCCTTGAAGTAGAGCCCGAGGACCGCGGCGATGATGATGACGCCCGAGATGGCGAACCAGAGGCGGGTGCGGCCGACGAAGTCGACCGACCGCTTGCCGGAGTAGAGGTCGTTGCCGAGACGGCTGAACTTGCCCATCAGGCCCTCCCTCCGGCCGGCAGACGATCGAGGCCGAGATTCTCCGCGTCGAGCCCGGAGAGCTTGTGGCCCTTGTAGAAGAACGGGAACCGCGCGAGCCAGGACACCATCGGATGGGTGAACCAGAAGAACACCACGAGGTCGATGATCGTCGAGAGGCCGAGCGCGAAGGCGAAGCCCTTCACCACGCCGGCGGCGAAGACGTACAGCACCACGGCCGCCAGGATCGAGACCGAGTCGGCCGCCACACAGGTCGCCCGGGCCCGGATCCAGCCGGCCTCCACGGCGACGCGCATCGACTTGCCGCCTCTCATCTCGTCACGTATGCGTTCGAAGTACACGATGAAGGAGTCGGCGGTGATGCCGACGGCGACGATCAGGCCGGCGATGCCCGGGAGCGTCAGCGTGAATCCCGCGCTCTTGGCCAGCAGCAGCACCATGGCGTACGTCGTGGCTGCCGCGACGATGAGGGACGCAATGACCACCAGGCCCAGGCCGCGGTAGTAGATGAGGCAGTAGAGCATCACCAGGAACAGACCCAGCAGGCCCGCCGTGATGCCGGCCTGCAGCTGGTCACCGGCGAGCGAGGGGCCGATCACCTGGATGTTGGTCTTGGTCGAGTCGAAGGTGATCGGCAGGGCGCCGTACTTGAGGCTGGTGGCCAGGCTCTTGGCGCTGCTCTCGGTGAAGTTGCCCGTGATCTGCGAGGTGCCGTTGGGGATGACGCCGTTGAACGTCGGGGCCGAGACCACCTTGCCGTCGAGCACGATCGCGAACTGCTTGTTCGTGTTCACCATCGCCTGCGACAGCTTGAACTGCTCGGTGGCGCCCGGGTCCTTCAGCTGGATGTTGACCTCCCAGTCCACCTGGCCCTGGGTGCTGCCCGGAGCAGACGCCGAGGCGGAGGTGATGTCCGTGCCCTCGATGAGGGCCGGGGAGAGGAGGTACTTGATGCCCTGGGCGTCGCAGGTGACGAGCGGGATCGTCGGGTCGTCGTTCACCGGCTCCGGCGAGCACGTGTAGTTGTTGTAGACCTCGACCGACTGCGGGTCGGGGTTCGCGGCCCAGGTGAGCGCGTCCCCGAACGCCGCCTTGTTGGCCGGGGTGTAGGTGATGTCGCTGGTGGAGGTCGGACCGGTCGGCGCGGTCTGCGTCGGCGTCGCGCTCGGCGTCGCCGTCGCCGTCGCCTGGGCGGAGGCCTTCTTGTTCTTCTTCGGCTTCTGGTCCTTGCCGAGCAGGGCCGGCGGCCGGTTCTTGCCGGACGGCTTCGCGCTGGGCTTGGTCGACGGGCCGGAGCTCGGCGGCAGGAGGACGCCCGATCCGGGCGACGCCGACGGTGAGGACGAGGGCTGCTGCGGGGTGGGCGTGGTCCCGGTGCTGGCCGGCACCTGCGCAACCAGGCGGAACCGCAGCTGCGCCTGGCGGTTGACGGTGTCGACCAGGCTGTTGTTGGTCGGGCCGGGCACCTGGACGACGATCTCGTTGTTGCCCTGGGTGTTGACGGTCGCCTCGGTGACACCGGAGCCGTTGACGCGGCTGTCGATGATGGCGGCCGCCTCGTTCATGTTGTCCTTGCTCACGTTCTGGCCGTCTTTGGCGGTCAGCGTGATCTGGGTGCCGCCCTCGAGATCGAGGCCCAGGGCCGGCTTCCAGGTCCCGATCACGGCGACCAGCGCGTATAACACGGCCAGCACACCGAAGAACACCGCAACGGTGCGCCCGGGGCGAGCGGTCTTGCGTGCCATCGACTACTTCTCCTCCGGCTCGTCGACCGCGTGGTCGACGAGCTCTGCTTCCTCGTCCTGAGACTGTGCCATCGGGGTCGCCTCGGCCGCCGGGGTCACCTGGCCGATCGCCGCCCGGGTGACGCGCACGGTCACGCCGTCGGCCACCTCCAGGGCGATCTTGTCGTCCTCCAGCGCTCGCACGGTGCCGAAGATGCCCGAGGTGAGCATCACCTCGTCGCCCACGGTCACGGCCCGCTGCATGCTCCCCATCTCGCGCTGCCGGCGCTGGGCCGGACGCACGAACAGGAACCAGAACAGCAGCGCGATCCCGATCAGCGGCAGGAACGTGAGCATGTGGTCCGCAACTTCCTTCGGCTTGTGATGGGGGCGCGCGCCGTCGACGCCCTGGTCGGGCCGACCGAAGGTGAAGTGTAACCGGGTGGGTGGGACCACCCCGAAATCACGGCTCGAAGAGCGTGGCCTCGCCGGGCAGGTCGTTCGGCTGGGCCGGTGGCGGGATCAGGCCGAGGTGCTCCCACGCGCTGCGCGTCGCCACCCGGCCCCGCGGCGTACGGGCCAGGAACCCGTTGCGGACCAGGAACGGCTCGGCGACCTCCTCGACCGTCTCCCGCTCCTCGCCGACCGCGACGGCGAGCGTCGAGATCCCGACCGGGCCGCCGCCGAAGCGGCGGCACAGGGCATCGAGCACGGCCCGGTCGAGGCGGTCGAGGCCCAGCTGGTCGACCTCGTAGAGGTCGAGGGCGGCGTGGGCGATGTCGCGGGTGACCACGCCGTCGGCGCGCACCTGGGCGTAGTCGCGGACGCGACGGAGCAGCCGGTTGGCGATCCGAGGCGTGCCGCGCGACCGCGAGGCGATCTCGGCAGTGCCGGCGGGCTGTGCCTCGACCCCCAGCAGACCCGCCGAGCGCCGGATGATGGTGTCGAGCTCGTCGGCCTCGTAGAACTCCAGCTGGGCGGTGAACCCGAACCGGTCGCGCAGCGGCCCGGGGAGCAGGCCGGCGCGGGTGGTGGCGCCGACCAGGGTGAACGGCGGGATCTCGAGGGGGATCGCGGTGGCGCCGGGGCCCTTCCCGATCACCACGTCGACCCGGAAGTCCTCCATGGCGAGGTAGAGCATCTCCTCGGCCGGCCGTGACATCCGGTGGATCTCGTCGACGAACAGGACGTCACCGTCGTTGAGGCCGGACAGGATCGCCGCGAGGTCGCCGGCGTGGGTGATCGCCGGGCCGCTGGTGACGCGCAGCGGCGTGGACATCTCGTGGGCGATGATCATCGCCAGGGTCGTCTTGCCGAGCCCGGGCGGCCCCGAGAGCAGCACGTGGTCGGAGGCCCGACCGCGGCGGCGCGCGGCCTCGAGCACCAGCCCGAGCTGCTCGCGCACCCGCACCTGGCCGACGACCTCGTCGAGGGTGCGCGGGCGGAGCGCGGCCTCGACGGTGCGCTCGTCACCCTCGGCCTCGGCGGTGGTCAGCGAGGCGAGGTAGGCCTCCTCGTGTGCCTCCAGCTCGTCGCGCGGGCTCATCGCCTCACGCCTTGCTCAGGCTGCGCAGGGCTGCCCTCAGCAGGGCAGCGACGTCGGGCGAGCCGTCGGCTCTCGAGCTGGTCGAGACCTGGTCGGCGACGGTCTCGATCGCCTGGTCGGCGTCCTTGGCCGACCAGCCCAGCCCGACCAGGCCCTGCTGCACCTGGTCGCGCCACGGCTCGGAGACCCGCAGTCGAGGCGCGGCCCCGCTCGCGGTGGGGGCGCCGATCCGGTCCTTGAGCTCGAGGATGATCCGCTGCGCGCCCTTCTGGCCGATGCCGGGAACGGCGGTGAGGGTGCGCACGTCGTCGCCGGCGACGGCACGTCGTACGGCGTCGGGCGTGAGGACGGCGAGCATCGCCTGGGCCAGCTTCGGGCCGACGCCGCTGGCGGTCTGCACCAGCTCGAAGACCTGCTTCTCGTCGTCGTCGGTGAACCCGAACAGGGTCAGGGAGTCCTCGCGGACCACCATCGACGTCGGGAGCGCCGCGACCTGGCCGACCCGGAGCTCGGCGAGGGTGTTCGGGGTGCACATCAGCTCGAGGCCGACACCACCGACCTCGAGGACCGCGCTGTTCAAGGTGAGGGCGGCGACTTCGCCGCGGACGAACGCGATCATCGCTGGACCCGAGCGAGGGCGGCGTCGATGCGGGCCTGCGCTCCCCCGCGCCAGATGTGGGTGATGGCCAGCGCGAGCGCGTCGGCAGCGTCGGCGGGCTTGGGTGGCGCGTCGAGGCGCAGGATCCGGGTGACCATGGCGCCGACCTGCGCCTTGTCGGCGCGGCCGCTGCCGGAGACCGCGGCCTTGACCTCGCTCGGGGTGTGCAGCGCGATCGGCAGCCCTCGCCGGGCGGCCGCGACCATCGCGATGCCGCTGGCCTGGGCGGTGCCCATGATCGTGCTGGAGTCCGAGCGGGCGAAGACCCGTTCGATCGCGACCGCGTCGGGCTGGTGCTCGTCGAGCCAGGCCTCGATGCCGCGCTCGATGTGCACCAGCCGCATCGAGACGTGCTGGTCAGCGGAGGTGCGGAGCACGTTGACGTCGATGAGCCGCAACGGCCGTCCGACGCTGCCCTCGACCACGCCCATGCCGCACCGGGTCAGCCCGGGGTCGATCCCCAGCACGCGCATGCCATCGCCCTCCGTCCGAACACCTGTTCGCACGTCACGCTATCCGGCCGCGGCCGCTCCCCGCCGTACGACACGCTGGCGCCTCCGCCGGCGGTGAGCCAGCCACCGAACTGGAGTCCCGAACGGTGGCATACCCACCGCCCCTGGCGGGCGCCCGACCTTGGCGGTGGCTGAGCCACCGAACCCGACCAGACAAAGGTGGCCAGCTCACCGCTCGTTGGCGGGTGGAGCTATGCGTCGAGGGCAGCCATCACGTCGTCGGGGACGTCGACGTTGGTGAAGACGTTCTGTACGTCGTCCAGGTCCTCGAGGGCGTCAACGAGGCGGAAGACCTTGCCGGCCGCGTCGGCGTCCACCGGGATGTCCATCGTCGCCACGAACTGGACCTCGGCGGAGTCGTAGTCGATCTCGGAGTCCTGCAGCGCGCTGCGGACCGCCACGACGTCGGTGGCCTCGGAGACGACCTCGAAGGAGTCGTCGAGGTCGTTGACGTCCTCGACACCGGCGTCCAGGGCCGCCTCGAGGACGGCATCCTCGTCGACCTCGCGCGCCTCTTGGGTCTTCGGCACGATCACGACGCCCTTGCGGTTGAACAGTCGTGAGACGGAGCCGGGATCAGCCATGGTGCCGCCGTTGCGGGTGACCGCGGTGCGGACCTCCATCGCGGCGCGGTTGCGGTTGTCGGTCAGGCACTCGACGAGGAACGCGACACCCTGCGGCCCGTAGACCTCGTACATGATCGTGGAGTACTCGGCGCCACCCGCCTCGGCACCCGAGCCACGCTTGACGGCACGGTCGATGTTGTCGTTGGGCACCGACGACTTCTTCGCCTTCTGGACGGCGTCGTAGAGCGTCGGGTTGCCGGCGAGGTCACCGCCGCCCATCCGGGCCGCGACCTCGATGTTCTTGATCAGCTTGGCGAACATCTTGCCGCGCCGGGCGTCGATGACGGCCTTCTTGTGCTTCGTGGTCGCCCATTTGGAGTGGCCGGACATGCTTCCTCTTCTTCAGTACTGGGTGGTCGAGCGGAGTCGAGACCCGATCAGGTCCAGGAACAGCCGATGGATGCGGCCGTCGCCGTCCACCTCCGGGTGGAACGAGGTCGCCATCAGCGAACCCTGCCGGACCGCAACGATCCTACCGGCGGCCCCGTCCGGCGCGGCGTCGTCGTCGATCCGGGCCAGCACCTCGACCTCGGGGCCTGCAGCCTCCACCCAGGGGGCGCGGATGAACACCGCGTGCACCGGGTCGTCGAGACCGGCGAAGGAGACGTCGCCCTCGAAGGAGTCCACCTGACGGCCGAACGCGTTGCGTCGCACGGTGATGTCGAGGCCGCCGAGGGTCTCCTGGTCGCGGGTGCCGTCCTCGATCCGGTCGGCCAGCATGATCATCCCGGCGCAGGTGCCGAAGACGGGCATGCCCTCCTTGATCCGCTGCCGGATCGGCTCGAACAGGTCGAAGGTGCGGGCCAGCTTGAACATCGTCGTCGACTCGCCGCCGGGGATCACCAGGCCGTCGCACGCGTCGAGCTCGGCCACCCGTCGTACGCCGGTCGCGGTCGCGCCGAGCGACTCGAGCACACGCAGGTGCTCACGCACGTCGCCCTGGAGGGCGAAGACTCCGACGCGGGGACTCATCCAGATCGAACCGCGGCTACCAGCCGCGCTCGGCGAGGCGGTGCGGCTGCGGGATCTCGTCGACGTTGATGCCGACCATCGCCTCGCCCAGCCCGCGGCTGACCTTGGCGACCACGTCGGGGTCGTCGTAGAACGTGGTGGCCTTGACGATCGCCTCGGCGCGCTCGGCCGGGTTGCCCGACTTGAAGATGCCCGAGCCGACGAAGACGCCCTCGGCACCCAGCTGCATCATCATCGCGGCGTCGGCCGGGGTGGCGATGCCGCCGGCGGTGAACAGCACGACCGGCAGCTTGCCCGCGGCTGCGACCTCGCGGACCAGGTCGTACGGCGCCTGGAGCTCCTTGGCCGCGACGTACAGCTCGTCCTCGCTGAGACCGTGCAAGCGGCGCAGCTCGGCGCGGATGGTGCGCATGTGGGTGACGGCGTTGGAGACGTCGCCGGTACCGGCCTCGCCCTTGGAGCGGATCATCGCCGCGCCCTCGGTGATGCGACGCAGCGCCTCGCCGAGGTTGGTCGCGCCACAGACGAAGGGCACGGTGAACTGCCACTTGTCGATGTGGTTCGCGTAGTCGGCGGGGGTCAGCACCTCGGACTCGTCGATGTAGTCGACGCCGAGGCTCTGCAGGACCTGCGCCTCGGCGAAGTGACCGATCCGGGCCTTGGCCATCACCGGGATCGAGACGGCCTCGATGATCCCGTCGATCATGTCCGGGTCGCTCATCCGGGAGACCCCGCCCTGCGCGCGGATGTCGGCGGGGACGCGCTCGAGGGCCATCACGGCGACGGCGCCGGCGTCCTCGGCGATCTTCGCCTGCTCGGCGGTGACGACGTCCATGATCACGCCGCCCTTGAGCATCTCGGCCATGCCGCGCTTGACGCGGTTGGTGCCCGGCCCGGTGTCTGCTGTGGTCTCGGTGGTGCTTTCAGCCATGTCCCGATCCTACGGCGGGCCGCGGATCCGGCCCTATTCGGTGGGCGGGGTCAGGGCGAGCGCCTGCGTGCGCACCACCAGGATCCGCTGGAGCACGGTGATCGTGCTGGCGACGGCCAGCACGCCCAGCGTGATCGGGATCAGCCACATCACCTTGTCGTCGACGCCGAGCAGCCTGAGCAGGTCCGCGAGCCCGGTGGCGAGGAGGATCGCGACCAGCCGGTCGGCGCGCTCCGCGATCCCGACCTTGGCCTGCATCCCGAGCGACTCGGCGCGGGCGCGGGCGTACGACGTCACCGAGCCCATCGACAGGCAGTAGATCGCCAGCGCGGCCCACCAGCTGTTGTCGCCAGGGCCCCACGTAGTACATCGCCAGCCCGCCGAAGATCGCGGCGTCGCCGAGCCGGTCCAGGGTGGAGTCGAGGAAGGCGCCGAAGGGCGAGATCTGCCCGCTGGTGCGGGCCATGTAGCCGTCGATCATGTCGCTGAAGACGAACAGGCTGATGACCAGCACGCCGACGAACAGCCAGCCCTGCGGGAAGCAGACGAGCGCGCCCGCGCAGACCCCCAGAGTGCCGACGACGGTCACCGTGTTGGGGCTGACGCCGAGGCGCAGCAGGAGGTCGCCGATCGGCGACCAGACATTGGTCCAGAACTGACGGAAACGTTCGAGCATGGCGGCAGCAGGCTAGCCGTCCGGACCCTGCTTCCCCCATTCGGCCCACGCGCTCAGCGGCGCGCGCGTGGGCCAGAATGTGCTGGTGGACGTTCTTTCCCGGACCCGACGCGCCCTGCACGGGGTCGCGGAGCTCGTCCTGGCCGGGCCCCAGCACCGGGTGGGAGACACCGTGCGGCTGCGCGTCGTACCCGGCGGGTTCGCGACCACCGTCGGTGACGACGTACGCCTCATCGGTACGACGGTGCAGCGCGGCGAGGTGCAGGCGCCGGTCGACGGTGCGACTCCTCGTGCCCTCGCCGAGGCGCTCGGTCTGGAGGCGAGGCGGCTCGACGACGTGTACTCCGACGGGACCGACGTCGACCTCGACGAGACCCTCCACGTGGACGAGGCCGCGGCCGCAACCCTCAGCGCGGCCTGGACGGCCGGCGACGCGGCGCTCCGCCGGCTGGAGCCCGCGGAGATGCCGGTGCTGTGGCCGGAGCACTTCGACGTCGGGGTCAGCATCAGCACCGAGCAGGTCAACTACGGCGTCTCGCCCGGAGACAGCGACACTCCCGCGCCGTACGCCTATGTCGGGCCGTGGACTCCTCCACCGGTCGACGACTTCTGGAACCGGTCGTTCGGTGCGGCACGCCTGATCTCCGACCTGGGGGACGCCGACGCCGTGCTCGCGTTCTTCGAGGAGGGCCGCCTCCGGCTCCGGTGAGGGTCCGGCCGACGGCCGGTGTGGGCGTACGGTGGGAAGGCGGAGCCATTCAGGCTCCCGACGATGGAGCCAGCATGAGCGACAAGTCGCCGCGGCAAGGCATGTCCAAGAAATCCTCGAAGTCGATCAAGGAGAAGCGCGCCGAGAAGCGCTCCAAGGGTCACACCGAGACGATGTCGGAGACGATCCACCCGACGAAGAAGCGGTGAGCCTGCTGCGCCTGGGGGTGATCGGTCGGTCGGCCAAGGAGAACGAGCACCGGCTCCCGCTCCACCCCGACCACCTGGCGCGCCTCGAGCCCGACCTGGCGGCGCGGATCACCCTCGAGGAGGGGTACGGCGCGACGTTCGGCCGGGAGGACGCGGAGCTGGCACCCCTCGTCGGCGGCATGGCCTCGCGGGCGGAGATCCTCGAGCAGTCCGACGTGGTCGTGCTGCTCAAGCCGCAGCACGAGGACGTCGCGGCCCTCCAGCAGGGCCAGACCCTGTGGGGCTGGCCGCACTGCGTCCAGGACACCGAGCTGACCCAGCTCGCCATCGACAAGAGCCTCACCCTGATCGCTTTCGAGGCGATGAACCACTGGACCAGCGACCAGGCCGTGGGGCTGCACGTCTTCCACAAGAACAACGAGCTCGCGGGCTACTGCTCGGTCCTCCACGCCCTGCAGCTGATCGGCTCCACCGGCGACTACGGCCGACGGCTCACCGCTGCGGTCATCGGCTTCGGTGCCACCGCTCGCGGTGCGGTGACCGCCCTGAGCGCCCAGGGCATCCACGACGTGGCCGTGCTCACCACCCGGGGCGTGGCCGCCGTGGCGTCCCCGATCCACTCGGTCCGGATCGTGCACTTCGACCACGACCCCGAGGGCGGTCCGAGCCACGCCATCACCAGCCGAGGCAGAGTCGAGCTCGCGCCGTTCCTGGCCGAGCGCGACGTCGTGGTCAACTGCACGCTCCAGGATCCCGCGAACCCCTTGATCTACCTGACCAACGACGACCTCGGCGCCTTCCGCCCCGGCAGCCTGATCGTCGACGTGTCGTGCGACGAGGGCATGGGCTTCGAGTGGGCCCGCCCCACCGGGTTCGACGAGCCGATGTTCGACGTCGGTGACCACGTGCACTACTACGCCGTCGACCACACCCCGTCGTACCTCTGGAACTCCGCGACCTGGGACATCAGTGAGGCGCTGATCCCGTTCCTGCGACCGGTGCTCGAGGGGCCGGACGCGTGGGAGATGGACGAGACCCTCAGCCGCGCCATCGAGATCCAGGACGGCCGGGTGCGGAACACCGCGATCCTCGACTTCCAGCACCGCAGCGAGGAGTACCCCTACCCGATCGGCTGAGTGACCGCGTCACTCCGCCTCGAGGGCGGCGCAGACCTCGGCCACGGCCGTCGGGACGCCGGAGACCGACCACTGCACGCCGCCGGCCGTCGTACGTCGGGTGACCCCGCCGGCACCCCGGACGATCGCCATGCCGGGGTACCAGTCCCAGTCGGGCACCGTGTGCTGGAAGAGGACGTCCATCTGACCTTGCGCCACGGCCATCTGGTCCATGGTCCCCGACCCGAGCATCCGCAGCGTGGCGACGCCGGAGACCGCCCGCACGAAGGCGGCGCCGACGGCACCGTCGTAGAACGGCGGGTGGAGGTAGGTGGAGGCGCACGACTCGGCGAGCGGGCGATCGGCGAGGCGCCCGAGCGGCTCCCCGTTGCGCGTCGAGGGCAGGGTCGGGCCGCCGACGAACAGGGCGTCGTCGTGCGGGTGGTGGACTGCACCGAGCAGTACGTCGTCCGGCCCGCGCAGCGCGACGGCCGAGCACCACCAGGTCAGGCCGCGGACGAAGTTCCAGGTCCCGTCCACCGGGTCGATCACCCAGGACCTCCCGCTGGTCCCGGGCCGATCGGTCCCCTCCTCGCCGACGACGGCATCGGCCGGGCGCTCCTGCGCGAGGCGCTGGGTGATCAGCTCCTCGGCGGCCCGGTCGGCGGCGGTGACCACGTCGCTCACGGAGGTCTTGCGCTGCGTCGAGAGGCCCTCGGCCCGCATCCGCGCGGCCAACCGGCCCGCCTCGAGGACCAGGCTCGCGGCGAGCGCCGCGTCCTCCGCCAGGTCGGTCACGTCCAGGCGCCGGCGAGGAGCTCGCGGGTCTCCTGGAGGAGCTGGGGCAGGGTCTTGGTGTGCCCGATGACGGGCATGAAGTTCTGGTCGCCTACCCACCGCGGTACGACGTGCTGGTGCAGGTGGTGGGCGATGCCGGCACCTCCCGCCGCCCCCTGGTTCATGCCGACGTTGAACCCCTCGGCGCTCGACACCGACCGCAGCACCCGCATCGCGGTCTTGGTCAGCTCTGTCATCTCCTCGGCCTCCTCGGCCGCGGTGTCGGTGTAGTCGGCGATGTGCCGGTAGGGGCAGACCATCAGGTGGCCCGGCGCGTAGGGGTAGAGGTTGAGCACGGCGTACGACAGCTCACCCCGGTGGACGATCAGCCCCGCGGCGTCGTCCGCCTGCTTCGGGATGCGGCAGAACGGGCACTCCCCCGCCGACCCGTCGGCCGGCTTGTTCTCCCCGCGCAGGTAGGCGATCCGGTACGGCGTCCACAGCCGCTCGAGGCCGTCCGGTCCACCGATCCCGTCCTGCTGCAGCGCGTCCTGGGCCATGGCGACACTGTAGGAGGGCGGTCGGTGCGCGATCGCGGTACCCGGTTCCACCAGGTGACACCGACGTACCGCCGTCTGCCGGAACGCGCCCCCTAGGCTCGGCGCGTGACCGAGCCGATCCTGCGCCCCGCGACCGCTGACGACGTCGAGGCCGTGACCGCGATCTTCCACCAGGGCTGGCACGACGTGCACCCCGGCCGCGTGCCCGACGGGCTGACCGTGCGGCGTACCCCGGAGGCGTTCCACGACCGCGTCAGCGCCCGGATCGCCGAGACCGATGAGACGACGGTCGCGGAGGTCGACGGCGTCGTCGCCGGGTTCATCATGGTCAACGACGAGGGCGAGGCGGAGCAGGTGTACGTCGAGCGCGCCTTCCGCGGCACCTCCGTCGCGACTTTGCTCCTCACCGAGGCCGAGCGGCAGATCGCCGCGGCAGGTCACGACGTCGCGTTCCTGGTCGTGGTCCGCGGCAACGACCGGGCGCAGGCGTTCTACGCGCGCCAGGGTTGGACCGACGAGGGCGACTACGACTACCCGGTCCAGGCCCTCGGCGAGGACTTCATCTCGCCGTGCCGGAAGTACACCAAGCGCGTCCGCTAGACCTGCTCGCGCGAGGCGACCGCCGCCGCCACCCGTTCGATGGCCTCCTCGATCGGCACGCCGTTGTCCTGGCGCCCGTCGCGGTAGCGGAACGACACCGCACCCTCCTCGACGTCGCGGTCCCCCGCGATCACCATGAACGGCACCTTCTGCAGCTGGGCGTTGCGGATCTTCTTCTGCATCCGGTCGTCGGACTCGTCGACCTCGACCCGGAGCCCGCGCGCCTGCATCCGCTTCGCGACGTCGTACAGGTAGTCGTTGTGGCGCTCAGCGATCGGGATGCCCTGCACCTGCACGGGCGAGAGCCACGGCGGGAACGCGCCGGCGTAGTGCTCGACGAGGACGCCGATGAACCGCTCGATGGAGCCGAACTTGGCGGAGTGGATCATCACGGGCTGCTGCTTGGAGCCGTCCGGCGCGGTGTACTCCAGGCCGAAGCCCGCAGGCTGGCCGAAGTCGTACTGAACCGTCGAGAGCTGCCAGGTGCGGCCGATCGCGTCCTTGGCCTGGATCGAGATCTTCGGGCCGTAGAACGCCGCGCCGCCGGGGTCGTCGACCAGGTCGAGGCCGGACTCGTCGGCTGCGTTCTGGAGTACGGCGGTGGCGGTCGCCCAGTCCTCGTCGGAGCCCTGGAACTTCTCGACGTTCTTGTCGTCGCGGGTCGACAGCTCGAGGTAGAAGTCCTCGAGCCCGAAGTCGCGGAACAGGCCGAGGCAGAAGTTCAGCAGGTGCTTGATCTCGTCCGACGCCTGCTCCGGGGTGACGTAGGAGTGCGAGTCGTCCTGGGTCATCCCCCGCACCCGGGTCAGGCCACCGACCACGCCGGACTTCTCATAGCGGTAGACGCCGCCGAACTCGAACAGGCGCAGCGGCAGCTCGCGGTAGGAACGGCCGCGCGACTGGTAGATCAGGTTGTGCATCGGGCAGCTCATGGCCTTGAGCTGGTACTTCGCGCCCTCGAGCTCCATCGGCGGGTACATGGTGTCGGCGTAGTACGGCAGGTGGCCCGAGGTGTGGAACAGCCCGTCCTTGGAGATGTGGGGGGTGCTGACGTACTGGAACCCCTCCTCGATGTGGCGCTGCCGGACGTAGTCCTCCATCACCCGTCGGATCACGCCGCCCTTGGGGTGGAAGACCACCAGACCGGGCCCGAGCTCCTCGGGGAAGGAGTAGAGGTCGAGCTCGCGCCCGAGCTTGCGGTGGTCGCGCTTCTCGGCCTCCTCGAGCCGGTGCAGGTGCTCGGCGAGCGCCTCCTTGCTCTCCCAGGCGGTGCCGTAGATGCGTTGGAGCTGCTTGTTCTTCTCGTTGCCGCGCCAGTACGCCGCGGCGGTGCGCATCAGCTTGAAGGCCGGGATCCGCTTGGTGGTGGGCAGGTGCGGGCCGCGGCAGAGGTCCTTCCAGGCCAGCTCGCCGTCGCGGCGCAGGTTGTCGTAGATGGTCAGCTCGCCGGCACCGACCTCGACGTCCGCGCCCTCGGCGGCCTCGTCCGCGTGACCGGCGCCTTTCAGCCCGATCAGCTCGATCTTGTAGGGCTCGTCCTGGAGCTCGTCGAGCGCGTCCGCATCGCTGACCGCACGCCGCGAGAAGCGCTGTCCCTCCTTGATGATCTTGCGCATCGCGGTCTCGATCTTGTCGAGGTCCTCAGGCACGAAGGGGGTCTCGACGTCGAAGTCGTAGTAGAAGCCGTTCTCGACCGGCGGCCCGATCCCGAGCCTGGCGTCGGGCCACAGCTGCTGCACCGCCTGCGCCATCACATGCGCGGTGGAGTGGCGCAGGATGTCGTGGCCGTCTTTGCTGTCGATCGCGACGCCCTCGACCTCGTCGCCGTCCTGCAGCTCGTAGGCCAGGTCGCGCAGCGCCCCGCCGACGCGCGCAGCGATCACGGTGGGGTCATCGGCGTACAGCTCCCAGGCCTTGGTGCCCGTCGTGACCGCCCGCTCCTCACGCGCGTCGGCGTGGATGCGGACGATCTTCAGGTCGGGCACGGCTTCTCCTCAGGGGTATGACGGGTGACGGGGCGATGCTATCGAGGAAGCCCGTGCGGCTTCGCCCGGATTACCTCCCCCGACAGGTGGCACAGTGTTTACTCGTGGCGTGCAGCCGCGCTCCTCTCCGGTCGAGTGGACGTCCGAGCCCGTGGCTCCCGACGTCCCGACCGGCGACGCGCCGCGCACCCGCCTCGCGGGTACCCGGCCGCGCCGTCGTCGGCGGCTGATACTCCTTCTTCTCTTGCTGCTCGGACTGACGATCGTCGCCCTGGGCGTCCTCGCCATCCCGCTTTTGCACGCCCGCACCGAGGCGAAGGCGGCCGAGGCAGATCTGAAGCGGGCGAACAACGCCCTGTCGGCCCACCAGATCGGCGCGGCCCGCACGTCCGTCGCGAGCGCCCAGTCCGAGATCAAGGACGCCCAGGCCCACGCCAACGGGTTCGGGTCGGACGTGTGGATCCACGTGCCCGTCTTCGGCAGCGTCGTCGGCGACGCCCGCCACCTGGTCAACGCGTTGGACGAGGCGACTCAGGTCGGCGCGCTCGGCACTGACGCCTACGCCGGGGCCATCGGGCCGCACAGCACGCTCGTCACCGGCAACACCGTCAACGTGCCCGCGTTGAAGAAGCTCAGTGCGACGGTGTCGAGCATCGGCCCGCACCTGGAGGCGGCACAGGCGGAGGTCGCCGCGATCCATGCGGACGCACCGTTCCTGGGCGCCAAGATCGCCACGCTGCGCGACGAGGCCGGCTCACAGCTCACGACGGCCCAGACGTCGTACAAGACCTACGACCCGCTGGTGGAGCAACTGCCTGCGGTGCTCGGGGCGGACGGCCCGCGTCAGTACCTGATCGCGATGATGAACCCGTCCGAGCAACGCTTCTCCGGCGGCGCGACACTGACCCTCTCCCTGCTGCGGTTCTCCGACGGCAAGATCTCGTTCGGCAAGAGCTACACGATCGCGGAGATCGACGCGCAGCAGCCGTTCCTGCACTGGCCGCGGGTGCGCGGCAACGTGCTGATCGGTACGGCGCAGCGGCGCCTCACCTCTGCCACCTTCTCACCGTGGTGGCAGGTCTCGGGTGAGGAGCTCAGCCGCGCCTGGCAGGCCCAGACCGGGCAGCAGGTGGACGGCGTGTTCGCCATCGACCTGCAAGCCCTGTCGGGGCTGTTCCGGCTGACCGGGCCGGTGCAGGTACCGGGCTACGGCCAGCTGACGGCCGACAACCTGGTCAGCACCCTGGCCGGGAGCTACGACCAGTTCCAGGACCCAGCCCAGCGCCACACCCTCAACCTCGCCATCATCCCGGCGTTCCGCGAGCGCTTCCTGGCCGGTGGGCAGTTCGTCCAGAAGGCCCAGCTGCTGCGCTCGGAGGCAGCGGCCCGCCACGTCGCGCTCTACTTCCGCGACCGCGGCGCCCAGAACGCCTTTGCCAAGATCGGCTTCGACGGGAACCTGACCCCCACCAAGCACGACTACATCGGGGTCTTCACGCAGAACCTCAACGGCAGCAAGACCGACTACTGGCAGCATCGTGAGATCGCCTCGCGGGTCGACCTGCATGCCGACGGGAGCGCGGCGGTCGACCTCAAGGTCGGTGTCACCAACGCGGCACCGCCGTACGCGCTGCCGGGCCTGGACCCGCAGATCGGCTACACGACGCGCTATCTCGGCACCATGATCGGCGTCTTCCTGCCCCGCTTCTCGTCTCTGGGCGACGTCACCACAGACGGCAAGCCGGACACCCCGACCCTGCACGTGCCCAAGGTGCCGCACGTGGTGAACCGCAAGTACTTCACCTACCCGACCCTGCTGCCGCAGGGCGCCACGGCGACCGTCACCGCCGGCTACCGGGTCCCGTTCGCCGCCGACGTGACCAGCAAGACCGCGATGACCTACACCCTCGACGTCGACCCGCAGGACCTCGTCGACCCGGAGGTCCTCGACCTGACGGTCAACTTCCCGAAGGGCTGGTCGGCGACCTCGCTGCCGGACGGCTGGCAGGCGACCGCGCACGGCGCCCACTGGAAGGGCCAGGTGGCCACGAAGCTGCACGTCGAGATCCCGCTGGAGAAGACCTCGGGGTCCTGAGGGTGGGCGATACTGGGTTCGAACCAGTGACCTCTTCGGTGTGAACGAAGCGCGCTACCACTGCGCCAATCGCCCCCGTGAGAGTGCGTACGGCGCTCTCGTGACTGCGGATCGAGACTTTAGCGCACGGGCTGCGGCCCACCACATCGCCGGGTCAGCGGCTGAGCAGCTTCGCCTCGCGCTCCTGCCACACCTTGCGCACCTCGGTGGTGAGCGGCCCGGGAGCCTCGAGATCTTGCCCGTCCCACCGGGCGATGGCCTGTACGTCGCGAGTCGTCGACGCCAGGAACGCCTCGCTCGCCTCGGCCAGGATCTCGATGGGCTCGTCGACCTCGGTGGCGCCGTACCACTCGAGGATCAGGTGGCGGGTGATCCCGGCCAGGCAGCCGGCCGCCAGCGTCGGCGTGCGGAGCTCGCCGTCGACGACGTAGAAGATGTTCGTGCCGGTGCCCTCGCAGAGGTGGCCCTGCAGGTTGGCGAAGACCGCCTCGCTGGCGCCCGCCTCACGGGCCCGGGCCAGGGCCCGCACGTTCTCGCCGTACGACGTGGTCTTGAGGCCGGCGAGCGCGCCCCGCTCGTTGCGGGGCCAGGGCACGGTCACGACCGCGGTGGTGTCGGGCCAGGGGTCCATCGGCGCGGCCACGACCACCAGCGTCGGCGGGCCTTCTCCTCGGTCGGAGCCGAGCGGCGACGGGCCACCGGTCCAGGTGATCCGGACGCGACCGAGCGTCAGCGGCTCGCCGTCCAGGACCGCCGCGACCCCACGTCGTACCTCCGCGAGGTCGACCTCCGGCAGGCCGAGCCCCTGCGCCGAGCGGGCGAGGCGGGCGAGGTGCAGGTCGAGCGCGAACGTCTGCCCATCGACCACCTTGAGCACCTCGAAGACACCGTCTCCGACGGTCAGCCCGTGGTCCCTGGCGCCGATCACCGGGGCCTCCGGATCGCTGAGAAGTCGGCCGTTCACCCACGTGCGCATGGGCCGAAACTACCCGTGCCGCACCCGAATTGGTGGTCCCGAGGGCATCGGCTATGGTTCTCTTCGCGTCTCCGGGAGCGCCTTCGGGTGCGGGGAAGCAAGCGGACGTAGCTCAGTTGGTAGAGCGCAACCTTGCCAAGGTTGAGGTCGCGAGTTCGAGCCTCGTCGTCCGCTCGGAGCGGGTCTCGAGCCCATCCAGCGGTGGGTTGGCCGAGAGGCGAGGCAACGGACTGCAAATCCGTGTACACGGGTTCAAATCCCGTACCCACCTCGCAGAACACCGTTCCACGGGCGATTGGCGCAGCGGTAGCGCGCTTCCTTGACACGGAAGAGGTCACTGGTTCAAACCCAGTATCGCCCACCAGCACGAACAGCCCCTGACCTGCATCGGAGCAGACTCAGGGGCTGTTCTCATTCGTTCGCGTGTCGGCCACGTGTCCAACAGTCCCGTTGTCGAAGGGACTGCACGTGACCACCACCGAGACCATCACCAACCAGGACCGCCCGCTGTACGGTTGCCCGTCCTGGTGCAACTCGACCACGCCGGCGAGGTCTTCATGGAGCCCGGAGACCAAAGCGTGACCTCGCCCATCTGCCGGGGCCGCTGGGCGACTCCGCGGGTCTCTACGTAGGACCGGACCAGCCGCACCACGTCATGGTGTTCATCGGCCGCCACGGGGCCCTGGAGCACCCGGCGACCCGCGAGACCGTCGAGCACTTGCGCGAGATGGCGACGATGCTGCGCGAGGCCCGACGCGCACCTTTCGGCCGCACCTCTCTGGCTTTCGTCTGGCCGGGTCGACCATGGACGACTGGGTCGAGGACGCAGCCAACCAGGCCTTCGAGATGGGCAAGGAGCGCGAGCGGTACCTACGCGAGCAGCGCCTCTGACCTGCGCCTCCCCAAGCTCGCTGGTGACCCCCGGCTAGGGCTTCGGCATCCCACCCACGAGGGTGTGGAGAGAGACCCCACGCCAGTCGTACCGTCTCTGCACGCCTTCGGACCTCAGCCGGTTGACCTCGAAGGTGGGCGCCCCGCCGCTCAAGCAGCGCGCGGGGCGCCAGTCTGGAGACGTCCCGTCACGAACAGGGGAGTGACGGGACTGTCCAAACTCCTCATGTGCCTTGGGGCTCACCCCGCCGGGCTTCCTCGTGTGTGGACCGTCACGTCAGTCGCAAATCGAGCCACGCCGTCACGCGAAGCTAGCCTTTCCGTCGATGTCCGCCGACCGTCCCCGTGGTCGACGGGCATCGTCATGCCCGGTCTGAGTCCGCCGGTGCCTAGATAGGTCAGACAAGGCCCCCGCTCGCTGAGCGGGGGCCTTGCTGGTGGGTTAGCTACGCCCCCCAATGCCACGCTTCCAGGGACCGCGCGATCCCCTACCATGGCCGCTCCAGGATCAGAAACCGAACCACTGTTCAGGCCAGGGAAAGAAGTCCCCATCTCGCCTCGGGCACGTTAGCAACGCCCACGTCGGCGCCCGCGGCGTTCCCCGACGCGACCACCACGGGGCCGCACGGCGCTCTGAGCGCCTACACGGGTCCGCTGACGGCAGTGAGCAGTGAAGGGTGAAGCCCGCTGATCACCGAGGGGACGTACTCGACCGCCAGGTTGAGCACCACGACGTACACCAGGACGTCGACGACGTCGGCGGGTGCGATCCCGATCGCGCTCGGCCGCCCGCCGGTTTTCACGCGCGGACCCTACCGCCGCGGAAAGGCGGCCGAGTGCGCCCCGCGGACTGCGTAAGCCCCCGCGAGATCACGGGGCGCCGATTCCCCGCAAGGTACACCCGCGCGCGGCTCGGAGATAGGCCCGCACGCCACTCCTGCCGCCCGTAGAGGTGAGGACAGGGGCCGTGGTGCCAGCCACGATGCGAGGGCGTTCGACGGCGCATGCCGACGACCGCCCCGGACTCCATGCCGGGTGAACGCGCCTCGCACTCGGGCCGAGCGGGGCGCGTTCGCGCGTCCACCCTCCGCGTGCGGTACGGCGAGTCGTCACCCGCGTCGGGTGATGCCGACCACGGGTGGCGCAGGCCACCCTGGCTGCATCGCCATCACGTCGCCAGGAGGAACGATGTCCATCCCACCCATCTCGTCCCCCAACCCCCAGGATCAGCGCTCGGCGCACTGGGACGACAGCGCGGGCTCGGCCTGGACCGGCTGGATCGCGTTCGCCGGCACGATCATGGTGATGCTCGGCATCTTTCACGCCATCCAGGGCCTGGTCGCCCTCTTCAACAGCGACTACTTCCTGGTGGGCCGCAACGGCCTGGTGGTGCACGCCAACTACACGACGTGGGGCTGGGTCCACCTGCTCGGCGGCATCCTGATCGCGGCCGCCGGCGTGGGCCTCTTCACGGGCCAGCTCTGGGCCCGCACCGTCGGGGTGATCCTGGCGTTGGTCAGCGCGGTCATCAACGTCGGCTTCCTGGCGGCGTACCCGTTGTGGTCCCTGATGATGATCGCGCTCGACGTCACCGTGATCCTGGCGCTGACGGTGCACGGCTCGGAGATGGGCGAAGGCCGCCGTTGACCTGCCCACTCGGGCACCCCGAACAGGAGAACTGATGGCCGAGGCCGCACCAGCACCCACTACGGACGACCGGGTTCCCGCGGACCCCGCCAGCTCCCGGGGACGAGCCGTCGCGGCGGTGGTGTGCCTCGTCCTCGCCGCGGTGCTGACCGTGCCTGCGGGGATCGCCTACTGGGGACAGCGCACCATCAACGACGGCAGCCGGTACGTCGCGACGGTCGGCCCCCTCGTGGACTCACCCGAGGTACAGACCGCGATCGCCACCAAGGTCACCGACGCCATCCAGGAGCAGGTCGACGTCCAGGCGTTGCTCAACCAGGCGTTCTCCGGTGTCATCCAGGACCGGCCCAAGCTACAGCTGCTGATCGGGCCGCTCGCCGGCGCGGTGAACGGGCTGATCCAGACGCAGGTGCAGAACTTCATCGCCTCCGACGCGTTCCGCGAGCTGTGGCTGGCCGCGAACACCCGGGCTCAGCAGCGGCTCGTCCAGGTGCTGGAGGGAGGTGGCTCTGGAGCCGTGTCGGTGCAGGGCGGACAGGTGGTGCTCGACCTGGCCACCGTCGTCGACCAGGTCAAGCAGCAGCTCGTCGACCGCGGGCTCACTTTCGTGCAGAACGCTCCCCCGATCCCGGCCGCGGACCAGCAGATCGTGCTGCTGGAGTCGCCGCAGCTGAAGCAGGTCCGCACCATCTACGCCTTCACCAACCCGGTCGCCAAGTGGCTCCTCGTGGTCGTGGCGCTGCTCTACCTCGGCGGCCTGCTGCTCTCGCGCCGCAAGCCGCGCACCACGGTCGTGATCGGCGTCCTGATCGCGGCCAACGCCCTCCTGCTGGCACTGGCCCTCTCGATCGGCCGGCAGCTGTTCGTCAACCAGCTCTCCGGCACGGTGTTCGGTCCGGCGAGCACGATCTTCTACGACACCCTGCTGTCCTACCTCGAGCGCGGCCAGCGGGTGCTGCTCTGGCTCGGGCTGATCCTGGTGGTGATCGGCTGGTTCGCCGGCGGCACGAGGCTGGGGACCGCCGTCCGTACGACGATCACTCGCGGCCTGGAGTCGGTCGGCGCGTCGCTCGCGGGCACCCCAGCGGCCGGCGCCGGCCGCTGGACGCTCGCCAACGCCCTCTGGCTGCGGATCGTGGTCGGCGTGCTCGGCCTGGTCGTGCTGCTGTGGGGCAACAACGTGTCGGGGTGGCGCCTTTTCTGGGCGGCCCTCTTCGTCGTCGTACTGCTCGCCGCGATCCAGGTGCTCGTCGGCACCGGCCGGGCGGCCGGCGCGGTCGGTTCCGGCGGCGAGGACGACGAGTCGCCGACCGTTCCGCTCCCCACCCAGGGATCCACCTCGACCTGAGGCGCGAGAGAGACCGAGGGGCCCGCCCGGGTTTGTGCGTCGCGAGCCCGGGCGGGCACCGGTCGACCGGCAGGCCTCTCGTCAGCGGGAGGTCACCAGCAGCTGAGCCGCCTGACCGATCGACTCGATGGTCGTCCCGCGGGGGCTACGTCGATCAGGGACCAAGGTCACCTGCTGAGGGACTTCGGGCTCGACGGCCGCACCTCGTGACGACCTAGGGTCGAGGACGAGCCGGGAAGAGACGCTTTCGTGGATGCGGGCCCACCATGCCACGGAGCTGACGACACTCTTCCCGGCTTTTCATATGTCTGCGCTACGCGCCGGAATGAACGCTCGCCATCGGCAGTTGCGCCGACCATGACCACCATCGGACTCATCGGCAGCGGACACATCGGCAGCACCGTCGCACGGCTCGCAGTGGACGCAGGGCACGACGTCGTCCTCAGCAACAGCCGCAGCCCGGAGACCCTCCAGGACCTCGCGGACGACCTCGGCCCGCGCGCGCGGGCGGCTACCGCCCAGGAGGCCGCCGAGGCCGGCGACCTCGTCGTCCTCACCATCCCGCTCAAGAACGTCGACCAGGTGCCGGCCGAGGCGCTCCGCGGCAAGGTCGTCATCGACACCTCCAACTACTACCCGCAGCGCGACGGCCAGATCGCCGCCCTCGACAGCCAGTCCGCGACGACCAGCGAGCTCGTGCAGTCCCAGCTCCCCGGCAGCCGGCTGGTCAAGAGCTTCAACAACATCAACTTCCTGCACCTCGGCTCGCTGCAGCGGCCGGCCGGGAGCCCTGAGCGGTCCGTCCTCGCCATCGCCGGGGACGACACTGAGGCCAAGGCCGCGGTCGGCCAGTTCCTCGACAGCATCGGGTACGACGCCTACGACGCCGGCTCGCTCGCCGACAGCTGGCGCTTCGACGTCGGTACGCCGGCGTACGGCCGCCCCTACAGCACCGACACCAGCGGGGCGTTCCCGCCGCCCGCCGACAGCGGCCGGCAGGTGACCGCCGAGACGATGCGCGAGGCGCTCGCCGCAGCAGAGCGCTGAGGACTCAGTCGCGCCAGCGCGGGTCGGAGGCTTTCGTGCGGCCGTGGATGAGGCAGAACGGGTGGCCGACCGGGTCGAGAAAGACGCGGTAGCCGGTCTCGGGTGAGCCCGGCGCTCGCGTGCCGCCGTGTGCCAGCACCCACTCCTCCGCCTCCTCCACGTCGTCGACGTGGACGTCGAGATGCAGGCGGGCGGCACCCCCGGGCCACGGGGCGGGCGGGCTCGCGGAGCGCTGGAAGGCCAGCTCGCGCATGCCCGGCTCGTGACCGATCACGACGAAGTCGCCCCGGTCCTCGATGACCTGGAGGTCCAGCAGGTCGGCGTAGAACTCGGCGAGGACGAGCGGGGCCGGGCACTCGATGACGGCCTTCTCGAGGCGGGCGGCCATCAGTCCTCCTCGGTCTCCTCGCCGTGGGTGCCGGGGCGCGGCGCCCACGGCAGCTCCTTGGCCGGGCGTACGACGATCAGCCGGTCGCCGCGGGCGAGCTGGGTGACCACGGGGTCGAAGTAGCGGTACACGTTCTCGTCGCGGACCACGGCGATCACCTGGTCGGGCAACGACCGGGGCTGCTGTCCCACCTCGGTGACCAGAAGGTCGCGCTCGGCGACCTCGAGCCCCTCGCCGTACGTCAGCAGGTCCTCCATCACCGCGCCAAGCGTCGGCGACAACGACGACAGGCCCAGCAGGCGCCCGACCGCGTCCGAGGAGGTGATGACAGAGCTGGCGCCGGACTGCTTCATCAGCGGCGCGTTCTCGTGCTCGCGCACGGAGGCGACGATCCAGGCGTCGGCGTTGAGCTGCCGGGTGGTCAGCGTCGCGAGCACGTTGGAGTCGTCGCGGTCGGTGGTGATGATGACCTGCTTCGCCTCCGCCACCCCGGCTCGCTGCAGCACCTCCGACCGGGTCGCGTCACCGGTCACCACTGCCAGCCCGTCCGCGTGTGCCTCCGCGACGGCCTGGCTGCCCTTGTCGACGACGACGATCTGGTCGCGGTCGATCCCGTTGTTGACCAAGGTCTCGACGGCGCTGCGGCCCTTGGTGCCGTAGCCGACGATCACCACGTGCTCGTTCACGGTCTTCCTCCAGCGTTGGATGCGGAACATGCGTCGTCCCTGGGTGGCCAGCACCTCGAGCGTGGTGCCGATCAGCAGGATCAGGAACGCGATCCGCAGCGGCGTGATCACGAACGCGTTGGTGAGCCGGGCAGTGTCCGAGACCGGGGCGATGTCGCCGTACCCGGTCGTGCTCAGGGTGACCGTCGAGTAGTAGATCGAGTCGACCAGGCCGATCTCGTGGAGCGGGGGGTCGTTGGAGTCGCGGTAGCCGCCGCGGTCGGCATAGACCAGGAGGACCGTGAACGCGATGATCCCGATCCCGATCAGGACGCGCTGACTCAGCGCCCACCACGGCGACCGGTCCCGATCCGGGAGTACGACGTACCCGTGCGAGGGATGGTCGGTCTCGGTCGGCACGTCGCGAATCTAGTCCACGGGTTCCTCGTCGTCCGACTTGCGCTCCCGGCGGTGGCGGAGGCGTTGCACGAGCTCCATCCGGGCGTTCGCGGTGCGCTGTTGTGGGAAGACGGTGTCGAACGCGGCGTTGAGTGCGGCACCGACCAGCACTGCGATCGAGAGGATGTAGAGCCACAGGAGTACGGCGATCGGCGCGGCGAGTGGGCCGTAGATCGAGCGCGAGTCGGCAGCGGTGACGGTCAGGAACTCGCGCAGCAGGAAGCTGCCGAGCAACCAGACGCCCAGGGCGAACGTCGCACCCGGCAGGTTGATCCGCCACTTGGTCCGGACCGGGATCGACACGTGATAGAGGGTGGCGAGGAAGCAGATCGAGACCACCAGGACGGTCGGCCAGTAGAAGGCGACCAGGAAGTCCAAGCGTGACGGCAGCGCCTCGCGGACCAGCCGGGGGCCGGCCACGACCAGGGGCAGCGTCACGATGCCGGTGACGATCGCCAGCAGGTAGAGGCTGAACGACAGGGCGCGGGTCTTGACGATCCCCCGGTGGCCGCCGAGCCCGTGCATGATCGTGATGGTGTCGACGAAGACGTGCATCGCCCGCGACCCCGACCAGAGCGCCAGCACGAACCCGACCGAGATCACGTCGAAGCGGCCGCCCTTGAGCACGTCGTCGATGGTCGGCTGGATCACCTTGTTGACCGCCGAGTCGGTGAGGAAGCGGGAGGAGAGGTCGAGGATCGCCGTCCGCACGTGGTCGACCTGGTCGGGGCTGAAGGACTGGGTGACGTAGCCGATCGCACCGGCGAGCGCGAAGATGAGCGGCGGCACCGAGAGGACCGTGAAGAACGCCGCCTCGGCAGCGAGCCCGGTGACGCGGTAGCGCATCGAGGAGCCGACGGTCGAGACGATGATCCGCCAGGTCGTCTCGCGGGTCCGCAGCACCCAGGGTGGCCAGGTGAACCCCTGCTCGGGCTGGTCTGCCGGGCCCACCGCTGGGCGCGGGGGCTCGGCTCCGGGCATGGGCCTACGGTAACCACATGACGGCAGCGAACCGGGCAGCCACCAACCAACCGCCGCCGCTGGTCGGCCACAATGTCGTCACCGCGGACGTTGCGCTGGTGGAGGCGGTCACCCGCCACGCCGGTGCGGACGTCGTCGACGACCTCGTGGCGTTGGGCGCCGGGGCCGGCAGCGCCGAGGCGCGGGAGCACGGTCGCCTGGCCAACCGGCACGAGCCCGAGCTCACGCCGTACGACCGGTATGGGAACCGGATCGACGAGGTCGTCTTCCACCCGTCGTGGCACTGGCTGATGGAGCGGGCCGTCGGCCACGGCCTGCAGGCCGCCCCTTGGGAGCAGCAGGCGGCGGGTTCCGTGCACGCGCACGTACGTCGCGCCGCCGGCTTCATGGCGTGGTCGCACACCGACCCGGCCCACGGCTGCCCGATCTCGATGACGTACGCCGCGGTCCCGGCGCTGCGCGTCGACGAGCGGCTGGCCAAGGAGTGGGTGCCGGCGCTCGCCTCCACGACGTACGACCCGGGCATCCGTCCCGTCGCCGACAAGCTGGGCGCCCTGGCCGGCATGGGCATGACCGAGAAGCAGGGCGGCTCCGACGTCCGCGCCAACGTCACGGAAGCGCGGACGACCGGGGTCGACGGCGAGTACACCCTGCACGGTCACAAGTGGTTCACCTCGGCGCCGATGAACGACGTGTTCCTGGTGCTGGCCCAGGCGCCGGACGGGCTGTCGTGCTTCCTGGTGCCGCGCGCCCTGCCGGACGGGACGCGCAACCAGCTCGACATCGTCCGGCTCAAGGACAAGCTCGGCAACCGGGCGAACGCCTCGGCCGAGCTCGAGCTGGACGGCACCGTCGCGGTGCGGCTCGGCGACGAGGGTCGCGGCGTGCGCACGATCATCGAGATGGTGGCTGCCACCCGGCTCGACTGCGTGCTCGGCTCCACGGCCCTGATGCGGCACACCCTCAACGAGGCGTCGTGGCACGTCGCGCACCGGTCGGCGTTCGGCGGCCTGCTCGCCGACAAGCCGCTGATGCAGAACGTGATCGCCGACCTCGCGGTCGAGGCGGAGGCCGCCACCGCGCTGGCGGTCCGGCTCGCCGCGGCCGTCGACGCCAACGACGACCCGCACGAGGCCGCGCTGCGAAGGATCGCGCTGCCGCTGGCGAAGTTCTGGGTCTGCAAGCGCACGCCGGGCTTCGTGGCGGAGGCGCTGGAGTGCCTCGGCGGCAACGGGTACGTCGAGGAGTCGGGGCTGCCGCTGCGCTACCGCGAGGCGCCGCTGAACTCGGTCTGGGAGGGGTCGGGCAACGTCAACGCCCTCGACGTGCTGCGCGCGCTGGCCCGCGAGCCGGAGGCGCTGGCGGCCTGGATCACCGAGGTCGGGCACGCACGCGGCGGCGACGCCCGCCTCGACCGGGCCGTCGACGACACCCTGGAGCTGCTGGGCGAGACCGGTTCGCTGGAAGTCGGCGCTCGGCGGCTGGCCGGCCGGATGGCCGCCTGCCTGCAGGGCGCCCTGCTGGTGCGCTTCGCTCCGGCAGAGGTCGCCGACGCGTTCTGCGGATCCCGGCTCGGCACGTCGTACGACGGCACCTACGGGACCCTCTCCTCCCCCGTCACCGATCTCGCGGCGATCGTCGCGCGGGCGACGCCGGTCCTCTAGCGCGAGGGCAGGCCGAGCCCGACCAGGGCGTCGCGGATCCGGTCGCGGCCCGCCAGGCTGCCCGGGCCTTCCAGCCGTCGCAGGACCCGCTCGGTCCAGGCGCCGGGGAGGCCGACGCTCTGGTTGTAGGCGCGGAGCCGCTCGTCGTACCCCTCGATGCCGGCGTCGGCGAGCGGGGCGTCGTACCGCTCGCGGTGGAGGACTGCCGACTGCGGCAACCGCGGCTTCACCCCGGCCCGCTCGGTGGGGTCGGGCCAGCCCACCGCCAGCCCGAAGACGGCGAAGACGTGGGGCGGGAGGCCGAGCTCGCGGGCGACCTCCTCGGGATGGTTGCGCATTGCGCCCACACAGACCGTGCCGAGCCCGAACGACTCCGCGGCCACGATGGCGTTCTGGGCCGCGAGTGTGGCGTCGAGGAAGGCCAAAAAGGTCGACTCGAGGTAGTCGGCTCCGTCGAGCGGCCTTCTGTGTCGTTCAGCCAGGCGGCGCGCCCGCCCCAGGTCGGCCAGCCAGACCAGCAGCAACGGCGCGTCGTCGATGAAGCTCTGCTCCGCGGCAAGCGCTGCGAGCCGGCTCTTGTGCGCCGGGTCGCGGACCGCGACGACGCTCCAGGCCTGGAGGTTGGACGACGACGGTGCCGACTGCGCCGCCGCCACCATCGCCTCCAGGTGCTCGTCGGTCACCGGGTCGGGCCGGAACGACCGCACCGACCGGTGGGCGAGCTGGACGGCCAGGGTTTCGTTGGTCAGCGCCAGCGGGGCCAGCGCCTCATCGCCGTACCGGGCATGGACGCTGAGGCCCGAGGCAGCAGTCGTGGTCACCGGACCACCATAGTCGACTGTTTCACTCGACTATTACCCCTCCGCGTCTGGCGGCACACTGGAGGCGACCTGCTCGAGGAGGCTCTTGTGACTGACGTCGTCCCCATGCTCACCTACGCCGACGGCCCGGCGGCCATGGACTGGCTGGTCGAGGCCTTCGGCTTCGAGGAACAGACGCGCTGGCTCGACGACGACGGACGGGTGGCTCACGGCGAGCTGCGAGCAGGCGACGGATTGGTGATGATCGCCTCGACCAACCCTTCGTACGAGAGCCCCACGGCCCATCGGCAGCACTGCGCGGCCGCGGACGCCTGGCTGACCCCGCCGTACGTCGTGGACGGTGCGCTGGTCTACGTCGACGACATCGACGCGCACTACGCGCACGCGGTGGCCGCCGGCGCTCCGACCTTGTCCGAGATCGAGGACGGCCCGGCGCGGCTCTACCGCACCGAGGACCTCGAGGGTCACCGCTGGATGTTCATGCAGCGGGCGACTCCGACTCGTTGAGTTGGCCCTCCGGGCTCGTTGAGTTGGCCCTCCGGGCTCGTTGAGTTGGCCCTCCGGGTTCGTTGAGTTGGCCCTCCGGGCTCGTTTAAAACCGCAACGGCCAAGTGAACGCGCCCGGAGGGCCAATTCAACGGTCAGGCGAGGTCGAGGCCCGGGTAGAGCGGGTGGGCGTCGAGCATCTCGGCGCTGGCGGCCTTGACCCGGTCGGCGACGCCGTCGCCGAGGACGTACGACGCCTTCGACGGCGTGCCCGCCTTGGTGCTGCCGGGCTCGGTGTTGCGGAGCACGTCGACCATCAGGTCCGCGACCCGGTCGAAGTCGTCGGCGCGGAAGCCGCGGGTGGTGAGCGCCGGGGTGCCGAGGCGGATGCCCGAGGTGTACCAGGCACCGTTCGGGTCGGCCGGGACGGAGTTGCGGTTGGTGACCACGCCGGCGTCGAGCAGCGCCGACTCGGCCTGCCGACCGGTCAAACCGAACGACGAGACGTCGAGCAGCACGATGTGGTTGTCGGTGCCGCCGGTGACCAGGGTGGCGCCGCGCTTCAGGAACCCCTCGGCCAGCGACTTGGCGTTGTCAGCGATCGCCTGCGCATAGGTCTGGAACGACGGCTGACGCGCCTCGGCGAGGGCCACCGCCTTCGCCGCCATCACGTGCGAGAGCGGTCCGCCGAGGACCATCGGGCAGCCGCGGTCGACGTCGGCGGCGTACTCCTCCTGCGCCAGCACCATCCCGCCGCGCGGCCCGCGCAGCGACTTGTGCGTCGTGGTGGTCGTGATGTGGGCGTGCGGCACGGGGTCCTCGTCGCCGGTGAACACCTTGCCGGCGACCAGTCCCGGCGAAGTGGGCCATGTCGACCATCAGCGTCGCGCCGACCTCGTCGGCGATCTCGCGCATCTTCGCGAAGTTCACCCGCCGCGGGTACGCCGAGTAGCCGGCGATCAGCACCAGCGGCTTGAACTCCTTCGCCTTCGCGCGCACCACGTCGTAGTCGAGCATCCCGGTCTCGGGGTCGGTGCCGTACTGCTGCTGGTGGAACATCTTGCCGCTGATGTTCGGCCGGAAGCCGTGAGTCAGGTGACCGCCCGCGTCCAGCGACATCCCCAGCAACCGCTGGTTGCCGAACTCGTGACGCAGCGTCTCCCAGTCGGCCTCGCTCAGCTCGTTGACGTTCTTGGCCCCCAGCCGCTCGAGGGCAGGCGTCTCGACGTGGTGGGCCAGGATCGACCAGAAAGCGACCAGGTTGGCGTCGATGCCCGAGTGCGGCTGCACATAGGCGTACGGCGCGCCGAACAGCTCGCGGGCGTGCTCGGCTGCGATGGTCTCGACGGTGTCGACGTTCTGGCAGCCGGCGTAGAAGCGGTGGCCGATGGTGCCCTCGGCGTACTTGTCGGAGAACCAGGTGCCCATCGTCAGCAGCACCGCGGGCGAGGCGTAGTTCTCGCTCGCAATCAGCTTCAGAGAGCCGCGCTGGTCGGTCAGCTCCTGGCGGGTGGCCTCGGCGATCCGCGGCTCGACGGCCCCGATCACCTCCAGCGCCGCGTCGTAGGCGGTGGCAGCGGTCTTGGCCAGGGTCTCAGCGGAAGGGGCGTCACTCATGGGCAGCAGCCTAGGCCGATGACCCGTCGCTAGGCTCGCAGGCATGACCGATCTCGCGCCCGACTCCGTGGCCTCGGCCCGCCTCGCCGAGTCCGGGAAGGTCTGGACCTCCGACCTCTCGGTCAGCGAGTTCGCGCTGCTCGACGCGGCCGGCTACCGGCCGCTGGAGTTCGTGATGGGGAGCTCGGTCTACCACATCGGCTGGCAGCAGCAGAACCTCCGCCAGTCGACCGAGCTCGGGGTGCTCTCGCAGGCGATGTACACCGCCCGCACCAACGCGATGGGCCGGATGCTGGCCGAGGCCGCGCAGGTCGGGGCCGACGGGGTGGTCGGAACTCGGCTCACCTTCCGCCAGCACGGCGTGAGCTCGGAGCACATCGAGTTCATCGCCGTCGGCACCTCGATCATCTCCAAGGACAACCCCGGCGCCCTGCGCCGCCCGGACGGCGCGCCGTTCAGCAGCCACCTCGACGTGCAGGACTTCTACACACTGCTCAAGACCGGCCACGCCCCCGTGGAGTTCGTGATGGGGGTGTGCGTCTGGCACGTCGCCGCGCAGGGGTTCATGCAGACGCTGCGGCAGATCGGGCAGAACATCGAGATGCCGCAGTGGACGCAGGGCTACTACGACGCCCGCGAGACGGCCCTGAGCCGGATGCAGGCCGAGGCCGAGCGGGTCCAGGCCACCGGGATCACCGGCGTCGAGTGGACCGCCAGCGAGTGGATGTGGGGCACCCACACGCTGGAGTTCTTCACCTCCGGCACGGCGGTGCGCAAGGTCGGCGAGGCCGACGGCTTCGACCCGACCTTCGTCCTGCCGCTCCGGTGAGCGCCTCCCTCCCCGAGGGGTACGTCGATCCCACCGACCCGGCCGCGGTCGCGACCGTTCTCCAGGCGACGGTCGACACGGCTGGTATCGAGGCCGTCACCGACCTGCTGGCCCGACTGCCCGGCACGCGGCAGACGCCCGCGGTGCCCAAGGGCTTCCTGCGCCCCGCCGTGCCGGCGGCGATCTGGCTCGGTGCGGAGAACTGTTGGTCGGTCACCAGCCCGCCGACGCTGCTCCACGTCGTGGGTGGCGTCGTGCTGCATCGCGAGGTGGTGGAGCCCGGCGAGGTGGCCGGCGCGCTGAGCCGAGTGGTGGCCGACCTGGTACGTCGTACCGGTGCGGTCGGCGACGCGTCGGCGGCGCTCACCGCCGCCCGCGACCTGGCCGCGGGGAGCTGACACCCAGCAGCCTGGTGTCTCACATGTTGGCATGGCGTCTCACTCCATGGGATTCCGGTTTGTGGAAGGGGGGTCCACCCCGTGAGACTTGCCCCATGATCAGCCGCGCGTACGAGACGCACCTGGTGGTACGCCGCCATGTGGACCTCGGTCGTACGCGCAGCATGATCTGTTGGCCTCGCTGACCGCCGCCCCTATTCGTCAGCCCAGCGCCCAACGTCGCGCGCGGCACCCCAGCCAAGGACCGACACCCATGTCTGACCAGCGCTACTCCGCCTCGCCGGCCTCCCGGACCGAGATCCCGCGCCCCAAGCGCGGCGAGGGTCAGTGGGCGCTCGGCTACACCGAGCCGCTGAACAAGAACGAGCAGTCCAAGAAGGACGACGACCCGCTCAACGTCCGTGACCGGATCCTGCACGTGTACTCCAAGCGCGGCTTCGCCTCGATCGACCCTGCGGACCTGCGCGGCCGTTTCCGCTGGATGGGCCTCTACACCCAGCGCGCGCCCGGCTTCGACGGCGGCAAGACGGCGATGCTCGAGGAGGAGGAGCTCGACGACGAGTTCTTCATGATGCGGGTCCGCTCCGACGGTGCGCTGCTGTCATCGGCCACCGTCCGGGCCCTCGGCACGATCGGCGTCGACTTCGCCCGCGACACCGCCGACGTCACCGACCGCGAGAACATCCAGTACCACTGGATCCGGATCGAGGACGTGCCCGAGATCTGGCAGCGGCTCGAGGACGCCGGGATGTCCACCCTCGAGGCCTGCGGCGACTCACCGCGACCGTTCCTCGGCTCCCCCGTCGCCGGCGTCGCGGCCGACGAGATCATCGACGGCACCAGCGCCCTGCAGGAGATCCAGCGCCGCTACCTCGGCAACCCCGACTTCTCGAACCTGCCCCGCAAGTTCAAGACCGCGCTGACCGGGCACCCGAGCCACGACGTCTCGCCGGAGACCAACGACGTGGCGTTCGTCGGCACCGTCCACCCCGAGCACGGCCCCGGCTTCGACCTCTGGGTCGGCGGCGGCCTCTCGACCAACCCGATGCTCGCCCAGAAGCTCGGCGTCTGGATCCCGCTCGACGAGGTCGCCGACGTCTGGGAGGGCGTGATCTCGATCTTCCGCGACTACGGCTACCGTCGGCTGCGCTCGCGCGCCCGGCTGAAGTTCCTGGTCGCCGACTGGGGCGTCGAGAAGTTCCGCGAGGTGCTCGAGAACGAGTACCTCCAGCGCCCGCTGGTCTCCTGCGACTCCCCCGCCTCGCCGGTCGGCCACCGCGACCACATCGGCGTACACACCCAGCACGACGGCCAGCTGTACGTCGGGATCGCTCCGACCGCGGGCCGCGTGTCCGGCACCATGCTCGTCCAGCTCGCCGACCTGATGGAGCGGTACGCCGTCGCCGGCGCCCGCCTCACGCCGTACCAGAAGATCGTGCTGGTCGGCGTGGACCCCGCGGTGGCTGACGACCTGCTGACCGGGCTCGACGAGCTCGGCCTCTCGGCACGTCCCTCCGGCTGGCGGCGCAACACGATGGCGTGCACGGGCATCGAGTTCTGCAAGCTCGCCATCGTCGACACCAAGAACCGGGCCCGTGACCTGGTCGCCGAGCTCGAGCGTCGCTTCCCGGACCTCGACGTGCCGATCACGGTCAACGTCAACGGCTGCCCCAATGCGTGCGCACGCACGCAAGTGGCCGACATCGGCCTCAAGGGCCAGCTGGTGATGGACGGCGACCGCCAGGTCGAGGGTTTCCAGGTGCACCTGGGCGGCGCCACCGGTCTGCAGGCCAACTTCGGCCGCAAGCTGCGGGCGCACAAGGTCACCAGCGCCGGGCTGGACGACTACATCACCGCCGTGGTCACCCACTTCCTGGCCGACCGCAACGGCGACGAATCGTTCGCGACCTGGGTGGCGCGCGCCGACGAGGACCTGCTGCGCGGCGAAGGTCTCGACAGGCTCGACCGACGGGACAAGCTCGACCGACGGGACAAGCTCGACCGCCGGGCTCAGGCGGTGGCCTCGTGAGCGAGCGCGCCGTCCCCTTCTACTGCCCCTACTGCGGCGAGCAGGACCTCTGGCCCTTCGAGACGCCTCGTTCCTCGGCTCCTCAGGAACCACCGTCCGAGGAGGGCCACGGATCCTGGGAGTGCCGCGGCTGTCTGCGGGCCTTCACCGTGAAGATGCTCGGCCTGGTACGGCCCAAGGCGGTCGAACGATGACTCACCCCACGACGTTCCCGAACTCCCCCGCTTCGCTCCTCCGTCCGACAACGCCGCGGGGACCCCGATGACCACCGTGACCACCAACCTGGCCCGGAACTTCAAGGGCACCCACACCGAGGGCCGCAGCCCCGAGGAGCTCCGCGAGCTGGTCTCCCACGTCGGAGCCGAGCTGGAGCTCGCCCCGGCCGAGGACATCGTCGAGTGGGCCGTTGCCACCTTCGGCAAGCGCTTCTGCATCACCTCCT
The DNA here is from genome assembly GCA_963796975.1 of uncultured Actinomycetota bacterium. GTDB lineage: Bacteria > Actinomycetota > Actinomycetes > Propionibacteriales > Nocardioidaceae > Nocardioides. The sequence continues at coordinate 79,647 of CAWCNW010000028.1, forward strand.
CGATGGGCGACGCGGTGCTCGCGCACGTGGCCTCGCGGGTCGCGCCGGGTGTCGACGTGGTCTTCCTCGACACCGGCTACCACTTCGCGGAGACGATCGGTACCGCCGACGCGGTCGGCGCGACGATGAACGTGAACCTGATCCCGATCACCCCGGTCCAGACCGTCGCCGAGCAGGACGCCGAGTACGGCGCGGAGCTCTACAAGCGCGACCCCGACCTGTGCTGCCAGCTCCGCAAGGTGCTGCCGCTCCAGGAGAGCCTCCAGGAGTACGACGCGTGGGCCACCGGCCTGCGCCGAGCCGAGACCCACAACCGCGTCATCGCACCGGTCGTCGGCTGGGACGCCCGCAAGGGCAAGGTCAAGGTGTCCCCGCTGGCCCGCTGGACCGACGACGACGTCGAGCGCTACATCGAGCGGCACGGCGTGCTGGTCAACCCGCTCGCGTACGACGGCTACCCCTCCATCGGCTGTGCCCCTGCACACGCCGCGTCGCGCCGGGCGAGGACCCGCGCAGCGGCCGCTGGGCCGGCACCGCCAAGACCGAGTGCGGGATCCACCGATGACCCGCTCCCCCACGCAGATCGACAACGTCGTCGGTTGCCCCACCCCGAAGGTGAACAACGAGAGGAGGCCGCGCTGATGGCCGCTCCTGCACTGGTGGCTCTGGCTCACGGAAGTCGTGACCCGCGGTCCAAGACGACGATCACGGCCCTCATCGACGAGGTCCGCAAGCTCCGCCCCGACCTCCGCATCGAGACCGCGTTCCTCGACCTCGCCAAGCCGACGCTCAACACCGTCGTCGACAAGCTCGCGCGTGCGCACTTCGAGGAGGTCGTGGTCGTCCCTCTGCTGCTCACCGACGCCCACCACGCGAACGTCGACGTGCCCGCCGCGGTGGCCGAGGCCGGCGCCCGCCACGACAACGTCCAGGTCCGCGCCACCTCGATCCTCGGCCTCGAGGCCAGCTTCCTGGAGGTCCTCGACGTCCGGATGCGTGAGGCGCTCAAGGCCGCTCGGGTGCGCGAGCTCGACGCGCTGGTGCTGGCCGCCGCCGGCTCGAGCGACTCCCTGGCCAACCAGTCGGTGGCCCGTCTGGCCCGCCTGTGGGGCTCCCACCACAAGCTGCCGGTGACCGCCGCGTTCGCCTCGGCGGCCCCGCCGGCCACCGGTGAGGCGGTGCGCGCCTTCCGCAAGGAGGGTCGACGCCACATCGCGGTCGCCTCACTGTTCCTGGCCCCGGGCTTCCTGCCCGACCGGGCCAAGGAGCTCGCGCTCGAGGCCGGTGCGGTCGCGGTGGCCGAGCCGCTCGGCGTCCACGAGGCGGTGGCTCGCACGATCCTGGCCAGGTACGCCGTGGGCGCGGTCGAGCTGGTGCCGGTCTAGCCGACCAGCCGCTCCAGCAGGTGCTGGAGCTGGCGAGCGGGGTCGGTGGTGACTCCGCCGTGCACGGCACCGGTCTGCAGGACGGTGCTGCGCGGGGCCTTGAGGAAGCCGAAGCGGGTGCCGGCGGGTTTGCCGGCGGCGGCGCCGACGCTCGCGTCGCCCCGGCACACGCCGTCGACGAACGCGAGCGCGTCGCACACCGCGTCGAGGTCGAGCCCAGGGTCGAGCGCGGCGAGCCGTTCGCGGTCGACCTGCCAGGCGGTCTCGAGGAAGGCCGTCTCCTCGCAGTAGAGCACCACGCCGACGTTGAGGAACTCCTCGCGGTCGACGCGCGGCACGCAGCGCAGCACGACGTACTGGTAGGGCAGCGACGGCGCGCTCACGCAGCGCTCGCCTGCCGGGAGCCAGGTGCGCGTCGCGAGCCGGGCGCTGAGGAACGAGACGTACGCCGCGCGCAGGGTCTCGGGTCGACTCGGCACCGGGCACCGGCTCCAGCCACACGTCCGGCACCTCGGCCACGACCGCCACCAGGTCGGCGTCGGTGAGGCCGATCGCGGCGTCGGCCGCAGCCAGCCGGTCGACGTGGGCGCCGAACACGTGGTCACGGACGTCCCAGGGCTGGCCGGCGAACCGGGCGGGGTCGCCCACTCCGCCGGACCAGCCGTGGTGGAAGTAGAGCGACGCGCCGTGGTCGATCACCCAGAGGTCGTCGTGCCAGAGCAGGAGGTTGGGGTTGCGCCAGGTGCGGTCGACGTTCGCGGTGAAGGCGTCGAGCCAGAGGACGCGCGCCGCAGTGTCGGCCGACGTGGCCGCCTCCCCCTCGTAGCCGAAAGCGCCCGGCAGGAAGTCGATCCCGAGGTTGAGCCCCGGGCTGGCGTTGAGGAGGTCCTGCACCTCCTCGTCGGCCTCGTAGCGGGCGATCTGCGGATCGAGGTCGAGCGCCACCAGCCGGGGCGTGTGCAGGCCCAACCGGGTGGCGAGCCCGCTCACGATCACCTCCGCGACCAGCACCCGCACGCCCTGACCGGCGCCGCGGAACTTGCAGACGTAGGTGCCGAGGTCGTCGCCCTCGACCAGCCCGGGCAGGCTGCCGCCCTCGCGCAGCGGGGTGACGTAGCGGGTGACCGCCACGGTCTCGATCACGCCGGCGGCACCTCGTCGAGCAGCCGGCGCCGCTGCTCCTCGACGTCGAAGTCCGCCGGCGGCCAGCGCAGCGCCATCCCGCGCAGCGCCTCGAGCAGGAGCTCGCCGACGACGAGGTTGCGGTACCACTTCTTGTCGGCCGGTACGACGTACCACGGCGCGATCGCGGTGTTGGTCCGCTCCAGCGCGATCTCGTACGCCCGTCTGGTACTCGGCCCAGTGCCCGCGCTCGTCGATGTCGGCGGGGTTGAACTTCCAGTACTTGTCCTCGTTGTCGAGCCGGGCCAGCAGCCGGGCGCGCTGCTCCTCGGCCGAGACGTGGAGCATGCACTTGATGATCACCACGCCCTCGGCGGCCAGCTCGGCCTCGAAGGCGTTGATCTGGTCGTAGCGGCTCTCGATCGTGGCCGGCTCGGCCAGGCCGTGCACGCGGACGATGAGGACGTCCTCGTAGTGCGAGCGGTCGAAGACGCCGACGTAGCCGGGCTCGGGCACGGCGTTGCGGATCCGCCACAGGAAGCGGTGCTTGCGCTCCTCGGCCGTCGGCGCCTTGAAGCTGGTGATCTTGACGCCCTGGGGGTCGACGAGGCCGACGGTGTGGCGGAGCACGCCGCCCTTGCCGGAGGTGTCCATCCCCTGCAGCACGAGCAGCACCCGACGCTGCGAGCCGGTGCTGCGCTCGGCCCACAGCCGCTCCTGCAGGTCGGACAGCTGGTCGCCCAACGCGAAGAGCGCCGCCTTGCCCTTGGTCTTGCCGCCGTCGAAGCCAGGGGTGTGGTCGGTCGGGATCGCGCCGAGGTCGACGGGGCCGGGCGGCAGGCGGTGGAGATGAGCGGTCATGCACCCATCATGTCGGATCGTCGTCGACGGCTCCGAGCTCGTCGCGCACGATCGAGAACGCCATCCCCGCGGGGTAGCCCTTGCGAGCCAGCAGACCGGCCAGCCGCCGGGTGGCGGTGGTGCGATCGACGCCGCTCAGGGTCCGCAGCTTCTTGCGCACCAGCGCCCGGGCGGCTTCGTCCTCGTCGGCGGGGTCGAGGTCGTCGAGGGCCGTGCGGGCGGTCTCGTCGTCCACGCCCTTGCGGCGCAGCTCCTGGGCCAGGGCTCGGCGCGCCAGACCGCGACTGCGCTGCCGGCTCTCCACCCAGGACCGCGCGAAGGCGCCGTCGTCGACCAGCCCGACCTCGGTGAAGCGGTCGAGCAGACGCTCGGCGAGCTCGTCAGGCACGTCGCGCTTGGCGAGCTTGTCTCGCAGCTCCTGGCGGCTGCGGGCCTGGCCGGTCAGCGCGTCGAGCAGGATCTTGCGGGCCACCGACTCCGGGTCGGCGTCGGGACCGAGCGCGACGGGGTCCGCGGGAGCGCCGCCCGTCCAGGCGGCGACCCCCGCGGCCACGTCGCCGTGCCAGCCCACCCCCCGGGGGCCGGCACGGTGCGTCCTGTCAACGCCCATGGGTCTCGACACGCCTTACGCGGCTTCGCGAGCTCAGCCGCGGGCTTGCTCGACCTAACGGAACGACGCCGGGTCCTCGTTCCTCGGACCCCCCTGTCTGGCTATGTCTCGACACGCCACGGTCCCCTCGCAAGCTCGGCGACCGGCTTGCTCGACCTGATCCCGCCCACGTCGCCCGCTCGTTCCTCGCGGTCGACTGCGGGATCAAAAGTCGTCGACACCGATGGGCTCGTCGGACAGGTCGTCGGCCGGCGCGTCGACGGTCGGGCCGACCCCGAGCTTCTCCAGGATCCGCTTCTCCAGCTCGTTGGCCAGGTCGGGGTTGTCGGTGAGGAACTGCCGGGAGTTCTCCTTGCCCTGGCCGAGCTGGTCGCCCTCGTAGGTGTACCAAGCGCCGGCCTTGCGGACCAGGCCCGCCTCGACGCCCACATCGATCAGACCGCCCTCGCGGCTGATGCCCTTGCCGTACATGATGTCGAACTCGGCCTGCTTGAACGGCGGGGCCACCTTGTTCTTGACGACCTTGACGCGGGTGCGGTTGCCGACCATGTCGGTGCCGTCCTTGAGCGTCTCGATGCGGCGCACGTCGAGCCGGACCGAGGAGTAGAACTTCAGCGCCCGGCCACCGGTGGTGGTCTCGGGCGAGCCGAACATGACCCCGATCTTCTCGCGCAGCTGGTTGATGAAGATCGCGGTGGTGTTGGAGTTGTTGAGCGCGCCGGTCATCTTCCGCAGCGCCTGGCTCATCAGCCGGGCCTGCAGGCCGACGTGGCTGTCGCCCATCTCGCCCTCGATCTCGGCGCGCGGCACCAGGGCCGCGACCGAGTCGATCACGACCAGGTCGAGCGCACCGGAGCGGACCAGCATGTCGGCGATCTCGAGTGCCTGCTCACCGGAGTCGGGCTGGCTGACCAGCAGCGCGTCGGTGTCCACGCCGAGGTTCTTGGCGTAGTCGGGGTCGAGCGCGTGCTCGGCGTCGATGAACGCCACGATGCCGCCGGCGCGCTGGGCGTTGGCCACCGCGTGCAGGGCGACCGTCGTCTTGCCGGAGGACTCCGGCCCGTAGATCTCCACGACCCGGCCGCGCGGCAGGCCGCCGAGGCCGAGCGCGACGTCGAGGGCGATCGAGCCGGTCGGGATGACCTCGAGCGGTGCGCGGGTCTCGTCACCCAGGCGCATCACCGAGCCCTTGCCGAACTGCTTCTCGATCTGGGCGAGCGCGACGTCCAGCGCCTTCTCGCGGTCTCCACCAGCCATGTCTGTCCATCCTCTTCCGGGACCTGGTCCCGTCTCGCCGTATCGGTCTGTGCGTGATCTCGTCGTCCGGCCAGACGCTAGACCGGGCCACCGACAGTGCGCTGGACGTGTCGCGCGGGCTGTGGAGAACCGTCCGGGACCCGTCGGGTGCAGTCCCATCTAACCCGAACACGTGTTCGACCCGAGGCCGACACGCCGACACGAAATCACGTTGCGCGCGGCACCCGCCGACGCGCACGGTGGACCGCGTGAGCGAGCCGGTGATCCGCCACCTCGACCCCCGTGACGACGCCGACATGGACGCCTTCCAGGACGTGTACGCCGCGGCCGAGCTGGCCGAGGATCCGGACGCGGCGCTGTACTCCCGCGCGGACGGTGTCACCCTCATGCTGTCGTCCGGCACCGGCGGCGAGCTCTGGGAGGCCTACGGCGCGTTCGCCGACGGCCGCATGCTCGGGGAGCTGATCGTGACTGCTCCCCTGCGCGACAACCTCCACGTCGCGCGGATCTTCATCTGGGTCGACCCGGCCCACCAACGGCAGGGCATCGGCACCCTCCTCTCGTCGTACGCCGACGGGCGCGTGCGCTCGCTGGCACGCCGTACATCTCACGCGATGGGCCGGATCGGCATCGACCGGGCCAACGGCAACCGCGCCTTCGCCGAGAAGATGGGCTACGCGCTGGCGAACACCGAGATCGAGCGCCGGCTCCCGCTCCCGGCCGACCTCGCTCTTGTTGACCGGCTCGCCGCCGAGGCCGCGCCGCACCACGCCGACTACACCCTGCGCACGGTGGTGGGTCCGGTCCCGGCCGACCTGGCCGCGTCGTACGTCGCGCTGAAGAACCTGCTCGGCGTGGAGGCGCCGATGGGCGACCTCGAGGTCGAGCCCGGCCGCGAGACTGCTGCAGAGCTCGCGGTCCAGGACCGCTACCTCACCGAGGCCGGACGCACCCGGGTCGGGGCGTACGCCCTCGACGGGAGCGGCGAGGTGGTCGCCTACTCCGTCGCCGGGGTCAGCAACGAGCACCACCGCCACGTCGACCAGTGGGGCACCCTGGTCGACCCCGCCCACCGGGGCCACCGGCTCGGGCTCGCGGTGAAGTGCGCGCAGCTGCGGGCGCTGTCCGACGGCTTCCCGGACAAGGACTTCATCGAGACCACCAACGCCGAGACGAACGCCCACATGGTCGCGATCAACGAGGCGCTCGGCTTCGAGGTGGCGCAGGTGTACGGCGACTTCCAGAAGCGGCTCTGAGTCCTACCGCTCGGAGTCGGGCAGCTGGAGCACCCGCCACACCGCCGCCCAGACGGCCTTGGGGGGCTCGCCGGCCGTCAGCGCCTCGGCGACGGTCCGGCCGTCGAGCTCGGCCAGCACGTACTGCTCGGCCCACGCGCGGGCGTACGCCGGCCCGAGCGCGGCGTCCATCCGGCGCCAGAACTCCGTGTGCCTCACGCGCGCGTCGCCAGGACCTCGAGCCAGGCGTCACCGTCCGGGCTCACGTCACGGCCGAGGTGCACCACTTTCCAGCCGGCCGAGACCAGCGCCTCACGCAGCGGCTCCTCGCGCCAGTAGGTGAACAGGCGCGGCGCCGCGACATTGCCGTGCAGCGACCAGCCCTCGCCGTCCCCCTCCTTGAACGACGCATAGAGAAGCCCCTCCGGCGCGGTCGCCTCGCCGAGGCGCTGCAGCACGAGAGGCAGGTCCTCACGACGGACATGGAGCAGGCACGCGTTGGCCCACACCCCGTCGTACGGCGTGCCCGGCGCGGCGGGGTCGCCGAGGTCGTCGGTGAGTGGGTCGAGCAGGTCAGCATCTTCGTCGGCGGCGCGGAGCAGGTCGACGAAGCCGGGCGTGACGTCGGTACGTCGTACCCGCAGCCCGGCCTGCTCCAGCGCGCGGGCGTCCCGTCCCCCGCCGCTGCCGATCTCGAGCACGCGGGCACCATCCGGGAGCGTCCCCGCGAACCGGTCGATCGCCGCGAGCACCGGGGCGGGGAGCGCGGCCGTGCCGTCGCGGTAGTCCGCCGCGGACGCGTCGTACGCCCGGATGGTCGCCGCCGACGCGGCGTCGCGCACGTCGTACAGATGATGGACGACGTCGTGGAGGTGGTAGCGGCCCAGCGACTCGACGGTGAACTCGCTGCCGTTGCTCCTCAGCCCGCGCCGCTCCCAGCCGTGCGGCGGCACTGACGCGTACAGGTCGCTCACGGCGTACGCCGCGGCCATCAGGGTGGGCCCGACGATCGCCGGCAGCTGGCTGGCGTACCGGCCCTCGGCGGCCGTCTCGTCCTGGTCCCAGTTCGCGAAGGTCGGCACGTCCTCGGCCAGCATCGAGGCCACCCGCTCGTGGAAGACCTGGTGCACGTCGTGCACGTGGCAGGCGTACTCCAGCGTCGACCAGCGGTCCGGGCGGGTGCGCTGCGCGACCTGTGGGTCGGCCAGCAGGGCGTGCCAGATCCGGGCATTGCCACGGAAGGCGCGCGGCAGGTCGTCGCGCTCGACGGTGCTCACGTCGAGGCCGCACTCGTCACAGCGCCGCTCCAGCACCCACGTCCAGTCCTTGGTGTCGGGCTCGAGCTCCCCGGGAGATCTCGTCATCCGGCCATCCTCGCAAACCCTTGCTCAGGCCTGGGATCCGCTCCTCAGTGCGGCGAGGAACGCCTCGGGCTCGGCCAGGCTGACCCGCAGCACCCGCACGGTGACCGGCACGCCGACGACCAGCGCCCGGCCCGGCGGGTCGAGCTCGAGCCGCACCAGCCCCTTCGCCGAGGTGTTGACCAGCCAGGTCCCGCCCCAGCCGTGGGCGCCGATCCCACCGATCCGGCCGTGGTCCGGCAGCGCCGCGACGACCGACGCACGCGGCACGCTGAGCCGGAAGGCCCAGCCGAGCCGCACCACGAACTCGTCGTCGTCGAGATCGACGTACCGGCTGTGCTCGGGCATCGCGCCGAGCGTGAGCAACCCGTTCATCGGCGGCACACCCCGAGGCAGCTCGAACCTCATGCCCCGAGCGTACGACGGAGGGTCGCGGCGGTCAGGGGTCCACCGGCAGCGGCTGCCAGGTCAGCGGCCCGTCGGCGCCCACGAGGAACCGGATCCGCACCGTGTCGCCGTCCCCCTCGACGCGGGTGACCGTCGCGCTCGGCTCCAAGGACGACATCCCCAGGGTGCCGCCGTCGGGTGACCACACGATGTTCGGGACGAAGCCCACGCACGCACATGACCCGGCGCGGAGCAGGACGTCCGGCCCCGAGCCGTCCGAGTGGTAGGTGACGACCGCGAGCTCGTACGGTCCCGTTCTGCCCGCCTGCGGCGTCCGCGGCGTGGCTCTGAGCACGGCGATCCGGTCTCCGGTCGGCGCCCACCGCACCGCGAGCACGACCGGCAGACCGCGCGAGTCCTCGGAGAAGTAGGTCGGGTACGGCGCGAACCGGACCAGGTGCGATCCGTCCCGGTCCACCGTGTAGGCGCCCTCCAGACTCACCGGGGTGCTCACCCGGAACGCCAGCCGGTCCGACCCCGGAGCCCAGGTCACCGAGCTCAGGCTCTGCACACCGGCCAGCGGTACGTCCGTCACGTCGCCGGTGCCGGCGTCGACGAGCTCCAGCGGCGCACCGCCGGACCCGGCCGCGGCGAACGTGCGCCCGTCGGGCGACCAGGCGATCTCCGTGCAGGACACGCAGGGCAGCCTGTGGGTCTGCCCCGACCGCACGTCGGTGACCAGGATGCCCCCGGTCAGCGTCGCGACCTGCGAGCCGTCGGGCGACCAGGTCGGCGACGACCCGAAGCCGATCGGCGGCACCACCAGGCCCACCGGCGCGCGCCAGGTCCGGCTGCCCACGCCGAACAGCGCGCCGTTGGCGTGCGGCGCGGACGGTGGACCGACAGGAGCGCTCTCGTCGTGACGGGGGGCGATGGTGAGGGCAGCCCCCACGGCCACCATCAGGGCCACCGCCGGGGCAACGAGGGCCAGCCGGCGCCGGGTGCGGGTGCGTCGGATCGAGGCCAGCATCTCGGCAGCGGGCAGGTCGTCGGCGACCCCGTCGTACAGCGTCTCCGCGGCCTCCCGCCCTCGCGCGTCGAGGCTCATCGGTCCTCCTCCAGCTCGGTCCCCAGCTGCTCGGCGAGGGTGTGCCGGCCCCGGTGTAGATGCACCTTCGCGGACCCCTCGCTGATGCCGAGGGTCCGCGCGATGTCGGCGACGTCGAGACCGTAGACGTAGCGCAGCGCGATGGACTGCGCCTGACGCCGGGGCAGGGCGGAGACCCGGGCCCAGAACTCGTCGTCGACCCCCGTCGGTCCGGCGACGACGTCCTGACGCCCCTGCGCCCAGGCGCGGTCGGTCAGCCGCACCAACGCGCGCACCTCGACCATCCTGCGACGGAACGCCGACACCGCCAGGTTCGCGCACACGCGCCGGGCGAACGCCGCGGGATGGTCGCGCCGGGCGACCTCACGCCAGCGTCGGTACGTCGCGAGCATCGCCTCCTGAGCGACGTCCTCGGCCTGGCTTCGACCGCAGAGACCGGCGGCCAGGCTGACCAGCCCGGTGATCTCCGCGAGGTAGAACGCCTCGAACGACGGCAGCGTCTCTGCGCGCGACCCGCCTGCGGAGAGGATGTCGGCACCCCCCTCCACGGGGACCGGGTGGCCGCTGACCGGCCGGTGCTGCGCCATACCTGATGATCGTCCCGCAGCGACGATCGGTTGACTTCGGCGGACGGGGAGTTTCGTTCGTGACAGGCTGAGGTGTTCCGAATCCCCCACCTCGGAAGGCGCCATGCGCACCACTCCGCTCTGGGCCACCCTTGCGGCGGTCGCCCTCCTGCCCGCCTCGACCCACGCGGCCGGGGCCGACCACCACGCGGCTCGCTCCGCGACGGTCAAGCCTCGCTCGGACCACTGGGAGGAGCGCGTCGTCGAGCTCACCAACCGCCGGCGCGCGGCCCACGGCGTCGGGCCGTTGAAGGCCGCCGCGTGCCCCGACAGCTACGCCGAGCCGTGGACCCGTCACCTGGCCACCCAGCGGGTGCTCGTGCACCAGGACATCCGACCGATGCTGGCGTGCCCCGACACGCACACCGCCGGGGAGAACATCGCGTTCGGCTACGAGTCGCCCCACGACCTGGTCAGCGGCTGGATGCACTCCGAGGGCCACCGCGCCAACATCTTGAACCCGCAGTTCCACCGGATCGGGGTGTCCGGGTGGCTCGCCACCGACGGTACGACGTACGCGACGCAGGACTTCGTCGGGTGACGCCGCTCAGGTGAGCAGCAGCGTGTCGAGCCGCCGCCGGACGATGACGAGGCCGATCAGGCCCATCACCACGAGGTAGACCACCGACACCGCCGAGGCCCACGTGATGACCCCCGTGGTCAGCTCGCGGCACAGCACGACGCCGCGGTACAGCGGCGTGGCCTCGATGACCCACCGCAGCACGCCGTGGAACGCGGTGACCGGGAAGAACGTGCCGGAGAACAGGAACATGGGCATCTGGAGGAGGGTGACCTTCTCGAAGTCCTGCCAGGACTTCATCCAGGTGGTCGCCGCCATCGCGACCGCGCTGAAGGCGAACCCGATCAGCAGCGTCGCGGGCAGCGCCAGCACCGCCCACCAGGTGTGGACCAGCCCCAGCACCCACATCACCACCAGGAAAGCCGCGGAGTAGGACGCCCCGCGCAGCTGGCCCCAGAGGATCTCGCCGCGGGCGATGTCAGCGGTGGTGAGGGGGGTCGCCAGCATCTGGTCGTAGAGCTTGTCGTACTTGAGCTTGAAGAACACGTTGAACGTCGAGTCGAGCAGGGCACCGTTGAACGCCGAGGCCGCGAGCATGCCGGGGGCGACGAACTCGGCGTACGGGATGGTGTGGCCGTTGAAGTCGAAGGACGTGATCAGCTTGCCGACGCCGACGCCGATCGAGAGCAGGTAGAGAACCGGCTCGAGGAAGCCGGTCAGGAACAGCTTCCAGAGGCGGCGGTAGACGAGGTAGTTGCGCACCAGCACGATCCAGGTGGGCTGCGGGAGCGCGAAGGCGGCGAGGGCGGTCACTGCGCGAGCCTCGTGGTGAGAGTGCGGATCGCCAGCCACCAGCCGACCACGGTCACCGCGACCAGGACGGCGAGGTTGATCGCGGCGGTGCTCCAGACGACGTTGTCGAGGCAGAGCATCCGGGTCAGGTTCACGCCGTGCCACAAGGGAGTGCAGCGCGCGACGATCTCGCCGAAGGTGCCGAGGTTGCTGATCGGGAAGAACGCGCCCGAGAACAGGAACAGCGGCACCACCCCGAGCCGGAAGATCAGCCCGAACGACTCCGGCGTGTCCACATGGGCGCTGTAGGCGAAGGTGAGCGTCCCGAACGCCATCCCCACCAGGACCGTCACCAGCCAGGCGAGCGGCGGCCCCCACCAGCTCTCGAAGACCCCGAACGGCGCCATCACCAGGAAGTAGACACCGCAGGTCACCGCCAGCCTGGCGAGCACGAACATCAACATCGCGTTGGCGAGGTCGCGGGCCTCCAGGGGCGTGGCGAGCTGGGCGTAGAACGACTTCTGCCACTTGATCGCCGCCATCACCGGGTACGTCGTCTCGGCGACGCCGGTGGTCATCGCCTGCGCGGCGATCAGGCCCGGCACGATGAAGGCGAGGTACGACGTGGCGCCGTCGAGCCGCGCCGGGCCGGCGTGGACGAAGCCACCGAGCAGGACCCCCATCGCCAGCACGTAGAGCAGCGGGGTGAGGAAGGACGAGACGATCGAGCCCTTCCAGGTGCGTTTGTAGTAGGTCCACCAGTAGTCGGCCTGCCGGCCGATCCCCTGAGCGACCGACAGCCTGCCGCCGTCCCGTTGGTCGAGTGGAGTCGTGACCACGGCCATCAGTCCACCAACGTCCGCCCGGTGAGCCGGAGGAAGACGTCCTCCAGCGTGGACCGGCGTACCAGCGTGGCGATCGGGTCGAGTCCGCGCTCGTGGACCTTGGCCAGCACCTGCTCGCCGTCGTCGCTGTAGACCAGGATCCGGTCGGGCAGGACCTCGACCCGCTCGCCGAGGTCGGCGATCTTCTCCGCGGTCGCGTCGTGGTCGCCCACCGGGAAGCGGAGCTCGGCGACCTCGCGGGTGGAGTAGCCCCGGATGAGCTCCATCGGTGACCCCTGCGCGGCGATCACGCCGCGGTCCATCACCACCAGCCGATCACATAGCTGCTCAGCCTCGTCCATGTAGTGGGTCGTGATCACCAGCGTCACGCCCTGCTGCTTGAGCCGGAAAAGCCGGTCCCAGAGCACATGCCGCGCCTGCGGGTCGAGGCCCGTGGTCGGCTCGTCGAGCAGCAGCAGGTCGGGCCTGTTGATGAGCGACCGGGCGATGGTGAGCCGGCGCTTCATGCCACCGGAGAGGTCCTCGACCTTCGACGCCCGCTTCTCGCTGAGCTGCACGAACTCCAGGAGCTCCTCGGCCCGCTCGCGCACCTCGGCCTTGGGGATCCCGAAGTAGCGGCCGTAGATGTAGAGGTTGTCGAAGACGTTGAGCTCGTTGTCGAGCGTGTCCTCCTGCGGGCAGACCCCGAGCCGACTGCGGATCGCCGGCCCGTCGGTGGCGGGGTCCATCCCGAGGATCCGCAGCTCTCCCCCGCTGATCGGCGAGACCGCTGCGATCATTCGCATCGTCGACGACTTGCCGGCGCCGTTGGGGCCGAGGAAGCCGAACGCCTCGCCACGTCGTACGTCGAGATCGATGCCCTTGACGGCCTCGACGGTCTCCCCCGACTTCGAGCTGAACGACTTGCGCAGGTCGCGGGCCCGGATCATCGCTTCGCTCGACACTGGGCTGACCCTACGACGAGTCGCCGACACCACCTACCGACTTCTCCGCCACCCTCGCGGTGACCTTCTCGTCGCCGTGGCCGGGCCACCAGGCGGCGTGGCCGATCAGTGCGGTGATCGAGGGGGTGAAGAACATGGCCATCACGAACGCGGCGACGAAGATGCCGAAGGAGATAGAGAAGCCGAGGGCCGTGAGCAGCGCGTTGCCGCCGAGCATCAGGGACGCGAAGGTGCCGGCCAGGATCAGTCCCGCGGCGGCGACGGTCGGACCGGCGTGCTTGAGCGCCTCGGCGGCCGCGCGATGGCTGTCCAGACCCTCGCGCGCCTCCTCACGAAGGCGCGCGATCATCAAGATGTTGTAGTCGGTGCCGAGCGCGACCACGAACAGGTAGATGTAGATGGGCAGCAGGAAGATCAGGCCCTGCCTGCCGCCGAGGTGCTGGAAGACGATCACAGCGGCCCCCAGCGTCGCGCCGAAGCCGAGCACCACCGAGGCCATCAGGTAGATCGGGGCCACCAGGCTCCGGAGCAACAGCGCCAGGATCAGCATGATCACCAGCGCAGCGACCGGGAAGACGACGCGGTAGTCGCGGTTCATCGCCTTCTGGAAGTCCACGAACACCGAGGTGGTGCCGCCGACGAGGGCCTCGGTCCCCTCCGGCGCGGCGGAATGAGCGGCCTCGCGGATCGGGCCCTTGACGTCGGCCAGCGCCTGGTCGGAGGTGGGGTCCTCCTCGAGCACGACGCTGAACGACGCCGTCATCTTGTCCGCGCTCAGGGTGGCCGGAGCGACCTGGCCGACGCCGTGCGCCTGGCCGAGCTCCGCGGCGTACGCCGTGAGCTCGTCCTGGGTGAGCGGCTGGCCGTCGGTGGAGTGGAGCAGCACGGGGGTCGGGTCGGTGGCGCCGGCCGGCAGCCCCTTCTGGAGGGTGCGCAGCGCGACCGCGGACTCGACGTTCTTGGGGGCGCCGGAGTCGCCGAGGTCGAAGTTGGGGTTGAAGCCGAGGGCGAAGATCGCCAGCACGCCCAGCACCAGTCCGGACGCGATCGCGTAGCGGCCGGGCCGGCGGCCCAGGGAGTCGCCGAGGGCTGCGAAGCGTGCTCCCTTGGGCTCGACCCGCCACGACTTCGAGGGCCAGAAGACCTTGGTCCCGAGCAGCGAGACGATGGCCGGCACCAGGGTCAGGGCCGCCACCACCGTGACGGCCACTGCGATGGCCAGGGCTGGGCCGATGGACTTGAAGATGCCGAGCGAGCTCAGCACCAGTGCCATGAACGCCACGATCACGGCCCCACCGGCCGAGGCGATCGCCTCGCCGGCGCGGGTGACGGCCTGCGCCACCGAGGTCCGGCTGTCCTCGCCGCTGCGCAGCCGTTCGCGGTAGCGGAACAGGAAGAACAGGATGTAGTCGGTGCCGATCCCGAACAGCACCACGATCAGGATCACCTGGATCGAGCTGTCGGTCTTGAGGTCGAAGATGTCGTTGGCCACCCCGATCAGCCCGACGGCGACCTGCGAGACCAGACCGATCACCAGGATCGGCAGCACCGCCAGGATCGCGCTGCGGAAGATCAGGATCATCAGCACCAGGATCAGCAGGACCGTGGCGATGCCCACGATCGCCTCGGCGTTCTTGGACGCATCCTGCGAGTCGAGCGCCTGAGCGGCCGCGCCGGTGATGCCGAGCCGCAGGTCGGAGCCCTTGACCAGCGCCTGCCCGTCCAACCGGAGCTGCTTGGCGGCGTCGATCGCGTCCGGGTCGAAGGCGTTCTTGTCCTTGGCAATGCCGACCACGGCGATCTGGACCAGCTTGTTCTGCGACGGGGGCTGGGCCGCAACGCCGGCGAACACCGGGTCGAGCTTGGGCTCGAGCGCGGTCACGACCTTCTGCACCTCGGCGGTGTCGGCCGCGGTCAGGGGCTGCCCGTCCTGCCGGTCGAAGACCATGATCGCCCCGACCGCGCTCTGCTCCGGGAAGGCGTCGGACTGAAGGTTGGCGGCCCGGATCGACTCGTACTTGCTCGGCAGGAACTCCGACTGGTCACTGGTCGCGCTCAGCTTCGGGGCGGTGGCGATGATGACGACCGAGACGACGATCCAGCCGAGAATGACCAACCAAGGATGCCGGGTCGCAAGCCGGCCGAGTCCGGTGAACACCCGAGCGAGACTACCCAAATGGGTGAGGCCGGTTGGAGGAGACCCTAGGTTGGGCCCATGGACCGCCAGCACGCCCGTTCCGGGTCGCCGTTCGAGGACACCATCGGCTTCTCCCGGGCCGTCCGCGTGGGCCACACGGTCGCCGTCTCCGGCACCGCACCGGTCTGGCCCGACGGGCACATCGACCCCGACCCGGGCGTGCAGGCCCGCCGGTGCTGGGAGATCGCCCTCGCCGCACTGGAGGAGCTCGGCGGCCGGGTCGAGGACGTCGTACGCACGCGGCAGTACCTCGTGCGGGCCGACATCGCGGACGTCGTCGGCGCCGCACACGGCGAGATCTTCGGCGCAGTCCGGCCCGCGAGCACCATGATCGTCGTGACCGCACTGCTGGACCCGCGCTGGCTGGTGGAGGTGGAGATCGACGCGGTCGTCGGCTGAGAGCCGCCGGCTCAGGCGATCAGCTCGACCGTGGCCCTCGCCCGAGCGCTCCTCGCCCGAGCGCATCTTCACCTCACGAGGTGCTCACCACCCGTCGAGGCCGTCTCCGGTTGCCGAGAAGATGTCCTGTTCTCGGTGGTCCCCGGTGGCCCGGGCCATGGCCACGCTCAGGACGAACTCGTTCCGGTCGTCGGTCTCCTTGGCCTCGATGACGACGACGACGTTCTGACGCCGGGCAACCCGCAGCGAGTACGCCGCGGCCGGCTGGGCGGTTTTGCGCTGCCGCCGAGTACCGACGGGCGTGGAGGCCCGCAGACGCTCGTCGGCGAAGTACTCGTCCAGATGCCACCCATGTCCCCACAAGGGCACACCCCCCCGGCGGCTTCCACATCCCGAGGAGTGGGGCACTCGTTGAACGTGCGCCATGCGTCGGTGACCGCGTTGTAGGCGGTTTGCGCTGCCGCCGAGTATCGACGGGCGTGGAGGCCCGCAGTGCCTGGCCCCTGCGGTCTTCTCGGTCGCCAGCGTGCTCGGTGGTCCCTAGGATGGAGGGTCTCGGGGTCTCACACTCGCCACGCCTAGGGCGGTGGACCGCATGCCCGTGCCGAGCGGTACGTCATCTCTGCTGCTGGGGCGCGAGCGTGACATCGAGGACCTGGGTGAGGCGCTCCGGCTCGCGGCGCAGGCCATTCCGCAGATCGCTCTCGTCGGGGGCGAAGCCGGGATCGGCAAGACCACTCTCGCAGCGGACCTTGAACGCCGGGCGGCCCGGCTTGGATTCACCGTGGCGACGGGACATTGCCTCGACATCGAGGCCGGCATGTCCTTCGCCCCGGCCGTTGAGGCGATGCGTTCCCTGCTCGCCGGGGTCGAGGACCTCGAGTCGCGGCCTTCGGCGCGTCGGATGCTCACCCTGCTGGACCCGGACGCACCGCGGGGCCGGGAGGCGTTGCATGCGCTGGACGACCTCACCGCGGTCGCCCTCGAAGCGGCCGCCGCCGGTCCGGTTCTGCTCGTGCTGGAGGACATGCACTGGGCGGACCGTTCGACCCAGGACTTCGCGGCCGCACTGTCCAGGACCGCCCGCGGAGCCCTCTTGCTGGTGCTGACCTTCCGCAGCGACGAGCTCCATCGCCGCCACCCGTTCCGGAAGACGTTGACCGGGATCAGGCGCACCGCCGGGGCCCGACGCATCGACCTCACGGGTTTGGACCGCGCCGACATCGCCGGCATCGTCGCCGCCCACACTGACGGACCGGCCGACACGTCCCTGGTCGACTCTGTTCTGAAGCGCTCCGAGGGCAACCCGCTCTACGCCGAAGAGCTCATGGCCGCCCACCAGGCCGGTAGCCATGAAAGGGTCCCCGACCACCTCTCGGATCTGCTCTTGGCCCGGGTCGACGCCCTCCAGGCAGGTCCGCGGGCCGTGCTCCGTCTGGCCTCCGTCAACGGGACCCGGCTGGACACCGCAACGCTCGCCGAGCTGGCGGGACTGGACCAGGCCCAGATGGAGGGCTATCTGCGGGAAGCGCTGGACGCCAATGTGCTGCGCCAGGCGGGCGAAACTTTGGAGTTTCGGCATCCGTTGTTGCGTGAGGCGGCCTACGACGACCTGATGCCCGATGAACGGACCCGGATGCACGGCAGGCTTGCCGAGATCCTTCAGGCCGGGGTCGACGCCGATGCCGATCCCGGTGTTGCAGCGCTGAGCCGGCTGGCCTTCCACTGGTCGGCCTCGCACGACCTACCTCGCGCCCTGAGCGCATCCGTGCGCGCGGGGCAGGCCGCCCAGAAGGTGAACGCGGCCGAGCAGGTCACCCATTTCGAGCGCGCCCTGTCCCTGTGGGACAGAGTGCCCGCCGCCGAGACTGCGGCAGGGCTGACGCGGATCGAGCTCACCGTGCTGCTCGGCCAGGCCGCGATGCAGCAGCAAGACCTCAAGGGCTGGTACCGGTACACACGGCAGGCGGTCGACATGCTCGAGCCGACCACAGACCGCCTGGTGGCAAGCCGCGCCTACTCTGCTCTTGGATTCTGCGCGTTCTTCGTGCCGGACCCCCTCGGTGCAGCCGAGGCGATCCGCCTCGCCGTCGAGTACGCCGGCGAGGCCCCGAGCCAGGAACGGGCCTGGGCACTGGTCGCCCAGGCGCAGCTGCATAATCGGAATGACCGTCCGGCGGCGGCTCTCGAAAGTGCGGACGCCGCGATCGGGGCTTCCAAAGCTGCGAGCTGTACCGACGCCCTGATCTGGGGCCTGAGCGCCAGAAACATCGCCTTGGCGTACCTGGGCCGACTGAGCGAGGCGCGTAGCGGTGGGGAAGAGCTCATTGCGCTGGCGCGCACTACGGGCATGTTCGGAGCGGCGCACGATCGTGCCGTGTGGCTCGCATTCACCTTGATGGAGTCCGGTGAAGTCGATCGAGGTGTGGCCCTTGCCCGTGCGACTCGCCACGAGGCCCTCGCCACCGGGGACCTGGCGACCGCCGCGCGCTGCGGGATCCCGATCGCGAACGGCCTGACATGGCAGGGCCGCTTCGATGAAGCCGAGACGTTGCTGGAGGACGCCCGGGAACTCGGCCTCGGGGAGGGCGCGTTGCAAGGCCTACGTGGTGAGCTTTCCCTCGCTCGCGGTGACGTCGAGGCGGCCACGCTAGTGATGCCGCGGACAGCAGAGGTCGCGGCCTCTGGAAGCCGTCACCCCACCGAGGATGAGGTGCTCAGAGAACTCCAGATCGCCGCGCTACGCGGAGACCACCGCCGGTGCCTGGAGGTAGCGCAGTCCTACCTCGGCCTCGTGGACGACTGCGAGTCACCCCTGATCGCTGCCTCCGCCGCACGCATAGGTTTCCACGCGCTGGCCATCCCAGACTCCACACCCCACGTCCTTTCTGAGCTGCTCCGCGACCAGGCAACCCGCCAGGTAGTGAGAGCGCAAGACCACCTGACCGATCAGTGGGGTGACACCTTCTACGGGGTTCAGCTCGCGCTCGCGCAGGGCTATGCCGCCAGGGTCGCAGGCCAGCCCGGCACTGAGCAGTTCCGTGAGGCCGCGAGGCTCGCTGGACCGTTCGGAGACTTCTTCGCGCTCGAGCCCCGGCTCGAACTGGCGCGTGAGTTGCTCACCCATGGCGGCCGGGACGAGGGCAGGGAGCTCCTCATCGAGTGCTGGACCGCCGCGCATGACATGGGCGCACGTGGCCTCGAAGGCCGAGCATTCAGTCTCGCCACCCGCACCCGCGTCCCGCTGCCCCAGACGGCGTTACGCGAGGGACCGTTGGGTCGGCTCACACCTCGCGAACGTGAGGTCCTCGACCTGCTCGCCACAGGCGCTACCAACAAGACCATCGCAACCGCACTGTTCATCACCGAGAAGACCGCGAGCGTGCACGTGTCGAACATCCTCGCCAAGCTCGGCTCCGCCAACCGAGGCGAAGCCGCCGCACTGGCCAGGCAGCTCGTCGGCTGACCCACTCGTACGTGCGCGCTCAGTACCCAGGTGGCGCCCGGTCGGCAATGAGCGCATCGCCTTCTCACTCTTCACTGCAGTGAAGAGTGAGATGACATCTACACATCCAACCGATCGGGCAGCGACGTTGTTCAGATCACCGACACCCCAGATCCGGACGACCCAGGACTGGGCGTGCGGCTGAGAACCAGTCCGCCCTGGAGGCGGCGAACCGGCAGCGCGTTGGGCGGAGGCGCTCGGTCTCCACGCATGACCGTTTCCAGGCGGGTCGACGCCACACCCATCAGGTCGTGAGGGTCATGCGGTGGAGCGCTTGGCCAGCTCCTGGTTCGAGTGGTGGGGGCCGGACAGCCAGTCCTGATCCAGACGCGGGTCCATCGGTTCCTCGCCTCGTCGCAGGGCGTCGACGTACGCACGATCGGCGGCGAGGCGGGCGGCCACCTCGGGCCCCTCGGCTACGGCGCCATGCCCGGGGATCAGGACCTCGACGTGCCGGGACGCGTCATCCAGCAGGTCGAAGGCCGTCTCGAAGGCGCCCACCTGGTCGGGGCGGCGCGGGTCGAGGAGCGGGATCAGTACGTCGGAGAGCAGGTCGCCGGCGATGAGGACGCCCCGGTCCGCGAGGAGGACCGCGGCGTGACCGGGGGCGTGCGCCTGATGCTCGATGATCTCGCCCGGCACGGGCGTCGCCGTCCGCGGGCAGCGGGGTGAGGAGTGCGACCAGCTCGAGCGGGATGCCGGTCGCACTCTCCGCCGCCATCTGCTGCGCCCGCTCTCGGGCGTCGGCTGCAATCTGCGCACAAGCGGAGGTGGCGTAGCGCGGCACGTCCCCGTACCGCTGATGCCAGAGCAGGTGGTCCCAGTGGGGATGCGTGGAGAACCCGGCGACCACCGGGATGCCGAGCCGGTCCACGTCGTCGGCGAGCTGGTTCAGATCGGCCCCGTCGATGCCGGGATCGACGAGCACCAACCCGTCCTCACCGCGCACCACGACGGCATTGCTCCAGACCCACTCGCTCTGCCTCACCCAGACCCCGTCGGCCACCTCGTTCAGCATCGGTCGACTCTGTCAGGCGTCTCGACCCCAGCGCAATCGGGCTCGGCGGCGGAGAGCGGCGGCCATCGATCACTGCGTCACTCGTCCCACGACGCGAAGCCGGCCGGTGGGCCATCCAGAGGTTCGCTGCCGTCGAGCTCGCCCGGCGTAGGGAGGTCGATCGTGGCAGCCCAGTCCGCGAGCTCCTCAGCGGACATGGGCCACGAGGTGTCGGGCGCCTCAGCTTGGCGCCGATCCGATGGGCCGGCAGCTGCTGGCCACCAACTACGCGGTGGACACGATCTCGTGGTTCGGCCAGCCGCGCTGACCTCGCCCCTACCCGACCACCGCCCCGCTGCCTCCCGGCAGCGGGGGTGGTCCCGACTCAGGCAGCCGCCGTCGCGACCGCCGCGTCGCCCAGCGCGCCACGGACCACGTCCAGGACGTCGCCGACCACGTGCACGGTGAGCGCCTCGAGGGTCTCCGCCGGTACGTCGTCCAGGTCCGGCTCGTTGCGCAGCGGCACGAACACCTCGGTCAACCCGTTCCGCTGAGCCGCCAGCAGCTTCTGCTTGAGCCCGCCGATCGGCAGTACCCGGCCGTTGAGGGTGACCTCGCCGGTCATGCCGACCTCGGAGCGCACCGGGCGGCCGGTGGCCAGCGAGGCCAGCGCGGTCACCATCGTGATCCCCGCCGAGGGACCGTCCTTGGGGGTGGCTCCCGCGGGCACGTGCACGTGGATCGCCTGGTCGAAGAACGCCTGGTCGATCCCCAGCTCGCTCGCGTGGCTACGCACGAAGGTGAGCGCGATCTGCGCGGACTCCTTCATCACGTCGCCGAGCTGACCGGTCAGGGTGAGTCCCGCCTTGCCCTCGTGAGCCGACGCCTCGATGAAGAGGACGTCGCCACCGAGCCCGGTCACGGCGAGGCCGGTCGCGACCCCGGGCACCGAGGTGCGCTCATGAGCCTCCGGGGTGAACCGGGGCCGCCCGATCAGGTCCTTCAGGTCGGCCAGGTCGATGTCGACCCGGTCCGCCCCGGTCGCCAGGCGGGT
The DNA here is from genome assembly GCA_963796975.1 of uncultured Actinomycetota bacterium. Lineage (GTDB taxonomy): Bacteria > Actinomycetota > Actinomycetes > Propionibacteriales > Nocardioidaceae > Nocardioides. The sequence goes on from CAWCNW010000028.1 coordinate 100,852, forward strand.
CGCCGCCTTGCGCAGAGCCTTCGCGAGCAGGCGCTCCATCTGTCGCACCCCTGCCTCACGCGTGTAGTCGGCCGCCATCTCGTGCAGCGCCGCGTCGGAGATCGTGACCTCGTCAGGGGTCAGCGCCGCACGCTCGAGCTGCCGGGGCAGCAGGAAGTCGCGGGCGATCGCGACCTTGTCGTCCTCGGTGTAGCCGTCGAGGGTGACCAGCTCCATCCGGTCCACCAGTGCGGACGGGATCTGCTCGACCACGTTGGCGGTCGCGATGAAGAGCACGTCGGACAGGTCCAGGTCGAGCTCGAGGTAGTGGTCGCGGAAGGTGTGGTTCTGCGCCGGGTCGAGCACCTCGAGCAGGGCCGCTGCCGGGTCACCGCGGTAGTCCGCGCCGACCTTGTCGACCTCGTCGAGCAGGACGACCGGGTTCATCGAGCCGGCCTCCTTGATCGCCCGCACGATCCGGCCCGGCAGCGCACCGACGTACGTCCGGCGGTGCCCGCGGATCTCCGCCTCGTCGCGGACCCCGCCGAGGGCGACGCGGACGAACTTCCGCCCGAGCGCCCGGGCGACGGACTCGCCCAGGGAGGTCTTGCCGACTCCGGGCGGACCCGCGAGCAGCATCACCGCGCCGGAGCCGCGGCCGCCCACCACCTGGAGACCTCGCTCGGCACGGCGGCTGCGGACCGCGAGGTACTCCACGATCCGCTCCTTGACCTCGTCGAGCCCGTGGTGGTCGGCGTCGAGCACGGCCCGCGCTGCGACCACGTCGGTGGAGTCGTCGGTGGTGACGTTCCAGGGCAGCTCGAGCACGGTGTCGAGCCAGGTGCGGATCCAGGCCGTCTCGGGGCTCTGGTCGCTGGAGCGCTCGAGCTTGTCGACCTCACGCAGCAGCGCCTCACGGACGGCGTCGGGCACCTCGGCGGCCTCGACCCGGCCGCGGTAGTCGTCCGCACCGTCGGGCTCGCCCTCGCCGAGCTCCTTGCGGATCGCGGCGAGCTGCTGGCGCAGCAGGAACTCCCGCTGGCTCTTCTCCATCCCCTCGCGGACGTCCTCGCCGATCTTGTCGGTGAGCTCGACCTCGGCGAGGTGCTCCCGCGTCCAGCCGATGAGGGAGTCGAGCCGCGCCTCCACGTCGGGGGTCTCGAGCAGCTCGCGCTTGCGGTCCACCGAGAGGTACGGCGCGTAGCCGGCGGCGTCGGCGATGGCGGTCGGGTCGGTCATCTGGTGGACCGTGTCGATCACCTGCCAGGCCTCGCGACGCTGGAGCACGGCCACGACCAGCCGCTTGTACTCCTCGGCCAGCTCCCGGGCACGGTCGGTGACGTGGTCGTCGACGGGCTCGACCTCGACCCACAGCGCCGCGCCGGGCCCGGACACACCGCTGCCGATCTTGCCGCGACGCTCGGCCTTGAGCACTGCTGCCGGGTTACCGCCCCGGAACCGGCCGACCTGCTCGACGGACGCGATCACGCCGTACGAGGCGTAGCGGTCCTCGAGCCGCGGTGCCACCAGCAGCCGGCCGTCGGCGCTGGCGCGGGCGGCGTCGATGGCGGCCCGGGATGACTCGTCGAGCTCGATCGAGACCACCATGCCCGGCAGTACGACGAGGTCGGAGACGAACAGAACGGGAAGATCTTGATGGGACACGATGTGCTCGCTTTCGCAAAACCTGAGTGATGCTGACTCAACTCTCGGCAGGGTGGCCGTGTTCCGTCGTGGGCCCGTGTTCGTCCACGGCGAACACCGGGTCGCCACCGTGTCACCACCGGCAGGCCGGTGTCGGTGGGGTGAGCAAGGATGGAGGCATGCCCGAGGCCCATCCCGCGCTGGAGCGCTTCAGCGCGCCCACGCGGACCTGGTTCGGGGCGGCGTTCGCCGAGCCGACCCCGGCGCAGGACGGGGCCTGGGAGGCGATCTCGCAGGGCCGGCACGCGCTGGTGGTCGCGCCGACCGGGTCGGGCAAGACGCTCTCGGCGTTCCTCTGGGCGATCGACCGGCTGCTGACGGAGGGTGCTCTCGACAAGCTCGACCGGCGGGAGAAGCCCGGCACCCGGGTCCTCTACATCTCCCCGCTGAAGGCGCTGGCGGTCGACGTCGAGCGCAACCTACGCGCGCCGCTGGTCGGGATCCGGCAGACGGCCGAGCGGCTCGGCGAGCGGGTCCCGGACGTGAGCGTCGGCATCCGCTCCGGTGACACCCCGGCCGCCGAACGCCGCACCCTGGCCCGCACGCCGCCCGACATCCTGATCACCACGCCCGAGTCGCTGTTCCTGATGCTGACCAGCCAGGCCCGCGAGAGCCTGCGCGACGTCGAGACCGTGATCGTCGACGAGGTCCACGCGGTCGCCGGCACCAAGCGGGGAGCACACCTCGGTCTCAGCCTCGAGCGGCTCGATGCCCTGCTCGCGAAGCCCGCACAGCGGATCGGGCTGTCGGCGACCGTCCGGCCGCTGGAAGAAGTGGCACGTTTCCTGGGCGGCACCACGCCGGTCGAGATCGTGGCCCCACCCTCGGTCAAGCAGTGGGACCTCAAGGTCGTTGTGCCCGTCGAGGACATGACCGCGCCCGCGCCGTACGACGACTCGGAGGACTCCGACAGCGACGGCCGCGAGGCGACCTCGATCTGGCCGCACGTGGAGAACCACGTGGTCGACCTGGTCGAGCAGCACCGGTCCACGATCGTCTTCGCCAACTCCCGCCGGCTGGCCGAGCGGCTGACCGCGCGGTTGAACGAGATCGCGGCGGAGCGCGCCGGCGTGGCCTCGACGGGCTCGACCGACGAACATCCGTCTGGCCCCCCTGCACAGATCATGGCCCAGTCGGGGATCTCGACAAGCTCGATCGACGACCCGCGCGCACCGGTGATCGCGAAGGCACACCATGGCTCGGTCTCCAAGGAGCAGCGCGCTCTGATCGAGGACGACCTCAAGCGGGGCCGGCTGCCCTGCGTGGTCGCCACCAGCAGCCTCGAGCTCGGCATCGACATGGGCGCGGTCGACCTGGTGATCCAGATCGAGTCGCCGCCCAGCGTGGCCAGTGCGCTGCAGCGGGTGGGCCGCGCCGGCCACCAGGTCGGCGAGGTGAGTCGCGGGGTGCTGTTCCCCAAGCACCGAGGGGACCTCGCCCAGACGGCGGTGGCCGTCGAGCGGATGCGCTCGGGGCTGATCGAGTCGATGCGGATCCCGACCAACCCGCTCGACGTGCTGGCCCAGCAGGTCGTCTCGATGGTGGCGATGGAGGCGTGGTCGGTCGACGAGCTGTTCGACCTGGTCCGCCGGTCCGCGTCGTACACCCAGCTCCCGCGCGGGGCCTTCGACGCGACCCTCGACCTGCTGAGCGGGCGCTACCCGAGCGACGAGTTCGCCGAGCTGCGGCCCCGCGTCGTCTGGGACCGGGTGACCGGACAGCTCACCGGCCGACCCGGCGCCCAGCGCCTGGCCGTGACCAGCGGCGGCACCATCCCCGACCGCGGGCTGTTCGGGGTGTTCCTGGTCGGCGGCTCGACCACCGAGAAAGCCGGTCCCGGGCGGCGCGTCGGCGAGCTCGACGAGGAGATGGTCTACGAGTCGCGGGTCGGCGACGTGTTCGCGCTCGGTGCGACCAGCTGGCGGATCGAGGACATCACCCACGACCGGGTGCTGGTGACTCCCGCCCCCGGCGTACCCGGGCGGCTGCCGTTCTGGAAGGGCGACGCGCTCGGGCGCCCCGCGGAGCTGGGCGAGGCGATCGGCGCCTTCACCCGCGAGCTCGGGTCGTCATCGCGCGAGAGCGCGGTGGCCGTCGCCGAGGCGCGCGGGCTCGACCCGTGGGCGGCGGACAACCTGGTCGGCTACGTCCACGAGCAGGTCGAGGCCACAGGTGTGCTGCCGAGCGACCGCACCCTGGTGGTGGAGAAGTTCCGCGACGAGCTCGGCGACTGGCGGCTCGTCGTCCACTCCCCCTACGGCACGCCGGTGCATGCGCCGTGGGCGCTGGCGATCAACGCGCGACTGCGCGAGCGCTACGGCATCGACGGCCAGGCGATCGCCTCCGACGACGGCATCGTGATCCGGATCCCCGACACCGACGCCGAGCCGCCGACGGGTGAGGTGATCGCGTTCGAGCCCGACGAGATCGACGACCTCGTCACCCAGGAGGTCGGCGGTTCTGCGCTGTTCGCCTCCAGGTTCCGCGAGTGCGCCGCCCGTGCCCTGCTGCTGCCGCGCCGCGACCCCGGGCGCCGCTCACCGCTGTGGCAGCAGCGCCAGCGCAGCGCCGCCCTGCTCGAGGTCGCCTCCAAGTACCCCTCGTTCCCGATCGTGCTCGAGGCGGTCCGCGAGTGCCTCCAGGACGTCTACGACCTGCCGGCCCTGGTCGGCCTGATGCGCAGGGTGCAGCGCCGCGAGGTCGGCATCCACGACGTCGACACCCACCAGCCCTCGCCGTACGCCCGCAGCCTGCTGTTCGGGTACGTCGCCCAGTTCGTCTACGAGGGCGACTCCCCCATCGCCGAGCGTCGTGCCGCTGCGCTCGCCCTCGACCAGGGGCTGCTCGCCGAGCTGCTCGGCCGGGCCGAGCTCCGTGAGCTCCTCGACCCCGAGGTCCTCGCCGAGATCGAGGCGACCCTCCAGCGCACCCATGCCGAACGTCGCGTGCGCGACGCCGAGGGGGTCGCCGACCTGCTCCGCTGGCTGGGCCCGCTGACCACCGACGAGGTCGTGGCGCGCAGTGTCGAGGGCGGTGCCGCCACCGACTGGCTGGCCGCGCTCGCCGACGCACGGCGTGCGGTCGTCGTACGGATGGCAGGTGAGGAGCGCTGGGCGGCGATCGAGGACGTCGGCCGCCTGCGCGACGGCCTCGGCGTACCCGTGCCACCTGGCGTCCCCGATGCCTTCACCGACCCGGTCGACGACCCGCTGGCCGACCTGGTCGGACGCTTCGCGCGCACCCACGGCCCGTTCACCGTCGCGGACGTGTCCACCCGCCTCGGGCTGGGCGCCGCCGTGGCCCGTCAGACGCTGCAGCGGCTCGGCGGTCAGGGACGCGTGCTCGAGGGTGAGTTCCGGCCGTCCGGCTCGGGTGCTGAATGGTGCGACGCCGAGGTGCTGCGGATGTTGCGCCGCCGGTCGCTGGCCAGGCTCCGGCAGGAGGTCGAGCCGGTCGAGCCGGCCGCGATGGGCCGCTTCCTGCTGGCGTGGCAGCACGTCAACCGGCCCCAGCGCGGGCGGCCGCGCGGCGTGGACGGTCTGCTCCAGGTGGTCGACCAGCTCGCCGGGTACGCCGCTCCGGCCTCGGCCTGGGAGTCGTTGATCCTGCCCGCCCGGCTGCCCGACTACGAGCCCGCCCTTCTCGACGAGCTGACCGCCTCGGGCGAGGTCACCTGGGCCGGTCAGGCAGCGCTGCCCGGCCACGACGGCTGGGTCTCGCTCCACCTCGGCGACCAGGCACCCCTGACCCTGCCGCTGAGGGAGCCCGATCTCGACGAGCAGTCGGGCGAGGTCCACCAGGCGGTTCTCGAGGCGCTCGCCCCGGGCGGCGCCTGGTTCTTCCGTCAGCTGGCTGCGGCCACCGGCGCCACCGACCGGGTGCTGGCCGAGGCCCTCTGGGAGCTGGTGTGGTCCGGCCGCGTCACCAACGACACCTTCGCACCGCTGCGCGCGCTCACCTCGGGCTCGGGCACCCACCGCACCCGCCGCGCGGCGCCCCGGGCCAGGCCGAGCCGACCGAGCCGCACCGGCCTGCGCCCGGCGCCGCCGGCGACCTCCGGCCGCTGGGCACTGCTCCCCGAGGTCGACCCCGACCCGACTCGTCGCGCCCACGCCGTGGCCGAGCGGATGCTCGAGCGGCACGGCGTCGTCACGCGTGGCGCGGTCGTCTCCGAGCGCACGGTGGGCGGCTTCGCCGCGGTCTACAAGGTGCTGTCGGCGTTCGAGGACTCCGGTCGGTGCCGCCGCGGCTACTTCGTGGAGGGTCTCGGCGCGGCCCAGTTCGGCACCGCCGGCGCGGTGGACCGGCTCCGCACCTTCAGCGAGGTCTCGACAGGCTCGACCGGCGAAGGGCGAGCCACCGAGGGCAAGCCCGAGGCTGTCACGCTCGCCGCGACCGACCCGGCCAACCCGTTCGGCGCCGGCCTGCCATGGCCCGAGCGCGAGACCTCCGGCGGGCACCGACCCGGCCGCAAGGCCGGTGCGCTCGTCGTACTGGTCGACGGCGCGCTGACCCTCTACGTCGAGCGCGGTGGCAAGACGCTGCTCACCTGGTCCGAGGACGCCACGCTGCTCGGCCCGGCAGCCCAGTCGCTGTCCGAGGCCGGACGTCGCGGCGCCCTGGGCCGGCTGACCGTCGAGCGGGCCGACGGCGAGCAGATCCTCGGCGGTGGCTCGACGCCGCTGCGCGAGGCCCTCGACGCCGCCGGCTTCGTGTCGACGCCAAGAGGGCTGAGGCTGCGTGCCTGAGGGCGACACCGTCTACCGCGCCGCCCGCCTGCTCGACCGGTCGCTGAGCGGCAAGCAGTTGACCGCTACTGACTTCCGGGTGCCCGCGTTCGCCACCTGGGACCTCGCCGGCGCGACCGTCACCGAAACCGTCTCGCGCGGCAAGCACCTGTTGACCCGGATCGACGGCGACGCCGCCTGGACACTGCACACCCACCTGAAGATGGAGGGTGGCTGGCGGGTGCTGAAGCCCGGCGCGCGCTGGCCGCGACCGGCCCACACCGCCCGCGTCGTCCTCACCACTGTGGACGCCGTCGCGGTGGGCTTCGCCCTCGGCGTGGTCGAGATCGTGCCCCGCGACCGCGAGCCCGACCTGGTGGGCCACCTCGGGCCGGACCTCCTCGGCCCCGACTGGGACCCCGACGAGGCCGTCCGTCGCCTCCTGGAGCAGCCCGACCGCACCATCAAGGAGGCGCTGCTCGACCAGACCCGCCTCGCAGGCATCGGGAACATGTACGCGGCCGAGCTCTGCTTCGTCTCCGGTCTCGCCCCCGAGCGCCCGGTGGCCGAGGTGCCTGACCTACGCCGCCTCGTCGATCGGGCGCACCGGATGCTCGAGCTGAACAGCCAGCGCGCCCAGCAGAGCACTACCGGCGACCTGGCCCGCGGGCGACAGTTCTGGGTCTTCGACCGCGGCGGCCGGCCGTGCCGTCGCTGCGGTACGCCGATCCGACAGACGGTGCTCGGCGACCCGGGCCGCGAGCGGACGACGTTCGCCTGCCCGCGCTGCCAGAGCTAGGAGCGGCCGCCGGCAGGCGCCCAGAGCCGGTTCACCAGGTCGACCGTCTTCAGGGCGATCACCACGCCGGTCGCCACGGCGGCAGCGGCGATCAGGAACCCGATCTCCTCCTGGCTGAGCCCGGTGCTGTCGGTGACCGCACCTCGCAGGCGGCGGGTGGTGGTCGCGACGTCCATGGGGCCGGGGCCGTCAGGCGGCGGAGGCCGCGGAGGCGACGACGGGACGGCGCGTGGTGATCGGCGTCGGGGCGCTAGCAGCCTCTTCGACGGCGACCGCGACCGAGACGTCGCGGAGCACCTCGGACAACGGCGCCTCGAGGGCGGTGCACAGCGAGGCGAGCAGCTCGGAAGATGCTTCCTTCTGGCCGCGTTCGATCTCGGAGATGTAGCCCAGGCTGACCCGCGCCTGCGCGGAGACCTGGCGCAAGGTCAGCCCCTGCTCGAGCCGACGCTCCCGCAGGACATCGCCCAGCAACCGACGGAACAGCGCCATCTGGGTCCTCCTGGGGTCGTCGGTGCGGGTGGCAACGAGGTCGTCGAAAACAACCTGTGTCGGAAACGCTACCCGAGAGAGGGTTGTTCCCCCTGATCTTTTGCTCGAAGAATCCCACACAGGGCCGACAGCGCCTCCCGACACGCCCGGTCCTGGATCCGGGGACGGTCGCCGAGCAGCTCCATGGTGAGCACGGTCTCGCCCTGGGGCCCCGACAGCCCGACGAACACGGTGCCGACCGGCTTGCCCTCCTGCTGGTCGGGTCCGGCGACGCCCGTGGTCGCCACGGCGTACGTCGCACCGGTCACCGCCCGGCAGCCGGCGGCCATCGCGCTGGCGCACTCGGCCGACACCACGCCGTACTGCTCCACGAGCTCGTGGGGCACCCCGAGCAGCGACTCCTTGAGCTCGGTGGCGTAGGTGACGAACCCGCCCAGGTAGCTCGCCGACGCGCCCGGCACCGAGGTGACCGCCGCCGCGAGCCGGCCACCGGTCAGCGACTCGGCGGTGGCCAGGCTGGCGCCGGCCGGGATCAGCAGGGCGAGGGCCTCCGCAGCCTCCACGTCGGGGGTCGAGCGGCGTCTCATGGTTCGACCCTAGACCGGCCGGTTAGCCTTCTGGGCGTGAGCCGGCCGATCGAGGACTACGCCATGATCGGTGACCGCCACACCGCCGCGCTGGTGGCCAGCAACGGCTCGATCGACTGGCTCTGCCTGCCCCGCTTCGACTCCCCGGCGTGCTTCGCGGCGCTGCTCGGCGACGAGGACCACGGCCACTGGCAGTTCTGCCCGGTGGGCGAGTACGAGGTCAGCCGCCGCTACGTCGGGGACTCAGCCGCGCTGGAGACCACGTTCACCACGGCCTCCGGGGTCGTCACCCTGCTCGACGTGATGCCGACCGGCGACGAGCGGATCGACGTCGTACGCCGGCTGACCGGGGTAGCGGGCACGGTCCGGATCCACCACGAGTGGGTGGTGCGGTTCGACTACGGCACCGCGACCCCGTGGGTCCGCCGCCGGCACGAGGACCACGACCCCGTCATCACCGCCGTCGCCGGCCCCGACAAGCTCGTACTCCGGGGCCCGCGGCTGCCCAAGCCGATCGACCACCGGCACGCCGATGAGTTCGACCTGCACGAGGGCGACGAGATGACCTTCTCCTCGACCTGGCTGCCCTCCCACCTCCGCACTCCAGAAGCCCACCCGTACACGATCCAGGAGACCATCGCCGAGGACGTCGACTGGGTCTCGACCTGCGACCTGCGCGGCGTGCCGCACCAGGCTCTGGTACGACGTTCGCTGCTCGTCCTGCACCTGCTCACCCATGTCGAGACGGGCGGCATCATCGCCGCACCGACCACCTCGCTGCCCGAGGACTTCGGCGGCGAGCGCAACTGGGACTACCGCTACTGCTGGCTGCGTGACGCCGCCCTCACCCTGTCTTCGCTGCTCTCGGCCGGAGCGACCGACGAGGCTCGCTTCTGGCGTGACTGGCTCCTGCGCGCCGTGGCGGGCGACCCAGCGGACCTCCAGATCATGTACACCGTCGACGGCTCGCGCCGACTGCCCGAGCTCACGCTCGACGATCTGCCCGGGTACGCCGGGTCGCGCCCCGTGCGGATCGGCAACGCGGCCGTGGACCAGAAGCAGAGCGACGTGCTGGGCGAGGTGATGATCGCGCTCGAAGAGGCACGGGAGTCTGCCCTCGGCTTCAGCGACGACGCCTGGGCCCTGCAGCGCGTGCTCGTCGACCACCTGGTCGAGACCTGGGAGGAGCGCGACAACGGGCTCTGGGAGATCCGCGGTCCCCTGCAGCACTTCACGCACTCGCGGGTGATGGTGTGGGCGGCCTTCGACCGGGCCGTCCGCGCGGTCGAGCGGCACGGCCTGCCTGGCGACGTGGACACCTGGCGCGACGTCCGCGACCGGGTGCGCGAGGAGGTGCTGACCGAGGGCTTCGACAACGACCGCAACACCTTCACCCAGCACTACGGGACGCAAGAGGTCGATGCCTCCCTGCTGATGCTGCCCCTGGTCGGCTTCATCGCCGCCGACGACCCGAGGATGCTGGGCACCATCGAGGCGATCGAGCGCGACCTGATGCGCGAGGGCCTGCTGATGCGCTACCGGACGCAGACCGGCATCGACGGGCTCCAGGGCGAGGAGCACCCTTTCCTGGCGTGCTCCTTCTGGCTGGTGTCGGCGTACGCGCTGGCCGGCCGCACCCACGATGCCCATGCCCTCTTCGACCGACTGGTCCGGCTCGCGAACGACGTCGGGCTGCTCGCGGAGGAGTACGACCCGCGCGGTGAGCGGATGGTCGGGAACTTCCCGCAGGCCTTCAGCCACCTCTGCCTGGTGCAGGCGGCGCTGAGGCTGCGGGAGGTCCCCGACTGACCGGCTACTTCGGGTTGCCGTTGGTGACGGTCAGCGTGGTCGTGCCGAAGCTCGGCCGGGTCACCCGGTCACCGAGGTAGAGCACCCGCACCGTCTCGGTGCCGGCCCGCGGGAACGGCCCGAGGGTCGCGCTCGCATGGCCGTCGACCAGCTGTCTCACGGCGACCTGCTCGCCGCCCACGAGGATCGCCACCGCGCCGGTGGGCGTGGCCTCGGCGGCGGAGACGGTGACGTCGATCCGGGTGGTGTCCTTCTTCTTCCTGATCCGGTCGGGCGTGGCGGTCACCGAGACCGTCGAGTCCTCCTGGGCGAACGGCGCGCTGAGACCGACCAGCTCGGGGTTGTGGTCCGAGGCCCGGAACTGGTTCGGCTGGTAGAGCAGCGTGGCGTTGTAGTTGTAGCGGCTGTACTCGAAGGCCACCGACTCCTCGGCGTTGATCTGCCACACGTCGCGGCCGGTCACCATGCCGGCCGCGGCCGGGCTCGCCAGCACGTGGTCGAGCGACCCGGCCGTGCTGCCGAACTCGTAGCTGACGTCCTTCGGGTCGTCGCTGGCCTGGTTGACGTAGCCCGCGGCGTAGAGGACCTGCATCGGGTCCTCCTGGGTGTAGGAGTTGAAGTCACCCACGAGGAAGACCTTCTGCGTGCCGCGCGCGGCGGCGACCTGGTCGGCGAAATCGACGAGCGCGTGCGCCTGGCGGACCCGGTCGCCGTTGAACGCGCCCTGGATGCCGTCGGCGTTCTCGCCGGTGGCCGGCGGTTTGCTGTCGCCCTTGGACTTGAGGTGGTTGACCACCACCACGAAGCCGTCGGAGTCGAGCGCGCCCTTGCGCTTGAACTCCTGCGCCAGCGGCTCGCGGGCGTTGGCGAAGGCCTCGCCCGGGTCCGACTGGTCGGCGAGGACGACCGAAGGGCCGACCGGCTGCACCTTCGCGGGGTTGTAGATGAACGCCGTCCGGATGACGTCCTGCTCGTCGGTCGGCGGCAGGTCGGCCGGCGCGGGCGACGGCACGTAGGCCCAGCGGGTCATGCCGGCGGCGTCGTTGAGGGCGCCGACGAGCTGGGCGAGCGCGTCGTCGCGGTCCTTGCCGAACTGCACGGAGTTCTCGATCTCCTCCAGCGACACCACGTCGGCGTCGAGGCTGTTGATCGCCGGGATCTCCTTGGCCAGCTGGCGCTGGAGGTTGGTGCCGTCCCACGCGCCACGGGGGCCGTTGGGCGAGCACTGGTTGACCGTGATCGGGTTGCCGGCGCGGTCGTCGAACGACGTACAGGAGTTGCCGGCGTCGAGCGCCTCGTAGTCGGCGGCCGAGGTGGGGAAGAAGTTCTCCACGTTGAAGGTCGCCAGGCGCAGGTCGCCACCGACGGGTCGCGGCGCGGCGTTGGCGGCGCGCGTGTCGCCGAAGGTCGCGACCGCGGTGCCCTGGTCGGTGACCGGCGTCGTCGGCTGGAAGTCCCAGCCGCTGTTGCGGAACTCCAGGATCACCGGCTGGTGGAGGGTCGCCGGGGAGCCGATCCGGACCGGGTTGTCCGTGGTCAGCCACGGCAGCGGGATGCCCTTGTTGGCGTTGTTGAGGAAGTTGGTGCTGGAGCCGTCGTCGAGCACCACGCCACGGGCGGCGTTGTCGGCCTGCACCGCGGCGATGCCGGCGGGGTCGGTGGTCGGGTTGGCCACGTCGGTCGGCTGCACCAGCTGGTGATCGCCGGTCGCCAAGCCGATCTCGCCGAACGAGTTGAGGTCGAAGTTGTCGGTCACCGTGAAGTCGTTCGTCGGCGCCAGCAGCTCGCCCTCGTGAGCCTCGCGGGCGGCGTCGGTCGTCGGGTAGGCGATCGCCGCCGGCGTGACGGGGTCATGGGCGTCGGGCAGGACGGTGACGTTGTCGGCGCTCGCGCCGATCTCCGTCGTACCGGCGAACTCGCTCACCTTGCCCTGCACCTGCACGAAGTCGCCGAGGTGGACCTTCGCCGCGGCCGCGGAGCCGAAGACGAAGACCGCGTCGGAGGCGCCGGGCGTCGCATCGGTCGCGCCGCCCGTGCCGGCGGTCTGGACGTAGAAGCCGTTGAAGCCGCCGGTGGCGTAGTCGGCGGTCACGACGCCCTGGGTGATCACGGTCTCGCCGAGATGCGGCGAGGTGGGGGTGTCGGTGCCCTGGATCTCGGCGATGGAGTACGGCGTGGGGCGGGGGCGGCGGCGGGGTGATCGTGCCGGCGTTCTGCGGCGAGGGCGCGGCGAGCGAGAAGTCAGCGGTGTTGTTGTCGCTGTCGGCGCCGGTGCCGGTGCGGTTGAGCGAGCTGGTCGGCGTCGCGCCCGCGGTGGTGGGCGCGGTCTCGAACGAGGTCGCTGCGGACGTGGCGCCGACCATGTCGATGACGCCCGAGGCACCGGCCTGGTTGCCGGTTGGTCGCGATCGGCGCGCTGCTGGAGAGCAGGTAGATCTGCCCACCGGCTGCGGCCATGTTGAACGCGGGCGCGGCCACGGCGTCGGGGGTGGGCAGCGCGCGCGCCGTTGGCGCCCGCAGCGCCCATCTGGATCAGGTAGTGACCACCCGCGGGCACCGAGCCGGTGAGCGCGAACGGCGCTCCCCCGGTGCCGCCGTGCTGGCGGAGCGGTAGTGGACGTAGTCGCCGGTGACGCTGATCGCAGCGCTGGTCGGGTTGTAGAGCTCGACGAAGTCGGCGTCGAGCACCGCGCCGGCGTTGCCGCCGGCGCCGTACACCTCGCTGATGACGAGGCCGGTGCCGGCGGGGTTGGCGGACGCCGGGGAGACGGCGGCGAGTCCGGCCGCGGCCACGGCCAGGCCGGCGGCTGCCGAGAGCGCGCGGCGCGTGCGCGCGCGAGAGACGTGTCGCATGAAGAGGGGGGTCCTTCCGAGATCCGAGAGAGGCCGGGGCGAGCCCGGCCGGGTGTGGTCCGCGTCACCCTAGTACGACGTGCGCCCGGGCAGCGATCGGCCGGTGGCCCCTTCGTGAACGTCGTACGAACGACTTCCCCAGTGCCGATGAGGCGAGCCACTCAGGTACGTCGACCGGCCGCGACCGCCCGCCTGGAGGACTCGAGATGCTCGCGACAGAGCCGCTCGGCGCTCACCAGGTCGCGCTGACGCAGGGCTTGGGCGATGGCGGCGTGGTCGGCGTTCATGGCCGCCGGGTTCTCGTGCTGGCTCAGCAGCCAGCGCATCCGGCCAGCGACGGGCGCCATGACAGCCGTGAGGACCGGGCTGTCGGCGAGGTCGAGGAGCACCTCGTGGAAGTCGGCGTTGGAGTGCACCGCGAGCCGCTCGTCGGTCGTGGCCAGGGCCGCGTCGGCCTGGGCGATCGTCGCGTCGAGGCGGTCGACGTCGTCCTCGGTGGCGCGCTCCACGACCCGCCGGCACAGGATGGCCTCGAGCGCTGCCCGGACCTCGAACAGGTCCTCGACCGCATCATCGTCGAGTCGCCGCACCACCATCCCCCGGGTGGGGCGTTCTTCGGCCAGGCCCTCGTGCGCCAGCTGGCGCAGGGCCTCGCGCACGGGCACCCGGGACACCCCGAGCCGGTCGGCGAGCCGGCGCTCGACGAGGCGGTCCCCGGGACGCAGCTCGCCGTCGATGACCAAGGTGCGAATCGCTTCGCGCACCGAGTCCCGCATCGGCGTCCCTGGACGCTTCTGGTCTGTCGCCATGGTCTGTCCCCAGCTCGCTTGGTATACCGAAAAGGTATACCGTTTTCTTGAACGCTACCCGACCAGGGAGATCACGTGCCTGCACGACCACGACGTCCCCGCCTGTTCGCCGTAGCACTGGGCGCGGCTCTGCTGGTGTCGAGCTGCTCCTCGAGCACCGACCAGACGACCTCGCGGCCGACGACATCCGCCACCCCACGATCCGAGGAGAGGCACACGACCATGGAGCCCCGCAGCGAGACCGAGCGGGCCGCGCTCGACCGGCGGCTGATCGACGCCGCCTGGGACGACGACCTCGGACGGGCGCGCCGGTTGATCGCCCAGGGGGCCGACGTGAACGCCCAGGACGAGTCGCAGCAGAGCGCGTACCTGATCGCCACCAGCGAGGGCTACGTCGACCTGCTCGAGCTCGCACTGAGTCACGGTGCCCGTGTCGACGCCACCGACGGCTATGACGGCACCGGCGTGATCCGGGCCGCGGAACGCGGCCACGGGGATGTCGTCGGGCGGCTGGTGCGCGAAGGGGTGCCGGTCGACCACGTGAACAACCTCGGCTGGACCGGGCTGCACGAGGCGATCATCCTCGGTGACGGCGGCCCGCGGTACCTCGACACGGTCCGCGTCCTGGTGGCGTCCGGGGCCGACGTGACCCTGCCGTCGGCGAGGGACGGGGTGCGGCCGATCGATCACGCCGGGTCGCGCGGGTACGACGCGATCGCACACCTGCTCTCTCTCGCCGAGGCCGCCGACCACGACCAGGTCGCCCGCTCGGCGGCCGATCGTCGGCTGCTGGCGGCCGCCGCCGCGGGCGATGCCGACGCGGTCGCACTCGCTCTCCGGGCCGGCGCGCACCTCGAGACCCGCGACGCCCACCGGCGCACTCCGCTGCTGCTGGCCTCGACGCACGACAGGATCGAGGTGGCCCGCGTCCTGGTGGCGCTCGGCGCCGACCCGGACGCGCTCGACGACCGCCACGACACCCCGTGGCTGGTGACCGGCGTGACCGGCAGCGTCCCCATGCTCGAGGCGCTGTTGCCGGCGCACCCCGACCTCACCCTCCGCAACCGGTACGGCGGGGTCTCGGTGATCCCCGCGAGTGAGCGCGGCCACGTCGCCTACGTCCGCCGCGTGACGGAGACCGACATCGACGTCAACCACGTCAACGACCTCGGCTGGACCGCCCTCCTCGAAGCCGTCATCCTCGGCGACGGCTCCGAGCCGTATCAACAGATCGTGCGCATCCTGCTCGATGCCGGCGCCGATCCAGCGATCGCGGACGGATCCGGTGTGACCGCGTTGCAGCACGCCCTGTCCAGCGGCCAGACCAAGATCGCCCGGCTCCTCCGTCGGGCGGAGTGAGGAAGGTCAGGGCGTCTGCAGCACCCGGCGCCGGCGCCAGACATCGCGGAAGAACTCGTAGCCGGACCTCCCCGGTGACGTCGAGTGCGACCGCTAGGGAGTGACACCCACGTGTGATCGGCGAACAATGAGCCGGGGCCGGTGATGGTGTGTGACCTCCTTCGGTACCGCTCGAGAGCTCTGCTGGCGGGCGTGAACGGCATACGTGTCCGACAGCTGATGGGCGAGGCCTTCGGCGATGTAGCTGATGATCATGGCGCGCTCCTCAGGAGGTGGCGAGGCTTGTTGAACCACCCTCCGCCTGTCGCAGCCCCCACACATCGGAAGATCTCCCTATCTCCCACGTTGGCATCGGCACCGACGTGACCTGCTCAGGGAGCCGCCAGCCGGACGTGATGTCGCGTGACGCTCGGCCGAACGGGTGCGACCATGGCCTGATGGCGCTCCACCGGGCTCCCATGATCTGTCGCGACCGCGAGCTCGCGGCCCTGCGGGAGGTCGTTGCCTCGGGGCGAACCGGTCACCCCTGCGCCCTCTTCGTCGAGGGCGAGGCAGGCCTGGGGAAGACCCGCCTGGTGGGTGAGTTCCTCGAGGCGCTGCACCAAGACCCGGGGGTCGACGAGTTACTCGTACTGCGCGGCACCTGCTCCAACCCTGAGAGAAGCGACGTGCCGTGGGGTCCGTTCCTCGACGTGTTGCGCGACCTGCGACGCAGCCTCGGGACCGAGGACTTCCTGGAACTTGCCGGACCTCGAGCCCGCGACCTCGCGCCGCTGGACCCGGGTATCCCGGTCGAGGCCGCGGCTGCCCCTCCGGATCATGGCCGGATGTTCGGCGTGTTGAGTGGGCTGCTCCTGGATGCGGCGGCGCAGTGGCCCATCCTGCTGGTCGTCGAGGACGTGCAGTGGGCCGATGAAGGCAGCTGCCTTGTGCTCGAGTACCTGGTGCGCTCGATGCGCAAGGAACTTCTCACGGTCGTCCTCACGGTACGGATCGAGGAGGCCCCCCACCCGGTGCCTGGCATCGTGGACAGGCTTGTCCGAACCGGCAGCGCATCCAGGCTCACACTGGCTCGGTTCGATCGAGAGGCGGTCTGCGAACACCTGGGTCACCTACGGGGCGCGGTTCCAGATCCGGACCTGGTGGACGAGGTGGAAGGGCTGTCCACCGGGGTCCCCCTGTTCGTCGAGGAGCTGGCCGACGCGTTGGACTCCCACGCGGACCTGTCACAGATGTCCGGCCTCCTGCACGGACACCGTCTGGCGGGCCTTCCGCCCGACGCCCTCCACCTGGTGGAGACGGCCGCCGTGGCTGTCACGCCACCGTCGACCGCGAGCCTGCTCGTCGCCTCGGACCTCGCCGGAGAGGACTTCGACCGGGCCCTAGCGGCCGCACTGGACGCCGGCGTCCTCAGCCGGCGACGCCCGCTGATCGACTTCCGCCACGCCGTGCTGAGGGAGGCGACGCTGGAACGGATGCTGCCGCACCACGAGCGCGAGCTCCACCTGCGCTGGGCCGACGTCCTGGAAGCCGAGGCCGACGGGCTGGAGGCAGCGGTGACCGTGGCCCACCACCGGCTCGTCGCAGCGGAGCCGACCGCCGCTCTGGTGGCGTGCGTCCGGGCGGCGGACGTGGCAGGCCGTGCCTCAGGCTTCGCGGTCCAGCTCGAGATGCTTCGCCACGTCGCTCGCCTGTGGCCACGGGTGGACTGTCCTGAGGAGCTCGCCATGCGCGACCTGGCCGACGTCCTGGGCCAGGCTGCGGAGGCGGCCAACTTCACGTCCGGGGATGTCACCGTGACCCAACGGCTCGCACTCCAGGCCTGCGCGCTGCTCCCAGCGGACTCTCCACCGGCCCGACGAGCCTGGCTCGACCTGCTCGTTCTCCGGAGCAGGTACAGCCAGGCCGAACTGATCCCCGTCGAGCAATGCCTCGCTGTGGTCGCTCACATCCCGCCCGAGCCACCGACCCGCCAGCGGGTGGTCGCCTGCGTTTCGGCGGCGAACCAACTCCTCCAGGCAGGTCGGCCCGAGGATGCCGAGCCCTATGCCGAGGAAGGTGCGCGTTCAGCCCACCTCCTGGGCCTGACGAAGCTCGAAGCCGATGCGACCTCCACCAAGGCCCTGGTCAACCTCTACCGCGGCCGGTACGACGACGCCTTCCAGGCGGCCTTCGAGGCCTGCCGGATCGCCGACGTCACGGGCGACCAGCTCACCAGAGCCGAGGGCCTGTGCACCATGGGGCTGGTCCATTGGAACGTCGGTGATCCGGTGGAGACCCTGCGTAGCTGCCGTCTCGCCGTCGACATCCTCGGCGGCCACCGACCGGGACCGTACCCCCTCTCCTGGGGAATGAACCTCACGAACCTCGCTGAGGCGCTCATCGAGCAAGGCGAGTGGACCGAGGCCCAGCAAGCCCTCGACCACGTGCTCGCGGTCTCGGATCTGCCGCGCCGGGTCACCGATTTCGCAGACCGCCTCTCGCGGCACCTCCAGGTGTGGCGCGACGGCCCCGACCCCGACTACGTCGTCGAAGGGGTGCGGTGTCTCTCCGACGACCTTCTCGAGACCCTGCCTGTGCCGGACCTCATTCCGTGTTGTTACACCGAAGCCGATCTGAGCATCCACCACCGCGACCTGGTCAGAGCTCGGGCCGAGCTCCGGGTGCCGCTGGCTGACGAGCGGACGGTCCAGGTCCCCGAGGCTCTCTACAACCTGCTCGGGGTCGCGGCGCGCATCGAGGCTGACGCGGTGGCCGAAGGATGCGATCCCGACCCGGACACCGGGACGTGGGTGGTGGGACAGGTCGACCACCTCCTCGGCCTGATGACCCCGATGGGCCCGGTCCAGAAGGCTCAGGATGCGCACATCAGAGCCGACCTGGCGCGCTGGGCCGGCGTCGACGACGTCACCACGTGGGCGCAGGTCGTCGCCCTCTGGCGCCGGGTGCCGCACCCCCGGTCGCTGGCGCTCGCCCTGGTACGGCTCGGAACGGCTGCCGCCGCCTCGGGCGACAAGAGGGTGGCTCGGGACGCCCTTGCCGAGGCCCTCGACATCGCCCAGCGACTGCCGGCACGCCCCCTGGAAGTCTCCGTCCACGAGATCGCCCGGGAACACGACCTGCGGATCGGGAGCTCTGCGGGGGCGCGTGTGACCGGCGCCTTGCTCACCGGCCGCGAGCTGGAGGTGCTGCAGCTGCTGGCCGACGGCGCCTCCAACGCGGACATCGCCGCGCACCTGTTCATCTCACCCAAGACGGTCTCGGTCCACGTGTCGCACATCCTCGACAAGCTGGGGGTCGGCTCCCGCACCGCGGCCGCGGCAAGGGCGCGTGAAGCAGGGCTTCTCCTCACTGGCTAGCGGTATGCATGCGCTTCCGGCTGCACCGAGGTACCTCGCAGACCCTCACAGCCCGGCCGGGCCTCGACAGAGCGACGCCCGCGCCCACCCTCGCGTCAGGGGGTCTGCAGCACCCGGCGCTGGCGCCAGACGTCGCGGAAGAACTCGTAGCCGGACCACATCGTCATCACCACTGCGACGGCCAGCACGGCCTGGAAGACGTAGAAGAGCGCGACGCCCGACGTCGTGGAGCGGCGGGTGCAGCAGGCGCAGGGGCAGGGACAGCGCGGTCAGCGCCACCGCCTGGAGCACGGTCTTGACCTTGCCGCTGTACGCCGCCGCCACCACGACGCGCCGGAGGATCGACAGCCGGAGCAGGGTCACCGTCCACTCGCGCAGGAGCACGATGATCGTCACCCACCACCAGATGTCGCCGACGATCGACAGACCGATGAAGGCCATCCCGGTCATCGCCTTGTCGGCGATCGGGTCGGCGATCTTGCCGAAGTCGGTGACGAGCCCGCGCGCTCGCGCGATGTCGCCGTCGATCTTGTCGGTGACCATGGCCACGAAGAAGAGGACCGCAGCGACGGTTCGCCACAGGATCGAGTCGCCGCCGTCCTGGAGCAGGGCGACGCCGTAGAACGGCACGATCAGGATCCGGATCCCGGTCAGCACGTTGGGCAGGTTCCAGTTGCCGGAGGTCCCGACCTCGTCGCTCACGCGCGCGCCTCCGTCGTGACACCGACCGGCGTGGCGACCAGGTCGGCGCCCTCGCTGCCGACCACGACGGCCGGGACCAGGTCACCGACCGCATGCCCCACGGTGCTGAGCCGGGTGGTGCCGTCGACCTCGGGCCCCTGGTGGTCGGAGCGCCCCTCGGCGACGCCGTCGGTCACGGACTCCACGAGGACGACGACGTCCTCGCCGATCCGGTCCTCGGCGCGCTCGCTGGTCAGCTGCTCGACGAGGTCGGTGACGTGCTCGAGGCGGGCGCGGATCTCGTCGTCGTCGAGCTTGCCGTCCATGGTCTCGGCCTCGGTGCCGTCCTCGTCGGAGTAGCCGAAGACCCCGGTGACGTCGAGCCGCGCGGCGACCAGGAAGTCGCACAGGGTCTGCAGGTCGTCGTCGGTCTCACCCGGGAAGCCGACGATCACGTTGGAGCGCACCCCGGCGGCGGGTGCGAGGGTGCGCACCCGGTCGAGCAGCCCGAGGAAGCTCTCCGGGTCGCCGAACCGGCGCATCCGGCGCAGCACCGTGGCGCTGGCGTGCTGGAACGACAGGTCGAAGTAGTCGCTGACCCCCGCCGTCTTCGCGATCGCCTCGACCAGGCCCGGCCGGGTCTCGGCCGGCTGCAGGTAGGACACCCGCACCCGCTCGATGCCGTCGATGTCGGCGAGCTCGGGGAGCAGGGTCTCGAGCAGCCGGAGGTCGCCGAGGTCCTTGCCGTACGACGTGCTGTTCTCGCTGACCAGGAACAGCTCGCGCACACCCTCACCGGCCAGCCAGCGGGCCTCGGTCACCACGTCGGAGGGGCGGCGGCTGACGAAGGAGCCGCGGAAGGTCGGGATGGCGCAGAAGGAGCACCGGCGGTCGCAGCCGCTGGCCAGCTTCAGCGGCGCCATCGGCCCGCCGTCGAGGCGGCGTCGTACGGTCCGGGGACCGCTGGCCGGCCCATGCCCGGGCACCGACAGGGTCGTGGCGTCGCGGTCGGCCGGCGTGATCGGGAGCAGCTTGCGGCGGTCCTGCGGGGTGTGGGGGTGCAGGACGTCGCCGGCCAGGATCGAGCGCAGCCGGGCCGCGATGTCGGGGTAGTCGTCGAAGCCGAGCACCGCATCGGCCTCGGGCAGCGAGGTGGCGAGGTCCTTGCCGTAGCGCTCGGCCAGGCAGCCGACGGCCACGACCGCGCGGGTGCGGCCGCCCTGCTTGAGGTCCGAGGCGGCGAGCAGGGTGTCGACGGAGTCCTTCTTGGCCGACTCGACGAAGCCGCAGGTGTTCACCACGACCGTGTCGGCGTCCTCGGGGTCGTCGACGAGGCGGAAGCCGTCGGCGGCAAGCCGCCCGGCCAGCTCCTCGGAGTCGACGTCGTTGCGGGCGCACCCGAGGGTCACCAGGGCGACCGAGACGTCAGGGTTCGTGGTCATCGACGTCGAGTATGCCGCCCCGCCCCCGCGCGCACGGATTCTGCGCGCAGCGCGGCGCGGTCAGCGACGTACGACGTAGGAGGCGGTGGCAGGGCTGCCGGCGGCTCCGATGCGGCCGCGGTCCTGCCCCGCCACCTGCACGCGGACGGCGCCGTCGGTCGACTGGATCCGCACCGGCGGGGAGACCTGGAGCTGGTGCTGCTGCCCGAAGGAGAGCTCACCGGAGAACACGACCGCGCCGGTGCCGCTCCGCACGACCACCCGCGCTCCCCCGCCGGCGGCGGTCAGCACGACCGGGACCGGCGCGGCGGCCTGCGCCGAGCTGTGGTTGGGGCCGCCGGAGCCGCTCAGCACGGCCCGGTCGGCGACATGGTCGGGACCGCCGGTCACCAGGCGGGCGACGGACCAGCAGAGGATGAGGGCCATCACCGCGGCGACGAGGATCGACCAGTTGGGACCGCCACGGGTCGCCCGGAGCGACCCGCCGCCGGCGAGCTCCGCCTCGAAGACCCGGCGAGGGTCGATGGGGGCGTCGGCGTACCGCTCGTCGTAGGTCTCGAGCAGCGGCGCCACGTCGACGCCGAGGACCCGGGCCAGGGTGCGCAGGTGGCCGCGGGCGTAGAAGTCGCCACCGCAGGCGCTGAAGTCGTCGACCTCGATCGACTCGATCACGTGGGGGCGGATCCGGGTGCGGTCGGCGAGCTCGTCGACGGTCAGCCCCAGGCGGCGGCGGGCGGCGGCGAACTCCGGCCCGATCACCGGGTCGGCGGCCGGCTGCGCGCCGTACTCGTCGATCAGGAGCGGGCCCACCACCTCGGTCTCGGGCTCGTGGAGCTGGCCCCAGACCTGCGTGTCCTCCTCGAACGCCCCGTCCTCGGCCAGGACCTCGGCGTGCGTCTCGTGCCGGACCTCGGCCCGGGCAGCGACCGCGGTCACGCGCACCGGCTCGGGTGTCTCGCTGGCGATGATCTCCGGCTCTGGAGCCGGCTCCGGCTCGACTTCCCGCTCCGGGCGGTCGAAGCGTGCCGCGATGGTGCCGATGAGCAGCGCGATCGCAGGGCGTGGGTCCCGGAACCGCCGCGTGGGCTCCGGGTCGGGCCGCTCGACGCCGTGGGCGGCGAGGACGTCAGCGACGCTCACGGCGTTCGGGGCCGGCGCCGGCACCTCGTCAGGGGTCACGACCTCGATCGACTCCGCCTCGACCACCGGCGTCCGGCCGTCGGCGAGGGCAGACAGGGCCGCGGTCAGGCCGGTCTCGGCGCCGACCGTGCGGGTCGCCAGCCCCAGCGGTACGGCGAGCGGCGCCCGGTGGAGCCGGCGGTTGAGCCGCGCGGTACGACGGGCGGCGGGGTCGAGGTCCTCGATCACCCGCTGCACGTAGTGGGGCCGGACGACGAGCAGCCCGTCGCGGAACCAGCCGCGCTGCGGGCGGTGCTCGACCTCGTGCAGCCCGCCCCAGGGCAGGCCGACCCAGGAGCGGCCCAGCCGCAGCCGCACCCCCAGGTCGTCGGCGATGAGCAGGGGCGTGCGGGCGTCGAGCAGCGCCGCGAGGTTGACGACGCCGATCGCGCCGAGCACCACGAACAGCACCCAGTCGAGGACGCCGCCGTGGCTGACCGCCCGGGCCAGGTAGGCGATCGCGACCAGCGATGCACCAGCGCCGAGCGCGAGCGCGAGGCCGCCCCTACGGCGTACCTCCAGCTGGGTTTCCACGTCGGTCTCCGTGCTCATCTCAGGCCCCCATCTCGCCCTGCAACGTGGCGATCACTCCGTCGATCTCATCGGGTTTGACCAGGACGTCGCGGGCCTTGGAGCCCTCCGAGGGCCCCACGACGCCACGGCTCTCGAGGATGTCCATCAGGCGCCCGGCCTTGGCGAAGCCCACGCGCAGCTTGCGCTGGAGCATCGAGGTCGAGCCGAACTGCGTGGAGACGACCAGCTCGACCGCCTGGATCACCAGGTCGAGGTCGTCGCCGATGTCGTCGTCCAGCTCGCGCTTGGTGTGCTGGGGTGCGGTCACGTCGTCGCGGTACGTCGGCTGCAGCTGCTTCTTGCAGTGCGTCACCACCTGGTGGATCTCGGCCTCGGTGACCCATGAGCCCTGTACGCGGACGGACTTCGAGGCGCCCATCGGCAGGAAGAGCCCGTCACCCTGCCCGACCAGCTTCTCCGCGCCGGGCTGGTCGAGGATCACCCGGCTGTCGGCGAGGCTGGACGTCGCGAAGGCGAGGCGCGACGGCACGTTGGCCTTGATCAGCCCGGTGACCACGTCGACGCTCGGCCGCTGGGTGGCCAGCACCAGGTGGATGCCGGCCGCCCGGGCGAGCTGGGTGATCCGGACGATGGCGTCCTCGACGTCGCGCGGCGCCACCATCATCAGGTCGGCGAGCTCGTCGACGACCACCACCAGGTAGGGGTACGGCGCGACCTCGCGCTCGCTGCCCGGCGGCACCTTGACCTTGCCCGCGCGGACGGCCTTGTTGAAGTCGTCGACGTGCCGGAAGCCGAAGTTGGCCAGGTCGTCGTACCGCAGGTCCATCTCGCGCACCACCCAGGCCAGCGCCTCGGCGGCCTTCTTCGGGTTGGTGATGATCGGCGTGATCAGGTGCGGGATGCCCTCGTAGGCGTTCAGCTCGACCCGCTTCGGGTCGACCATGATCATCCGCACCTCGTCGGGGGTCGAGCGCATCAGCAGCGAGGTGATCATCGAGTTGATGAAGCTCGACTTGCCGGAGCCGGTGGCGCCGGCGACCAGCAGGTGGGGCATCTTCGCGAGGTTGGCGACCACGAAACCGCCCTCGACGTCCTTGCCGAGGCCGACCACCAGCGGGTGGTGGTCGGAGCGTGCGGTGTTGCTCCGGAGCACGTCGCCGAGGGAGACGATCTCCTTGTCGGCGTTGGGGATCTCGATGCCGATCGCGGACTTGCCGGGGATCGGGCTGAGGATCCGCACGTCGGCGCTGGCGACGGCGTACGCGATGTTCTTCGACAGCGCGGTGACCTTCTCGACCTTCACCGCCGGGCCGACCGCGACCTCGTAGCGGGTCACGGTCGGGCCGCGCGTGTAGCCGGTGACCTGCGCGTCGATCCCGAACTCGTCGAGCACCTGGGTCAGCCGGCCGACCACGTCGTCGCTGGCGCGGGAGCGGGGCTTGTGCACCGAGCCCGGCTTCAGCACCTCGTTGCCGGGCAGGGAGTAGATGATGTCGCCGGCGAGCTCGAGCTGCTCCATCCGCTGCGGCAGCGGCGCGTGCGGAGGCGGCACCAGGTCGGTGTCGGTGTCGTCATCGGGCAGGTCGATCGGTGCGGTGGCGTCGGGGTCGGCGTCCGTGCTCGCTTCGCTGAGCCGGCCGAGGCCTCGCTTGCGCTTGCGGAGCTCGCGGTCGGAGAGCACCGGGCTGTCGTAGGCCGGGTCGCCCATGTCGGGGTCGATCTGGTCGAGCGGCACGCCGCGGCTGCGCAGCGGCTGGGTCGGCAGGTCGGACTCACCCTCGCCGGCTGGAGTGCGGCCGAGGAGCCGGTCGCGGAGCGCCCGCAGCTTGACCGGCACCTGGTAGACCGGCGTCGCGGTGATCACCAGGATCCCGAAGGCGGAGAGGAGCAGCAGGAGCGGCACCACGACGTACGGCGTGCGCAGCAGGTCGAGCAGGAGGCTCGACACGACGTACCCGACCGCGCCTCCGCCGGACTGCAGGTCGCTGGCGTCGCCGGCCACCGGCTGCGGGTTGCCCGCGGCGATCTGCACCACGCCGAGCACCCCGAACGCCAACGCCACCCAGCCGACGACCTGCCGGCCGGCCGGTCCGTTGGTCTCCGGGTCGCGCAGGGTGCGCCAGCCGATCCACACCAGCATCAGCGGGACCAGCCAGCCGACCTTGCCGAACGAGCCGGCGACCACCGTGCGTACGGCGTGCATGAGCCCGCCCGGCAGCTGCCACCAGACCGCGGCGGCGGTGACCACGGCCAGGCCGAACAGGAACAGCCCCACCCCGTCGCGGCGGTGCTCGGGCTCGAGGTCGCGGGCGGTCTTCCCGATCCGGCGCGCGGTGGCACCGACGGCGTGGGCGAGGCCCAGCCAGATCGCGGCCAGGCCGCGACCGAGCGCGGTGAAGCCGCGCAGCACCGGTCCGTGCCCGGACCGTGGCCTGCGGGATCGCTTCTTCTTCGACGTACTCCGAGATCGCGAGGCGGGGGCGCTGCGGCCCTTCGACGACCGCGAGGACGATCGAGAGGACGCAGCCTTGCTTCGCGAACCCGGCGGGGAAGACGTACGGGTCGCCATGGTGAGGAATCTAGGCCAACGTCACTCCAGTCACACGGACCACACGCCGCACAGCTTCCGGCGAGTCAGCGGCGGTCGATCAGCCCGCGGACGTAGTTCGCCTGACCGACGTGCTGGTTCACCTCGTTGACCACGCTCACCAGCCGCACCCCCAGGGTCACCGGCGGGTCCCACCGCTCGTCGACCACGGCGTCGAGATCATCGGGCCCCAGCGTGGACAGGTAGGTGGCCGTGCGCGCCGAGACCTCGTCGTAGTAGCCCGCCAGCAGCTCCGCGCTCGCCCGGACCTGGCCCACCTGCTCCGGTGAGTGCCCGTAGCCGTGGTCGCCGGCCGGCAGCGGCAGTGCGAACCGGTCGGCCCACCCGCTCTCCCAGACCTGGTCGGTGCCCGCGACGTCGGCGACGTGGTCGTCCTCGATCCTGGACAGGTGCCAGACCAGCCAGGCGATCGAGTTGGCGCCGGGGTCGGGGCGCCAGGCCAGGTCGTCCTCGCTCAGGCCGTCCACGGCGCGGTGGACCAGGCCGGGGATCCGACCGAGCGCATCGGTCATCAGCTCGCTCACATTCATGGCCACCAGCCTGTCATGCTGCGCCCGTGACCGGCTCCTCGCTGGTGTGGCTGCTGCCCGCCGTTCTCGCGCTCGTGGAGTGGTACGCCGTGTGGCGACGCGACCGGCGTACCCAGACCTGGGCGAAGCCCGCCGTACTGATCGCCCTGATCGTCACCGCGCTGGTCCTCGGTGCCACCGACGACTCGGCCGGGCTCTGGCTGCTGGTCGCACTGGTCTTCGGCCTGGTCGGCGACGTCTTCCTGCTCGGTGACTCCGACACCCGGTTCCGACTCGGGCTCGCGGCCTTCCTCGTCGGCCACCTCGCCTACGTCGCGTCGTTCATCCAGGTCGGGTCGGACCCGCAGGGCTGGAACTACGCCTCGTTCCTGGTCCTCGGCGGCTGCCTGCTGGCGACCCGCCAGGTCGCCGCCTCGACGTACCTGCGCGGCGGCCTCGCCCTGGCCGCGCCGGTGGCGGTCTACACCGTGGTGATCGGGGCGATGGTGATCTACGCCTTCACCACCGGGGTGCCACTGATCGCCGTCGGCGCCAGCGTGTTCGCCTTCAGCGACACGGTGCTGGCCCGCGACCGGTTCGTGCACCCGTGGGACCGGGCGCAGCTCCTGGTGATGGTGACCTACCACGTCGGCCAGGCCCTGATCGTGGCCGGAGTCCTGGCTTCCATCTGACACGCGGCAGGAAGATGGCGCCATGACCGACAGCCGCGTCGCCTTCCTGTCCGCTGCGGACTCCTTCGTCGCGCAGGTCGCCCGGATCCCGGTCCGCGACCTCGCCGGTCCAGGGCTCGGCGACTGGGACCTCCGGGCCCTGCTCGGCCACACGTCCCGGTCGCTGGTGACCGTGGAGACCTATCTCGACCAGCCCGCCGACGCGGTGGCGGTCGACAGCGCGGCCGGCTACTACGCCCTCGTCACCTCCGGAGGAGCGACCACCGGCGACGCGGTGACCGAGCGGGGACGTCAGGCAGGTGCGGCCCTGGGCGACGATCCCGCGGGGTTCGTCCGGGCGCTGGCCGAGCAGGTGCGGGAGAAGCTCGCGCTGCACGATGCGTCGTACCTCCTGACCACGATCGCCGGCGGCATGCGCCTCGACGAGTACCTCCGCACGCGCACCTTCGAGCTCGTCGTGCACGGGTACGACGTCGCGGCGGCGTCCGGCATCGAGCCGGGGCTCGACTCCGTTGCGCTCGTGGACGCCGCCACCCTCGCTGCCGAGGTGGCCGTCGCCACCGGCAGTGGACCCGACCTCCTGATGGCCCTCACCGGACGTCGACCCCTTCCACAGGGGTTCACTGTCGTGTGAACAACGGGTTTCGAGGCTCTGCGAGCGGGCACGAGACAGGGACAGGGAGGGGTCTCGCATGTCTCGGGGAGATCTGTACGTCTGGCGACCGCCGGCGGCGGCGCGGTGGAGCGAAGCCGTCTTCGGTGCGCTGCTCGGCGCGGTCGTGGTCGTGGTGGGCCGGCCATGGGTGTGGGGCGCGTGGTGCTGCTGCTACCGGCGGCTGTGCTGCTGCTCGGCGCACGCCGCTCCTGTCGGTTGCGTGCCGACGTGCTGGTCGTGCAGGGCCGGCTGTTCCGTCGCGCGATCGTGCTGCGCGGGCTGCGCCAGGTCGCGGTGCGGCTCGACGGGCGGACCTGGGTGCAGACCCGCTCCGGAGAGGTGACCCTGCTGCGGGTGGTGCCGCAGCTCGACTACGGCTCCGGCCACGCCGGCCCGACCGTGGTCGAACGGATCCGCGCTGCGGCCGCGGCGGCCGGCGCCCGTCTCGAGGCACCGCTGCGCTCGCCCGAGCAGCCGCCGACAACGAAGCCACTGCTGCTCGGGCTCTGAGCCCTCCCTACCGCCGACAGCGGTGAGTGAGCCACCCTTCGCGGCTCCACTTCGGTGGCAGACCCACCGCCAACCGGACAGCCGGCCGGGCTGTGAGCGACTTGCGAGCAAGCTCGCCGCGGCGTTCGCTGCGGTGGGCCGCTCGGACTCCGTCCGATCGGCCCGTCCTCGCTCAGGCTTCGATGACCACCGGGATGATCATCGGCCGGCGCTTCAGCTCGCGGTTGACCCAGCGGCCGACCACGCGTCGTACGGTCTGCTGGAGCTGGTACGGGTCGCTGACGCCCTCCCGGATCGCCGCGTCGATGGCGTCGATGATCGGCTGCTTGATCGCCTCGAACCGTTTGTCGTTCTCGGCGAAGCCGCGGGCGTGGATCTCGGGGCCGCTGCTGACCTTGCCGCTCACCGAGTCGATCACCACGATCACGGAGACGAACCCCTCCTCCCCGAGGATCCGGCGGTCCTTGAGGTCGGCCTCGGTGATGTCGCCGATGTTGGCGCCGTCCACGAAGACGTAGCCGCAGTCGACCTTGCCGGCGATGCTCGCGACGCCCTTGACGAGGTCGACGACCACGCCGTCCTCGGCGATCACGACGTTCGGGACGCCGGTCGCCTTGGCCAAGGCGGCGTTGGCCTTCATGTGGCGGAACTCGCCGTGCACCGGCAGCACGTTGCGCGGCTTGACGATGTTGTAGGCGTAGAGCAGCTCTCCGGCACTCGCATGGCCGGAGACGTGGACGTTGGCGTTGCCCTTGTGGACGACGTTCGCACCCAGTCGGGTCAGGCCGTTGATCACCTTGAACACCGCGTTCTCATTGCCCGGGATCAGCGAGCTGGCGAGGATGACGGTGTCGCCCTCCTCGATGTGTACGAAGTGGTGGTTGCGCTGGGCGATCCGGCTCAGCGCCGACATCGGCTCGCCCTGGCTGCCGGTCGAGATCAGCACCTGCCGCTCGGGGGCGAGGTCGGCGAGGTCCTTGGCGTCGACCATGACCCCGGGAGGCACGTGGAGGTAGCCGAGGTCCTGGGCGATGCCCATGTTGCGGACCATCGAGCGGCCGACGTACCCGACCTTGCGCTTGTGCTTCACGGCGGCGTCGAGGATCTGCTGCACGCGGTGCACGTGGGAGGCGAAGCAGGCGACGATGATCCGCTGGTCGCTGTTCTGGAAGACCGTGTCGAGCACCGGCCCGATGGACTTCTCGGTGGTGGTGAAGCCCGGCACCTCGGCGTTGGTCGAGTCGGTGAGGAACAGGTCGACGCCCTCCTCCCCGAGCCGCGCGAACGCGCGCAGGTCGGTGATCCGGCCGTCGAGCGGGAGCTGGTCCATCTTGAAGTCGCCGGTGTGCAGCACCAGCGCGGTGCCGGTGCGGATCGCGACGGCGAGTGCATCGGGGATCGAGTGGTTGACCGCGACGAACTCGAGCTCGAAGGGGCCGAGGGTGAGCCGGTCACCGGCCTTCACCTTGTGGTGGATCGTCTCCCTGAGCCGGTGTTCGCGGAGCTTGGAGTCGAGGAACGCCAGGGTCAGCTCGGACCCGACGAGCGGGATGTCGCCGCGCTCGCGGAGGAGGTACGGCGTGGCGCCGATGTGGTCCTCGTGCCCGTGGGTGAGCACCAGCGCCTCGACCTGGTCGAGGCGATCTCGGATCGCGTCGAAGTCGGGCAGGATCAGGTCGACGCCGGGATGGTTCTCCTCGGGGAAGAGGACGCCGCAGTCCACGATCAGCAGACGCTCGTCGTACTCGAAGACGGTCATGTTGCGACCGACCTCGCCGAGCCCGCCGAGCGGGATGATCCGGAGTCCTCCCTTCGGCAGTGCGGCCGGTGCGGAGAGCTCGGGATGTGGGTGGCTCAACGGGTCTTCTCTCTTGGAGCGATGGTCACAGGAGGTGGGAGGCCTCGAGGCCGGCGCGCAGCGCGGCGACCTCGTCGTCGGTCAGGGGGACCAGCGGCCCGCGGACGTTGCGGTTGTCGAGGACGCCGAGGAGCTGGAGGGCGGCCTTGGCGGTGGTGGCGCCGTAGTTCGGCGACGCCCATGATCGCCCGGTTGGCGGGCAGGAGCGTCGTGTAGGTCTTGAGCGCGGCGGTGGTGTTGCCGTCGAGGAAGTCCTCGATCATCGACTTGATCTGGCGCCCGGCCGCGTGGCCGACGACGCTCACCACACCGCTGGCGCCGTGCGCGAGCCAGCCCAGGTTCGCGATGTCGTCGCCGGAGTAGATGGCGTAACCCATCTCCCTCAGCTCGACGCCCCGGGCGTAGTCACCGACGGCGTCCTTGATCGCGACGACGGTGTCGCCCTTGATCCGCTCGTAGGTCTCCAGGCTGACCTGGGTCGCCGTGCGCGCCGGTACGTCGTACAGCATCACCGGCGTGCCGGTCGCCGCCACTACCTGCTGGAAGTGGTGGAGCACGCCGGCCTGACCGGGCTTGTTGTAGTACGGCGTGACCAGCAGCAGGGCGTCCGCCCCGAGCTTCTCGGCCTGCTGGGCGAGCTCGATGCTGTGGGCCGTCGCGTTGGTGCCGACCCCGGCCACGACCGTGGCCCGGTCGCCGACCGCGTCCTTGACCGCACGCAGGATGTCGCCGGACTCGCGGACGCTGGTCGTCGGGCTCTCGCCGGTCGTGCCGCTGACCACCACGCCGTCGTGGCCGTGGTCGACGAGGTACGCCGCGATCGCCGCCGTTCCGTCGAGGTCGACGTCACCGTCATCGGTGAATGCCGTGGCCATGGCCGTGAGCATGCGGCCGAAGGGCGCCGAGGACGTCATGGGGCCAGGTTACTCGGGAAAGACCTCTGCGCTCGTGCTAGGCATGGGCATGCCCTCGGACAGCGGCCCGCGGTTCCGGGTCTGGCCTCCCGTGTCGGTGGGCGTCCCTCTCGCGGTCGGACTGCTGGTCTCGTCGGCCTTCGGCGACCCCCTCCACACCAACGGTGTGACGACCACGCTCGGCTGGCTGCTGCTGGGCTCGTTCGCCGCGTGGAACGGCTGGGCGTTGCTGAGCATGGCCCGTCACCGGACCGGCCTGCTGCCCGGCGCTGCCACGGTCACCGTCATCGACACCGGCCCGTTCGGGCTGTCGCGCAACCCGCTGTACGTCGGGCTGCTCGCGCTCTCCGCGGGGCTCGCACTGCTCGCCGGCTCGCTGTGGGCCCTGCTCTTGCTGCCGCTCGAGTGGGCCTTGCTGCGCTGGGGAGCGGTGCTACCCGAGGAGCGGTACCTCACCTCGAAGTTCGGGACGTCGTACGTCGACTACACACGCCGCGTGCGACGTTGGCTCTGATTGTCTGAACGCCCGGGCCCGCCTACGGTCGGAGGGTGCGCAAACCCAATCGGAACGTCGTTCTCGCCGTCGTCGCCGTGGAGGCCGCCGCTGCGGCGCTCGCCTACCGAGACCTCGCCGGGCGGAGCCAGGACCAGGTGCGCGGGCCGAAGAACCTGTGGCGCGTCTTCATCGGGATCAACCCGGGCAACTCGCTGCTGTACTGGCTCGTCGGTCGCCGCCGCGACGCCGGCGCCCTGCCCGCCGTCGATTCCTGACCACCTCGCCCGTCATCGGTGCAGGAGGCCACCGCCTGGGTGGCCCCGGACACCGGAGGTCGACATGAGCCACCCCATCGTGCACGCCGAGATCCGCTCGAGCGACCCGGACGCCACCCGCGCGTTCTTCGGCAAGCTGTTCGGCTGGACCTATCCCACCGAGGGCGCCTTCCCCGGCTACACGTTCGTCGAGACGGGTGTGCCGGACGCCCTCTACACCGCGATCAGCCCGCTTCAGGGCGACAGCGACCTGGTCACCTTCTTCGTCGGCGTCGACGACCTCGACTCCGCGATCGCCGACACCACGCGGCTCGGCGGCCGCGTCGTGCAGGAGCCGGTCACGGTCCCGGGCGTCGCGTTCGCGCTGATCGCCGATCCGCAGGATCACGTCGTGGGCCTGGCCCAGCAGCTCTGAGCCCGGTCGCGTGTCGGTAGGCGTCGTACTCAGCGCCGAAGGCCTCTGCCAGCAGCCGGTCCTCGCGTCGCGCGCGGATCATCTGGACCGGGACCAGCCAGCAGCACCAGGTAGAAGCCGTACATGACGACGTCGACCGGTCGCAGGCCCTCCGCGATATGAACGACGCTAGGCGCCGTCCGCCGGTCGTGGCAGAGGCCAAGGTCAGGGGGACCTTGCCTACCGTGCCCCGGGTCTCGACTCCGCTCGACCGACGAGAGGTCAGACCGTCGCTCGACCGACGAGAGGTGAGACCGTCGGTCGAGCTTGTCGAGACCACGGCGCGAGCTGGGTCTCGACTTCGCTCGACCGGCAAGAGACGTGCTGCGTGTGGTCGGATGGAGCGATGACGCCAGCTGCACAGGACGCCGAGCTTCGAGAGATGGCGCGGCGCGTGATCGACCACAACCGCTACCTGGTCCTCGGCACCGTCGAGCCGGACGGGCGGCCCCGGTTGTCGCCGGTGTTCTACACGCCCGTGGACTACCGCGACTTCTACTGGGTCTCCTCCCCCGAGGCCCAGCACTCCCACAACGTGCGCGAGCAGTGCCGACGTACAGATCGTGGTGTTCGACTCGACGCGTCCACCCGGCGACGGCGAGGCGGTCTACCTGTCGGCCGCGGCCCGAGAGGTCCCGGCCGACGAGCTCCCGGACGTCGTGGGCGAGGCCTTCGATCCCGCCACGCGCGGAGCCCGCGCCTTCTCCGTCGAGGAGCTCAGCGGGGACGGCGACCTGCGGCTGTACGTCGCGACCGCGACGTCGTACGACGTCCACGTGCGCGCCGGCCATCCCACCCACGGCACCGGCATCGACCGCCGGGTCGCGACCGACCCGACCTGAGCCTCAGACCTGCGGCATGACCTCGGCGGCGATCAGGTCGAGGTGCTCGAGGTCGTGCAGGTCGAGGACCTGCAGGTAGAGGCGCTCGGCGCCGAGCTCGGCGAAGCGGCCGATCTTGTCGACGACCTCCTGCGGGGAGCCGGCCAGGCCGTCGGTGCGGAGCTGGTCGGGCTCCCTGCCGATGGCGTCGGCGCGGCGACGCAGGATCTCGTCGGTGTCGCCGCAGCAGACCACCTGGGCGACGGAGTAGACCAGGTCGGCCGGGTCGCGGTTCGCCTCGACACAAGCCGTGCGCACCCTCTCGAACTGCTGGCCGCTGGTCTCCACGTCGCTGAAGCCGATGTTGAACTCCGAGGCATAGCGAGCCGCGAGGGCCGGAGTACGTCGGGGCCCGTGGCCGCCGACGATGAGCGGCGGGTGCGGCTGCTGGACCGGCTTGGGCAGGCCCGGTGAGTCGACGACCGAGTGCACTGGGCCCTGGTAGGAGAACGTCTCGCCCTCCGGCGTCGACCACAGCCCGGTGAGGATCGCCAGCTGGTCCTCGAGCCGGTCGAACCGTTCCCCGGTCGGCGGGAACGGGATCGCGTACGCCGCGTGCTCGGCGGCGTACCAGCCGGCACCGAGGCCCAGGTCGACCCTGCCGCCACTCATCTGGTCGACCTGGGCGACCGCGATCGCGAGCGGGCCGGGGTAGCGGAAGGTCGCCGACGTCACCATCGTGCCGAGCCGGATCGTGCTCGTCTCACGGGCCAGACCCGCCAACGTCACCCAGGAGTCGGTCGGACCGGGCCGACCGTCGGCGCCGCCCATCGCGAGGTAGTGATCGGACCGGAAGAACGCGCCGAAGCCCAGGGACTCGGCGCGCAGCGCGACGGCCAGCTGGTCGTCGTACGTGGCGCCCTGCTGGGGTTCGACGAAGATGCGCAGCTCCATGGCTCCACCTTGGCACGGGGTCTCGACAGGCTCGACCGCCGTACTACGCCTCGGGGCGGCCACCTGTGGTGCGGCAGGCGGCGGCGGCCAGGGCGTGGCCGTCGCGCAGGCACACCGCCGGTACGGCGTCACGGGCGCGGGCGGCGAGGAAGCCGGCGGCGAAGGCATCGCCAGCTCCGGTGGTGTCCAGCTCCGGCCGGTCCAGCGGCTCGGCGGCCATCGTCGCGTGCTCCGACCCGTCGGCCCAGACGGCCTCGCCGGACCCCGCAGTGACCACGACCTGCCGACCGTCGCCGGCCAGCGCCCTCGCCAGCTGTACGGCGCTCCCGTCAGCGCCGGACAGCACCGCGGCCTCCTTCTCGTTGGCGAACAGCAGTGTCTCGGCCGGCAGCAGCTTGAGGAACGGCGCCGAGCCGAGCACCTCGAGCGGCGCCGCGGAGGCCGCGCCGACCGAGACCGTCATCCCGGCCGAAACGGCGGCGGACAGCGCGTGCAGCGCCGCATCGCGCGAGTCGCGCAGCAGCGCGTAGCCCGACACGTGCAGGTGGTCGCCTGGCGCGAACTCGTCGGTCGGTACGTCGAACTCCTCCAGCGCCAGGTTGGCACCAGGATCGGGGACCATGGTCCGCTCTCCTGTCGGGGCGACGAGCACCAGGCAGGTGCCGGTCGGACGGGTGCGGTCGACGCGGAACCTCACGTCGACACCCAACGTGTGCAGGCTCTCGAGCTGCGACTGGCCGGCCGCGTCGTCGCCGATCGCGCCGATGAAGACCGAGTCGACGCCGACGCGGGTCAGCCAGGCCGCCGTGTTCGCCGCCGACCCACCCCCGACGTACGAGATCACCGCCGGGCTGTCGGACCCCTCGGCGAGTGGACCGAACAGGCGCGCGACCACGTCGACCATCAGGTCACCGAGGCAGAAGAACGTCACGAGCCCACCTCGGCGGCGTACGCCGTCGCCACCTCCGCCGCGAGCCGGGCGTTGGAGCGCACCAGCGCGACGTTGGCGCGCAGGGAGGCGCCGTCGCTCTCGCGGTGGAACCAGTCGAGGAGGTACGGCGTGACGTCCTTGCCGTGGACGCCCTCGTGATCGGCGGCAGCCAGACCGGACTCGAGCAACCGGTCGTGCAGGTCACGGTCGAGCTCGTCGTCGTCCGAGATCGGGTTGGCCAGGATCAGGCCGAGCTCCGTCGTACCAACCCGGTCGCGGGCGGCCAGGATCGCTGCGACCTCGTCGGGACGCTCGACCCGCCAGCCGATGTCGTGGCCGGAGTCGGCGAGGTAGAAGCCGGGGAAGCGGTCGGTGCGGTAGCCGAGCACGCCGACGCCGAGGGTCTCGAGCCGCTCGAGCGTCGCGCCGACGTCGAGGATCGACTTCACCCCGGCGCAGACGACCAGCACCCCGGTGCGCGACAGGGTGGTCAGGTCGGCGGACTCGTCGAAGGTGTCCTGCGCACCGCGGTGCACGCCGCCGAGGCCGCCGGTCGCGAAGACCGTGATGCCGGCCGCCGCCGCGAGGTGGGCGGTGGAGGCGACGGTCGTCGAGCCCACTCCCCCACGGGCCGCGATCGCGGCGAGCTCGCGGACGCTGACCTTGGTCGCGTCCTCGTCGTTGGCCAGCCGGTCGAGCGCGGGGTCGTCGAGGCCGATCCGGGCCTGCCCGTCGATCACCGCGACCGTCGCCGGCACGGCACCGCCGTCACGCACCGCTTGCTCGAACTCGCGCGCCAGCCGCGCGTTGTCGGGACGCGGCAGTCCGTGGCTGATGATCGTGCTCTCGAGTGCCACGACGGCGCGGCCGTCCGCCAGGGCGTCGCGCACCTCGTCGTGCACCAGCACGGGGTCCTCCGTGGGTCGGCGTCAGCTGCTCACGGGCCGGTCGAACGCACGTCGCGCCAGCTCGAGGGCTTCATCCTGCCGGACGCCGAGCGAGCGCATGACGTCGGCATAGCTGGCCGCCGCTTCCTTGGCCGCGCGGTCGGCCCCCTCGCCGTTGACCACCGTGCCGTTGCGTCCGCGCGTCGTGACGACGCCGGAGTGCTCGAGCTCGCGGTACGCGCGCGCCACGGTGTTGGGCGCGATCCCGAGCGTCTCGGCCAGGGCCCGGACGGTCGGCAGCTTGGTCCCCGGCGGCAGCTCGCCGGTCGCCACCTGCGCCGCGATCTGGGTCCGGATCTGCTCGTACGGCGGCTCGCCGGCCGCGGTGTCCACCGTGATCATCGTGAGGGCTCCCGGCTGGTCGGCCATGGCCGGATCGTAGAGGGGAGGAGTACTGCACTGTCGGGACCACGTGGTCCCGACAGTGCAGTACTCGAGTGACCTCGGGTCGGGAGTCGGCGCCCGGGTGGCGCCTCAGACGTCCGGGCCACGCCGCTCCCACCACACCCACTCGTAGCCGTCGCGCGGCTCGCGGCGGGTCTCGACCCACTCGGCGGTGTCGAACTCCGGGTAGTGCGCATCGCCATCGGGCGACAGGTGGACCTCGGTGAGGACCTGATGGGTGGCCAGCGGCAAGGCCTGCTCGTAGACCTGGGTGCCGCCCACGACGTACGTCTCTCCGGGCTGATCGGCGGCGAGGGCCAGCGCGTCCTCGAGCGAGTGGGCGACGAGCACTCCCTCGGCCGACCAGTCTGGGCTGCGGGTCAGCACGATCGTGGTCCGGCCGGGCAGCGGACGGCCGATCGAGTCGTACGTCGCGCGGCCCATCACCAGGACGCCGCCCATGGTGGTTGCCTTGAAGTGGGCGAAGTCGTCGGGGATCCGCCACGGGATCCGGCCCTGATCGCCGATCACCCGGTTGTCGGCGTAGGCGGCGACCAGCGTGAGCCGTGGTCTCGACAGGCTCGACCGACCGTCGAGTCCGTCGAGACCACCGTCAGTCTCAGACGGCAATGGGCGCCTTGATGCCCGGGTGAGGGTCGTAGCCCTCCACGGCGATGTGCTCGAGGTCGAAGGCGTCGATCTCGGTCACCGCGGGGTCGAGCCACAGCGTCGGCAGCGCCCGGGGCTCGCGGCTCAGCTGGAGCTGCGCCTGCTCCACGTGGTTGGAGTAGAGGTGAGCGTCGCCGAGCGTGTGCACGAAGTCGCCGACGCGGAGGCCGACCACCTGGGCGACCATGTGGGTGAGCAGGGCGTACGACGCGATGTTGAACGGGACGCCGAGGAAGACGTCGGCGGAGCGCTGGTAGAGCTGGCAGCTGAGAGCCCCGTCCGCGACATAGAACTGGAACATCGTGTGGCACGGCGCGAGCGCCATCTGGGGGATGTCGGCGACGTTCCACGCCGAGACGATGTGGCGGCGGCTGTCGGGGTCGCTGCGCAGCTGGTCGAGGACCATCGCGATCTGGTCGAGGTGGCGGCCGTCCGGGGCCGGCCACGAGCGCCACTGGTAGCCGTAGATCGGGCCGAGGTCACCGTCGCTGTCGGCCCACTCGTCCCAGATCGTGACGCCGCGGTCCTGGAGCCACTTCACGTTGGTGTCGCCGCGGAGGAACCACAGCAGCTCGGCGAAGATCGACCGGGTGTGCACCTTCTTGGTGGTGACGAGCGGGAAACCCTGTGTCAGGTCGAAGCGCATCTGGTGGCCGAAGACGCTGCGGGTGCCGGTGCCGGTGCGGTCGGACTTCTCGACCCCGTCGTCGAGGATGCGCTGGAGGAGGTCGAGGTACTGCTGCATGGGCTCACCCTAGATCGGGCCACCGACCCTCGTCAGGGACGCGCCCGCAGGTACTGGTCGGGCCAGTACGTGTCGGCCCCGAGCGCCTCGGCTGCGCGCTGCGTCCAGTGCGGGTCACGGAGCAGCTCGCGGGCCAGGAAGACCGCGTCGGCCTCACCGTCGCCGACGATCTTCTCGGCCTGCTGCGGCTCGGTGATCAACCCCACGGCAGCCACCGGCAGCCCCGACACCTCCTTGATCCGGGTGGCCAGCGGCACCTGGTAGCCGGGCTCGACGCTGATCTGCTGGTCGGGTGAGTTGCCGCCGCTGGAGACGTCGACGAGGTCGACGCCGTGCGCGGCCAGGAGGCGGCCGACCTCGGCGGTCTCGTCGAGGTCGAGGCCGCCCTCGACCCAGTCCTTGGCGCTGATCCGGACGAAGACGGGCTGGTCGTCGGGCCACACGTCGCGGACGGCGTCGACGACCGCGAGCAGCAGCCGGCTGCGGCCGGCCAGGTCGCCGCCCCACGCGTCGGTACGACGGTTGGTCAGCGGCGACAGGAACTGGTGGAGCAGGTAGCCGTGGGCGGCATGGATCTCCGCCACGTCGAACCCGGCGTCGAGCGAGCGGCGTGCCGCGTCGGCCCAGGCCCCGGGATGGGCGACGAGCTCCTCGGCGGTGAGCTCGCGCGGCGCCGGCCAGTCGGCGTACCCGAGGGCGGAGGCGCCGACCGTCTGCCAGCCGCCCTCGCTCTCGGGGACGTAGCCCCGGCCCAACCACGGCGCGCGCGTCGACGCCTTGCGCCCGGCGTGCGCGAGCTGGATGCCGGTGACGGCACCCTGCCCGTGGACGAAGTCGGTGATCCGCCGGTAGTCGTCGGTCTGCTCGTCGTTCCAGATCCCGGCGTCCTGCGGCGAGATCCGCCCCTCGGGCACGACCGCGGTCGCCTCGGTCATCACCAGGCCGGCGCCGCCGCGGGCGAAGGAGCCGAGGTGGACCAGGTGCCAGTCGGAGGGACGGCCGTCGACGGAGGAGTACTGGCACATGGGAGACACCCAGACGCGGTTGCGGAACGTCGTACCGCGCAGGGTCAGGGGCTCGAAGAGTCGGCTCACATGGGGCTGCAACCGGCCCGGCACGCCGCTTGTTCCGCGGTCAGGTCAGGGCGTGCTCGGCGGCCCGGGCCTTGGTACGGCGGACACGCCAGCCGCGTCGGAGCGGCTCCTCGAGCAGGAACGTCGACAGCAGCGCCGCCACGAACGCCAGGGCGAGTGCCGGGATCGCGGCGCCTCGACCGTAGGTGGTGCCGGTCAGCCTCAGCATCGGGACGTGCCACAGGTAGTACGCATAGGAGATCCGGCCCACGAACCGCAGCCCGGCCAGCTCCAGCACCCGGTTGCCCTGGGTGGCACCCGCGACCAGCAGGACGGCGAAGGGCGTGGCGAGCAGCGGGCCGTACACGTAGATCTGGTCGAACGACGGCGCCACCCGGATCGAGACCGCGATCCCGACGGCCCCGGCCGGCACCAGCCACCACCGGCGCGGCAGGAGGCCGACGAGCGCCAGGAGACACCCGGACAACAGCGCGTAGGCGTGCATCGGGAGCCAGTCGTGCGCGGTGGCGATCATCAGGATGGCCGACGCAGCGATGGCGGCCACCAGCACGAGCCGGAGGTGACGCCGGCGGAGCACCCACGGGAGGGCCAGCGGCCACAGCAGGTAGAACTGCTCCTCGACCCCCAGGGTCCACGTCTGCCCGAACACCGGGAAGGTCATCCGCGGTTCCATGTTCTCCACGTAGGTGAGGGCCGGCACCGCCCGGTCCACGATCAGGTCCGTGGTGTAGCCGCGCGCCGCGAGCACCGCCGACACCACGACCACCATGACCAGGAGCGCCGGGAACAGCCGCACGAAGCGGTTCGCGGTGAAGGCCGGCATCGACCAGGTGCCGGCCTCACGCGCCTCGACGATGACGCGCGTGATCAGGAAGCCGGAGAGGACGAAGAAGATGGTGACGCCGATCCCACCCGCAGGCTCCCGGAGATAGCCGGCGTGGTCGGCGACCACGAGCACGAGCGCGACGCCCCGCAGCCCGTCGAGAGCGGGCCGCTGCCCGAGCCGCCATGGCACGTGGGTCGCGCGCATCGCTCCAGCATGCCTCGCCGCGCGGGATCGCGCATCAGACGGCGACGCCCCGCTCGGCGAGGAGCTCGTCGCGTTTCCAGGCGTAGCCGACCATCCAGGACGGGTCGAGGCGGTACATCACCACGTCGCCCCACGTCAGCGGCGACGAGCCGTAGTGGGCCGTCCAGTGCCGGTCGACCTCGACGAGGTCGTCGCCCTCGATCTCGACCGCGCGGCCGTGGCTGAAGACGGCGAGCTGCTCGCCGTCCACATGGGCGACCGAGACGCCCGGCCGGGCGGCCAGGTGACGCGCCTTCGCGGCGGTCCGACTCGTGGAGAAGGTCCAGGTGCCGTGCAGGAAATGGCCGTCCATCGCGCTGATCCGCGGCTCACCGCGGGCGGTGACGGTGGCCACGGAGATCACCTTCATCCCGGGCAGCAAGGCGGCGATCTGCGCGGCGTCGAGGGTGCGGTCGCCGTGGATGATGCCGCGCAGGTGGTCGGTGGCGCGGGCGTGGGAGGCGTCGAGCAGGCTCTGGAGGGTGGCCAGCTCCTCGGATGTCTCGAGCATGGCCCGACGCTAGTCCCGGCGTCCGACAGCTCCTTTGATCCGGCTTGCGGAGTCAGTCGAGGTAGGACTCGAGCAGATCGGCCAGCTCGACGGGCCGGCTCTTGGCCAGGACGTGGCCGCCCGGCAGTACGTCGGGCTCGAGACCGAGCCGCTCCCGGGAGACGCGCTGCTGGAACTCCAAGGGGAAGAACCGGTCGTCGCGCCCGGCGACCACGTGTGTCGTCACGTCGGGCCAGCGCTCAATGTCGCAGGGCTGGCCAAAGATCGTCTCGGCGACGTCGCGGGCCGGCGGGTCCTGCTCCATCTGCGCGCGGACGTCGTCGGGGAGGTCGTGAAGGAAGTGCCGCTCCAGGTCGATCTCGGGATCGCGACCGGCCGCCTCGTCAGCGGCTCGACGAGCCGCATCGGCCCCGGTGGCGTCGCCCCACTCCTGCGGGGTCTCGCCGGGCAGCGGGACCATCGCGTTCAGCAGGACGACCATCCGCAGCGGCCGGCGGGCGGCCACCATCGGGGCCGTGAACCCACCGAGGGACTGGGCGACCAGCACGACGTCCGAGCGATCACCGATGGCTGCCTCGACCAGCTCGGCGTACTCGGGGAGGCCGAGCGCCGGGTCGTCCTGGGCGATGTCGACCGCGATCGTCTCGTGTCCGCGACCCTCGAGCTCGGAGACCAGCTCCCGCCAGTACGACGCGTTGCCACCGGCGCCGGGCACCAGCACGAAGGCCGTCACAGGGCGACCTCCCCGGTGATCATCGTCGTCGCCGTGCCCCCGACCCAGACGATGTCGCCGTCACGCTCGACGTACACCCGGCCGCGGCGCCCGAGCACGGTGCCCTGCGACGCGACGTACGACGACGGGAGGCGGTCGCCCGCCAGCCACTGACCGATACTCGCGTTGAGCGACCCGGTGACGGGGTCCTCGACCACGCCCAGCCCCGGGCAGAAGGCACGCACCTCGACCGCGCACTCCGAGCCCTCGGGATAGCTGCCGACGATGCCGACCTCGAGGTCGCCGAACGCGTTCCAGTCGGGCCGTACGTCGAGGACGGCGGCCGCGTCGCGGAGCAGGACTCCGACCCAGCCGGGCCCGTTGTCGATCCACCGGGCGTCCACGACCTCGGCGTCGGTGAGCGCGAGCGCCCGGAGCAGCCGGTCGCGCTCCTCCCCCGTGACCGGACCCTCGCGGACCACCGGTGGTGCAGCGAACGCCAGCCGCTCGCCACGTCGTACCCGGACCAGCCCCGCGGGGCACTCCTGCACCACCTCACCCTCGGCGTGTGGCACGCCACCGGCCTCCAGCCACGCGTGGGCGCTGCCCAGGGTCGGGTGGCCGGCGAAGGGCAGCTCACCGCCTGGCGTGAAGATCCGCAGCCCGTAGTCCGCACCGGGGTCGGTGGGCGGCACCAGGAAGGTCGTCTCGGACAGGTTCGTCCAGTGCGCGAAGCGGAGCATCTGGTCGTCGCTCAGGCCCTCGGCGTCGTGGACCACCGCGAGCGGGTTGCCGAGGAAGCCCTCGGCGGAGAACACGTTGACCTGCCTGAAGGGACGCATGGACCGAGGCTAGAGCAGCCCGCTGACACCGCCGGGCGCGAACAAATCGGATGAGGAGAGGGGGTGCCGGCTGGTCGAATAGCACCATGTCTCGCCTCGGACCTGCGCTGCGCCGGCTGATCCCGCCGAC
Source organism: uncultured Actinomycetota bacterium (assembly GCA_963796975.1). Taxonomy (GTDB): domain Bacteria; phylum Actinomycetota; class Actinomycetes; order Propionibacteriales; family Nocardioidaceae; genus Nocardioides. Next base: position 141,945 of record CAWCNW010000028.1, read on the forward strand.
GCCGCTGTCGCGGCGGCTGGCGACCCAGTCGCTGCTGTTCGCAACCGCCGAGGGCACCTTCCTGACCGGCTCCGCGGTGTTCTTCACCCAGGTGGTCGGGCTCCGGGCCGCCCAGGTCGGACTCGGGCTGACGGTGGCCGGGGTCGCGTCGTTCCTGGTGGCCTACCCCGCCGGGAAGCTCACCGACCGGATCGGGCCCAAGCGGATGTGGTCGGTCGGCGCCCTCGTGGGGGCGCTGATGTTCGCCGCGTGGCCGTTCATCGACGGCTTCACCGGCTACCTGGCGATGGTGGTCTGCTTCGAGATCGTCGAGAACGCCGCCTCGGCCGGACGCAACGCCTACATCCTCGACGTGATGCCCGAGGACGAGCGGGTGGCCACCCAGGCGTACATGTACTCCGCGCTCAACGTCGGCTTCACCGTCGGCGCCATCATCGGCGGGATCGCGCTGGCCTTCGACAATCTCACCGTGATGCGGTGGCTGCCGCTGTTCACGCTGGCCATCGGCCTGGTCAACGCGGCCTTCATCTGGCGGCTGCCGCGTGCCCCGCACGACGAGCGACGTGCCGCGGACGATGCGGCGCCGCGGGTCACGCCGCGTGGCCGGGGTCCCCTGCACAACGTCGGGTGGATGCTGTGCAGCCTGTTCAACGGCACGATGTGGACCAACCAGGTCCTGCTCAACGTCGTGATCCCGCTGTGGCTGGTCGAGGCCACCGACGCCCCTCACTGGCTGCTCGCGTGGCTGTTCGGCACCAACACGGTGATGTGCATCTTCCTGCCGGCGTACACCTCGCGCGGGATCGTGACCCTGTCGGACGCCTTGCGATCGGCGCGGATCTCCGGCGCGTTCTTCGTGCTCTCCTGCTTGATCACGATGGCCACCCACAGCACCGCCGGCTTCGTCACCATCCTGCTGGTCTGGCTGGGCCACGTCGCGGTGACCGGGGCCGAGCTCTACATCTCGGGCGCCTCCTGGGCGTTCCAGGCCAAGCTGATGGACCCGGAGCGGCGCGGGGAGTACAGCGGGGTGGCCGAGGTGTTCAGCACGCTCGGCGGCCGCTGGGCCCCCGCCGTCTTCACCCTGCTGGCGATGTCGTGGCAGCCCGCGGCCCTGCCCGGGGCGGGCTGGCTGGTGATCGCGGGCATCGGGATCGTGGCCGTGATCGGCCTGCACCCGGCGGTCGGGATGGCGGAGCGGTTCCTCGAGCGGGAAGGGATCGTGCCGGCCGGGGGTGCAGTGGTCGAGGACGTGGAGCCCTCGCCGTCGCTCACCTGAGCTGCGACCCTCGACGCGGCAACGCGGTCAAACACGACTTGTTGAGTAGACTTTGCGGCATGGATCTGGCCACGATCGCCCTGCCCGACCTCGACCGCGCCGAGGTCGTCGTACCTGCGCCTGACGCCGGGCCGGGCAACTGGGCCGGCGCCGCGAGCGCCGTCGTGGTCGGCGACGACGTCTACCTCACCTACCGCGTACGTCGTCCGCTCCACGCGGGGCGCGGGGTGTCGACCGTGGTGGCCCGGTCCCGCGACGGCGTCCACTTCGAGACCGTCAGCGAGGTGTGGCGCGACTGGTTCGGCGCCGAGTCCTTCGAGCGTCCGGTGGTGCTGCGCACGCCGGCCGGCGGGTGGCGGCTCTACGTCTCCTGCGCGACCCCCGACAGCAAGCACTGGTGGATCGAGGCGATCGACGCCGACCGGCCCGAGGACTTCGGCTCCGGCCGCCGCACGGTCGTCCTCCCGGGCTCGAACACCCTCGCCGTGAAGGACCCGGTGATCGTGGTCGACGAGGCGGGCGGCTGGCACGCCTGGATCTGCGAGCACCCGTTGACCGAGGCGGGCCACGAGGACCGGATGTCGACGGCGTACTACAGCAGCGACGACGGCCTCACCTGGCAGCGCCACGGCACGGTCCTCGCCCCGCGCTCCGAGACCTGGGACGCCCGTGGCGCGCGCGTCAGCGACGTGGTCAGCCTCGACCCGCTCGTCGTGCTGTACGACGGGCGGCCGCGCGCCGAGGACAACTGGCACGAGGCCACCGGCGTGGCGCGGGCCGTCACCACCGGCGACCCGGCCTCCGTCCTGGTCGCGGACGACGGCGAGCCGCAGCGCTCGCCGTACTCCGACGGGGCCTGCCGCTACACGACCTCGGTGACCATGCCCGACGGCACCCTGCGCTACTACCTGGAGGTCGCCCGGCCGGACGGCGCGCACGACCTCGTGACGACCACGGCCTGACTCAGCCGGTCTGCGCCTCGGCGGTCTTGCGGCTGCCGAAGGTGCTGCCCTCGCGGTAGCCCTTCCAGTCCTCGAACGACTCCCCGGTGAGCTCCTCGAGCAGCTCGATGTCGGGCAGGTGCGGCTCCAGCAGGGTGGCCCGCTGCTCGGGCGTCAGCCGAGGGCGGCTGTGGTCGCCGCCGCGCTGGAGCTGCAGGACCAGCGGCCTGCTGGCCCTGCGCCAGACCCACGGCGGGAAGAACTGGCCGACCGCGGCGCCGGTGCGGATCACGCTGCTGAGCGCCTTCGTGCGGGGGCCTTTCTGCACGAACCTCCGCGAGTTGTCCTGCGGCACCTCGTCGATCGGCGCGGGGCCGACGCCGAGGAAGGTGCACACCCGGTTGATCGTGGGGAGCGGCTGGTCGACCAGCTCCTTGTAGCGCAGCAGCAGCACCTGCTCGCGCGGGAAGTGGTCGTAGAGGTCCGCGACCTGCCGGCCGTACATCCCCAGGCCCTGGTAGTGCCAGAACGGCGCCCACCCGTCGTCCACCCGTTGCGGCTCCCGGCGGATCGCCTCGACGATGTCGTCGCGCGGCTCCAGCCCGTCCATCCACAGGTGCATCCAGTTGCTGTAGGCGCGGTCGACCGGGTCGCGCAGCACCGCGATCAGCTTCGCGTCCGGGTTGTCGGCGGCGATCCGGCGCCGGGCGTCGCGGTTGTAGAGGTAGAACGGCGTGCTCTCGCCGCGCGGTACGCCGTCGGGGGCGCCGTCGAACAGCGCCAGGTAGCGGGCGCGCTGCCAGATCCACTCCAGGTTGCTGTGGGCGTCGCCCGGCCCCTTGTACGCCGGTGGCGGGCTGTCGCCGCACAGGTAGTACTTCGGCTCCTTGACCCGCGACAGGAAGAGCCCCGGGTGGCGGGCGAGCGCGGCATGCAGGGCGCTGGTGCCGGCCTTGGGGGCGCCGATCAGGAAGAAGTCGGGCGGACGGAGCATGCGCGAAAGTATACGAAGCCACACGACTTAGGGATCACCCCGTTGGGCATGCTGGACACATGACGGATCTCCGCGTGTGGTCGCAGCAGGTGGCGTCGTGGCGCCGGGAGGTGCACGCCCTCTACGCCGCGGTGCGCGACGAGCCCGACCCGGAGGCCGGCCACGGGCTGTGGGTCGAGGGCCGGACCGAGCTGTTCGACAGCCATCCCGCCTCGGCGCGGCAGCCCGGGCAGCACCTGCACCACGCGCCGTACGACCCGGCCTACCGCTTCGTGCTGGACCTGCGGCCTGCCGAGCCCGACGAGTGGCGGCCGACGACCGGGAGTGATGGCGAGGTGCCGTTCCAGCGCGCCGGCCGGTTCGAGATCCCGCTGGTCGGCGGGCTCGACGTGTGGTGGCTCGGCTCGTACGGCAACGGCCTCTTCGTACCGCTGCGTGACGCCTCCGCCGGGCGCACGACGTACGGCGCGGGCCGCTACCTGCTCGACACCGTCAAGGGCGCGGACCTCGGCCGCGAGGGTGACGCCTGGGTGATCGACCTCAACTTCTCCTACAACCCGTCGTGCGCCTACGACCCGGACTGGGCCTGCCCCCTCGCCCCCGCGCGGCAACCGGCTCGAGGCCGAGGTCCCGGTCGGCGAGCTCACGCCCACCGCCCTCCCCCCGAGCGGTGACTCTGCCACGTAAGTCAGCGCCCAAACGGTGGCGTCCTCACCGGCCACCGCCCGATCGTCGGCCGAGCGGTGAGCCTGCCACCGAACGTCCGGGTGCGAATGGTGGCGTCCTCACCGCTCCAGACCCTCCGGGACAGCCGAGGAACGTCGTACAGACCCCGCGACCGGCGGGGCAGATCCACGGGCCTCAGGCGGACAGCGACATCGGGCCGTACACGGTCCGCTCGTGCTCCTGCAGCGTCACCGAGGCGACGCCTGCGGCCGCGAGCTCGGTCCAGACCTCGCCGACCCACGACTCGGCGTCGGCCTGGGAGGCGAAGCGCTGGTCGGAGTACTCCTCCGGCACCAGCGCGTCGGTGCCCGCCGCGTCGTGGAGCTTCCACCACCAGGGCCGCTCGGTCGGACCCGGCGTGCGGAAGGTCGAGGGCTGCTCGGGAAGGTTCATTCGGGGTCCCTGCGGCGTTGTTCGACGGAGGAGCGAAGCGGGGGAGGCGAAGAACGGCGTGGCGTGAAGTTCATGTCTCGCGCACCGAGGTGTCGACGAACGGCAGCGGATGGGACACGAAGACCTCACGGCGGGTGCGGATCTGTACGCCGAGCTCGGCCTCCGGGTCCACGAAGGTCGGCACCAGCGCCATCCCGATCCCCTTCTTCAGCGTCGGTGAGAACGTGCCCGACGTGATCTCGCACAGCGGTACGTCGGGAGCGAGACTCACGATCATCCCCGGTCGCGGGATGCCCCGCTCGAGCGCGACCAGCCCTCGCAGCTTCCGCTTCGGGCCGGCCTCCTTCTCGGCGACCAGCGCTTCCCGGCCCCAGAAGGCGTCCTTCTTCCAGCCGACCGCCCACCCGAGGCCGGCCTGGTTGGGGGTCACGTCGATCGTGATGTCCTGCCCGTGCAGCGGGTAGCCCATCTCGGTACGCAGGGTGTCGCGGGCGCCGAGCCCGCACGGCAGCAACCCGAACGGCGTACCGGCCGCGAGCAGTCGGTCCCACAGGGCGACGGCCACGTCGTTGCGCGCGATCAGCTCGTAGCCGCGCTCGCCGGTGTAACCGGTGCGGCACACCACCACGCCGGTGTCCTCGAACTCCGCCTCGACGAACGTCATGTAGCCGTGACCCGACGGGAAGCCGATCGCGTCGAGAAGCTCGTCGGACTTCGGGCCCTGCACCGCGAGTACGACGTACTGCGTGTGGTGGTCGAGGACCTTCACCCCCTCGGGCGCCTCGGCGAGCAGGCGCCGGCAGACCTCCGCGGAGTTGGCGGCGTTCGGGACCAGCAGCACGTGCTCGTCGTCCTGGTAGTAGGCGATCAGGTCGTCGACCACACCGCCGGTAACCGCGTCGCAGCACAGCGTGTACTGGGCCTTGCCAGGCACGATCTTGTGGAGGTCGTTGCTCAGGGTCGCGTTGACGTACGCCGCGGCGCCCGGGCCGGCGACCATCACCTTGCCGAGGTGGCTCACGTCGAAGATGCCGACCGCCTCGCGTACGGCGGTGTGCTCCTTCACCACGCCCGAGGGGTACTCCAGCGGCATCGACCAACCGCCGAACTCGGCGAACTTCGCGCCCAGGGCGAGGTGCCGTTCGTGCAGCGGCGAGGTCAGCAGCTGCGGTGGCGAGGTGGTCTCGTCGGCCATGTGCGCGAACCTACACCGACCGCTCCGTCGGTCGAGCGCTCCTCGTCGGTCGAGCGCTCCTCGTCGGCCGAGCGCTCCTCGTCGGCCGAGCGCTCCTCGTCGGCCGAGCGCTCCTCGTCGGCCGAGCGCTCCTCGTCGGTCGAGCGCTCCTCGTCGGTCGAGCGAAGTCGAGACCACGAGCCCGCCGCCGACCTGACTATCCTTCGTCGGTGACCTCCTACCACCTCCGCGGCGCGAGCCCGGCCAAGACGCGTGCCGATGCCGTCGTCGTGGGCGCCTTCCAGACCGCGAAGGGCGTGACACTCGCCGACGGGGGCGAGGACGTCGCCGACGCGTTCGGTCGCGCACTGCGCCCGCTCCTCAGCACGCTCGGGTTCACCGGCAAGGCCGGCGAGGTGGCCCGGGTCCCCACAGGCGGCAAGCTCTCGAGCCCGTTGCTGGTGCTGGTCGGCCTGGGCGCCCCCACTGATGACCGCGCCGCCACCCTGCTGGCGGTACGACGTGCCGCCGGCGTCGCGGCCCGCTCGACGAGCAACGCCGCTTCGGTCGCCCTCGCCCTGCCGGCCGACGACGCGGCCCTGGTCCGCAACGTGACCGAGGGCTACCTGCTCGGTGCCTACACGTTCGGCCGCTACCTCTCGAAGACCCCTGACCAGAAGGCCGGCACCGTCTCGGTGCTCAGCCCCGCGGCGCGTCGTACCGAGGCGACCACCGCCTTCGAGGAGGCGCAGGTCGTGGCCGCCGCCGTCGGCGCGGTCCGCGACTGGGTGAACACCCCGGCCCAGGACCTGACCCCACCGGTGTTCGCCGACCAGATCAACGCCGCGGCCAAGGGCACCAAGGTCAAGGTGAAGGTGCTGGACGAGAAGCGGCTGGCCGAGCTCGGCTGCGGCGGGCTGCTCGGCGTCGGTGGCGGCTCCAGCGCCCCGCCGCGGCTGGTCGAGCTCCGCTACTCCCCCGCGAAGCCGGTCGCCCATCTCGCCCTGGTCGGCAAGGGGATCACCTTCGACTCCGGGGGTCTGACCATCAAGCCCGGCAACTCCATGGACACCATGAAGTGCGACATGGCCGGGGCGGCCACGGTCACCCAGGCGACGTTGGCGATCGCCCGGCTGGGCCTGCCGGTGCAGGTCACGGCGTACGCCTGCCTCGCCGAGAACATGGTGTCCGGGAGTTCGATGCGCCCGGGCGACGTGCTCACGATCTACGGCGGTACGACGGTCGAGATGCTCAACGCAGACGCCGAGGGACGGCTGGTGCTGGCCGACGGCCTGGCCCGGGCTGTGGAGCAGAAGCCGGACATGATCGTCGACGTGGCCACCCTGACCGGCCACATGGTGATGGCGCTCGGCACCAAGGTGGCCGCAGTCTTCGGCAGCGACGACATCGTCGGCCCGGTCATCGCTGCGGGCCGCGAGACCGGTGAGAAGCTCTGGCCGATGCCGATCCCCCCGGACATCGTCGAGCGGGTGCACGGCAGCAAGATCGCCGACCTGGCGCAGCACGACTGGGTGCGCTGGGGCGGCGGGCTGCTGGCCGCGGCGTTCCTGCGCGAGTTCACCGACGACCTGCCGTGGGCCCACCTCGACATCGCCGGCCCCGGCTTCAACTCCGGGTCGGCAGCCGGTCATCTCACCGCGGGCGGCACCGGGTTCGGCCTGACCACGCTGGTGGACTACGCCCGGGGGCTCAGCGGCGCTTCTGTCGCTTCTGCCGGCTGATGTACTCCCGCATCCGCTGCGGGATGCCCACCACGCCGGCCTCGTAGGCCTTGATGCCGCGGCGCTGGCAGAACTTGTAGGCCCAGTCGGCCGACGGCACCCGCCGCCGGGTGAACTCGCCGTCCCAGGCCACCAGCAGCAGGGTCACGTCGCTGACCGCCGTGCGCGGCTCGACGAAGCCCTCGACGCCCTCGCGGGTGTCGATGAAGTCGGCGAGGTGCGCCTCGTCCTCGATGCTCGAGGCGCGCACGGTCGTCGACCCGGTGCGTGCGGTGTCGCCCGACGGGCGCTTGTTCCGATCCTCGCGTCGACCGCGTCCAAACAGGTTCACGGAGAACAGTGTGCCAAGTGGGTGGGAGCGATGGGAGGACCTTGCCCAACACCTTGCGGGGCGTCGAGCAAAGAGTGCAAGGATGGGAAAGTGAGTGACGGAGAGTTCGACGTACTCGTTCTCGGGGCCGGATCAGGCGGCTACGCCTGTGCGCTCCGGGCGGCCCAGCTGGGTCTCTCGGTCGGCCTCGTCGAGAAGGACAAGCTGGGCGGCACCTGCCTCCACGTCGGCTGCGTGCCCACCAAGGCCCTCCTCCACGCCGCCGAGGTCGCCGACCTGGCCCGCGACTCCGCGCAGTTCGGCGTGCAGGCGAGCCTCGACGGGATCGACATGCCCGGCGTCAACGCGTACGCCGACAAGGTCGTCTCCCGGCTCTTCAAGGGACTCACCGGGCTGATCAAGGGCCGCGGTATCACCGTGATCGAGGGCGAGGGCCGGCTGACCGGGCCGCGCGAGGTCACGGTGGTCGCGACCGGCTCGACCGACGAGAAGACGTACGCCGGGAAGCACGTGGTGCTGGCCTCGGGCTCCTACAGCCGCTCGCTGCCCGGCCTCGACGTCGACGGGCGACGGGTCCTCACCTCCGAGCACGCGCTGCGGCTCGACCGGGTGCCGGCATCCGTCGTCGTCCTGGGCGGCGGCGTGATCGGCTGCGAGTTCGCCAGCGTCTGGGCGAGCTTCGGCGCCGAGGTCACCATCGTCGAAGCGCTGCCGCGGCTCGTGCCGGGCGAGGACGAGGCGTCGTCGAAGGCCCTCGAGCGCGCCTTCAAGAAGCGCAAGATCGCCGTCCGCACCGGCACGCCGTTCCAGAGCCTCAAGGTCACCGACGAGGGCGTCGCCGTCACCGTCGAGGGCGGCGACGTGATCGAGGCCGAGCTCCTGCTCGTCGCCGTCGGTCGCGGCCCGTCCAGCAACGGGCTCGGGTACGACGAGCAGGGCGTCGCCATGGAGCGTGGCTTCGTGCTCACCGACGAGCGGCTGCGCACCAACCTCGAGGGCGTGTACGCCGTGGGCGACATCGTGCCCGGCCTCCAGCTGGCCCACCGCGGCTTCCAGCAGGGCATCTTCGTGGCCGAGGACATCGCCGGCCTCGACCCGACCCCGATCGACGAGACCGGCATCCCCCGCGTCACCTACAGCCACCCGGAGGTCGCCTCGGTCGGCCTCGACGAGGCGGCGGCCCGCGCGGCGTACGGCGACGACGCGATCGAGACGGTGACCTACGACCTCGGCGGCAACGGGAAGAGCCAGATCCTGATGACGCAGGGCTTCGTGAAGCTGGTACGACGTACCGACGGGCCGGTGGTCGGCGTCCACCTGGTCGGCGACCGGGTCGGTGAGCTCATCGGCGAGGCGCAGCTGATCTACAACTGGGAGGCGCACGCCGAGGACGTCGCGCCCCTGGTGCACGCCCACCCGACCCAGAACGAGGCCCTCGGCGAGGCGCACCTGGCGCTGGCCGGCAAGCCCCTGCACGCCCACGCCTGACACACCGCAACCTGCAGCACCGACCGAGACCGCGACGACAGGAAGATCGACACTCACATGGCTACCGAAGTCAACCTCCCCGAGCTCGGCGAATCCGTCACCGAGGGCACGGTCACCCGCTGGCTCAAGCAGGTCGGTGACGAGGTGGCCGTCGACGAGGCGCTGCTCGAGGTCTCGACCGACAAGGTCGACACCGAGATCCCCTCCCCGGTGGCAGGCACGCTGCTGGAGATCCGCGCCCAGGAGGACGACACCGTCGAGGTGGGCGCCGTCCTGGCCGTGATCGGCGCCTCCGACGAGGCCTCCGGTGACTCCGGTGGCGGTGACGAGGGTGGCGGGCAGGCCGAGGCCGAGACCCCGCTGGAGGACGAGCAGAACCAGCAGGACGAGGCGCACGAGCAGGCCGAGCGCGCCGACTCCCCCGCCGAGCCCGATGAGGAGCCCGCTGAGCCCGCCGAGCCCGCCGAGGAGCCCGCGGCGGAGGAACCGGCCGCCGAGCAACAGTCGGAGGAGGAGCCCCCCGCCGAGGAACCCGAGCAGCCGGCGGCCGAGTCGGCTCCCGCCTCTGGCGGCGGCGACAGCACCGTGGTGAACCTCCCCGAGCTCGGGGAGTCCGTCACCGAGGGCACCGTGACCCGCTGGCTCAAGCAGGTCGGCGACCAGGTCACGGCCGACGAGTCGCTGCTGGAGGTCTCGACCGACAAGGTCGACACCGAGATCCCCTCCCCTGTCTCCGGCACGCTGCTGGAGATCAAGGTCGCCGAGGACGAGACCGTCGAGGTCGGCGCCGCCCTGGCCGTGATCGGGTCGGGCGACGCAGGTGGCTCCGGCGGCGGCGAGGCCGCACCGGCCCCCGCTGAGGAGACCCAGCCCGAGCCGGAGGCCGAGACCCAGCCCGAGCCCGAGGCTCCGGCCGAGGAGCCGGAGACCCCCGAGGCCGAGGAGAAGGCACCCGAGCCCGAGGCTGAGCCTGAGCCGGCCCCGGCGGCCGCTTCGAGCGGTGACCGCGAGGCGTCGGCGTACGTCACCCCGCTGGTCCGCAAGATGGCAGGCCAGCACGGCGTCGACCTGGCCGCGATCGTCGGTACCGGCGTCGGAGGGCGGATCCGCAAGCAGGACGTCCTGGACGCCGCCGAGAAGCAGGGCACCACCGCCGCACCCTCGCGGCCTGCGGAGGCGGCCGCTTCGGCCGCTGCCGCGGAGCCCGCCAAGCCCGCAGCACCGGCAGCGCCGGCGGCTCCCGCAGCGCCCGCGGCATCGGCAGCCCAGGCGGCACCTGCCGCCTCGGCCGGGTCGGAGGCACCGTCGCCGTTGCGCGGCAAGACCGAGCCGATGTCACGCTTGCGCAAGGTGATCGCGTCGCGGATGGTCGAGTCGCTGCAGACGATGGCTCAGCTGACCACCGTCGTCGAGGTCGACGTCACCTCGATCTCACGGCTGCGCGACGCTGAGAAGGCCGATTTCGCCACCCGTGAAGGCGTGAAGCTGTCCTACATGCCGTTCTTCGCCAAGGCGGCGATCGACGCGCTCAAGCAGCACCCCAACCTGAACGCCGCGATCGACACCGAGAAGGGCGAGGTCACCTACTACGACCGCGAGAACCTCGCGATCGCCGTCGACACCGAGCGCGGGCTGCTCACCCCGGTGATCAAGGACGCGGGCGACCTCTCGATCGCGGGCCTGGCACGCAAGATCGCCGACGTCGCCGAGCGCACCCGGATCAACAAGATCACCCCGGACGAGCTGTCCGGCGGCACGTTCACGATCACCAACACCGGCAGCCGCGGCGCGCTCTTCGACACCCCGATCATCAACCTGCCGCAGGTCGCGATCCTCGGGACCGGCTCGGTGGTCAAGCGCGCGGTGGTCATCGACGACCCGAACCTCGGCGAGACCATCGCCGTACGCCAGATGGTCTACCTGGCGCTGACCTACGACCACCGGCTCGTCGACGGTGCGGACGCCGCCCGCTTCCTCACCGACGTCAAGGGCCGGCTCGAAGCCGGCCAGTTCGAGATCTGATGCAGGTCGTCATCGGTGGTGCCTCGGGCTTCCTCGGGACCCACCTGACGCGTGAGCTCGAGGCCCGCGGGCACCAGGTGACCGGCCTGACCCGTGGCCCGGCCGGCGGTCGGCAAGCCACCTGGGACCCCGCCCACGGCCGCGTCGACGCGGACCTGATCGCGGCGGCCGACGTGGTGGTCAACCTCGCCGGCACCCCGACCGCCGGCAACCCCCACTCGCAGAAGTGGGCCGACAACCTCCGGATCAGCCGGGTGCAGAGCACCGAGACCCTGGCCGAGGCCATCGCGGCGAGCGAGCGGAAGCCGGCGTTCCTCGCCGGCAACGGGATCTCGGTGTACGGCGACCACGGCTCCGACCCGCTCCCGGAGTCCGCGGACTCCCGCGGGGACGACCTCCTCACCGAGGTGAGCAAGGTCTGGGAGGAGGCGACCCAGCCGGCGCGGGACGCCGGGGCGCGCGTCTGCATCCTGCGGACGGCGCCGGTGATGGACGTCAGGAGCCAGCCCCTCAAGAGCCTGCGCGTCCTGTTCAAGCTCGGCCTGGGCGGCCGGCTCGGCGACGGAAAGCAGTACTTCCCGATGATCTCGCTGCGCGACTGGGTGGGCGGGGTCGCCCATCTCGCCGAGCACCAGGACGCAAGCGGGCCGTTCAACCTGTGCTGCCCCAAGACGCCGACGAACGCCGAGTTCACGCAGGCGCTGGGGCGGGCGCTGGGCCGTCCGACGGTGCTCCCGGCGCCGGCCGTCGCGATCCGGCTGGGTGCCTCGCGGATGGCCTCGGAGCTGCTCGGCTCCAAGAACACCCTGCCGCAGGCGCTGATCGACGCGGGCTACGAGTTCCACGACCCCGACGTCATCGCGGTGATCGCGGCAGGGCTCGCTCAGGCGTCGTAGACCTCGTCCACGCGCCAGCCCGCGCGCACCCGTCGCAGCACGATCCGATGCGACCCTGGGCTGCCGCGTGGCAGCACCGTGCGCGCGCCGGCGCCGGTCACCCGCGCCTCGGCCAGCCGATCGGTGACCACCACCCTCAGCGTCCGGGGCGCGCTCTCACGCACTCGCACCGAGAGCACCTGGCGACGCATGGTGGTCACCCGCAGACCGCGCCGCCGGTACGCCGTGAGCATCGCGACGTCGCGCCGGCCGGTGCGCGAGCCGGGGAGGTAGAGCGCCCTCAGGGCTCCGGCATCATCTGCGGCCCACGCCGTGGCCCGGCGTCGGTCCCAAGCACGGAGTACGGCGAGAGCCCGGGCCGCCGGGGTGGCCGACGTGACCGACGCGGCCGCCGCCTCTCGTCGTACGGCGTGGTCTGCGGCGGCCCGGTCACCACGGCACCGGCGACCACGACGGCCGTGGTCACCACCGAGAGCAGCATCAGCATCCGAACGCGCATCCGCCCACTGTGACCCCTCCGGCACGCTCCCCGCTGAGCCTCTCCACAGGGCTGGGGATCCCTGGCCCTCGCCGGCGCGCGGGTAGTCTCGACCGGGTGAGCGACCTGGTCTTCCGCGAGGGCGGGTACGGCGACGACGCGGTCGACTACCTCGCTGCTTGGGACACTCAGCGCAAGATCCACGAGCGCGTCGTCACGGGCGACGCGCCCGATACCGTGTGGTTGCTCGAGCACCCACCGGTCTTCACCGCCGGCAAGCGCACCGCCCCCGGCGACCGCCCGGCCGACCCCGGCGGCGCGTCCGTCATCGACGTCGACCGCGGTGGGCTGGTCACCTTTCACGGCCCCGGCCAGCTGGTCGGCTACCCGATCGTCCGGCTCCCCGACCACGTCAAGGTCGTCGACTACGTACGCCGGGTGGAGGAGGCCCTGATCGGCGTCTGCCGCGACCTCGGAGTCACCACCGCCCGCATCCCCGGCCGCAGCGGCGTCTGGCTGCGCGCCGACGCCAAGGGACCCGAGCGCAAGATCGCCGCCCTCGGCATCCGGGTCAGCAAGGGCGTGACGATGCACGGGTTCGCCCTCAACTGCGACGTCGACCTGTCCTGGTACGCGCGCTTCGTGCCCTGCGGCATCTCCGACGCCGGCGTCACCTCCCTGGCCGCCGAGCTCGGTCGCGACGTCACGGTCGCCGAGGTCCTCCCGCTCGTACGCCGACACCTGGCCGACCTGCTCGCCTGGACGTCGTACACCCCGACGCCCGACTACGACCCGCGCCCCGACCCCGCCCGCACTCCCCGGGTCACGATCCTGACGCCCTGACGCAGAGTCCGGACACCGCGGCCGGAATCGGGCGCGTGTGGTGCGCCGCGTAGCATGGACCGACGTGACCCAAGCTCCTACCGACCCCGGCGGCCGCAAGCTCCTGCGCCTGGAGGTCCGCAACGCGCAGACCCCCATCGAGCGCAAGCCGGAGTGGATCAAGACCCGGGCCAGGATGGGCCCGGAGTACACCGCGCTGCAGTCGTTGGTGAAGTCCGAGGGGCTCCACACGGTGTGCCAGGAGGCGGGCTGCCCCAACATCTTCGAGTGCTGGGAGGACCGCGAGGCGACGTTCCTCATCGGTGGCGACCAGTGCACGCGGCGCTGCGACTTCTGCCAGATCGACACCGGCAAGCCGCAGCCGCTCGACCGCGACGAGCCGCGCCGGGTGGCCGAGAGCGTGCGAAAGATGGAGCTCCGCTACGCCACCATCACCGGCGTCGCGCGCGACGACCTGCCCGACGGCGGCGCGTGGCTGTACGCCGAGACGGTGCGCGTCATCCACGAGCTGAACCCCGGCACCGGCGTGGAGAACCTGATCCCCGACTTCAACGGCAAGCCCGACCAGCTCGCGGAGGTCTTCGAGAGCCGGCCCGAGGTGCTCGCGCACAACGTCGAGACCGTGCCGCGGATCTTCAAGCGGATCCGTCCGGCGTTCCGCTACGACCGCTCGCTCGACGTCCTCACCGCGGCCCGAGCCTTCGGCCTGGTCACCAAGTCCAACCTGATCCTGGGCATGGGCGAGACCCGGGAGGAGGTCAGCCAGGCGCTGCGCGACCTGCACGCGGCCGGCTGCGAGCTGGTCACGATCACCCAGTACCTCCGGCCCTCCCCCCGCCACCACCCGGTGGAGCGGTGGGTCAAGCCGGAGGAGTTCGTCGAGCTGGCGGCCGAGGCGGAGGAGATCGGCTTCTCCGGCGTCCTCTCCGGCCCGCTCGTGCGTTCGTCGTACCGGGCCGGTCGGTTGTACCGTCAGGCCATGTCGGCCCGTACGCCGTCCTGACCCACCCTCCAACCACGTCACAGCCCCGACCACCAGCACGGAGTAGCACCCGCCATGGCCAAGAGCCCCACCCCTGCGGAGCCCGACAAGCTGTCGCGCCGCCAGCAGTTCGCGCAGACCTACCAGATGGCCAGGAAGAGCGACCCGGCCATCGGCGCCTGGGTCGCCGGCGCCTTCGTGGTCGCCGCCCTCGTCGGCTTCGCGCTCTTCTTCCTCGTCACCGGTCGCGGCGGCCCTCTCAGCCTCGGGCTGTCGATCGTCGGCGGGCTGATGCTCGGCCTCCTGGCCGGCCTCATCATCTTCTCGAGGCGTGCCCAGAAGGCTGTGTACGGCCAGATGGAGGGCCAGGTCGGGGCTGCCGCCGGAGCGCTCGGACTGCTCAAGCGCGGCTGGCACGTCGACCAGGCGATCGCCTTCACCAAGCAGCAGGACGTCGTCCACCGGGTGGTCGGCCCTCCGGGCATCGTGCTCGTGGGTGAGGGCAACCCGAGCCGGGTCAAGGCCCTGCTGACCAGCGAGCGCCGCAGGCACGAGCGCGTGGCCAGCGAAGCGCCGGTCACCGAGATCGTGGTCGGCGGCGACGAGGGCCAGGTGCCGCTGTCCAAGCTCTCGCGCCACGTGCAGAAGATGAAGCGTCAGGTCCAGCCCGTCGAGATCACCGACATCCTGGCGCGGCTCAAGGCCATTGACGCCTCCCGGCCGCCGGTTCCGATGCCGAAGGGTCCGGTGCCCACCTCGATGAAGGGCCTCCGCGGCAATATGCGAGGCCGCTGACCTCGGACGAAGTCCGAAGGTCAGCATGGCCGAGCAGATCGAGGAGCGTCGACACCGACCGGAGCGGAGCGACGGACGGTGTGACGCGTCTCGAGATCAAGAGGCCGCTGGGACGGGACGGAGCCGGGCTCAGCTGTTGGTGCTCGGGAACGCCTTCACCTGGTCGGCCGGCGGCGCTACGACGTGGGCGGCGGTGCCGAAGCCGGAGTAGGTCGCGCTGAGCCGCATCGACTTCTTCACCAGCATCACGAACCGCACGATCCGTCCCTCGCTGTCGAGCCACACGTCGTACGTCGCGACCTTCGGCGAGGCCGCCCCGGTCGGCATGCCTTTCAGCGTGGGCGCCTTGCTGAGGTCCATCAGCACCGTGTAGTGGTGGACCTGCTGGCCGCCGACGGTGGCCGTGCCGCGGTCGGTGACCTTCTTGAAGACACGCGCCGACATCTGGTCGGTCACCGAACCGGGGTCGACGTTGCTGAAGGCGTCGTCGCCCAGCCCAGCCATCGGCCCGTTCGGGTCGGTGAGGTCGATCTTGTAGAAGGTGCCCGCCGCGCCGGGGACCTCGAAGTAGATGGTCTTGTCGACCAGGCGCAGGTCGGTGGGCGTGCCCATGCCGCTGGCGTCCATGGTCATCTGCATCGCCGGCGAGTCACCGGTCATGTCGAGCACGCCCGAGATCGGGACGCTCTGGCCGGACACGTCCATCCGCATCGAGAAGCGGGCGGTGGTGAGCTTGTCTGTCGCGGCCTTCAGCCGGGTCAGGAACGCCGCGCTGTCGACCGTCTTCGGCGTGCTCGGCTTGGAGGCGGCGGGGCTGCTCGAGGCGGCCTGCGGGTCGGTGGCCGACGCCTGGCTCGAGCTGCTGCCGCAGGCGGCCAGCGGCGAGAGGGCGAGCGGCAAGGCGGCGACGAGCGCGGCCTTGCGAAGGGTCTGGGTGCGCATGGGGTCCTCCCGGGCTCCACGGGTCGACGTCCGCCGGTGCGGACGTACGCCGTCGGACCGAGCCCGCGCGGCGCGGTCAGCCTAACCGCCGACCCCAGGCCTCCGGTCGGGAACGCGTAACGGAACGGTTGCGGATCCACAGATCATGTCGTGCAGCCCGCGCCCGTCGGGCCGGAAGACCAGCGGCGGGATGACCAGGCAGATCAGGACCTGCCGCAGCAGCGCCATCAGCAGGCTGAGGGGCCGCCCGCTGCCGTCGGTGCGGACCACCCGCAGCCGGGTCGCAAGCTGGCCGAACGAGCCGCCCGAAAGCGCCATCAAGAAGGCCGACTCCGCGATGAACAGCAAGGTGAGATAGACCGAGGGCAGGCTGCCGTTGCCGAACCAGGCGCCGCCGTAGATCAGCAGCATCACGCCCCAGCAGGCGGCGTAGTCGACGATCAGCGCCAGGATGCGTCGCGCCCAGGAAGCGGTCTCGAAGGGCAGCTCGGTCGCGGGCACGCGGTCAGGGTAGCCAGGCGCCGTCGTACGCCGGAGTGCGGGCGGCGGCGACCTGTTACGTCGGCGAAACAAAGCGGATACGGTCAAGTAACTGCCCCCGCCTACGTTCGGGACGTCCGGCGCAGAGCGGCGGCGGACCCCCACCTGCACCCGCAGAGAGACCCCGTACCTGGCCGCGTGACGGCCGAGGAGGACACGAATGTTCGCCAACAGCGACGAGCTGCTCAAGTACATCAAGGACGAAGGCGTCGAGATGGTCGACGTGCGTTTCTGTGACCTCCCGGGTGTCATGCAGCACTTCACCGTTCCGGTCTCGTCGTTCGACCAGGCGGTCTTCGACGACGGCCTGAACTTCGACGGGTCCTCGATCCGCGGCTTCCAGGCCATCCACGAGTCCGACATGTCGCTCTTCCCGGACCCGACGACGGCGTACCTCGACCCCTTCCGCAGCGCCAAGACGCTGGTGGTGAACTTCTTCATCCACGACCCGCTCACCGGCGAGGCGTACTCCCGCGACCCGCGCAACATCGCCCGCAAGGCGATGGCCTACCTCTCCAGCACCGGCATCGGCGACACGGCGTACTTCGCCCCGGAGGCCGAGTTCTACGTCTTCGACAACGTGCGGTTCGAGACCAAGCAGAACACCGGCTTCTACGAGATCAACTCCTCGGCGGGCGCCTGGAACACCGGCGACGCGTTCGAGAACGACAACCGCGGCTACAAGGTCAAGTACAAGGGCGGCTACTTCCCCGTCGCACCCACCGACCACTTCGGCGAGCTGCGCGACGAGATGGTCATCGAGATGGAGAAGTCGGGCCTCCACGTCGAGCGAGCCCACCACGAGGTCGGCACCGCCGGCCAGGCCGAGATCAACTACCGGTTCGACGAGCTGCTCAAGGCCGCCGACGACGTGATGAAGTTCAAGTACATCGTCAAGAACGTCGCCTGGCGCAACGGCAAGACCGCGACGTTCATGCCGAAGCCGATCTTCGGTGACAACGGCTCCGGCATGCACTGCCACCAGTCCATCTGGAACGAGGGCGAGCCGCTGTTCTACGACGAGACCGGGTACGCCGGCCTGTCCGACATGGCGCGCTTCTACATCGGCGGCATCCTCACGCACGCGCCCTCGCTGCTGGCCTTCACCAACCCGACCGTGAACTCCTACCACCGCCTGGTGCCGGGCTTCGAGGCCCCGATCAGCCTGGTCTACAGCTCGCGGAACCGCTCGGCCTGCGTGCGGATCCCGATCACCGGCTCGAACCCCAAGGCCAAGCGGATCGAGTTCCGCTGCCCCGACCCGTCGGCCAACCCCTACCTGGCCTTCTCCGGCCTGCTGCTGGCCGGCCTCGACGGCATCAAGAACAAGATCGAGCCGCCCGAGCCCGTCGACAAGGACATCTACGAGCTCCCGCCGGACGAGATGGCCGACATCGCCCAGGTGCCGACGTCCCTGAACTCCGTCCTCGACTCCCTCGAGGCCGACCACGAGTTCCTGACCGAGGGCGGCGTGTTCACCCCCGACCTGATCGAGACCTGGATCGACTACAAGCGCACCAACGAGATCCTCCCCGTTCAGATGCGCCCCCACCCCCACGAGTTCGAGCTCTACTACGACATCTAGGCGGCAGAGGGCTCTGACCTGCACGTTTAGGCGTCACGTCCTCCCGCAGTCCGCAGATAGTCCGCACGAGCCGTCATCGCCGAGTCGATGGCGGCTCGTGTGCTGTCATCGGGGTCCGGCCACAGGTGGCTGTAGGTGTCGAGCGTCGTCTTGGCGCTGGCGTGCCGCAGGCGGGCCTGGACCACCTTCACGTCGGCGCCGCTGGCGATGAGCATGGAGGCCAGGTAGTGCCGCAGGTCGTGGAAGTAGAACTCAGGCGGCAGCCCGAGCACCAGGCAGCCCGTGCAACCCTTGTCGTGGCCAGCCGGCAGCGGCTTGATGTGTCCCCGGCGCGCCTTGTCCACGGCCCGCTGGACGGTCCGCGGGTGGAGTTGGTGCTGCCACTGGTCGAGCAGCAGGTGCTCGGCGGACTCCGGCAACGCCTTGACGTGCGCGGCCAGCTCGAGCAGCTCGAAGCGGGCCAGCCGGTCACGGTCTGGGCCTGGCTGGTCGGCACGGGCGGCAGGGTGGCCCGGCTGTGGCCGGACGGCGACGCGGTCGCGCTGCCCGACGACCACCCCGACGCGGTCGACTTCCTCACCGAGGCCGCGGCGCCCTTGGGGCGGCCGGCACACTGCTCCTGACCGTCACTGACGGCGTGGACTATCCCGCGCTGTAGCCGCAGTGGTGGCAGGTGTCCGCGCCCATCTTGACCCGCTTCATGCACCGCGGGCACCTGATCATCTGCTCGTCGTTGAGCACTGCCATCACGTAGCACGCGGCCGCCACGAGCCACACCACGGGCATCAGCGGGACGCCCGGCCAGACGAGCTGCAGGAGGACGCCGGCGCAGACGCCGACGACGAGTGACAGCGCGATGACGCGGATGCTGAGCGCTCGGGCGATCATTGGACCTCCTGGGGAGTCGAGCGTATGGCGAGGGTGCCCCACGAGGCAGGCAAATCCGCAACATGTTGCGGGTTTGACAGAGCTGGATGGTCCGCGACCTGCATCAGCTTCCTGGCACCGCCGGCTCGGCGGACGAAGCTACGAGAAGGGTCGGGTCGAGACCAACCGGAAGACCGCGGCGCTGCTCGACCAGAAGATGCACGATGTCGCAGCAGAAATCCCCGACCCTCAGGGGATCGGGGATGTCGCGTGATCAGAACGCGGCGGGCTTCAGCTTCCGTGCCTGCTCTTCGCTGACCTGCTCGACGTTGTCCTCCTGGCCGGACATGTACTCCACGATGGTCTCGGTCGGCTGCCAGTCCCCGTCGACATAGACGCGGTCGACGCCGCCGACCCGGCGCAGGAGCGCGTTCGTGGTGGTCGAGTGGAAGTATTGCGCGGTGGTGTTCTTGACGGTCATGGCGGCTCCCTTTGGCTGTCTCGCATCGTAACGACCTTTCGCGTAGCCCCGGTCGAGCAGGTCGGCCGCCTCCGGCGCGTAGTCGAAGGAGTCCCAAATCGGTAATGCCATTGCCGATTTGCCTGCCGCCTGGGGCACCCTCGCTGCGGTCGCGCTAGCCCTCGTCGAGTAGTCGGGCTATGGACTCGAGCGCCCGGGCGACGTCGAGGATGCCCTCGGTCCTCGTCATCTCGATGACGAATGCGACGTTGCCGCCGTCGGGCTGCCGGATGGTCACGCTGGGCAGGCCGGTGCTGAACGTGTGCTGGTGTACGAGCTGCCCGTCGACGGGCTCGTGGTCGGTGGATCACCAGGCGGGGCAGGTCGGAGTTGTCACCCGTCGAGGGTCGCAGAGCGCGTGAGGCGTGGGGTCAAGTGGTCGGGCGCCGCTCGCTCCGGTTCGCGTGTCCGATTTCCGCTAGCGACTGGACGCAGAGTGGACGCAGGACGTTCACGAACAGCCACCGCTGTCCATCCGTCGAAATTGTGTTTCCAGGTCAGACGCACATAGCCAACGCAGTCACCGCCAGTTACCGGAGCGGGGGCAGTTCGAGCTCTACTACGACATTTGAGTTTGTATAGATGTACCTGCGGCCCAAGCCGTGCGGAAGCACGGCGAACAGCCCCTGACCTGGGATGGCACCGATTCTCCGTCCCCTCAGGTCAGGGGCTGTTGCTGTCCAATAGCGGTCCTCTGCGGCCCCGGCGCGACCCATCAAAAATCCTTGCATCAGATGTAGGAGAACAGGTCGAACTCAGAGTTTGAGCACGCAGGACCCGGTTCTACGGTGGTTGCCGGGTTCTCGTGGTCGGCCTACATTTCGGGACGCCGTTGATCACGGATGGGTCCGGTGCATTCGGTGTCATGCGAGGTGCGACGTCATGTCGTGGACCCCGTGCTTCCACCGGCGACGCCCCGGTGCCCGCCGAGACCGCGTCGAGCGCGGTGGACGTAACCGACGCTGAGTTCTCGACAGCCGTGCTCTGCATCAAGCTCGTCTGGTCCCATCACGACGTCTGCGTGCTGTCTGTCATCGGCGAGATCGACATGGCCACGACTTCGTCGATGACAGACCGTCGGCAACGTCCTTGTGCACGAGCCACAGCGTCTCGTCGTGGATCTGGACGCGGTGACCTTTCTCAACTGCACCGGACCGGGTGCTCTCATCGCGACCCACAGGTACATGAGCGCGAACGGCGGTCAACTCGTCCTCGTCTGCCACGGCCGGGCCTGCCTGCGAGTCATGGAGATCACTGCCCTCGTCGAGGTCTTTGCCTTCGCTGCGTCGGCGGATGAAGCAGCGTGAGTGGATGAAGGGTCACCACCGTCCGGATCGGGCTCACACGTCAGGGCCACTGCTGAGACGCGCGATCCTCGGCAGGGGTACTTTCAAATACGCCCTCGATGACCTGTTGTGCCAGCTCTCGAACCTTGATGTTCCGGTTCTGGGAGTTGCGAGCCAGGAATGCAAAGGACTGGTGACGATCGATGGCGTAGCGCTCCATCAGGATGCCAACCGCGACGCCGATGTCGGTGCGGGTGTGGAGCGCCTCACTCAGCTGCTCGACCTGTTCGGCGTAGCCAAGGAGGGCTCCGCCTTGGTCGGCGAAGAGCTCGGCCAGCTGGACGGTGGAACGGTCGAACGCCCCGGCCTTCCGGGCATACAAGTTGAGACCAGCGCGCTCTCCCTCGTGGAGGAGCTGAACTGCCGCCTGTGCACCCACGCCGAGCGCTACCGCTCGGGGCCCGTAGCGTGGAAAGTCCACCGAGGCCGCCAGGTCGTTGACCATCACGAAACGCTCGTCCGTGACTGCCGCGTAGCACGGCCCTTCACCCAGCTCGTACTGGAGCGAGTCGGCCTGCTCTGCCAGCGGATCAGTGGAGGCAACGGTGGCAATTGACTGCGAACGGGTCACCGTGATGCTGACGAGATCGACGCCAGGAATGTTGCTTGCGGCTGAGGCAGCCAGGATCTCCAGGGCGACCTCGCGTGGGGGCCGCGCGGGTCTCGAAGCCGCTTCGGCGGGCATGGTGCCTCTGTTCGGCAAACGTCGAAACCGCCGCCCGGCCTCGGTCGCCAGGAGATCTTGCTGACGGGAACACGCCTCTTGGTTGTGGGACGTTGCGGGGTCCCGGCAACGTTGTGTCGGACGCTACGCCAGAATCCGGGGACCGCTGTACACCAATCGGGGTGGGCGGCCTCCGGGTCCGGCTTCTCGATCCCGGAGGCCTCGGCCCTGAATGGTCCGCGGCCGAATCAGGGCCATGCCTCTGCGGTACCCCGCAGAGGACGGCGCACGCACCTGCGGCTGAGCGCTCGAGGATCTGGTGCCAGCCAGGCGCAGACGTCTTGGCCGCCGACCTCGAAGGGCGCTGCACCTACGCGACCGACCCTCGAGCCGGGAGGCCAGCTCCTGGGACTCGGTGCTTGTCCGAGATCCAGGTCGCTGTCCTCAGCCGCCCCGACAACAATGGCTACGACCAAGCAACCTCGTTCGTCACCTCAACGACGTGCTCGCCGCACCTAGTCCTGACACGAGTCGGCCAACATCTGGCGGTTCGCGGCCGTCCGCACCCGAGAGCCCACCTGAGCGGGTGTGGTGGGTGGCGAGGCGGATACCTAGGTTGCCGAGTGAGGCACACCAGCACCTCCTGGTCGCTGGAAGCCTGACGTCCGGCCGCTCGCCGAAGGGGGGAGGTTGAGCGGCCGGACGCATCCCTCAGCTCGGCACCGCGCCGAACCGGTCCCAGACGCGGTGGGCGCCAAGGGCCGTGTGCAGCTCGGCGAAAACGGCGGCGGGGTCGGTGCCGGTCAGCACGCCCGGGGCGCCGGCGACCCCGGCGGTCTCGAGCGCGGACACACCCGCACCCCAGGCACCGATGGCCTTCGCGTGCCGGAAGCACTCCTGCAGCAGGAGAACCACCCGCGGGTCGAGCGCAGGAGCGCCGTCCTCCCCGGCCTTGCTGTCGCGGACGACCAACGCATCGGCACCCGGCACCGGACTGCCGGCCACCAGCACCGCGTCGTACTCGACGGAGCGGGTCGCTGCGAAGGTGCGCTGCACGGTCGTGCCGTCGGGCAGCTTCCCGCCCGCGGGCGCGATCACGAGGGGGACCATGCTCGCCGCGGTCACGGCGGCGCGGACCTCGTCGAGACCGCTGAGGTCGCCCTCGGGGTCGACCACGATCCCGATCACGCGACCGTCGGTCGGCCAGGTGTCACCGAGCTGGGACAGTGCCGGGCTGGGGTCGAGGTCGACGAGCTCCTCGGTGGGCTCCGGGGCAGGCAGGCCGATCCCGGCCGCCACCTGGGCGCACAGCTCGGGGTCGATGTTGGCCAGCGCCAGCAGCTGACGCTCCTTGACTGCCTGCTCGAAGCACTTCGCTAGCTCGAAGGTGTAGGCCGCCACGATGTGCTCCTGCTCCGGCGGCGTCATGCTCAGCCAGAACTGGCGGACCTGGCTGAAGTGGTCGTCGTACGAGGCCGGCGCCTCGCGGGTCTTGACCGACTCCGCCACGCGGGCCGGGACGTCGACGAACGCACCGTCGCGCGGACCGCCGGCGAAGAACGGGCAGCCGCCGTCGAGGGAGTTCGGCTTGTACGGCGCCACTCCCCCGTGGACGGCGTCCTGGTGGTAGCCGTCGCGGAGCATGTCGTTGACGGGTGCGTGTGGGCGGTTGATCGGGATCTGGCTGAAGTTCGGCCCACCGAGCCGGGTCAGCTGCGTGTCGATGTAGGAGAACAGGCGCGCCTGCAGCAGCGGGTCGTTGGTGACGTCGATGCCCGGCACGAGGTTGCCGACGTGGAAGGCGACCTGCTCGGTCTCGGCGAAGTAGTTGGTGGGGTTGGCGGTGAGGGTGAGGAGCCCGATCGCCTGCACCGGGGCGAGCTCCTCGGGGACCATCTTGGTGGGGTCGAGCAGGTCGATCCCGGCGAAGAGCTCGTCCTCGGTGTCGGGGAAGACCTGGACCCCCAGCTCCCACTGCGGGAACGCCCCGGACTCGATCGCGTCCGCAAGGTCGCGGCGGTGGAAGTCGGGGTCGGTCCCGGCCAGCATCTGCGCCTCCTCCCAGGTGAGGGAGTGGACGCCGAGGACGGGCTTCCAGTGGAACTTGACCAGCGAGGTCTCACCCGCATTGTTGACGCACCGGAAGGTGTGGACGCCGAAGCCCTCCATGGTGCGGTAGGAGCGCGGGATGCCGCGGTCGGACATGTTCCAGATCGTGTGGTGCTGGGCCTCGGTGTGGAGCGAGACGAAGTCCCAGAACGTGTCGTGGGCGCTCTGCGCCTGCGGGATCTCGCGGTCGGGGTGGGGCTTGCCGGCGTGGATCACGTCCGGGAACTTGATGCCGTCCTGGATGAAGAAGACCGGGATGTTGTTGCCAACGAGGTCGAAGGTGCCTTCGGAGGTGTAGAACTTCGTCGCGAACCCACGAGTGTCGCGCACCGTGTCGGCCGATCCGCGCGAGCCGAGCACCGTCGAGAACCGCACGAAGACCGGGGTCTCGACCTCCTTGGCCAGGAAGGCCGCCTTGCTCACCGAGCGGGCGTTGCCGTAGCCGATGAACGTCCCGTGGGCCCCGGCGCCGCGGGCGTGGACGACGCGCTCGGGGATCCGCTCGTGGTCGAAGTGGGTGATCTTCTCGCGGAGGTGGTGGTCCTGGAGCAGGGTCGGGCCGCGCTCGCCGGCTCTGAGGGAGTGGTCGGAGTCTTTGAGCCGGGCACCCTGGGACGTCGTGAGCCAGCGCCCCTGGCCCGACACCGCCTCGGCCTCGACCGGCGTCGGCGCTCCGGTCGCCGTACGACGTTCCGGGCCGGCCTGGTCGGGCTTCGGCGGTAGGGGATCACGCGGCTTCGTCGGCTCGGCGACCTTCGGCGTGCCAGAGCCGGGCGCGCCCGGGATGTCCGGCGTCTCGAGGGCCGCCAACCGCTCGGCCACGTTCGCCTTCGCACTCTCCACGGTCGCCTTGACCGCCTTCTTCACGGCCTTGGCCGACTTGCCTGCATCCACAGTGCCTCCTGGGTAGAACCGAGCAGTACCCACACCCCCCCACCCGAACCCCGCCCGACGGGGGGTGATCCGGGCGCCGTGGAGAGCCCACCTCCCGGGTACGAGAGCCGAGTGGACCCGGCGTCGTCGGAGCCGGTCGCAGACGGAACCAAGGGCGACGATGACCAGGACTGCGACCACACGGCGAGCGTGGCCTGTGCACCGAGGTCGGGTGCCCAACTGGCTCTCGGCCAGCGACAAGGGATCGGTCTCACCACGCTGAGCGCCCGAGGAGCTTCCGGTCTCGACAGACCGGCTCCCCTCTACGGGGGAGCCGCCGCTTCCCAGCCGTGGGGTGTACGAACGACCAGACCGCGATCTGCGAAAGCCTCCAGCCATCCCGGCATCGGCCAGTCGCCCCATCGGCGATGGAAGAGGGTCGCGTTGCGGAGGATCGCCTCCCAGTGCTGTACGGGCGGATCGCTGGTCGGGTGGTACTGGTGGTAAGCACGCGGTGTGCCTGCCCACCCGAAGGTCACTCCGCGAGTTGTGGCCAGGCGGGCGAAGTCGGTGTCCTCCCCTCCATAGCCGTGGTACTCCTCGCAGAAGCCGCCGATGCGTTCCCAGGTCTCGGCGCTCACTGCAAAAGACAACGACCAGAAGAGGTCGGGGTCCGCGTCGCGGACGAGGACACCCCGCGCCGGTGCGGGGCGTGCCGGATGAGGGTCGTCGACCTCGGTCAGCCGGTGCACGTCGTACCCGGAGGGGGGCGGGGGCTGGAGGTAGGTCGTCGGCCCTGACCAGATGGTGTGGGGTTCCTGCTCCACACATGCGACGTAGCCGGCGACCAGGTCCGGACCGGCGAGGCAGTCCACGTCCAGGAGGACCACCACGTCCGCGCCCTCGTCGAGGGCCCGGCGAACTCCCGCGTTGCGCGCCCGAGCGAGCGGGAGACCCGGTCGGTCGGACGCCACCTCGACCACCAACGGGTCAAGCGGGCTCTCGGGAAGGATCGACGTGACCGCGCGGTCGTCCATGGCCACCACGACGTACCAGTCGGGCGGACGGGTCCCTAGGCTGAGCGATCGGCTCTGGAGGCGCAGGTGCTCGTGGCGACCGTGCGCGAGGGTGACGACCGCGACCGTCATCCTGCTTCCCGTCCCGCTTCGAGCCGATGCGCGGTCCGCTCGATGACGCGTGCGAACCGGTGCGCCGCCTCTCCGTCGCACCATGAGTGCCACGTGGAAACGTCGCGCTGCGACGTCTCTTCCAGCAAGCGGGGCCACCCCGAGCTCGGCCAGGCTGGCAGCACCGTCACCGGCCACGGACCGTCGGCCAGCGCCCGACCGGTCGCCTGCTGCTCCGCGTGCGGTCGCGGCTCCGGGATCACGATGGCCGGACGGCGGACGGCTGCCGTCTCGGCGATCGCGTTCTGGCCGGCATGGGTCACGATCACGTCCGACCCGCGCAGGACGGGACCCGGGTCGGCCACCCAGGTCCCGACGGGTGGAGGGGCGAGGATCGTCCATCGCCAGTCCCGGGCCTCCCGCTTCGCGGCGGCCACCTGCGCCGGACGCGTCATGGTGCCACCGGCACCAGCCAGCACCGTGACTCGGCCAGGACTTCGGACCGGTGGGCGATGGCTCGAGACCTCGTGCCGCGACAACCCCCCGACGTGGTCGATGCGCTGCGCGACGTCGCCGGGAAGCCCGGTCGTGACCGTGCGAGCCTCCCGCGGCCAGGTGGCCACCAAGGCGTCGGACACGCGGTAGGCCAGGAGGTGAGCAGGGTCGGACCTGTCCCCGGGCAGGACCACCGACACCACCGGGACGCCGTGCAGCCGCGTCAGCAGGGTCACTTCGGCCGATACGTCGGAGACGACCAGGTCCGGGCGCTGGTGGTTGATCCAGGACGACAGGGTCCCCATCCGGGTCCGGAGTCCACCATCGTGGAGGGGAGCCCAGTGAAGCTGCCCCCCGGCCGTGGGATCGACGGTGGTGTCGTCGTCGCGAGCCAGCTGGACCCAAGGTCCCCTCCAGTCCCGCGGCCGTGCGAGCGATGAGAGCCCCGTGACCGCGCACGCCAGGTGACGACTCACGGCTTCGGCACGATGGAGGTGTCCGAGCCCTACGTGGTGGATGTACCACCCGATCATGCCGCTGCCCCCTGCTCGGTCATGGCCAGGTACACACTCTCGTACTCGTCGACCATGCGGGTGAGCCCCCAGCGCTCGACGGCCCTGCTCCGGACCCGGTGCCGCGGCAGACGCGCGGCAGCACCGATCGCGCACGCCAGCGCCGCCACGTCGTCGGCTGGAGCGAGTCGTCCAGTGTGAGGTTCCACGAGCTCCTGCATGGCTCCGCGCGCGAAGGCCGCCACGGGAGTACCGCACGACATGGCCTCTGCCGCCACCAGGCCGTACGGCTCCTCCCACGCCGGCGTCACGACTGCGACTCTGGCCCGAGCCACCACCCGGTGCACCTCGCGCTGCGAGAGGTGCCCCATCCAGCGGACGTCGTCACCCAGACGAGGCACGATCTCGCGCGCGAAGTACTCCTGGTCGTACACCGGTCCGACCAGCTGGAGTGACAGGCGAGCCGCACGAGCGGCGTCGATCGCAGCGTGCGGCGCCTTCTCGGGCACCAACCGTCCACACCAGACGGCCCCGGTGCCACCCGGTCCCGGCGACCAGAGATCGGTATCCACGCCGTTGTAGACCGTCGTCGCCTCGACGACGTGAGCCCACGCCGCCTTCATCTGCTCACTGACCGCCACGAAACGCGCAGAGTCAGGAGCAAGCATGGCGGCCGACTCCAGCCAGGCGACAGGCGGCGTGTGCAACGTGGTCACGACCGGAACCTCGAGGGCCTCGGCCATGGCAACCGGGAGGTGGTGGAGGCTGTTGTTGTGCACGAGGTCGAACCTGCTGGCCCCGGTTCGTGCGAGATCGAGCATCAGCCTCAAGTAGGCGTGGTGCTCACGCATCCAGGACTCCGGCCTCGAGGCGACGTCGGCTCGCGCAGCGTCGCTGCTGGTGAACACGCCCACGTCGAGCTCGTCCGCGCCCAGCTCCGAGTCCGACCCGGGGGCTGCGAAGAGCGAGACATGGTGGCCCCGTCGTACGAGCTCACCGGCGAGGGCATGGGTGTGTGCCTCGAGGCCGCCCGCGAACGGCTCGCGGATCGGGAAGCGGCTGGAGGCGATCAGACATATGCGCAGGCCGGCCCGTGGTGTCACTGCAGCACCGACAGGTAGATGTCCCGGTGTGCCTTCGCCACGGTGGCCCGTTGAGCCCGGCGCATCTCGACCTCGAGAGGACGCGGTCTGCCCACTGCCCATGCCTGGCGGACGGCGGCCTGCAGGGAGTCGCCGTCGTAGGTGTCCTCCTCGTGCACGTAGGAGTGGACCGGGCCTTGGTCCGCGTAGTAGCCGCACGAGGGAGCCACGACCGCGGTCCCCAGGTCGCGGCAGGCTTCGAGCCACCCGGAGTGGGTGCCGAAGCGGTAGGGCAGCACCGAGACGTCGAGTGACTCGAGGTACCGCCACAGCTCCTCGTCTGAGAAGAAGTCGTGCACGTGCAGTTCGAGGTCGCCGCGTGCTGCGGCGCGTTCCAGGTAGGCAGCCAGCTGGTCATGGCGGCGTTCTCCCTGCGCGTCCAGGACGTCTCGGTGGCCGTTCACCTGCAGGATCGCGTCCGGTATGTCGCGGACGGCTCGGACCAGGTCGGGCAGCAGGCGGAGCGGATCCATGCTGGCGCGCAGGCTCTTGATGTGGAGACCCACCCGGAACGGGGAGCCCTCAGCCCGTTCGGCCCGCGTCTCCATCTGCGCGAGCTCCACCACGTGCGGGTGTGGCAGCACGATCGCAGTGCGTCCCCAGCGTCGGTGGATCTCCGACGCAGCTCCTCGGGTCAGGGTGATCACCGCATCTGCGGCCGGCACCAGAACGTCCAGCTGCGCGTCGTGCAACGAGCGGTCCCGATGGTGCGGGTTACGCAGGTCGTGCACGGTGTGAACGAGCGGCCGCCGGCGTTCGTGCAGAGCCTCCACCAGGCGACTCAGTTCAGCAGGATCCCAGGCGTCGAAGCCGAACTGGATGTGGAAGATGTCGAAGTCGTGACGGGACACCCACGCGGGACGCAGCATGACCGGCGGCCACCACACCTGTTCGGCCGACCTCACGGGATCGGCGGGGTCAGGGTCCGGGAGGCGCCGTACGCCGTCCGGATGCTCCGCCGCGACGTGGCGGACGTACACATGAGAGGCAGGTACGGAGGCCACCGTGAGGGGCCGCACCGAGGTCGCGCTTGTTGTCACCTGTGGGAGGTACCCGTGCCACTGCCCGGCACTCCCGCCCGCAGGGGTGACCTTTGGTGCGTGGCTTCAGCTGCTGTCGCGGCCTCGTCGTGCGCCAAGAACCACCCGCGGGGGTGTCCTTCGTGGCGCAGTGACGGAGCTACGTTCGACGAGCAGGCCTCCGGGACCGGCGGACACGTAGGACCGCCGACAGGTGATTCGGATGTGCCGCAGAAGGCTGCCTGAGCCCACGGCAGACAACGCCACTCGACGTAGAGGAAAGCGCGTGGTCATCTCGTCCTCACCTGCCCTTGCCCGCGAGCGGGCGAGCCGCTCGCGTCGTACCGAGGACATCCTCGACGAGCTCGACCGCACCGTGTGTCCCGGCACCAGGCAGGACCTGTACGACGCGCTGGTCCGGGTCAACATGGGTGTCGCTCGCTCGATCGCGGCGCGCTACCGCAACCGCGGGATCAGTGACGACGATCTCGAGCAGGTCGCCTACCTCGCTCTGGTGCGAGCGGCGCGGGCGTACGACCATGCCAGTGGTCACGACTTCTTGTCGTTTGTCGTGCCGTCCATCCGCGGAGAAGTGCGGCGCCACTTCCGTGACCTGGGCTGGATGGTGCGGCCGCCGCGCCGGATCCAGGAGATCCAAGGCAGGCTCGAGGTGACCGAGTCCGAGCTGCACGGAAGTCTCGGACGCGCGCCGAGTCCCGAGGAGCTGGCCTCTCGGCTCGACGTGTCGGTCTCCGAGGTGCGGGAGGCCCTCGCGGCCACTGGTTGCTTCACCCCGGTCTCGCTCGACCTGCCCACGAGTACCGAAGAGTCCTCACTCGGCGACCAGATCGGGACCACGGACCGCGGTCTGGAGGTGATCGAGGCAAGGCTGACACTCGCCCCCCTCGTACGCCGCCTCGGCTACCGGGAGCGTCGGATCCTCGAGCTCCGCTTCTTCCACGAGTGCACCCAGCAGGAGATCGCCGACGACATCGGGGTGACGCAGATGCAGGTCTCGCGACTGCTGAGCGCGCTGATGACGCGGTTGCGACGAGAGCTGGAGTCGACCGACAACGGATCCGCGGCGTAGCCGGCGAGATGCTGGGTACGACGCTGCTCTCGACAAGGAGGCCGGATTGCGCATCGCCATCACCGGAGCCACCGGCAACATCGGCACCGCGACCCTGCGACGGCTCGGTGGAGAGGGCGAACACCGACTGATCGGGCTGGCACGGCGCGTCCCGGAGCGTCCGCCGGACGGGATCGAGGCCGAGTGGGTCGCCGCCGATCTCACTGACGACGCCTGCCTCGACACCCTCACGCTGGCCTTCGCAGGTGCCGACGCGGTCGTGCACCTGGCGTGGGGCTTCCAGCCCTCGCACGACGAGACCTACCTCGAACAGCTGGGCGTGGGAGGTACGCGGCGGGTGCTCGAGGCCGTCGTACGAGCAGGCGTGCCACACCTGGTGCACCTGTCCTCCGTCGGCGCCTACTCCCCGAAGCACGATGACGCCCCTGTCGACGAGAGCTGGCCGACCGGTGGTGTCCGATCCTCGCCGTACAGCCGGCACAAGGTAGCGGCCGAGCGGCTGCTGGACGGCCACGAGCGACGAGGTGGGACGGCCCTCATCAGCCGGCTGCGTCCAGGGATCGTCGGGCAGCGATCAGCCGGCAGCGCGCTGCTGCGGTACGGCGTGCCCGCGCTCGTTCCCGCCCGCGCGCTGGCCCACGTCCCGCTCCTGCCCCTGGACCGCGGTCTGACCGTGCCCATGGTCCACGCCGACGACGTCGCCGATGCCGTGGCCCGTGAGCTCCGTTCGCGCGTCGGCGGGGCCTTCAACCTCGCCGCCGACCCACCAGTCACGACCGCGCTGATCGCACGCGGCCTGGAGGCTCGGCCGCTACATGTCCCGTCCGCGCTGCTGCGCCCGCTGATGTCCGCCGCGTGGCACGCCCGCCTCCAGCAGGTGGATCCCGGCTGGCTCGACCTGGCGTTCGCTGTCCCCCTCCTCGACACGAGCCGCGCCAGGCAACGGCTGGGCTGGTCACCCGCGGTCGACGCAGAGTCCGTCCTGCGCGAAGTGCTGACGGGCATGACGTCCGGCGACGAAGGCGACACTCCCGTGCTGCGCGCCCGTACCGTCCCGCGCGCGCTCGTCGACTTCGCCACGAAGGGGCCGGTGAGCGGCCGCAACCGGCCGTGACGGAGCCTCCTCGGAACCTCGCGACGCCTTGGCCGGGTGCGGGGTACGGGTGGGCATGACGAGCAGATCTCAACGGAGTCGGCCCTCCCCCGGCATTCGGGAACGCATCCCGGAGTACGCCCACGACTCCCTGGTCTTCGACGTCCTCGACGACGGGCCGATCGAGGGCTCGGCGGTCCTGCTTCTCCACGGCTTCCCCGAGCGTGCCTCACACTGGCACGACGTCAGCACCCTGCTGCACGGCCACGGGCTACGGACCTTGGCACCCGACCAGCGCGGGTACTCGCCTCGGGCACGGCCCGCCGGCCGCCTCTCGTACCGGCTGTCCCGCTTGGTCGGCGACGCCGCAGCACTCGTCGAGCGGTACGGCGCGCCGGTCCACGTCGTGGGCCACGACTGGGGTGCCGCGGTGGCATGGGGCCTTGCCGCAGCACGGCCCGACCTGGTGCGGACGCTGACCACCGTCTCGGTACCCCATCCCACGGCTTTCGCTCGGTCCCTGGTGACCAGCGACCAGGCCCTGCGATCGTGGTACGTGCTCGCCGTTCAGCCACCGGGACTCGTCGAGCTGTTGGCCCGGACGGTGCCCGGCGCGCTGCCGGCCATGCTGCGGCGGACCGGCCTGAGCGCGGCCGAGGCCGCGCGCTTCCGACGGGAGATCGTGGACTATGGCGCCCTGCCCGGTGCGTTGGGCTGGTATCGCGCTCTGCCCTTCGGCTCGGACCTGCCGGTCGGGCCGGTGCGGGTTCCCACCACCCATGTGTGGAGCGACGGCGACGCGGCGCTCGCACGGCGCGGCGCGGACCTGACTGCGGCGCATATACGGGCCCCCTACGAGCTGCGCATCCTTCGTGGCGTCAGCCACTGGGTGCCGACGCAGGCCCCCGAGGCACTCGCCGACGCGGTCCTGACCAGGATCCACTCCCCGATTCGACTGATCACCACGCCCAGCGCTGAGCGGCGGTGCACACCCCGCTCATGCTTCCGGGCGGCACGGGGTACCTGATCGACATGAGCCAGCCTCCCCAGCACCAGCAGCCCCCCGGTCTCCAGGACCAGATGGACCCTCGCCCCGACTGCGGTGAGGAGAGCTACCAAGGTCACGGCCGCCTCGCCGGCAAGCGGACGGTGATCACCGGCGGCGACAGCGGCATCGGGCGCGCCGTGGCGATCGCCTTCGCCCGCGAGGGTGCCGACGTGCTGATCTCCTACCTCTCCGAGCACGAGGACGCCGCCGACACGGCACGCTACGTCGAAGACGCCGGGCAACGTGCCGTGCTGGTGTCGGGTGACCTGACCTCGCCCCAGCACTGCCGGGACATCGTCGCCACAGCCGTCGAGGAGTTCGGTGGCATCGACGTCCTGGTCAACAACGCGGCGTACCAGATGACGCGCGAGTCACTCGAGGAGACTCCCGACGAGGAGTGGGACCACACCATCGCGACGAACCTGTCGGCGATGTTCCACCTGTGCAAGGCAGCTGTGCCCCACATGAAACCCGGGGCCTCGATCATCGGGAGCTCGTCGGTGAACTCCGACAACCCGAACCCGACGCTGGCGCCGTACGCCGCCACCAAGGCAGCGATCGCCAACTTCAGCGCCAGCCTGGCGCAGCTGCTGGGGGAGCGAGGGATCCGGGTCAACAGCGTGGCACCGGGACCGATCTGGACGCCGCTGATCCCCTCCACCATGGAACCGGAGAAGGTGGCGGAGTTCGGCTCGGACACACCCCTGGGTCGTGCCGGGCAACCGGCCGAGCTGGCTCCGGTCTACGTGCTGCTCGCCTCCGATGAGGCCAGCTACGTCTCGGGCGCACGCGTCGCGGTCACCGGTGGGCGGCCCGTCCTCTGAGCACCCGGCGACACGGCTCCGTCCGGCAGCTCGGCGTCGAGGAAGAGCTCCTGCTCGTCGACGCCGTCACCGGTGACCTGCGACCGGTGGCACCCGAGGTCATCGCCGCCTGCCGACCGACCCGCAACACCGGCGCGGGAGCGCGGCCTGAGACCCAGGTCAAGCATGAGTTCTTCCTCTCGCAGGTCGAGATCGCCACGAGCCCACAGGTCGATCTCGCCGACGTGCAGAACGAGATACGGCGTGCGCGCGCACAGGTCGCGGAAGCAGCGGTCCCGTTCGGCGTCGTTCCACTGGCGGTCGCCGGCCCGGTGGCGCACGTCCCCGAGCGGCGATCAGCGGAGGTGTCTCCGAACGAGCGCTACCGGGCCATCGCCGACCACTACGGCGAGGTCGCCCACCAGTCACTGATGTGTGCCCTGCACGTCCACGTGGAAGTCGCCGATGATGAGGAAGGCGTGGCAGTGATCGACCGCGTACGCCCGTGGATCCCGATGCTGATCGCGGTCAGCGGCAACTCGCCGTACTGGCACGGACGCGACACCGGCTACGACAGCTGGCGCTCGCGGATCTGGAACCTGTGGCCGACCGGTGGTCCGGCCGAGCCGTTCGGTGACGCAGCGACGTACCACGCCGTCGTGGGCGACATGGTCACGCGCGGTGCCGCGCTCGACATCGGCATGGTGAACCTCGACGTCCGGCTCTCACACCGCTACCCGACCGTCGAGTTCCGGGTGGCCGATGTGTGCACCGACGTAGAGGACGCCCTGGTGGTGGCGGCCCTGGCCCGCGCCCTTGTCGACAGGGCTGCCCATGAGTGGCACCTCGACACTCCGGCCGAGGCCTGGCGCGTCGACGAGCTGCGCGCCGCCGCCTGGCGGGCGTCGCGCTTCGGGCTCCGCGACACCCTCGTCTCGCCCGTCAGCCGGAAGCTCGAGCCCGCCAGTGACGTCCTCGCCCAGCTGGTCGGGCTGGTCTCCGACCAGCTGGAGGAGGCGGGTGACACGGCCGTGGTGGAGCGCGGCGTGACCGCGTTCGCAGCACGAGGCAACGCCGCCGACCGTCAGCGGACGGCGTACACGGGGGCCGGGGGTCTCGAGGGCGTCCTCGCCGATCTCATGTCACGCACGCTCCAGCCCTGAAGGCCCGTCAGGCGCCGACATTGCGGCCGCGCGCCAGGCGCGCCCGCAACCGGGCGACCTCGGTCTCGAGCTCCAGGACGCGGCGGATGCCGGCGAGGTTGAGGCCTTCGGCGAGCAGCACGGCGATCCGCCGGAGAACCACGATGTCAGCCTCGCTGTAGAGCCGGGTCCCCCCGGTGGTCCGGGCCGGCTCCAGCAGGCCGCGGCGCTCATAGACCCGGAGGTTCTGGATCGGCAGGTCGGCACGCTCGGCTGCGACCGAGATCGCGAACACGCCGCGCTCGTCCTCGTTCACCATCCGTCCTCCTTCGTCGAGGGGTTGACTGTACGTGAATCTCGGGCTATATAAAACCTGCAACATCCGATACACATACGAAGGGAGACCCCCATGTTGCTGCGTACGACGGACCCGTTCCGCGACTTCGACCGCCTGGCCAACCAGCTGCTCGGCACCACCAACCGTCCGGCCGTGATGCCCATGGACGCCTGGCGTCAGGGCGATGTCTTCCAGATCGAGTTCGACCTTCCCGGCGTGTCCCTCGAGTCGATCGACCTCGACGTCGAGCGCAACGTCCTGACCGTGCGCGCCGAGCGGGTGGGACGCAACGGCGACTGGGAGATGCTCGCCTCGGAGCGCCCGCGGGGCGTCTTCAGCCGCCAGCTGGTGCTGGGCGACAACCTCGACCTCGAGCAGATCGAGGCCACGTACGACGCCGGCGTACTGCGGCTGAGCATCCCGGTCGCGGAGCGGGCGAAGCCACGGAAGATCGAAGTGAGCGGCGGCTCCACCGAGCGCACCGCCATCGAGGCCTGATCTCTGCCCGACACGCTCTGCCCGTCCGGCATTACGCATGTCCGGCGTGGCCGAGCGTGTCAGGCACTGTCCGGAGGAGGACGTCGTGACTCTGACTGCAGCACTGAGCTCCGAGCTCGCAGACAGCCCCTGCAGCGTCGCGGACTGTCTGGAGTTCGCCCAGGCCATGGGGTCCGCCACAGTCCGGGTCGTCGCCGAGGTCGCCGTACCTCCCGACTTCGCGACCGTGACGTTCGGACTGCCCTTGTGCATCGACCACGCGCACCTGCTGCACGGTGGCTGCACGTTGACCGACTTCACCAGCGGCATATGACACACGCAGCCCGAGGTGCGTGAAGCCGCGGCCACCGTCGCGCGCGCCGCCGATTCGGCTGGTTCGCCTAGACGCCGCTGTCTGACGCCGTGCGCTCCCCGAGCGTCGGCGGCGACCTGTGGATCATGCGGTCTGTGCGATGGCGGGTCAGGGCCCATTCTTCGTGCGGTCAACGTCATCGACCCGATCATCTGCAGGGGCGGATGCCATCTCGTTACGACACCCCGATGGTGTGGGCCCTCGGCTTCCTGGTGACGATCCGGTACGGTGAGCCTGACAGAGCGATCATCCTGGTCCCAGCCCGCCGCTCGACTTGATGCCACGCCGGAACGCCGACTGCCGGTCCCCCAGGACGGGTCATCACCACCCTCAACCAGGTCTCGACCGTCGGGTCCTTCCTGCTGGCCGCCTCGACGTTCCCGTGTTCCTCTACAACGTCTGGATCTCCCGCGACCCACCGCTGGTCGGGGTCGACAACCCTGGGGCATGGGGCCGTCGCTGGAGTGGGCCACCAGCTGTCCACCACCTCGCCACAACTTCGAGAGCATCCCGCGGATCCGGTCCGAGTCTCCGGCCTTCGACCTCCACCGCCCGGAGATCGCGCTCATGGAGCTCGACCAGAACCCCCGCGAAGAATCCGACGTGCTGGTCGACGCTCCCGACCAAGCCGGACGTCGCGAGCACTTGGAGGAACCCAACCGCGAGTCCACACCGTCAGACAGTTCCACGACAACCACACTCAAACGGTTCGCCACCTCCCTGTTCGTCCTGGCGGGGGTGGCGACCGCACTGCTCGCGATACTCGTCGCTGGCCTCTTGATCAACCGCTGATCCGAGAAGACCGACTGACTCAGGACTACGGCCATCTGCCAGATCGCAAGGCGACGTGTCCGTGGTTACCTGGCGCGTCCTTGGGTACACAAATGTCGTGACCACACGGATGCGCGCCGTTCACGCTTCGCGGCACCACGTCACTCCCCTGGGGTGCGACAGTCATCGCCGCCGATTCATGATCTGGGGTCCCGCATCCACCGCATCGGCCGCAACGAGGCCCGACGATGGGGGCAGGAGTTGGAACCACTTCCAGAGACCGACGAGGCCCTCGACGAGTATCTCGAGGAGGACGACTCCGATCTTCGCGCACGACTCCTGGAGATGGGACGGGAGGCGGTGTCCCTCGTACCGTCGTGTGTCGGCTTGAGCTTGGGTCTGGTCAAGGACGGCTTGACCTTCACGCTGACCGCCACCAGCCAGGAGGTCGCCGTCATCGACGCAGCGCAATATCTTGACGGCGGCCCGTGTGTGGCGGTTGCCGCGGGGTCCGAGGCGCTGCACGTGGAGATCCCCGATCTACTCGACGAGAAGCGTTGGTCGGCCTTCGCGCTGACCAGCGCCGCCCATGGGGTGAAGAGCACGCTGTCATTGCCCATCCTGCGTGAGGATGCGCTGGTCGGAGGAATCAACTTGTACGCCGCTGCGCTGCATGCGTTCGATGACAAACATGTCGCCCTGGCTTCGGCGCTGGGCGCTTCGGCCGAGGGGGCGGTCACCGACGCCGACCTCGAGTTCACTTCGCGAGCACGTGCCCTCCAGACACCCGCGAGGATGGCAGACCGGCGTGAGATCGAGTTCGCAACCGCAATCTTGGCCGCTCGTGACCACACAAACGTCGACGTCGCGAGGTCGCGACTTCAGGACTCGGCACTCAGGGCTGGTCTGACGCTGCTGCAAGCAGCGCGGGTCGTCACGTATCTGGGCACGCACCCGCGACTGAGTCACGCACGTCATCCGTACGGGTGTAGGGCCTGCCGTCGGAGGCGACCTACAGTCTTGGCACGCCCCGTGGACAGCTGGCCGACAGTTGAAGGGGCACCGCCCAGTCCCGAGCACGCCTCGGGTGGGCCGACTCGACGAAGCCCGCCAAGGCACGCACAACCATGGCGGGCTTCGTCAGTCAACCCAACATCTGCACGCGGACGCGCCCGCGTGGGAGACGCTCGGCGCCGCGGCTGACCCAGGATGTCCTGACACCACCGGAATGCTTCGCAGCCAGCGGCTGGATTGTCCTAGGCTCACGACATGGGTGCTGCGCAGAACCCTCTACGGGTCGCCATCAACGACGACTACGAAGTCGTGGTCACCGGGGTTGCCGCGATCCTCGCCCCGTACGCGGACCGGGTAGACGTCGTCGAGCTGGATTCCAACCGTCCGACCACCACTGACGTGGACATCGTGCTCTACGACACTTTCGGTCAGGAACAGGGCGCCGACATCGACGTCATCAGTCTCGCAGAGGCAGGCGCACCACACGTCGTGGTCTTCACCTGGAATCTGCAACGCGAACTCATCGACGGCGCCATCTCCGCAGGGGCAGCGGGATATCTGTGGAAGGGGATGGCGGCCAGCGAGATCGTCGCCGCCCTCGAAGCCATCCACGCGGGACAGACCGTTCTGCCGCCGGACAACGTGCAACCCGATCTCGACACGGGCGCCTGGCCCGGGCAAGACGCCGGCCTATCAGCGCGTGAAGCAGAAATCATCGCTCTACTCACTCAAGGGCTGTCGAACCAAGAGATCGCGGACAAGGTGTTCCTCAGCATCAACTCAGTGAAGACCTACCTGAGGAGCGCCTACCGCAAGATGGATGTCCACCGCCGTGCACAAGCGGTGGTCTGGGGTCTCAACCATGGGTTCGCGCCCGACCACATCCGCACCATGCGCGCAGAACACTGAACCCTTCGAACCCATCCCGGGCCCCCACACTTGGGCGACCCCGGCTGCCGGTGTCCGGGCGAAGATGACCCTGGCCCTCCTCGCCGGGCAGCAGGCCAAGGGGTCTCGAGTTCACCGCTGTCCGCGCGGGGTGGCTCCCGTCGTGTCTCCAGCCTCCGTCCCGAGGCTCACTCTGCGCTGTCGAGGAATTCGCGGGACTTGGCGATCGCGAAGTCCCAGCCCTGCTCGAGGGTGGGCTTGGGCGGGATCGCGATCTCGTCGGGGTTGATGAGGCAGTCCACCAGCGCCGGTCCGTCGTGGGCGAGGGCAGCCTTGATGGCCGCTTCGACACCGTCGGGGCTCTCGACCCGGATCCCCTTCATTCCCACCGCCTCGGCGACTCGCGCGAAGTCGGGATTGTGCAGGACGGTGCCGAACTCCGGCAACCCGACCTGCTCCATCTCCAGCTTCACCATGCCGAGGCGGCCGTTGTCGAAGACCACGAGCTTGACCGGTAGGTCGTGGCTGACGGCGGTGATCAGGTCGCCCAGCAACATGGACAGCCCGCCGTCGCCGCAGAACGCGATGACCTGGCGCGTGCGATCGAGCCCTTGGGCGCCGAGCGCCTGGGGCAGAGCGTTGGCCATGGAGCCCAGGTTGTAGGAGCCGAGGAGCCTCCGCGAGCCTGTCATCATCACGAAGCGCGAGAGCCACACGGTGGCCATGCCGGTGTCGGTGATGAAGATCGCGTCGGAAGCGGCTGAGCGGTCGACGGCGGCGGCGACCACCTCGGGTCGGATCCGCGAGTCGGGGTTGTCGACCTTGCGACGTAGCAGCCCCTTGGGTTTGCCGTCGTACGACGGGTCCGCGAGCTTCTGCTGACGTTCCTGCCATTGCTCGTAGGCCGACCGGGACTTCTCCAGCAGCGCCGTGTCGGCCTGTGCGTCGACCATCGGCAGCAGAGCCTGGAGTCCGAGCTTGGCGTCTCCGACCAGAGGGTGCGTGACGGCTGTCCGTCGTCCGATGTGGGTGCCGCGGAGGTCGAGCTGGATGACGGTCTTTCCCGTGGGGAGGAAGTTCCGGTAGGGGAAGTCGGTGCCCAGCAGGAACAGCGTCTGACAGCCCTCGAAGGCGACCGCGGTGGCGTGGTTCCCGATGAGGCCGGACTGGCCGACCTGGTAGGGGTTGTCGTCGTCGAAGCCCTCCTTGGCCTTGAGGGTCAACACCATCGGAGCGTTGAGCCGTTCGGCGAGAGCCAGCACCTCCTCGCGTGCC
This sequence comes from uncultured Actinomycetota bacterium, assembly GCA_963796975.1. GTDB lineage: Bacteria > Actinomycetota > Actinomycetes > Propionibacteriales > Nocardioidaceae > Nocardioides. The sequence goes on from CAWCNW010000028.1 coordinate 181,081, forward strand.
TCGCGCGCGCCCTGTCCGATGAGCAGGGTCACCTGCCCGCCGCTGTTGATGGCCTCGGCTGCGGCGCGGAGCGACTGGTCGGAGGGCACCGTCTCGGCTCGTGCGTCGACGAACCTCGGTACGTCGGTGTGCTTGGGCAGGTCCAGACCCCCGACGTCGCCGGGCAGCGTCAGAACCGAGACGCCGCGCTCCTGGATCGCGGCGTTCGCGGCCTGTTCGAGCAGCAGCGGGAACTGCTCGGCGTTGGAGACGGTGTGGCAGAACACGGACACGTCGGCGAACAGGACATCGTTGTCGACCTCCTGGAAGAAGTCGCTGCCCATCTCCTCGCGTGGGACCTGCCCGACGATGGCCAGCACGGGGGTGTGGCTCTTCTTGGCGTCGTACAGGCCGTTGAGCAGGTGGATGGCGCCGGGGCCGACGGTGCCCATGCACACTGCCAGCCGGCCGGTCAGCTGCGACTGGGCGCTGGCAGCGAAGGCCGCCACCTCCTCGTGGCGCACCCCCACCCACTCCATCCGGTCCTCTCGCCGGATCGCGTCGGTGACGGGGTTGAGTGCATCGCCCACCACACCCCACACCTGGCTCACTCCGTGCTCGGCCAGCGCTGAGATCAGAAGCTCGGCAACGGTGGTCATGGTCGTCCTCTCAGACGGTGAAACGGTCGGGCTCGGCCATCGCCCAGTCGCAGGCCTCGCGACCTACTGCTGGCACTGCTGCTCCGATCAGCGCCCCCACGACCGGCAGCACCCCGAGCACGCAGATCTTCACCACCGTCGCTGTCTACCACCCAGCCGGGCCGCCGCGTACCACCCCAGAGGGGGCCGTTGCCCACGCACACTTCTGGGTACGGATGGGCATGACCGAGATGGCAGACCACGAGCGCCACGTCGAGCTTCCCGATGTCCCCGAGGGCGAGGAGATCTCACTCGCGGACGCCGCCGAACGCGTCGACGAAGACCCCGACGAGCAGCAGAACCGCGTGGACCCGGTGTGGTCCGAGACGCGGGCCGACGACGCCGACGGCGACCAGAACGACGGCACACCGTCCGCGGCCGGGAACTGACCTGACCCACTGCATGCCCAAGAGGCCACCGGGTACTGCGTGTCCATGAGCAACGGTGTCACCGCCTTGGTCCTCGTGTGCACGCTCAAGGCGTCTCCGGCAGAGTCGAGCTCGAGCCTGTTGGGGACACAGATCCTCGAGGCGCTCGGGGAGCAGGGCGTCGAGGGCCAGGTCGTGCGCGTGGTCGACCACGACATCCGCTTCGGAGTCAGCACCGACGAGGGTGACGGCGACGGCTGGCCGGACATCCGGGCCAAGATGCTGGCCGCCGACATCCTGGTGATCTCGACACCCATCTGGATGGGCCAGCCCGCATCGGTGTGCAAGCTGGTCCTGGAGAGGCTCGACGCCGAGCTGAGCGAGACCGACGACCAGGGGCGGCTCCTCACCTACGGCAAGGTCGCGCTGGTGGGTGTGGTCGGCAACGAGGATGGCGCTCACCACGTGGTCGCGGAGTGCCTCCAGGCGCTCAACGACACCGGGTTCTCGATTGCCGCGAACGCTGGCACCTACTGGGTCGGCCAGGCCATGCAGACCACCGACTACCGAGACCTTGACCCGAGCCCGGAGGAGACGACGTCGGCGACCCGGTCAGCGGTCGCCAACGCGGTCCACCTGGCCAGGCTGCTCCAGAGCGACGCCTATCCGGCTGCGTGAGCAGGAGATCGCGATGCCTCGTGGTGGCGGCTACGACGACACGCCGGTGTCCGGGGCGCCCTCGGACTCCTGGGTGACGGTGAAGAAGGAGACCTTGCCGTCGGCCTCGAGGATGGCCAGCTCGATGTCGGCGAGACGTCTGATCCCCTGCTGACGTGCGGTGGCAAGGAGGTCCGACTCAGTGAAGCGCTGCTGCTTGGCCGGCACCGGCAGCATGCGTCCGTCACGGACCACGACCAGCGGCTTGCCGCGGATCGCGGACCGCGTGCGCGGGAACTTCCACTGCACCCACGACAGCACGACCGTGAGGAGCGCGAACACCGAAATGGCGAGCACCCCAGAGGTGACTGAGTAGTCCTGCTGAGTGACCGCCTGTTGGATCAGGTCGCCCATCGTCACGTACATGATCAGCTCAAAGGTGCTGAGCTCCCCAAGGGTGGACCGACCAACGGCTCGGGTCACTGCCCACAGGAACACGAACATCACTGCTGCCCGGATCACGATCTCCACGTGGCATGCTCCTTCGCTGGTCGGGTTACGGCCACAGCCGCGTGTCGAAGTCGAGTGAGACCATCTCCTGTCCGTGGTCAAGGACAGCGAGGGTGCCGGCATGGCCCTGCTGGCTGGCGGGCTGGATGTAGGCGTCGTAGTCGACGACGAGGGTGTTGCCCGGCGGCGCGGTGAACGTGAGGTAGAGGGTATGGGCGTCCCGCGTCTCGTCCGCCGGCTCGGGGTGGAACCCCTGGGTCTCGAAGATGTTGAAATAGTTGCCGGTGACAGCGAGCGTGACCTGCTTCCCGAAGCCTCCCGTCCGGGTGACGGTGACCTGCCAGGGCGTGTCCAGACCGGCCCGCGCGACTGACGGGAAGCTCAGCTTCAAGTCGTACCCGTTGCCCTGCGCCGAGGTCGTGCTCGTGTGCACGCCGAGCAGGCTCAACAGGCCCGCGAGCACCGCGAGAGCCATGGCGGTCAGCATGCCCCGGCGCAACCACAGCGCGACCGGATGACTGCCCTCGTCGATCTCCTCACCGTCTCGGGACCATGCCGTGGAGATCTCAGGAGTGGGAAGCCTGGCCACCCTTGCGGCCCGCCTTCTTCTTCTGCGCCGTGGTGCCACCCTGTGAGCTGTTCCCACCTGAGCCACTCTTCTGGCCGCCGTGCTTGGAGGCGTCCGGGCTGTTGGCGATCTTCGCCGCGCGCTCCTTCGACATCCCCTTGTTCTTCAATGCCTCATATTGCTTCTCGTTCTTCACCGAAGGTCGCTTGTCGGGCATGGCTGGCTCCTTTCGTCGGCGACCTGGTCGTACCCCGACCCACTGAGCGGCATGCTGAAGGCGGGTGCAGGTACGGATCCTCAAGGTTGGCCCGCCTAGTTCACCGGACGAAGATGGACGTGTGTGCGACTAGCCAGCCACTCCTGGTCAGTGCGTTCACGCGGGCGTGCCCGCCGCGCTCATACCCGTGGGTGCGAGCGTGTCTCACCCGAAGGAAAGACTCGACGGGCACGCATCTATGACGTACCCACACGAAGCCATATGAAGCTCGCTGACAGCAGCATCGCGATCTACAAAGAACAAAGCCTCCGCGGACCGGCGGTGCCGCCCTCGCCGACAGCAGCGACTCTCCCTGCTACGGGCCACAAGCAGCCGATGAGTGCGGTGCGCGACGGGGGCGAACTGGGGTGGAACCGACGGGGTGACGTGTCATACCCCTGTCGCCATGGGCGCGGCAGCGAGTCGCGCGCGAGGCCCAGGACCTCGCGCCGGAAGGCTTCGCCCGGATACCCAGCCCATCACGCCGCCCCACTTCGTGGCTCGACTTCATCGGACCAGGGCCGAGGGGGTGCCCTGCTGGAACCCAAGGCAGTAGGCACTGGGCTCGAGCCAAGCCTCACTACCTCAGCGCCACGACAGCCGAAAACGTCGCTGGGCCGCTTCTCAGTTCGCCCATTGTCACCACCCGCGGGGCGTGGTCGTCTCAGGATCGCGTTTACACCTACGGGTCACGGGGGTATGCCATGTGTATGGCAATCGTGGTCGCGGTCGCCGGTGCAGGCGACATCATCACAGAGGGCCTCTGGCACATTCTCGGGCAGGCCCCGGACCTCTTGGTCATGCAGGAGTACCCGGTCGTGTTCCCCCACGAGGGTGTACTTCCCGATGTTGTGCTCTACGACGCCGTGGCGATTCAGTACGACGACGGCGCAGAACTAGAGGCCATGGTCATGGCCGGTGAAGGCGCCATCGTCGTGGTGGGTAGGGATCTCCGTCCGGCCCTGGCTGCCCGAGCGGCCGCCTTGGGCGCGGTCGGCTTCGTGTCGTTGGAGGCTCCGGCCCCGTCGATCCTGTCCGCCATCCGCCAAGCCGCCGGAGGAAAGGTCAGCCGCCCTCCCGCACTCGGCGACGAGGCAGCCCTCACGTTGCGGGAGGTCCAGATCCTCGGTGACATCGTCAAGGGCTGCTCCAACGTAGAGATCACGCAGCGACGATCACTCAGCATCAACACCGTCAAGTCCTACATCCGCTCGACCTACCGGAAACTCGGCATCACCAGCAGGGCGCAGGCCGTGTCCTGGGGCCTGAGCCACGGCTTCGAGATGCGAGATCACCACCCGGAGGAGACACCCGAGAGCAAGCACATCCGCATGTGAGTGGGCTGACGACGAATCCAAGGCTCCGTGGGTATGAACCGCTCGGGGGCGAAATGCCTCTGGTTCACACACGAGGGACCAGGCAACAAAGCAATTTCTCCCGGGTTCAAAAGGTGAGGCTTTGCGGTGGGAACCGGACGGCTGGCGGACTTCGCTCCACTGGCCCACCACCGGGCCCCTCCGAGACCCCGGCGGACCCTTCGCCCGGACTGGGCCGTGGGTCGCATCTGATTCAGAAGCCACGACCCGGCAAGAACCCCGTGGCTCCACGGCTACGGCGACCCGTCACCAGAGACCGGTAGACCTCGACGTAGCCGCGGCACATCCGCTCCGCCGAGAACCGCTCGGCGCGCCGTCGACACGCTTCCGGGTCGATGTCACTGATCCGCCGCGTGGCCTCCACCATTTCGTCGACGTCGTCGCAGATGAAGCCGGTGACGCCGTCCTCGATCACTTCCGGGACCGAACCGCGCCGCAGGGCGATGACCGGCGTGCCGGCTGCCAGGGACTCGATCATCACCAGCCCGAACGGCTCCGGCCAATCACTGGGGAAGAGAGTCGCGCGGGCGCCGCCGTAGAAGGACGGCTTCTGGTGCTCCTCGATCTCCCCGACGAAGTCGACGTCCGCCCCCATGCGGGGCTTCACCTCGTGCTCGTAGTAGTCGGCGTCCAGCGGGTCGACCTTGGCCGCCATCCGCAGCGGCAGGCCCGTGCGCCGCGAGATCTCGATCGCGGCCAGCGGTCCTTTCTCCTCTGCGACCCTCCCGACGAAGGCGAGGTAGCCGTCACGGTGCTGCGGCCCGTCGTGGTACGACGTGAGGTCCAAACCGTTGTAGACCGTGGCTGCCCACGTGAGGTCCAGATCGGCGACGGCCCGGCGCTGGTCGTCGCTGATGGACACCAGGGGCACCGAGGCGTAGCGAGGCAGCAGGTTTCGCAGGTGGTCGAGATCGAGACGCCCGTGCATGGTCAGGACCGTAGGCGGCGTGTCGAGGAGCCTGGCGAAGGGAAGCGACCAGATGTCGATGTGCGAGTGCACGATGTCGAAGTCGTCGGCCCGCTGATAGAGCGAGGACAGCATCTCCAGGTGCAGGTGCGGCGCGAGTGTCACCAGTTCGTCGGCGGTGAATCTCTCGCGCAGGGGCTCCTCGAACGCTTCCAGCTTCGCGGCGGTCGTGGAACCCTCCGGTGCGAAGAGGGTCACCTCGTGACCCTGGGCCACCAGCGCGTCGCACAGGCAGGAAATCACCCGCTCGGTGCCGCCGTACGCACCGGGAGGCACCGCCTCGTAGAGCGGCGCGATCTGCGCGATCCTCAGCCTCGCGCCGACCAACGGTGGCCGCTGACGGCGGTACCGACGCGCCCTGTCGAGCAAGAGGCTCATCTTTCGATCCTTTCCAGGCTTCGACTTCTCGTCGATTCGGGTTGGTGTAGTCCGCGGCGCCGCCGCCGGGCACATCCTTGGGTGACCTCACGGGACCAGGCCCGGGCAGTCGTCGAACGCCGGACGTGGTCCGGGCCGACGCGGGACCCAGCGCGTCGGCAGCGACTACCGGACGTAGCTCCGGTGGTAGTCGGTGTGCTGCGTGCGGCCCGACTGCCAGTCGGCGCTGTCGAATGACGGCGCGGACCTGATCGCCTCTTGGTCAGACCGAGGTTGACGGTCCGGTCCTCGTGGTTGATGTCGGCGACGGCGCCAGACGTCGTCTTGTCGATGGTCCCGTTCGAGCCCTCGGACGCCTGAACGTCGTACCCCACGAAGTCCTTGCCCCCGGTCCACGTGGTGTCTCGGCAGGCCCACATGTCAGTCATGTATCTCTCCCCTTTCTTCCGGTGTCTCCCGGACATCTGTGGAAGTGATGGCTTCTGGGAGGGCCGGCGACGCCGCGGGCGAACGAGCCGCACGGCGCCGCCGGTGTCCGTCGGTCTGGTCACTCCAAACCGGGAACCTCGGGGTACCCGTCGACCAGGCCACCCTCCACGAGGATGCGGCGCACCTTCTTGCCGCCGGCGATCCGGATGCCGTCGTCCACGCGGAGAGGCGTCCTGATCCGCAGCCGGGAGGCCGCGTCGAGGGCCACGGTCAGGGTCCGCACCCGGTGCTCGAGCGTCCGAAGCCGCCGCTCCACATCCCGCACGTCCTCGTGCTCAGGTTCTCCGCTGGCGGACTGAGTGGTGGTCATCATCTGCTGTGTGCCCTCCTGGACTGCTCTTGCCTGGACTTCCCTGTCGGGTGCGGGCTGTTGGCCGCTCACCCCTCACCATCCATGACACGGACGCGCCCGCCACATGACGCGACGACACGGGACGGCGCACCCGGTGAGCACGACGT
>CAWCNW010000029.1:0-238805 GCA_963796975.1 uncultured Actinomycetota bacterium
AACCGCAACAACCGGTTGAAGCGTCTGCTCGACCTCGGTGCTCCCGAGATCATCGTGAACAACGAGAAGCGGATGCTCCAGGAGGCCGTCGACTCGCTGTTCGACAACGGCCGCCGCGGTCGTCCCGTCACCGGCCCGGGCAACCGGCCGCTGAAGTCGCTGTCCGACATGCTCAAGGGCAAGCAGGGCCGCTTCCGCCAGAACCTGCTCGGCAAGCGCGTCGACTACTCCGGTCGTTCGGTCATCGTCTCCGGCCCGCAGCTGAAGCTGCACCAGTGCGGTCTGCCCAAGCAGATGGCGCTGGAGCTGTTCAAGCCGTTCGTGATGAAGCGGCTGGTCGACCTGTCGCACAGCCAGAACATCAAGTCCGCCAAGCGGATGGTCGAGCGCGCGACGTCCGGCCTGTCCCGGTACGCCGTGGTGTGGGACGTCCTCGAAGAGGTCATCACCGAGCACCCGGTGCTGCTCAACCGGGCACCCACCCTGCACCGACTCGGCATCCAGGCCTTCGAGCCCCAGCTGATCGAGGGCAAGGCGATCCAGATCCACCCGCTCGTCTGCTCGGCGTTCAACGCCGACTTCGACGGTGACCAGATGGCGGTGCACCTGCCGCTGTCCGCCGAGGCGCAGGCCGAGGCGCGGATCCTGATGCTGTCGACCAACAACATCCTCAAGCCGTCCGACGGCCGGCCGGTGACGATGCCGACGCTGGACATGATCATCGGTCTGTTCTTCCTGACCACCGACCGTGACGGCGAGCCCGGCGAGGGCCGTGCCTTCTCCTCGCAGTCCGAGGCCATCATGGCCTTCGACCGTGGCGAGATCGCGCTGCAGAGCAAGGTGAAGATCCGGTTCACCGACATCATCCCGCCGCTCGAGCTCGAGCTCGGCGCGGACTGGGAAGAGGGTCAGTCGATCACGCTCGACACCACCCTGGGCCGGGCGATCTTCAACGACACCCTGCCGGCCGACTACCCCTTCGTGAACTACGAGGTGGGCAAGAAGGCCATGGGCGCGATCATCAACGACCTCGCCGAGCGCTACACCAAGGTCGAGGTCGCCGCGTCGCTGGACGCCCTCAAGGACACCGGCTTCCACTGGGCCACCCGCTCCGGGGTGACGGTGTCGATCGACGACGTCACCACGCCCGACGACAAGGCCGAGATCCTGGCCGGGTACGAGGAGCAGGCCACCAAGGTCCAGAAGCAGTTCGAGCGCGGTCTCGTCACCGACGAGGAGCGTCGCCAGGAGCTGGTCGAGATCTGGACCCAGGCCTCGAACGACGTGGCCAAGTCGATGGAGCGGTCGTTCTCGCGGACCAACCCGATCTTCATGATGGTCGACTCCGGTGCGTCCGGAAACATGATGCAGATCCGGCAGGTCGCGGCGATGCGTGGTCTGGTGGCCAACCCGCGGGGCGACATCATCCCGCGGCCGATCAAGGCCAACTTCCGTGAGGGCCTGTCGGTGCTGGAGTACTTCATCTCCACCCACGGCGCCCGCAAGGGTCTGGCCGACACCGCGCTCCGTACGGCGGACTCCGGCTACCTGACCCGTCGTCTGGTCGATGTCTCGCAGGACGTGATCATCCGCGAGGAGGACTGCGGCACCGAGCGCGGCATGGACAAGCGGATCGGCGTACGCGTCGAGGACGGCACCGTCCGCAAGGACGACAACGTCGAGACCTCGGCGTACGCCCGCACCACCGCGGTCGACATCACCCACCCGGAGACGGGTGAGGTGCTGGCCGCCGCGGGCGACGACCTCGGCGACGTCAAGATCGGCGAGCTGGTCGCGGCCGGGATCGAGATGGTCCGGGTCCGCTCGGTGCTCACCTGTGAGGCCAAGACCGGCACGTGTGCCAAGTGCTACGGCCGCTCGCTGGCCACCGGCAAGATGGTGGACATCGGCGAGGCCGTCGGCATCATCGCGGCGCAGTCGATCGGTGAGCCCGGCACCCAGCTGACGATGCGGACGTTCCACACCGGTGGTGTGGCCTCGGCCGACGACATCACGCAGGGTCTGCCGCGTGTCCAGGAGATCTTCGAGGCGCGCATCCCCAAGGGGCGCTCGCCGATCTCCGAGGCCGCCGGCCGGATCGAGATCGAGGAGACGGACAAGACCCGCAAGGTCATCGTCACCCCCGACGACGGTTCCGAGGTGCTGGAGTACCCCGTCTCCAAGCGGTCCCGCCTCCTGGTCGCCGACGGCGACCACATCGAGGTCGGCGACATGCTGACGGTCGGTACGCCGGAGCCGCACGAGGTGCTGCGCATCCTCGGTGTCCGCAAGGCCCAGGAGCACCTGGTCGAAGAGGTCCAGGCGGTCTACCGCAGCCAGGGCGTGTCGATCCACGACAAGCACATCGAGATCATCGTGCGGCAGATGCTGCGCCGGGTCACGGTGATCGAGTCCGGTGACACCAACCTGCTGCCGTCCGACCTGGTCGACCGGGTGCGCTTCGAGGAGGAGAACCGTCGCGTGGTCTCCGAGGGCGGCAAGCCGGCCTCGGGTCGTCCGGTGCTGATGGGGATCACCAAGGCGTCGCTCGCCACCGAGTCGTGGCTCTCGGCCGCCTCCTTCCAGGAGACGACCCGGGTGCTCACCGACGCGGCGATCCACGCCCGCTCCGACAGCCTGCGTGGCCTGAAGGAGAACGTGATCATCGGCAAGCTGATCCCGGCCGGCACCGGCCTCGAGCGCTACCGCAACATCCGGGTGGAGCCGACCGAGGAGGCGCGCGCCGCGGCGTACGCCGTCACGGGCTACGACACCTACGACTACGAGTTCGGCAACACCGGACCGGGTCAGGCCGTCGCCCTCGACGACTTCGACTTCGGTTCGTACCAGAACTGAGCGCCAAGCGCTCAGCTCTGGTGTGACGAACCAGATCGAGCAAGACAACGCCCGCCCACGCTCGCGTGGGCGGGCGTTGTCGCGTCGAGATCCAGTCGGGGCCCGGAGATCACTGCGACCCCGACATCCGTACGACGCCGAGTCGGCGCAAAGAGGCATCGGATTCACGCCGAGTCGGCACAAAGAGGCACAGAAATTGCGCCGAGTCGTCATATGACGACTCGGCGTTCTTAGGGTGGGGGCATGCTGCGCGCGGGTCCTGCTGTGCTGGGGGTCGACGGGTGTCGGGCGGGGTGGGTCGGGGCACTGCTGCGCGGTACGACGTACGACGTGCTGGTCGCCGCGGACATCGCGAGCCTGGTCGCAGCTGCTCGGCACGCAGCACCAGACCTGGCCGTCGTCGCGGTCGACATCCCGATCGGCCTCCCCGACGACCGGCCGCGCCTGACCGACCGGCTGGCGCGGTCGCGACTTCCGGTCGGCCGCAAGTCCTCGGTCTTCCCGACGCCCTCGCGGGCCGCGGTCGCCCACACCACCCACCCGGAGGCTTCGGCCGCGAACCGCGAGGCGCTCGGCGTGGGCCTGAGCATCCAGGCCTTCCACCTGTTCCCGAAGATCCTCGACGTCGACGCCTGGCTGCGAACGCGACCGGCGATGACCGTGCTCGAGGTGCACCCGGAGGTCAGCCTCGCGGAGATCGACCCGACCTGTGTCGTCCCCTCGAAGATCACACCCGCGGGCCGGGCCGCCCGCCGGGCCGCGCTGATGAGCGTCGGGCTGGAGCCACCGTCGTACGTTGCGGGTCGGGGCTACGCCGCCGACGACCTGCTCGACGCCTGCGCCGTCGCCTGGACCGCTGCCCGCTATGCCGACGGCACGGCGTACGCCCTTCCCGACCAGCCCGAGATCTGCTCCGACGGCTTCCCGGCAGCCATCTGGGTGTGACGGACCAGCGCCGATCGCGATTGGGAGCGGTGCCCGCCGCCCTGAGAGAATCGGGGCATGACCGCGCACGAGCAGACCGACGTCCTGGTCGTCGGTGCCGGGCCGGCGGGGTCGGCGACGGCGGCCTGGGTGGCGCGGCTGGGGATGGACGTGCTGCTCACCGACGCGGCGGTCTTCCCGCGCGACAAGACCTGCGGCGACGGCCTCACCCCGCGCGCGATCGGCGAGCTGGAGCGACTCGGGCTCGGCGACTGGCTGCGCGCCCACACCGTCAACCAGGGCCTGCGCGCCCACGGCTTCGGCCAGACCCTGCTGCTGCCGTGGCCGGGCGGCTCGCTGCCGAACTGGGGCAGCGCCGTGGCCCGCACCGAGCTCGACGACCACCTGCGCACCACCGCCATCAAGTCCGGCGCCCGGGCCCTCGACGGCGTCCGCGCGGTCGACGTACGACGCGACGGTGACCGGGTCACCTCCGTGGTGTTCGCGCGTGGCGACGAGACGCTGGAGGTCTCCTGCCGACGTCTGATCATCGCCGACGGCGTGCGCTCGCCGTTGGGCAAGCTGCTCGGCCGGGAGTGGCACCGCGACACGGTGTACGGCGTCGCGGGCCGCGCGTACATGACGTCCACGGAGTCCGACGACCCCTGGATCAGCTCCCACCTCGAGCTCCGGGGCGAGCAGAACGAGGTGCTCTCCGGCTACGGCTGGATCTTCCCGCTCGGGACCGGTGAGGTGAACCTCGGCGTCGGCACCCTCGCCACCGCCAAGCGCCCCGCCGACCTCAAGGTCCGTCGCCTGATGGAGACGTACGCCGACCAGCGCCGCGCGGCGTTCGGGCTGGGCGACGAGCTGCGGGCCCCCACCAGCGCACTGCTGCCGATGGGCGGCGCCGTGACCGGTGTCGCCGGCGCCAACTGGGCCCTGGTCGGCGACGCCGCCGCCTGCGTGAACCCGCTCAACGGCGAGGGCATCGACTACGGCGTGGAGGGGGGCCGCCTGGTCGCCGAGCTGATGGCCGACGACGCCGACCTCGCCACCGCCTGGCCGGCGACCCTGACCCACCACTACGGCGAGTCCTTCTCGATCGCCCGCCGCCTGGCCGGGCTGGTCACCGTGCCGCGGGTCCTCGCCACGCTGGGTCCGGTCGGGATGCGCTCCGACTGGATGATGACGCTCGCCCTGCGCTGGATGGGCAACCTGGTCACCGACGAGGACCGCGACCGCTCCGCCCGGGTCTGGCGCTGGGCCGGCCGACACTCCCACGTCCGGGACGCCCGCCCGCCGTTCGCGTGACCGCCTGACAGGATGGTGACGTCCCTTCTCGAGGAAGTCGCGTCATGTCCAGAGCCCTGCCGAAGCTGCAGCGCGTCGCGGCGTACGCCCTGATCCTCCGGGACGACCAGATCCTGCTCACCCGCCTCGCCCGCAAGGTGTCGGCCGACGAGAAGTGGCACCTGCCCGGCGGCGGTCTCGACCACGGTGAGGAGCCGCGGGCCGCGCTGGTCCGCGAGGTGCGCGAGGAGACCGGACTCGACGCGGAGGTCGGCGAGGCCGCCCACGTCTACTCCGCGCACCTGCCATCGATGTGGCGGGAGGGCCGTCGGTGGGACTACCAGGCACTCCGGATCGTGTACGACGCGTGGGTTCCTGCCGACGCACCGGAACCGCAGGTCGAGGAGGTCGGCGGCTCCACGATGGCCGCCGCCTGGCACCCGGTCGCCGACGTCCTGGCAGGGCGTCTGTCCGTCACCGATGTGGTCACCGAAGCACTCGCCGACCACACGTCGTACCGGATGCAGCGGATCGGGGTCTACGCGCTGATCCGGCGCGCCGACGAGGTGCTCCTCACCCGGATCTCCGAGCGTGGCTTCCACTCCGGCTCCTGGACCCTGCCCGGCGGCGGGCTCGACCACGGCGAGTCGCCGCGCGAGGGGCTGGCCCGCGAGGTGCGTGAGGAGTGCGGGATCGACTGTGAGGTCGGCGACCTGCTCGACGTGCACGACCTGCACTTCGGCGGGGTGGCGCCGTCCGGTCGCTTCGAGGACTTCCACGGCGTCCACCTGCTCTTCCGGGCCACCGTCTCCGCCGACGCCGAGCCACGGGTCACCGAGGTCGACGGCACCACCGACGCGGTCGCCTGGGTGCCGCTCGCCGAGATCGACGACGGCACCCGCCCGGTGCTCGATGTGGTCCGCGCGGCGCTCGCCGCCGACCCGCATCGACCCGCTCTCTAGACTCGGCGGAGTGAACCCCCGGCACCGCAGACTCGTGATCCCGCTTGCCCTGGGGGGCCTGTTGCTGATCGTCGTGATCGCCTCGGTGGTACGGCGATGAGCGAGCCACTGCTGCGGGCGCTGGCCCGGATGCGGGAGGCGATCCTCGACGACGAGACGCTCGTCCGCGCTGTGGCGTCCGGGCGACGACGCGGCACTCAGCCGCCATGGCGCCGCGTCGAGCTCCGATACGTCGATCTCAAGGCCGGCCGTCACCTCCAGGTCACGGCGTACGACGACGCGCAGGCGCACACCTCCAACCACGCGGTCGGCGACGCGGCCCGGACCGCGGTCGACGACCTGCTCGACCTGCCGTTCGGCAACTGGCACGTCGACACCGCCACCGAGACCCATCAGCTGCGCGTCACCAAGAAGGGCGAGGCGATCGTGCACACGCGGGCCCAGCAGGCCGACCCCGCCCTGACCCGCGACCACGACCGCGACAAGGGCAGGCTGCTCGCCGAGGACGACCCCGTCTTCCGGGCGCTCGGTCTCAGCGACCACGACGGCCGCATGAAGCCGAGTCGGCAGAGCAAGTATCGCCAGGTCGAGGAGTTCCTCCGGATCCTCGACGCCTCGATCGGCGACGCCCTCGACAAGGGCCACCTCCGCACGCCCACCGCCGAGCAGCCGCTCGAGATCGTCGACCTCGGCTGCGGGAACGCCTACCTGACCTTCGTGACCGAGCGCTACCTCACCCACGTGCGCGGGCTGCCCGTCCACCTCACCGGCATCGACCAGCGCGAGCAGTCGCGCGAGCACAACGCAGGTCTCGCCCGCGAGCTCGGCGTCGACGCGACCTTCGTCGCTTCGTCCATCGAAGCCGCCGAGCCTGTCACACCGCCGGACGTCGTCCTCGCACTGCACGCCTGCGACACCGCTACCGATGACGCCCTGGCGCGCGCCCTGGAGTGGGGTACGCCGTTGATCCTGGCCGCGCCCTGCTGCCACCACGACATCGCCGCCCAGCTCCGCAAGGCGCCGACGCCCGCGCCGTACGCCATGCTCACCCGGCACGGCATCCTCCGCGAACGGTTCGCCGACACCCTCACCGACGGCCTGCGCGCCTCACTGCTCCGGCTTCAGGGCTACCGCGTCGACGTCATGCAGTTCGTCGGCAGCGAGCACACGCCACGCAACACCCTGCTCCGCGCCGTCCGTACCGGGAAGCCGATCGCCGGCGGCGCCGCCCGCCAGGAGTACGACGAGCTGGTGGCGACGTGGGGCGTCCGGCCGCGGCTGGGCGAGCTGCTGGATGCCTAGCGCTCTGGTCGGACTGCTCGTCGCTGCGCCATTCTTGGTCGGGCTCGCCGTCACCCCGCAGGCGCCGCACGGGACCACCGTCTTCTCCTTCTCCGACCCGGCGATCGTCGAGGCGAGCGCGCTGGTCGCGCAGGACGGTCTGTTCCTCACCACCAACGACTCGGGCGACACCGGCCGCGTCTTCGCCGTCGACCGGACGGGTGCCACCGTCGGCGTCACGCACTGGTCCGACGACCCGACCGATGTCGAGTCGCTCGCGCCGGGGGGCCCCGGGTTCGTCTGGGTCGGGGACATCGGCGACAACCTGGCCGACCGCTCGGACGTCACCATCACCCGCATCCCGGTCGGCCGCGGGGACCGCACCGTGACACCCACGTCGTACCGGCTCACCTACCCGCACGGGGCGACCGACGCCGAGACCCTGGTCCGCAACCCGGTGTCCGGGCGCCTCTACCTGGCGACCAAGAACGTCTTCGGCGGCATCCTGTACGCCGTACCGCGGCGGTTGAGTGCGACCGGCACCAACCGGCTCACCCGGGTCGGACACGTCGTACCGATCGCGACCGACGGCTCGTTCTTCCCCGACGGGCGGCACCTGATCGTCCGCGACTACTCCTCGGCCACGGTCTACGACTGGCCGTCGCTGCAGAAGGTGGGACGGTTCGAGCTCCCCGCGCAGGAGCAGGGGGAGGGGCTCGGCCTGGGGCCGGACGACACGCTCTACCTGTCCTCGGAGGGGATCCACTCACCGGTCGTCGCGACCCGGATCCCGACGAGGATCCGGCAGGCGATGGCCGTCTCGTCGAGCCCGTCGGCGTCGCCCGGTGCCTCGGCGAGCGACCCGTCCGAGCCGTCGGACTCGGCCTCCCACGAGGCCTGGCCCTGGGCGCTCGGGGGCCTGCTCGCGCTGGGCGCCGGTGTGGTCCTGGTGCGGGCGCTGCGGCCGCGCTGATCGACGTACCGGCTCTCCTTCGGGGTGAGGGAACGGGCCCCGCGTCTCACTAGCCTGACCACCATGGCGCGCCTGCGGAGGAGCTCACCGGACGACCCGGGCTGGTCCCGGCGACGGGCGGGCAAAGGGTTCGTCTATCTCGACGAGGCCGGTCAGCGGCTGCCGCCCGAGGGCGTCGAGCGGGTGAAGGCACTCGTCATCCCGCCGGCCTGGCGCGACGTGTGGATCTGCCGGTGGCCGAACGGGCACCTCCAGGCGGTCGGCACCGACGACGCGGGCCGGCGGCAGTACCTCTACCACCCGGCCTGGCGCATGCAGCGCGACGCAGCCAAGCACGCGCGAGTGGTGGAGTTCGGGCGGGTGCTGTCGCGGGCGCGGGAGCAGGTGCTGATCGACCTCGGCACCGAGGGGATGAGCCAGGACCGTGCCTGCGCCGTCGCGGTCCGGCTGCTCGACCTCGGCTACTTCCGGATCGGCAACGACGTGTACGCCGAGGAGAACGGCAGCTTCGGCCTCACCACCCTGCAGCGGCAGCACGTGCGCAAACAGGGACCGACGATGGTCTTCTGCTTCATCGGGAAGTCCGGGATCGAGCACTGCATCACCATCGACGACCCCGCCACGGTCGCGGCGCTCGAGGTGATGCGTCGGCGCCGCGGGCCCTCCGACGAAGAGCTGCTCGCGTGGAAGGAGGGTCGGCGCTGGCACGACCTCGACTCGGGTCACGTCAACGACTACGTCCGTCGTACGACGGGCCTCGACGCCACCGCCAAGGACTTCCGCACCTGGCACGCGACCGTGATCGCCGCTGCGTCCCTGGCCGAGAGCAAGGAGCCGGCCGACACCAAGGCCTCGCGGAAGCGGGCGGAGGTCGCCGCGATGAAGGAGGTCGCGGAGTTCCTCGGCAACACCCCGGCGCTGGCCCGGTCGTCGTACGTCGACCCGCGGGTGGTCGATGCCTACGAAGAAGGGGTCACGATCAGGTCCGCCACCCGGCGGAAGGCGGCCACCCCCGACGAGCGGCAGACGAACCTCGAGCGCGCCGTGCTGCGCCTGCTGAAGGACGCGTGATCCCCGTCGGTCGAGCAGGCTGCGTCGGTCGAGCGCACCTCGTCGGTCGAGCGCACCTCGTCGGTCGAGCGAAGTCGAGACCACTGTGGGTTCGTCGGTCGAGCTTGTCGAGACCACGCGTGGGGGACGATGACGTCATGAAACTGACCGTCGTCGAGGGCGACATCACCGAGCAGGACGTCGACGCGGTGGTCAATGCCGCCAACCGGGCGATGCGCGGAGGTGGCGGCGTGGACGGGGCGATCCACCGGGCCGGTGGCCCGGCCGTGCTCGAGGACTGCATCAAGCGGTTCCCGCACGGACTCGCGACCGGCGACGCCGGCTGGACCACCGCCGGGTCGATGGCCGCGCAGTGGGTGATTCACGTGGTCGGGCCGAACTACGGCCGTGGCGAGCGCGACCGCTCCCTGCTCGTCTCCTGCTACACCCGCGCCTTGGCCGTCGCCGACGAGCTCGGCGCCCGGTCCGTCGCGTTCCCGCTGGTCAGTGCGGGTGTCTACGCCTGGCCGCTCGAGGACGCGGCCGCGGCGGCCGTCGACACCCTGCGGACGACGCCGACCCGGGTCGAGGAGGCGCGGATGGTCGCCTTCGGCTCTCGCACGTACGACGCGCTGGTGGAGGCAACCGGTGGCTGAGCACCGGCCGGTCTTCGTGCTCCACGACCACCGCAAGCCGCAGCCCCACTTCGACCTGCGTCTGGAGGAGGACGGGGTCCTCCGCTCCTGGGCTGTGCCGAAGGGGTTGCCGACCAGCCCGAAGGGCGACCGGCTCGCGGTGGCCGTCTCCGACCACGACCTGGACCACGCGACGTACACGGATGCGACGAAGTCGATCGCCGACACCGGCTGGTGGGAGCTCGAGGACCGCAACGACCGCCGCTTCGTCTTCGTCCTCCACGGCCGCGAAGGTGCTCGCCGCTACGCCCTCATCGAGACCGGCAGCGACTGGCTCCTCCACCTCACCAAGGACCAACCAACGGCGGCCTCAGCCGGATAGTCCCCGATCAGATGGTCGCGCCATGACCGTTCTGGCGGCCATCTGATCGGGGACTATCGACCAGGCCCGGTCAGAGGCGCTCGACGACGTAGTCGATGCAGCCGGTGAGGGCCTCGACGTCCGAGGGGTCGATGGCGGGGTACATGGCGATCCGGAGCTGGTTGCGGCCGAGCTTGCGGTAGGGCTCGGTGTCCACGATGCCGTTCGCCCGCAGCACCTTGGCGATCGCCGAGGCGTCGATCGACTCGTCGAAGTCGATCGTCCCGATCACCAGCGAGCGGTTGTCGGGGTCGACGACGTACGGCGTGGTGTACGACGTCTTCTCGGCCCAGCCGTAGAGCGCGTCGGAGGAGGCGGTGGTGCGCTCGACCATGCCGGTCAGACCGCCCTCGCCGTTCATCCACTCCAGCTGCTCGGCCATCAGGAAGAACGTCGCGATCGACGGGGTGTTGTAGGTCTGGTTGAGTCGCGAGTTCTCGATGGCGGTGACCAGGTCGAGGAACGCCGGGATGTGACGGCCGCTCTCCTTGATGGCCGTCGCCCGCTCGAGGGCGGCCGGCGACATCAGCGCGATGTAGAGGCCTCCATCGGAGGCGAAGCACTTCTGCGGGGCGAAGTAGTAGACGTCGGCCTCGGTCAGGTCGACCGGCAGGCCGCCGGCGCCGGACGTGGCGTCCACCAGGACCAAGGCGTCGTCCGCCGTGCCCGCGGGACGTCGTACCGGCGCCATCACCGCGGTCGAGGTCTCGTTGTGGGCCCACGCGTAGGCGTCCACGCCCTCCTCGGCGACGGAGACGGGGCGCGAGCCGGGGTCGCTCTTGATGATCGACGGCGCCTCCAGCCACGGAGCGGCAGCAGCCGCGGCAGCGAACTTCGAGGAGAACTCACCGAAGGTCAGATGCTGGCTCTTCTCCCGGATCAGGCCGTGGGTCGCGACGTCCCAGAACGCCGTGGCGCCGCCGTTGCCGAAGACCACCTCGTAGCCCTCAGGCAGCGAGAAGAACGTCGCGAGCCCGTCGCGCACCTTGCCGACCAGGTTGCGCACCGGCGCCTGGCGGTGGGAGGTGCCCATCAACGACGACCCGGTCGCCGCGAGGGCATCGAGGTGGCTGGTCTGGATCTTGGAGGGCCCCGCCCCGAAGCGGCCGTCGGCCGGCTTGAGGTCTGCGGGGATCGAGATCGCGTCGGTCATGAGCAACCTTCCGTGGTGGTGAGGGTCATCTGCCTGACGACGCTGTCGGCCTGACTATTGTGTCAGGGCCGCGCAGCCGGGCCGACCAGAGGACATCAGATGAGCACCACGCCACCCGAGACCGGGCTCCCGCGTGCCTGCTGAGCTCAGGATCGAGCACGTCCCGATCACCCACGACGACGCCCTCCTGCTGATCGACGAGGTACAGCGGGAGTACGTCGTGCGCTACGGCGGGCCCGACCGCACGCCGCTGGAGCCGGCGTACTTCGAGGCGCCGGAGGGCGCCTTCTACGTCGGCTACCGCGACGACGTCCCGGTGACGATGGGCGGATGGCGCTTCCGGCCCGACGTGAGCCGGCTCGGCTCCGAGCGTGCAGCCGAGGTCAAGCGGATGTACGTCGCGCCCGCGGGCCGACGCGGTGGGCTGGCGCGGCTCATGCTCGCCCATCTCGAGGCGACCGCGCGGACCGCCGGCGCCGACGTGATGGTTCTCGAGACCGGGACCGCGCAGCCCGAGGCGATGGCACTCTACGAGGCCAGCGGCTACCAGGCGGTCGAGCCCTTCGGCTACTACCGCGACGAGCCCCTCAACCGCTGCTACGGCCGCGTGCTCGGCGCCGGCGAGGTCTAGTCTCGCGGTCGTGGGACTGTTCGGAGCGTCGACCGATCGCGGCGAGATGCTGGCGCTGGAGAACCGCGTCGCCCGGCTCGAGGAGCAGGTCGCCCGGCTGGCCTCAGCTCTCGCCGAGCGACCGACCGTCGCGTCCGAGACCGCCGAGGCGGCGCCTGCACCCGCTCTCGTCGAGGACGCCTACGCCGAGGCTCGCGCCCTGGCCGCAGACGGGAACAAGATGCACGCGATCAAGGTCGTCCGCGACCAGAGCGGGATGAGCCTGAAGGCGGCCAAGGACCTCGTCGAGAGCTGGTGAGCCTGCGGCGCCTCAGCCGGTGACGGCGTACCGCTCGTCGTCGATCTCGCGTCCCCAGTAGCGCGCCTCGGGCAGCGGCCGCAGCGTGGCCGCGCGCCCCAGCCCCTGCACCAAGGCGACGGTCTCGGCGGCGGTCAGCCCGGCCCCGGTCGACCAGCTGCCCTCGACCAGCACCAGGCGGCCATCGGGTGTCAGCAGGTCCCGCCAGCGGGCCAGAGCGGCCGCGGGGTCGGGCATCGCCCACAGGACGTGACGGCTGAGCACCACGTCGTACGCCGCGGGCTCGAGCGGCGGTGCGGACGCGTCGGCCTCGACGAACTCGACGTCCGGCACCTTGAGCCGTGCCCGTTGGATCATCTCGGGGGAGAAGTCGAGGCCGGTCACGTCGTACCCCTCCTCGGTCAGCAGCAGGGCCAGCGTGCCGGTGCCGCAGCCGAGGTCGGCGACCTTGGCCGGCGCGGGCGGCAGCAGGTCACGGAGCAGGTCACGCCAGGCCTCCCGCACCGCTGGGTCGCGCAGGCCGTGGTCGGCGGCCTCGTCGAAGGTCCGCGCCTCGTCGTCCCAGAGGGCGACGGCGGCCTCCGCACGGGTCAGCTCGTAGACGACCTCGCCCTGCTCCCAGCCAGGGATGGGGTCCTCCCAATCCCTCACGTCGGTGCGGGTGTGGCGCATCCCGAGCCGCTCCATCACGGCCCGCGACCGGGTGTTCACCGCCATCGTCTCGGCCCACACCCGCTCTCTTCCGAGCGTGCCGAAGGCGTGGTCGAGCAGGGCGCGCGCCCCCTCGACGGCGAGGCCGCGCCCCCAGGCGCCGCGCGGGAGACGCCAGCCGATCTCAGCCGCGGAGGCGTCGTCCGGGTCCGCGACCAGGAACCAGACACCGGCGAAGCCGGCGGCATCCCCGCCCGACCACAGGCCGAGCCCGCGCTCGTCTCGGGTCAGCTGAGGCAGCTCGGTGGCGACCTCCTCCGGGGTCATGGCGCGGCCGGTGATGAATCGCATCACCTCGGGGTCGCCGTTCAGCGCGACCAGGTCGGGCAGGTCATCGTCCGTCAGCGGCCGCAGGGTCAGGCGGTCGGTGTGGAGCGTGGGGCGGTTCAGGAGGCGGCCCAGTCCGCGTTCCAACCCTCGATGGAGTCGGCCGGGCGGGTGGACGGGCCGGTGTAGACCGCGCTCGGGCGGATCAGCCGGCCGGTGCGCTTCTGCTCGAGGATGTGCGCCGACCAGCCGCCGGTGCGGGCGCAGGTGAACATCGAGGTGAACATGTTGGCCGGCACCTCGGCGAAGTCGAGCACGATCGCGGCCCAGAACTCCACGTTCGTCTCCAGCACGCGGTCGGGACGACGCTCGCGCAGCTCGGCGAGGGCGGCCTTCTCAAGGGCCTCGGCGACCTGGAACCGCGGGGCGCCGAGCTCGCGCGCCGTACGACGCAGCACGCGAGCGCGAGGGTCCTCGGCGCGGTAGACGCGGTGCCCGAAGCCCATCAGCCGCTCGTTGTTGTCGAGCAGCTCCTTGACGTACGACGTGGCGTCGCCGTCGCGCTTCTCGACCTCCTCGATCATGCCGAGCACCCGCGAGGGCGCACCGCCGTGCAAGGGTCCGCTCATCGCGCCGATCGCGCCGGAGAAGGCCGCAGCGACATCGGCGCCGGTCGAGGTGATGACCCGGGCGGTGAAGGTCGAGGCGTTCATGCCGTGCTCGGCCGCAGAGCTCCAGTAGGCGTCGATCGCCTTGACGTGCTGGGGGTCCGCCTCCCCACGCCAGCGGATCAGGAACTTCTCGGCCAGGGTCGCACCCTGGTCGACCACGCGCTGGGGGACGACGGGACGACCGAGCCCGCGCGCGGCCTGGGCGGCGTACGAGAGCACCATCACCGCGACCCGGGAAAGGTCGAGGCGCGCCTGCTCGTCGGAGATGTCGTAGGTCTGGCCCATGCCGAGCATGGGGGCGAGCATCGCCACCGAGGCCTGGACGTCGGCGCGCACGTCGCCGGTGTGGATCGCGATGTTGTAGGGCTCCGCCGGCGGCAGGCCGGGCTCGAAGGCACCGTCGACGAGCAGACCCCAGACCTTCTCGAACGGGACGCGGCCTACGAGGTCCTCGATGTCGACGCCTCGGTAGCGCAGGGACGACCCTTCCTTGTCCGGTTCGGCGATCTCGGTCGCGAACGCGACCACGCCCTCGAGGCCCTCGTGCACCTCTGGCTGCTGCTGGCTCATGCGACTCCTTCGTCGTCCGGACCCTCCTGCCGATTCTGCCTGCCGGTCCGTGGTCGCGCACGCCCGGGTCCGTGCCGGGGAGGCGGAAGTGGCGCGTGGTTTGATCGAAGGGTGAGCGACCCCTACGCCGACCTGCGCCGCGAGTACGCCGACGGCGGGCTGGTCGAGAGCGACCTGGCCGCCGACCCGTTCACGATGTTCCAGCAGTGGTACGACGAAGCGGTCGCCGCCCAGGTCTACGAGCCCAACGCGATGGTGGTCGCAACGGTGTCCGCGGAGGGGCGTCCATCGGCGCGGCTGGTGCTGCTCAAGGGTTTCTCCGACCAGGGGTGGGTCTTCTTCACCAACCTCGGCTCGCGCAAGGGCGTCGAGCTGTTCGGCAACCCGCACTGCCACCTGCTCTTCCCGTGGCACCCGCTCGAGCGACAGGTGCGGGTCGACGGGGTCGCGACCGAGCTGCCACGCGCCGACGTCGACGCCTACTTCGCCTCGCGCCCGCGCCGTTCGCGGCTCGGTGCGCACGCCTCGCACCAGTCGCAGGAGGTCGCGTCCCGCGCCGAGCTCGAGGACGCGTGGGCGGCCGCCGACGCGTCGTACCCCGACGAGGTGCCGGTGCCCGAGGAGTGGGGCGGCTTCCGGGTCGCCCCGGACGCGGTGGAGTTCTGGCAGGGCCGGCCCGGTCGTCTCCACGACCGGCTCGTCTATCGCCGTACCTCCGACGACGCGGGCTGGACCACCCACCGCCTCGCTCCCTGACCGATGGAGCCCGACCTCGCCGTCGGGGTCGCTGGCGGCGCGGATCAGCCCGTTCGACCCGGTGGCGCCGTACACGGTCCAGCTGTTCCGGGAGGCGGCGCGACCGGACAGGTCCCGGTCCTGCACGCGTACGTCGAGCTCGACGGCGGGGCGGTGTGCACGGTGATGGAGCTGCTGCAGCCGGTCGAGGAGGAGCGGGCGGCGGCGTTCTTCCGCACCCTCGAGAGCCGGGACCCCGAGGTCGCCGAGCTGGCCGAGGTGATCGACCGGGTGCTCGCCCGGGGAGCCGCCGAGCTGCCGTGGTGCGGGCCGCTCGACCCGAACCCGGCCAACGTGATGGGTCGCGCCGACGGCTCGCTGGTCCTCACCGACCCGTTCTTCGCCGACGGGCCGAACCTGTACGGCTCGCTCACCACCGATGCCGGCGTCGTCGCCCGCGCCATCCCCGCGGACGCGCGGCGCCACATGTTCGACCTCCCGCTGGGCTCGACCGGCCCGTTCGACCCGGTCGAGCGTGCCCGGATGGAGCAGGCACTCGCGGCCGCCGACGCCGACCTGGCGCGGGCTGTGGACGGTCGGGATAGTCGTGGCCCCTACGGTGGGCGGATGAGACGTCCGGTCCTGGTCCTGATCGTCCTGGTGGTGGCCACCCTCGGCGCCGGCTTCACGTCGTACGCCGCCTCCGACGGTGCTGCGCCGCACGCCGTCACCCGAGGTGTGCAGCACGTGCCGGTGCCGGCGGCCGCGCGGGCGGTGGACACCAGCCACCCCGACCACGTGATCGGGAACGGCACACCGGCGAGCTGTACCGGAGCAGCGGTCGTGAGGGCCGTGGCGCAGGGCGGTGTCATCACGTTCCGCTGCGGACCCGACCCCGTGGTGATCGCGATGCC
The DNA here is from genome assembly GCA_963796975.1 of uncultured Actinomycetota bacterium. Classification (GTDB taxonomy): domain Bacteria; phylum Actinomycetota; class Actinomycetes; order Propionibacteriales; family Nocardioidaceae; genus Nocardioides. Next base: position 16,346 of record CAWCNW010000029.1, read on the forward strand.
CCAGACCGCGAAGGTCGTGAACACCAGCCGGCGCGTGGTGATCGACGGCGGCGGCCTGGTGACGCTGAGCGGCGAGGGCCAGCGACGGATCCTCTACCAGGACACCTGCGACCAGCGGCAGATCTGGACCACCGACCACTGCGACGACCAGGCCCGGCCGCGGCTGGTCGTCCAGCACCTGACCTTGGCCGGCGGCAACTCGACGGGGGAGAGCTTCGAGGGAGGCGGTGGGGGCGCGATCTTCGACCGCGGTGGGCAGCTCAAGGTGGTGGACACGACGTTCGTCGGGAACCGCTGCGACCGCAGCGGACCCGACCTCGGGGGAGCGGCCGTCCGCGCGCTCTCGCAGTACCACGGCCGGCCCGTGTACGTCGTGGGCAGCACGTTCCGAGGTGGTCGCTGCAGCAACGGGTCGGGCCTGAGCAGCATCGGTGTCTCGTGGACCGTGCTCAACAGCGTGTTCGTCCACAACCGGGCGACCGGGGTCGGCGCCAACCCGCCGCACAGTCCCCACCAACCCGGCGGTGGCTCGGGAGCCGCGATCTACACCGACGGCAACGACTACACGGTGCGGGTCGCCGGCACCCTGATCCAGCACAACCACGCCAACGAGGGCGGTGCGGCGATCTTCTACGTCAGCAACGACCGCAGCGGCACCCTGCACGTCGCCTGGTCGACCCTGCAGGACAACGTGAACGACGGCTTCCAGACCATCCCCGGCATCTTCTACCTCGGCCGCGGCCCGATCGACCTCCAGCACTCCGTCATCCGCTGAGAGTCGATAGTCCCTGACGAAACGGTCGTGAATGTGACCGGCGAGCGATCGATCTGTCAGGGACTACCAGGAAAACGCCTTGTGAGTGAGTGCTCACTCATTTAGAGTTGGGCCGCGTGACTCCCCGAGCCGTGGCCCTGCCGCCCGACCAGCGACGTGATGCGCTGGTGCTGGCGACCCTGCCTCTGCTGCACCAGCACGGGCGCGCCGTGACGACCCGCCAGATCGCCGAGGCGGCCGGAGTCGCGGAGGGCACCATCTTCCGCGTCTTCGCCTCCAAGGACGAGCTGGTCGAGGCGGCGGTCCGGCAGGCGTTCACCCCCGGCCGATTCGTCCACGACCTCGACGAGGTCGACCCAGCCGCTCCGCTCCGCGAGCGGCTGATCCAGATGGTGACCGTCCTGCAGCGCCGCTTCACCGAGATCTTCGGCCTGATGCGTGCCGTCGGCATGGTGGCGCCTCCCGACCACGACTCCGAGGCGCACGTCCGCGCCCGCGAGGCCGTCGACGGCCGGCTCATGCAGCTCCTCGCCCCGGACGCCGACCGGCTCACGATGCCGCCGGAGCAGCTGATGCACGTGCTGCGGCTGCTCACCTTCTCCGCCAGCCATCACGAGATCGCCGATGGCCGGCTGCTCACCCCTGCCCAGATCGTCGACGTCGTCCTCGACGGCGTGCTGAAGAAAGAAGACTGATGCTGCTCCGCCTGATCCGCCGCTACGTCGCGCCGTACCACCGGCCGCTCATGATCGTCGTACTCCTGCAGTTCGTCGGCACCATGGGCGCGCTCTACCTGCCCAGCCTCAACGCCGACATCATCGACAACGGCGTGATCACCGGCGACACGCACTACATCCTGCGGGTCGGCGCGCTCATGCTCGCCGTCGCGTTCGTGCAGATCATCTGCTCGGTCGGCGCCGTCTGGTTCGGCGCCCAGACCGCGATGCGGTTCGGCCGCGACGTCCGGGCCGCGATCTTCCACCGGGTCGGGTCGTTCTCCCAGCGCGAGGTGCAGGACTTCGGCGCGCCCAGCCTGATCACCCGTCAGACCAACGACGTGCAGCAGGTGCAGATGCTCCTGCTGATGTCCTGCACGCTGATGGTGATGGCCCCGATCATGATGGTCGGCGGCATCATCATGGCGATCCGCGAGGACCTCGGGCTGTCGTGGCTGATCGCGGTCACGGTGCCGGTGCTCGCCGTGCTGCTCGGGTTCATCATCTCGCGGATGGTGCCCAGCTTCCGGCTCATGCAGACCCGGATCGACGAGGTCAACCGCCTGCTTCGCGAGCAGATCACCGGCGTCCGCGTGGTCCGCGCGTTCGTCCGCGAGCCGCTCGAGACCGAGCGCTTCGCCGCCGCCAACCGCGACCTCACCGCCGTCGCTGTCCGGGCCGGGCGCTGGCAGGCCCTGATGTTCCCGACCGTGATGCTGGTCGCCAACGTCGCCTCGGTCGCCGTGCTCTGGTTCGGCGGCCACCGGGTCGAGTCCGGTGAGATGCAGATCGGTGCTCTGACGGCGTACCTCGCCTACCTCCTGCAGATCGTGATGTCGGTGATGATGGCGACGTTCATGATGATGATGATCCCGAGGTCGGCGGTGTGCGCCGACCGGATCATGGAGGTGCTGCACACCGACACCTCGGTGCCCGCGCCCGACGACCCCGTCGCCGACCTGCCCGAGCACGGGACCCTCGAGCTGCGCGGCGTCGAGTTCAGCTACCCCGGCGCCGACGCGCCCGTCCTCCACGACCTCAGCCTGCGTGCCGAGCCGGGCCAGACGGTGGCCGTGATCGGCTCGACCGGCGCCGGCAAGAGCACGCTCGTGAACCTGGTGCCGCGCCTGTTCGACGCCACCGGTGGCACGGTCTCGGTGGATGGTGTCGACGTACGGCGGCTGGCACCCGACCGGCTGTGGTCGGTGATCGGGCTCGTCCCGCAGAAGGCCTACCTCTTCAGCGGCACGGTGCGGTCCAACCTCCTGCACGGCAAGCCGGAGGCGACCGACGACGAGCTCTGGGCCGCCCTCGAGATCGCCCAGGCCGACGACTTCGTGCGCGCCATGCCCGAGGGGCTCGACGCCCCGATCGCGCAGGGCGGCACGAACGTCAGTGGCGGCCAGCGGCAGCGCCTGGCGATCGCGCGCGCCGTCGTACGACGACCCGAGATCTACCTGTTCGACGACTCCTTCTCGGCGCTCGACCTCGCGACCGACGCCCGAGTGCGCGCGGCCCTCCGCCCCGTCACCCGGGACGCGACCGTGCTGCTGGTGGCCCAGCGGGTCTCCACCATCCGCGACGCCGACCTGATCGTGGTGCTCGAGGACGGCCGGGTGGTCGGCCGTGGCACGCACCACGAGCTGCTCGACGACTGCCCGACGTACCAGGAGATCGTCTCGTCGCAGCTGAGCGCGGAGGAGGCGGCATGAGTGCCACCGACAAGGCGCCGGTGGTCTCGACAAGCTCGACCGACGGGAAGGGCTCGACCGACGGGAAAGGCTCGACCGACGGGAAGGGCTCGACCGACGGAAGGCTCAAGGAGACCGAGCGGATCCAGGCCGGCCCCGGCCCCGGACGCGGCCCGTTCGGCGGTGGCATGGTCGGACAGAAGGCCAACGACTTCAAGCCCAATGCACAGCGGCTGATCCGGAGGATGGCTCCCGAGCGCACCAAGGCGATCGGTGTCATCATCCTGGCCGTGGCCAGCGTGGGGCTGATGTCCCTCGGCCCCAAGATCCTGGGCCGCGCCACCGACCTGATCTTCGCCGGGCTCACCAGCAACCAGCTCGCGAGCAGCGGCCAGGTGCCGGTCGGCACCAGCCAGCAGCAGGTCGTCGACGGCCTCCAGCAACGCGGCGACGACAAGCAGGCCTCGATGATCGCCTCGATGAAGCACTTCGTCGTCGGGCAGGGCATCGACTTCACCGCGGTGGCCCACGTGCTGATGCTCGTGCTCGCCGTGTACGTCGCGGCGTCCGTGCTGAGCTGGCTCCAGGGCTACCTGCTCAACGACGTCGTCCAGGGCACGATCATGCGGATGCGCTCGGACGTCGAGGACAAGGTCAACGCGCTGCCACTGAGCTACTTCGACCAGCAGCCCCGCGGCGAGCTGCTCAGCCGGGTCACCAACGACATCGACAACATCAGCCAGACCCTGCAGCAGACCATGAGCCAGCTGCTCACCTCACTGCTGACCGTCGTGTTCGTCGTGGTGCTGATGTTCTCGATCTCACCGGAGCTCGCCCTGGTCGCCCTGGTCACGGTGCCGATCACCATGGTCGTCGCCGGCCAGGTGATGAAGCGCAGCCAGGGGATGTTCATCGACCAATGGCGCCGTACCGGCAAGCTCAACGCCCACATCGAGGAGACCTTCTCCGGCCACGCGCTGGTCAAGGTGTTCGGCCGCCAGGAGGAGGTCGAGGCGACCTTCGCCGAGGAGAACGAGAAGCTCTTCGAGGCGTCGTTCGGCGCGCAGTTCGTGAGCGGGCTGATCATGCCGACGATGATGTTCATCGGGAATCTCAACTACGTCGTGATCGCCGTCCTCGGCGGCCTGAAGGTGGCCAGCGGCTCGATCTCGCTGGGCGACGTGCAGGCGTTCATCCAGTACTCACGCCAGTTCACCCAGCCACTCACCCAGGTCGCGTCGATGACGAACCTGCTGCAGTCCGGCGTGGCCAGCGCGGAGCGGGTCTTCGAGCTGCTCGACGCCCCGGAGCAGGCCGCCGACGCGACCGGCACGCCGGCTGCGGTGGGCGCGCGGCACGGCGAGGTGCGCTTCGAGCACGTGTCCTTCTCCTACAGCCCCCACACCCCGCTGATCGAGGATCTCTCGCTGATCGCGCGGCCGGGACAGACGGTCGCGATCGTCGGCCCGACCGGTGCCGGCAAGACGACGCTCGTCAACCTGGTGATGCGCTTCTACGACGTGGACCGCGGTCGGATCACCCTCGACGACGTCGACATCGCCGCGATGCCGCGGGCCGAGCTACGTGATCAGATCGGGATGGTGCTGCAGGACACCTGGCTGTTCGAGGGCACCATCCACGACAACATCGCCTACGGTCGGCCCGGCGCCACCGAGGAGGACATCCTGGAGGCCGCACGCGCGACGTACGTCGACCGGTTCGTGCACTCCCTGCCCGACGGCTACGACACCCACATCGACGAGGAGGGCAGCAACCTGTCCGCCGGCGAGCGGCAGCTGATCACGATCGCGCGGGCCTTCTTGTCCGACCCCGAGCTGCTGATCCTCGACGAGGCGACGTCGTCGGTCGACACCCGCACCGAGCTGCTGCTGCAGCACGCGATGGCGGCGCTCCGCACGGACCGTACGTCGTTCGTGATCGCGCACCGGCTCTCCACGATCCGGGACGCGGACCTGATCCTGGTGATGGAGGACGGCGCGATCGTCGAGCAGGGCACCCACGATTCGCTACTGCTGGACGAGGGTGCGTACGCGCGGCTCTACAACGCTCAGTTCGTGGCGCCCGAGGAGACGGCCGTCGCCTGAGCGCGCCGTGGGGGCGTGACCTGCCGGTCACGCCCCCACCAACTGGCGCTCGCCCAACCCGAGACCATCCCCCATGGCCTCAAGGGTTCCCCGGGGCTGCACCAACCCAGCGGCGTGCGCGTACGCCGCGGCCTCGGTGCGCGTCTCCGCACCCAGCTTCGCCAGGATGTGGGAGACGTGGACACTCGCCGTCTTCGGCGAGATGAACAGCCGCCTCGCAATGGCGCAGTTCGTCGCGCCGGAAGCGACCAGGCAGAGCACCTCGCGCTCGCGCTCGGTCAGCGTCGCGACCTTCTGCTCGGCAGAGCCGAAGCGCGGGCGCACCGGGGTCACGGGGCGGGCCTTCACTGTCGGCGAGGCCGGAGGCGCGAACTGCACCAGCAGCCAGCCGTGCCCGTCCTCGCGGACCGAGAGCCAGCCGCGCACGACGTGCTCGAGCGCCGCGACGAGGTCGTGGCGGTCCAGTGCCGGGGCCTCGGTCGACGTCTGGCCGAGCTCGGCTGACGCAGGGTCGGCCAGGTCGGCCATCAAGGCGAGCAGGCCCGAGATGGGCGTGGTGGCGCGCGGGTCGGTGTTCATGTCTTCCAGGCTCCGAGGAATCGCGGCCGCGAGTCGTCAGGGTCGGCACCCTGAGGTTTGAGAGCGCGTCGATGACCGGACCCTGAGAAAAGGAAGGAGCCGGAAGTGCCCGAGCGTGTCACCATCGAAGTCGCTACACGTCGAGCACGGGGGGTGTGGTGTGGCGGACCGGCTGTACGAACGAAGCGCGGAGATCGCGGCGATCGACGCCGCAGTCGCGCGCCTCGACCACGGCCGGGGAAGCTCCCTCCTGCTGGAGGGCCGCGCCGGTCGCGGCAAGAGCACCTTGGTGGAGTACGCCGTCCAGAAGGGCCAGGAGTCCGGTGCCCGCACCTGGGTGGTCCGGGCCCGGCACTTGACGTCGGCCGCTCCGTTCGAGGTGCTGCGCCGGCTGCTCGGCCCTGCGGTCGAGGAGGCCGGTGGCGTCGAGGCACTCGAGGGCGCGGCGAGGTTCGCGATCCCTTTGTTCACGCCCGGGTCCGACCTCTCGCACGGTGTCGACTACGGGTGCCAGTGGCTGATCGCGTGGCTCGCGGAGCGGTCACCGCTGGTGCTGGCTATCGATGATGCCCACTGGGCGGACGGTGCTTCACTGCGAGTGTTGCTCGACGTCCAGGCCGACATCTCGGCACAGCCGGTGACGATGCTGGTGGCCAGCCGTCCGGTGGAGAACCCCGAGGTCCAGCGCCTGTTGGCCGCGATGGCCGCCCAGCCCGACTGTGAGCTGCTCGCGCCCGCGACCTTGTCGCACGAGGGCGTGGCCGCCGTGGTCGCGGACAAGCTCGGTCACCCGGCACACGACGCGTTCGTCGACGAGTGCCTGAAGGTCTCGCACGGCAACGCGTTCTATCTCCACGAGCTGCTCCGCCCGTACGAGTCCGGGTTCCGGCCGGACCAGCAGACCTTCGTCCGGGACGGGGTCATGTCCTTGCGGCGGACTGTGGCATGGCGGTTGGGCGAGCTCGGCCCGGAGGCAACGACGCTGGCCCAGGCGGCCGCCGTACTGGGCGATGGGTGCTCGCTCCATCTCGCGGCGGAGCTCGCTCGGCTCGACGAGTCGGTCGCGGTGCTCCAGGCGTCTCGCCTGGAAGTGGCCAGCATCCTGGTGCACGGCGACCCTGTGGAGTTCCTGCACCCGCTTCTGCGAGCTGCGGTCGAGGCCGCGCTTCCAGAGGTGGTCAAAGGCGAGCTGCATGCACGAGCAGCCCGGCTCCTCTGGTTGAGCGGCGAGCCACCGGAGTCGATCGCCCAGCACCTGGTCAACTCGCCGGGATCGGCGGATGCAGAGGTTGCGGCGTTCTTGGCCAAGCAGGGTCGAGCCGCCCTCGAGACCGGGTCCCTCGCCTTGGCGACCCAGCTGTTGCGTCGAGCCCTCGACGAGCCGGCCACGCCCGACGAACGCCCGCGGATCCTCGTCGACCTAGGCCGCGCCGAGCACGCGCAAGGTCAGCTCTATGACGCACACGACCATCTCGAGGCCGCCATGGCCTCCGACGACCGTGCCGTGGTGCTGACCGCTGCAGCTGAGCTCTTCGACGTGCTGATCGACGCCGGGCGCTACGACGAGCTCGGAAGGTTCCACGGGCGAGTGCTGGCGCTCGATCCCCGTGGCGACTCAACGGCCGAGGTGCGCCTGCAGGCGCAGCTGCTCGCCAACGTGTTCATGGCGGTCGAACCCGGCCTGGAGCTCCCCGCGGAGCTGGCCGACATCAACTCCCATGCGCTCCCGGTGGAGCGCGACATCGACCGCTATCTCCTGGTGGCAGCCGCCATCTACGAGCGCACGATGCAGCACGGCACGACCGAACGCCTGGTCGAGAACCTCCGCCGAGCGGTCGCCGGGATCACGGCTGCGGACGACGCGAGTATCACCGTGTGGGATGTGCGGACCGCGATCGAGGCCGCCTCGTTCCTCGCCGACGACGAGATCGTCGAGGCCGAAGCCGTGCTGGACCGTGTCGCCAAGGCTGTGGCGGGGCTGCGCAGCTCTGCCCCGGTGCTCCAGGCCGAGCTCGAGCACCGCCGCATCATGCTGGCCATGGCCAAAGGGCAGTTCGAGGACGTCTTGGCCACCATCTCCCTGGTCGAGGAACACGCGGCGCCGGAGGAGATGTCTCGCTTCACGGCAGGACATCGCTTCATCCGTGGCTGGATCGCACTCCAGCGCGGGCAGTACGAGGAAGCTGCCACCTTCCTGGCGGAGAGGAGCGCCGAGGAGAACCTCTACCCGGCCCTGGGCGCCATGCTCGCCGGGAAGCCCGAGCGAGTCGTCGCACTCCTCGCCACGCAGCGCTTCTCCAGCGACGTCGACGGCCCGATCACCGCGATCGAGGTCGAGCTCGAGCCGCACCTGGTTGCGAGCCACGCCCATGAGCTGCTGGGAGACCGGGACAGCGCGCTCCGCGAGGCGGAGCGCGAAGTATTCATCCGGCGCCGCTACGGCCCCCGCTATCGGTTGGCCCAGGCGCTCCGCCGCCGCGCTTCCTTCGAGCCGGCCCGACGAGCCGTCGGCCCGCTCGCAGAGGCCGTGGAGCTCGCGGAGTCGACTCCCCGCCGGGCCGTGACGGCGCGCGTTCTCGCGTCGTACGGCGCGGCGCTGCGCAGGGTCGACCGCATCCCTGAAGCGCGTGACGCCCTGTACCGCGCGGTCGACCTGGCCGGTGAGATGGGCATGGAGCGGCTGCGCCAGCGTGCGCACCAGGAGCTGGTGCTCGCCGGCGGACGCCCGCGCCGGACCCGCACGTCAGGACCGCAGGCGCTGACCGAGGCCCAGCGACAGGTGGCCCGCCTGGCCGCTACGGGGTGCACGAACCGGCAGATCGCCGAGGAGCTGTTCGTCACCATCAAGACGGTCGAGACCCACCTCGCGGCGGTCTACCGGAAGCTCGGCATCGCGTCCCGTGACGAGGTCGCGGAGCGGCTCGGGACTTCGGCATGGGAGCCGCGCGCTGCCGCTTCCGCCGCGTTGAGCCCTTGACGAGGCCCAGCGGGGAGGAAGACTCTGGAAGGACCGCACGCGTGTTCAGCACGCATCACCCGTAGCGGTCACGGAGGGAAATGATGATGCCAGGACACCCTCGCGAGGAGTATCTGCTCTACGTCCGCGTCCCGGACCCTGAGGACCAATCGCTGGAGGCGACCACGCGGTTCCTGGACAGGCTGGCGCACCTGCTCTCCGATCGCGATGCGCACATCTACGTCGAGCCGTACATGACGTTCGACGAGACGGAGAAAGACCGCGGCACGCACGGGAGAGAGCTGGGCATCAAGGACGACGGTCCTGAGCACTTTGCCGAGAACACGCCCGACAGTACCGACAAGAACTCGCTACGCCCGATGTACTTCTGCCACAACAAGTTCTAGCGGCACCGAGCGATGGGCTCCGAGACCGTCGCAGGGCGCTCGTCCGGGCTGCGGGAGTCGCGTTACAACGTCGTCTTCGAGCATCACGACCGGGCGTGGGTCTACAACGGGCTGTCGGGGAAGGTGATGAACCTGTCCTCGGACGAGTGGGCCGCGACCCGCGAGTTCCTGGCCGGCTCCGAGGCCTTCCCGGCGGTGGAGGTCCTGCGCGACCTGACGCTCGGCCGGATGATCGTCAACGACGACCTCGACGAGGTCGAGGTCGCTGGAGCGACGCTACCGCGCCGGTACGGCGGACCGCACGTCGTTCGGGCTGACGATCGTGACCAGCCTGGGGTGCAACTTCGACTGCCCCTACTGCTTCCAGGTGAAGCCACGGGCGATCCTCGACGACGAGACGGTCGGGTTGCTGGTGGAGGTGCTGGAGGCCCAGCTGCCCACGATCCGGCAGTTCCACGTCACCTGGTTCGGTGGGGAGCCGCTGCTGGCGACGGACCGGATCTACCACCTCTCTGACGCCTTCATCGAGCGTTGCGATGCGGCCGACGTCGCCTATGCCGCGAACATCGTCACCAACGGCTACCTCCTCACCCCCGAGGTCGCGCAGCGGCTACGCGAGTGCCGCGTCGAGGAAGCCCAGATCACCCTCGACGGCCCGGCGGAGACCCACGACCTGATGCGGCCGCTCCGCAACGGGCGCGGCACGTTCGACGTCATCCTCGACAACGTCGTCGCCTGCGCCGACCTGATCCCGATCTCGATCCGGGTGAACCTCGACACCGCGAACGCCGCTCACTACGAGCGCCTCCTCGACCAGCTCGTCGAGCGAGGGCTCGCTGGCCGCATCACCGTCCACCCCGGCCAGATCGTCGCGTACGACGAGGGGATCGGCGCTCCGAGCGAGACCTACCGCCCCACGTGCTTCACGCTCCCTCAGTACGCGAGCGTCGAGCGGGAGTTCCTCGCTGCTGCCCGTCGGCGTGGGCTCGCGTCCGCCCAGCTCCCGCAGCCCGTCTCGACGCCCTGCACCGCGGTCCGGGTCAACGAGCTGGTCGTCGGCGCGAGCGGCGAGCTCTACAAGTGCTGGGACTCCGTCGGCAACCACCAGGAGGTCGTCGGGCATCTGCGCTCCTGGCAGGACCCGGACGACCGGGCCCTGAAGTGGCTGCGCTACGACCCGTTCGCCGACGAGGACTGTCGCAGCTGCATCGCCCTGCCGGGCTGCATGGGTGGCTGCGCCCACCACCAGCTGATCGATCCCGGTGACTCCAAGTGCTCGACGTTCCGGCTGACCTACCGCGAGCAGGTCGAGGAGTACGTCGCGTCGGCCGAGGCGGCCGATGCCACGGGGCTGCGGCACGCGCTCCTGCCGTTGACGCCGGTCTGACGCTCCACCGAAGGTCCGCACAGTCGGCAGCAGGAACCACCCCGGGAGGGGAATCCGAGTCAGACGCTCACGCCAGGGACGGCGAGAGCGGGAGACCATAGGGCCGTTCAGACCTCGACGGACGCCTCGCCGGCCAGGATCCTGCCGACGGCCCCTCCCACCTGGTCGCCGAGGAGGACGCCGGCTGCGAAGTCGGCGGCCGCGCCGTCGAACGTGCGGCCGTGGCGGAGCATGGCGTGCTTCCCGCCGTTGACGGTGAGGAAGCCGACCTCGGTACGGCGTGCGAGCCGCGCCGCGGCGGCTTCGGCCCTGGCGAACGACGCGACCCGGTCCTCGGTGCCGTGCACGAAGAGCAGGCGTCGCCCGGCCGGGTCGATCGTCTCGTCTCCCGGCAGCAGGTAGGCGTTGAGGGCGACTGCCCCGACCACCCCTGGCTCGGTCGAGGCGAGCAGGGCGGCCCGTCCGCCGAGGGAGTGGCCGACGAGCAGCGTCGGCACCTCGCCGTACCGCTCCCGCACCTGCGCCAACGCCCACCGGGCGTCGGCCACCGGCGAGTCGCCGTGGCCCCAGCCGCGCTGGGAGTTGAGCAGCCGGAACACGGCCAATCCGCGGGTGTGCGCGATGCGCCGCGCGATCGGGACCATCCGCAGCACGGAGAGCTGGGTGGGGCTGACGGCCACGGCCTCGCCACGCGCTCCGCCGCCGTGCAGCACGACCACCACACCGCTCGGGTGGCGCGGCGTCCGGACGGGTACGAGGCGAGGCTGGAGGTCCACGTGGGCGCAACACCGCACAACACGTGTGCAATTCCTGTTGAGCCTGGTGGAGCGGCGGGATACGGTCGTCATACACGGGAAAGGAGGTGGTCCAGAGTTGAATACTTATAGGACGCGTGAGGTGGCTGCGGTCTAGCAGCAACCGGCCAGCCCGAAGTACTGCTGGCACTACAACGCAGACACCCGGCCCGCAGGTGATCCGTCCCACGTCCGGACGGAGGGGTCCTCTCGTGAGGACCACACCTGCGGGTCGTCTGCTGTCCGGACCCTCGCGGATTGGGACCTGATGGCGACAGGGAATATAGTTGTCCAAGTCAACCGTTATCCCCCGCATGAGGAAGCAGTCCGTGCCAGCCACCGTCACCAGCCCGCAGCCCAGCCCCGCCGAGACCGTCCCGATGACGCACCGCGAGGTGCTGGAGGCCATGTCCGGCCTCCTGCTCGCGATGTTCGTCGCGATGCTCTCCAGCACCGTCGTCTCGAACGCGCTGCCGCGGATCGTGGAGAGTCTGCACGGCAGCCAGACCGAGTACACCTGGGTCGTCGTCGCCACCCTGCTCACGATGACCGCGACCACACCGATCTGGGGCAAGCTGTCCGACCAGTTCTCCAAGAAGGCGCTCGTCCAGACCGCCCTCGTCATCTACGTCGCTGGCTCGCTGATCGCCGGTACGGCGGCCAACATGGGCATCCTGATCGGCGCCCGCGCGATCCAGGGCCTCGGCGTCGGCGGCCTCACCGCGCTGGTGCAGGTGGTGATCGCGAGCATGGTGACCCCGCGTGAGCGCGGTCGCTACAGCGGCTACATCGGTGCGGTCTTCGCGACCGCCACCCTCAGCGGCCCGCTCATCGGCGGCGTCATCGTCGACACCCCCGGTCTGGGCTGGCGCTGGTGCTTCTACGTCGGCATCCCGGTCGCGGTCGCAGCCTTCGCGCTGCTGCAGAAGACGCTGCACCTGCCCGTCGTACGGCGTGAGGCCACCATCGACTACCTCGGCGCCACCCTCCTGATGGGCGGGGTCAGCATCCTGCTGATCTGGGTCACTCTCGCCGGCAACCAGTTCGGCTGGACCTCCGCGGTCAGCGGGCTGCTCGTCGCCGGCGGCCTCGCGGTCATCGCGGCAGCGGTCTACGTCGAGGCCCGCGTCGCCGTCGAGCCGATCATCCCGCTGCGACTCTTCCGCGACCGGACGACGGCGCTGGCCACCGGCGCCTCCCTGATGGTCGGTGTGGCGATGTTCGGTGCCACGGTCTACCTCAGCCAGTACTTCCAGATCGCCCGCGGCATGAGCCCCACCCACGCCGGCCTGATGACCGTGTTCATGGTCGGCGGCCTGGTGGTCTCGAGCATGGTGACGGGCCGGATCATCACCCGCACCGGCACCTGGAAGCGCTACCTCGTCGCCGGCATGGTCGCCGTCGTGATCGGCGTCGCCCTGCTGTCGCAGATCGACGAGACCACCCCGCTGTGGGTGCTGGCCGTCGACATGGCGGTGCTCGGGCTCGGCCTGGGCGCCACCATGCAGAACCTCGTGCTCTCGGTGCAGAACAACGCGGCCCAGGCCGACATGGGTGCCGCCAGCTCGCTGGTCGCGTTCTTCCGCAGCCTCGGCGGATCGGTCGGCGTCGCCGCCCTCGGTGCGGTGCTCAGCCACCAGGTCTCGACCCAGGTGACGGCCGGGCTGAGCCAGATGGGCCAGCCGACGAACGCCCAGCAGAGCCATGAGATCCCGGACCTCACCACCCTGCCGGCGCCGGTGCGCGCACTGTTCCAGCAGGCCTTCGGTGAGGCGACCGGTCACCTGTTCCTGGTGACCATCCCGTTCGTGGTCATCGCCCTGGCGTGCGTGGTGTTCATCCGCGAGGTCCCGCTGCGCACCACGATCCTGCGCGAGGATGAGGTCGTGCCGGGCGACGTCGAGGAGACAGAGATGGTGGGAAGCAGTGCCGCGCGCTGAGCAGCTCGGCCTCCTCGAGCAGGAGGTCGGCGTCCTGATCCGCCGCGTGAAGCGGGTGATCGGGGAGCGCTCGCGGTCGGTCCATCCCGACCTGCAGCCCGCGTCGTACCTGATGCTGACCTACCTCGCCGCCGAGGGACCGCAGCGCTCCTCGGTGCTCTCGGACCGGTTCGGCGTCGACAAGGGCGCGATCAGCCGGCAGGTGCAGCACCTCTGCGACCTCGGGCTGCTGGTCCGCGAGCCCGATCCCGACGACGGCCGCGCCACCCTGGTCTCGGCCAGCCCCGACGCCGTACACCGGCTGGAGGCGCTCGACCGCGACCGTCGCCGCTGGCTCGACGACCGCCTCAGTGGGTGGTCCGAGGACGACCTCCGCGACTTCGTAGCCGCCCTGGCTCGCTACAACGCCACACTCGGCTGACGCTTCGTTTGGTCGAGCTTGTCGAGACCCTCAGGCCAGCCAGGCGGACGTGTCCGGGGGGAGCAGGTCTCCGTCGAGCGGGCCACTGCTGAGGACGATCTCGCCCGCCGGCAGGCGGACCGGCCGGGAGCCGCAGTTGCAGACCACGGTCAACGGGCCGCGGCGCAGCTCGAGCACGGTCGCGCGCGCGCCGTTCAGCACGACGTCATCGCCGGCGTCCGCGAACCGCCGCCGGGCCTTCAACACATCGCGGTAGAACGACCACGTCGAGTGCGGGTCCTTGCGTTGCGCGGCGACGGTGAGCGGCGCCCAGTCGTCGGGCTGCGGCAGCCAGGTCGTCGTACCGGCAGGGCTGAAGCCGTACGGCGGGCGGGTGCCGCGCCACGGGATGGGCACGCGGGAGCCGTCGCGCCCGGCGTTGCCGGTGCGGAACCAGACCGGGTCCTGCCGGAACTCCGGTGCCACGTCGACCTCCTCCAGGCCGAGCTCCTCGCCCTGGTAGAGGTACGCCGATCCCGGCAGCCCGAGCATCACCAGGGTTGCGGCGCGGGCGCGGGCCAGCCCGACGGGGCCGCCGCCGTACCGCGTCGGATGCCGTACGACGTCGTGGTTCGACAGCACCCAGCTCGGCGTCGCGCCCACGGTCGCGACCGCTTCGAGCGTCCCGCGGATGACGTCGGCGAAGGCTGACGCAGACCACGGGGCGAGCAGCCAGTCGAAGTTGAAGGCCTGCTGGAGCTCGTCGGGGCGCACGTAGCGCGCCATCGCCTCCGGGCTCTCGGTCCACGCCTCGGCGACGGCCATCCGGTCGCCGTCGTACGACGCGAGCACCCGCCGCCAGGCGCGGTAGACGTCGTGCACCTCGGGCTGGTCCCACATCGGCTGGTCGATCACGGCCTGCTCGGAGCGGGCCGCCCGGTCGAGGGGCAGGTCGGTCTGCCCGGGGATCAGGCCGCGCTGGTCGCGGAGGCTCTTCACCTTGAGCAGGCCGTGGGCCACGTCGATCCGGAAGCCGTCGGCGCCGCGGTCGAGCCAGAAGCGCAGCACGTCCTCGAACATCGCCGCCACGTCGGGGTTGCGCCAGTCGAGGTCGGGCTGCGTGGTGTCGAAGAGGTGGAGGTACCACTCGGCGCGGTGTCCTGAGCCTGTCGAAGGGTCGTCGACGCGGGTCCACGCCGAGCCACCGAAGACCGACTCCCAGTTGTTGGGCGGCTGCGCACCGCCGCGGCCCTTGCCGGGACGGAACAGGTAGCGCGCCCGCTCCTTGCTGCCGGGTCCGCTCGCCAGCGCCTGCTGGAACCACGCGTGGTCGGACGACGTGTGGTTGGGCACCAGGTCGACGATCACCTTGAGCCCGAGCGCATGGGCCTTCGCCAGCAGGGCGTCGGCGTCGGCCAGCGAGCCGAAGCGGGGGTCGACGTCGTGGTAGTCGGTTACGTCGTACCCCGCGTCGTGCTGCGGCGAGGGATAGAACGGCGTGATCCACAGGGCATCGACCCCGAGGCTCCGCAGGTAGGGGAGCCGGGAGGTGATCCCGGGCAGGTCGCCGAGCCCGTCGCCGTTCGAGTCGGCGAAGCTGCGGACGTAGACCTGGTAGAACACCGCGTCGCGCCACCACTCGCCGTGGCTGTCGATGGGGGTGCTCATGCGACGTCGGGGAGGTCGGGCATGGGGCTCCTCGGGCTCGGCTGACCGGCACAACTGTGCCAGCCGTCAAGGGCATGGGACACAATGAACCGGTGAGCGATCTGATCGACACCACGGAGATGTACCTCCGGACCATCTACGAGCTGGTCGAAGAGGGCATCGTCCCGCTGCGCGCCCGGATCGCCGAGCGGCTGCACCAGTCCGGCCCGACGGTCTCGCAGACGGTCGCCCGGATGGAACGCGACGGGCTGGTCACGGTCGAGGGCGACCGCCACCTCGAGCTCACCGGCGAGGGGATGCGCCTGGCCACCCGGGTGATGCGCAAGCACCGGCTCGCCGAGCGGCTGCTCACCGACGTGATCGGGCTCGACTGGGAGCTCGTGCACGCCGAGGCCTGCCGGTGGGAGCACGTGATGTCCGAGACCGTCGAACGTCGTCTCGTCGACCTGCTCGACCACCCCACCGAGTCGCCGTACGGCAACCCGATCCCCGGCCTCGTCGAGCTCGGCGAGGCCGCCTCCGCCTCCGACGTCTTCCTCGACGGCATGGAGCTGCTCTCCGACCTGGCGGGCGAGCAGTCGGCCAGCGTGCGGGTCCGCCGGATCTCCGAGGAGCTGCAGAAGGACGAGCCGCTGATGGGTACGCTGCGCCGGATCGGCGCCGTCCCCGACAAGGTCATCGGCGTCACCGCGACCGACGCCGGCGTCCTCGTCGGCTCCGGCGGAGAGACCGCCGAGCTCGATCTCGAGGCCGCCGCGCACATCTTCGTCTCCCGCGTCTGAGCGCTCCGCGGGGTCCGAACGGGGTCGAAAGATCGTTCTGTGGACGGATGCGGCCCACACTCGCGGACCGTCAAACTCCTGTGAGTCGGTCAACTTCTGGCCGCGGGGGAGATATGGGGTCCGATGAAAACCAAACGCACCACTGCGGCCTGGGTGGCCGTTCTGTGCTCGCTGGTCCTGGTAGGGGGAGCCGCCGCGTTCGCGTCGTCGCCGGCCAGCGCCAAGCCCGGCATCAACTGGGGGCAGATCTGGAAGCACAAGCTCCAGCCCAAGGCCGACAAGCGCTACTACAAGAAGTCGCAGGTCTACAGCAAGGCGCAGTCGGACGGGAAGTACGCCGCGGCCGGCAGCTCGTACTCCAAGGCGGAGTCGGACGGGAAGTACGCCGCGACCGGTAGCTCGTACTCCAAGGCACAGTCGGACGCGAAGTACGCGCCGTTCCCGTCGGTGATCCGCGGGACCTACTCCATTTCGGCAACGCCAACGCCGGCCAGTTCCTGTCGCAGAGCATCTCCTGGGGTGTGTCGCTCTCCGCGGCTCCGACGGTGCACTTCATCAACGTGGGCGCCGCTGTCCCTGTCGGCTGCTCCGGCACGGCACTGGCTCCCGACGCAGCCCCAGGAAACCTGTGCGTGTTCGAGTCCTTCGCCGGCAACACCACCTCGCGCGGAATCTTCAACCCGGCAACGGCAAGCGGGACGTTCGCGCAGGCCTCGGTCTTCGGCGCGGGCGTATTTGCGGCCGCCGTCGCCACGGGAGGGATCCAGGACGATGGCAGCTGGGCAGTGCGCCCGCTCGCCCTTTCGGCCAACAAGGTCCCTGTGTCCAAGACCTCGGGGCCAGGCGCCACTCGCTGAGTCACGTCACGACGGCCGCCGGTCTCCACCGGCGGCCGTCGTCGCGTTCAGCGGGCGAGGGTCAACGCGGTGAGGAACTCGCTGCAGCCGCCCTCGACCTTCACCGTCGCGAGGTCGTCGCCTCGGGTGGTGCCGCGGTTGACGATCACCACCGGCACGCCGGCCTTGGCGGCCCGTCGGACGAACCGGAAGCCGCTCATCACCGTCAGCGACGAGCCCACCACCAGCAGGGCATCCTCAGAGGTGAGGGAGTCGACCGCGTCGTAGCACTGCTGGACTCGAGCCGGCGGCACGTTCTCGCCGAAGAACACCACGTCGGGTTTGAGCACGCCGCCGCAGACGTCGCAGTCGGGGACCACGAAGCCGGCGGTGTCGTCGAGGTCGACGTCACCGTCGGGCCGGGTCTCGGCCCCGGCATGCTGTTCGGCGAAGTGCGGGTTGGCCTGCGCCAGGCGTTCCTCGTGCCGCGCCCGGCTCGTCGTACCGCGGCAGGAGAGGCAGACGACGTCGGCGATCCGTCCGTGCAACGCGACCAGCCGACGTGAGCCGGCGGCCTCGTGCAGGCCGTCGACGTTCTGGGTGATCAGCAGGTCGGGATCCAGTACGGCGAGAGCGCGGTGCCCGTCGTTCGGCTCGGCCCGGCGCATCCGGCCGAAGCCGAGATGGCTGCGCGCCCAGTAGCGCTGCCGTGCCTCCGGCCCGCTGACGAACTCCTGGTAGGTCATCGGCTGCCGCGCCGGCGAGCCGGGCCCGCGGTAGTCGGGGATGCCGGAGTCGGTGGAGAGGCCGGCGCCGGTGAGGACCACGAGCCGGCCGCCGAGCAGCACGTCCGGTACGACGATCTCGCGCGTCTCGAGGGACGGTTCGGCGCGCTTCAACACCGGGTCAGCTGGCGTAGCGGGTGCGAGCACGGGCCCGGGCCTTCTCGGCCTCGACCTCACGGTTCTTCGGCGGGGCGGCGGTCACCAGGTCGTCGAGCAGGTGCGAGGTGATGTGCGCGATCTCGGCGACCGCGCGGTCGAACACCTCCTGGTTGGCGGCGGACGGCTTCGTCGTACCGCTGACCTTGCGCACGAACTGCAGGGCGGCGTCGTGGACCTCGCGCGAGGTGGCCGGCGGCTCGAAGTTGTTCAGGGGGCGGATGTTGCGGCACATGACGTCAAGCCTACGTCGTGGTCACCTGCCGACCGCCCTGGCCGCGGGCTCGGTCCGGCTGCGACCATGGGCCGCATGACCGACGAGTCCCGCTCCGACCGTGAGCTCGACGTGGTGCTGTTCGGGGCGACCGGGTTCACCGGCCGGCTGACCGCCGAGTACCTCGCCCACCACGCCCCCGAGGGCCTCCGCTGGGGTCTGGCCGGCCGCAACGAGTCGAAGCTCGAGGGCACCCGTGAGCACCTCGCCACCATCGACCCCGGCCTTGCCGACCTCCCGTTGCTCCATGCCGACGTCACCGACGACGCCTCCCTCAAGGACGTCGCCCAGCGCGCCCGCGTGGTGATCACCACCGTCGGCCCCTATCTCACCTACGGCGAGCCGCTGGTCGCGGCCTGCGCCGAGGCCGGCACCGACTACGTCGACCTCACCGGCGAGCCGGAGTTCGTCGACCGGATGTACGTCGCGCACCACGCCACCGCCGAACGCACCGGCGCGCGGCTGGTCCACGCCTGCGGCTTCGACTCGATCCCGCACGACCTCGGTGCCTACTTCACCGTCCAGCAGCTGCCCGACGACGTGCCGATCACGCTGCGCGGGGTGGTGCGCTCGCGCGGCACCTTCTCCGGCGGCACCTTCCACTCCGCGATGACCCAGATGTCGCGGGCCAAGCAGATGAAGCAGGCTTCGGCCGCCCGGCGCAGGATCGAGGCGCGGCCCGACGGCCGCTCGTCGCGGGCAGTCTCGGGCAAGCCGCAGCGCGACGCCGTGCTCAGCCGCTGGCTGCTGCCGTTGCCGACGATCGACCCGATCGTGGTGGCCCGCAGCGGCGCCGCCCTGTCGTCGTACGGCCCGGAGTTCCGTTACTCCCACTACGCCGGCACCAAGACGCTGCGGTACGCCGTCGGGGGTGCGGTCGGCGTCGGCGCGCTCGGTCTCGCGGCGCAGGTCAAGCCGGTGCGCAACTCGATGCTCAAGCACATCAAGCAGGGCGACGGTCCCGATCCGGCGCGGCGCGCGAAGTCGTGGTTCCGCGTGGACTTCGTCGGCGAGGGCGGTGGTCACGTCGTGCACACGCGGGTCTCCGGCGGCGACCCCGGCTACGACGAGACCGCCAAGATGCTGGCCGAGTCGGCGCTCAGCCTGGCCTTCGACGACAACCCGCCGACCGCGGGCCAGGTGACCACGGCCCAGGCGATGGGCGACCACCTGATCGAGCGGCTCCAGGCAGCGGGCATCAAGTTCGAGGTGCTCTGAGCCGAGGTCAGGGGACCGTGACCGGCACCGTGATCTGGCCCGGGGTCTCCATCGCCCCACCGCGGTAGATCACGATGATCGGATGCGTGCCCGGGTGCATCGCGGCCAGCCGCCGGCTGCCCTGGCCGTCGACGACGGTGATCCGGCCGAGCCGCTGGTGACCCTGCAGCACGAGGGCTGATCCACTCGGCCCGCCGACGAGGCCGGGCGAGAGGACGTCGAGCCGGAGCACGACGCGTCCGTGCTTGACCGAGGTGCGGGCGTGCAGCGACGGCGTCGTACGGACCCTCGCGGTCGCCGCCGAGCGGCGGGTGAGCGGCTCCCAGTGCGGTGCGCGCACCGTCACCTCCACGTGGATGACCTGGCCGACGTCGGCCTTTCGGAGCACGTACGTCGAGCCGTGGGCGCCGTGGATCCGCTGCTGACCGCGCAGCCAGTGGTAGTGAGGCACGGCCGTGGTCGGTGCGAACGACGCGACGTGTGCGGTGAGCTTGTGGCCGAGGATCGCCTTGCCGGAGACGGTCGGCTTGGCCAGAGCGGCGGCACCGAGCAGAACCGGGTCGGTCGGCTTCGACCGCGTGGACTGGGAGGTGTAGCCCGCCGCGGCCGCGGTGACCACGACGTGGATCGGCTGCCCCGCGTCGGCCGGGGTCGGCGCGTACGACGAGGTGGTGGCGCCGGGGATCGCCGTCGTCCCGGCGAACCACTGGTAGGAGAGCGAGACTCCGCGGAGTGACCACGAGCCCGAAGAGGCGTGCAGCGTGTGGCCGACCATGGGCCGCCCGGTCACCGCAGCCGACTTCGTCACCCGGAAGACGCCGGCGAGCGTCGCCGCGGTCGGTGCGCTGGCCACGACGGCAGTCGTGTAGCCCGGCCGCGAGGCCAGGACCTGGACGACCACCGGCAGCCCGACGTCCTGTGGCCGCGGCGTGAACGTCGCCGAGGTGGCGCCCGGCACCGCGGTGCCGCCGACGACCCACTGGTAGGTCAAGGTGGCCTTGGGGTTCCAGGCTCCCTTGTCCGCGGTCAGCGGCACGCCGACCTTGGGGGTCCCGACGACGGCCGGCGGACGGGTGTTGACGAAGGTGGCCGGCGCGATCGGCGTGGTGCCTGCCGAGCTGACGACGGCGTTGGCGTACCCGGCCCTGCTGACGGTGACCTGGAGCGAGATCACCTTGTTCACCTCGGCCGGGGTGACGGCGTACGTCGTAGCGGTGGCGCCCGTGATCGGTGCTCCGTCGGCCAGCCACTGCAAGTGCACGGCGCCGGCCGGTACGAAGGTGCCGGGGCTCCCGGTGAGCACCTGGTCGACCTGCGGAGTCCCGGTGACCGTCGGCGCGACGGTCGCTTGGAACTGACCCGGTGCGACCGGTCCGGCGGGCGCGGAGAGGTCCGACTTGGTGGCGTAGCCGGCCAGGGTCGAGGTCACCATGACCTGGATCGGCTTGCCCAGCTTGCTCTTCGTCGGGGTGTACGTCGAGGCCGTTGCGCCGCGGATCGCCTTGGGCCCGGCGTACCACTGATAGGTGAACGCGCCGGTCGGGGTCCAGGTGCCAGGGCTCGCGGTCAGCGGGACCCCCACCTGCGGCGTGCCGACGACGGCCGGTTCCACGGTCGTGGCGAAGACGCCCTGGGCGACCGATCCCGTCGGCGGGCTGGTGGCCGATCCGTTGTGCGAGCCCGCCTTGGTCGCGATGACCTTGGCCCGCAGGCGCTTCCCGAGCTGCGCAGCGGTCGGCTGGAACGAGGGGGCGGTGGCGCCGGCGATGGGCTTGCCGTTGGCCATCCACTGGTAGTGGTAGACGAGGTTGGTCGCGGTCCAGGAGCCGTTGCTGGTGGTGACACTGGCGCCGACCTGCGCGGTGCCGGACACGACGGGCGCCGCCGTGTTGCGGACGACGGTGTCCTTGATGTGGATGAAGCCGCTCGGCCACATCGAGCTGGTGCTGGAGATCGTGCGGGTGTCGTACTTGCCGGCGTGCAGGTAGTTGTACTCCTCGATCGTGATCGCGCCGTCGCTCACCGTCTCCACCCAGGCGACGTGGCCGCGCGACGACCCGGCCGAGCCGGCCCGCCACCACGCCACGGCGCCGCGCGTCGGGTTGTTGTCGACGGGGATGCCGAGCGAGGCGGCTGCCTTGCTCCAGTTCGAGGCGTTGCCCCAGTGGGCGCCCTCGAAGTAGTCGGTGAACGGCACCAGGTTCTCGGAGTTCAACCGCCACGCCACCCACGACGTGCACTCGCCGCTGTAGAACTGCCACGGGTCGACGAGGGCGTCGAGCCGGGCGTTCTTCAGGCGGGCGGGGTAGTCGTCGACTCCAGACGCGGCGCTGACCGACTCCGGGTGGAGCACCGGAGCGAACCCGGCGAGGACTCCCAGGAGCAGGACGATGCCGATCCGCCGTGTCAAGAAGACACGCCGGTCCGAGCAGCGTCTGTTGCGCATGAGACAGACGGTAACTGTGTGAAAGGAGTTTGGTCAGGGGGTCACGAGAACTACAAATCTGTAATTCTCGGAGCCGTTGCGGGGACCCTCCCTAGCCCCTCATCGTGCCCGAAAGGCCGTGTGTTCGTGGGAGATTCGGCACCGCGCAGAGGTGCCCCAGGCCAGAGTCGAACTGGCGACCTTTCGCTTAGGAGGCGGCTGCTCTATCCACTGAGCTACTGGGGCGGTGGTTCGGAATAGTAGTCAGACTTACATCCGGGACTGCTTTCGGGAGAACCTCGGGATCACAGCGGTGTCGTTCGGACGTGGCCTGTCTGCCGAGGGCCGAACGTCTCCCGGTTTACCAGTCGTTCGCGTTCTTCTGCTGAACCGGACGGCTGGAGCAACGATCAAGAACAGCGACGACAACATCGTGTTCGGCGTGGTCCGCGCCGGCAGCGAGCACGGCCCCTGAGCCGGACGCCTCGGTGGCTCGCTCTCCGGCCCTAGACTCCCGGCGGGCGTAGGTTCGGCTCCGCTGTTGGCCGAGCACCGACAGGCGCGCGCACCCACCCAGGAGGCCGGACCGGATGACTGATCGCGACGAGCGACGTACCGCAGCTCGGATGTTGGCCGTGGGGCTCGCTGCCCTGATGGCGCTGACGGTGTGCCTGGCCTTCACCCCGCGGGCCTCCGCCGCGGACCGCCCGCCAGGCATCGTGCACGTCGGCGGTGACGCCGTCCCGGCGGTCGCGGACCTGGGTCCGACGTCGTTCACGCACCTCGGGCCGTACGGCGTCGGCGAGCGGAGGATGGCGTTGCCGACGAACGGCGCGCCGGTGCAGGTCTGGTACCCCGCCCGGAAGGCCGACGTCAGGGGCAAGCCGATCGCGCAGTACGACATGGTCGACTGGCTGCCCGACTTCCTCAAGAACGCGATCCCCAGCAGTTTCACGCTGCGCTATCCCAGTGGTGGTGTACGCGGAGTGCCGGTCGCACACGGACGTTTCCCGATCGTGGTGTTCAGCCACGGCTTCGGCGGCTTCCGCGACCAGTCGTCGTTCCTGACAGCGTGGCTGGCCTCCTGGGGCTTCGTCGTTGCGGCACCCGATCACTTCAGCCGAGACCTCACCCGGCTCCTGGGTGGACCGGCGCCCGACCCGGCCACGACCGACGTACAGGACCTGCGGGCCACCCTCACCCTGATCACCACCAAGGGTGCCTCCCGTTCCAGCCGTTTCCATGGCCACCTCGACACGAGCCGCGTCGCGGCGGTCGGCCACTCCGCCGGTGGCGCGGCCTCCGAGGCGTGGGCCGCGACGGACCGCCGGGTGACCACGTTCGTGGGGCTGGCCGGGGCCACGGTCGGCGCCTTCGGAGAGACCCACCACGGACCCGGCAGCATCGTGCCCCGGAGGTCCGGTCTGTTCATGGCCGCGACGTCGGACAAGGTCGTCCCGCTCGGCCAGATGCGCTCGGCGTACCGCGCCCTGCACCGGCCCAAGCGGCTCGTGTTGGTCGGCGGCGGCCATCACGCGTTCAGCGACATCTGCGAGATCGGTGCATCCTCCGGCGGGCTGTTGGCCGTCGCCGCCCTGCTGCACATCCAGGTGTCGCCGCAGCTGGCGCTGCTCGCCTCGGACGGCTGCTCCGCTCCCGACCTCCCGCCGACGCAGGCCTGGCCCGCGATCCGGCAGGTCACCGTTGCCCAGCTGCGCCACGTCTTCGGTTTCGACCGCTCCGCGGCCGGCCTGACGGGACTGGTCTCGGCCTTCCCGGGTGTCGTGTCGGACAGCCGGAGCTCTGGGTGACGGCGAGGTCGACGTGAGCGAGGACAGCGGGAACGCACAGGACGCCGAACGGCTGCGCCTCGCCCAGGCTGACTCCGGCACGGTGTCGTGGCGCAGCTGGGGGCCCTACGTCTCCGAGCGTGCCTGGGGCACGGTGCGGGAGGACTACAGCGACGACGGCAACGCCTGGGACTTCTTCCCCCATGACCACGCCCGGTCCCGCGTCTACCGCTGGAACGAGGACGGGATGGCCGCGTTCTGCGACGAGGAGCAGGAGTGGTGCCTCTCGCTGGGCCTGTGGAACGGCGTCGACCCGATCCTCAAGGAGCGGATGTTCGGTCTCACTGGTCCCCAGGGCAACCACGGCGAGGACGTCAAGGAGTACTGGTGGTACCGCGACGGCACCCCCACCCACTCGTGGAACACCTGGCGCTACCACTACCCCCAGGCGCCTTTCCCGTACGACGAGCTGGTCGCGCAGAACGCGGGGCGCTCCAAGACCGAGCCCGAGTTCGAGCTGGTCGACACCGGGGTCTTCGACGACGACCGCTACTGGGTGGTGACCGTCGACTACGCCAAGGCGGGCCCGACCGATCTCCTGATGAGGATCACGATCGAGAACGCCGGCCCGGAGGAGGCGACCCTCCACGTGCTGCCTCAGCTGTGGTACCGCAACACCTGGTCCTGGGGCTACCCGGACCGCGGGCGGCCGAGTCTCGAGGCGCACGACGGGCGAGTGGTCGGGCGCAGCAGCCGTGCCGGCCGCATGGTGCTGGTGTCCGACGGTGACCCGGAGCCGTTGTTCTGCGAGAACGAGACGAACACCGAGCGGCTCTTCGGCCAGCCGGGCCTCACGCCGTACCCCAAGGACGGCATCAACGACCACGTCGTCGACGGGCTCGACACCGTCAACCCGGCCCTCAGCGGCACGAAGGCGGCACTGCACCACGTCGTCACCGTGCCCGCGGGCGGGAGCCATGTCGTGCGAGTGCGCCTCGTGGGCGGCGATGAGCCCGACCCGCGGCCGGTGGACGTCGGCCAGGGTTTCGACGAGACGGTGCGGCTCCGAGAGTCGGAGGCCGACGCCTTCTACGCCACGGTGACCCCCGAGTCGTGCACCCCGGACGAGGCGCTGGTGCTGCGGCAGGCGTTCGCCGGGCTGCTGTGGTCCAAGCAGTTCTTCCACTACGACGTCGAGCGCTGGCTCGACGGCGACCCCGGGCAGCCGGTCCCGCCGCCGGGACGAGGAGCGATCCGCAACGGCGACTGGCGCCACCTGAACAACCACGAGGTCCTGCTGATGCCGGACCCGTGGGAGTACCCGTGGTTCGCGGCGTGGGACCTGGCCTTCCACTGCGTCACGATCGCGCACATCGACCCTGAGCTGGCGAAAGCGCAGCTCGTGCTGCTGCTGCGTGAGTGGTACATGCACCCCAACGGCCAGATCCCGGCTTACGAGTGGAACTTCTCCGACGTCAACCCGCCGGTCCATGCCTGGGCAGCGCTCCGGGTCTTCGAGCTCGACGGGTCGCGCGACTACACGTTCCTGGCCCGGATCTTCCACAAGCTGCTCATCAACTTCACCTGGTGGACCAACAACAAGGACCACGGCGACAACAACCTGTTCCAGGGCGGCTTCATGGGCCTGGACAACATCTCTCCCATCGACCGCTCGTCCTTCCCGCCCGAGCTCGGCTACCTCGAGCAGGCCGACTCGACGGCCTGGATGGCGACGTACGCGCTCGACCTGCTCGACATGTCGCTGCGCCTCGCCCTGCACGACCACGCCTACGAGGACGCGGCGACGAAGTTCTTCGAGCACTTCCACGCCATCGCCTTCGCGGCGGACAACGCCGGGCTGTGGGACCCGGGCGACGCTTTCTACTACGACGTGCTGCGGCTCACCGACGGGTCGGCCGTCCCGATCAAGGTGAAGTCGCTCGTCGGCCTCGTGCCGGTGACGGCCGCGGCCGAGTATCACCTGGGGATCATCAACCAACTCCCGGACTTCGCGGCGCGGGCCGAGTGGTACCTCCGAAACAAGCCGCGGCTCGCGGCCGCGACGCACACCCGCGAGAGCGAGGGGACCACCTACCGGCTGCTCTGCGTCGTACCGCCCGAGCGGTTGCAGGCGATGCTCGGCGGGGTCTTCGACGAGGCGGGACTGCTGTCGCGGTACGGGATCCGCTCGGTCTCGGCGTGGCACCGCGACCATCCCTTCGAGGTCTCGACCCCGCAGGGCACCGCGACCACCGACTACGAGCCCGCCGAGTCGACGACCGGGATGTTCGGCGGGAACTCCAACTGGCGCGGGCCGATCTGGTTCCCGCTCAACACCCTGCTGGTCGAGGCGCTGCGCGACTACGACGACTTCGATCCCGGGGGCGCCATGGTGGAGTACCCCGCCGGCTCGGGGCAGACCCTCGGGTTCGGCGACATCGCCGACGACCTCACCCGGCGCCTCGTCTCGGTCTTCCTGATGGGGCCCGACGGGCGGCGTCCGGTGCACGGCACCTACGACCTGCTCGCCACCGACCCGCGCTGGCGCGACAACGTGCCCTTCCACGAGTACTTCCACGGCGACACCGGCGCGGGGCTCGGCGCCGAGCACCAGACCGGCTGGACCGCGCTCGTCGCACACCTGCTCCTCACCCGTCGTACGTCGTGAGGTCGCCGGCCCGGCGCCGGCACGAGGTCAGCCGTGGAAGGCGGTGATCCCGCTCAGCGTGGGCACGAAGACGAAGCCGCCGT
The DNA here is from genome assembly GCA_963796975.1 of uncultured Actinomycetota bacterium. Taxonomy (GTDB): domain Bacteria; phylum Actinomycetota; class Actinomycetes; order Propionibacteriales; family Nocardioidaceae; genus Nocardioides. Next base: position 42,781 of record CAWCNW010000029.1, read on the forward strand.
CGACGACCTGGGACGGGAAGTGCGTGAGCTCGCCGGCGTGGATGCGCTGGACCACCGAGCCGTTCTGGAGGCGGAGCACGACGAGGTCGCCGGAGTTCCGGTCGGCGACGTAGACGCGGTCCCCGGCGATGACGGGGGACCCGTAGACACTGGCGGACCAGCTCCAGCTCAGGTGTCGAGGGCCGACCCGCAGGGCGCGGACCTGGTTCTCGCCGAGACAGGGCATCAGCACTGTGTGGCCGGTGACGGCCGCGCCCGCGAAGGCATGACAGCCATTCAGCTGGCGGATCGCCGAGCCCACGCCGCCGAGGTGCTCGTGGAGCAGGTAGACCACGCCCCGCTTGCCGGCGATCACGATCCGGTGCAGGCCCGGGATCGAGACCGGCGATGACGAGCCCAGGTCGAGGTCTCTGGCGTTGTCGTCCTTCCAGGTCGATGGCGCGAAGATCGAGAGCCGGTGCAGCTTGATCGCGCTCAACTCCGTGACCGAGTCGGACTTGTCGAACCGGCCGTTCACCTCCGCGCCGTTGCCACTCGCGACGTACACATGCCCGTTGCGCCCGAGCACCGGGCCGGGAGGTGCCCACATCCCGGCCTCGCGTGCGGTCGGGACGGCGTAGTGGAACGTCGGCCCCTGGCCGCTGACCGGCGTCGAGGTCAGGTACCCGACGTAGTTGTCACAGTCGCCGGCCAGGCCGCCGAACGAGACGACGACGCGGCCCCGCTCGACCAGCACAGCGGAGCGCTCCTGCTCCGCCAGGCGGTTGCGGTCCGGCAGCACGTCGAGCGAGCGGTGCCAGCGCTTCTTGCCGGTGGCGGCGTCGAGGGCCCAGAGGGTGTGGTTCCCGCCGACCGTCTCGGCGACCACGAAGACCGACCCCGTCGACGCGTCGTACGCCGGTGTGCCGGTGACGCCGAGCGGGTCGATGTCGCCGCACGGGAGCCCGCTGAGCGGCTGCGGCGGGCCGAGCGCCTTCTTCCACCGCACGGCACCGGTGGTGGCGTTCAGCCCGAAGACCTTGTTTCCCTCGGTGGCTGCGATCAGGGTGCTGCCGACGACGAGCGGCTCGCCGTACACCGCCGCGCCGAGGTCCCGGGTCCACGCCGGCTTCAGCGGGCTGCCGGCGGGTTGGGCGACGTGCCCGGAGCGGCTCGGCGTGCGGTGGTACGTCGACCACGGGGTGAAGGTGGTCGCGGCGCTGCTCGACGCGTCGGCCGGCGCGTGCGACGAGGGGCGAGCCGGCGACGCCGACGAGCATGCCGCCACCAGCACGAAGGAGAGGGGAAGGAGGGCCGAGACCAGTCGTCGCACCCACCCAGTGTGGCCCTGGTCGTGGTCTCCGTCACCTGCCCGACCGGGCAGCGGGCCGGCCGCCGGGCGGGGAATTGTGTCCCGGCTTGCACCCGGTCACACTTTGGCTACGCCCCGTATGGTCGGGGGAGCCGCCGGACGCGCCCCGGCCGGTCCGATTCAACTCCGAGGTCCCATCGATGTCTGCTGTGCCGCCCGACGCCGGTTCGACCGGCGACGCCGCGGCGGGCAAGCGCAAGGGCAAGCCCAAGGTCCACCACACGGTGGGCAAGGTCGTGGCCGCGACGATGGTCGTGATCGCGCTGGTGACCGGGCTCAGTGTCGTGTTCCTCTACCGGCACTACAACTCCAACCTCAACGTCCTCGACGTCAGCAACGCGATCAAGAACAACCCGACGCACAAGGTGCCGACCGGTCCGTCGGGCCCGCTCAACATCCTGGTGATGGGGTCGGACAACCGCGATGCGCCCGGCGACCACATCGACAACCTGACCGGGATCGGCAAGCGCTCGGACACCACGATCCTGCTCCACCTCTCCGGTGACCGGAAGCATGCATACGGCGTCAGCATCCCGCGCGACTCCGTGGTCAACCGTGCCGCCTGCTACGACAACAAGGGCAAGGAGATCTCCGCGGCGACCACCGGAGCGATGTGGAACGACGCCTTCAACATCGGCGGCCCCGCCTGCACCGTCGAGCAGTTCCAGGCGCTCACCAAGGTGCCGGTCGATCACTTCATCGTCGTCGACTTCGCGGGCTTCAAGTCGATGGTCGACGCGATCGGCGGCGTCAACGTCTGTCTCCCGCACGCGGTGAACGACCCCATCGGTCACATCACCCTGCCCGCCGGCACCCACAAGTTCAGCGGTACGCAGGCGCTCGACTATGTCCGCGAGCGCCACGACCTGGGCAACGGGTCCGACATCGGCCGGATGAAGCGGCAGCAGGCGTTCATCGCGTCGATGGCGCACGCGGCGGTGAGCGCGAACACGCTGGCCAACCCGATCCATCTGACCAAGTTCATCGACGCGGCCACCAAGTCGCTCACCGTCGATCCCGGCCTGAAGAGCCTGGCCAAGCTGGTCGGGCTGGCCTACCAGTTCCGCCACATCGGTCTCGACAAGATCAAGTTCGTCACCACGCCGTGGCAGGTCGACCCCACCAACCCGAACCGGGTGGTCTGGGCTCCCCAGTCGGCCCAGCTGTGGAACGACATCGTCAACGACCGGGTCCTGCCGAAGTCGCTGCTCAGCGGGTCGATCAACGCCCACCGGATCCCGGGCGTGACCAACAAGCCGGGCAACAGCGCAGCCGAGCAGCGCGCGGCGCAGGACAACCTGGCCAACGGCCTGTGCGCCTGAGGCCCTGATGTCCGAGCAGCCCCCGCGCGACGAGAGCCCGGCCGGGCCCGACGAGCCGGCGTGGCAGCGGCGCCGCCGGCTCGCCGCCGTCTTCGGAGACGTGCTCCCCGAGACGACCTCCGACGAGCGGGACCCCGAGACCGCGGCGGACGGCTCAGCCGAGGACGCCGGCGACCGCTGGCTGCGGGCCCAGGTGCCACCGCACCACGGCTGAGCGTGGTCCGTCGGTCGAGCTTGTCGAGACCACGGCCCGGTGCGGCCGCCTCCCCTTACGGAGTGGGCGGAGTGACGGTGGCTGCGGCCCCGCCGCTCTGCTGGACGAGCAGGTCGCGGATCTCCTGCAGGAGCTTGACGTCCTCGGGCGTACCGGGCTCGGGGCTCGGGAAGTAGCGCTCCTTGGCGACGGTGTACGGCTTCACGATCACGTAGTAGACGACCGCCGCGGTGATCAGGAACGAGACCACGGCCGTGATCCAGACGCCGATCAGGAGACCACCGGGGTGGAACGTGCTGAAGTCGGGATGGCCACCAGCCTTGCCGATGATGCCCATCAACAGGTCGACGGTGGCCTTGACCACGGCGGCGAACGCCAGGGCCATGATCAGGGCGACCGCGAGCTCGACGAGGTTGCCGCGGAGGATGAAGTTCTTGAACCCGGACATGGACGCTCTCCTCTGTGACCGCCTCCGAGACGGCCGTGGTTGGTCAGGACGCGCGCCACGCTAGTCGCTGATGACCACACTGAGCAGGTCGGTCGCTGCGGCGCCCGCGATGTGGTCGACGTCGGAGGGGAACGCCCCGACCACGACCAGCCGGCCCGGCAACGAGGCCGCGGAGACGTCCGGCGCGTCAGCCTCACCACGCGGCAGCGCCAGGACCGGCACGCTGACCGCGACGTACGACGCCGTACCCCGGCGTGGGTCGGCGGCGACCAGGCTGACCCGGTCGCCGACCCGGAGCAGCGCGACGGAGTCGGCGTCGGCGACCCGCACCGGCAGGACGACGCGACCCGGGTAGCCGGAGACGAGCGAGGGTGCGACGAGCCGGACGTCGGTCACGGGCTCACCGGCGCGGACCGGGGCCGCGAGGGTGCGCCCGACGGCGTCGCGCGCCGTGCCGGGTGGCGCTACGTCGGTCGGGAAGCGCCGGATCGCAAGGTCGTCGGACGTGAGGACCTCGCCGGAGTCGAGGTCGTGGGCGGCCACCCGGACCGCGACGGTCGAGGCCTCAGCAGGTCGTACGGCGTGGAGGCCGGCGAGGACAGCGACCGCCGCGCAGCCAGCGGCGAGCGGACGACGGCGAGCCAGGACCACCCGCCGTACTGCCCGGCGGATGCGCTCACGCCGTCCGGCTGGAAAGGCGGGGACGTCGGAGGAAGGCATCCCCCGACCGTAGGCGGGCTCGGCGGTCGCCGCCGAGGCTCTCCACAGGGGTCAGCTCGCGGAGGACGACCCGGCCGGGCTGGAGGAGGGCTTCGCGGGGCTGGACTTGCCTGACGTGTCCGACGAGGAGCTGGAACCGGAGGAGTCGGAGGTGCTCGACGAGCTCGAGGAACCCGAGGAGCCAGTCGACGAGTCGGACCCGTTGGACGAGCTGGAGGTGGGGCCACCCGCAGCCGAGCCGGTCTTCGAGCGGCTGTCGTTGCGGTAGAAGCCCGAGCCCTTGAACACCACGCCGACCGCGTTGAACACCTTGCGCAGCCGACCTCCGCACACGGGACAGACCGTCAGGGCCTCGTCGGTGAAGCTCTGGAACTCCTCGAACGCGTGGTCGCACTCGGTGCAGCGGTACTGGTAGGTGGGCAACGCGGGTCCTCGGGTCGTGCCAACAAGGGGGCCGGCTGGCACTCCCCGCCGGCGACTGCCAATACTACGACACCGCCCCAGCCCGGTTCGTTGGTCGAGCGGAGTCGAGACCTGGTTCGTCGGTCGAGCGCCGGCTCGTCGGTCGAGCGGAGTCGAGACCCGGCTCGTCGGTCGAGACCTGGTTCGTTGGTCGAGCGCCGGCTCGTCGGTCGAGCGGAGTCGAGACCTGGTTCGTCGGTCGAGCGGAGTCGAGACCCGGCTCGTCGGTCGAGCGCCGGCTCGTTGGTCGAGCGGAGTCGAGACCTGGTTCGTTGGTCGAGCGGAGTCGAGACCTGGTTCGTTGGTCGAGCGGAGTCGAGACCCGGTCCGTTCGTTGGTCGAGCGGAGTCGAGACCTGTTCGTCAGCCCTCGGAACGATGGACCGCGTCCCACGCGTCTCGATCGGTGCCGCGGGCGAGTTGCGGAAGGTCGTCCAGTCGACCTTCGATCAGAGCGATCCGCTTGGCGCGACCCCAGTTCTGCACCTGCTTCTCGAAGGCGAACGCTGCGCCGACGTGTTCGAACTCAGCCGCCCAGACGAGTCTCACCGGTAGACGACGCCGGGTGTACGTCGCCCCCAGCCCCATCTGATGCTGTCCGACTCGCAGGTCGAGGTCGCGGGTGCTCCCGACGTAGAACGAGCCGTCAGCACATTCGAGGATGTAGGTCCAGGCCATGTTCTGATGGTGCGACGGATCCCTAGCCCAGCGGGTCCGTCGTGGCTGGGCCTGTGGACAAGGGTCTCGACTTCGCTCGACCGACGATGAAGCCGGGTCTCGACTTCGCTCGACCGACGATGACCGGGTCTCGACTTCGCTCGACCGGCGTACGGACGGGTCTCGACTTCGCTCGACCGGCGTACGGACCGGGTCTCGACTTCGCTCGACCGACGATCGGACGGGTCTCGACTTCGCTCGACCGACGAGGGGTCGCTCGACCGACGATCGGACCGGGTCAGCGGAGGGGGAGGTAGCGGGTGGGGGTGGCTGCCGCGGTGACCGGGCGGTCGTGGTGGTCGACCGGTACGTCGAGCCCGACCTCCTCGTCGTACAGGCAGATCACGACCGGCGTCCCGACCGGCACCCGGCCGAGCGCCCGGTCGTAGGAGCCGCCGCCCTGGCCGAGCCGCTCGCCGGTACGCGACACCGCCAGCCCCGGTACGACGACCACGTCGGCGGTCGCGACGGCGTCGAGGCCGAGCCGGTCGACCGGCTCCAGCAGCCCCATCCGCGCGGGCGCCAGCGCGGTCGGGCCGCGCCAGGTGCCCCAGTCCAGATCGAGGTCGGGCAGCACCACCGGCAGGATCACCCGCTTGCCCAGAGCAGACAGCGCATCGAGGAGTGCACCGGTGCCCGGCTCGCTCCCGAGCGAGACGTACGCCGCCACGGTGGCCGCCCGTCGTACCTCCGGCCGGGCCGTCAGCACGGCCGCCAACCCCTGCCCCGCCTCGACGACCTCGACCAGCGGCCGGCGGTGCCGTGACGTACGGATCCGGTCGCGCAGCGCGATCTTGGCCACAGCGGCGGCGGAGGTGGGTTCGCTGCCGGATCGGGATTGCGGAGGGGGCACCCGGCCAGCCTACGATCGAAGCCATGAGCAGTGCCGGACTCGATCGTGCCCGGGCGAAGATGGAAGGCGCGGGCATCGACCCCGTCGCCATCGAGACCTTCGCCCACTACTTCCGTCTCCTCGAGAACGGCGAGACCGGCCTGATCCCCGAGTCGAGCATCGAGCCGCTCGACATGGAGTCGCTCGCCGAGGTCGAGGTCGACGACGAGGCGGCCTCGGCCGCGCTGCGCACCACCGCAGTGATCAAGCTCAACGGCGGCCTCGGCACCTCGATGGGCATGGACCGCGCCAAGAGCCTGCTCTGCGTGCGCAAGGGCTGGTCGTTCCTCGACGTGATCGCCCGCCAGGTGCTCCACCTGCGCCGCACCCACGACGCCCCGCTGCCGCTGATCTTCATGAACAGCTTCCGCACCTCCACCGACACCATGGACGCGCTGGCCCGGTACGCCGACCTGCCCGTCGACGGTCTGCCGTTGGAGTTCCTGCAGAACCGCGAGCCGAAGCTCCTCTCCGACGACCTGTCGCCGGTCAGCTTCCCGAAGAACCCCGACCTCGAGTGGTGCCCGCCCGGCCACGGCGACCTCTACACCGCGCTGCGTGGCAGCGGGTTGCTCCAGACCCTGATCGACCAAGGCTTCGAGCGGGTCTTCGTCTCCAACTCCGACAACCTCGGCGCGGTCCCCGACGCCAGGATCGCCGGCTGGTTCGCGGCGACGGGTGCGCCGTTCGCGATCGAGGCCGTACGTCGTACCCCGTCGGACCGCAAGGGCGGCCACTTCGCCCGCCGCAAGTCCGACGGCCGGATCGTCCTGCGTGAGACGGCGCAGACCTCGGAGAAGGACAAGCAGGCGCTCGCCGACCTCGACCGCCATCGCTTCTGCTCGACCAACAACCTGTGGTTCGACCTGCGCGCGATGAGCGAGGCGCTCGACGCGCGGCACGGGATCCTCGGTCTGCCGCTGATCCGCAACGTCAAGACCGTCGACCCGTCCGACCCGTCGACCCCGGAGGTCATCCAGATCGAGACCGCGATGGGCGCCGCCATCGAGGTCTTCGAGGGGGCTCGCACGATCGAGGTCGGCCGTGATCGGTTCGTGCCGGTCAAGACCACCAACGACCTGCTGTTGCTGCGTTCCGACGTCTACGACGTGGGGTCTGACTTCGTGCTCGACCCCGTCGCCGACCCGCTTCCCTACGTCGACCTCGACACGGAGTACTACAAGCTCGTCCCCGACTTCGAGCGCCGCTTCCCCGAGGGTGCCCCGTCGCTGCGCGAGGCGACCTCGCTCACGGTGTCCGGCGACTGGACCTTCGGCCGCAAGGTGAAGGTCGTCGGCGAGGTGGCCCTGGAGACCGCGTCGGCCGACCGGATCGCGCCCGGTAGCGTCTTGGAGCATGACTGACCCGCACGTCCTCCCGCTGGCCACCGTCGAGGAGCACCGCGACCGCATCCTCTCCGCGATCACGCCTCTCCCGGCGTTCGACCAGCCGTTGATGGAGGCCTTCGGCCTGTCGGCGGCCGAGGACGTGCACGCGGAGGTCTCGCTGCCCGGCTTCGACAACTCCGCGATGGACGGGTACGCCGTGTGCCACGCCGACGTGGCCGCTGCGACCGAGGAGTCGCCGGTCCATCTGCCGGTGGTCGGCGAGATCGGCGCCGGCCAGGCCACGCTGCTCGCGATGTCGCCCGGCACCGCGGTGAAGATCATGACCGGCGCGCCGGTACCGACCGGAGCCGACTCCGTCGTGCCCTACGAGTGGACCGACCGCGGGGTCGCCAACGTCAGGATCTCCCAGGCTCCGGAGCTCGGGCAGCACGTCCGCCCGGCCGGCCAGGACGTCGCGGTCGGTGACCTCCTCGTCGAGGAGGGCACGGTGCTCGGGCCCCGCCAGCTGGGACTGCTGGCCGCCGTCGGTCGTGCCTCGGTGCGATCGCGACCCCGGCCCCGGGTCGTGGTGATCTCGACCGGCTCCGAGCTCCGCGAGCCCGGCACCGCCCTCGGCCACGACTCGATCTACGACGGCAACTCGTTCCTGCTCGCGGCCGCCGCCCGTCAGGCCGGTGCCATCGCCTACCGGGTCGGGATCGTCTCCGACCAGCCGCGCGCCTTCATGGACGCCCTCTCCGACCAGCTGGTGCGGGCCGACCTCGTGGTGACCAGCGGCGGGGTGTCGATGGGCGACTACGACGTCGTCAAGGAGGCACTGGCACCGCTCGGCACCGTCTGGTTCGGCGGGGTCGCGATGCAGCCTGGCAAGCCGCAGGGGTTCGGCACGGTCGGCGACGACGAGGTGCCGGTGGTGACGCTGCCGGGCAACCCCGTCTCGGCGTACATCTCCTTCGAGCAGTTCGTGCTCCCCGCTCTCCGCAAGATGATGGGCCGTACGCCGTACGTCCGGCCGGAGACCGACGCCGTCCTCACCCACGCGATGCCCTCGCCGGCTGGTCGTCGGCAGTTCGCACGCGGCACGCTGTCGGTCGTCGACGGCCGCCTCGCGGTGACCCCGGTCGGCTCCCAGGGTTCGCACATGATCGGCGACCTCGCCGAGTCCGACGCGCTGATCGTGGTGCCCGAGTCCGTGACCTCGGTCGCGGCCGGTGAGACAGTGACCGTGGTGCCGCTCGACGAGGAGTTCTGATGGTGGACGGTCTGACGCACGTCGACGATACCGGCGCGGCGCGGATGGTCGACGTGTCGGGCAAGGACGTCACGGCCCGGGAGGCGGTGGCCGCCGGGCGGGTGCTGGTCTCACCGGAGGTGGTCGCCCTGCTGCGCGGCTCCGGCGTACCCAAGGGCGACACGCTCGCCGTCGCCCGGCTGGCCGGCATCATGGGCGCCAAGCAGACGCCGGCCTTGATCCCGTTGTGCCACCCGCTCGCGATCTCCTCGGCCACGGTCGACCTCGAGGTCGCCGACGACGCAGTCGAGATCGTCGCCACGATCCGCACCACCGACCGCACCGGCGTCGAGATGGAGGCCCTGACCGCGGTGGCGGTCGCGGGCCTGACCGTGATCGACATGGTGAAGGCCGTCGACAAGCGCGCGGTGATCACCGACGTACGGATCCTCAGCAAGTCCGGTGGCAAGTCCGGTACTTTCCGCCGATGACGATGCGTGCCGCCGTGGTGGTGGCCTCCAACCGCGCCGCCGCCGGGGTGTACGACGACGTCACCGGGCCGCTGCTCGTCGAGTTCCTGACCGGGCTCGGCTTCTCCTGCGAGAGCCCGATCGTGGTGCCCGACGGTGACCCGGTCGGTACGGCGATCGCGGCGGCCGCCGAGGGTGGCGCGCGCGTCGTCCTCACCACCGGCGGCACCGGCCTCACTCCGACCGACCGCACCCCCGAGGTCACGCGGCCACTGCTCGACCGGGAGGTGCCGGGCATCGCCGAGGCGATCCGGTGGTACGGCGTGCGGCAGGGCGTCCCCACCGCGGCCCTGTCGCGTGGTCTGGCCGGCGTCGCCGGCGACTGCCTGGTGGTCAACCTGCCCGGCTCCCGCGGCGGGGTGAAGGACGCGATGGCCGTGCTCGAGTCCCTGCTCGTCCACGCCGTCGAGCAGATCGTCGGAGGCGACCACACCACCCCACGACCTTCTTCGCCTCCCCCGCTTCGCTCCTCCGGCGAACAACGCCGCGGGGACCCCGAGTGAGCCCCGGCTGGCCGGTCACCCTGCACCAGGGGGAGGTCACGCTGCGGCCGTTGAGCTACCGCGACGGCCCCGCGTGGCGCGCCGTACGCCGCCGCAACGCGGCCTGGCTGATGCCGTGGGACGCGACCGTCCCGCCGGGTGGCAACGAGCGGCCGGCGACCTTCCGGACCCTGGTGGCGCGACTCCGTCGGCACGCCCGGCAGGGCACCTGCATGCCGTTCGCGATCGAGGTCGACGGGCGCTTCGCGGGCCAGATCACCGTCAACAACATCGTGCGGGGGTCGGCCCAGTTCGCCGCCGTCGGCTACTGGCTCGACCGCGACGTCGCCGGGCGCGGCGTGATGCCGACCGCCGTCGCGCTGGTCATCGACCACTGCTTCCGGGGGGCCGGTCTGCACCGGATCGAGGTCGCGATCCGGCCGGAGAACTCCAACTCGCTGCGGGTCGTGGAGAAGCTCGGGATCCGCGAGGTCGGCTACGCGCCGAGGTTCCTCCACATCGACGGCGCCTGGCGCGACCACCGGATCTACGCCGTCACTGTCGAGGAGTGCCCGGACGGGATGCTGGCCCGACTTTCACAACAGTCACACGAGTGATTTCGCGACACACCCGTTGACATCCCCGGGGGCCTGTGCACGCGAACCTACTGTCGGTCCGTGGACCTGAGCGGACTCATCTTCGTGGCCCTCGCCATCGCCTGGGCCGCCTACCTCATCCCGAAAGCACTCCGCCACCATGACGACGTCGTGCGCGGACGCTCGGTCGACCGCTTCTCGGAGAGCATGCGCGTCCTGGCCCGCCGCGAGCCGGTGAGCGCCCGGATGGCACGCCTCGTCGTCGCCCCCGGCCGCCCCGTGGGCTCCGTCGTCACCACCAAGCCGACCGTCGGCGCCCCGTCGCCCGACCAGCAGTACGCCGCTCGCCGCCTCGCCACCTCGCGCGCCACCCGGCGCCGTCGCCGCGTGCTGTCGGTCCTGCTGTTCGTGCTGGTCGCGGTGGTCGCGGTCTGCGCGACCGGACGGCTGGCCTGGCCGTACGTCGTACTGCCACTGGCCCTGCTCGTCGCCTGGCTGGTCGCCTGCCGGCTGATGGTCAAGCAGGAACGCGCCTGGACCCCCGCCGCCACCGCGGAGGAGACCGAGACCGACCTGAGCGACAACGAGGCGTCGGCGCCGACCGGTTCCATGGCTCCCGTGCCAGCCGAGGCGGTCGCCGCCGAGGGCCTCTGGGACCCGGTGCCGGTGACCCTTCCGACGTACGTCTCCAAGCCGCCGGCCCGCCGCAGCGTGCGCACCATCGACCTCGACGCCACCGGCGTCTGGACCTCCGGCCGCACCGAGGCCGACTCGGTCCTGGCGCGCGAGGCCGAGGCCGCCGAGCGCCTCCGCCGCCGCACCAACCGCAAGAGCGAGTCCGGCGAGGAGGCCGTCGGCTCCTGACGGCACCCCGTCGGTCGAGCGCCCGGGTTCGTCGGTCGAGCGCCAGGGTTCGTCGGTCGAGCGCCCGGGTTCGTCGGTCGAGCGCCCGGGTTCGTCGGTCGAGCGCCCGGGTTCGTCGGTCGAGCGCGAGGGTTCGTCGGTCGAGCGAAGTCGAGACCAACCCCTACACTCCCCGCATGGCCGGTTACCGCGTCTCGTCCTCCCGCACCGTCCCCGTCGAGGTCGAGGAGACCTTCGACCGGGTCATCGTCGAGCCCCTCCCGCGGGTCTTCTCGCGCCGCTACGGCGCGTTCGCCGCGATCCGCGAGGTGCGCGACCAGACCGGTGACGTCTGGGGAACCGTCGGCCAGTCCCGACGGATCGTCCTCACCGACGGTGGTGCCGTGACCGAACAGCTCACCACGGTCGAGCGACCCACGGCGTTCGGCTACCACCTCTCGGAGTTCAAGGGCCCGCTCAAGATGCTGGTGGCGTCGATCGAGGGCGAGTGGCGCTTCGAACCAGCCGGCACCGGCACCCGGATCACCTGGTCCTGGGTCATCGAGCCCGCCTCCGCGGTCGGTCGCTACAGCCTTCCGCTGCTCGGTCGGCTGTGGCGCGGCTACGCTCGCCAGGCCCTCGAGGAGATCGAGCAGATCCTCGTCTGAGGCGATTCGGAGCGCCGCCTGGCCCGGTGCTAGCCTTTCGCTTCGCGTCGTACGACGCATGTTTCAGGGGCTGTGGCGCAGCTGGTAGCGCACCTCGTTCGCAATGAGGGGGTCAGGGGTTCGAGTCCCCTCAGCTCCACCCGACCCGCCGGGCACTACATGGGCCACCATGAGCCATGCGCACGCGGGTCACCGGCTCCCTGGTGGCCCTCGGCCTCGTGCTGCTGTCCGGCTGTGACAGCGGGGCCGTGCGGCCGAGCGGGACCGAGTGTGGTCCGAGCATCCGCTTCCACGGCGTCGTGTACGTGACCGACAGCCGGGTCAGCTCGAGCCAGTCGATGGGGCGGTACGTCGGACCCGGCGCCGGCCTGGACTGCGATCATGGGACGGTGCTCGACCATGTCACGGTCTCCCGGTTGACCGAGGGCGAGCCTCGTCTGGCCGTCGGCGTACGCCGCGGATCGTGGCACGGTGTGTACGTCGCGGAGGATCTGTCGCGGCGGCACTGGCCGGCGGTCCTGTCCGCCCGATGAGTCACAGTGAGTCCCGCCCTTGATCGGTCGTGTGCCTGAGAGCGACGTGGAGACCGTTCTCAGGTACACGTCCCGACCGAGCCCGGCCCACTCAGCCCACGTTGACGGTGAAGCTCTCCTCATCGGTCTGGCCGGCCGAGTCGGTGGCTTTCACGGTGAACGAGTAGCTGCCCGGCACGGTCGGGGTGCCGACGGTGTTGCCGCTGGTCTGGCCCGAGAAGGACGGGGGAGTCATGCCGGTGGGGACGGCCCCGGAGACGAGCGTCCACCGGACCGGAGTGCCGAAGGGGTCGCCGACGGTGGTGTTGCAGCCGGTGGTGTCGAACCACACGACGCCCATCTGGTTGACCGCGAGCGTGGTGGGGCCGGCCGGGGGTGTGATCACGCAGGTCCCGCTCGGCCCTGCCGGCGGGGTGACGGGCTGGACCGTGGGGGTGCAGCCGCTGAGGCTGACGGTGAGCCGCACCGAGTGGTTGTCCTGGAGCACGACGCGGCAGTCCGGGGCGGTGAAGCCGCTGGCACGGATCTTGAACCTGCCGTCGAGGCCGGCTCGGGCGCCGGCGGCCGAGGTGGTGGAGCTGGCGCTGATGAAGCCGGTGGCGGCACCGGACCCCTCCACCGTCAGCTGGCTGCCCGCGAGGGACGCCGTCTTGACGCTGAGGGGGCCGACGCTGGTTCCGGCGGCGTTGGCTGAGTCGAGTACGGCGTGTCCGCCGAGCAGGGTGAGGGCAGCCGCCGGGATGAGGGCAGCACGGAGCAGGCGCGCGAGATTCATGACATGTCCTTCGAGCCCAGGCCGACCGAGTGAGAGCCGAGAAGCGCGTCCGGCCTGGAGTCGGGGGGAGGTGACGCGCAGTACGGCGAGTCTAGAAATCAGCCGCGGCCGGGGGTAGTGAACCTACGTCCTAGTACCGCAGGGCAGCACCACCAAGGTTTCCGCGGCGGTCACTGCGGGTACAGGGATCGATTCGCTGCGCACCGAGGAGAGGGACATGACCGCCACCTACACGTTCGACGTCTTCATGAGCCTCGACGGCTACGGCTCCCACCATGGCGACTGGGGTGGCTACTGGGGCAAGCAGGGTCCGGAGCTGCTCGACCACCGCCTCGAGCTGTACGGCGAGGAGCAGCGGATGGTCTTCGGGGCCACCACCTACCGCGAGTTCGTGCAGATGCTGACCACCACCGACGAGGACCCCGAGGTACTCGACCCCTGGGTCACCGCGATGAGAAGCCTGCCGATCACGGTGGTGTCGAGCACGCTCGAGGAGCCCCTCGACTGGCCGACCGCGACCGTGGCCGCTGGCGACGCCGTCGAGATCGTCACCAGGCTCAAGGAGGAGTCCGCCGTACCCTTGCGCTCGCACGGGAGCCTGTCGCTGAACTGGGCGCTGATGGCCGCCGGCCTGGTCGACCGCGTCCAGGTGACCGTCTTCCCGGTCATCACCGGTCAGACCGGTGAGGGACCCATCTTCGGTGGCGCGACCGACTTCGACCTCGAGCTGATCGAGAGCCGGACCCTCGACCGCAACACTCAGGAGCTCAGCTACCGACCCGTCCTCCACTGATCGAGGAGCCCAGGCAGGCGGACTCAGCGATCCCAGCTGATCGCCTCGTGCTCGGCCAGCAGCCGAGCGCCACGCACCGGGTCGTGCTGGGCGACCCACGCGATGCGGCCGCGCAGGTATTCCTGGAACGCAGGATGCTCTGCGCGGTTCTGGCTGCTCGGGCCGTGCCGGCGGCAGTTGTGCAGGATGGCCCGGAGTACGTCGACCTCGGCGCGGCCCACGCGCGGCCGCTGGTTGACGACGAGCCCGCCCAGGGTCTGCCGCCCCGCCCGGGGCATGACGCCGGTCTTCCGCGGGTTGAGCCGGAACCCCTCGTCGCGCACGATCTCGTCCACGGCCTCGAGCAGCCTCGACGTACCGGTGCCCCAGCCGCGGCCGCCGGAGAAGGCGAGGTCGTCGGCGTACCGCGTGTACCGACCTCCCCATGACCTGGCCAGCGCCGTGAGCCGCACGTCGAGGCGGAACGCCGAGAGGTTGGCCACCGCCGGCGACGTGGGCGCCCCCTGCGGCAGGTGCGGTACGGCGAGCCGTCGGCCCAGCCGCCAGTGGGCGTCGAGCAGCGCGTCGCTGGCGGGCCGCGGTACGGCCCGCCAGGACGACAGCGGCAGGACGCAGGTCATCAGCCCGGCCAGGCAGTGCGCGACGGGCTCGGGGTACCCGGCTGCTCGCCAGATCCCGTAGACCCGGCCCACGGTGACGCTGGCGAAGAACGACTCCAGGTCGAGCCGCAGTACGACGGACCGCCCGGCGTGAGGAGCGGCGTACGACCGCACCGAGCCGCCCGGTCGGAAGCCCCGAGCCGCGTCGTGCGGAGGGACCAACGACACGACCTCGTCGAGCAGCAGCCGCTGGATGCCCTTGAGTCGTGCCTTGGGCGCCTCGAGCACTCGGATCGCTCCGCTCGGCGCCACCCGGTGGCTGGCCCGGTAGTGCTGCAGCGGCACGTCGGTCGCCGTGCGGGCCCAGTGTCGAGGGTCGGCGAACCAGTCCAGCTCGGAGCCGGTGACGTCCACGAAGCGGGCGACGTCGTCGAGGTCGTCGAGCGCCGGCAACCGCCAGCGGTTGGAGACCATCCGGGTGGGTGCGACGGTGAACACCACCGGGCCGTCCCCCGCCGCCTTCTTGGCGGCCGGCCGCGTCGCGATCAGTGTCGCGAGCTCGCGGGGTCGGTCGTGCGGGGGCCGCGGGTAGAGCTCGATCGTCTGCCGGGCCAGGGCTTTCAGCCAGCGGCGCCGGCGGCCCAGGACGATCGACCCGCTCTGCACCAGCCCTTCCTGGGTCCACTTCCCGGCGAGGAAACCCGAAGCCAGCGCCCGCGCCAGGTCCGCCCTCACCGACGTCCGGGCCGCGTCGTCGGCGATCTGTGCGGCAGCGCTGCTCGACCTGTCTCGTCGTGCGCGCGAGTTCCTGCAGCGGAGCGCAGCGCTTCGCGCGTGGTGCCGTGCCCGAACGTTCCGGTGGCCCCCGGGGTAACCCCGGGGAGGCGGACTGGTGACACGCACCAGCTCACCGTCTCGAGAAAGCGCTGCCGCACGACGCGAACATAGCCGCTCCACCGCCTGCGCGGACGATGTCATTCGACCGATCGGCGAGCCGGACCGGCACCCGGTGATCGTCACACACACCGTCACACGGGGTCTTGGTCCGATGGGTGTCTCGCCCGACGAACCGCGTCGGGCAGGACACCGAAAGGCACCAACATGGCACTGTTCATGGACGCACACACGGTCGAGGGCGGGGTCTCGGCCTCCGACGTCGCGGCGGCCCACGAGGCCGACCTCGCGACCCAGGGTCCGTACGGCGTGAGTTACCTGCGCTACTGGGTCGACGAGGCAGCGGGGAAGATCTTCTGCCTGGTCGAGGCCCCCGACGCCGAGACCGCCCACACCGTGCACCGCCAGGCGCACGGCCTGGTCGCGGACGAGATCTTCACCGTCTCCGAGGGCGCGTGAGGCACACCGTCACCGGCGGTCCGGCCGCGAGTCGGCTGGACCCGTCCGGCGCAGCGGGTGTGCGAGTCTGGGTGCGCACCTCCTGGCACACGCTGCCAGGGCGCCGGACGGGCGACCGGCCCCGGCGATGATCGCGTCACCCCACGACGTCGGAGCGAGCATGCGCAGCGAGAGAGCGGCCTGGGCCGCGGCCGGCCTCTCGATCCAGCTGCTCGGCCGCCCGGCACTCGAGATCGACGGCGCCGCCGGGTACCGCTTCCGGAGCAGGAAGAGCTGGGCGGTCCTTGCGTTCCTGCTCCTCGCCGAGCGCCCGCCGACCCGGAGCCGGTTGGCGTCGCTGCTGTTCGCCGAGGCGGACGACCCGCTGCGGGCACTGCGCTGGAGCCTGGCCGAGATCCGCCGGGGGCTCGGCCCCGGCGGAGTGCTCGACGGCGACCCGGTCGACCTGGCCCTGCCCGACGGTGCGCGCGTCGACGTCGACGTACTGGTGCACGGTCACTGGCGCGACGCCGTCGACCTGCCGGGGCTCGGGGCGGAGCTCCTCGACGGCCTCTCCGTGGCCCACGCTGCTCCGTACGAGGCCTGGTTGCTTTCGCAGCGACGGCGCCTCTCCGCGGCGTCGGAGTCCATCCTGCACGAGGCAGCACTGGGCTATCTCTCGCGCGATGACCTGGCACGCGCCCGCGACCTGGCCGTCCGGGCGGCCCTGATGAGTCCCCTCGACGAGAACCACCAGGCCCTGCTGATCAGGATCTACCGCCTGGCCGGCGATGACGAGACGGCGCAGCGCCAGTACGACGCCTGGGTGGCCACCGCCGAGCAGGAGCTGGGCGAGGCACCCGGGGCCGCGGTCCGGCTCGCGCTGCGCGAGCGCCGGGCAGCCACGGAGGCCATCGACGTGACGGGGATCAAGGCGATGACCGAGGCCGGGACGGCCGCGGTGTCGGCGGGGGCGCTCGCCACGGGGGTCGCGTCGTACGAGGCAGCGGTCCGGCTGGCCGACCGCGCCCAGGTGCAGAGCCTGCGGGTCGAGACCCGGCTGGTGCTGGCCGAGGCTCTCATCCACACCCTGGGCGGCCTCGACGAGGAAGGGGTGGCGACGCTGACGGAGGTCGAGCGGATCGCCCTGGCCGACGGCGACGCGGAGGCGGCCGCCCGAGCGCGCGCCGAGCTGGGGTACGTCGACTTCCTGCGCGCCCGTTACGACCGGGCCGAGCGTTGGCTCACCCAGGTCGTGGACGGGTCGGAGGTGCCGGCCACGGTGGTCAAGGCGATGACCTACCTGGGCTCGGTGGCCAGCGATATCGCCGACTACCCACGGGCCCGGCGCCTGCTCGAGGACGCGGTCCGCCTCTCGAAGAAGCTGCGCGAACCACGTCGGGAGGCGTACGCGCTCTCGATGCTGGGCCGGATCTGCCTGCTGCGCGGCGAGCCGGGTGAGGCCGAGGTGCGGCTCCGGGCCGCGCTCGCGGCCACCGAGGCGGACCACTGGCTGTCGTTCCGTCCGTGGCCGCAAGCTCTCCTCGGTCAGGCGTTGCTCGATCGCGGCGACGTCGCCGGCGCCTCGGAGTCACTCGAGCAGTCCTGGGCCCGGGCCTGTCAGATCGGAGACCCTTGCTGGGAAGGGATCTCGGCGCGCGGCCTCGCCCTCGTGGCCGAGGCCTCCGGCGAGGCGGACGCGGCAATCGTGGGGCTGCTCGACGCCCGGGCCCGCTGCAACCGGGCCGCCGATCCCTACGTCTGGCTCGACGTGCACATCCTGGACGCGCTCTGCGACCTGGGCCGTCGCCACCACGATCCCCGCACCGCTGGCTGGGTCGAGGAGATGCATGACCGGTCGTCGAGGACCGGGATGCGGGAGCTCACGGTGCGGGCGATGCTGCACGGCGCCGCCCTGGGCGACGACGGAGACGCCGGGATGGCAGCGATCCTGGCCGCCGAGATCGACAACCCGGCGCTGTCGGGACCCACTGGCTGACCGCGTCCCGATCGAGTGGTGGACCCGGTTGGGCCGGGCCCGAGGGCCCGGCCCAACCGGCGTACAGATCCTCGGAAATGTACTGACCCCCCGCACGAGTGCGGGGGGTCTGGCGCGACTGGAAGGTTCCGGTCACGGACCTGGCTGGAGGGCCTGGGGGGCTGGCGCCGGCGAGGTCTGCATCTGGAAGCTGGGGGGTTGCCTCCCGATGTTGACTCGAGTTTACACGGCGGCCCTGGTCAGGTGCGGGAATCGCGGAAACTACGTGAATTTTACGTTAGGACCCGTCAGAAGGGCCGCGCACGCGTGAAAGAGTGGGGAAGGCGCGCAAGATCACACGGAAATGTGCCAACCGCCGACGCTCCGGCGATTGTCAAGACTTCCTAATTTGCCTGGGCATGCCCCATGATGACCGCGGAGCTCGGGGACCGGCACCACACAGGGAGAAATTGACATGTCTCGTCAGACCAAGATGAAGTTCGCCGCCATCGCCACGGCCCTCGTGGCGACGCTCGGCGCAGCAGCCGCAGCGCCGGCTACCGCGAACAACGCGGGCACGTCCCACGTCACGCCCTCGCGCAGCAGCGAGACCTGGTGCTGCTGAACGTCTGACCTGACGGTCGCGAATTCGCTCGAGTCTGGGAGTCGAGCGACCTGACACGATAGCATCACCAGGGAGCTTCGGCGCCTTGGAATGCTTGGACGCGCGAACCCGGGAGAGCTCGAAGGCCGGTGGACGCTGCGGCACTGCGATAGGCTCGCGCGGCGCTTCGAAGTCGCCGACGTCCTCGAGCAGGTCGGCGAGCTCGAACCACAGTTGGGCGGCATCCGCGGTCGGCACCGACCCCGGTCGAGAACGAAGACCGCATTGACGGTAGGCTGCCTTGGCGCTTCGAAGTCGCCGCACGTCAGACGAGATTGCCCGGCCAGGGACTGAGCATCGGCAGCCAGGAGCGGGCGCGCTCGACGGTCGCCAACGCGATGACATAGAGCGCACATGACGCTTCGGCCGCTCGAGGCGCCCTCGAAGGATAGTAGCGCCCGAGCGCGAGCGAGTTTGTTGCTGCCGATCTCGACAACGCTCGCGCTGGACCAGGCCAGTTCTTCGGCGGCCTTCGTCGAGGTGCTGGCCTTCGCCTCGGCGACGTCGGGCGGGTCGAGGCGCAGCTGCATGGTGCCGAGCGCAGTGCGAAGCCGCGCGAGGTTACGGCTGTCCTGGCCCTCCGACGAGCAGGGCCAGCGCCCGCTCCGCCAGAGGGCACGGCGTTGCTGACAAAACCCTGCTGCGCCTCGAAGATGCTGGCATTCCAGTACGCCGACGGCCCGTGCCGTTGGGGACTCCAGTGCCCTCGGCCTTCGTCATGGCCTTGCGACACAGTGCGGACGGCCTGGCCTGAGTCGCCGCGCTCGTAGTACGCCGCTGCCAGGGTCACCGCCATCTGGACGGCCTCGTCTGCGCTGTCGAGCGTGGGTGCCTGCGAGCTTTGGCCAGGACGCGTCTCGCCGACCTCGGTCGCCTTCGCGAAGTCGCCCGAGTCGCGACAGGCAGCGGCTCAGGGCGATCGCGCAC
The DNA here is from genome assembly GCA_963796975.1 of uncultured Actinomycetota bacterium. GTDB lineage: Bacteria > Actinomycetota > Actinomycetes > Propionibacteriales > Nocardioidaceae > Nocardioides. The sequence goes on from CAWCNW010000029.1 coordinate 62,206, forward strand.
TTGATCCGCAGGAGCCGCCCTCTCGGAGCGTCGAAGACCAACGGCTCGAGCTCGAGGATGGCGTCGTCGAGGTAACCCAGATTTCCAGGGCCCGCGCGACAGGTAGCGCGCGCGGTAGGCGAGCTCGTCCTGCGAAGCCGGCGACGGCGCGGTCCAGCGCCTGACGCGCCTGCGACTCGGCCTCGACGTGCTCGCCCGACTCGAGGGAGAGCTCGGCGAAGTCGAGGGTCAGCTTGATCTCGTCGTACTCACGCGACGTGACCCCGCGCAGCAGGTGCTCGACGGGTACGCCGAGCCGGTTGGCCATGTCGTCGAGCACCGAGGCGTTCGGACGCCGCTGACCGGACTCGATCCGCGAGACGTAGCCGACGGAGATGTGCTCACCGGCGAGGTGGGTCTGGGTCCAGCCCTTCGCCACGCGGGCAGCACGTAGCCGATCGCCCAGCTGAGCGGGGTCGATCTCCTTGAGCAAAGCTGCGTCTGCAGGGTCCATGGGCTGATTGTGACCGACGTATGGCACTTACGGTCACTAAATGTGCCAAACCGGGGAAGATTGGAGGCAAATTTGTTAGGGGTGGTTCGTTGTGACCAGGCCGCGACCTACGATCGGTCACGAGCTGGGGGGCTCGGCACCACGCATCACCACGAAGGACAGGCAGTGCTTGGCCGGGGGGCTAGGCGTCACGCGTGCGTCGTTCGCGACGCACGCGTGACGCGTTTCCCCGGCCCCTGTCTGCCGCCCATTTCTCAGTCGTCTGCCAGCGTCGCGATCGCCTCGATCGAGACCAGCAGGCCACGCGGCAGCTGCACGTTCGCGGGGGCGGATCGGGCCGGCGGCGGCTCGGGCATGAAGCGCTCGTAGACCGTGTTCAGCGCCGGGAAGTCGGCCACGTCGGTGTAGAAGATCGTGGTCTTGACCAGATGTGACAGCGACGAGCCGGCCGCGCTCAGCACGGCGTCCAGGTTGATCAGCGCCTGCTCGGTCTGTGCCTCGATGCCGTCCGGGACGGTGCCCGTCGCCGGGTCGATCCCGGGCATCCCCGAGCAGAACACCAGCCCCTGGGCGACGATCGCCTGGCTGTAGGGCCCCAGGGCCGCCGGGGCATCGGAGGTGGTGACGGCGGTTCGGGTCATGGGCGGGCCTCTCGGACGACGTGGCAGGGTTGGGGTGAAGCGACTCGGAGCGACTCGGAGGAGAGCACGATGCAGTACACCAGGCTCGGCAACACCGGACTCGAGGTCTCGCGCGTCACCGTCGGCTGCATGAGCTGGGGCGACGGCGGCCAGGACCGGCCGTGGACCAAGGACGAAGGCTTCGCAGACGAGATCATCCGGGCCGCCCTCGAGGCGGGCGTCAACTTCTTCGACACCGCGAACGTCTACTCCGCCGGCACCAGCGAGGAGTACACCGGTCGCACGCTGTGGAAGCACGCGGCCCGCGAGGACGTCGTACTCGCCACCAAGGTCAACGGCCGGATGCGTCCCGGCCCCAACGGCGCCGGGCTCTCGCGCAAGGCGATCCTGCAGGAGATCGACGCCAGCCTGAGCCGGCTCGAGACCGACTACGTCGACCTCTACCAGATCCACCGCTGGGACCCCCAGGTGCCGATCGAGGAGACGATGGAGGCGCTGCACGACGTGGTGCGGGCCGGCAAGGTCCGATATCTCGGGGCGTCCTCGATGTACGCCTGGCAGTTCGCCAAGGCCCAGCATGTCGCCCAGACCCACGGCTGGACGCCGTTCGTCTCGATGCAGAACCACTACAACCTGATCTACCGGGAAGAGGAGCGGGAGATGCTCCCGCTCTGCGCGGACCAGGGCGTCGGCGTGATCCCGTGGAGCCCGCTCGCGCGCGGCCGCCTCACCCGGCCGTGGGACACCAGCACCGCCCGTTCGGACTCCGACCAGTTCGGTGCCTCGCTCTACCGCGACGAGGACCGGGCCGTGGTCGAGAAGGTGCTGGCCCTGGCCGAACGGCGAGAGGTGTCGCCGGCGCAGGTGGCGCTCGCCTGGCTGCTCGCGCAGCCGGCGGTGACCTCACCGATCGTCGGGATCACCAAGCGTGAGCACCTGGACGACGCGGTGGCCGCGGTCGATCTGGAGCTCACCGACGACGAGGTCGCGGACCTGAGCGACGGCTACCTGCCGCACACGATCGCCGGGCACCAGTAGCCGGGTCTCGACTTCGCTCGACCGACGAGGGTCGTTCGGTCGACGGGGGTCGTGGTCTCGACTTCGCTCGACCGACCGACGAGGGTCGTTCGGTCGACGGGGATCGTGGTCTCGACAAGCTCGACCGACGAGCAGCTCGGACGACGGGCGGTCAGATCCAGCGGGAGAACCAGATCCGCTGGAGCCACTCGCTGTGGGTGAGCAGGCCGTCGGTGTAGATCGGCCAGAACCACGCGAAGTTCAGCATCACCAGCACGACGTACGAGCCGGCGATCACGACGCCGACCGTGCGCCGGGGCGACGGTTCTCGTGAGGTGCCCAGCAGTTTGCCGAGCGCCAGCGTGATCGCCAGGACCAGGAACGGCAGCGTGATGATCGAGTAGAAGCTGAAGATCGGCCGCCCGGCGTACAGGAACCACGGCAGCCAGGTCGAGGCGGCTCCGACCACGGCGATGCCGAACCGCCAGTCGCGGGCGCCGACCCACATCAGAACGGCGTAGAGGAGCGCCAGAATGCCGCCCCACCACAGGGCCGGGGTGCCGAGGAGCAGGACCTGGCGCAGGCAGTCGCTGCCCTTCGCGGCGTCGCAGCCGCCCACGCCGGGCTTGATGCCGGTCTGGGCGTCGACACCGACGGGCCGGTTCAGCAACAACCAGCCCCGCGGCTGGGAGGCGTAGGTGTGGGTGCACCCGGTCAGGAAATGGGTGTGGAACATGTAGACGTCGCGGTGGTAGTGCCACAGCGAGTTGAGGCCCTGGGCCAAGCCCGCCAGGCCGTGGTCGACGGTCGCGTCGTGCGCTGGCCACTGCTTGGAGTTGTCGAAGGCGATGTTCTTCCCACAGTGGGAGCCGCCGGAGACGTAGTGGGTGTACTGGCTGTCGCCGAGATACTCGGCGTACTGGCTGGAGTGCATCAGCCAGCCGGTCCAGGTGGCGACGTAGACGACGAACGCGACGAGCACCAGGTGCGCGAACGCCGGTAGGCCGTCCGCGAGCAGCGCCTTCGGCCCGGACCAGGTGACGCCGAACGACCTGCGGGCGCCCGCGCACCAGGCGACCACGAGGACCCCGAAGGCGGCCAGCGGGTACGCGGCCTCCCACTTGCTGCCGCAGGCCAGGCCCCAGAGGACGCCGGAGGCGAGCAGCCACGGGCGGAACAGCAGCGCCCGGACGGGTCCCCAGCCCTCCTCGATCTGGCCGGGCACCAGTCGGGCCATCCGGGCGCGGTACCAGTCCCGGTCGAGGACCAGGCAGTGCACGGCACACAACACGAAGAAGGCCACGAAGATGTCGAGCAGGGCCAGTCGGGAGAGGACGAACGCCAGCCCGTCGAAGCACACCAGGACGCCGGCGATGCAGCCGAGCAAGGTCGAGCCGGTGAGGCGTCGTACGAACCGGATCATCACCAGGATCAGCAGGGTGCCGACGATGGCGGGTACGACGCGCCAGCCGAGCGGGGTGAACCCGAAGGTCTTCTCGCCGAGGCCGATCAGCCACTTGCCGACCTCGGGATGGACGACCATCGAGGCGTCGGGCTTCCACAGGCCGGTGGTCTGCCCGGCGAGGATGTGCTTGTTGGCGACACCGCCGTCGTTGTCGATGTAGTCCCGGGCGTAGCCGAAGTGCCACAGCGACCAGGCGTCCTTGGCGTAGTAGGTCTCGTCGAACTCGAAGGCATGCGGCGTGCCGAGCTTCCACAGCCGCAGGAACAGCCCGACCAGGGTGATCGACAGGGTCGCCGTCCAGCCGATGAACGGGTCCTCGAGCGAGCGTCGGCCCCGGGCTCGCTCCCCGGCCAGCGGGACGGGCCGGCCGTCCTCGTCGTAGGACAGCCCCTCCATCCGGCGGCCCGCGCGGGTCGCGGTGGCTCGGGTCGTCACGGTGCTGCACTCTACGTGCCGCTCCCAGGCTGACATGATCGGAGACGTGGCTTCCCCGACCGGTGTCCTGGTGCTCGCAGCCACGCCGATCGGGCAGGCCGCCGATGCCCCTCCGCGGCTCGCTGCCGAGCTCGCCGGGGCCGACGTGATCGCCGCCGAGGACACCCGGAGGCTCGCGCGGCTCGCCGCCGAGCTGGGCGTGGACGTGAAGGGTCGCGTCACCTCCTACTTCGAGGGCAACGAAGCGGCGCGTACGCCGGGTCTGGTGGAGCGGCTGGTGGCCGGCGACCGCGTGGTGCTGGTGACCGACGCGGGCATGCCGAGCGTCTCGGACCCGGGCTACCGGCTGGTGGTCGCCGCGGTCGACGCCGGGATCGTGGTGACCGCCGTACCGGGGCCGTCGGCGGTGCTGACCGCGCTGGCGGTGAGCGGGCTGCCGGTCGACCGGTTCTGCTTCGAGGGGTTCCTGCCCCGCAAGGGCGGGGAGCGGGCGCGACGGCTGGCCGGGCTGGCCACCGAGCAGCGGACCCTGGTCTTCTTCGAGGCACCCCACCGGACCGCCGCCGCCCTGACCGCGCTGGCCGAGGCCTTCGGCGCCGACCGCCCGGCCGCGGTCTGTCGCGAGCTGACCAAGACCCACGAGGAGGTACGACGTGGACCGCTGGGCGACCTGGTCGGCTGGGCCGAGGAAGGGGTGCGTGGTGAGGTCACGATCGTGGTGAGCGGCGCGGTCGCGGGCGCGGACGTGGCGCAGGACGCCGACTCGCTCCGCGACGCCGTGGCGGCCATGGAGGAGGAGGGTGAGCCGCGCAAGGACGCCATCCGCGCGGTCGCCGCGCGGGCCGGCGTACCGAAGCGACGGGTGTACGACGCGGTCCACGGCATCGGATCCGATGCGGAGGAGGAGTCGTCGTGAGCGAGCCGACCCGGAGCCGCGCGGAGGAGCAGGGCCGGCCACGCGACCGGGAGCGGCCACCGGCGCCCGAGCCGCTGCCCCACCCGGTCGTCGACAACCACTGCCACCTCGACATCGCCGACGGCGAGTGGCTCGAGACTTCCGAGGCGCTCACCCGGGCCGCCGAGGTCGGGGTACGTCGGATCGTGCAGATCGGCTGCGATCTCCCGGGTGCTCAGTGGGCCGTCGACGCCGCCCTCGAGCACGACACCCTCGTCGCGGGCGTGGCTCTGCATCCCAACGAGGCCCCGCGGCTCGCTGCCGAGGGTCGCCTCGACGATGCGCTTGCGGAGATCGAGCGTCTGGCCGGGTCGCACGAGAAGGTGCGAGCGGTCGGGGAGACCGGGCTCGATCACTTCCGCACCGGTCCCGAGGGGCATGCCGCGCAGGTGGAGTCGTTCGCACGGCACATCGACCTGGCCAAGCGGCTCGACAAGACGCTGGTCATCCACGACCGCGACGCCCACGACGAGATCCTCGACGTGATCGACGCGGAGGGTGCCCCCGAGCGTTGGGTGATGCACTGCTTCTCGGGCAACCCGCGGTTCGCCCGGGCGTGCCTGGATCGCGGCGCCTGGCTGAGCTTCGCCGGGACCGTCACCTTCAAGAACGCCCAGCCCGTGCGCGACGCGTTGGCGGTCACGCCGCTGGACCGGGTGCTGGTCGAGACCGACGCGCCGTTCCTGACCCCGACGCCGTACCGCGGCCGCCCCAACGCGTCGTACCTCGTGCCGGTGACGGTGCGGGCGATGGCCGAGACCCGCGGCGAGGACCTGACCACTCTGTGCCAGGCGATCGACGCGAACACCGAGGCGGCGTTCGGCGGCCCCTGGTAGCCCGCCGGGAATCGCGGGTTTCGGACATGGAGACGCTGCTCACGTTGTGAACAGATCGCCTGCGAGGAGTTGGGCAGGCGTGGGACTGTGCGTAGGGTCTGTTGACTGTTGGCCGGGATCGGGTGAGAGATCGACCGGCGCCGTGGCCGCACCGCATACAGGTGTGGCCCCTGGTGGAAGCCGCCCCTCGGCTCCGCGCAGGGTGTGTGAGAGCGCATGGTGCCACTCCCGAGGCCCGGAGAGTACGACGTCTGGAGAGTTGTGCGCCAGAAGCTCGAACGCATCAGCAAGAGCAAGGCAGCGCTGGCCGGCGCCGCGGCGGTCGCCGCAGTGGCCGTGGTCGGCACCACCGTCGGCTACGCCTCGATGGGCACCTCGGTGACCCTCAACGTGGACGGCCACATCAAGCACGTCACCGCGAGCGGTGACACGGTCGGGCAGGTCCTGTCGGACCAGGGCATCACGCTGCGCAGGCACGACGAGGTCGCTCCCGCGGTCGACCAGCACGTCAGTGACGGCACCACGATCGCGGTCCGCTACGGCAAGCCGCTGAAGCTGAACGTCGACGGCACCGCGTCGACGTACTGGGTGACGGCCACCGATGTGCGCGGAGCGCTGAACCAGATCAACCGCAGCTTCGACCGCGCCTCGCTGTCGGTCAGCCGCGGGGCGGGCATCACCCGCGACGGCCTGCGGATCACCGTGGCCACCCCCAAGAAGCTCACCGTGGTCCTCGGCGGCCGGCATGCGCAGCACAAGACCATCTCGGCCGTGACCGTCAAGCAGGCCCTCGCGGCGCTGCACGTGTCGCTCGGCAAGCACGACGTCGTCCGCCCCGGCCTGCGTCACGTCCTCGGTGACGGTGACCGGCTGGTGCTGACCAGGGTCCGGATCGTGCACCGGCACATCGCCGGCGAGTCGGTCGGCTACACCACGGTCAAGCACGAGGACTCCACGATGCTCGAGGGTCACAGCACGGTCATCCGTGCCGGCCGCCCCGGGTCGCGTGACGTGACCTACCGGATCGTCTTCCGCAACGGCCATCTCGTGGCCCGTCAGGTGGTCACCCAGCACGTGCTGAAGGCCCCGGTCGCGCAGATCGACAAGGTCGGCACCAAGGTGGTCGCGACCAGCAACTTCGCCTCCGGCTCCTCGGTGTGGGACGCGATCGCCAAGTGCGAGTCCGGCGGCAACTGGGCCACCAACACCGGCAACGGCTACTACGGCGGGCTGCAGTTCTCGCTCGGCACCTGGCAGGCGAACGGCGGTTCCGGCCTGCCGAGCAACGCCTCGCGAGAGACGCAGATCGCGATCGCGACCAAGATCCGCGACGCCAGCGGTGGCTACGGCGCCTGGCCGGCCTGCTCGGCCGGGCTGGGTCTGCCTCGCTGACCACCCCAAAGCCCGGCGGTCGCGCGATCGGGGCCGAACCCCCCAGACGGCCACGACCTGTACGCCGACCGCCGCGGCGCCGGCCTGACACCCCCCTAGGCTGGCGCTCATGACGTCCGCCGGCCCGAGACTGCTCGGGCCGGCGGACGTTCGTTCCCTCGCCGCACGCTTCGACGTACGCCCGACCAAGCAGCGCGGACAGAACTTCGTGATCGACGCCAACACGGTGCGCCGGATCGTCCGGGCCGCGGGTGTGGGCCCGGACGACGTGGTCCTGGAGGTGGGGCCGGGACTCGGGTCGCTGACGCTCGGGCTGCTCGGGGAGGTCTCCCGGGTCGTCGCGGTGGAGGTCGACCCGGTGCTGGCCGCCGCGCTGCCCGAGACCCTTGCGACGTACGCCGGTGGGCTGGCCTCGCGCTGCGAGGTGGTGCTCGCCGACGCGATGCGGATCGAGGAGATCCCCGGCCCGCCGCCGACCGCGCTGGTCGCCAACCTGCCTTACAACGTCTCCGTGCCGGTGCTCCTCCACCTGCTGAGCCTGCTGCCGAGCCTCGAGCGTGGCCTGGTGATGGTGCAGGCCGAGGTCGCCGACCGGCTCGCGGCCGCGCCCGGCTCCAAGGTGTACGGCGTGCCCAGCGTGAAGGCGGCCTGGTACGCCGACGTACGGCGTGCCGGCGCGGTCGGCCGCAACGTGTTCTGGCCCGCCCCCAACGTCGACTCCGGCCTGGTCGCCTGGACCCGCCGCGATCCGCCGGTGACGACGGCGACGCGTGAGCAGGTGTTCACCGTCGTCGACGCGGCGTTCGCCCACCGCCGCAAGGCTCTGCGGGGAGCGCTGCGTGGTCTCGTCGCCTCGGGTTCCGACGCCTCCGAGGCGCTGACCGCGGCCGGGGTGGACCCGATGGCGCGCGGGGAGTCGCTGACGGTCGAGCAGTTCGCCCGGATCGCGGAGGCGCTGTCATGACGCTCACGGTCCGCGCCGCCGCGAAGATCAACCTGCTGCTCGGGGTCGGCGCACCTCGGCCGGACGGCTTCCACACGCTGGTGACGGTCTACCAGGCGGTGAGCCTGTACGACGACCTCACCGTGACCGCGGCCTCCGAGCTGTCGGTGGCGACCGAGGTGGCGTCGTACATCGACACCGACCACCTGCCGCCGCCGGGGCACAACATCGTCGACCGGGCCGCGGCCGGGCTGGCGGCGCTGCACGGGCGGCCGGTGGGGGCCGCGGTGCGCGTCGACAAGTCCATCCCGATCGCGGGAGGCCTGGCGGGTGGCTCCGCCGACGGGGCCGCCGCGCTGGTCGCCCTGGACCGGGTGCACGACCTGGGCACCTCCGACGAGGACCTGCTGGTGCTGGCCGCCGGGCTCGGCAGCGACGTACCGTTCGCGCTGCACGGCGGCACCGCGCTCGGCGAGGGGCACGGCGAGGTGGTCACGCCGCTCACCGACGAGGGCTCGTGGTGGTGGGTCATCGTGCCGTCGGCCGAGGGGATGTCGACGCCGGCGGTCTACCGCCACTACGACGAGGTGCGGCCGGACGCGCCGCTGGTGCCCGATCCACCCGACGAGATCCTGGCCGCGCTGGCCAGCGGCGAGCCGCGCCGGCTGGCTGCGGCCCTGCACAACGACCTCGAGCAGGCGGCGTTCGACCTGCGGCCCGACCTGGCGGCGCTGATCGTCGAGGGCGTCGACGCGGGCGCTCTGCGCGGACTGCTGTCGGGGTCGGGGCCGACGTGCGTGTTCCTGTGCGAGTCCGCCGACCATGCGCGGTCGGTGGCCGCGACCCTCTCCGCCGGCTCGTCTCCCAGTGAGCAGCGCGTCGTACTGGTCGCGCACGGGCCGGTCGCCGGCGCCCACGTGGTGGCGACGTGAGCAACCTGGTGAACCTGGAGCGGGTCTCCAAGGCGTACGGCGTGCGGCCGCTGCTCACCGAGGTCTCGCTCGGGGTGTCGGTGGGGGAGCGGATCGGGGTCGTCGGCCGCAACGGCGACGGCAAGACGACGCTGCTGCAGGTGCTGACCGGGCAGGAGCCGCCGGACAGTGGGCGGGCCACGATGTCGCGGGGCCTGGCGATCGGCTACCTCCACCAGGGCGACACCCTCGACGACACGCACTCGGTGCGTGACGCCGTACTGGCTGGCAAGCCCGACCACGCGTGGGCCGCCGAGCCCCGCACCCGCGAGATCGTCACCGAGCTGCTGGCCGGGGTCGAGCTCGACCGGGCCGTGGTCGGGCTCTCCGGCGGCGAGCGCCGACGCTGCGCGCTCGCCGAGCTGCTGCTCCACGAGCACGACCTCGTCGTCCTCGACGAGCCCACCAACCACCTCGACGTCGAGGCCGTGGCGTGGCTGGCCGAGCACCTGGTCTCGCTGTCGTCGGCGCTGGTGGTGGTCACCCACGACCGGTGGTTCCTCGACGCGGTGTGCCAGCGGACCTGGGAGGTCCACGACGGCGTGGTCGACAGCTACGACGGCGGCTATGCCGCGTTCGTGCTCGCCAAGGCGGAGCGGCAGCGGCAGGCGGCGGCCTCGGAGGTACGACGGCGCAACCTGGTGCGCAAGGAGCTGGCCTGGTTACGGCGTGGGGCGCCCGCGCGCACCGCGAAGCCGAAGTTCCGGATGGACGCGGCCTCGGCCCTGATCGAGGACGAGCCCCCGCCGCGCGACCGGCTGGAGCTCCAGCGCTTCGCCACCCAGCGGCTCGGCAAGGACGTCATCGACGTCGAGGACGTCGACCTGGCGCGCGGTGACCGGGTGCTGCTGTCGCACGCGACCTGGCGGCTCGGGCCGGGCGACCGGGTGGGCATCGTCGGCGTGAACGGCGCGGGCAAGTCGTCGGTGCTGTCGCTGCTCGACGGGACACTGGCGCCCACGGCCGGCCGGGTGAAGCTGGGCCGCACCGTCTCCCTGCAGCACCTGACCCAGGCGCTCGACGACCTCGACCCTCAGGCGCGGGTGCTCGACAGTGTGGAGTCGATCCGCCGGGTGGCGACGACGACGACGGGCGAGGTGACGGCTTCGTCGCTGCTCGAGCGCTTCGGTTTCACCGGCGACCGGCTGACCGCGCGCCTCGGCGACCTGTCCGGCGGGGAGCGACGCCGCTTCCAGCTGCTGCGGCTGCTGCTGACCGAGCCGAACGTGCTGCTCCTCGACGAGCCCACCAACGACCTCGACATCGAGACCCTCAACGTGCTCGAGGACTTCCTCGACGACTGGCCCGGCACCCTGGTCGTGGTCTCCCACGACCGCTACTTCCTGGAGCGCGTCACCGACGTCACCTACGGCCTCCTCGACGACGGCCAGATCTCGATGCTCCCCGGCGGCGTCGACGACTACCTGGCCCGCCGAGTCGGCGCAAAGAGGCAGTCAGAACTCGCCGAGTCGGCGCAAAGAGACGCGGAAATCGCGCCGAGTCGTCATATGACGACTCGGCGAGCGGCGCGCGCGGGCAGCGCGGAGGAGCGGACCGCGCGGAAGACGCTGGCCCGGGTGGAGAAGCGCCTGGAGCAGCTCACGGCGCGGGAGGCAGAGCTGAACGCCGAGGTGCTCACCCATGCCGCCGACCACGAGCGGCTGACCGCCCTGTCGCGAGCTCTGAGTGAGGCGGCGGCCGAGCGGGAGTCACTGGAGCTGGAGTGGCTGGAGGCGGCCGAGGAACTCGAGTAGCTCGCCGAGTCGTCATATGACGACTCGGCGCAAATCTGATGCGCTTTTGTGCCGACTCGGCGTCATTCTGCTGTCTCTTTGCGCCGACTCGGCGTGGTTCAGGTGTGCTTCTGCGCCGAGTCGGCGAAGGGGGCGAGGAGGGCGCGGAGGAGGGAGGCGAGCTTGGCGCGGTCGCGTTCGGGGAGGGTGTCGAGCAGCTCGTGCTCGGCCTCGAGCAGGGCCGCGAAAGCGGCGTCGACCCGCGACTTGCCCTCGCCCGTGAGCCGCACGATCACCCCGCGGCGGTCGTCGGGGTCGGGGTAGCGCTCCACCAGCCCGCGCGCACTGAGCCGGTCGACGCGGTTGGTCATCGTGCCGCTGGTCACCAGCGTCTCGCGGAGCAGCCGCCCCGGAGACAGCTCGTACGGCGCGCCCGTCCGGCGCAGGGCGGCCAGTACGTCGAACTCCCACTGCTCGATCCCGTGCGCGGCGAACGCGTCGCGCCGGGCAAGCTCGAGCCGCCGGGCCAGCCTGCTGACCCGGCTGAACACCCCGACCGGCGCCAGGTCGAGGTCGCTCCGCTCGCGGCCCCAGGCCTCGAGCAGCTCGTCCACCTCGTCGCGCATCGTCCTAGTCTAGAACCAGTCGAGAATCTTGACATCAAGAGGAGTTCCTCGCACGATAGTATCTTGACATCAAGAGACTCTGAGGAGAAGCCCATGACGCACACCTGGGACCCCGAGCGCTACCTCACCTACGCCGACGAGCGCGGCCGCCCGTTCGTCGAGCTGGTCGCGCGCGTCGCCGCCGACTCCCCGGCCACCGTGGTCGACCTCGGCTGCGGGCCCGGCAACCTGACCACCCTGCTCCGCACGCGCTGGCCCGACGCGGACATCCGCGGCCTCGACTCCAGCCCGGAGATGATCGCGAAGGCGCAGGCCGTCGATCCCTCGATCGAGTTCGCCGTGGCCGATCTGCGCGACTGGTCGCGCGCCGGCGACCTTGTCGACGTACTGATCTCGAACGCGACGCTGCAGTGGGTCCCCGACCACCTCGACCTGCTGCCGGCTCTGGTCGGCCGGGTGCGTCCGGGCGGCTGGTTCGCCTTCCAGGTGCCGGGCAACTTCGACGAGCCCAGCCACACGATCCGCACCGAACTGGCCGCAGAGACGCCGTACGCCGAGCACACCCGCGGCGTCGCCGTCCCGAGCAGCCATGACCCGGAGGACTACCTCGAGGCGCTCGCCGCCCTCGGCTGCCGCGTCGACGCCTGGGAGACGACGTACCTCCACGTGCTGACCGGCCCCGACCCCGTCTTCACGTGGGTCTCCGGCACCGGCGCCCGCCCGACCCTGCAGGCGCTCCCGGACGACCTGCGGCCGGGGTTCGAGGAGGAGTTCAAGCGACGGCTGCGTACGGCGTACCCCGAGCGCGACGGCCGCGTCGTGCTGCCGTTCCGCCGGATCTTCGTGGTCGCCGAGGCGACGCGATGATCGCGCTGCACCACGTCCAGGTCTCCTGCCCGCCGGGCGGCGAGGACGCCGTACGCCGCTTCTACGGCGACGGGATCGGCCTCACCGAGGTCGAGAAGCCCGAGGACCTCAAGGCCCGCGGCGGCGCCTGGTTCCGGGCGTACGACGTGCGCGGCGGCGTCAGCGCGGAGCTCCACGTCGGCGTCGAGGACCCCGTCGTCCCGTCCCGCAAGGCGCACCCAGCCTTCGTGGTGGACGACCTGTACGCCATCGCCGGCTCGGTCACCGCGGCCGGCGGCGACGTCGACTGGAGCGAGCGCGACTCCTTCGCCGGCTACCGCCGCTTCCACGTCCGCGACCCGCACGGCAACCGGGTCGAGGTGCTCCAGCCGCTCGACAACTGAGTCGCGCGCAAGCCGAGGGACAGCGATCCTGGCGACATGACGCTGCTGTTCGTGTTCGGCCCGCCCGCCGTCGGCAAGATGACGGTCGGGCGCGCGGTCGCGGACGCCAGCAGCTTCCGCCTCTTCCACAACCACCACGTGATCGAGCCGCTGCTCGACGTCTTCGACTTCGGCACCCCGCCCTTCAACCGGCTCCTCGCCGAGTGGCGCCAGCGCGTGCTCGAGGAGGCCGCTGCCGCCGACACCGACCTCGTCTTCACGCTGGTCTGGGCACTCGACCTCCCTGAGGACACCGCCGGGATGCGCACCCACCTCGCGCCGTTCGTCGAGGCCGGGCGACGCGTCGCGATGGTCGAGCTGTACGCCGGGCTGGACACCCGCCTCGCGCGCAACCGCACGCCGTACCGCCTCGCGGAGAAGAAGTCCAAGCGTGACGTCGAGTGGTCCGACGCCAACGTCCGCGGCCTCGAGAGCATCCAGATGAACACCGACCAGCCGTCGCCCGCGGACGCGCTCATCGCCGAGCACCCACACCTGCGCATCGACAACACTGATCGGACGCCCGACGACGTCGCCGCCGAGATCCTGGCCTGGCTCGACGGGCTGCCGTGAGGTGGAATACCGAGAGCCGTCCCTGTGCTGAGATCAGGAACGACCCCGCGAGCAGAGGATCCGGCATGTCCACCACCACCCTGAACGAGCAGAACTTCGAGTCCACCGTCACCGGCGACGGGATCGTGCTCGTCGACTTCTGGGCGTCGTGGTGCGGCCCGTGCCAGATGTTCGCCCCGATCTACGAGAAGGCCTCGGAGACCCACGCCGACATCTCGTTCGGCAGCGTCGACACCGAGTCCGAGCAGGGCCTCGCCGGCGCGCTCCAGATCACCTCGATTCCGACCCTGATGGCCTTCCGTGACGGGATCCTCGTCTTCCGCAAGGCCGGCGCGCTGCCCGAGTCGGCGCTGGAGCAGCTGATCGGCGCCGTCCGCGAGCTCGACATGGAGGCGGTACGGCGTGAGGTCGAGGCGGCGGAGCAGAGCTCCTGACGCGTGGTCTCGACTCCGCTCGACCGACGAACGAGGCGCTCGACCGACGAACGAGGCGCTCGACCGACGACCTCGACCGAAACGAGGCGCTCGACCGACGAACGAGGCGCTCGACCGACGAGATCGCTCGACCGACGAACGAGGCGCTCGACCGACGAGATCCGCTCGACCGACGAGTCAGGCGCGGAAGATCGGGTTGGTGAGGGCGACCATCGGCAGGTTCGACTGGTAGGTCATCGGGTCGGCGGCCGTCCCGCGGCGTACCTCCACCCGCGCGAACCTCTCGGCGACCGCGACGTTCGTGTGTAGCGAGATCGCCCCCGCGTTGTCGGCGACAGCGAAGGCCAGCACCCCGCTGCTGCCGATCAGCTGGGCGAGGGTGCCGGGCACTCCGGTCGCGGTGAACGCGCACGCCAGCAGCTCGTCGGCGCCCAGGGTCACAGTGTCGCCCGGCCCGCCGACGGTGGTGGTCGCACCGGCGCCGGTGGCGCTGAAGGTCAGGTCGACCGCCGACGACTCCGCGATCCAGCAATGGCCGCCTTGTGCTGCGGCCACGATCTCCGCGCTCGACAACGTGCCGAGACGGTAGACCGTCTGCGGGAGCCCGACCACCTGGCCGTCGTGGTGGGAGTCGGAGTTGCCGACCGCAGGCGTGTACCCGCCGGCCACCAGCTGCTGCTGCCACGCGTTCAGCGTGAGCTGGTTGAAGAACGACCAGGGCCCGTTCCACACCTCCACCGCGTCGACCTCGGTCCACGTCGTACCGAAGTCCCAGCGGGTGCCCGGCACCGGCACGAACGGGTGGGCGGCGATCGCCACGCCGCCGCGGCTGCGGGTGAGGTCGGTGAACCGGCCCAGCCGGTGGTCCGCCGCGCGGTAGCGCCAGTCGACCCAGGTGCCGGGCGTCGTACCGGTCGCCAGCCAGTGGCCGTTGCGGGTCGTCACCTCCTCGCCGCTGACCACCAGGAAGCCGTCCGGGACCACGCGGCCGAAGACCCGGGTCGCGGCGTTGGTGTTGTGGTCGGAGGTGCCGAGGAAGTCAAGGCCGTTGGCCCGGGCCTGCGCCACCAGCTGCGCCGGCGTCCACTGGCCGTCGGAGTGGACGGAGTGGGTGTGCAGGTCGCCGCGGTACCAACCCGGCCCGGTGCCGGGTACGGCGACCGGCGCGTGGTCGGGCTCGAACGCCGGCTCGGTCGCCTTGCCGTGCTCCAGGGTGACCGTGACGTGCCACGGCGTACCGGGCGCGGTGATCAGGAAGGGGCCGAGGATGACGTGCCAGCGGCCGGGGGTGATCCGGCCGGCGAGGTAGCCCGGCGTCGCCCAGCGATGGGTGATCCGGAAGTGCCGCCGCGCACCACCCGACCAGCCGCGGAACCCGTCGGCGTTGCCCAGTCCCTTGCCCGACGGGTCGAAGATGCCGATGTCGACGACGTTGGTGCTGAAGCCGGCCCCGGTGTCGTGGGGCTTGAAGTCGTAGTGGACCTCGATCGCGCGGACGCCGCGCGGCACCCGGAACGGCAGGTAGTGCCAGTCCGGCGTGTTCGGATTCTTGAACGCGCCCTGGAAGTGGATCCGCGTCCGGGTGCCGGCCGCAGCAGCCGGTACGTCGATGAGGTCGGCGCTGGTCACGAGCCCGGCCCCGAGCCCCGCGCCGCCGAGCAGCAGGGATCGCCGGTGCAGGCCGTGCGGTGTGGTGTCCTCGGTCATGGTGGATACACCCTAGGCGCGCAGCCCCCGTACCCTGGGGCGGTCATGAGCAGCCTTCCCCGCACCTACCAGGTCACGACGTACGGGTGCCAGATGAACGTCCACGACTCCGAGCGCCTGACCGGGCTGCTGGAGGAGGCGGGCTACGTCGCCGCGCCCGCTGACGAGCAGGCCGACGTCGTCGTGTTCAACACCTGTGCTGTCCGGGAGAACGCCGACAACAAGCTCTACGGCAACCTCGGCCACCTGGCCCCGGTGAAGGCCGCGCGGCCCGGGATGCAGATCGCGGTGGGCGGCTGCCTGGCGCAGAAGGACCGCGCCACCATCACCCGGAAGGCGCCCTGGGTCGACGTCGTCTTCGGCACCCACAACATCGGCTCCCTGCCGGCGCTCCTCGAGCGGGCCCGCGTGCAGGAGGAGGCGCAGGTCGAGATCCTCGAGTCGCTCGAGGTGTTCCCCTCGACGCTGCCGACCCGGCGCGAGTCGGCGTACGCCGCCTGGGTCTCGGTGTCGGTCGGCTGCAACAACACCTGCACCTTCTGCATCGTCCCGGCTCTGCGCGGCAAGGAGAAGGACCGTCGACCGGGCGACATCCTCGGAGAGGTCCGCGCGCTGGTCGGCGAGGGCGTCTGCGAGGTCACGCTCCTCGGGCAGAACGTCAACGCGTACGGCGTGGAGTTCGGCGACCGGCAGGCCTTCTCGAAGCTGCTGCGTGCCTGCGGTGAGGTCGAGGGGCTGGAGCGGGTGCGCTTCACGTCGCCCCACCCGGCGGAGTTCAGCGACGACGTGATCGCAGCGATGGCCGAGACGCCCAACGTCATGCACCAGCTGCACATGCCCCTGCAGAGCGGGTCGGACCGGGTGCTGAAGGCGATGCGGCGGTCCTACCGGCGCGAGAAGTACCTCGGGATCATCGACCGGGTCCGCGCCGCGATGCCCGACGCCGCGATCAGCACCGACATCATCGTCGGCTTCCCGGGCGAGACCGAGGACGACTTCGTGCAGACCCTCGAGGTCGTGCGCGAGGCCCGCTTCGCTGCGGCGTTCACCTTCCAGTACTCCATCCGCCCCGGCACCCCGGCCGCGACCATGCCTGACCAGGTGCCGCCGGACGTCGTACGCGAGCGGTACCAGCGGCTGGTCGAGGTGGTCAACGAGATCTCCTGGGCCGAGAACCGCGCCCTCGTCGGCTCCACCGTCGAGCTCCTGGTCTCGGAGGGCGAGGGGCGCAAGGACGCCGCCACCCGCCGCCTCACCGGCCGGGCGCGCGACAACCGGCTGGTGCACTTCGACGGGTCCGTGGTCTCGACAGGCTCGACCGACGGACCCATCCGGCCGGGTGACGTGGTGGAGGTCGCGGTCACCTACGCCGCCCCCCACCACCTGGTCGCCGACGGGCCGGTCCTGGCCCATCGTCGTACCCGCTCCGGCGACGCCTGGGCGGCCCGCACCGCACCGGCGGCCTCGTCCACCGCCGTCGGCCTCGGCATGCCCACCGTCGGCGCCCCCGCCTGACGCCGAGTCGGCGCAAAAGAGCGCTCAAATCACACCGAGTCGGCACAAACAGGCAACGAAATCACGCCGAGTCGTCATGTGACGACTCGGCGGTCAGTTGCTCCGGGGGTCCTTCGAGGGGTAGTCGGCCTTCGGCTCGATGCCCTCGGGGTTCTCCTCCGGCTCCTGAACGAACTCCGCGTCGGAGCCGACCAGGTCGCCGCCGTGGTCGGTGTGGGGCGGCTCGGTGGTGTCGCGCTCGCCGTCGGTCGACTCCTGGCCGGGGCCGGTCGGGCCGACGCGCTCGCTGCTGATCCCCATCCCGCCCGCGGCGCGCTCCGGGCCGCCGGCGTTGGGGTTGGAGTCCTTGAGCTCGGTGTCCTGAGCGTGGCCCCCGTCCGGCTGCTGGTCGGGCTGCTCGTCGGGGTCGCTCATGCCGGTGACTCCTTCTCGGGCTCGCTGGCGCCATCGCTGGCCGCGCCGTCGTCGGTGTCCTCGCTCTCGAGGACCGGCTCGGGCACGGCCACGTGGGGGTTCAGAGCCGCGTGGAGGTCGGGCACCGTCGGCGTGACGCCGTACAGCTCGTCCTCGACCGCGTCGACCCCGCCGGGCGGTGGCTCAGCAGGTTCGATCTCCGGTCTTGGCTGTTCACCCAAATCGATCACGGTGTTCCCTCCCCTGCGCCGCCGTGGGCAGCGCGTACGCGGACGCCATCGGTCAGAACCCGAAGGTCGTGTACCCCTCGACTCCCGTACCCAGCCCGTCGAGGACCACGCGCTCATGGGCGACCACCGGCGTGGGCAGGGCCGCCAGCGGGAACCACTCGAGCGCCGCGCACTTGGCCGGCTCGATGATCCGCGGCTCGCCGGTCCAGGTGCGGGCGGTGAAGAAGAAGTCGATCCGCTCGTCGATCGGGTCGGCGTGCCGGGTGCGCTGCATCGAGGTCACGAACTCGAGCGCCAGCCCCTCGACGCCGATCTCCTCCAGCGCCTCGCGGTGCGCCGCGTCGTACGCCGTCTCGCCGCGCTCGACGTGCCCGGCCGCGGCGGCAGCCCAGTGGCCGTCCATGTAGCCGGTGTTCTGCCGCAGCTGCAGCAGCACCTCGTCGCCCACCCCACGATCAGACCCCGGGCGCAGCAGGAACACGTATGCCGCGGGGACGACGCGGAAACGGTCCGTCACTCAGCGGGCGGTGTCGCCGTCGCCGGCCTTCTCGATGGCGGCGTCGACCTGCTCGTCGTGGTCGTCCACCAGCTTCTTCGCGTCGTCCAGGAATCCCATGTCGCTCCTCGGGTCGTGGGCCCCCTCGAGCGAGGCCCGTCCGGACAACCTAGCCCCGCCCGAGCACGTCGAGCACCAGCCGCAGGATGTAGAAGAAGACCGGTAGGCAGAAGACGACGAGCAGCACCCAGGCCACGATCCGGTGCTTGAGCCGCGACGAGTCGAGCTTCCCGGCGAAGTCGAGGATCGCGCCGTCCGGCACGTGGTGGGTCAGCCCCATCCGCTGGGCGTCGGCGGGCATCGCGTTGCCGGGGAACCAGTACGGCGGGGAGTCGTCGTCGGGACCGTAGTCCTCGTCGAACTCGTCCTCGCGCAGGTCGGGCATGGGTCCACACTAGGGCCGGGCCGGTGAGCCGCTGCCAGACTGATCCCATGCCGGGTCGAGCGGAGTCATCCGGTGGTCGAGCGGAGTCATCCGGTGGTCGAGCGGAGTCGAGACCCATCGTCGCCGTGGTCGGTGCGACCGCTGCCGGCAAGACCGGGCTCTCGCTCGACCTTGCCGAGCGGCTCGGCGGCGAGATCGTCAACACCGACGCGATGGCGGTCTACCGCGGCATGGACATCGGCACCGCCAAGCCGCCCCCGGCCGAGCGCCGCGACGTACCCCATCACCTGCTCGACCTCCTCGACGTCACCGAGCCGTTGACCGTCGCGGAGTTCCAGGGCTGGGCCCGCGCAGCGATCGCGGAGGTGCGCAGTCGCGGTCGTACGCCGGTGCTGGTCGGCGGGTCGGCCCTCTACACCCGCGCGGTGTCTGGACCGGTTCGAGTTCCCCGGCACCGATCCCGACGTACGGCGTGCGCTCGAGGAGGAGCTGGCCGAGGTCGGGCCGGTCGAGCTGCACCGCCGGCTCACCGAGGCCGACCCCGAGGCGGCGGCCAAAATCCTGCCCGACAACGGGCGTCGGATCGTGCGCGCGCTCGAGGTCATCACGATCACCGGCCGACCGTTCAGCGCGTCGCTGCCCGAGCACGTGTACGCCGACCCGCGCAGCATCCAGATCGGGGTCGACATCGACCGGCCGACGCTGGACCCGCGGATCGAGGAACGGGTCCGCGGGATGTTCGACGCCGGGCTCGTCGAGGAGGTACGACGTCTCCTCGACGCCGGACTCGCGGAGGGCCGCACCGCTCGCACGGCCATCGGCTACCGCGAGGTGGCGGCGTACCTCGCGGGTGAGACGACCCTCGACCAGGCCATCGAGGCGACGACGACCGCGACGAGACGGTTCTCCCGGCGCCAGGACAGCTGGTTCCGCAAGGATCCGCGGGTGGTGTGGGTGCCCTGGGACGCACCCGACCGGCTCGAGCGGGCGCTGAAAGCGATTGCCACACTCGGCTGACGCGCATGACCCGCCGGGTCGTGGGCACGGGACCAGGATCCGTTCTCGGGAGGAACCGTGACCCATCTGTCCCGTCGCGCGCTCGGCGCGACCGCCGTACTCACCGCGACCGTGCTCGCGACCGCCACCACCCCTGCTCAGGCCGGCTCGAACGACCGGGCACGCCATACCGCGAAGGTGCCGACCAGTGTCGGCTTCGGCGGCGCGGTCACCACCGTCGACCCAGAGGCGTCCGCCGCCGCGCTGAAGGTGCTGAAGCAGGGCGGCAACGCCACCGACGCCGCCGTCGCCGCGGCCGCGACCCTCGGTGTGACCGAGCCGTACTCCTCCGGCATCGGGGGTGGCGGCTTCTTCGTGCACTACGACGCGCGCACCGGCAAGGTGCAGACGATCGACGGCCGCGAGACGGCGCCCGCCTCGATGCCGCACGACGCCTTCATCGACCCGGGCACCGGCAAGCCCTACAACTTCACCCCGGAGCTGGTCACCAGCGGCGTCTCGGTCGGCGTGCCCGGCAGCCTCGCGACCTGGCAGCGCGCGCTCGACCGTTGGGGCACCATGTCGCTCGGCCGCACCTTCCGTCCGGCCGAGCACGTCGCCCGGCACGGCTTCGTGGTCGACCCGACGTTCCGCGAGCAGACCCTGGAGAACAAGGTCCGGTTCGACGCCTTCCGGTCCAGCCGCCGGCTGTTCCTGCCCGGTGGTGACGCGCCGCAGGTCGGCTCGATCTTCCGCAACCCCGCCCTCGCCGCGACGTACCAGCGGATCGCGCACCGCGGCATCTCCTTCCTGTACGACGGAGCGCTCGGCCGCCAGATCAGCCGAGTCGTCCACCACCCGCCGAAGACCGCGTCGACGAAGCTGCCGGTGCCGACCGGCTTCATGGAGCCGTCCGACCTGCGCGCCTACCGGACCATCGACCGCCGGCCGACCCACGTCGGCTACCGCGGGTACGACGTGTACGGCATGGCGCCGTCGTCGTCCGGCGGCTCGACCGTCGGTGAGGCCCTCAACATCATGGAGCGCTTCGATCTGGCCGGCATGACCACCGCCGACGCGCTGCACCACTACCTCGACGCGAGCGCCCTGGCCTTCGCCGACCGCGGGGCCTTCGTCGGCGACCCGGCGTTCGTCCACGTTCCCCTGCAGGCGCTGCTCTCCGACCGGTTCGCGAAGCAGCGGGCCTGCACGATCAGCGACACGACCGCTCTGACCGCGCCCGTCGCTCCTGGTCACCCCACCGGCCCGGGCGCGGGGTGCGCGACGGCCGCGTCGAGGCCTGCCCCGGACACGGAGAACCTCAACACCACCAACATGACCGTGGCCGACCGGTGGGGCAACATCGTGGAGTACACGCTCACCATCGAGCAGACCGGCGGCTCCGGCATCGTCGTACCGGGGCGCGGTTTCCTGCTCAACAACGAGCTCACCGACTTCACCGCCGTCTTCGACCCCGCCGACCCGAACCGGATCGAGGGCGGCAAGCGGCCGCGCTCCTCGATCTCGCCGACGATCGTGCTGCGGGGTGGCAAGCCGTTCCTCGCGCTCGGCTCCCCGGGCGGCTCGACGATCATCACCACCGTGCTGCAGATGCTCTTCGACCGGATCGACCGCGGGATGACGATCGAGCAGGCGATCGCCGACCCGCGCGGCTCGCAGCGCAACACCGCCAGCGTGACCGCCGAGCAGTCGTTCATCGACCAGTACGGCCCGTCGCTCACGCCGTACGGCTACACCTTCACCCCGGCCGGTGCCCCCGGGACCACCGCCGCCGAGATCGGGGCGGCGACGGCGATCGAGTTCGGCCGGCACCACCTGCTGACCGCGGTCTCCGAGCCGACCCGCCGCGGCGGCGGCACGGCCCTGGTGGTGCACCCGGCGCGGTAGTCGGCGGTCGAGCCTGTCGAGACCCTGCGACAATCGAGTGGTGAGCTACCCCTTCCTCAAGGGTCACGGCACGGAGAACGACTTCGTGCTGCTGCCCGACCACGACGGCTCGGTCCACGGCGACCTGTCCGTCGAGCGGGTGCGGGCGCTGTGCGACCGGCGGGCGGGGATCGGCGGCGACGGCGTACTCCGCGTGATCCGAACCGAGGCGGTCTCGTCGGTCGAGCGGCCCGCTTCGTCGGTCGAGCGGCCCGCTTCGTCGGTCGAGCGGTCCGCTTCGTCGGTCGAGCGAAGTCGAGACCCCGAGTGGTTCATGGACTACCGCAACGCCGACGGCTCGCTGGCGGAGATGTGCGGCAACGGGATCCGGGTCTTTGCCCTGCACCTGTACGACGAAGGGCTGGTGCCGGCAGACGAACCCGTGCGGATCGCGACCCGGGCCGGGGTGAAGACCGTGACGCGCAGCGGCGACACGTTCACCGCCGAGCTGGGCCTGGCCACGATCCTCGGCGAGACGAAGGTGTCGGTGGGCGACCGCTCCTGGGCGGCACTCCACGTCGACGTGGGCAACCCGCACGCGGTGGTGATGGTCGACGACCTGGCCGAGGCCGGGCGACTGTACGACGAGCCGACGTACGACGCGAACCTGTATCCCGAGGGCGTCAACGTCGAGTTCGTCGTACGACGCGGGACCGACCACGTGGCGATGCGCGTCCACGAGCGCGGCTCGGGCGAGACCCGGTCGTGCGGTACGGGTGCCTGTGCGGCCGCGGTCGCCGCCGCTGGCGAGGGGCCGGGGCGCTGGCGGGTCGACGTACCGGGTGGCGAGCTCGAGGTGTCGCGCGACGACGAGGGGCTGGTCTACCTCACCGGACCGGCAGTGATCGTGGCGCGCGGCGAGACCGACCTCTGAGGAACGGCGTCGCCAGCAGGAGCGCTAGCGCGGGCCACGTCGTGGGCGCGACGAGGAACATCCACAGCACCCAGGTCCACGGGTTACCCGCATCGACGTCCTGGCCGTGGGTCGTGGTGCGGGCGAGAACGACCGCGAGCAGGCCGAGCAGCCCGGCGAGGGCGACGTCGACCACGATGAGCCACGGCTTCATCCTGGCGAGCCGGAGGGGAAGAACGGCGGCGGTCAGCAGCGCGCAGCCGATCGCCGCGGCGAGCGCCTCCTGCCGCACCATGGTCTGACTGGGGCCCTCGGAGTCGAGAGTGAAACCGGCCCAGAAGACCACCCACCCGGTGCTGAGCACGACGCCGAGGACGGCGAGGAGCGCGAGGGCGTGCAGGACGAAGCGGCGACCGTCGGTGGGCATGCTTCCCAGCCTCGTGGGGGACAGCCCGCCGGTCATGAGTCGGCGTACTCATCTCGTGGCGAGCGGCGTGCTCAGCTGAGCACCAGACAGGTGGTCGTGGCGTGCGCGATCAACCGACCGTCCGGGCCGACCAGCTTGCCCTCGGCGGTGGCCTGGCGGCGCCCGACGTACAGCACGGTGCCGGTCGCGGTGACCGTCCCCATCCCGGGCTGCATGCCGCGCACGTAGTGCACGTCCAGCTGGGCCGTGGTGTACGACGAGCGTGCCGGCAGGGTGGTGTGCACCGCGCACCCCATGCACGAGTCGAGCAGCGTCGCCGCGATCCCGCCGTGCACCGACCCGATCGGGTTGAGCATCCGCTCGTCAGGCTCGAGGGCGAACACTGCGCGGCCCTCGTCGACCTCGACCAGGCGCATCCCGAGGAGGGTGGCGATGCCGGGCGGAGGGAGTGCGCCGCTGGCCACCATCGTCATCACCTCGAGGCCGCTGAGGTCGGTGAGCGCGTTCACGACTCCACCACCGCGACCGCGGCCGGCTCCAGGACGACGGCGCGGGGGACGGCGCGTCGCGGGAGCGCCAGCGCGGCCGCCGAGGTCAGCACGCCGGAGAGCAGGAGCATCCACCAGACCCGCTGGAAGTGGTCCATCGCGTCCGCGGCGCCGTAGGTGCCGAGCAGTGCGACCGTCAGCGCCACGCCGAAGGTCGCGCCGAACTGCCGGATGGCCTGGTTCACCGCCGACCCCACTGCGCGTTCGTCGGGAGGCAGGTGCTGGGTCGCCGAGCTCAGCAGCTGCGGGATGATCATCGCGACGCCGAGTCCGCCGAGGAGCGAGGAGGGCAGCATGTGGAGCGCCCACTCAGGGGTCGTGGTCATCACGGCCAGCTGCCAGGCGCCGACGCCGGCCCACACCAGACCGCCCGGGACGAGCAGGGCGCGCTGCCCGTAGACCGAGGCGAGGCGCCCCATCCGCGGCGCCAGGATCACCACGACGAGCGGCCCGGGGATCATCGCGAGGCCGGCCCGGACGATCCCGTAGTGCCAGACCGAGATCGTGAACTGGATCGAGGCGAAGAACATCGCGGTGAAGCCGATCATGAAGACCGCGGTCGCGATGTTGGCCCACCGGAACGAGCGGTCGGCGAAGAGGGTCAGGTCCAGCGCCGGAGCGGGGACGCGCAGGGTACGACGTACGAAGACCGCCAGGACGAGCAGCCCGATCCCGATCGCGCCGAGGGTCCGCGCGGACAGCCAGTGCCACTGGTTGCTCTGCACGACGCCGAGGGCGACCAGCGTGAGCGAGCCGGCGAGGAGCAGGACGCCCAAGGGGTCAGGGAACGCGCGCCGTACCGTCTCGCGCGACTCCGGCAGGAACCGCGGCGCCAGGATCAGGGCGAGCACGCCCATCGGCACGTTGATCAGGAAGACCGCCCGCCAGTCCCACTGCTGCACCAGCAGCGCTCCGGCCGTCGGCCCGATCGCCGCCGCGAGCGCCGAGATCGAGCCCCAGATGGCGACGGCCACCGGCACTCGCGCGGGTGGGAACACGGTCAGTACCAGCGCGAGCGAGGACGGGATCAGCGCCGCGGCGCCCAGCGCCTGGAGGACGCGGAATGCCACCAGCAGGCCGGCGGTCGGTGCCAGTGCACAGAGCGCGGAGGCCAGGGTGAACGCGACCAGGCCGATCATGAACACGCGCCGACGACCGAAGCGGTCGGCCATCCGCCCGGCCGGCACGAGCGCCGCGGCCAGCGCGATGGTGTACGCCGAGAGGGTCCACGACATCGTCTCGAAGGAGACCGTGGGGAAGCTCGCGCGGATGTCGTCGAAGGCCACGAAGAGCACCTGGGTGTCGAGGAACACCATGAACGTGGCCAGGCTGGCGACCACGAGGGCCGCATACGGGTTGATCACGCGCTGCTGAGAAGGCATGCCGTCGACCGTAAGGCGAATGGTTTAGAAAATCAAGTGCTTGCTTGAGATATACAAGTGGCCTATCCTCGGGTGCGTGGCGACCAAGACCTACGACCAGTACTGCGGCATCGCCGCGGCTCTCGATCGGGTCGGCGACCGCTGGACGCTCCTGATCCTGCGCGAGCTGTCGTTCGGCGAGCTCCGGTTCACCGATCTGCGGAAGCGGCTGCCGGGGATCGCCACCAACCTCCTCTCCGAGCGACTGCGCTCGTTGGAGGACGACGGACTCATCGAGCAGCGCGAGCTTCCGGCGCCGGCGGCCCGCACCGTGTACGTGCTCACGGCCGAGGGGCGCCGGGTCAATCCCGTGCTGAGAGCTCTCGCCGGGTTCGGCCAGGCCTTTCTCGCCGAGCCGGTCGAGGGCGCCGTACGGCCGGAGATGGCGGTCCACGGCACGCTCGCCCCGCGTCTGGACGCGCGCGCCGGCCTCGGTACGACGGTCCGCGTGCGGTTCGACCTCGGCGACTCGGTGCTGTGGCTCGAGGAGCGCGACGGAGCACTGGTGCGCCCCGACACGTCGTCGTCGCCCGACCTCGTCGTGAGCGGCAGCGCGGCCGCGCTGATGGAGCTGTGCCGGGGCACGTCGCACCTCGCCGACGTCGCCGACCGGCTGCAGGTGACCGGTCCGCGGGCGGCACGCCGTACCTTCGCGAAGGTCTTCGACCTCGCTCTCTGAGCCCCGCTGGGCCTGTCCTAGGGTGCTGCGCATGGACATCACCGGATCCTCAGCCGTCGTCACCGGGGCCGCCTCGGGCATCGGCGCCGCCGTGGCCCGCCGCCTCGCCGCCGCGGGGGCGACCGTCGTGATCGCCGACGTGCAGGACGAGAAGGGCCAGGCCCTGGCGTCCGAGCTGGGCGGCGCGTTCGCGCACGTCGACGTCACCGACACGGCCCAGATCACGGCCGCCGTCGACGCCGCGGGGGAGCTCGCGCCGCTGCGGGTGCTGGTGAACTCCGCCGGCATCGGCCCGGCCGCGCGCACCGTCGGCCGCGACGGTAGCTACGACTCGGCGCACGACCTCGACCTGTACAAGAAGGTGATCGCGATCAACCTGATCGGCACCTTCGACGCGACCCGGATCGCGGGTACGGCGATGTCCCGCCTCGAGCCGCTGGCCTCCGGAGAGCGCGGCGCCATCGTCAACATGGCGAGCGTGGCGGCGTTCGACGGCCAGATCGGCCAGGCGGCGTACTCCTCCTCCAAGGGCGGCATCGTCGGCATGACGCTGCCGGTGGCCCGCGACCTGGCCGCGATCGGCGTACGGGTCAACACCGTCGCCCCCGGCCTGATCGACACCCCGATCTACGGCGAGGGCGAGAAGGCCGAGGAGTTCAAGACGCGGCTGGGCGAGTCGGTGCTGTTCCCCAAGCGCCTCGGCACGCCTGACGAGCTCGCCGCGATGGTCCTCGAGTGCCTCACCAACTCCTACATGAACGGTGCCGTCGTCCGCGTCGACGGCGGCATCCGGATGCCCCCGAAGTAGGGGGGTGGATCGTCGTCGGGATCGCCGGTCGACCGGCGATCCCGTCGCTTCGTAGGGGTTGCAACGGCCGACAAGCGACGGGAGCGCCAGAGCGGTGGGACTGGTGTGGCCAGAGGTACGGCGAACGGCCAGCGCTCAGGCGCGGACCCGGGCGCTGGTCGGGTCGTACATCGGCCGCAGGGAGACCTCGGCGGCGTAGCGGTCGCCCGCGATGTCGACCTCCCAGGAGCCGGCCTCCAGCCAGTCCTTGGTGACCTTCTCGTCAGCCGTCACGAA
Source organism: uncultured Actinomycetota bacterium (assembly GCA_963796975.1). Taxonomy (GTDB): domain Bacteria; phylum Actinomycetota; class Actinomycetes; order Propionibacteriales; family Nocardioidaceae; genus Nocardioides. The sequence goes on from CAWCNW010000029.1 coordinate 88,771, forward strand.
GGCCAGCCCGACCGCGGCGCCCAGCGTCCAGCCGTACGACGCAGCGCGGACGTACCCGACGACCTCGCCGTCCCGGAGCACCGGCTCGGCGTGGTACAGCAGCGGCTCACGATCGGTCAGGCGGATCTGCACCAGGCGCTGGGTCGAGGGGAAGGACTCGCGACGCGCGGCCAGCGCGTCCTTGCCCCGAAAGTCGGTGTCCCACGCGATCGCGAAGCCGAGGCCGACGTCGAGCGGGCAGTCGGTGTTGTCGATGTCGTGGCCGAAGTCGCGGTAGGCCTTCTCCATCCGCAGCGAGGCGAGGGCCTTCAGCCCGACCGGCCGCACGCCCGGGGCGGCCGCCATCGCGTCGTACAGCTCGAGCGCGCGGGCGGCAGGCACGTACAGCTCGTAGCCGAGCTCACCGAGGTAGGTGATCCGCGCGCAGATCACCGGGACCCCGGCCACCTCGATCTCACGGACCCCTCGGAACGGCCACGCTGACGTGGACAGGTCCGCGGACGTGAGCGCCCCGAGGACCTCACGCGACAGCGGCCCCTGCAGGTTGAGCTGCCCGAAGTCGCGCGTCACGTCGTTCACGACCATCGCGCGGCCCCGTGCGGCTCGCGCGAGCATCCCGGCGACGTGCCCGTGCGCGGTGTCGGAGGCGACCACGAGGAACCGGTCGTCGGTCAGCTTGGAGACGGTCAGGTCGGCCTCGATCCGGCCGTCGTCGTTGAGCCACTGGGTGTAGGTGATCCAGCCGGGCTCGCCGTTCACGTCGCCGGCCGACAGGTGGTCGAGGACAGCGCCGGCGTCGGTCCCCGAGACCGCGAACTTGGCCATGAACGACATGTCCATCAGCCCGACGCCCTCGCGGACGGCGTGGTGCTCCTGCCGCCACTCCTCGAACCACGGCGCATGGCCCCAGGTCGGCTGTGCCTCGGGCACGATCCCGTACCCCGCGAACCAGTCGGCGCCCTCCCAGCCGGACACCTCGCGCATCAGTCCACCGTTCTCGACCAGCCGCGCGTGCACGGGTGAGAGCAGCCGGTCGCGCGCGCTGCGCAGCTGCTTGCCCGGCGTGTGCGCGGCGTACACGGTGCCGAGGATCTCGGTGGTTCGGTCGCGGCGGTACGCCGGCTCGAGCTGGTCGGCGCGGAAGCGGGCGACGTCCCACGCGGTGACGTCGACGTCGGGCAGCCCGGAGATGATCCAGTGCGCGAGCACCCGTCCGAGGCCACCGGCGGAGAGCACGCCGACGGAGTTCATCCCGGCGGCGACGAAGTAGTTCCGGATACCCGGCGCCTCGCCGACGGCCGGCATCAGGTCGGGCGTGAACGACTCGGGCCCGCAGAAGAAGGTCCGTACCCCGGCCTCGAGCGTCACCGGTACCCTCGCCATCGCGGTCTCGAGGAACGGCGACATCCGGTCCCAGTCGGGCTTCAGCGTGGTGAACGACGCGGTCGCCGGGATGCCATCGACGGCCCACGCGGCGGCCCGCGGCTCGAAGAGCCCGACCATCATCCCGCCGCCCTCCTCGCGGTAGTAGCCGTGCGCGGCGGGGTCCTCGAAGATCGGGCCGTTCGGGTCGATCCCCTCGATGGTGTCGGTGATCAGGTAGTAGTGCTCGGCCGCCTGGTTCGGTACGACGACACCGCTCCGCTCGGCGAGCTCCCGGGCCCACATCCCGGTGCAGTTCACGACGTACTCGCACTCGATCGTCGCGCTCTCCTCGGCCTCGTCGGTCGAGCCTGTCGAGACCACGACACCCGTCACCCCTCCGTCGCGCGTCAGCACGTCGACCACTCGCACCCCCTCGACCACCCGGACGCCGAGGTTCTTCGCGCCGCGGGCGAGCGACTGGGTGAGGTCGACGGGGTTGACCCGGCCGTCGCCGGGCACGTGGAAGCCGGCGAGCAGGTCGTCGGTCTTGGCCCAGGGGAAGAGGTCGGACATCTCGCTCGGCGAGATCTCGTTCACCTCGAGCCCGAGGTGGCGCTGGAACGCCGCGACCCGGCGGTACTCGTGCAGCCGGTCCGCGTCGGCCGCCGCCTCGATCAGCCCGACCGGCCGGAACCCGGTCGACACCCCGGTCTCGGCCTCGAGCCGGGCGTAGAGGTCGCGGGAGTACAGCCGGATCCCGGTCGAGGTCTCGGAGGTGGACCCGAAGCAGGTCATCAGCCCCGCCGCGTGCCACGTCGTACCGCTGGTCAGCCGGTCGCGCTCGATGACGACGACGTCGGTCCAGCCTTCGTGGGCCAGGTGGTAGGCAACGGAGCACCCGATCACGCCGCCACCCACGACCACGACCCGGGCCCGCGGGGGCAGCTCGGGGAGAGTCACCGGCACAACCTAGCGTCGAGCGTGGCCGGCGGGCAGGAGGGCCACGACGGCACGTCTGCACCCGTGTGGCCCCGATCCACCTCGGGGACGGGGCCACAAGGGTGCACAGGTCGGCTCGTGGCCCTCAGGCCGCCGACGAGTGGCCCGGGAAGTGGGGCCGCCAGTCGTCCCGGGGCCGTGCGGGCAGCCCGGGCAGGCGACGTGCACGGAGCACAGCGAAGACCCGCTCGACCGTGCGACCCGGTTCGCCGTAGACGCCGCGCGAGGTCACCACCAGCAGGCGCCAGCCGCCGTCGTCGATCCACTCCCGACGGTCGAGGTCACGTTCCCAGGTCTTCTGGCGGTCGATGTGGTGGCGACCGTCGTACTCGACGATCACCCTGACACCTGGCCAGCTCAGGTCGAACCTGCGGATCGGCTCGCCGTCGACGTCGCGGATCGTGTGGTTGACGGCGGGTTCCGGGATCCCGGCGAGGACGAGCAGCATCCGCAGTCGAGTCTCCATCGGCGAGTCGACGCCTGCGCGCACGTACGACGCAGCGCGACGCGCGTGACGGCCCGCTCGCCCAGGCATGGCCGCCACCCGGTCCCGGAGCTCGCCGAGCGTGACCATGCGACGCCGGACGAGGTGGTCACCCACCACGACGAGGTCGACGAGGTCCAGAGAGCTCGCCAGTTCCGCGAAGGCTGCCCGCGCGCTCGAGCATCGGCGACCCCAGACTCGGACGACGTCGTCGTGACGGGCCAGATGGCACGCGACACCCTCACGTCGACGTCGATGGCGGGCGTCGAGCACGGAGACGTGCTCGTCCGGGGTCGTGGGAATCGGTAGGCCGAGCAAGCGGGCGGCCGAGGCGTGGCTCGCGAATGCGGAGTCGTCGTACAGCAGCAGGGCGGCGTCGATCCGCTCCTCGTCCCAGTGCGGGACCGACGCGTCGACGAACACGCCGCGCAGGATCGATCGGAAGTGCGGACCACGCAACGTCTTGGCACTGACGCCGGCCGCGAGCGCTGCGGCACGCGTGAACGGTCGGCGTAGATCGAGGGTCTCGGCGGACACGACGCCACCCTGCCCCTGACCGCGACCCGCTCGCAGCGCTCCTCCACAGACCATCCCGTCGTACGCCGTGGGCAAACAGGTTCGCGCGGGGGTGGTCGCCGACCTACCCTGGACGACATATGACGAACGCACGTGAAGACTTCTCCCTCGACTCCGAGCTCGACGAGACCGTCGGCTGGGACGAGGACGAGGCGCAGCAGACCGACGACGCGACCGAGGCCGAGTGGGTCTCCGGATACGACGACGAGGACCCCGAGCTCACCACCGGCGAGCAGGACCTCGCCGAGCGGTACGCCCTGCGCCGGGTGCAGGGGCTCTCGACCGAGCTCGAGGACATCTCCGAGGTCGAGTACCGCCAGCTCCGGCTGGAGCGGGTCGTGCTCGTCGGTGTCTGGACCGACGGCTCGATCGAGGACGCCGAGAACTCCATGGCCGAGCTCGCCGCGCTGGCCGAGACCGCAGGCTCGGAGGTGCTGGACGCGATCTACCAGCGCCGCCAGAAGCCGGACCCCGCGACGTACATCGGTCGCGGCAAGGTCGACGGCCTGCGTGAGATCGTGCGCGCGACCGGCGCCGACACGGTGATCCTCGACGGCGACCTGGCCCCCAGCCAGCTGCGCAACCTCGAGGACAAGCTCAAGGTCAAGACCGTCGACCGGACCGCGCTGATCCTCGACATCTTCGCCCAGCACGCCAAGAGCAAGGAGGGCCAGGCGCAGGTCGAGCTGGCCCAGCTCAACTACATGAAGCAGCGCCTGCGCGGCTGGGGTGGCAACCTCTCCCGCCAGGCCGGTGGTCAGGCGGCCGGCGGCGAGGGAATCGGTGGTCGCGGCCCCGGTGAGACGAAGATCGAGACCGACCGGCGTCGGATCAACACCAAGATCGCCAAGCTACGGCGCGAGCTCGCGCACATGAAGGGCACCCGCGACACCAAGCGCCAGGAGCGCCGCCGCCACCACATCCCGAGCGTCGCGATCGCCGGCTACACCAACGCCGGCAAGTCCAGCTTGCTCAACCGGCTCACCGGTGCGGGGGTGCTGGTCGAGGACGCGCTGTTCGCCACCCTCGACCCCACCACGCGTCGTACGACGACCGGCGACGGCCGCGTGTACACGATGAGCGACACCGTCGGCTTCGTCCGACACCTGCCCCACCAGCTGGTCGAGGCGTTCCGCTCGACCCTGGAGGAGGTCGCCGACTCCGACCTGATCCTGCACGTGGTCGACGGCAGCCACCCCGATCCGGAGGGCCAGATCGCGGCGGTGCGGGAGGTGTTCGGCGAGATCGGTGCCGACAAGGTGCCCGAGATCGTCGTCGTCAACAAGGCCGATGCCGCCGACCCGATGGTGATCGCGCGGCTGCGGCAGCGCGAGCCGCACCTGGTCGTGGTCAGCGCCAAGACCGGTGAGGGCATCCCCGAGGCACTGCAGCTGCTGGAGTCGGACCTGCCCCGACCCGGCGTGGAGTTCGAGGCGCTGGTGCCCTACGCGCGCGGCGACCTGCTCGACCGGCTGCACCAGCACGGCGAGATCGCCTCACTCGAGCACACCGGCGACGGCACCGTGGTCCGCGGCCGGGCGCACGCCGACCTCGCCGGCGAGCTCGCGGCGTACCCGGTCTGAAACGCCCACCGCCCGGACACCAAGGGGGGAGCTTGGTGACCGGGCGGTGCTGAGCCGTGTCGTGCAGGGGTTCTGCGCAGTCATGGGGGGTGTCTGCGGCAGTGCACGACGTTGAAGCGCGACGACATGCATGGGGTCAGTCGTCGCCCTCGTCCTCTTCGAGTGCTTCGAGCAGTACAAGTGGTTGAAGATTAACGCTGGGCCGAGGGCGTACGCATCGGTTCCAGGTACATCTCGCGACTGCCCAATGGTCTTAGTACCTCTCTTCCTCCGCAGGCGGCGGCGCCGGGCCGGATGGATGTCCGCAGCCGCGGATAGGGTGCAGCGGTGCCGTCGCCCCCCACCCCCGAGCGAGCCTCCAAGCGCGCCTCGGAGACCGCGTCCGTGCGCGAGGTGCTCGCGGCCGCCGTCGACGCGCTCGGCGGGCAGGAGCGGCCGGGCCAGATCGCGATGGCCGAGGCGGTCGGCGACGCCCTGACCGACCACCGGCACCTCGTCGTCCAGGCCGGCACCGGCACCGGCAAGTCGCTGGCCTACCTGGTGCCCGCGCTGCTCCACGACAAGCGGGTCGTGGTCGCGACCGCGACCCTGGCGCTCCAGCATCAGCTGGTCGAGCGCGACATCCCCCGGCTGGTCGAAGCCGTCGGTGCCACCCACCCCGAGGTCGACACGTCGTACGCCGTGCTGAAGGGGCGGTCCAACTACGCCTGCCTGCACCGGATTCGCGAGGGCGTCCCCGACGAACAGGGCGCGCTGATCGAGGTGCCCGAGGGCGCGCTCGGCAAGAAGGTGCTCGAGCTGCGGTCCTGGGCCGAGAAGGAAGCGAAGGGGAAGGGGACGGGCGAGCGCGACCGCGCCCCGCGCCATACCGACCGCGAATGGCGGCAGGTCAGCGTCAGCCACCGTGACTGCCTGGGCGCCGCGCGCTGCCCCTTCGGCGAGGAGTGCTTCGTCGAGCAGGCGCGCGAGACGGCGCACCGATCCCACCTGATCGTCACCAACCACTCCCTGCTCGCGATCGACGCGATCGAGGGGGTGCCGATGATCCCCGACTACGACGTGGTGGTCGTCGACGAGGCCCACGAGGTGGTCAGCCGGGTCACCCAGGCGGCCACCGACGAGCTCTTCGCCGCCGAGGTCGACCGCGCCTCCCGACGGGCGCGCCGGTGGGTCAGCGAGGGTGAGAAGGAGTCGTCGCCGGCCGACGACCTCGCCGACGCCGGCGACGCGCTCGGGGCGGCCATCGGCGACTGCGAGCCCGGACGCTTCGACACCGTCCCCGAGGCACTGGCGGATGCCCTCGTGCTGGTCCGCGACGCCGCTCGGGCGTGCCTGTCGGCGTTCCCCAAGGAGGGTGACGCCGGTCAGGGTGGCGAGGTCGACGCCGGCCGCACCCAGGCCCGGGGCGCGGTGCAAGACGTGTTCGTCACCACCGAGCGGATGGCCGCCCGGTCCGATGCCGACGTGCTGTGGCTGACCGAGGGCGGCGAACGGCTGCCACCGCGACTGTGTGTCGCGCCGCTGGAGGTGTGGGGTCCGATGCGCGAGAAGCTGCTCGGCGACAAGACCGTCGTGATGACCTCGGCGACGCTGATGCTGGGCGGTGACTTCGACGCGCTCGCGACCTCGGTCGGGCTGAAGCCGGCCGAGCGAGTCGAGGTGGTGGTCGGCGCGACGGTCCCTTTGGTCTCGACAGGCTCACGATCGACGAGCTCGAGCCTGTCTCGAGAACCACGGCCGCAGCCGTGGGTCGGCCTCGACGTCGGCTCCCCGTTCGACTACGGCCGGCAGGCGATCCTGTACGTCGCACGCCATCTGCCGCCGCCCGGTCGCGACGGGTTGGGGAAGGCCCAGCTCGACGAGATCGTGTCGTTGGTCGACGCCGCCGAGGGCCGGACGCTGGGGCTGTTCAGCTCACGCCGCGCGGCGGAGACCGCGGCGGAGGCGGTCCGCGAGCGGCTGCCCCACCTGACCACGCTGGCGCAGGGAGATGCCCAGCTGCCGGAGCTGGCGCGGCAGTTCGTGGGCGACCCCCACACCTGTCTCTTCGGCACCCTCAGCCTGTGGCAGGGCCTCGACGTCCCCGGCGACACCTGCCAGCTGGTGCTCATCGACCGGATCCCGTTCCCGCGGCCCGACGACCCGCTGATGAGCGCGCGCCAGCGCGCGGCCGATCGCGAGGGCCGCAACGGCTTCATGCAGGTCGCCGCCACCCACGCCGCGCTGCTGCTGGCGCAGGGCTCCGGCCGGCTGATCCGCACCTCGTCCGACAAGGGCGTGGTCGCGATCCTCGACCCGCGGCTGGCCACGGCGCGTTACGGCTCGTTCCTGAGGGCGAGCCTGCCGCCGATGTGGACGACGTACGACGGCGACCTGGTGCGCCAGGCCCTGGCCCGGCTCGCGGCGGAGGAGTCCACCGACTGACCGAGTCAGCCGCCGGTGTCGTAGCGCCGGCGGCAGCCCTGCGGCTGCTCGCGGTCGGCTCCCGCCATCGGCTCCGGCTCGCGCTCTGCCTCGAGGACGATCGGCGGCGAGGATGCTTCGGCGGCGAGCCGGTCGTGGAACTCCACCAGCACCGGGGTCCCGTTTCCCTGGAGGAACCACGGGTCGACCAGCCACATCGCCACGATCACCACGGCCCAGCCGACGGCGACATCGAGGATCCAGTGGTTGCCGGTGCCGATCACGACCAGGGCGGTGACGAAGGCGTGGGTCCAGGCCAGGCCGCGCAGCCAGTAGTTGGTGGTGTTGCGGCGTACGACGAGCGCCACCCACAGCGCCCAGCCCGCGTGCAGGCTCGGGAACGCGGCCAGCTCGTTGGTGAGCTGACCCATCCCCTTGGGGGCCGAGGCGTCGGTGCCCCACCAACCGACGTCGGAGTGCAGGCTCAGGATGTCGACGTACCCGCTGCTGAACAGCCGCGGCGGAGCGGTCGGGAGCAGGAGGTAGCAGGCCAGGGCGATCAGGCACGAGACCACCAGCGCCCAGCGGGCCGGTGAGTAGTGGGCCGCTCCCTTGCGGAACAGCCAGACCAGCACGGTCAGGGTCACCACGTAGTGGGCCGCGGCGTACCAGTAGCTGGCCGGCACGGCCGCCCAGCTGTGGTGGGCGAACCAGTGGTTGATGGAGTACTCCCAGTCCAGATGGAGCACTCGCTCGAGGTGGAGCAGGTCGCCGGCGCGGTCCTGGGCAGGGCCGAGGTCGTCCTCGGCGAAGGTGCGGGTGAAGCAGTAGAAGACGTAGAGGGCGCCGATCAGCGCGATCTCGCGCACGCCGCGTCGCCGGAGGAACTGTCCCCCGGCGATCGTCGGCACGACCGACCGCACACTCATCCCGTCATCCTCTCAAAGGGCGCGCTCATACCGCACCACAGTTACGACGCTCGAGGAGGTCGGTGTATTCCCCTCAGATACGCCGCAACACAGCTGTGACCTTGCCCAGGATCGTCGCATGAGTGCCGTCGATCGGGTCGTACGCCGCGTTGTGCGGCAGCAGCCAGACCTGGCCGTCCTTGCGCTGGAAGGTCTTCACGGTCGCCTCGCCGTCGATGAGCGCGGCCACGATGTCGCCGTTCTCGGCGGTCTGCTCCTGACGCACCACCACGTAGTCGCCGCTGCAGATCGCGGCCTCGACCATCGAGTCGCCGCGCACCTCGAGCATGAACAGCGTGCCCTCACCGACCAGCTGCTTGGGCAGCGGGAACACCTCGTCGAGGGTCTCCTCGGCGAGGATCGGGCCGCCGGCCGCGATCCGGCCGACCATCGGCACGTAGGTCGCGGCGGGCATCGCGTCGCCGACACCGGTCTCGTCGTACGACGACTCGGGCTCGGCCGCGGGTGACCCCATCGAGCGCCGGGCGGCCATCACCTCGGGCAGGAACACCTCGAGGGCGCGCGGGCGGTTGGGGTCGCGCTTGAGGAAGCCCTTCTCCTCGAGCACCCGGAGCTGGTGGGCGACGCTGGAGCTGCTGGTGAGCCCGACGGCCTCGCCGATCTCGCGCATGCTGGGCGGGTAGCCGCGCTTCTCGATGGAGTCCTTGATCGACAGCAGCACCTTGGTCTGGCGCGGGGTGAGGCCGGTGGCGTCGGGCGGTCCGTCGGGGAGCTCGCTGATCTTGCGGCTGCTCTTGCCAGAAGCGGAGGTCATGGACCGCACCGTACGGCCGCAGCCACCCCGGAATCAAACACCTGTTCGAACGGCGTGTCGCCGATCGGTCGGTCGGCCGGTTCCGTCGGTCGAGCCTTGGTCCGTTGGTCGAGCCTGTCGAGACCCGTCTGGTTGACTCGCCCGCCATGGAGAGCTGTGTGGTCACCGGCGGCGCCCGCGGGATCGGGCGGGGGATCGCCGAGCGGATGGTCGGCCGGGGGTACGCCGTGCTGGTCACCGACATCGACGGCGAGGCCGCTCGCCGTACCGCCGAGGAGATCGGGGCGGCGGCCGGCATCGAGCACGACGTGCGCGACGCGGCGGCCCATCGGTTCGTCGCCACCACCGCTCACGACCACGGCCGGCTCACCGCGTGGTTCAACAACGCCGGCGTCGGCGACGACGGCGGGCTCGTGGACCTGAGCGACGAGCAGGTGCAGCGGCTGGTCGAGGTCAACCTGCTCGGCTGCCTGTGGGGGATGCGCGCGGCCCTCGAGGCGTTCACCGGTCGCGGCGACGTGGTCAACACCGCCTCGCTGTCGGGGCTGGGACCGGTGCCGGGGTACGCCGTCTACGCCGCCACCAAGGCGGCGATCGTGTCGGTGACGATGTCGGTCTCGGCCGAGGTGCCGCGGGGCGTCCGCGTGCACGCGCTGTGCCCCGACGGCGTCCAGACCGCGCTGCTCGACGCGCAGGACAAGACGGGGCTCGGCTCTCAGCTGGTGCATTCCGGCGGCCGGATCCTCACCGTCGACGAGACCGCCGACGCCGCCGTCGCGCTGCTCGGCACCCGCCGGGTCGTACGCAGTCTGCCGGGCTGGCGCGGCGCGGTGATCCGTACGTCGACCCTCGCGCCGTCGGTCGGCCGCCCCGCTGCACGGCTGTTCGCCGCCCGCGGCCGCCGGGTGATCGCGCGCCGTTCGAACGGCTGAGATTCGTTCGAACATCTGTTCGTGTCGCGCTTGAAATCGTTCGAACACCTGCTCTAACGTCGTACGTGTGTTCGATCGAACCTCTGATCGAGCCTCCGGCAGGAGCCACTGTCGGTGGTCGCGGTTAGACAAGGGATCAGACACAGGAGCCGACGGCCGCTGAACGCCAGTGGCACTTCCCCAGGAGGATCCGATGAGCAGCACCGCCGCCACCCGCACCACCCGGTTCGCCCCGCCCGCGCCGCCGACCCGCAAGGGCGCGTCGCGTCGCACCGTCGTCGGGCACGGTGCCGCCGTGGTCGGACGCACGGGCCGGCCGGTGCTGCGGATCGTCGCCGACGACGACGGCGCACCCGTTCTCACTCGCATCTCTCCGGCACCGTCGGTCGAGCTTCCCTCGTCGGTCGAGCCTGTCGAGACCACGCCTGTGCGCAAGGTGAGTCTCGACGACTTCTTCGCCGCTGAGTACGACGGCGACGACCAGCGTCTCGAGGTCGCCCCGGCCCGCCCCAGCACGGTCCGGCTCACCCGCCGCGGCCGCCTGGTGGTGCTCGGTCTGGGCCTGGCCGCCACCATCGGACTCGGGCTCGCGGCCGCCTCGGTCTCCACCGCGAACGACCACGCCGAGCAGACCCGCACGATCACCGTCCAGCCCGGCCAGACCCTGTGGGACATCTCGTCCCGCGCGGCCGCCGGCGGCGACGTCCGGTCGATGATGAGCCACCTCGAGGCCATCAACCACCTCGACTCCGCCTCCCTCCAGGCCGGCCAGCACCTCCGCATCCCGCAGTGATCGGTGGTTGACCTCGCTCGTCAGCCGAGTGTCCTTCTCGTCGGTCGAGTGTCCTTCTCGTCGGTCGAGTGTCCTTCTCGTCGGTCGAGCGAAGTCGAGACCCCCACCACCCATGAACTTCCGCCCGGCCGCTTCGACCCCGGCCCGGCGGAGCCGGGGAAGACGGGAGGCAGCGTGACCCCATGCGCGCTGCCTCCCGCGGCCCCGAGCGCGGTGACCGAGCTTGCGAGGTCACCGATGAAGCGAGGGATTGAGGAGCGTCGGCTTGGGGCCGAGCTCGCGAGGCACGGAGCGACGCGTCTCGAAATCAAGTCGTTGAGGGGACGGGTGCTACCGATCAGCCACCCGCCGTACGAACTTCTGTCCCGACCACACCTCGTCGATGGCGGCGACCTTGACGTCCACCCAGCCCAACTCCAGCCCGAGGGTGCGGACCACGTTGTCGTTGAGGTCGGTGGCCAGCCCGAGCCGCTTCACGGCCGCCTGCTTGGGCCAGGCCACCCAGACCATGCCGGCGGTGACGGTGTGCTCGAACAGCACCGGCAGCCGCTTGGCCAGCGTCGCGAGCACGGTGTGGAAGGTGACGGTGAGGTCCAGGTCGCTGCGGAGCCGGCGTACGACGATCGCGGTCGGCGGCAGGCCGAGGTCGAGACCTTCAGGCAGCCGGTCGAGGAGCACGACGTGACCGTCCTTGACGCCGAGCTTGCGGGGGAGCGGCGTCCCCGAGTAGCCGGCGGGTCCGTCGGTCGAGCTGCCCCCGTCGGTCGAGCCCGTTCCGTCGGTCGAGCCCGTTCCGTCGGTCGAGCCTGTCGAGACCATTGCTCAGCGCGCCGCGCGCCGACCGCCGGGCGGCCGCGGAGGTGCGGGCGGTGGGGACTCCGCCTTCAGCCGGGCGAGCAGCCGCATGCCGAGCATCATCGCGACGAAGAGACAGGCGATGGCGCCGAGGGTCGCCAGGCCGAGCAGGAACCAGCCCGCGCCGTCGCCGTCGCGCGCCGAGGTGCCGAAGTCGATGGCGAGGAAGACCAGGTAGCCCCAGGCCACGACGGCCGCGGTGATCCCGAGCGCGAGCAGCAGCAGCGGGCCGTTCGGGCGGGTCGGCCCGGGCGCGGGGGATCCCTCCGAGCGCGGCGGCCCCGAGTGCTTCGGTGCCGCCCGCTTCCCCGTGGTCACGGGCCCCATTGTGACCGATCGGCAAGGCCCGCGACACGCCGACGCTCCCACCCGGTTTCGGGGCACCAACAGGCCGCTGACCTGTGCGAATGCGCCGCCGCACGACGTACCTCGAACACGTTGCCCGATTCCCTTGCCAACCCCTACCGCCCCGACGTACGGTTACCACTACATCTAGTAGTTACACCGTTGTGGTTTTCCACATGTAGTCCACACGGAGTGGCTGCTGAACCCACAGATCGACGCCGGTTGTCCACAGGTTCACCCCGGATATCCGCAGCCGATCCACAGGAAATCACCCCCGCCACGGGGGCATTCGGCGCGCCCGGATGGTGTTGAGACAGACAGGGAGAGGAGGACCCACGATGCACTGCCCGTACTGCCGGCACACCGACACCAAGGTCCTCGACTCCCGCGTGTCCGAGGACGGCACCGCGATCCGTCGCCGGCGCCGCTGCGACGGCTGCGACAAGCGGTTCACGACCGTCGAGCTGATGCAGCTGACCGTGCTCAAGCGCTCCGGCGCGACCGAGCCGTTCACCCGCGACAAGGCGATCGCCGGCGTCCGGAAGGCCTGCAAGGGCCGCCCGGTCTCCGAGGACGACCTCGCCTGCCTGGGCCAGACCGTCGAGGACGCCCTGCGCAACGAGGGCGCCGCCGAGGTCCCGGCCCACGAGATCGGGATGGCGATCCTCGGCCCGCTGCGCGCGCTCGACCCGGTCGCCTACCTGCGGTTCGCGAGCGTCTACAAGGCGTTCAGCTCCGCCGACGACTTCGAGGACGAGATCGCGCTGCTCCGCATGGAGCAGGACGCAGACGGTCCGTCGGTCGAGCTGAGCTCGTCGGTCGAGCGAAGTCGAGACCACGCCGTACCCACGGGATAACCCCACAGACCACCCGGCCCGGGTGTGGGGAAGCACACGGGCCGGGTGCACCACTTGCCGGTGGTTGAGCCACCTGGCAGCAGACGCAGAAGTAGCAGGACGACCACCTCGGTGGTCGAGCGAAGTCGAGACCAAGCGCGAACACACGAGGGAACGAGGAGCTTTCATGACCGAGACGGTGACCAAGGGGTCGACGAAGGGCGGGTCGGGCAGGGGCCTGACCATCGACCGGGTCTTCAGCACGCCCGGCACCCACCCCTACGACGAGCTCACCTGGGAGCGCCGCGACGTCGTCCAGCAGAACTGGAAGACCGGCGAGACGGTCTTCGAGCAGCGCGGCGTGGAGTTCCCCGACTTCTGGAGCGTCAACGCCTCCACGATCGTCACCACCAAGTACTTCCGCGGCGCGGTCGGCACCGAGACCCGCGAGTGGAGCCTCAAGCAGCTCATCGACCGGGTCGTGAAGACCTACGTCAAGGGCGGCATCGACCACGGGTACTTCGCGACCCCGGCCGACGCCGAGACCTTCGAGCACGAGCTCACCTGGCTGCTGGTCCACCAGTACTTCTCGTTCAACTCCCCGGTCTGGTTCAACGTCGGTACGCCGTCTCCTCAGCAGGTCAGCGCCTGCTTCATCCTCAGCGTCGACGACTCGATGGACTCCATCCTCAACTGGTACAAGGAGGAGGGCTTCATCTTCAAGGGCGGCTCCGGTGCCGGCCTCAACCTCTCCCGGATCCGGTCGTCCAAGGAGCTGCTGAGCAGCGGCGGTACGGCGTCCGGCCCGGTCTCCTTCATGCGCGGCGCCGACGCCTCGGCCGGCACCATCAAGTCCGGCGGCGCGACGCGTCGTGCGGCGAAGATGGTCGTGCTCGACGTCGACCACCCCGACATCGTGGAGTTCGTCGAGACCAAGGCGCGCGAGGAGGACAAGATCCGCGCGCTGCGCGACGCCGGCTTCGACATGGACCTCGGCGGCGCCGACATCACCTCGGTGCAGTACCAGAACGCCAACAACTCCGTGCGCGTCAGCGACGAGTTCATGCGGGCGGTCGAGGACGGCACCGACTTCGGGCTGCGCGCCCGCAAGACCCACGAGGTGATCGAGACCGTCGACGCCCGCGAGCTGTTCACCAAGATCGCGAAGGCCGCCTGGGAGTGCGCCGACCCGGGCCTGCAGTACGACGACACCATCAACGACTGGCACACCAACCCCGAGACGGGCCGGATCACCGCGTCCAACCCGTGCTCGGAGTACATGTCGCTCGACAACTCCTCGTGCAACCTCGCCTCGCTCAACCTGCTGAAGTTCCTCAAGGACGACGACACCTTCGACGCGCCGCTGTTCCAGCAGGCCGTCGAGCTGATCATCACCGCGATGGACATCTCGATCTGCTTCGCCGACTTCCCGACCGAGGCGATCGGTGACACCACCCGCGACTACCGCCAGCTCGGCATCGGCTACGCCAACCTCGGCGCGCTGCTGATGGCGATGGGTCTGGGCTACGACTCCGACGGCGGGCGCTCGGTGGCGGCGACCATCACGTCGCTGATGACCGGCGCGTCGTACAAGAGGAGCGCGGAGCTGGCCGCGATCGTCGGCCCGTACGCCGGCTACGCCCGCAACGCCGACGCCCACAACCGGGTGATGCGCAAGCACCAGGCGGCCAACGACGCCGTCCGCACGCTGCCCGAGGACGCCGCGATCCACGCGCTGGCCACCCAGGCCTGGGCCGACGTCGTCGAGCTCGGCAAGGTCAACGGCTTCCGCAACGCGCAGGCCTCGGTGCTCGCGCCGACCGGCACCATCGGCTTCATGATGGACTGCGACACCACCGGCATCGAGCCCGACTTCTCGCTGGTGAAGTTCAAGAAGCTGGTCGGCGGCGGCTCGATGCAGATCGTCAACCAGACCATCCCGCGGGCGCTGAAGAAGCTCGGGTACGACGAGGAGAAGATCGAGGCGATCGTCGCCTTCATCGCCGAGCACGGCCACGTGATCGACGCGCCCGGTCTGAAGACCGAGCACTACGACGTCTTCGACACCGCGATGGGCGCCCGCGCCCTGGCCCCGATGGGCCACGTCCGGATGATGGCGGCCGCCCAGCCGTTCCTGTCCGGCGCGATCTCCAAGACGGTGAACCTCCCCGAGACCGCCACGGTCGAGGAGATCGAGGACATCTACCTGCAGTCCTGGAAGCTCGGCCTCAAGGCCACCGCGGTCTACCGCGACAACTGCAAGGTCGGCCAGCCCCTCTCCGACGGCAAGTCCGAGTCGTCGAAGAAGGACCAGGCGCGGTCGACTGCCTCGTCGGTCGACGGTTCCTCGTCGGTCGAGCGGAGTCGAGACCAGGTCGAGACCAAGGAAGTCATCGTCTACCGCCCGACCCGCAAGCGCCTGCCGAAGTCGCGCACCTCGCGCACCACGTCGTTCACCGTCGGCGGCGCCGAGGGCTACATGACCTCCGGTGCCCACGACGACGGCGAGCTGGGCGAGGTGTTCCTCAAGCTCGGCAAGCAGGGCTCGACCCTGGCCGGCGTGATGGACGCCTTCTCGATCGCTGTCTCGATCGGGCTCCAGTACGGCGTGCCGCTGGAGACCTACGTCTCGAAGTTCTCCAACCTGTCCTTCGAGCCCAACGGCCTCACCGATGACGCCGACGTCCGGATGGCGAAGTCGATCATGGACTACATCTTCCGCCGCCTGGCCCTGGACTACCTCGACTTCGACTCCCGCCAGGGCCTCGGCATCTACTCCGCCGACGAGCGCCAGCGCTACCTCGAGACCGGCTCCTACGAGCCGATGGTCGACGAGGTCGGCGCGCCGCCGAGGTCATCGGCGACCTCAGCGCCCCGGCACGAGCCGTCGGTCGAGCTTGTCGAGACCACGGACGCCGAGCTGGTCGAGCGCCTCCTCGTCGGTCGAGCCCTGCGACGTCGTCGAGACCAAGGACACCCACGGCACCGAGCAGCGCGAGGTCCCGGCTCGTTCGGTGGTCGAGCGGAGTCGAGACCCAGCGAGGCCCACACCTCCGCCGAGCTCCTGGAGAAGATCACCGGCACCGCGGTCGACTCCCCCCTCTGCATGACCTGCGGCACCAAGATGCGCCCCGCCGGCTCCTGCTACGTCTGCGAAGGCTGCGGCAGCACCAGCGGCTGCAGCTGACCCAGACCGAGGAGGGGGAGTGGGACGCCCGGGGGGTCGTTCTTCTCCCTCTTCCTCAACACACCGCTTCGATGTCACTTCCCCCTGAGCAGAGAGCACTACGATTCGAACATGAGCTCGACAACGGCGCCGTTCACGTTCGTTGACCTCTTCGCGGGGATCGGCGGCTTCCATGCCGCTCTCAGCGCCATGGGCGGCGAGTGCGTGTACGCCGTTGAGAAGGACCCCGACGCAGCCGCGGTCTACGAGCGCAACTGGGGCATCGACCCGCTCGGCGACATCGTCGAGGACACGGTGGGCCAGATGGCCGTCCCGAAGCACGACGTACTGGCGGCCGGCTTCCCCTGCCAGCCGTTCTCGAAGTCCGGCTTCCAGCGCGGCATGGACGAGGCGCGCGGCACGCTCTTCTGGAACATCTGCGAGATCCTCCGCGTCCGCAAACCGACGGTCGTCCTGCTCGAGAACGTCCGCAACATCGCCGGTCCCCGGCACACCCACGAGTGGGACGTGATCATCCGGTCGCTGCGCGACCTGGGCTACCAGGTCTCGTCGCAGCCGATCGTCTTCTCGCCTCACCTGCTGCCTCCCGAGCGGGGTGGGCGTCCGCAGGTCCGTGAGCGCGTCTTCATCATGGCCACCTACGTCGGTACCCGGTCCTCGTTCGTCGACATCGACCCGGCTGTGCCGCACGCGCCTGTGGACGACTGGTCACCGGAGCACTGGGTGCTGGACGAGCACCTCCCGCTCCAGCCCGAGCACGAGCTCAAGACGGCGATGCGTCTCCGCCTGACCTCGACGGAGACCGACTGGGTCGACGCGTGGAACGACTTCGTCGTCTCCCTGCGACGGTCGGGCGTCGACAAACTGCCCGGCTTCCCGGTCTGGGTGGACGCGTTCGTCGCACGAGGCCGACCTGATCATCGAGGACGGCACTCCCGACTGGAAGGCCAACTTCCTCCGCAAGAACGCCGCCTTCTACACGCAGCACCAGGCCCTTCTCGAGGACTGGCTTGCGCGTTGGGACTACCTCCGTGACTTCCCCGCCTCGCGCCGCAAGTTCGAGTGGCAGGCCCAAGGCGCCGCATCCCTCGACGAGACCGTGATGCACCTCCGCCCGTCCGGCCTCCGCGCCAAGCGCGCGACGTACGTGCCGGCCCTCGTCGCCATCACCCAGACCAGCATCCTCGGCGACCGTCGCCGCCGGCTCTCGCCGCGCGAGGTGGCCCGGCTGCAAGGCCTTCCCGAGTGGTTCGACTTCGGCGACCAGCCCGACGCCGCGACCTACAAGCAGGCCGGCAACGGCGTCAACGTCGGCGCCGCGTACCACGTCTTCCGCGAGCACGGCCTCCGACACCTCGCCCGCATCGCGAAGCGAGCCCCCTGCGCTCGGCGCCGCCCTGCACAACTCCGCCGCCTCACCCGACGCCATCGTCGAGGCAGTGCGCCCCGGCGGTTTGAACGGCGTCCGTACCCGCGAGGGCGTCGAGACGGGCCTCGAGCTGGCAGGGGCCGCGGGCTAGCCTCGACGATGTGGGGTCGGGCTGGGTCAGCACCAACGAGGGCAAACACCTGGTCGGCCGCAAGAAGAAGGACACAGCCCCCGAGATCGCCCTACGCAAGGCCCTCCACGCTCAAGGCGCTCGTTTCCGCCTCCACCGCCAGCTCGCCAAGGGCTGTACCCCCGACATCGTGATGCCTGGCCGTCGTCTCGCCATCTTCGTTGACGGCTGCTTCTGGCACGGCTGCCCCGAGCACGGTCGCAAGACCGCGTTTCACCGGACCCAACGCTGCACTGTGGGAAGAGAAGATGCAGCGCAATGCACGAGCGCGACGCCAACGCCTCCCGGATTGCTCGGGGGCTGGGATGGCAAGTCGTGCGCCTTTGGGAGTGCGAAGTCGGTGAGCACCCCAGCCTCTGCGTGCGCCGCATTCTCGACAGCGAAATGGTGGGCGGCCATGGGCGCATACCCGGCGCTGAGAGCCTCAAATGACGATCTGACTGGGTGAAGCCTCGGCGATGTCCCCCTCATCGTCAGCCATCCCGGGCGCCGGCAAGAGTGCTTGTGGCAGATCGAGCTGCTCGGGAACGGCGGCACCTTCCCAAGGTGCCACCCAGTTCAGTTTCTGGGACTGATCGAAGAACGCGAAGTTCGTGTGAACCGCGTCCAACGATGCCCGCAGATGCGCCTTGAACTTCTCCACACGCTCTTCAACGCTGTCTCCATCAGGTAGGCCAGATGTGAGCAGTTTCCCGTGCACGGGCAATGGTGCAGCGACCCAAGTGTGAAGATCCTCCGCTCCACCTCTAAAGGGATCCGGCCAACCTGAGAGTGAGGAGATCCATCGCACTACTGGGGCGATGTCCGAGACAGCCTGAGTGCGCAAGTTCCAGTTGTCGTCCAGATGGTTCGCAGGAGCCGACGGCGATTGATGGCTCTCGGCGCGCAGGCGATTGACAGTGTCTACAAACTCAGTAGGTCGCTGATTCGCGGCCACCTGGTAGATCTGCTCGCTCAGGCTGGCTGGTCCGACCGCTGCGGCGAGGCAGGACCACCACATCGGCACGGTATGCGCGTAGTCCCGGATCGTCTTCAGACCTCCGTCACAGTTCGCGACGAGCCAGGGTAGGTAGTCACGATCAAATAGTCTCGGTGAGTGATCGATTGCCTCGAGCATGGCGAGGAGTATGTGAGCGGTGCCCAAGGGGTAGCGATACCCAGCCGCGCGCGGGCGACTGCCTGCTTCGCTGTAGGAGCCCTCGATTCCAGCCCAAAGTGAGGGCGACCCGAGCAAAATAGACTCTCCTCGCTCCCGCACGGTGGCGTCATACGCTTGGGCGGCCAGCAGCGCATCTGGGGAATTACCCACGCGCTTGCCTCCCCAAAGAGCCACGTGATTTGAGACGTTCGGAATGTACGTCGAATAGACGTCAACGCCGAAGCACCTGCCGAGGTCAAGAAACTCAGCGATGTCTGGATGCAAGAACACGGTCCCTGACTTGACGATCAAAGCTACGGCGTCCCACTTCGGGGCAGCCTTGGCCAACATGGCGGCCGAGACCAGGCCGTCGATGTCGCCCGAAACGATCATTGTCCTTGGGTCTGAGGCCTCGATCAGATCCCGGAGCCTCGATGCGGCGCTCCTGGTGTCCTTCGCATCCAGTTCCCTCGAAAGACTGGCGATGATGTTCTCACGCCGGGCTCCTGCCGTAAGTCTTCGTTCGTCGTCGATGGCCACCCGGAGCAATGTACGAGACGCTGAATGGTCTGTGGGTAGTACTAGGAGAGATCCGAGGTGCTGTCACCGATGCAGATCGGAAACGTCCCAGATCGCTGGCCTTCGGGGAACAAGCAGATTGCGGCCGGACGACAACAGGGCTCTACGTAACAATCAGTCGGGCCGTCATCCGGTTCCACGTCCGATCCTCACCGAAGGTCTTTGCCGATTGTTCCGACGAAGCGCCCTCGCCGAGCCGCTTCCCTGCCTAGCCTTGCCCGGGCAGATGCGATCTTGGGAGTGATGATGGCAGGGGAATCGGCTCGGGCGGTCGCCCAGAGGCGCCGTGAGAAGGCAGAACGGCTCAATCGCGTAGCAGATGCGTACGAGCGGGGCGCCGACGGTGAGGTGCAGACGGCTCATGCGTTGACGGCATTGCCGTCCACGGGCTGGTTCACGCTCCACGACGTCCGTTGGCCCGGCAAGCGGTTCGCGAACATCGACCACATCGTGGTCGGCCCGGGTGGGGTCTTCGTCATCGACTCGAAGGCGTGGAGCGGCGACGTCACCTTGCGAGACGACGTGCTCCGTCAGAACGGCTACAAGCGTGGACCGACGATCGCCGCTGCCGCCGACGCGGCATCGGCGGTCGCGGAGCAGCTCCCGAGCCTTCCTCCCGGTGTCGTGCAGCCGGTGTTGTGCTTCGTCGGCGATCACGAGATCGCGGGCCGGGTCGGCGACGTGATGCTGTGCACCACATCCAACGTCGTGCAAGCCCTGCTGACTCGCCCGGCCGTCCTGGATCCGAGATCAGTTCGTCGCATCTTGCTCGCACTCCAGGAGGCATTGAAGGCCGCTCATACTGCGCCGGAGAGCCGCTCCCGTCGCCGGATTCGTCCCATGCCCCCGCGTCGTGCGCCGGCCAAGGTTGCACGGAAGTCGGGACCGGGACGCCCTGGCCCGAGACTCCTGGGTTTCGTCCTGACGGTCGGGCTGATGTTCCTCGGCGTGCACCTGCTGCCCCGACTCGCGTCGACGTTCAGCGAGGTGATCGTGTCGGGGGTTCATCAGCCTCGCCCCACCGGCGATGAGCATGCGCTCGGCACCTCGGTGCGACTGCCCGGCGCCACGCACCGACCTCCGCTGCGGGTCACGGCCGATCGAGCGGCCACCGTGCACGGCGTGGGAGCTCGTTCCCGACTCGTCGCTGGCAACCGGTGGTTCGCAGTTCGGCTAGTGATCAAGAACGTGGGCAAGCAGGCGTGGACGTCGCAGCCAGGCACGGTCGCGCAGATCGTCGACTCATCCGACATCCCCCGTTCCGCGATTGGACCAGTGCAGCTGAAGGAGGGACGCGTCCTTGCCGAGGTGATCCACCTGGCTCCGGGGGCCGTGGTGCGCGGATACGTGGTGTTCCAGATGCGCCGAACGGTCCCCGTCACGGCGTTCACCCTGTCCGTCGGCCCCGGGACGCCCGCGGAAGAGACCTGGTCCATCAACCGGCAGTAGCGCCGGGGACGCCCGGCCGGGCGGTTAACAGGGACGCCGGCCGTCGCGGTGAGCGTTTTCGGTGCCATCACCCGGGTACGACGTGCAGGCACCGCCGCGCCCAGGTGAGGAGAGTTCGTGTCGAGCCTGCCCGTCGTCGTGCTGGTGCTGATCTTCCTCGCTGCGGCAGCGGCGATCTGGGTGGCCGGGATCCAGCTGTCCGACCAGACCGACGTGCTCTCGGAGCGGCTGCACCTCGGGTCGGCGCTCGGCGGGCTGATCCTGCTGGCTATCGCCACCAACCTGCCCGAGATCGCGATCGTGGTGAGTGCGTCGGTGGCGGGGCAGACCGAGGTGGCGGTGGGCAACATCCTGGGCGGCATCGCCATCCAGACGGTGGTGCTGTGCGTGCTCGACGCGTTCGGGCCGCAGGACGGGCGGCCGCTCACCTACCGCGCGGCGTCGCTGGTGCTGCTGCTCGAGGGCGTGCTGGTGGTCGCGATCCTGGCCGTGGTCGTCGCGGGCACCCAGCTGTCGCCGGACCTGATCGCGTTCCGGGTCACGCCGGTCGCCGTCCTGATCCCGGTCATCTGGGTGACCGGCCTGTTCCTCCTGCAGCGCGCCGGGCACTCCCTGCCCTGGCACGAGTCGGGGGAGGCGCCGGACAGCCAGCAGAAGCCACGCGGGCACTCGCAGCAGCAGAACGAGAAGGACGCGACGGCCAAGGGCACCAGCACGGCGAAGTCCGCGACCATCTTCGGCGTAGCAGCCCTGGTCACGCTCGTCGCGGGCGTCGGGCTCGAGCGCAGCGGTGACCAGATCGCCGGGCACATCGGGCTGTCCGGCGTACTCTTCGGCGCCACCATCCTGGCCGCGGCGACGTCCCTCCCCGAGGTGTCGACCGGGCTGACGTCCGTGCGCAACGGCGACGACAAGCTCGCGGTCAGCGACATCTTCGGGGGCAACGCGTTCCTGCCGGTGCTGTTCCTGCCCGCGACGCTGATCAGCGGCGAGGCGGTGCTGCCGCAGGCGCAGTCCACCGACATCTACCTCACCGCGCTCGGCGCGCTCCTCACCCTGGTCTTCGTGACCGGGCTGCTGTTCCGTCCGCAGCGGCGGGTCGCGCGGATGGGGGTCGACTCGCTCGTCGTGCTCCTGCTGTACGTCGTGGGCGTGGCCGGCCTGTTCGCCGTATGACGGGGTCGGTCGAGGGACCGGCTGTCAGCTCGAGCTCAGGTCGACGTTGCAGGACTTCTTGGCGTCGTCGGAGATGTTCTTGGCTGCGTCGCTGACGTCGCTGGTGTTGAGGCTCTGGAGCTTGGGGGCCAGGTCCTTGAGCTTCGAGAGGTCGGCGCCGGGTGGGATCTGGCCCTTCTGCATCTTGGCCAGGTCGCTGGGCTTGATGCCGGCGTCCTTGAGGGCGCTCTCGATGGTGGTCACCGCTCCGTCGAGGGTCTTCCAGTCGTCGGCGACGTTGGCCGGCGCGTCGGCGGCCAGGGTGTGCACCTTGGAGAAGACGGTGTCGAGGTTGCTGACGTCGCGCGTTGCTGCCGCTGAGGCTCTCGAAGTAGGCCTTGTCGGCCTTCAGCTCGTCGCAGTAGCTGCCACCGGAGGCGCTCGATCCGCTGTTGCTGGAGCCGCAGGCGGCGAGCACCGTGGCGGTGAGGGCGAGGGTCATGGACCCGATGACGGCGTTGATGCGCATGGTGAGGCTCCTGCGTTGCTGACGGTGTGACTGAAGTCTGCCCGATCGGAGGAAATACTCTCGGATCGTGTCGATCGGGTCTGGTGCCGTTCGACCTGGGGGTGGACGCACCGAGAGGCGGTGCGTGAGACCGAGGAGATCGACATGACCACCACTCTTCACCCCACCGCCACCGAGAACACCACCGCGACGCGTGCGCCGTACGGGAAGCTGATCCTGGT
Organism: uncultured Actinomycetota bacterium; assembly: GCA_963796975.1. GTDB lineage: Bacteria > Actinomycetota > Actinomycetes > Propionibacteriales > Nocardioidaceae > Nocardioides. The sequence continues at coordinate 111,502 of CAWCNW010000029.1, forward strand.
CAACCTGGGCGCCACCGTCGCCGCGGGTGTCGCCACCGAGGCGTGGGTCGCCCTCATGCGGGCGGCGGGCGTCAAGCCGATGGTCGGGGACCTGTTCGGGGACCCCAACAGTGCGATGGCGCTGCCCACGGGAGCGTGTGCCACGTCGATCGCCATGTGCATGGTGCTGGGTACGGCGATGGCGGTGCTGATCAACTGGAAGGCTCGGCGGCCGGCGTACACCTACGTCGTCGCCGCGTGCACGCTGACGTTCGTCTCGCTCGGGGCGCCGCTGGTGTCTGCGGGGACGAATGTGGGGAGCAAGTTCACGCTGATCGTGGCGCACCTGATCGCGGCCGCGGTGATCATCCCGCTCGTGGCGCGGTGCCTGGCGCGGCGGTGAGCGTGGGTTGGTTTCGAGACGGTCGCTAGCGCGACCTCCTCAACCACCGGAGGACGGCGCCAGAGCGCCCTCCTCAACCACCGGAGGACGGCGCCGGCGCTCGACCGTGGTCTCGACAGGCTCGACCGACGGACCGTCGCCCGACCGGGGTCTCGACTTCGCTCGACCGACGAGGGCGAGCTCGACCGACAGGCGACCGACGGACGGTGGTCTCGACAGGCTCGACCGACGGGCCAGCGCTCGACCGACGGGACCAGCCGGTCACGCCCAGGCGTTCGGCGCCTCGAGGGTGACCCGGAGGTGACGCAACGCGTAGTGCACCCGGCTGCGGACCGTGCCCGGGGGGATGCCGAGCTCGCAGGCCACCTCGGCCGCGCTGCGGTCGCGGAGCATCGTCTCCACGATCACGTGGCGGTGGCCGGCGCCGAGGGTGCGGAGAGCGTCGACCAGCTCGGTGCGCAGAGTCAGGAGGTCGGAGTGGTCGAGGTCGCTCGCGTCGCGTCGGGTGTCGTCGGGGTCCGAGAACGTCGCCACCGGGGGACGGCGGGCGCGCCACCGGGCCAGGTCGATCGCGGCGTTCCGGGTCAGGGCCAGCAGCCACCCCACGAGCGGGGGACCGTCGCAGGGGTCGTAGGAGGAGCACGCGCGCCAGGCGCGGACCATGGCCTCCTGGACCGCCTCCTCGGCCAGCGCCGCGTCGCCGAGGATGCGACGCGCGACGCCCAGCAGCCTCGACCGGTAGCGCTCGTGGGCGGCACGCAGCCCCTCGTCGGTGCACAGGCCGGCGCAGCCGCCGGGGCGGCAGGAGCCTCGTTCGGCAGTCAGCAGGTGGTCCATGCCTCGAGGGTGTGGCGAGCGGAGCAGCCACCGGATCGGTGAGAAGTGCCCATCCCGCGCTGGACGAGTGCCCATCTCCGGCACGCGTGGGAGCATCGGTAGGTGGTAGTTGACCTGCTGGACCGGCAGGTGGAGCTCGATGCCATTGCCGCTGCCGTGGAGCGCGCGGCCACGGGACACGGGTCCACGGTGCTGGTGTCCGGCGAGGCGGGGATCGGCAAGACGAGCCTGGTCAGGTCCTTCCAAGCGGCCCCGGGCGGGGCGCGGATCCTGACCGGGACGTGCGAAGACCTGTTCACCCCGCGTCCGCTGGGCCCGCTGCTCGAGGCGGCACGCGCCACACAGGGGCCGTTGTCGGAGGCGCTGCGCGCGCCCGTCGACCAGAACTGGCTGTACGCCGCCGTGGCCGACGAGCTGGGTGCGCCACCCTCACCGACGGTGCTGGTCATCGAGGACGCCCACTGGGCGGACGGGGCGACGATCGACGTCCTGCGGTTCCTCACCTCGCGCGTCCACACCCTGCCGGCCGTCGTGATGATCACCTTCCGGAACGACGAGCTGGGCACCGGTCACCCGCTGCGCAGCCTGCTCGGCGGGCTGTCGAGCGCCGAAGCGACCCGCCTCACGCTGCACCGCCTCAGCGCGCGGTCGGTCAGCCGGATGGCCGCCACGAGCGGCGTCGACCACGACGAGCTGTTCCGTCTGACGGGCGGCAACCCGTTCTTCGTCTCTGAGGTGCTCGCGTTCCCCGAGCAGAGCGTCCCGCCGACAGTCGTCGACGCCGTGCTGGCACGGGTGTCCGCGCTTCCGGCCGACGTCCAGGCAGCTCTGGGGCTGGTGGCGGTCGTGCCGTCCGGGGTCGAGGTCGACCTGCTGAGGCGCCTGGTCGACGACCTCGCGCCGATCGCCCTGGCCGAGCAGGCCGGCGTGGTCGAGGTGCGCGGTGGCGTCGTCGGGTTCCGGCACGAGCTGGCGCGCCGCGCCGTCGTCCAGTCCGTGCCCGCGATCCGGCAGCTGATGCTGAACGCCGACGTGCTCGACGTACTGCTGCACAGCGAGGACCCCGACCCGTTCCGGGTCCTGCACCACGCCCGCGAAGCAGCGAACGACGAGGTGGTGGTCGACTACGGCCTGGTCGCGGCGCTCTCGGCGTCACGGATGGGTGCCCACCGCCAGGCCGCCGCCTGCTACCAGGAGGTGCTGAGCCGGGGGCAGCTGCTGGAGCCGGCTCGTCGCGCACGCGTCGCCGAGGCCTACGCCTGGGCGCTGAGCAACAGCAACGAGCTCGATCCTGCGGCCGGGGCAGCCGCGGAGGCGGTGGACGGCTGGCACTCCGTCGGCGACGCCGCCCACCTGGTGCGCGCGCTGGTCACCCTGTCGCGCCAGCAGTGGCTGACCGAGAGCACGGCGGCCTCGCTGGCGTCGGCGGAGCGTGCCCTGAACCTCACCGCGTCCGACCTCGAGAGCGAGCAGCACGCGATCGCGCGGCTGAACCTGGGCGGGCTGCTCGTCGTCCTGGACCGCGAGGAGGCCGGGCTCACCCACCTCGACCGCGCCCTGGAGCTGGCGGAGCGGCTGCGGCTCCCGCACCTCGTGGCGTTGTCTCACAACTACCGCGGGTCGGGCCGGCTGCAGCTCGGTGACCGCGGCGGCGAGGCCGAGCTCCTGGGGAGCATCGACCTCGCCCGGAGCCTCGACAACCACGAGTTCGTCCTGCGCGCCTACTACAACCTGGTGGAAGGCCTGTGGCGGCTCGGCGACCTCGATCGAGCCGCCGAGCACCTTGCCGCGACGGAGGACTACGTCCGCGACCGGGACTTCCCGGTGTACACCTACATGTGCCGCGCCCGCCGCCTCCGACTGGCTGGCCGGGCCGGCCGCTGGGACGAGGCGGCCGCCGGGCTCCTGGAGCTCGTGGCGGACCGCGAGCCCGGGATGATCGGCCGCGAGACGCTGCCCTTCCTCGCGCGGCTGCGGGTCCGCCAGGGTGACCCCGATGCCGCGTCCTTGCTCGACCAGGCTGGGGAGCACGTACGCCGCGCCGCCGTGCTCGAGTGGTCGGTGCCCGTGGGGCTGGCCTGCATCGAGCACGCGTGGCTGACCGACGACCCGGACGCTGCGGCGCCGTACCCGACGATGCTGCTCGAGCGCACCGACCGTGCCGGGATGCTCGAGCAGCGTGGCGAGCTGATGCGCTACCTCTGCCGCCTCGGTCTCCGGGGCGAGACCTTCCCGGGCTGTCCGGAGCGGTACGCCGCGGGGATCGCCGGTGACTGGCAGGAGGCGGCTCGGCTGTGGGCCGAGGTGGGCGACCCCTACGAGCGTGCCCTCGAGCTGATGGAGTCCGAGCAGGAGGACCCGCTCCTGGAGGCCATCGGCATCCTCGACGGGCTCGGGGCCCGGCCGGCGGCCGACCTCGCGCGCCGTCGACTACGCACCCTCGGCGTGACGCGGCTCCCCAGCCGACCGTCGTCGAGCACACGCGCCAACCCGGCCGGACTGACCAACCGACAGGTGGAGATCCTCCGCCTGGTCGGCACCGGCATGTCCAACGCCGAGATCGCTGGCGCGCTGGTGGTGTCCGTGCGCACGGTCGACCACCACGTGTCCGCGATCCTGCACAAGCTCGGTACGTCGAACCGGCGCGAGGCCTCCGCCCGCATCGCTGCCCTGGGCCTCGACGAGGCCGACGGACCCTGACCGCAGCGCCAGGAAAGAGCCCCGTGGCTTGAACACCGAGGGCTCGGGCGACGTGCACCTCCCGTCACAACCCCACACGACACGGGAATGCACATGTCTCTGACCCACCTGACCCCGGCGGCTGATCGCACGCAGCTCAGCGTGCGACCCGCAACGCCTGCCGACCACCCGGCCATCCGCGGCCTGCTGCGCGCGGCGTACGGACAGTTCGCGCGGACCCTGCCGGCGTCGCTCTTCCAGCCCTACCAGGCCGACCTGCTCGACCTCGACACCCATGCCCGGCACGGCACGATCATCGTCGCCGAGGTGGACGGCGTGATCAGCGGATCGGGCTCGTTCTATCCCGACATCGGCGTCCAGGGCTACGGCTGGCCGAGCGGTTGGGCGGGCGGGCGCGGGCTGGCCGTGCACCCGCGCCTGCGAGGGCAGGGGGTGGCCAGTCTGCTCATCGCCGAGTGCGAACGTCGCGCCCGCGAAGCGGGTGCGCCCGTGTTCGCCTTCCACACCGCCTCCTTCATGGCGGCAGCGGTGGAGCTCTACGAGCACCTGGGCTACCGCCGCGCCCCGCAGTACGACGTCGACCTGGCGCACCACTACGGCGTCACCGGGCTGGCGCCCATCCCGGTGCTCGCCTACTACGCGGACCTCTCCGCGCCGACCGAGCACCACCCCGACCGGAGGACCCGATGAACACGACCAAGACGCTCACCCACCACCGAACCGAGGACACCGAGATGACGACGACCCTGACTCCCACCACCGACCTGCCCGCGCCCGACCTCGCCACCACTCCGGACACGGTTCGCTGCCCGGAGTGTGGGCGGGACGCCGTGGTCGAGTGGCGCACCACCATCGGGAGCACCGACGGTCCCCTCGAGCACCTGAAGATCCGCTGCCCCGACAGGCACTGGTTCTTCATGCCTGCCTACCTGCTGGGCTGATCATCCCTCTGGGGCGGTGGCTGGGGACGGCGTGCAGCTGGCGATGGTTTCGAGACGGTCGCTAGCGCGACCTCCTCAACCACCGGGGGACGGCGCTTGCGCGACCTCCTCAACCACCGGGGGACGGCCGGGGTCTCGACTTCGCTCGACCGACGAAACCGAGCTCGACCGACGAGTAGCGAGCTCGACCGACGAAACCGAGCTCGACCGACGAAACCGAGCTCGACCGACGAAACCGAACACCTGTCGATCCTGCGTTCTGCCGTTCGACCTACGGATGAGAGGGTCGAGAGGACCCGAAACCAGAGGAGCAAGAGATGAAGTACATGCTGATCCTGCGGGCCACCGACGAGTCCATGGCGGCGTTCCAGGAGATCGACTTCAACGAGATTCTGAACGAGATGGGCAAGTTCAACAACGAGCTCATCAACGCCGGCGTGCTGGTCGCGGCCGAGGGGCTGGACGACGCCAAGGACGGCGTCGTCGTCGACTACTCGCAGCAGCCGCCGGTGGCGACCGACGGGCCGTACGGCGAGACCAAGGAGCTGTTCGGCGGCTTCTGGATCCTCGACGTCGCCTCCAAGGAAGAGGCCGTCGAGTGGGCCAAGCGCGCGCCGCTGGCCGGGCCGGGGACCAAAACCGAGATCCGGCGGGTGACGAGCATCGACGAGTTCCCGCAGGACAACGAGTACGTCCAGAGGGAGAAGGCGTGGCGGGAGTCGACCGGGCAGCTGTGACGACCCCGCCGGCCGGACCGCCTGGTGTGCCCTACGAGGGCCGCCAGGCGGTCGAGGCGGTGTGGCGGATGGAGTCGGCCCGCGTCGTCGGTGGTCTCGCCCGCTACACCCGCGACTTCGCGCTGGCCGAGGACCTCGCCCAGGAGGCGCTCGCCGAGGCGCTGGTCTCGTGGCCGCGGGACGGCGTACCGCGCAACCCCGCCGGCTGGCTGCTCACCGTCGGCCGGCGCCGCGCCATCGATGGGTTCCGGCGGCGGTCGGCGCTCGACGAAAGGTACGCCGCGATGGCGGCCGACCTGGACGACGGCCAGGCCACCTCGGGCGCCTCGCCCGACAGCGGAGAGGAGGACGAGGTGCTCTACGACCCCGAGCGGATCGACGACGACACGCTCGCCCTGATCTTCATCTCCTGCCACCCGGTGCTGTCGCGCGAGGCGAGCGTCGCACTGACCCTGCGCGTCCTCGGCGGCCTGACCAGCGACGAGATCGCGCGGGCGTTCGTCACCCCGACCGCGACCGTGCAGGCGCGGATCACCCGCGCCAAGAAGACGCTGGCCGCGGCGGAGGTGCCGTTCGAGGTCCCGCCGGCGGATGAGCGCCGCGAGCGGCTGAGCTCGGTGCTGAGCGTCATCTACCTGATCTTCACCGAGGGCTCGAGCGCCACCTCCGGCAGCGACTGGATCCGCACCGACCTCGCCCGCGAGGCGATCCGACTGTCACGCGTGCTGGCGCGGCTGGTGCCCGACGAGCCAGATACCCAAGGGCTACTGGCGCTCCTCGAGCTGACTGCCGCCCGCTTCCCGGCGCGGATGCGCGCCGACGGTTCGCCGGTGCTGCTCGAGGACCAGGACCGGCGCCGGTGGGACCGCGCCGCCATCCGCCGTGGCCGCGCTGCCCTGGTCGCGTCCGGCCAGGTGGGTCGCGGGCTCGGTGCGTACGGGCTCCAGGCCTCCATCGCCGAGTGCCACGCGGTCGCGCCCTCCGTCGAGGAGACCGACTGGGAGCGGATCGTCCTCCTGTACGACGCGTTGGCGTCGCTCGCGCCGTCCCCCATCGTCGACCTCAACCGCGCCGTCGCCGTCTCCATGGCTGACGGACCGGCCGCGGGCCTGCCGCTCGTCGACGCGCTCGTCGAGAGCGGTGAGCTCCAGGGCTCGCACCTGCTGCCCGGCGTCCGCGGCGAGTTGCTCCTCCGCCTCGGCCGCACCGACGAGGCCCGCGCCGAGCTCGAGGCCGCCGTAGGGCTGTGCCCCAGCGAGCCGGAGCGCGTCGTACTCCAGGGAAAGCTCGACGCACTGGGCTGAAACGCCCACGAACTCGCTCGCGTTTGCCTAGGGTCCTGCCTCGTGGCGATGGAGAAGGTCTCGGGCTCGCGCTCACTCGTGTGCCCCTTGTGCAATGGTCAGATCGAGCCCACGAGGCGCGGATGCCCCACCTGTCATCTCAGCGCGTCCGACATCCTTCGCCATGACGAGCGGTCCGGACGCTGGGCCGAGCCCTGGGGACGCGGCGCCTGGAGTCGACTCGTGGGTGTCGTCGTCTACGCGGGGATCGCCGCTTGGAGCTGGTTCTTCCTGCCGTCGGCGTTCCTGTTCGTGCTGCCCGGCGCGATCGTGGGTGGCTATATGCAGTCCGTTCGGGCCAGGCCGCTGCTCGGCGCGCTCCTGTTTGCGGCCATCGTCGTGGTGGTTCCGGCACTGCTGTGGCCGGCGGGCGTCACGGGCTTCCTCTCCGACCTCACGCGGTGACGCCTCTGCATCACTGTCAACCAAGTGATGACAGCGATGCAGCACTCGGCCGGGGTCTTGCAGCTCAGCCGGCGGGGACCGGGCGGATGGCTTCCTTGGTCAGGTCGCCGATGGTCGGGTAGCCGTCGATGGCCATGGTGAGGTCCAGCTCGGCGAGCAGGCAGTGGACGACATGCTCGATGCCGGCCTGGCCGCCGACCGCGAGGCCGTAGGCGTAGGGGCGGCCGATGGCGACCGCGGTGGCGCCGATCGCGAGCGCCTTGAGGACGTCGGGGCCGCTGCGGACGCCGGAGTCGAACACGACCGGGAGGTCGCCGGCGGATCCGATCACCTCGGCCAGACAGTCCAGGGCGGGCAGGCCGCCGTTGGCCTGGCGGCCGCCGTGGTTGGAGCAGTAGATGCCGTCCATCCCTGCGTCGACGGCGCGGCGGGCGTCGAGGGGTGAGCAGATGCCCTTCAACAGGATCGGCAACGTCGTCAGCGAGCGGAGCCAGGCCAGGTCGTCCCAGGTGAGGCTCTGGTTGCCGAAGATCATCGCCCACAGCCCGGTCGCCGCCGCGACGTCGTCCTCCGGCGGCGCCTCCAGCCGGCTGCGGAAGACGGGGTCGCTGAAGTAGTTGGCCAGGCAGAGACCCTTGAGCTGCGGGAAGCTGGCGAGGGCGAGGTCGCGCGGACGCCAGCCCAGGGTGAGGGTGTCGAGCGTGATCACGATCGCCGTGAAACCGGCGGCCTCGGCCCGGTGGACGAGGCTCTCGGTCAGCTCCCGGTCGTTGGGCGGGTACAGCTGGAACCAGCCCGGCGTCTCGCCGAGGGCGGCGGCGACGTCCTCGAGCGGGTCCTGGGTCAGGGTCGAGGCGATCATCGGAACGCCGGTCTGCGCCGCCGCGCGGGCGGTGGCGAGGTCGCCGTGCCCATCGTCCGCACACAGCCCGATCACCCCGACCGGCGCGAGCATCAGGGGAGTGGGCAGCGTCTCGCCGAACAGCTCGACCGTGACGTCGCGCTCGGCGGCACCCGTCAGCATCCGCGGCATCAGCCCGTAGCGGGCGAAGGCGCGGACGTTGGCGTCCTGCGTCGTCTCGTCTCCCGCACCGCCCGCGACGTACGACCAGATCTCGGGCGACATGACCTCCTCGGCGCGGCGGGCGAGCTCGCGGAAGTTCATGGGCAGCTCGGGTCGGGTGCCCTCGAGGCCGGCGAGGTAGATCCCGAGCTGCCAGTCACCGTGGTTGGGCATGGGGTCCTCCGACGTCGTCCGCGCGAGGCCTCATCATCTCCCGCAAACGGCGGTGACGGTGCCATCCTCTTCCTAGGGTGGTCGGCGCGCAGTCGCGTGCTCGGGGCCGCGCCCCATCGAGCTCAGGAGACCAGATGACCGACTCACCGGTGCCGCCCGCCGAGGTGCCCGACCCGCCCGCCGAGGTGCCCGACCCGCCCGCCGCCCCGCACGACCAGTCAGCCCCCGCGGCCGAACCGCCCACGAACCCGCCGCCGCCCCCGCCCCAGGCCCTCGCCGGCAGCGTCGTGATGCCAGTCGCGGGTACGGCGGCCGTCGGCAAGGTCCGCGACACCGGGACCTGCTTCCTGCTCACGATCGTGACGCTGGGGTTCTACACGCTGTACTGGTACTACAAGACCCACGAGGAGATGCGGCGGCACACCACCAACGGCCTGGGTGGCGGCATCGCACTGCTGCTGGCGATCTTCGTCGGCATCGTGATGCCGTTCCTGAACTCCAACGAGGTCGGCCAGCTCTACTCCCGTCGCGGCGAGAAGCCGCCGGTGACCGCCGCGACCGGGCTGTGGGCCTTGCTGCTGGGGTGGTTCTTCTTCGTCGGCTTCATCGTGTGGTTCGTGAAGACGAACGGCGCGCTGAACGCGTACTGGCGGTCGCTCGGCGCTCGCTGAGCGTCGTCCGGCGGGCGGCGGCGTCGTCCGGATCGGAGGCGGCGATCAGGGCGCGAATGCCGCGCAGGAACACGTCGCGAGGAACGTGCTCGACCGTCATCCGGTCCCGATGCTCGGCGATGAGCGGCGCCTGCGCGGGATCGAGATGCTCGAACGCCTCGTCACCGGCGCGCACGTCGTAGGTCTCGAAGGTGAGTGCGCACCCGACGGTGAAGCTCCAGAGACCTCGATGGATCTCGATCATCTCGTCCAGCGTGAGGCCCGCGCCCAGGCTGGAGGCCAGCGCCGGCTCGGAGAAGCGGTGCGTCATCTCGGGTCCCAGCCAGGGACGGCCCTGCTGGAGCGCGACCAGGGCCGAGTTCGCGCTCAGGACGTCGTACAGCGAGACGAACCGCTGCTCGGTCGCTTGCGCCCATGGCAGGTCCGGATCGATCTCCGGCAACGCGGCGGCGAGGTGCTCGGCGCAGATGTCGAGGAGTCCGTCGAGGTTGTGACAGTGCCGGTGCACGGTCATGTGCGACGTACCGAGGAGGGCCGCGACCCGGCGGAAGCTCAGCGCATGCGGACCGCTCTCGCGGAGAACGCGCAATCCGGCATCGGCGATCGCTCCGCTCGTGATCCCACCTCTGCCAGCAGGTGGACGCGAGGCTGGACGAGACATGTGTTACAGCGTAACGTCGCGCTCGTTGTTACAGCGTAACGCAGCGTTGGCAGGTGCGGCCCGAGGGGTCTTCCCGCCGCAGCAAGCCGTCCCCGAGAGGTGGTGCAAGATGCCCGTCCGGTCCCGCTACGTCGCGCTCAGCGCGATGCTCTTCGCGGTCGCGATGACCTTCATCGACCAGACGATCGTGGCCATCGCCTCGCCCAGCATCCAGGCCCACCTGTCGCTGACCCGAGCGGGTACGACGTGGGCCGTCAACGCCTACCTCCTTGCCCTCGCTGCGACGTTCGCCCTGGGCGGGCGGATGGCGGACGTCCTGGGCTGTCGGCGGATGGCGACCATCGGCATCATCGGGTTCGCCGCCTCCTCTGCCCTGTGCGGTGCGACGCCGACCACGAGCATCGCGCAGACCTGGTTGGTGGTCTTCCGAGTCGCGCAAGGGGTGTCGGCGGCGGTGATGGTGCCCGCCGCGATCGCGATCGTCGTCTCGGCCTTCCCGATCGGCGAGCGCGGCCGTGCCCTGGCGCTGTTCTTCGGTGTCAGCGGCGCGCTGACCGCGATCGGGCCGATCGCCGGTGGCTACCTCACCCAGTGGACGTGGCGGTCGATCTTCTGGATCAACGTGCCGGTCGCCGTCGTGGCCCTCGTGCTGCTGGCCAGATCACACGTCACCTCGACCCGCCTCGACGAGCGGATCGACTACCGCGGCGCGGTGCTCGTCGCGATCGGCATGGGGTTGTCGGTGGTCGGCTTCGAGCAGGCCGCCAGCTGGGGCTGGGACAGCCCGGCCACCTGGCTGTGCATCGTGGGCGGCCTGGCGGTGCTCGCCGGTTTCGTCGTCTTCGAGACGCGGGTCGCGCAGCCGCTGGTGAAGGTCCGGATCTTCGCCGACCGTGCGTTCGTCGTCGACAACGCGGTGCTGCTGCTGTCCAACATCGCGTTCGTCCCGCTCTTCTTCTTCGCCAGCGTCTACTCCCAGCTCGTCCTCGGGTACGACGCGAACCAGGCCGGGCTCTACCTCCTCGTCGTCTTCCTGGGCTTCGCCCCGGCCGCCCAGGTCGGTGGCCGGATGCTCGACCGAGGCGGCGCTCGCCGGCCGCTCATCCTGGGCAGCGCGCTGTCGGCGGTCGGGTTCTTCCTGTGGAGCTCGAAGGTGCACGACTACAGCCTCGGGGCGCAGTGGCCGTTCATCGTGATGGCGGCGGCCGGGATCGGGCTGGTGCTCGGACCGGCCAGCACGGATGCGGTCAACCGCGCGATCAACGCGTCGTACGGCGAGGTCACCGGCATCACCCAGACCGTTCGCAACTACGGCTCGACCTTCGGGCTGGCGGTCCTGGGGACCGTCCTGACCACGGTCTTCAGCCACCACCTGAGCACGTCGCTGAGTCGGCTGGGGGTGCCGTCGTCGGCCATCGGGAACGTCGCCGACCAGTCGGGAGCCGACTCGCAGAGCTCCTTGCAGTCGGCGCCGGCGGCCCTGCGAGCCCCCATCCTGGCCGCGGTGCGGCATGACTTCGCCACGGGCACGCAGGCCGTCCTGATCGGGATGGGCATCGCGCTGGCGGTGTCCTTCGTGTTCGCCCTGCGGCATCCGGGGCGGCAGGCGTTCGAGGCCGCCGCTGACGACGGTGTGAGGGCCGACGCGAGCGCGGCTTCATCGGACTGACGCCGTACGGCGGGTGGTTTCGAGACGCTCGCTGGCGCTCGCTCCTCAACCACCGGGGTGACTGCGCGCGCTCAGCGTCATTCGCGGGTGGTCTCGACAGGCTCGACCGCCGGGGTCACAGCGCTCGCTGAGCGTCGTACGGCGGGTGGTCTCGACCGCCGGGTGTGCGGTCGCCGTGACAGGATCGTCGGCGTGGCACGCAAGAAGGACCAAGCGATCAGCCTGGACGCGTTGCGTCCCGACATCCGGGCCGCGGCGGCCCGGATGGGCTCGCGGCTGCGCGACCCGGGTGAGCTGGCGCCGGTGGAGGGGTACCTCCGCGAGCACGAGACGGTCACCTTCGCCGTCCAGGGCACCTACCAGCGCGCCGGCGGCGTACTGGTGCTCAGCGACGCGCGGCTGATCTTCTTCCACCGCCGGGTGCAGAAGCCGTCGCTCGATCTCCCGCTCGGCGCGATCAGCCGGGTGACGACGTCGGCCGGTACGTCGACCGGCGAGGTCGCGCTCGCCGTCGGCGAGAAGACGGTCGCGATCTCGCGGATCATCAAGGGCGACGTCGAGCCGCTCGCCGATGCGATCCGGCGGGCCGTCGTGATCGCCCCGGAAGAGATCGTGCCGACCGATCCGGCCGCCCCTGTCGACCCGTTCGTCGCGATGGAGAAGCTGTCGGCCCTCCGCGACCGGGGCGTCCTCACCGAGGCGGAGTTCGCCGCCAAGAAGCAGGAGCTCCTCGACCGCCTCTGACAGCCGCGGGGTCCTCCTTTGGTACGACGCGCGCGGCGGCCGCCTGCCGTACGTTGACCGGATGGGCCGAGTCTGGCGGTTCTTCGTGGCCTGGGGCCTCGACGTGCTGATCGTCTGCGCCGCGGTGTCGGGCGGGATCGGCACCGCGCTGCGGACCGACACCGACCGCCCGGACGGTCTGCAGCTGTGGTTCGAGATCCTGGTGGTCACCCTCATCCCGCTGCTGCTGTGCGCGCGCAGAGGTTGGCCGTTCGCGGCGCCCGCGTTCGTCTGGATCGGCAGCGCGGCGCTGAGCTTCCTCGACCACCAGCTGATCACGACTCAGCCTTCGGTGTACCTGTGCGGGATGGGCGCCGCCGTGCTGCTCGGTGGGCTGCGGCGGGGCGTCCAGGCGCGGGTGGGGCTGCTGGTCGTCCTGGTCTCGGCTGCGACCGTCATCGCCCACGACCCCACCGAGAGCCCCCTCGACCTCGTCTTCAGCACCTCGCTCTTCGGCGTCGCCTGGCTCGTGGGCTACGCACTGCGCGACCGGGTCGAGCGGAGCGAGGCTGCGGAGGAGCGGGCGCGTCGCGCCGAGCAGGAGCGGGAGTCCGCGGCCCGGGTGGCGGTGGCCGAGGAACGGGCCAGGATGGCGCGTGAGCTCCACGACGTGGTGGCGCACGCGATGAGCGTGATGGTGCTGCAGGTCGGCGCGGTGCGCCATCGGCTCCCGGCCGGCTCGGAGGAGGAGGGGGCGCTCCGGAACGTCGAGGCGGCGGGCCGCACGGCCCTCGGCGAGATGCGCCGGATGCTGGGTGTCCTTCGCGAGGGCGACGACCTCGAGCTGACGCCCGGCCCGGGACTGGACGACCTGGAGCGGCTGGCGGGCGACGTGCGGGCGGCCGGGCTCGACGTACGGCTCCACGTGAACGGCGACCCGGTCGCGCTGCCCCGCTCGCTCGACCTCTCGGCGTACCGGATCGTGCAGGAAGGGCTCACCAACAGCCTCAAGCACGCCGGCGCCGAGCGCGCCGACGTGACGCTCGACTACACGCCGTGCGAGCTGCGGCTCGAGGTGCGCGACGACGGCCACGGCGGTGCGGCGCGCAGCGACAGCCTCGGGCACGGGCTGATCGGGATCGGCGAGCGGGTCAAGGCGTACGGCGGCGACATGTCGGCGTTCGTCGCGGCGACCGGCGGCTTCGTGCTCCGCGCGTCCCTGCCCCTCGATGCCGAGCCGGCATGACGATCCGGGTCCTGGTGGTGGACGACCAGGCGATGGTGCGCGCCGGCTTCCGGCTGCTGCTCGGCGACGAGCCCGACATCGAAGTGGTCGCCGAGGCGGGCAACGGTCTCGAGGCGGTCGCTGAGGCCGCACGCTGCCACCCGCACGTCGTACTGATGGACATCCGGATGCCCGAGCTCGACGGGCTCGAGGCGACCAGGCGGATCCTCGCCGCCGACCCGTCCAGCCGGATCCTGATCCTGACCACCTTCGACCTGGACGAGTACGTGTACCGCGCGCTGGAGGCCGGGGCGAGCGGCTTCGTCCTCAAGGACGACCCACCCGAACAGCTGATCGCCGCCGTCCGCACGGTCGCCGGCGGGGACGCCCTGCTGTCGCCGTCGGTGACGCGGCGGGTGATCCAGCAGTTCACCCGCTCGCACCAGCAGCCGCCGGAGGCCGTGCAGAGCCTCACCCCACGCGAGCTGGACGTCTTCCGGCTGATCACCAAGGGGTACTCGAACGCCGAGATCGGTCGCGAGCTCTTCATCAGCGACACCACGGTCAAGACCCACGTGACGCGGCTGCTGCAGAAGCTGGACCTGCGCGACCGGGCGCAGGCGATCGTGCTGGCGTACCAGACGGGGTTGTTCGAGGGCTGAGCGTGGTCTCGACTTCGCTCGACCGACGGAGGCGCGGCTCGACCCGACGGTCGGGTCGTGGTCTCGACTTCGCTCGACCGACGAGAGGCGCGGCTCGACCCGACGGTCGGGCCGTGGTCTCGACTTCGCTCGACCGACGAAAGGCGCGGCTCGGCCCGACGGTCCGGGTGTGGTCTCGACTTCGCTCGACCGACGAAGGGCGCCGCTCGGCCCGACGGTCGGGTGTGGTCTCGACTTCGCTCGACCGACGACGAGAGCGCGGCTCGACCGACGAGAGACGTCCTCCTTTCGGAGGACCCGCGGTCGCTCCCAGGTCGCCCTCGGGTCGCGACCTCGCGACGACGCGGCGACCCCCTCGCCGTACCTAGCGTTCTGGGCATGACAAACCAACGGCTCGACTCACTGACCGAGTGGATCGGCGCGACCTCGCGGTGGACGACACCGCGGCCGCCCCGGCCACGCCCCGACTCACCGACGCAAGGAACCTGCCGCCCATGATCATCATCGACGCACTCACCAAGAGCTACGGCACCACCCACGCCGTGCACGACATCACCTTCACCGCTCGCAGTGGCCGGGTCACCGGCTTCCTGGGCCCGAACGGGGCCGGCAAGTCGACCTCGATGCGGATGATGGTCGGCCTCACGACGCCCACGTCGGGGACCGCGACCATCTCCGGACGACGGTTCGCCGACCTCCCGAACCCCGGCCGCGAGGTCGGCGTGATGCTCGACGCCTCCGCCCAGCACGCCGGCCGGACCGGCCGCGAGATCCTCACCATCGCCCAGCAGATCATGGACGTCCCGGCGTCCCGGGTCGGCGAGATGCTCGAGCTGGTCAGCCTCACCGGCACCGAGGCCGACCGGCGGGTGCGTAACTACTCGCTCGGCATGCGCCAGCGCCTCGGCATCGCCGCCGCCCTGATCGGCGACCCGGAGGTGCTGATCCTGGACGAGCCGGCCAACGGGCTCGACCCGGCCGGCATCCGCTGGATGCGCGACCTGCTCCGCGACTACGCCGACCACGGTGGGACGGTCCTGCTGTCCTCCCACCTGCTGTCGGAGATCGAGATCATCGCCGACGACATCGTGATGATCGGACACGGCCGGATCGTGTCCCAGGGCTCCAAGGCGGAGCTGCTCCAAGCCGCCGGCACCGTCGTACGGGCCGCGGACATCGGGGCCCTCCAGCGCGCGCTCGCCGAGGCCGGCGTCACCGCCAGCGTCTGCGAGGACGGATCGCTCCGCACCCAGGCCGACCCGGCGCAGGTCGGACGAGCGGCGTACGACGGCGGCGTGGTGCTCACCGAGCTCCGCACCGCCGACAGTGGCGGACTCGAGGAGATGTTCCTCGAGCTCACCGCCGACACCCAACGAGACCAGAACACAGAGAGGACAGCGGCATGACCGCCACCACCATCGACCCGAACGGCGCCGTCGCCACCGGTCGACGTACCGAGATCGCGCAGATCCCGCTCAGCCGGATCGTCCGCGTCGAGCTCCGCAAGATGTTCGACACCCGGTCCGGGTTCTGGCTGATCGCCAGCATCGTGATCACCGGCCTGATCGCCACGATCGCGACCATCGCGTTCGCACCCGACCAGGACCTGACGTACTACAACTTCGCCAAGGCGGTCGGCTTCCCGATCACGGTGATCCTGCCGATGGTCGCCCTGCTGTCGATCACCAGCGAGTGGAGCCAGCGCAGCGGCCTCACGACGTTCACCTACGTGCCTCACCGGGGCCGGTTGGTCGGCGCCAAGACGGTGGCCTCGGTGACCGTCGCGATCGCGTCGATGCTGTTCGCCTTCGTGGCCGGCGCCCTCGGGAACGTCGTCGCCAGCATCATCGCCGGTACGCCGATGGTGTGGGACCTCTCGGTCGGGCACGCCACGACGATCGTCCTGGGCAACCTGGTCTCGCTGCTGACCGGCACCATGCTCGGGATGCTGCTCCGAAGCTCGGCGGGCGCGTTGGTGACGTACTTCGTGATCACCCTGGTGGTGCCCAACCTGTTCGAGCTGCTCGCCGCGAGCCAATCCTGGTTCGCCCACCTGCAGCCCTGGGTCGACCTCGGCTACGCGCAGACCTTCCTGTTCGAGGGGATGCAGACCGGAGCCGAGTGGGCGCACATCGCCAGCACCGTGCTGATCTGGATCGTCCTGCCCGGTCTCGTCGGGCTGCGGCTGGTCCTGCGGTCCGAGGTGAAGTAGCCCACGTGACGCCCTTGCCGGCCCTGCCGCCCACCCCGGGTGGCAGGGCCGTTCGGCGTGCGCGGGCACGGTGCCGGCCGGCGTCGTACCAAAGAAGTTCTGGCCAATGGCTCCAAGATTCTGCGGACCGGTGGTGGGTCAGGTTAGGTTCACCTTCGCTCTCGGGTTCGCATCACCATGCCCCGGGGAGTGCGCGCTCCTCCCAGGGGGGAGAGAGCGAGTCATCAACCAAGGAGAAGAATGAAGGTCATCACCAAGGGAGCAGTCGCCGGCCTTGCCGTCGCGGCACTCGTGAGCATCGCTCCCGCGGCCAACGCCGCCACCACCGTCACGGTCCGCCCCGGCGGGTTCGAGAAGGCGCTGTCCGACACCCGGGCGACCGGTCACGTCGAGTTCCTCAAGGAGGGGCTGCACGTCTGGACCGAGGGCGCCACGTCGACGGACAAGGCGGCGGAGTACGTCGACGTACCCAAGCAGGGCATCCCGTCCTCGGTCGCGCTGAACTGGTACGGCACGCAGCCGCAGCCCGGCAGCCAGGTCGTCTTCGACGTCGACTCCGACCGGACCAACGCCAACACCTTCAACATCCTCGTCGGCGAGCCGGTCTACAACGGCGACTACTGGTACACCGGCGGTACGACGCGCGCGGCCGCTCACGGCGTCACCTGCCCCCTGACGACGGGTGGCTCGGGCTCGGACTGCCACGGCACCCTGGCCCAGTGGCAGGCGGCCGTCCCGTCGGCCGAGGTCTACGCGTCGGTTTCTCGCTCGGCTCGGGCGTCAAGGGCGACGGCGTGCTCCACGACATCGCGGTGGGCGACACCGACTACACCTTCACCAGTGAGCCCGCGGTCTCCGTCGTCCCCGTCATCGTCGTTCCCGTCACCGGCACCGACACGGTCAAGACGGTCGCCCACAAGCACGTCACCCTCGTGAAGACCCGCTTCGTCACCGACGCTCTCGGTGCGAACCAGGCGCAGGGCCGCCAGCTGGTGTTCAAGGTCACCGACAACGGCAAGGTCGTCTACCGCAACCAGATGGGTGCGGGCCAGAAGGCCTCGGCGAAGCTCAGCTTCCTCAAGGGCACCGGCAAGCACAAGGTGCAGGTCCTGAAGAACGGCGTCGTGGCCACCACGGTCGTCGTCAAGACCGGCAAGTGAGCAACAGCTAGCCAACAGCAGTACGTCGTCAGGCCCCGCCCGGTGAGAACCCGGGCGGGGCCTGACACTTCTTACGCGGTCGCGGCCGTGGTCTCGACAAGCTCGACCGACGGGGATCGCTCGACCGACGGGGCATCGGTGGTCTCGACTTCGCTCGACCGACGAGGGTCGCTCGACCGACGAGGGGTCGACTCGCTGACCGACGAGGGTCGCTCGACCGACGAGGGTCGCTCGACCGACGAGGGTCGGGGGGAATCACCCGCCTCGGGCGATTCCACCGAACCGGACTCTCGGCATCGTGGCGGGTGACCGAAGGGGAGGCACATGACCACGACCGCCACCAGCACGACAGCCCACCCGGCCGACGTCTTCGTCGTCTTCGGGATCACCGGCGACCTCGCCCGGGTGATGACCTTCCGATCCCTCTATCGACTGGAAGCTCGCGGTCTGCTCGACTGCCCGATCGTGGGCGTCGCCGTCGACGACTGGACCGTCGACCAGCTCGTCGAGCGCGCCCGCAGTTCGATCGAGGGGACCGGCGAGACGATCGACGAGGAGGTCTTCAAGCGGTTCACGGCCCGGCTGTCCTACGTGGGCGGTGACTTCACCGACCCCGCGACGTACGGCCGCGTCAGTGAGGCGATCAAGGGCGCCTCGACCCCCGTGTTCTACCTGGAGATCCCACCCTTCCTGTTCGGCAAGGTGGTCGCGGGCATCGCTGACGCCGGGATGAGCAAGGGGGCGCGCTTCGTCATCGAGAAGCCGTTCGGTCACGACGGCCAGTCGGCGCGCGACCTCGCCGCCGAGCTCCACCAGTACGTCGACGAGTCGCAGCTGTTCCGGATCGACCACTACCTCGGGAAGATGGGTCTCGAGGAGATCATCTTCCTCCGCTT
Source organism: uncultured Actinomycetota bacterium (assembly GCA_963796975.1). Lineage (GTDB taxonomy): Bacteria > Actinomycetota > Actinomycetes > Propionibacteriales > Nocardioidaceae > Nocardioides. The sequence goes on from CAWCNW010000029.1 coordinate 129,963, forward strand.
CGCCAACGCGATGCTCGAGCCGATCTGGAACCGCAACTACATCGAGAGCGTGCAGATCACGATGGCGGAGGACTTCGGCGTCGACGACCGGGGCAGCTTCTACGACCCCGTCGGCGCGTTGCGGGACGTCGTGGTCAACCACCTCATGCAGGTGGTGGCGGCCGCCGCCATGGAGCCGCCGTCCCGCGGTGACCTGGCCACGATCAAGGAGTCGCAGGTCGCGCTGTTCCGGGCAGTCGTCGAGGCCGATCCGGCCCACTACGTCCGCGGACAGTACGACGGGTACCAGGACATCAAGGGCGTGGCCGCCGGCTCGACGACGGAGACCTACGCCGCGCTCCGGCTCGACATCGAGAACTGGCGGTGGTCCGGCGTCCCGTTCTTCATCCGCACCGGCAAGAAGCTCCCGGTGACCCAGACCGAGCTGCGGCTGGTCTTCAAGCGCCCGCCCCGACTGGGGTTCTTCCCGGCATCGCACCAGCCAGAGTCCAACCAGCTGGTGATCAAGCTTGACCCGTCCACCGGGGTCCGCATGCAGGTCGACGCGCGTCGTACCGACACCGGCCGGGTCGGCCCGATCGAGCTCGACATGGAGTTCGCCAGCGAGGGCGGCGAGGGGGCGACGCCGTACGAGGTCCTGCTCCGCGCGGCCATGGTCGGCGACAGCACGAGGTTCAGCCGGCAGGACGGGATCGAGGAGACCTGGCGGGTCATGCAGCCGCTGCTCGACGCCCCGTCGCCGGTGCACCCCTACGCCCAAGGGACCTGGGGTCCGGCCGCGGGAGAGGAGATCACGACCGAGGTAGGAGGCTGGCAGACACCCTGGATGCCTGCTTGACGGGTGTCCACGCCGAACGTCGTTCTCCCTCCGTTCACCTGACGGGCCTACCCTGGGTGGCGTGAAGGGGAGGGACGAGGACACCCCGTCGGGCGCGCCGCCCAACCGAGTCCGCCCGGTCGGGGCCGACCGGGGACCCGACTCGGGCAGCGTGGCAGCGCTCGGTCCCGCAGCCGTGGTCCGCACCGCTCTCGTCGACCTGATGCTGCAGGCCAACGAATCAGTGATCTCCGTCGTCGCCCCTCCGGGGTACGGGAAGTCGACCCTGCTGGCGCAGTGGGCGCAGCGTCGCCCCGGCCGGGTCATCTGGGTGTCGTGCGACGAGGTGGCGGAGGATGGCGATCCGATCGGCCACGTGACCTCAGGGCTCGACGCCGACACCGGGCCCGTCTCTGTCGTGCTCGACGGTCTCGACGCCTGGACGAGCCGCGCGAGCGGCCGGTCCGTGGCCGCCCTGGCGAAGGAGCTACCGACCGGATGGCGGCTCGCGCTGGCCTCGCGCGAGGAGGTGCCCCTCCCCGAGGCTCGGATGCATGTCGACCACCGCCTGGTCGAGATCAGTGCCGACGACCTCGCCATGTCCCGCGCCGAGGCCTCCAGACTGCTCGCCGCGGCCGGGGTCGAGCTGTCCGAGCAGAGCACGGCACAGTTGGTGCAGCAGACCGGGGGCTGGCCAGCCGCGCTCTACCTCGCGGCGCTGGCCATCAAGGCAGACGAGGCGACCGACGACCGTCCGTTCACAGGAACCGACCGGCTGATGAGCGACTACCTCCGCTCCGAAGTCTTGTCCCGGCTGTCGCGCTCCCAGCGCACGTTCCTGGTCCGTACGTCGATCCTCGACCGCCTGAGCGGACCGCTCTGCGAGGCCGTGGTCGGGGAGAGCGTCGGCACCCGTCTGCTCGAGCAGCTGCGACGGCGGCACCTGCTCGTCGTACCGCTGGACCGCCGCGGCGAGTGGTACCGCCTCCACCCGTTGCTGCGGCAGCTGCTCGAGGCCGAGCTCCACGCGGAGAGCCCCGAATTGGTCGCGGACCTGCACGCGCGCGCCGTCTCGTGGCTGGAGACGAACGGCGAGCCGGAACGCGCGATCCACCACGCGTACCTCGCGGGCGAACCGAAGCGCTTCGGGCAGCTGGTGCTGGCGACCATGCAGCAGGTCTGGGCGAACGGTCAGATCGACACGGTGGTCCAGTGGATGGAACGGCTCGGCCAGCGGGCACCGACGCCCCACACGCCCGCGATGATCGCGCACGGCGCCTTGATCTTCGCCCTGCTCGGACGCGAGGGGGACACCGAGCGGTGGACGGCGGTCGCCGAGAGCCTCCCCGGGACCGGGGTGCTGCCCGACGGGAGCACGGTCGAGGCGACCATGGCGTACCTGCGGGCGAACCTCTGCCGCGAGGGGCCGGCGGTGATGCGACGCGACTCGCTCGCGGCGCTCGAGGAGCTGGGGCCGAGCAGCCCCTACCGCGCCACGATGCTGCACACCGAAGGGCTGTCCTACCTGCTCGAGGGCGACCTCGAGCAGGCCGACGCGTCGTTCGCCCACGCCTACGACCTGGCTGCCAGCATCGAGGCGTCACCGGTGGCTGCGATGGTCCTGGCCGAGCAGGTGCTGATCGCGGCCGAGCGCGCCGAGTGGACGGCCGCGGAGTCGCTGGTCAAGCGGGCGCTCGAGATCACGTCACGTGGACCGTACGACGAGTACTGGACCAGCGCGGTGGTGTTCGCCTCCGCGGCCCGGGTGGCTGCGCACCGCGGCGACATGCGGGAGGCGCGAGAGTACGCGCGGCGCGCGTCGCGATTGCGCCCGCTGCTCACCTATGCCCTGCCGGTCGTCTCGGTCCAGGCCCTGGTCGAGCTGGCGCGCGCCTACCTCGCGCTGGTCGACCCGTCCGGCGCGCGAGCGGTGCTGGAGCAGGTCCGCGGCATCCTGCAGCAGCGCCCCGACCTCGGCACCCTGGCGGTCGCCGCCCACGAGCTGGACGAGCGGGTCAGCCAGATCACGGCCGCGACGCCGGTCGGCGGCTCGTCGTTGACGGCCGCCGAGCTGCGGCTGGTCCCGCTGTTGCCCACCCACCTGACCTACCCGGAGATCGGCGAGCGGCTCTTCATCTCCCGGCACACCGTGAAGACGCAGGCGGGCTCGGTGTACCGCAAGCTGGGCGCGTCGTCGCGCAAGGAGGCGGTCGACCGGATCGTCGAGCTCGGCCTCATGTAACCGTTCGAGGTCTCGACTTCGCTCGACCGACGAGACTCCCGCTCGACCGACGATGACTCCCGCTCGACCGACGTGGTCTCGACAAGCTCGACCGACGATGACTCCCGCTCGACCGACGATGACTCCCCCTCGACCGACGATGACTCCCCCTCGACCGACGTGGACTCGACTTCGCTCGACCGACGAGTCAGGCCAGGCGTTCCGTCAGGTGGTCGCCGACGCGGAGAGCATTGGCCATCGCGGTGAGGGCCGGGTTCACCGCCCCGATGCTCGGGAAGAAGCTGGTGTCCACGACGTACAGGTTGTCGAGCTCGTGCGCCTTGCAGTCGGTGTCGAGGACCGACGTGGCGGGATCGCTGCCGAACCGAACGGTGCCGGCCTGGTGGGCGCATCCGGCGACCGGGATGTCGTTCTTCATGTAGACGTCACGCGGGATCAGGTGGTGCGGGTGCATCCCGAGGTGGCTCAGATGCTTCTTGACCCGGTGGTAGAGCTGCTCCATCGGCTCCTGGTTGTTCGGCGTGTAGCTGAGGACGACGTTGCCGTCGCTGTCGAGAGTGACCCGGTTGCCCGGGTCGGGCAGGTCCTCGACCGAGAGCCAGAAGTCGACGGCGTGCGACGCGACGTCGCCCAGCGCAAAGGTCGGCGCCAGCTTGGTCTCGATCGGCTTCTCGCCGCGGTACATCGGCGCCGACGACTTGCCCACCATCTGGAGGTTGCCCATCGGGAAGTCGAAGTCGGCGTCACCGAAGTAGTAGTCGTTGAGGCCCAGAGTCTTCTGGAAGCGGGTGTCATTGGGTTCGGTCGACACCGCGAGGAAGGCGCGACTGTTGTGGAACACATAGTTGCGTCCCACCTGGTCCGAGCCGTTCGCCAGACCGTGGGGGTGACGGTCGTTGGCGCTGGCCAGCAGCAGCTTCGCCGAGTTCGCGGCTCCGGCGGACACCACGACGATGTCGCCGGTGAAGCGCTGCTCCTCACCTTCGACGTCGGCGACGACCGACGTGACGGTCCGACCGGACCCGTCGGTCTCGAGCCGGCGTACGACGGCGTTGCGGACCAGGTGGACGTTCTCGTGCTCGATCGCCGGTCGTACGGCGATCACCTCCGCGTCGCTCTTGGCGTGCACCAGGCAGGCGAAGCCGTCGCACGTGGCGCACCGGATGCAGGGGCTGAAGGCGGGCTCCGCCTCGTCGAGCATGATGCCGGACGGTGAGTGGAACGGGTGGAGCCCGACCTTGCTCAGGTCGTCGAAGAGCCGCTGGATGCGGGGCTCGTGCGAGACCGGGGGATAGGGGTACGGCGCGGACGCCGGTGGCTCGGTCGGGTCCTCGCCGCGGGCGCCGTGCACCTGGTAGAGCTCCTCGGCCTGCGTGTAGTACGGCTCGAGCACGCCGTAGTCGATCGGCCAGGCCGGTGAGATCCCGCCGTGGTGCTTGAGCTCGCCGAAGTCGCGCTCGCGCAGCCGGTACAGTGCGGCGCCGTAGAACTTGGTCGCTCCGCCGACGAAGTAGTGGACCTGCGGCTGGAAGGCGTTGCCCTTCCCGTCGCTCCAGCGGTCCTCGGACACGTAGCGGTTGTCCACGAACACCGCCGTGGCATCCCAGTTCTGCACCTCGCGCGGCAGCCAGTCGCCGCGCTCCAGGATCAGCACCCGCTTGCCGGACGGTGCCAACCGATGGGCGAGCGTGCCGCCCCCTGCCCCCGAGCCGATGATGACGACGTCGTAGTGGTCGCTCATGAGGTGGTCCCCTCTCGGAGGTCCTGGTGCTCCGGTACGGCGGCCGGGCGGTCGCCGAGGATGATGTGGGGGACGTCGGACTCGTGGTCGCCCCAGGCGATGCGCTTCGGTGTCGACGACGCCTCGACGGTGGCGGCGTGGTCGCGGTCGAAGTAGTCCCAGGCCCAGCTGAGGAACGCGTCGGTCTTGCTGTGGGCGCCGCTGAGGAGACTCGCGTGCACACCCAGCCAGGCGGCGAAGGCGATCGGTCCCTCGACCTCGTGCCGCCGCTTGCCGACCTCGGCGACGGCGGCGTTGCGGCCGATCATCGCCATGATCCCCTTGTCCTTGTAGTGGAACGGCTTCGTCTGGCTGCCACGGCGCTCGCGCAGGATGTTGGCCGCAGCCCAGGCGCCGGCCTGCTGGGCGACCGAGCCGAGCTGGGGGAGCGTCGTACCGTCGCTGCCGGGGATGTTGGCGACGTCGCCCACGGAGTACACGCCGGGGAAGCCCTCGACGGTGAGGTCGGGCTGTACGTCGATCCGCCCGCCGCGGCCGGTCGGCAGGCCGCCCATGCCGGCGAGCAGGGCAGCTGACTCACCGCCACCCCAGACCACGGTGCGGGTCGGGATGACGGTCCCGTCGTCGAGCTCGACCCGGTCGGCATGCACGGAGGAGACACCGGTCCCGAGCCTGATCTCGGCGCCGTGCTTGCTGAGCTTCTTGTGGGCATAGGCGTGGGACTTCTCGGAGAACGCGCCGAGCAGCGCCTGGCCCCGGTCGACGAGGTAGATCGTGCCGGGGCGTGGGATCTCACCCAGGGCCGCCAGCGCGCGGGTGAGCTCGGCGAGGGCACCCGTCACCTCGACGCCGGTGGGGCCGCCACCGACGACGACCACGTCGAGGCTCTCGTCCAGCGCCTGGGCGTCGTCGCCGGCGGACTCGACCAGCTCCTGGAAGTGCAGCCGGAGTCGCTCGGCGTCCGCGACGGAGTAGAGCGGGAAGGCGTGCTCGGCCGCGCCCGGTACGCCGAAGTACTCGGCCCTGCCACCGGCCGCGACGACCAGGTGGGACCCGGTGACGACGCTGCCGTCGGCGAGCGTGGCGCTGCGAGTCCCGGGGTCGAGGGCGGTCACCTCGGCGGTCAGCACCTCGACCGTCGGATACTCCCGGAAGATGGTGCGGTGGGGCCGGGCGATGTCCTCGGCCGGCAGCTGGGAGGTCGCCACCTGGTAGAGCAGCGGCTGGAACTGGTGGTAGTCGTTGCGATCCACGAGCGTCACCGAGACGCCCTCGTCGCCCAGCTCGTGGGCGCAGGCCACGCCCGCCAGCCCACCACCGAGCACCAGCACGTTCACAGCGACAGCTCCTCCCTGAAGTCGGTCAGGACGATTCGCCCGGCAGCCTGGATCAGGGCCAGGTGGGAGAAGGCCTGCGGGAAGTTCCCGAGGTGACGGGCGCGCTCGACCTCGAACTCCTCGGCGTACAGGCCGAGCGGCGAGGCGATCCGGAGCAGCCGCTCCATGAGGCTGGTCGCCTGCTCCATCTCACCGATCGCCGCGAACGCGGAGACCAACCAGAACGAGCAGATCAGGAACGTCCCCTCCTTGCCCGAGAGACCGTCGTCGGTCTCGTCGGTGCGGTAGCGCATCACGAACCCGTTCTCGGTCAGCTCCTCGGCGATCGCCAGGACGCTGGCGCGGATCCGCTCGTCGGTGCCCGGCAGGAAGCCGAAGAGCGGGGCCAGCAGGGTGGACGCGTCGAGCGCGTCGGTCTCGTAGTGCTGCCGCAGGACACCGCGATCGTCCACGCCGTGCGCGAGGATGTCCTCCTTGATCTCCTCGGCGATCGTGGCCCACTCGTTCTCGAGCTTGTCGTCGTCGCGGATCGCGGCCAGCTTCGCGGCCCGGTCGAGGGCCACCCAGCTCATCAGCTTCGACGACACGTAGTGCTGCGGCTTGCCGCGGGCCTCCCAGATGCCCTGGTCGGGCTCCCGCCACGACGCGATGGCGCACCGGCCGCCTGCGACTGGACGAGCGGCCACAGCCGTCGGGGAAGGTGCTTGCTGCGACGGGTGTGCAAGAGCACCGAGTCGAGGACGGCGCCGTACACGTCGTTCTGGCGCTGGTCGAATGCGCCGTTTCCGAGCCGCACGGGACGCGCGCCCTCATAGCCGGACAGCTCGTCGCGGGTCGACTCGGAGAGGTCGCGCCGGCCGTCGATGCCGTACATGATCTGCAGGCCGCCGTCGGCGTTGGGCTCGAGGTCGGCGACGAACTGCATGAACTCGTCGGCCTCCCAGTCGAGGTTGAGGTAGTGCAGCGCCTGGAGCGTGAACGTCGTGTCACGCATCCACGTGTAGCGGTAGTCCCAGTTGCGCTCGCCGCCGGGCGTCTCGGGCAGCGACGTCGTCAGGGCCGCGACCGTGGCGCCGGTCGGCATGTAGGTGAGGCCCTTGATGGTGAGCGCGGACCGCTCGAGCGGGTGGCGTAGGGCGTGGTCGGGGATCCGGGCGCGGGCCAGCCAGTCGCGCCAGAACTGCACCGTCTCGTCGATGTGCACCGCGGCCTCGACGGCGTCGCCGGGTCCGGCGAAGCCCTCCGCCCACGACATCGCGCAGAACGCGCGCTCGCCCTTGTGCAGCACGTGCCGGGCTCGGGCGGTGCCGCCCTCGACGCCGATCAGCATGTCGGTGCTGAGGCGGAACGCTGGGCCGGTGGCGTCGGCCGCGTCGGCCCGATGTCCTTCGGAGTCGGCGAGGGTCCACCCGGCCTCGACGCGGCCGTAGTCGAAGGCGGGCTCGCAGACCATCTCCACCTCGACCGTGCCCTCGAGGCACTCGACGGTGCGTACCAGCAGGTGAGAGGCGTCGTCGTCGGCCGGTGGGCGGGTGTGGGGCGTGACGGTGTCCGGCCCCTTGCGGGGACCCATCACCAAGGCGTCGTGCACCTGAATCCAGCCGCCGGGCGTGTGCCAGGTGGTGGTGAGCACGTTCGTGCCGGGCACGTAGGTGCGGGCCGTCGGCACGTTGATCCCGTAGGGCCCGAACCGGAACGACCCGGCGCCGCGGTCCAGGATGTTGCCGAAGACGCTGGCCGAGTCGAACGCCGGCAGGCACAGCCAGTCGACCGAGCCGTCGGGAGCGACGAGGGCGCCGGTGTGGCAGTCGGAGAGGAACCCGTAGTCGGCGATGGGTGGGAAGGGAGAGGTCGTGTTCACGTCGCCGTCCTTCGGGTGGTCTTCGGCGAGCCGGCGCGTCGCCGTCGGGTCCAGCCTCGGCCGCAGGGATGCGGGGCGGCATCACCCCAGGTGGATGATCTATGGGCGGTTTCTCACTCGCCGACGACGCGGTCGGCCACGTCGGGGACGCCCTCTTCCGGCAGGAGGCTGCGCTGGTCGAGGACGTAGAGGAGCACGAAGCCCGGCATCACGACCAGGACCGCGACCACGACGGTGACGATCAGCGCTCCCAGGGTGCCTGAGGGGGCGGCGGCGTCCGACACGGTGAGGGTCTCGGGCAGCAGGTAGGGCCACTGAGCGACACCCCAGGCGATCACGATCCCCGCCACGGCGAGGACGGCGAGCACCCGCGCACCGCGCGCGGCGTCGCGCATCAGCAGCACGAGGGCGCCGATCCCGCAGAGCACGCCGACGATGACGACTGGGAGAGCGCGACCGGTCATCCCGTCGAAGACATGGGGAGCATCGTTGTGCAGCACCACCATCCCGACCGCGCTGACGACCGCGACGACGACCGCAGTGATCACCGCACGGCGGCGGAAGTACTCCACCATCTCGTCGTCGCCCTCGCGGCGGGCCTCCCAGACCAGGTAGACGGCCGCCAGGTAGGCCACGGCCACGACGGCCAGGACGCCGGTCACGATCGACGTCGGGTTCAGCCAGCTGTCGATCCAGTCGCCCGACTGGCCACCGGCGGGTACCTGTCCGGAGGCGATGCCACCGGCGACCGTTCCGAGGAAGAACGGCACCAGCACCGAGGAGGCGGCGAACGCCGCTCCGAAGAGGCGGCGGTTGCGCAGGGTGGTCACAGACTTGCGGAAGGCGAAGCTCGCCCCGCGCAGGACGATGCCCAGCGCGGCCAGCGTCAGGGGGACGAACAGCGTGAGCATGATCGAGGCGTACGCCTCGGAGAACGCCGTCCAGGTCACCACGAACACGAAGATCAGCCAGACGTGGTTGGCCTCCCAGACCGGGCCGATCGAGCGCTCGATGAGGGCTCGGGGCCGGGCGCCGCGCTCGGGGCTGCCGGCGGTGAGGTCCCAGAACCCGGCGCCGAAGTCGGCGCCGCCGAAGACGGCGTACGCCGCGAGCCCGAGCAGCAGGACCACCGCGACGAGGTCGCTCATCGGGTCGCCTCCTCTGCCACCGGTACGTCGTCCGACGGCGCGTAGGGGCTGTCGACCTCGGCGAACCCGCCGGCCCGACGGAAGCGTCTGCTCATCCCGCGCAGCACGAGGATCGCGGTCACCCCGAGCGCCAGGTAGAGGAGCGTGACGACGATGAAGCTGATCCAGACGCCGGTGTTGGCCGTCGCCGCGTCCTCGACCTTCATGTAGTTGTAGACGATCCACGGCTGGCGGCCGACCTCGGTCACGACCCAGCCGGCCTCCATCGTGATCACCGCCAGCACTCCCGACGCGGACGCGAGGGAGAGGAAGACCTTGTTGGTCGGCATCCGCCGTCGTATCGCCCAGGTCGCGCCGTACCAGAGGGAGAGCAGGAAGAGCAGCGTGCCGAGGCCGACCATGATGTCCCACGAGAGGTGGACGACGTTCACGTCGGAGATCGACGGGCGGTCGGTCGTCGGCGTGCTGTCGAGGCCCTGGACCACCGTGTTCTTGCCGGTGCTGGGGTCGGACAGGATCGAGGCGAGGCCGGGGATCGGGATGCCTCCGACGACCTGGCCGTTGGAGTTCAGCTTCCCGAGCAGGGTCTCGGGGACGTCGCTCGAGGTCTGCGGCACGAGCTCGATGGCGGCGAACTTGGTGGGCTGGTCGTTGTAGACCCAGCGGGCGAGTGCGTCGCCGACGCCCATCTGGATGGGGGTGGCGATCGCGGCCACCGTGAAGGCGATCACGAAGCCGAGGCGGTGGTAGCGGTCGGTTCGGCCCTTGAGCATCGCGGCGGCGTAGACCGAGGCGATCATGAACCCGCCCACCAGGTAGGCGGCCACCAGCATGTGCGCCGACTCCAGCGGCATCGCGTCGTTGAAGATCACCTCGACGGGGTCGACCGAGGTGACTTTTCCGGAGGAGTCGAGGGTGAACCCCTGCGGCGAGTTCATCCACGAGTTGGCGGCGACGACGGACATGGCGCCGAAGATGCCGGCGATGACGATCGGGACGCCGGTCCAGAAGTGCGCCCAGGGCGACATCCGGCGCCAGCCGTAGATGTAGATCGCGACGAAGATCGCCTCGGTGAAGAAGAAGATCCCCTCGAAGCCGAACGGCACGCCGAACGCCTCGCCCCACTGGCCCATGAACCGCGGCCAGAGCAGCCCGAACTCGAAGCTCAAGACCGTGCCGGTCACGGCGCCGACGGCGAACGTGACCGCCATGTACTTCGACCAGCGCTGGGCCAGCAGCAGCGCGTCTGCGTCGTCGTGCTTGATCGCGCGGTAGTTGGCGATCAGCGTCATGAACGCCCAGGAGACGCCGAGCGGGACCAGGATGATGTGGAAGGCAAGCGTGAACGCCATCTGCGAGCGGGCCCAGGGGACCGGATTCACGGCCAGGACCTGTACGGCTGCGTCGATCACGTCGGCTACCTCCCGTCGCGCCGGCCTCCCGCCGACGACAGAAGCCTGACGTCCGGCACCCCGTCGTGGCATCACCCGGTGCGGGCGACATGGGTCTCGTCGGGGTGGGGCGGGGGTGTGTCGGGATCGCCGGTCGACCGGCGATCCCGTCGCTTAGTAGCCGTTGCAACCCCTACGAAGCGACGGGAGTGCGTCGTCGCTGGGGCTGGTGGGGTTCGTGGGGCGGTCGGCCGGGGTCGGTGGGGATCCCCGGTGAGCCGGGGATCCCGTCACTTCTCGGCCGTTGCAACCCCCGGGAAGTGACAGGAGTGGCCGGGTGGTGGGGCCGGTGCGGCGTACGACGAGGGTCAGGCCTGGCCGTTGAGCAGGTCCTCGAACGGCGTGGGGTGGGTGAAGGGGTCGTCGGGGAGCGTGGTGCCCCGACGCAGGACCTTGTCGGCGAGCTCGCCTGCTGCGCGCTCGATCCGGGCGGAGAGCGATCCGCCGCTGTCAGTAGAGCCGGAGCCGGAGCCGAAGTCGGAGCTGGCGGCGAAGACCCCCGTCGGTACGACGTCCGCGCGCAGGTAGGCGAACAGGGGGCGCATCGCGAAGTCGAGCACCAGCGAGTGGCGCGCGGTGCCGGCGGTCGCGGCGAGGAGGACCGGCTTGCCCTCGAGAGTGGCGTCCTCGAGCACGTCGAAGAAGCTCTTGAAGATGCCCGAGTAGCTCGCCGAGAACACCGGCGTCACCGCGATCACGGCGTCGGCCTCGGCCACCCGTCGTACGGCCTCGGACAGCGCGCCGGTCGGGAAGCCGGTGAGCTGGTTGTCGGTGATCAGGTGCGCGAGGTCGCGGAGCTCGATCACCTCGATCTCCGAGCCCTGGCCAAGGGCCGCCAGCGCGCGCTGGGTCGCCGAACGCCAGGGAGTCGGCGAGGATCCGGGTGCTCGACGGGACCGAGAGGCCGGCCGAGACGATGACGACTCGGGTCATGCGCGGGTCTCCGTGGTCTCGACAGGCTCGACCGACGGAGAGGGCTCGACCGACGGAGAGGGCTCGACCGACGGAGAGGGCTCGACCGAAGAGTCCGTGGTCTCGACAGGCTCGACCGACGAACGGGCGGCCAGGTCTCGACTCCGCTCGACCAACGATTGGTGGGTGGGGGCGTCGGGGACGTGGGCCGGCTTCAGGGCGGCGAACTCGCGGCGCAGCACCGGCACGACCTCCTCGCCGAGCAGGTCGAGCTGCTCGAGGACGGTCTTCAGCGGCAGCCCGGCGTGGTCCATCAGGAACAGCTGGCGCTGGTAGTCGCCGACGTACTCGCGGAAGCCGAGCGTGCGCTCGATGACCTGCTGCGGAGACCCGACGGTGAGCGGGGTCTCGCGCATGAAGTCCTCCAGCGACGGCCCGTGGCCGTAGACCGGTGCGTTGTCGAAGTACGGGCGGAACTCGTTGACCGCGTCCTGGCTGTTCTTCCGCATGAACGCCTGGCCGCCGAGGCCGACGATCGCCTGGTCGGCGGTGCCGTGGCCGTAGTGCTCGTAGCGCCGGCGGTACAGCGAGACCATCCGCTCGGTGTGCGAGGACGGCCAGAAGATGTGGTTGGCGAAGAACCCGTCGCCGTAGTACGCCGCCTGCTCGGCGATCTCGGGCGAGCGGATCGAGCCGTGCCAGACGAACGGGGGTACGCCGTCGAGCGGACGCGGCGTGGAGGTGAAGCCCTGGAGCGGCGTACGGAACTTGCCCTCCCAGTCCACGACATCCTCGCGCCAGAGGCGGTGCAGCAGGTGGTAGTTCTCGATCGCGAGGTTGATGCCCTCGCGGATGTCCTTGCCGAACCACGGGTAGACCGGGCCGGTGTTGCCGCGGCCCATCATCAGGTCGACCCGGCCGTCGGTGAGGTGCTGGAGCTTGGCGTAGTTCTCCGCGATCAGCACCGGGTCGGTGGTCGTGATCAGGGTGGTCGAGGTCGAGAGGACGACGCGCGAGGTCTGCGCGCCGATGTAGGCCAGCGTCGTGGTCGGCGCCGACGCGATGAACGGCGGGTTGTGGTGCTCGCCGACGGCGACGACGTCGAGCCCGACCTCCTCGGCCTTCTTGGCGATCGCGACGGTCGCCTTGATCCGCTCGTGCTCGGTCGGCGTCCGGCCCGTCGTCGGGTCGGGCGTCACGTCGCCCACAGTGAAGATCCCGAACTGCATGTCTCTCATCCCGCCTCAGTCGTTGCGAATTCAACTACTGCCTCAACGCCGTCCGGGTCCCCATGATTCCCGAACAACGTGCTGCCTGCCCCGGCCATCTCTTACCCTGACCCGACCGCTCAACAACGGAGAGGCAGCCATGACAGACCAACCGACCTCGCCGGATCAGCCAGCGCCCGAGGTGGTGAAGGTGCGCGTGAGGTACCGGCCCATGGAGAACATGCCCGAGCGCGAGTCGCTGTGGGCCGCGCCGGTCGAGGCGGACCAGTCGGGTGGCTCGTACCGCCTGCAGAACAGCTCCTTCATCCTCCCGTTGGCGGCCGGGGACGTCGTCCGGGCCGAGCGGGCCGGCGACGGTGAGCTCCAGGTGACGGGGCTGGTGAGCGCCTCGGGGTCGGTGATGACCATGGTCGGCGCTCCGCCCGAGGCCGAGCTGGACCTGCGGCCGGTCATCGAGGCCTGGTCGGCAGGTGGTGCCCTGTGGACCGAGAACAACAACGGGCTGCTGGTGACCGTGTGGCCCGAGCAGATGCGCCTCGAGGCGATCGAGGTCGTGGTCCGCCCGAGCCTGGCCCTGGGCCTGCTCTGGCTGGCCACGGCGTTCCCGTCGCTCAGGGTCGCGGAGAACATGCCGGAGGTGGACTTCGAGCTCGAGCGTGTCGTGGTCGAGCCGGTCGTGGAGACCGACGACGTGGAGTGAGCCGGTGGCGTCGGGCCGGCGGAGGACTCCCACCTCGGTCCGGAGCGACTTCACCCCGATGGGCTGATGCCGCCCCCGGTTGGGCGGGGCCAGTCTGGCGTGAGCCCAACCGGCCGAGGTCGACCGGCAGTCCACTCGGGGTGACAGGGCTGGATCCATAAGGGGATCGCGATGTCCACCAGCGCTTCGGTTCCGCTCCGCTCGACGATTCCTGCCCGCTTGGACAGGCTGAGCTGGAGCCCCTTCCACACCCGGATGGTCGCCGGCCTCGGGGCCGCCTGGATCCTCGACGGGCTCCAGATCACCATCGCCAGCTCGGTGACGGGGGTGCTCTCCAGCCCGCAGACGCTCGGCATGACGTCCGGCGAGATCGGGCTGATCGCCTCGGTCTACCTCGTCGGTGAGGTCGTCGGGGCCCTGTACTTCGGGCGGATGTCGGACCGGATCGGCCGCAAGCGTCTGCTGATCATGACGTTGCTGCTGTACCTGCTCGGCACCGGCGCCGCGGCGTTCGTCACCGGCCACCACCACGGCTGGCTGCTGTTCTTCTACGCCACCAGGTTCGTCGCCGGCATGGGCATCGGCGGTCAGTACGCGGCGATCAACTCCGCCATCGACGAGATGATGCCGTCGAAGTACCGCGGACGCGTCGACATCTGGATCAACGGCACCTACTGGGCCGGCGCGATCATCGGCTCGTTCGTCTCGTTGATCTTCCTGAACGCCTTCGCCATCAATGTGGGCTGGCGCCTTGCCTTCCTGATGGGGCCGGTGCTGGCGCTCATCGTGATCGTCGTCGGCCGCACCCTGCCCGAGAGCCCGCGCTGGCTGATGACCCACGGCCGCGTGGACGAGGCGGAGGCCGAGCTGGCGAAGATCGAGGACGCCGTCCGCAAGTCCGGCGGTGAGCTGACGCCGGTCGACGACAGCCTGGCGATCAGCTTGGTGCCGGAGGAGCAGTACGGCTACCTGGTCTTCCTGCGCCTGGTGTTCCGCGAGTACCCGAAGCGCGCCATCCTCGGCGCCACGCTGATGATCACGCAGTCCTTCCTCTACAACGCGATCTTCTTCACCTACGCCCTCGTGCTGGTCAACTTCTACGGCGTGAGCGCGACCAAGGTGCCGCTCTACGGCTTGGCGTTCTCGATCGGCAACCTGCTCGGGCCCTTGCTCCTCGGTCGGCTCTTCGACACGGTCGGTCGCAAGCCGATGATCGGCGGCACCTACCTGCTGTCCGGAGCGCTGTTGCTGGTCAGCTCGTGGCTGTTCGGGGCCGACGTCCTCAATGCGACGACACAGACCCTGATGTGGGTGGTGATCTTCTTCTTCGCATCCGCCGGCGCCAGCGCGGCGTACCTCACCGTGAGCGAGACCTGGCCGATCGAGATCCGAGCAGAGGCGATCGCGGTGTTCTTCGCGATCGCCCAGATCTTCGGAGCCCTCGGGGCGGCGTTCTACGGCGTCCTGATCGGCGACGGACAGAGCCGCACCGGCATGGTGTGGGGCTACATCATCGGCGGCGCCATCATGATGATCGGGGGAGTGGTCGAGCTGCTGATCGGGATCAAGGCCGAGGGGCAGTCGCTGGAAACGGTGACCAAGCCGTTGACCTCCGTGTCCACTGATGACTGACCCGGGCCGGCCGCGCGACCTGGCCGTTCCCCGCGACTGAGGACGGTCCATGGCGTCGAGCGCGGAGAACCGGGTCGTCAACCTCGCCGGTCTGGTGCAGGGCATCACCCTGGTGACCTTCCCGGCGGCCGGGACGATCTTCACCGACCCGACCGAGTACGACCTCAGCAACACCCAGTACGGCGCGATGTTCCTCCCCCAGGTGGTGACGGCCATCGCCACCTCCCTGCTCGGCGCCAGGCTGGCGCAACGGTTCAGCAGCAAGCAGGTGCTCCTCCTCGGGCTGCTGGCGAACATCAGCGCCATGCTCGTGCTGGTCCTCAGCACCGCGTTCGAGGGTGACGCTGCCGCCTTTCCCCTGCTCCTGCTCGCCACCGGACTCCTCGGCGCCGGCTTCGGCCTGACGGTGCCGGTGCTCAACACCTACGCCGCCGCCTTCCAGCCGGACCGGCCCGACCGGGCGGTCCTCACGCTGAACGCCCTCCTCGGGCTGGGCACCGCGCTGGCGCCCGTCTTCGTCGCGGTCTTCGTCGGGCTCGGTTTCTGGTGGGGCCTGCCCCTGCTGTCGACCGGCCTCCTCGTCCTGCTGCTCCTGGTGGCGAGCCGCCTGCCGCTCCGCATCGAGCCGGTCGCTGCCACCGAGCAGCAGGCGGAGCCCTCAGGGATCCCGGCGCGATTCTGGCTGTTCGCTGGCTTCGCGGTCCTCTACGGCGTCTGCGAGACCATGAACGGCAACTGGTCGGAGCACGACATGACCGCCTCCTTCGGTGCCTCCACCACGCAGGCGGCGCTGGCCCTGACGGCGTTCTGGGCGATGGTCACCGTGGGCCGCCTGCTGTTCGCGGCCGTGGGCCGGTGGCTCCCGCCGCCGACCGTCTTCCGGATCCTCCCGGTGGTGCTCGTGGGCACCTTCGCCCTCACCGCCTCGCTCCAGGACGCCGCGCCGGCGTGGGGAGTCGTCGTGTTCGCTCTCGCCGGACTCGGCTGCTCGGCCCTGCTGCCGCTGACGATCAGCCTCGGACAGGGTGCCCTGCCCAGGATCTCGGCGGCAGTCGCCGGAGGTGTGATCGCCTGCTACCAGGTCGGCTACGGCATCGCCGCCTTCGGCGTCGGCCCCCTCGTCGACCACGGGGTCTCGCTGCCCACGATCTACGGCTGGACCGCAGTCATAGCCGCCGGTCTGGCTCTGCTGTCGTTCGCGATCACGCGTGCCAGGAAGGCGTGACTCCCTTGCCGCCTGGGGGTGCACAGGACGATCGTGGAACTCAGCGACACGAACGGAAGAGGTGATCGCGATGCAGGCCAAGGTAGGCGATCGGCTCGTCGTGGAGGGCCACACCGTGGGGTCGGCCCGCCACGAGGGGGAGATCCTCGAAGTGCGGGGCGAGGACGGCGGCCCGCCGTACCTCGTGCGCTGGGACGACGGGCACGAGGGGCTGACGTTCCCGGGGTCCGACGCGCACTGCACGCCGTCTGCCTGAGGGCGTCCCGCCGCGTGTGGCCCTCGTGCCGCGCCGCCTCGGGGCCCGGTGGGCGCTTCTGCCCCTGGTGATACCGGGACCCTCGGGCGCCCGGCCTAGGAAGGTAGAAGGGTAGAATGATTCAATGGTAGATTCTACCCATGGGACTCAACATCAAGAACGAGCGCGTGCACGACCTCGCGCGTGAGGCGGCCCGGTTGACCGGCAAGTCCCAGACGGGCGCAATCGAGGAGGCGTTGGTGCAGCTGCTACGGCAGTACGACGCCGACCCGACACACGCCCGGACCTCGGCGAAGGTCGACCTGGTACGCGGTGTAGCGGCGGCCTATGTCGCCGACCCCGGCACTACAGATCCCGAGATCACGCGGGTTGAGGACCTCTACGACGCGACCACAGGGCTCCCGAGGTGATCATCGACTCCTCGGCATTGATGGCGATCATCAACGATGAGCCGGGATCCGAACGACTTCTGCAAGCGGCGGCAGGCTCGACCTGCCGGATGTCGGTGGCGACCTGGCTCGAGGTGTCGATCGTGGCCGACAGCCGTTCGGCCGCCCACGGCGAGCGCCTCGACACGATCATCAAGACGCTCGAGATCGAGATCGTCCCGGTCTCGACCCGACACGGTGCGGTCGCGCGTGGAGCACACCGTCGCTACGGACGCGGCTCCGGATCACAGGCCCGGCTCAACTTCGGTGACTGCTTCGCCTATGCCCTTTCGGTCGAGTCCGGTGAGCCGCTCCTCTTCACAGGTGACGACTTCGCGCAGACCGACGTTGCGCCGGCGGTTCGCTCAGCCGACTGACTGCGGTGCAGGCAGGGCCCACCAGGTGTCCATCCTCGCCACCGCGGGGGCGGTGCGGCCGTGCTCGAGGACGCGGGCGAGGCGGAAGAGGTACGCCGCGATCCCGGCCGCCCCCTGCATCCAACCCGGCGACGGTGGGAGGAGCGGGTCGGCGTTGCGGTGTTCGACGAAGCGCCAGTAGGCACGGTCGCCGTCGTGGAAGGCCCGGGCGACGATCGCGTCGGCCAGCGTGATCGCGAAGGCGAGGTCCTCGTCGTACCCGTGCCGCTGCCAGAGGTTCAGCACCACGTCGCCGACGCCCGCCGTACCGCAGCAGCGACCGTCGTTGTCCCAGAAGCCGGGGTAGCGGCGCTCGGGGATGCCGGAGACGCGGAGCGAGTGCTGGCACGCCCGCTCCCACTCGTACGGCGTGCGCCCCGCGACCGTAGGCACTCCGGCGCGGTCCAGCGCGGCGAACAGCAGCGACGTCCCGGCCGGCCCGTGGCACCAGGAGTACGTGAACCGGTCGAGGCCCTCCTGGCCAGGGATCCGGTGGTCGAAGCGCAGCCCGCCGTCGCTGGTGTCGCCGATCGAGAGCAGGTGCTCCGCACCCAGCCGCGCGACCTCGACGAGGTCGGGCCGATCCAGCGCAACGCCGGCTACCGCCAGCGCCCCGGCGATCCCGGCCTGGCCGTGCGACCAGTTCGGCATCTGGACGTCGTCCTGCAGCAGGAAGCGCAGCGGCACGTAAGGCCAGTAGAGCCCGGTGTCCCGCGGCTCCCGCTCGGCGAGGAGTACGTCGATCGCGCGGTCGGCGAGTGCGGCGGCGCCCGGCACGCCGTACCGGTCCGCCCAGAGGGCACCGAGCACCACGCTCGCCGTCCCGAGGGTCACGTCGTTGCAGGTCGCCTCCGGCACCGCCTGGGGCGGCCCGACGTCGGGCGTCGGCCAACCATCGGGGGTCGACCACCCGAGCAGACGTGAGACGGCGGCCTCGGCTCCCGGGGCCTCGAGTGCCGTCAGGACCCCGATCGTGCTGACCAGGCCGTCGAAGTAGTCGTACCAGGTGTCGCCGGGGATCCGGCGGACCAAGGTCTCGATGATCTCCTCGCGCAGACCCAGCTCCGCCGGCGTCAGGTCGCGCATCAGCCGGATCTCCGCCAGCACGTGCGCGAGTCCTCCGACGCCGACCCGCATCCCGTAGGAGAACTCGCCCGGCTCGGTCTGGGCCGGGTGCTCCGGCAGCCACACGTCGTCGCCGTCACGACGTACCTGGTCGAGCACCCACGTCCACGCCGACTCGGCCAGCGCTCGGTAGGTCTCGGACTCCGCCACCGGACGATGGTGCCACGGCGTGGCAGGGTGCTTCCATGACCGGACTCGTCCTCCCGCAGCCGGGCATCCTCGCGCTCGGTACGTCGTCCCAGACCTACCTCGAGCTCGACCTCGTCTCGCCGGCGCCGAGCCCTGACGACCTCCTCGCTGCCATTGCGACGGTCGCCGCGGGAGTGATGACGGGTCAGGGCTGCAACGTCGTGGTCGGGTTCCGGCCCGAGCTGTGGCGGACCGTCGAACCGAACACCATGCCTCAGGGCGTCCACGGTTTCGACGAGCCGCTCGCCGGACCCGACGGCTTCGCGATGCCGGCCTCGCAGCACGACCTGCTGGTCTGGGTCTCCGCCGGGACCCGTGACGTCGTCTTCGACGAAGGGATGCGAGCCGTCCGCACCCTGGAGGGGCTCGCCACCGTCGCCGACGAGACCACCGGCTGGACCTACCACCACCATCTCGACCTGACCGGTTTCGTGGACGGCACCGAGAACCCGCCGATGGGTGCTGCCGCCGAGTACGCGCTCGTCGGGAGCGGCCCCGGCGCGGGCGGCTCGGTGCTGCTGCTCCAGCGGTGGGACCACGACGCCCTCGCCTGGGAGCGGCTGGGCGACGCCGGTCAGGAGCAGGTGATGGGTCGGACCAAGGCCACCGACGAGGAGATCGAGGACAAGAGCCCGACCTCCCACATCGCCCGCAACGACCAGGACGAGATCGGGCAGATCCTGCGGCGCAACATCGCGTACGGCGAGCTGCGCGCGCACGGCACGCTCTTCGTCGGGCTCTGCGGCACCCAGGCCACCCTGCACGAGATGCTCCGGCGGATGGTCGGTGCCGACGGCGGCGGTCGCGACGACCTGACCCGCTTCACGACGCCGGTCACCGGCGCCTACTACTTCCTGCCGGCGGCGACGGACCTGCCCGCGCCGCCCGAGGACGACTGACTGCGGCCTTGTCGCCGCAGGTCAGTCGCGGTCCCAGGGCGCCTCGTCGTCCATCTTCGCGTAGTACTTCGCCAGGTGGCTCTTCACCCGGTCGACGTCGCGGGACGGAAGGTCGGCGCCGCCGCGCCCGCCCTCCATCACGTTGGCCGCCGCCATCACGCCGCGGGGTACGGCGCGGAGCCGGCCGTCGATCACGTCGGCGATCAGCAGCTTGTACGCCGTGAAGTTGTCCTTCTTGTCCGCGTCGTACCAGACGTGGGCGTCGCGGTACTTCTGGTTCGGCTCGTCCTCGGCATCGGCCCACGCGCGCACCCGTTTCTCGGCGGCGTCACCGTCCCATGCACGGTCGCGGTCGGCCAGCGGCAGGTCCTGGAAGCTCGTCACAGCCATGTCGATCCCGTACCCGGCCGATCGCTCGGCAATCACCCGTCGTTCGCCGTGGTCTCGACAGGCTCGACCGACGGGTGGTCGTGGTCTCGACAGGCTCGACCGACGGGTGGTCGTGGTCTCGACAGGCTCGACCGACGGTCGAGCCGGCCTCGTCGGTCGAGCTTGTCGAGACCACGAGGCGGGCGATCTGTCGGCTCACTCCAGGGCGCTGAGATCCGGAGGTACGTCGACGGCGTACTCCCGCAGCACCGACAGCGGCACCACCTCGAGCGCCCGCTCGTTCGTCGACGCCAGGACGACGGGCGGCGCGACGCCGTCGTCGTGGGCCTGGAGCCAGCGCACGGCGACCACGCACCAACGGTCGCCCGGGTGCAGCCCGGGGAAGCCGTACCCGAGCATCGGCGTCGTCAGGTCGTTTCCGACGGACCGCTGGTGCTCGAGGAACTCGCTGGTCACCACCGCGCAGACCGCGTGCAGCCCGGCGTCGTCCTCGCCGCACGCGCAGAACCCGTCGCGGTAGAACCCGGTGACCGGGTCGCTGCCGCACGGCTCGAGTGCGTCGCCGATCACGTTGCGCTCGCTCGCCGCCTCCGCCATGACGCCATCATGCCGTGATCTCGACACGCTCGATCGACGAGAGCACCGGCTCGATGGGCGAGGTCGGTCGGAGGGGAGGCCTGGGGCGGCGAGACCAGGCAGATCTGGCCGATCGGTCGGAGTTCACCCGAACGGGTGACACCGCACCCAGGGCCGCCTACAAAGGAACCCTGAGGAGGGGGTCCGGGCATGGAGCCTGAGTTCGTGCGAGCCGAGGGCGGGGCGGCCAGGGACGAGTTCGTCCTGCTGCGCTGGCGTCGCCGCGGCATGGACCGCCTGTACGTCGCGCGGTCCGACGGCAGCAAGGTCGGCTACTGGGACCTGCTCACCGACGTGGCCCACCCGGAGTCCGCCGACCTCGCAGACCTCCTCGCCGCTGCGGTGACGACCTCGAACTGGCCGCCGGCCGGAGTGTTCGCCGCCGACGGCGACACCGTCGAGGCCGCCGTGTGGAGGCCCTAGCCCGTTGAATCCCGGTGGCCACGGCCACCGAACCGGCGCATCATGGAAGGTCGACGCCGGTCCCGGGCGGCGCGACCGTCGCCGACCGGGGAGGTCCGAGCCATGCGCCGCGCACGTCGTACGCCGCACTCCCTGGCAGTCGTCGCGCTGGTGGTTGCTGCCGCGACCGGCTGTGGTGGCTCCGGGAGCAGCTCACCGGCCGCCGCGCCGAGCCCTGCAGGCTCGACATCGTCCGCGCCTGCGGGGCCGGTCGGGATCATCGCGATCGGGCACTCCGGGCTGACGGGGGAGAACTCCGACCCGTCGCTCCCCGGGCAGCCGGTCTACGAGAACTCTTGGGCGACCGGTACCACACCGCGGGTGGACAGCGTGTACGCCCGCCTGGTCGCGGCCCGGCCCGAGACCGAGGGGCACGTCGCCAACAGCGCGCAGGGTGGCGCCCCGGTCGAGGACCTCAAGAACCAGGCCTCCCTCGCGCTCCGGGCCGTGCCGCAACCGCAGCTGGTCGTCATCCAGACCATCGACAACGACATCCGCTGCGACGGCACCGACGCCCAGAACGCTCGCGCGTTCGGTGCCACCTTGAGGCGGGCGTTGGCCTTCGTGACCGGCAAGACTCCTACTTCCCAGATCCTCGTCGTGGGACAGCTCGGTCGACCCAGTACGGCGTACATCAGACGACTCGTCGCGGCCCATCCCGAGGTGAAGTCGAGCCTGACGGGCTCTGGCCCGTGCGACTTCTACGACGAGCAGGGGCAGCTGAACCGGGCCAGCTTCGTGCGGCTGACCGGGATCGTCGACACCTACGAGGCCTGGCAGGAGCGGATCTGCGCCCTGTTCCCCCGCTGCCACACCGACGGCGGCGTGCGCAGGACCTGGCAGGACCGGCTCGCCTACTTCACGCCGGACTTCAACCACCTCGACGTACGCGGCCTGGCGGTGGAAGCGGCCCAGATCTGGCCGGTCGTCGCGCATCTCCTGCACGTGAGCTGAGCCGTTCCGGTCGGCTCGGCAGGACGGCCGCGTCGGTGACCCAGGACGCCGTACCGAAGGAGACACGATGACCTCGGAGCCGGGCGTCGGCATCGTGGTCGTCTCTCACAGCCGGGCGCTGGCCGAGGCCGCGCTCGGGCTCGCGGGCGAGATGCTGCAGGGCGGGCCGGTGAACATCGAGCTCGCCGCCGGTCTCGACGCGGACACCTTCGGCATCGACGCGGTGCAGGTCAAGGAGGCGATCGAGAAGGTCGACGGACCGGCCGGGGTGGTGGTCCTGATGGACCTGGGCAGCGCCGTCCTGAGTGCCGAGCTGGCGCTCGACCTGCTCGACGACCCCACCGCCCGCGACCGGGTGCTGCTCTCCTCGGCTCCGATCGTCGAGGGGCTGGTCGTGGCCGCCGTGGCCGCCTCGGGCGGAGCCGGCCGGGCCGAGGTCGCGGCCGAGGCGCGCAACGCCCTGATGGGCAAGGCCGTCCATCTCTCCGAGTCCGATGACGACGTACCGACCGAGCAGGCAGCGCCCGCCGACGACGAGATCGCCGCCCGCTTCACGGTCGAGAACCTGCACGGCCTGCATGCCCGGCCCGCGGCCCGGCTGGTGAGCGAGGTCCGCTGGCGGCCGAGCGCGGCAACCCCGCCGTAGCGGCCTTGGTCGCGGCGCCGTCAGCGGCGCCGTCAGGATGACGCGGGGCTCAGCCGTGGTATCGACCAGCTCGACCGACGGATGAGGCGAGCGGTTGTCGCTCCCGCTGCGGTGGGTGGACACTCGGACCGCGAGCTCGGGGCGCACCGAGTGTGCGAGGGCGTCATGCGTGTTGAGGATCGACCACCGGGCGACGACCGGATGCTGCCCTTCACCCGCGCGCTGTCGGTGTTCATCGTCCCGTTCTTGGTCGTGGCCTGGGTGATCCTCTACCTCTTCCCGACCGACACCGCGCGTGTGTGGGCCTGGCCGATCCCCTCGACGATGACGTCGATGGTGCTGGCCTCGGCGTACCTCGGTGGTGCCTACTTCTTCCTGCGGGTCGCCCGCGAGACGCGGTGGCACCACACCGGCACCGGCTTCCTCGCCGTGACCACCTTCGCGACCCTGCTCGGGGTGGC
Organism: uncultured Actinomycetota bacterium; assembly: GCA_963796975.1. Classification (GTDB taxonomy): domain Bacteria; phylum Actinomycetota; class Actinomycetes; order Propionibacteriales; family Nocardioidaceae; genus Nocardioides. The sequence goes on from CAWCNW010000029.1 coordinate 153,120, forward strand.
GACCTTGCTGCACTGGAACAAGTTCCTGCACCACCACGTGGCGTTCTGGATCTGGGCGGCCCTCTACTTCACGACTCCGTTCCTGGTGTTCGGAGCGTGGCTCGCCAACCGCCGGTACACAGCCCCGCCGACCCTCGACGACCTGCTGCTCCGTCCGACCGAACGGGTCGCCATCGCGGCAGTAGGGCTGGTCGCGCTGGCGACCGGGATCGTCATGTTCGTGGCGCCGAGCGCGGTCATCGACCTGTGGCCGTGGCCCCTCACGTCCCTCACCTGTCGAGTGATGGCCGCTGTCTTCTGCCTGGGCGGGGCGGGCGCCGGCACCTGGTTCGACGCGCGCTGGACCTCGCTGCGGTTGATGCTGCAGGTCGAGGTCGTGATGCTGGTGCTGATCCTCGTTGCTGCGGTCCGGGCCCGCGACGAGATGGTCAGCGGCCGGGCGTTGACCTGGCCGCTGTTGGTCGGCGTCGTGCTGATGCTCGCCGGGTCGGCCTACCTGTGGATCACCTACGAGACCCGTGCCCGGCGGGTCGTGCCCGTCGGCTGAGTCAGCCGGGCGGGGGAAGCACTACGCCGAAGCCGGCGACCGCCAGCCGGAGCAGCACCTGGCCGGGTGCGAGCAGGTCGGCGATGCGAGCGGCGCTGAGGACCTCCAGCTCGGCCAGCCGTGCGTCGTACGCCGTGGGGCCGGCGAGGCGGGCGGCCTGCAGCTCGGTGGTGTTGTGCCAGACCTTGAGCCTGGCCTCGCGGAGGAACCGCTGGGAGGCAACACGGTTGAGCGGCTGCAGGGCACGGTCGAGCAGCGAGCGGGCGGAGTGGGTGGCGAGCTCGTCGTCCTCGGCCGCAACCCGACCGGCGAGCACGCCGTCGATGCGTTCGTGGTCGCGCCGTCGCCGCTCCATCAACAGCGAGTCGGCGAAGTCGTCGTCGCTGATCACCGCGAGGAGGGCCTGGGGCAGGTCGTAGTTGACGTGCGCGTTGATGCCGAGCAGCACCAGCCGTAGCGCCGGGAGGTCGGCCGGTGCGTCGAAGGCGAGCCGCCAGGGACGCGACGGCGTACCGCCGGACAGGTGCAGGTCGAGGGCGGTCAGGTAGAGCTCGGCGAACGCGACGTCCCACTGCTCGACCCAGGCGGGGTCCTCGAACAGTCCCTCGTCCACGGCGGCACCGACGGCGAGGGTGGTGCGCTGGTAGGTGCCGAGAAACTCGCGGAGCGGCTGCTGGGCGGGCGTCAGTCCGTCGAGACGGGACTGCATCGTGGCGACGACGTCATCGACGGCACCGGGCATGGGGCCAGTGTGCTCGCGTCGCGCGGTCGCGTCACCCGTGGTCTCGACAGGCTCGACCGACGAGGCGTGGTCTCGACTTCGCTCGACCGACGAGGGTTGGCTCGACCGACGAGGCGTGGTGCTCGACCGACGAGGGTTGGCTCGACCGACGAGTGTTTGCTCGACCGACGAGGGTTCGCTCGACCGACGTCAGGCGGCGGTGATGTCCACGTGCTGGGGGTAGAAGGCGACGTGGTTCGCGATCTCGGAGACCGCGTCGTGCGGCGTCACGTAGGTCCAGACCGCGTCGGCGACGACGGTGTCGCCGTCTACCAAGGAGTAGTAGGACGCCTCGCCCTTGAAGGGGCAGTAGGTCTCGTGCGACGAGGGCCTGGAGGGCATCGGCGGCGACGTCCTCGAGCGGTAGGTAGTACACCGCCGGGTAGCTCGCCTCCTGGAGCACCAGGGCACGATCGGTGGTCGCGATCGGGCGGCCACCGAGGCTCACCGTGACGGTGCGGTCGGCGGGGGTGACGGTGATCGGGTGGTCCGGGCCCGGAACGAGGACCTGCTTCTCGGTCATGTCGGGGCAACCCGCGTCGGCGCGATCACATTCCCTTGGCCGAGACGCGTGCACGCGGTGGTCGGCCATGGCACGATCCGCTCATGCCCCGTCGTACGCCGGTTCGCCGCGCCCTCATGACCCTGCTCGCCGCGCTCGCCCTGGCCCTGGCCACGCTGACCGCGGTGCAGTCGACCTCGACCTCCGCCTCGGCCGCGCCGGTGACCGTCGTCCGCCCGGGTGCCACCCAGCTCGAGGTCCTGGGCGCCACCCCCGGACACCACCTCCAGCTGACCGCGGCCGGCGTCACGCCGCTCACGGGCACCGTCGACGCCCAGGGCAGTCTCGTGTGGCGGCTGCTGAAGCCCGGCACCTACACGGTCACGGACACCGACACGGCGACCGTCCTGGGCTCGGGAGCGGTGACCTCCCTCCACGCAGCGCCGCCCGCGCAGTCGTTCTACGACGGCCAGTCGCTGAAGCCCGGCTGGGACAGTGACGGGCTCGGCCAGAAGTCCGGCTTCAACTTCATCACGACCCGCGACGGCACCACCTTGTCGGCCAACGTCCGGCTGCCCGGCCCGGCGGCGAACGGCCCCTACCCGACGGTCGTCGAGTACTCCGGCTACGACCCGAGCAACCCCGCGGAGACGACGTTCCCGAGGCTGTTCAACCTGCTGGGGTTCGCCTACGTCGGAGTCAACATCCGCGGCACCGGCTGCTCGGGCGGCTCGTTCCTGCCCTTCGAGCCCGTGCAGAGCCTCGACGGGTACGACGCCATCGAGACGATCGCCGCGCAATCCTGGGCGAAGTTCCACAAGGTCGGGATGGTCGGCATCTCCTACCCGGGGATCTCGCAGCTCTACGCCGCCCGCTACCAGCCGCCGCACCTCGCGGCGATCAGCCCGCTGTCGGTCCTCGACGACAGCTACCGCGCCACCCTGTGGCCCGGCGGCATCCTCAACACCGGGTTCGCCGTGCCGTGGGCCAGCCAGCGATTCACGCAGGCCAAGCCGTTCGGCGAGGGCTGGGAGCAGGGGATGGTGGACGCCGGCTTCAGCCAGTGCGCGGACAACCAGACGGTCCGCGACCAGAACACCGACCCGGTCGCCCTGATCAGCGACAACCACTTCTACAACAAGACCTACTACCAGCAGATCGATCCGAGCCGGTTCGCGGGCAAGATCAACGTCCCCGTCTACCTCGCGGGCGCCTGGCAGGACGAGCAGACCGGCGGGCACTTCCCGGACTTCCTCAACAAGTTCACGCACTCGCCGGCGTTCTACGCCACGATCTCCAACGGCGGTCACGTCGAGTCGCTGGCCAACCTGACGTCGTTCAACCGGTACGTCGACTTCCTCGACCTCTACGTCGCCCACAAGGTGCCGAACGCATTGTCGACCCTGGTCGGTCCGACCCTGGCCGGGTCCGTCACCGGCATCACCGGCCTGAAGGGCGTGCCCGGCATCAACTACACCGGGATGACGTACAAGCAGGCGCTGAAGACGTACAGCGCCGGAGGCCACGTCCGGGTGATGTTCGAGAGCGGGGCCGCGAAGGGTGAGCCCGCGGGCGCGCCGGCTGCCCGCTTCGTGAAGACGTTCGCGAAGTGGCCGATCCCCGGTCGTCAGGTGTCCCGGTTCTACCTGGGCGCCCGCGGCGCCCTGTCCGACCACCCGGTGACGAAGGGTGCCGGCAGGAGCCGGACCCGCTCGTTCTCCGCCGACCCGTCCGCCCTGCCGACCACGGACTTCAACCCTGCCGGCGACAACAACATCTGGGGCGCGCACCCGACGTACCACTGGAAGCAGATCCCCAAGGGCAAGGGCCTGGGCTGGGTCACCTCGCCGCTGAAGCAGAACCTGGTCACCATCGGCACCGGCTCGCTCGACGTCTGGGTGAAGACGCCGGCCAAGGACGTCGACCTCGAGGCCACCATCAGCGACGTGCGGCCGAACGGCCAGGAGGTCTACGTCCAGAGCGGTTGGCTGCGCGCCAGCCACCGTGCCCTGATCGCCGGCCGCTCCACCGCGACCAAGCCGGTGCACGCCGACACCGAGGCGAGCGTCAGGCCGATGCCGAAGGGCAAGTACCGCCTGCTGCGCCTGGAGATCTTCCCGTTCGCCCAGCCGTTCCGGCAGGGCGACCGGATCCGGATCACCCTGGACGCACCGGGCAACGCGCGGCCGACGTGGGCGTTCGAGACGATCGACCGGGGGCAGCGGGTCACCGTCGCCACGGACCGCAGGCACCAGTCGCTGCTGGCGCTGAACGTCGTACCGGGAATCTCGGTGCCGAAGCGGGCACCGGCCTGCGGCGACCTGCGCTCGCAGCCCTGCCGCACCTTCCGCGGCTGACGGAACGACGAAGCGGGCCCGCCCGGGACACGCCGAAGGCAAAACCTCGGCGAATCGTGGGACAGGGCCCGCTTCGGCCACGTAGAAACACGGGTGGACCTCGCCGGGTGCGGCGCCGCTTCCGCGGCCCTTCACCTGGGTAAAGGAATGCACCTGGCCCCCTGGGGTCAGGTGTTTTCGCTGCCTTCGGAACTACCATTTCCCTCAACATCTGGGGGGGTGTTTCGAATGGCTGAGTCCAACATGATCGTCGACGCCGTGATGCGGGCGACGGGGGAGTCCTACGAGAAGGTCTCGCAGCTGTGCCGGGCTGCGCACGAGACGGTGGACGAGTGCCTGACCGATGACATCTCGGTGGTCGCTCCGCCGCTGGTGATCGGACGGCTCGGGTGTCCGGTGCTCGACCGGCTGCTGCTCCGGCTCGGTGACGGGCAGTGGCAGCTGCCGGAGAGCGTCGACGTGACCGAGGCCGAGCTGGCCCTGGCCCTGATGCTGCCGACCGAGACCGTGGCGCGCTACCCGTTGGTCGGGCGGTTCGGTCTGCTCGCACGCTGCATGGACCGGCTGATGATCCACGACGCCGACGCCGAGCGCTCGCTGGCCATCCTCGATGCCTGGCTCGCCACCTTCGCTCCCGACGCCGAGGGCAAGCCTGCGCCGTACCAGGTCTGGGCGCTGCCGGGCCGCGACGCGTTCGAGGGCTGGCTGCTCGCGCGCCTCGACCTGCTGCACCAGCAGGGGTACGCCGTACGCCTGGCCAACGAGGAGATGGACGGCGTGCGGGGCCAGCAGCACATGTTCGTCGACGGCCGTCGGGCCGACCTGCTCCTGCGGTTCACCGCCGACTGCGCGAAGGGTGCGGCCGACGACTGGCTGGTCCTGGAGAACAAGACCACCGCGGTCGGCATCGGGGCGCTCGACCAGCTCTCGATGTCGGTGGACTGGCTGCGCGCCGAGTGCCGGCCGGGGATCGTGCACGGCATGCTCATCGCCGACGGGCTCAGCCTCGAGGTGGAGCGCGGCCTGCGCGAGCACGGCTTCGACTACCAGTCGATGACGGCCATCGGCTACCGCCGGTGGGTGCGCCAGCACTCGCCGCTCCACCCGGAGTGGCCGCGCGACGCGACGTCCATCAACTACCCACAGAACCTGTCGACGCGCACCCTGCGGGCTGCGCTTCGCTGAGAGATCTCCCCTACAGGAGAAAGCCCCCGCTGGTACCCCATGACTGGCGGGGGCTTCTCACGTCCGTCTGACATTTGTCGTGGTCGACCGACCACATCCGGCTCTGCCGCGGCGGTCTCAGCGTTCCTAGCGTGAAGACGTCGCTCGGGACCGGGCGGGAACGGAGACGCAGATGATGAGCGGAACGGTGCAGGAGTCTCGCGTGGAGCGGGTCGGGACGTGGCGTGACGACTGGCCGGTGGCGGTGGTCGCCGCGGCCGGCGCGGCGGCGGTCTGGGTCGTGGCGAGACTCGCCGGAGTGGACGTGGCCGTGAGATCAGGGTCGGGAAGCCGGGAGATCGGACTGGTCTCGGTGGTGGTCACAGCGCTGGTGGTGGCCGTCGCCGGCGCCGGGCTGCTGCGCGTGCTCGTACGTCGTACGCCGCGAGGGATGCGGATCTGGACCGGGATCGCGTGGGGCGTCTGGGTGGTGTCGCTGGCCGGACCGGCCGGCGCCGCAACGCTCGCCGCTGGCCTGACCCTGCTCGCTGTGCACCTGGTGGTGGGCGCCGTGGTGATCTGCGGTCTTCGCCGGGTGCACGCGTCGCGCGCAGCGGAACGCGTAGCGTGACCGCCGTGTTCACTCGGCTCGGCTGCCAGTGGCGGCGCAACGCGTCGGTGCTGGTGTGGACCGGCCCCCTGCTGCTCGCCCCGGTGCTGGACGTGCACGGCGCCGCGTGGGAGGTGGCCTTCCAGATCGTCATGATCCTGGTGATCGCGGGCTCCGCGGTGACCATCGGCCTGACCGCCGGACCGCCGTGGCGGGACGCCCGGCCCTACGTCGCACTGTCGACGATGGTGGCCGCGACGTTCGCCGGCGCGACCCACGGCAGCAGCCAGTGGCTGCCGACGTGGGTGCTGCTGGCGAATGCGGTGTCCGTCGTGCTGCGCGGACGGATGCTGGCCCTGGCCATCGCCGCGGTCACGGCGGCATCGATGTGGGCCGCGTGGATCGTCGAGCCCCAGCGTGGGAGCCGGGTCTACGCGGAGGCCGTCGTGGTGCTGCTGGCCGGCCTGGCCTCCGCCGCGTTCGCGGCGCTCCTCGACACGGTCGCCGAGCTGCGCCGCACCCGGGCCGAGCTGGCCCGGGTCGCGGTCGCCGAGGAGCGCGAGCGGTTCTCCCGCGACCTCCACGACCTGCTCGGCCACACGCTCTCGGTGATGGTGGTGAAGGCCCAGGCCGTACGACGACTGGCCGCGCAGGACCCGGACGCCGCGGCCGAGCACGCGGCCGACATCGAGCGGATCGGCCGGCAGGCGCTGGTCGACGTACGCCAGGCCGTCGACGCGATGCGGGCGCCGACCCTGGCCGAGGAGCTGGACGGCGCACGGCGCGCCCTCGCCGCGGCCGGGATCGAGACCACGGTCGAGGAGTCGGTGGCCGCGCCGCCGGCCGCGGACGAGGTGCTGGCCTGGGTGGTGCGCGAGGGTGCGACCAACGTGCTGCGGCACTCCGGGGCCAGCGCCTGCCGGATCGCCCTCACCGACCTGGGCGGCCGGGTCGCGCTGACCATCGCCGATGACGGGGTCGGCGGGCCGTCCACGCCGGCGTTCCGGACGCGGCGGGCTCGAGGGTCTGCGGGACCGCGTGGCGTCGGCGGGCGGCGTGCTCGACGTGGTGCCGGACGACGAGGGGTTCCGGCTGGTGGCGACCGTGCCAGGGGCCGGCGCGTGATCCGAGTACTGCTGGCCGAGGACCAGGCGATGATGCGTGGCGCGCTCGCCGTACTCCTGGAGCTCGAGGACGACCTCGAGGTGGTGGCCGAGGTCGCCGACGGTGCCGAGATCGTGCCGACAGCTCTCGCCGTCCGGCCCGATGTGGCGCTGCTCGACATCGAGCTGCCGCACGTGTCGGGTCTCGAGGCGGCGGCCGCGCTGTCCGAGGCGCTCCCCGAGTGCCGGGTGGTGATGGTGACGACCTTCGGGCGGCCGGGCTACCTGCAGCGCGCGATGGCCGCGGGCGCGGTGGGGTTCCTGGTCAAGGACGGGCCGGTCGAGGGGCTGGCCGAGGCGATCCGGAAGGTCGCCGGCGGGGCGACCGTGATCGACCCCGAGCTCGCCGGGCGGGCGCTGCGGACCGCGGTCAGCCCGCTGACGCCGCGCGAGCGCGACGTCCTGGCGGCTGGCGAGGACGGCGCGACGGTCGCCGACATCGCCGCGCGGCTGCACCTGTCGGCGAGCACGGTCCGCAACTACCTCTCGGACGCGATCGGCAAGACCGGCACCCGCAACCGCACCGAGGCGGCCCTGCTCGCGCGCCGCAACGGCTGGCTCTGAGCTCTCAGGGGGCCAGGGAGAGCAGGTACGCCGAGAAGCCGGCCGGGGCGCGGCCCTCGAGGCGGCCGGAGGTGAGCACCGGCATCCGCGAGGTGGCCGTCCACGTCACCCCGCTCGCCTTGAGCCGCGTCACCAGGTCGACGTCCTCGCCGTCGTCGAGGTCGCGGAAGCCGCCGGCCGCGTCGTAGGCGTCGAGCCGGAAGCCGAGGTTGGCGCCGTGGATGTAGGGGTGCCCGTCACGCAGGTGGTGGCGCGAGCGCCAGCGGGCGTGGCGACCGGACTCGAGCTCGGCGGGGTCGGGCCAGACCGTGCCGAGGACCAGCTGCGACCCTGCTTCGGCCAGCTGCAGCTGGGTGTGCAGCCAGTGGAGCGGGACCTCGCTGTCGGCGTCGGTGCAGGCGACCCAGGTGCGGGCGGGGTCGGCGGGGTGCGATCGCCGGGCCTCCTCGATGCCCAGCCGGCGCGCCGTACCGACGCAGCCGAGGCTGGCCTCGACGCCGTCGACCCCGGGGAAGCAGGCCAGCACGTCGGCCGAGCCGTCGGTGCAGCTGTCGAGGACCACGGTCACCGAGCACGACAGGCCGGGGCGCTGGTGGGCGGCGTGACGGATCGTCGAGTCGAGTGCGGCGAGCTGACGGCCGAGCAGGGCCCGTTCGTCATGAGCGGGTACGACGACGTACACCTGCTCGATCGGGTGGGCCGTCATCGGTCGTACGCCGGCCAGGTCGCCGCGTGCACGCGGAGCTCGACGTCGCGGTCGGTGTAGGTCGCCTGGAGGGGCGGGACGGGCCCGGCCGCGAACCGCCGGTGCACCTCCTCGGCGTCCATCACCCACCCGTGGACGCGGTGCCGCCAGTGGCAGAGCACGACGACGCCGTCGGACGTCAGCGAGCCGGCGACCCGCTCGACCACACGGTCGAGCGCGGCAGGGCTGAGGAAGTAGCCGACCTCGGAGACCACCACCAGGTCGAAGGTGCCGTCGGGCCAGTCGCGGGAGACGTCGACGTTCTCCAGGGTGACGTGGGCTCGGTCTCCCAGTCGGCGGCGAGCGGCGTCCAGTGCGGTCGGCGAGCGGTCGAGGCCGAGGACCGTGTCGGCCCTGCCGGCCAGGGCCTCGGTGAGCGCGCCGGTCGAGCAGCCGACCTCGAGCGCGTGCTCGAAGTGCGGCCGCGGCAGGGCCGCGAGCAGGAGGTCGCGCTTGCGACGTTCGTACCACCGCGAGTCGACACCCCACGGGTCCGCGGTGTCGCTGTGCAGCTCCTCGAGCTCGTCGTCGGGCGAGTCGATGCCGGGCGTCACGACGAACCACTCGTGGTCGCGTGCGAAGTGCGCGAGGAAGTCGGCGTCGAGGAGCGTCTCGTCACCGGGCGCCGTCGAGAGGGGCGAGACCTGGCTGACGTGGGCCGCGATGGCCTCGCGCTTGGCGACGCGCGCCTCGACGGCGAGCGGGAAGGGCCGCAGCGTCGCGACTCTGGGGTCGGCGGGCGTGGCCCAGTGCCAGAACCACACCGGGAACTCGACGTGCTCGGCCTCGGTACGGCGGGCAGCGGTCGCGGCGGCGCGGCCCACGGCCTCGTGGTCGGGATGGCCGTCCTCTGTCCAGGTGGACGCCAGGACGGTGTCGCGGCCGTCGCCGACGAGATCCACGAGCGCGGCGGTGACCGTCGCGACGTGGTCGGCGAGAGCGCCGTCGGGCAGCTCGAGCCGGCTGACCGAGCCCGCCGCGACGCCGAGCCGGTCGGCGGCTGCGGCGTACTCATCGGCCCGCCGGGCGGCCAGCTCCTCGGGGGTGTGGGTGGGCGAGCGGGGGTGGCTGCCGTTGCCGTCGCTGGCGCAGAGGAGGTGGACGTCGAGGCCGGCAGCGGTGGCGGAGGCGATGAGCCCGCCGGCACCGAGGGACTCGTCGTCGGGATGCGCCGAGACGACGACCAGACGTCGTACGCCTTCGAGGGTGAGAGGTTCGCGACCGGTCGGCGTCAGGGCGGAGGTCCACGCGTCGGCTCCGGTGCCCTGGCCGGGGGCCGTGAAGTCGCTCACCACCAGCGCCAGCCCGGGGCGTCGCCGAGGACCTGCTCGCCCTGGCGGGCGAGGTCGCGCTCGGCGTGGTGCTGGCGGAGGTAGACGGTCAGGTCGGCGACGCGTCGTGCGTGGTCCTCGTCACCGGTCAAGGGCGCGGGGCCGAGCGCATGCCCGACCCGCTGCTGGATCTCCTCGGCCGCGTCGGCGACGACCTGGCGGGCGCGCTGGGCGACAAGGACCGTCTCAGCGGAGTCGGTGGTCTGGTCGTCGGCCACGGCGGCCGCCGCGGCCAGTACCGCGGCGGCCCGGGCCAGGGCCGTGTCGACCGCACCGAGGTGGGACAAGGCGATCTGGTCGGGGTCGCGCCGGGCCGCGGCCGCCCGCAGGCTGCGCGCCAGCGCGACCGCGGCGCCGTACCAGATCGCGGCGACGCCGACGCCGCCCCAGGCGAAGCCGGGTCGGGTGAGGTACCACTGCGGCTGGCCGACCTGCACGGTCGGTACGCCGTCCAGTGCGATCGAGGTGCTGCGGACCTGGGCGAGCCCGCGGGCGTGCCAGCCGCCTGCCTGCCCGGTGTCGGCGCCGGTCGTCGTGACGCCGGCGTGCGCGAGGTCGACGGCGAACAGACCGCGCTGCTCGTCGTCGAGCCAGGCGGTGATGAGGGCGTGGGTGGCGCGGTCGGCCAGGGAGCACCAGGGCTTGACCCCCGTCAGGGTCCAGGAGCCTCCGGCCTCGGTGGCGTGCAGGCGCGCGGCGCCTTCCGCGGCGTACACCTGCCACAGGCGCGCGGAGCTCCAGTCGTTCGAGCAGCGATGCCAGTCCTCGTCGCGGACCTGGGCGTGGCGACGCGCCTCGCCGAGGATCGCCAGCGCGTCGAGGTGGGGCTCAGCGACCCGGGCCACGGTGAGGTCGATCGCGCCGAGGCTGGCCAGCGACTCCCACAGGGTGAGCGTGTCTCCCTGCATCGGCACCGGCAGCCACGGGCCCAGGTCGGCGGCGACCTGTTGGCAGGCGCCGAGGTCGGGCGCCTGACCCGCCGGCGCCGCGGTGCGAGCGCGCTCGGCTGCGAGACGGGGGATCGGGCCGGCCGCCTCGCGCCGTAGGGAGACGGCCTCCGTCGGCACAGTGGATCTCCTTCGGATCGACTGAGGATCTCACGGTAGGGGTGAGGGGGGCGGTGCTTGCTCACCCCCCCGGGTGACTCTGGGCCCCTCGGTGATGGTCGTTGGTCGAGCGGAGTCGAGACCCGGTCAGCGGGAGAGGAACCGGACGCGTGACCGCCAGCGCTGCCAGCCGACTGCGAGCCGCCAGCCGAGGAAGAGCGCACCGAGCACGAGCAGCGCCACGATGATGAACGGCAGCGCGATCCCTTCGTCCAGCGCGGCGCGCACCACCATCCCGATGACGACCGTCCACAGCCAGACCCGCACGCCGGCACGCAGGCTGAGCGGGTCGGTGCGGGTGGCCGCGCACAGCGCGAGGGCCATCGCCGTACCGAGGAGGAACGGCCACGCGGTGTGCCAGACCCCGGCTGCCTGTGCCGACTCGTGGTGGTTGGAGCGCCCCACGGCAGCGAAGACGATCACGACCAGCACGTCGGCCACGACGGCGATCGGCCAGGCGTATCTACGGGTCATCGACGCCACCCCGCGAGTCTTGCACCTCTGGTCGCGTCGGGGTGGCGCCCGGTGGGCGCGAGGTCAGTAGCCGACGAGGTGGGGGGTGGCGCTCAGGACCTGGAGGTTCACCGCGGCGCCGGGCACGGTGACGGTGGCGGGGATGGCGCGCCAGGGGCCGTCGCCCACGCGGTACCGCCCGGCGTACGTCGTGTCGAGGCTGGGCCGGACCGTGCCGACCCGCTGGTAGCGGTAGGTCACCCGCAGGTCGGGGTATGCCGCGCCGGGGTCGGTCGTGGTGAGGTCGCCGGTGCCGGCGCCGAAGTGCCAGCCGTACTCCGTCGGCGTCGCCTCGATCGTGACCGGCTGGCCGATCAGGGTGACGGTCTGCGTCGTGGCCTGGGTGTTGGTGGTGTAGAAGTTCGTGTCGAAGTTGACCAGCGTCCGGCCCTTGGGTGGCTGCACGACCAACGGTGACGCCGGCCAGGCCAGGCTCTCGAAGGCATGCTGCACCTCGCCGGGGGTGATCCCGCCGAGATGCCGGGCCTCGTCGTCGGTGAGGCATGCCTGCCAGCCCAGTGGCTCGGGGCTTGCGTCCTCGTAGACGTTGAACAGGTTGCCCTCGTGCCCCTCGATGTTGCAGTGGCCGGGCTCCGTGCAGAGCGCGAGACCGCCGACCCCGCACGCCGGGCGGATCGAGTAGGTGTGGTCGGAGTGCGCCGCGATGTACTCGTTCGTCTCGCCCCCGGACTTGATGCAGCCTGACCGCTGCCTGTGCCCAGACTCGCCGTGCAGTCAGCACACGCCGCCGTCGGCCCGACTGATGCTGGGCGAGCGATCAAGGCGATGACGCGAAGAGCGACGGCGATGCAGCGCCGAGCACTCGACTCATGCGCCAGCTGCGCCTGCGACAAGCCAACGAGCTCAACTCGTTGGCTCGAGCGTCAACTACAGTTCGAAGTGCTCGACGCCGCCGGCAGAGTTGCTGCACCGCGAGCTTGCGGACTGTCTTGTAGCTCGTTGGGGCTGAGATCGGACTGCACAGCGCATAGGACGTCCATTCTTCCGTCGTGCGTGTACTGCTTGATCCGACGATGATGCGCCAGCCACTCCATTGGACGTAGCCGCCGTCCGCGTAGATACCGTTCGACGTCGGATTGGCGAGCGGCGTGCAGGCCTTGCAATCCTCGACTCATGCGACAAGTAGGCCGCCGTCTCGCCGGTGTTCTCCATGTCCTTCTCGGCCTCGGCCCAGCGCCGGATGAAGTGCTCGGCGCTCTCCCGCGCCGGCGGGTCGCTGGTCGCGACGGACTGAGGCGCGCTGGCGACGGGCGGGTCGGCCACCGACGAGTCGTCGCCACAGCCGGCCAGGACGGCAGGCAGCAGGAGCGCTGGCGCGGCCAGCAGGCCGGCGAGGGTACGACGTACGGCCATCGCGGTGCCTCCCGAGACGGATGCTTCGATGCGGCCTCCACCGTACCCAACCCGCGCTCCGCTGACACCCGTCGGCCGCCGACCCTGTGGATCACGCGGACCAGCGCCATCGCGTCAGGCCGGCTTCGCGAGGAGGTCGTCGAGCGCGATCGGGAGTACGTCGTGGTCGTGGGCGAGATGGACGACGTCGACGGCGGCGCCCGAGCGGCGACCGGCGTCGTGGAGGGTGCGCGCCCAAGCCAGGTCGCGAGCGTCGGGACGGCCGCCGCCCGGTCGGGAGCGCAGGAACGCGAAGCGCAGGCCAGGGCCGGCGACGTGCTCGAGCATCCGCGCCAACGCCACGGCGTCCTCCTCACCGGCGAGGTCGTCGCACTCGTCGGCGATCTCCATGATCTGCGGTACCGGACGGTCGTCCTCGATGACGATCATCCACAGCGCGTACGACGAGAAGCCCAAGGGTGACATCAGCCGGCGCCACAGCCGCTCGAGGTCGGACTGGGTGCGGATCAACGGGCGGAAGGGTTCCTCGGTCATGCCCCGACGATGCCCCGATCCGGAGCCCTCCGCGAACGGCTCTCCACAGGCTGCCGATCCGAGGGTGCGGGCGGCTCGGCCGGTGGCAGAACATCCCTCCACCGAGAAAGGAGCACAGATGACGACGGAGTTCGCGGGTGCGATCGAGATCGAGCCGCCGCTCAGCGCTGCGGAAGTCGGCTACGTACGCCGGCTCGCGGACGGTGGCCCGGAGTCGATGGCCTGGGTCGCCACCCGCGACGGCACCCGCCTCCGCCCGAAGGGACGCGGCGACATCGCGGCAGCGTTGACCTCGCTGCGGCTGTTGGTCGGCACCATGGAGCAGCCACGTCGGTTCCGCGGCACGGTGGCGGCGTACGACGTGCGCACCCGCGACCTGGTCGCGATCACCGTCGCCAACGGCCGGGTCACCCTGCGCACCGTGCGCAGGTCACGTGCCGCCACCCAGCACTCGAACGTGATCGACCTCGCCACCAGACGGCGCACGATCTCGCGCGCGATCGGTTAGCCGGATGCGCCAGGCCGCCACCGGCGGTGCCCGGAGTCCGCCCCCCGGGAGCGGATCAGCTCGAGCCGCGGCTTCGGTCCGTCGCTCCGGCCGGTCTGCGGCTTGCGACGGCCGGCCCGCCACGGCATCGGCCACACGGCGCCCGGCCCGTCGTAGTCCTGCTCGACGGCGGCGTGCAGCGTCCACATCGGGTCGTAGAGGTGCACCCGCCCGAGCGCGCACAGGTCGGCTCGGCCGGCCATCAGGATCGAGTTCACGTCGTCGTACGACGAGATCACGCCGACCGCGATCGTGGGGACACCGAGCCGGTTGCGGATCGCGTCGGCGTACGGCGTCTGGTAGCTGCGGCCGAACGCCGGCCGCTCGGCCTTGGTGACCTGACCGGTGGAGACGTCGATCGCGGCCGCGCCGGCCTCGGCGAACGCCCCCGCTACCGCCAGCGCGTCCTCGAGCGACTGGCCGTCGTCGACCCAGTCGGTGGCCGAGATCCGTACCGTCATCGGCCGGTCCGACGGCCACACCTCGCGCATCGCATGCCAGACCTCGAGCGGGAAGCGGAGCCGGCCGGCGACGTCGCCGCCGTACTCGTCCGTACGACGGTTGGTCACCGGCGACAGGAATCCGGACAGCAGGTAGCCGTGCGCGCAGTGGAGCTCCAGCAGGTCGAAACCGGCCTCGGCGGCCCGCCGCGCGGACGCAACGAACTCGTCGCGGACGGCGTCCATCCCGGCCCGGTCGAGCTCGCGGGGCGTCTGGTTGTCGGGGGAGTAGGGGACGGAGGAGGCCGCAGCGACGGGCCAGTTGCCGTCGGGGAGCGGCTCGTCCATGCCCTCCCACATCAGCTTCGTCGAGCCCTTCGCGCCGGAGTGGCCGAGCTGGCAGCCGATCGCGGCGGCCGACTGGCCGTGCACGACGTCGACGACCCGCGCCCAGGCGTCGCGCTGCTCGTCGGTCCAGAGTCCGCCGCAGCCGAGGGTGATCCGGCCCTCGGCGGAGGTGCAGATCATCTCGGTCATCACCAGGCCGGCGCCGCCGAGCGCCTTGCCGCCGAGGTGCAGGAGGTGGAAGTCGGTCGGCAGGCCGTCCTCGGCGACGTACTGGTCCATCGGCGAGACGATGACCCGGTTGTGCAGCGTCAGTCCCGGCCCCGTCGCCGCGCGGAGGGTGACCGGCTGGAACATCGGGGGTGTGTGGTCTCGACTTCGCTCGACCGACGAGGAGGAGGGCTCGACCGACGAGGAGGAGGGCTCGACCGACGAGGCGAACCACTCCTCGCAGCGGTCGATGAAGCCCGGGTCGCGGACGCCGAGGTTGTCGTAGGTGACCCGCCGCGACCGGGTCATGATGTTGAACGCGAACTGGGTGGGGTCCTGGTGGACGTACTGCCCGAGGTTCTCGAACCACTCCAGGCTCGCCTGCGCTGCCCGCTGAGTGGAGAGCACCACGGCCCGGCGTTCCTCGTCGTACGTCGCGAGTGCCTCGGCCACCGTCGGCTCCTCGTGCAGGCACGCGGCCAGGGCGAGCGAGTCCTCCATGGCGAGCTTGGTGCCGGAGCCGATCGAGAAGTGGGCGGTGTGCGCGGCGTCGCCGAGCAGGACGACGTTGTCGTGGACCCATGACTCGTTGCGGACCGTGGTGAAGCTGATCCAGCGCGAGTTGTTGGCCAGCACCTCGTGACCATCGAGGACGTCGGAGAAGAGCTCGCGGACCAGGGCGATCGACTTCTCGTCGGACTCGCCCGGCGCCCAGTCCCGGTCGGCGTACTCCTCGAAGCCGGCGCGCCGCCAGACCTCGCTGGTCATCTCGATGATGAACGTCGAGCCGGTGGCGTCGTAGGGGTAGGCGTGGATCTGCATCACGCCGTACGGCGTCTCGCGGATGTGGAAGGTGAAGGCGTCGAAGACCTTGTCGGTGCCGAGCCACATGTAGCGGCAGTCACGGACGTCGAGCGTCGGCCGGAAGGTGTCGGCGTACCGCGCGCGCACCGCCGAGTTGAGGCCGTCGCAGGCGACCACGAGGTCGTACGACGCGGCGAGCTCGGCGACGTCGGGGGCCGCTGTCCGGAAGCGCAGGTCGACCCCGAGGTCGCGGCAGCGTTCTTGGAGGATCTCCAGCAGCCGGCGCCGGCTCATCGCGGCGAACGCGTGGCCGCCGCTGGTGACGACCTCGCCCTTGAAGTGGACGTCGATGTCGTCCCAGGTCGCGAACTCGGCCTGCATCTGCTCGAAGACGACCGGGTCGGCGTGCTCGATCCCGCCCAGGGTCTCGTCGCTGAAGACCACCCCGAAGCCGAAGGTGTCATCCGGCGCGTTGCGCTCCCAGACCGTGATCTCGTGCTGCTCGCCCGTCACCGCGGCCAGCTGCTGGGCGAGCGCGCTGAAGTAGAGGCCGCCCGGCCCGCCCCCCATCACCGCGATCCGCATCTCACGAACATAGCGCTTTCTTGACGGCCGTTGTCAAGGCGACATAGCGCTCCCGGTAGGGTCGGCGGCGTGAGCGGATCATCGTCGGTCGAGCCCGTCGAGACCCCGTACGGGCTGACGCCGGCGCAGCACGACTTCCTGCAGTGGGTACGCCGCGTGGCCGGCGACCTCGCCGAGGTCCCGCCCGTGCACGGCGCGGTGAACCGGCCGCTCGTCTCCCGCCTCGGTGAGCTGGGCCTGCTGCGGGCCCTCTTCGGCGGCGAGCCGGACGAGCCTCCCCGCGACGCCGCCGCGATGCAGCTCTGCCTGCTGCGCGAGGGGCTGGCCGAGGTGAACACCGAGGCCGAGACCGCGCTCGCGCTCCAGGGGCTCGGCTCCTACCCGATCCTCCAGTCCGGGAACGACGCCACCCGCGAACGCTGGCTGCCCGGGGTGGCGAGCGGCGACGTCGTACCCGCCTTCGCGCTCTCCGAGCCCGACGCCGGCTCGGACGCCGCCGCGCTGTCGCTGGAGGCGCGGCCGGACGCCGACGGGTGGACGCTGCACGGCACCAAGACCTGGATCTCCAACGCCCCCGACGCCGACGTCTACACCGTCTTCGCCCGCACCACGCCGGGCGCCAAGGCGCGCGGTGTCACCGCGTTCGCCGTGGCCGGCGACAGCGCCGGGCTCAGCGGCGAGCGGCTCGACATGGTCGCGCCCCACGCCCTCGGCACGATCGACTTCGACGGTGTCCGGGTCTCGCGGGACGACGTGCTCGGCGAGGTCGACGCGGGCTTCGGCGTGGCGATGCGCACCCTCGACCTCTTCCGCCCCAGCGTCGGCGCGTTCGCGGTCGGGATGGCCCAGGCCGCGCTCGAGGCGAGCCTGGCCTGGACGACCGAGCGCGAGCTGTTCGGCGGCCGGCTGATCGACCAGCAGGCCACCCAGCACACGCTCGCCGAGATGGCGACCCGGATCGAGGCCGGGCGGCTGCTCGTACGACGTGCGGCCGCTGCGTACGACGGGTGGTCTCGACAAGCTCGACTGACGACGAGCTCCGAGGTCACCACGAGCGCCGCTCAGGCCAAGCTGTTCGCGACCGAGACGGCCCAGTGGGTGGTGGACCAGGCGGTGCAGCTGCACGGTGCGCGGGGACTCCAGCGCGGGCACCTGCTCGAGCGGCTCTATCGTGAGGTCAGGGCGCCGCGGATCTACGAGGGCGCCTCCGAGGTGCAGCGGACGATCATCGCCCGCGGACTGATCAAGGGGAACGAGTGACGCGTTACCGCGCGAGTGCCGGGATCACCGACGACTGGCAGCACTTCGACTTCGCCGTGGCGGACGGCGTTGCCACGGTGACCCTCAACCGGCCCGAGAAGCTGAACCCGCTGACCTTCGAGAGCTACGCCGACCTCCGCGACCTGCTCGCCGAGCTGCCTCACCGCGGCGACACCCGGGTGCTGGTGATCCGCGGCCAGGGCAAGGGCTTCTGCGGCGGCGGAGACGTCAACGAGATCATCGGCGAGCTGATCCAGATGGACGCCGCTGGCCTGATGGGCTTCACCAAGATGACCGGCGACGTGATCCGGGCGATGCGCGAGTGCCCGATCCCGATCATCGCCGGCATCCAGGGCATCGCCGCCGGCGCCGGCAGCGTGGTCGCGATCGCGGCCGACTTCCGGATCTGCACACCGCAGGCGAGGTTCGCGTTCCTCTTCACCAAGGTCGGGCTGTCCGGCGGCGACATGGGAGCGGCGTACCTGCTCCCTCGGCTCGTCGGCTACGGCCGCGCCACCGAGCTCCTCATGCTCGGCGACGCCATCGACGCCGAGACCGCCGACCGCTACGGCCTGGTCACCCAGCTGACCGATGACCTGGACGGCGCGTGCGAGACCCTCGCGCGGCGCCTCGCGGACGGGCCTACCCTCGGCCTGCAGCAGACCAAGTCCCTGATCACCCGCGAGCTCGACATGCCACTCGGGCCGGCCATGGAGCTCGACGCGATGACCCAGGCCCTGTTGATGACCACCCACGATCACGCGGAGTTCCATGCCGCGTTCAACGACAAGCGCACGCCCGACTGGAAAGGCCGCTGACATGGCCCACGACTTCCTCAAGATCGACGACCTCCTCACCGACGAGGACCGCGCGATCCGCGACACCGTCCGCGACTTCGCCCGCAGCGAGCTCGCCCCCCACGTCGCCGAGTGGTACGACGAGGGCACGCTGCCCGACGACCTCGGCCGGCTCCTCGGCAAGCTCGGGCTGCTCGGGATGCACCTCGAGGGCTACGGCTGCGCCGGCACCAGCGCGACGGCGTACGGCGTGGCCTGCCGCGAGCTGGAGGCCGTCGACTCGGGGCTGCGCAGCTTCGTGAGCGTGCAGGGGTCGTTGGCGATGTTCGGGATCCACCGCTGGGGCAGCGAGGAGCAGAAGGAGGAGTGGCTGCCGCGGATGGCGACCGGCGATGCGATCGGCTGCTTCGGGCTGACCGAGTCCGACGCCGGCAGCGACCCCGGCTCGATGAAGACGCACGCCAAGAAGGACGGCGACGACTGGGTGCTGAACGGCTCCAAGATGTGGATCACCAACGGCACCCTTGCCGACGTGGCGATCGTCTGGGCCCAGACCGAGGACCCTTCGACAGGCTCAGGACAAGCGGCAATCCGCGGTTTCGTCGTACCAACGGAGACGAAGGGCTTCGAGGCCCACAAGATCAAGCGCAAGCTCTCGCTGCGCGCCTCGGTCACCGCCGAGCTCGCCTTCGACGACCTGCGGCTGCCGGCGGACGCGGCGTTCCCGGAGGTGCGCGGGCTCAAGGGTCCGCTGTCGTGCCTCAACGAGGCGCGCTTCGGGATCGTGTGGGGCGTGGTGGGTGCGGCCCGGGCCTGCCTGGAGGAGGCGTTGGACTACACCGGCGAGCGCGAGCAGTTCGGCCGGCCGCTGTCGTCCTTTCAGCTCACCCAGCGCAAGCTCGCGCTGATGACGGTGGCGGTCAACAACGCCTCGCTGGTCGCGTGGCGGCTTGGGGCGCTCAAGGACGCCGGGCAGCTGACGCCGATCCAGGTCTCGTACGGCAAGTACACCAACGTGCGGGCCGCGCTCGACGTGGCGCGTGAGGCGCGGACGACGCTCGGCGGTGCCGGCATCACCCTCGACCACACGATCATGCGGCACATGAACAACCTGGAGACGGTGATGACCTACGAGGGCACCGAGGAGATGCACCTGCTCTCGGTCGGCGCCGAGCTCACCGGCATCCCGGCCTTCAGGTGATAGCCCTCGTCACCGGAGCCTCGAAGGGGATCGGGGCGGCGTGCGCGCTCGCCCTGTCGAAGGCCGGCCACCGGGTCGCCCTGGTCGCCCGGGACGAGATCGCCCTGCGCCGCGTGGCGGACTCGCTCCCCGGTGAGTCGCTCGACGTACCGGCCGACCTGCTCGACCCCGACGCCCTCGACGCGGCTTTCGCGCGGGTCGAGGAGGAGTGGGGTGCGGTCGAGATCCTGGTCGTGAACGCCGGCGCCTCGATGTCGGCGCCCCTGGTGAAGACCACCGACGAGGACTGGCAGCGGATGCTCGACCTCAACCTCACCGCGCCGTTCCGCTGCCTGCGCCGCGCCCTCCCGGCGATGACCGACGCGGGCTACGGCCGCGTCGTCGTGATCGCCTCGGTCGCCGGCAAGGTCGGCAGCGCCCGGATCGCGGCGTACACCGCCAGCAAGCACGGCGTCCTCGGCCTGGTCCGCACCGCCGCGTCCGAGGTCGCGCGCACGGGCGTGACCGTGAACGCCGTCTGCCCCGGGTACGTCGACACCCCGATGACCGACACCTCGGTGGCGAACATCTCGGCCGGCACCGGCCGCTCGGAGGACGAGGCCCGCCAGATCCTGGAGAACATGCAGCCCATCGGGCGCCTCGTCACCGTCGACGAGGTCGCCGAGGTCGTGATGTTGTGCGTCGACAACGGCGCGGTCAACGGGCAGGGTCTCAACGTCGACGGAGGAGCGGTGCAGAGCTGATGGGTGACTTGAACCGGATCAACCCGGACTCCCTGGTGAAGCCGTCCGGCTTCTCGCACGCGGTCGTGGCGCGGGGGACGACGGTCTTCCTGGCCGGCCAGACCGGCATCGACCCCTCCGGCGCGATCGTCGAGGGCGGCGTGGTCGCGCAGTTCGAGCAGTCGCTCGCCAACCTGCTGACCGCATTCGGCGCTGCCGGCGGTACGCCGGACGGGCTCGCGTCGCTGACGATCTACATCGTCGACATGGACGACTACCGCGCCCACGCTCGTGAGATCGGCGAGGTCTGGCGGCGGCTGTGCGGCACCGACTACCCCGCCACCGCCGGCATCGGCGTCTCCCGGCTCTGGGACGCCGAGGCGCTCGTCGAGGTCCAGGGATACGCCGTCCTCTGACTCGTTGAATTGGCTCTGGCGGTCCGTTGAATTGGCCGCGCGGGTCCGTTGAGTTGGCCCGCGCGGCGCGGGAGCACTACGAGCCCGGAGGGCCAACTCAACGAGCCCGGAGGGCCAACTCAACGGTCGGTGATCAGGGTGTGGGCGTGCTTGGCGGCCGCCTCGCGAAGGCGTTCGTCGAGGGTGGTGAACAGCTCGGCCGCCTTCTCTCCCGGCCAGCCGTCGGGGAGGAGCTCCAGCGGGATGCCGGGGTCCAGGTACGGCAGGCGGCGCCAGGCGGTGAGCATCGGGACGTACGACGCGAACGCCCGGGCCGGGTCGGGCTCGCGCAGCCGGACCAGCCCGCGGTGCTCGGCGAGGAACTCGTCGTACAGCGCGGCGATCGACGGCAGGTCCCACCACTCACCGACCCGCGTCGCCGTCGGCCCGGAGCCGAGGTAGTCGCCGCGGAACAGCTCGGTGTACGTCGCCAGGCCCTGACGCTCGAGGGCGGCGAGTGTCTCGTCGTACGCCGTGCCGGGAGCGACCCACACGCCGGGCGCGGCGGTCCCGAACCCCAGCCTGGTCAGCTGGGAACGGAGCTCGTGTCGCTTCCCGCGCTCGGCCTCGGGCACCGAGAACACGACAACCAGCCAGCCGTCGGCGACCGACGCCCGCGGCCGCGACCAGATCCGCGCGTCGCCCTCGCGGAGCACCGCGAGCGCGTCGGTCGAGAGCGAGTAGCCGGCCTGGCCGTCGGTGCGCGCAGGCTCCAGGACGCCGCGCTTCTTCAGCCGGGAGACCGACGAGCGGGTGGCGGCGGCGTCGACGTCGAGGTCCTCCATCAGCGCGATCAGGGAGCGGACCGAGAGACCGTTCGCCTCGCCCCGGGCGTAGAGCCCGAGCAGGGTGAGGATCAGGTGGCGCGGAGAGTGGTCAGGCATCGGTCGGCGTGGTCTCGACAGGCTCGACCGACGATGTGCGCTCGACCGACGATGTGCGCTCGACCGACGGGGCGGCCGCACGCAGCCGGAAGCGTTGCAGCTTGCCGGTCGCGGTCCTCGGCAGCTCGGCGACGAACACGATCTCGCGGGGGTACTTGTACGGCGCGATCTCGGCCTTGACGAAGTCCTGCAGCTCACCGGCCGTGACGCTCGCGGAGGCCGCGGTCACGACGTACGCCGTGACCAGCATCCCGCGCGCCTCGTCCGGCACGCCGATCACCGCACACTCCGCCACGGCCGGGTGCTTGAGCAGCGCCTCCTCGACCTCGGGCGCGGCGATGTTGTAGCCGGAGCTGATGATCATGTCGTCGCTGCGGGCCTGGTACCAGAAGTAGCCGTCGTCGTCGCGGATGAAGGTGTCGCCGGTGAGGTTCCAGCCGTCGTGGACGTACGACGCCTGCCGGGGGTCGTCGAGGTAGCGGCAGCCGGTCGGGCCCTTGACGGCCAACCGCCCGGACTGACCGGCCGGCAGCTCGTGGCCGTCCTCGTCGAGGATCGTCGCGAGGTAGCCCGGCACCACGCGCCCGGTCGAGCCCGGCCGGATGTCGGCACCCGACGCCGAGACGAAGATGTGGAGCAGCTCGGTGGCGCCGATCCCGTCGATGATCTCGACCCCGGTCGCGTCGCGGAACGCCTCCCAGGTCACCTTCGGCAGGTGCTCGCCGGCGGAGACGGCCTTTCGCAGGCTCGACAGCTTCGGGCCCGAGCTGATCAGGGGGAGCATCGCCTTGTACGCCGTGGGCGCGGTGAAGCAGACCGTCACGCCGTGCGCGTCGATCAGCTCGGCGAGCTCGGCCGGGGTGGCCTTCTCGACCAGCAGTGTCGAGGCGCCGGCGTGGAGGGGGAAGAGCAGGACGCCACCCAGTCCGAAGGTGAAGGCGAACGGCGGAGTGCCGGTGAAGACGTCGTCGGGCGAGGGCTGGAGCACGTGCCGGGAGAACGTGTCGCAGACGGCCAGCAGGTCGCGGTGGAAGTGCATCGTCGCCTTGGGCCGCCCGGTGGTGCCGGAGGTGAAGGCGAGCATCGACACGTCGTCGCTCGAGGTGAGCACGTCCTCGAACGTCGCAGGCTTGGCGTCGACCCGCTCGGCCCAGGCTTCGTCGCCGTACGCGAGCGTCGGTACGCCGAGCGGCTCGACCGCGTCGAGGAAGCGGTGGTCGACCAGGGCCGCATCGAGGTGCGCGATCTCGTGGATGGTCCGCAGCTCGCCGGTGCGCAGCAGCGGCATCGTGGTGACGACGACGGCGCCGGCCTTCAGCACCCCGAACCACGCCGCGGACAGCCACTGGTTGTTGGGCCCGCGCAGCAGCACCCGGTTGCCCGGGACGATCCCGAGGTCCTCGACCAGGACGTGCGCGACCCGGTTCGCGGCCGCCACCAGCTCGTCGTACGACCAGGTCGGGAGGCCCGGCTGGTGCAGGCAGGGCCGGTCGCCGCCGTGGCGTGCGGCCACGTCGTCGAGCAGCGCGGTGGCCGCGTTGAGCCGGTCCGGGTACTGCAGCTCGGGCAGCGCGAACACGAGCTCGGGCCACTCGTCATCGGGCGGGAGGTGGTCGCGACAGAACGTGTCGACGTGGGCCGAGGGCAGCAGCTCCATGGCCGACAAGGTATGCCCCGTTCGTGACGACGGGCAAGAGAACGCGATACGCCGGGTTTCCGTCCACGGGCGGCTCGTTCAACCGCCCCGAGAAACGGGGCTGACTCACCGGCCCGACCGGCGTACCGTGAAAGGGACGGGTCTCGGGGGAAAGGGCGATCCTCATGTGGTTCTACATCCCGGCTGCCATCTTCTTGGTGCTGTTCGCCATCTGGTTCAGCCGCACCAACACCTTCCGGCACCAGTTCCGGGGGAACGGCAAGATCCCCGGCCAGGAAGCCAATCACGCCGAGCCCTACTACGACAGCTCGCAGCGCTACCTGCGCAAACCTGACTGACGGCTACCCGAGGGCGTCGTAGATCGCCTGGGTCTGCTCGGCGATCGCGCCCCAGGAGAACGACTCGATGGCGCGCCGGCGACCGGCCCGACCCATCTCGGCAGCACGGTCGGGGTCGGTCACCACGGAGGTCAGTGCCGCAGCGAAGTCGGCGACGTACTGCTCGGGGTTCAGCGGCGTCCCGGTGCCGTCGGTGGCCTGCTCGATCGGCACCAGCAACCCGGTCTCGCCGTGCACGACGACCTCGGGGATGCCGCCGGTCGCGGTCGCGACGACCGCGGTCTCGCAGGCCATCGCCTCGAGGTTGACGATGCCCAACGGCTCGTAGATCGAGGGGCACACGAACGCCGTCGCGGCCGACAGGAGGGCGACCACGTCGGCCCGGGGGAGCATCTCGCTGATCCAGACCACGCCTTCGCGGGTGCGGGCGAGCTCGGCGACCAGGCCTTCGACCTCGGCCAGGATCTCGGGGGTGTCGGGGGCGCCTGCGCAGAGAACCAGTTGTACGTCGGGCGGCAGCTCGCGGCACGCCCGCAGGAACAGCGGCAGGCCCTTCTGCCGGGTGATCCGGCCGACGAACACCACCGACGGCCGGTCCGGGTCGACGCCCTGGCGGCGCACCCGGTCGGGGTCGTCGACCTTGGACCAGCCCTCGGTGTCGATGCCGTTGTGGACGACGTGGACCTTGGCCGGGTCGACGTCGGGGTAGGCGTGCAGCACGTCGTCGCGCATCGCCGCCGACACCGCGATCACCGCAGCCGCGCCGAGGTACGACGTGCGCTCGGCGAAGGACGAGAGCGCGTAGCCGCCGCCGAGCTGCTCGGCCTTCCAGGGCCGCAGCGGCTCCAGCGAGTGGGCGGTGACCACGTGCGGCACGTCGTACAGCAGGCCGGCGAGGTGACCGCCGAGGTTGGCGTACCAGGTGTGGGAGTGGACCAGGTCGCTGCCCTCGCAGCCGCCGGCGATCGCGAGGTCGACGCCCAGCGTCTGCAGGGCCGCGTTGGCCGCGCCGAGCTCCGGTAGGTCGGCGTACGCCGTGACGCCCGGCTCGTCGCGCGGGGCGCCGAACGCCTGCACCCGTACGTCGAGGTCGGCCAGGCCCCGCAGGGCACGGACCAGCTCGGCGACGTGGACCCCCGCGCCGCCGTAGATGGCCGGGGGGTACTCCTTGGTCAGGATGTCGACGCGCATCTGCCGGACGCTACTCCGGTCGCGGGGCGTGGTCTCGACTTCGCTCGACCGACGAACGGCGCTCGACCGACGAACGGCGCTCGACCGACGAACCGCGTGTCTCGACTTCGCTCGACCGACGAACGGCGCTCGACCGACGAACGGCGCTCGACCGACGAACGACCGCGTGGTCTCGACTTCGCTCGACCGACGAACGTCGCTCGACCGACGAATGGTTCCGCCATCGTCAAAGGCGACCGAGATGGCTAACGTGGCTGCGCATGAGCCCAGCGAGCCGCAAGAGAGTTCTGGCCATCGTTCTCGCCGGCGGTGAGGGGAAGCGGCTGATGCCGCTGACGGCCGACCGGGCCAAGCCGGCGGTGCCGTTCGCCGGCATCTACCGCCTGATCGACTTCGCGCTGTCCAACGTGGTGAACAGCGGCTACCTGCGGGTCGTGGTGCTCACCCAGTACAAGTCGCACTCGCTCGACCGACACGTCACCACCACCTGGCGGATGTCGACGTTGCTCGGCAACTACGTCGCCTCGGTGCCGGCCCAGCAGCGGGTCGGCAAGCACTGGTACCTCGGCAGTGCCGACGCGATCTACCAGTCGCTGAACCTGATCCACGACGACCAGCCCGACATCGTCGTGGTCGTCGGTGCGGACCACGTCTACCGGATGGACTTCTCCCAGATGGTCGACCAGCACGTCGCGAGCGGTGCGCCGTGCACGGTCGCGGCGATCCGGCAGCCGATCTCGCTCGCCGACCAGTTCGGCGTGATCGACGTCAACCCGCAGAACCCGCAGCAGATCCGCGAGTTCCTCGAGAAGCCGAAGAACCCGGTCGGCCTGCCCGACAGCGCCGACGAGGTGCTGGCGAGCATGGGCAACTACGTCTTCGACGCCCAGGCGCTGCTGGAGTCGGTGACCCGCGACTCCGACATGACCGGCTCCAAGCACGACATGGGCGGCGACATCGTGCCCGCGTTCGTACGCCGTAACGAGGGCGGGGTCTACGACTTCAAGGACAACGAGGTGCCGGGTGCGACCGAGCGCGACCGCGGCTACTGGCGCGACGTGGGGACGATGCGGTCCTACTACGACGCCCACATGGACGTGGTGATGCCGCTGCCGGTCTTCAACCTCTACAACACCGCCTGGCCGATCTTCACCGACTACGGCCCGCAGCCGCCGGCCAAGGTCGTGCAGGGAGCCGACGGCAGCAACCCGGTCGCCGAGCAGGCGCTGCTCTCGCCGGGGGTCGTGGTCTCCGGCGGGCAGGTACGCCGCTCCGTGCTCTCGCCCGCCGTCCGGGTCGAGCAGGGCGCGGTGGTCGAGGGTTCGGTGCTGATGAACAGCGTCAAGATCGGGGCCGGGGCGGTCGTGCGCAACGCGATCCTCGACAAGGAGGTCGTCGTACCGCCCGGTGCGGAGATCGGCGTCGACCAGGAGCTGGACGTCAAACGCGGCTTCATGGTCGAGGACGGGCTGACCGTCCTCGGCAAGGGCCAGCCGTTCCTCGACGGCTGACGGAACCGGTGACTGCTCGCGCACGTCGTACTCACATGAGACGCATCCTCGGGACCCTGGTGGCGACCGCCGCGCTGGCCGCGACGGCCGGCTGCGGATCCTCGAACTCCAGCTCCACAGCCAGCGACACAGCCGGCCCCGACAGCCCAGGCCCCGGCCCGGTCGCGGGCGCGACGGTGCTGCCGCTGGTCTCCCAGACCGGTGGCGGCGGTCGGGTCTCCACGCAGGCGACCCTGCTCGGCACGCAGGCGCAGATCGACGGGTTCACGCGCCAGTTCCGGGCCCCGGCCCTGGCCAACCGGGTCAGCGCGGCCGCAGCCCAGGCGGCGAAGAGCGGCTACCTCGTGTATGGCGCGGTGGTCGCCCTCGGCTGCGACGTCCCGCCCGGCGCGATGGTGGCGCTGGACGCGAACGGCGAGGTGCAGCTCACCGCCGAGGACGTGCCCAGCCCGCTGCAGGAGTGTCTGGCGCCGGTGACGACCGTGGCCATCGCCACGGTGCCGGGGGCTGACTGAGTCAGCGGGGCGCCCGGTACTTCACGGTGAGGGCGTCGGCCACCGCGCGCTCGTGATCGAGGGACGGCGCGTTGACGACACCGGTGATGGTCCCGGTCGCGTCGCGGGCGACCATCGTGGTCGAGCCGCCGCCGTCGAGGTTGACCGCGTCGGTGACGCCCAGGCCGAGCAGGATCGCGGCCCAGCCGCTCGTCGTAGCGCCGACGGCACCCACTTGACGGCCGTCGAGGGCGGCGATGACCACGTGCCCGGTGGCGGCGTCGAGCCCGACGGCGGTGCGCGGGGCGTTGGTGTGGTCGTCGGTGGCCACGAGTGCGCCGGCGCTGACCAGCACCTGGCTGCCGGTGATCGCCATCCGGACCGGTTGGTCCAGGGCCCAGGTGGCGCTGAGAGGCGTGCCGACCGGCAGGGACCGGAGCTCGTCGGCGCCGACGCCCAACCCGATCAGGACGAGACCCTTGAAGTGGTGGCCGTGGGCCAGCCGCCGGGTGTTCTGACGCACCTTGCCGTTGTTGACGTGGACCTCGCGGATCCGGCCCTGATAGCCGTCGAGCAAGGTGCGACCGGAGGTCTTGCCCCAGACCGGGGTGTACATGGTGATCGAGCCCGGCCGCGCGTGCGGGGTGTTCAGGCCGCCGACCTGCCAGGTGGGCTGCTCCACGATGTGGGCAGTGAGCGCCAGCGGCCCGACGTGATAGACGCCGTCCCGGGTCTCGTAGAACGCGTTGTTCCAGCCCGACAGCGGCGCGTGCAGGAGCCCCCGGGCCCGGCTCTTGCCGATGCCGAGCGGGGCGTTGGTGTCGCCGATGTCGAAGAAGTTGCCGTTCACGCCGGCGACCGTGTGGTGCTCGCTCGCGACGAGGGTGCTGGTCGGCGACTTGTCACGCAGCGACGCGCCCGCGACGTAGCCGAGGCTGACGCCCGGCACGGTGGGGTCGATGTCCAGGACATGGATGCGCTGCGGCCCGCCCGGTGTGGTGAAGTCCGACTGCGAGTAGGTGACCCCCGGTGCCACTGTCCAGGTGCTCAGGCGGGTCGGACCGGCCCCGTCCGACGGGGGCGCACCGAGCAGCGCCGCGAGCAGGGCCGCGAGCACGGTGAGGGCGGCCGCGGGCACGGCGTACCGGGGGAAGCGGGCGCGCATGCCGACCACCGTAAGCGCGCCGGCCGTCCTGCGGGGGATCTGCGCCGCCGTGTCGGGCGGCCCGGGGCTGGTGGTGCGCCTAGCGTGGGGGGCGTGGAGCCGTGGAACACGTTCGTCGAGGGCGACAACCTCGACGTCCTGACCCGGCTCGTCGAGGAGCGTTCGCGCTACGACGTGGTCTACCTCGACCCGCCGTACAACACCGGGAACCCGTTCGCCTACAGCGACAAGGTCGCCGGACCGCGGGCCGACCGGCACCGTGCCTGGGTGGCGATGATGCGGCCGCGGCTCGAGGCGGTGCGGGCGGTGCTGACCGAGCGCGGCGCGGTCTTCGCCAGCATCGACGACCACGAGGTCACCCGACTGCGGCTGCTGTTGGACGAGGTGTTCGGCGAGGACAGCTTCGTCGCCCAGATCGTGGTCAACCTCAACCCCAAGGGCCGCCAGCTCGGCGGCGGGTTCGCGACCTCGCACGAGTACCTGTTGGTCTACGCGCGGTCGCTGCCGGCCTGCGCGCTCGACCCGTCCAGCCCGTCGACCGTCGACCCGCGAGACTTCCCGCTGACCACCGACCACGGCCGCCGTTACCGCCGGCTGCCCCTGCGCAACACCAACAAGAAGTTCAACCCGGTGACGGCGCCGACGCTGCACTTCGCGATCTACGGGTCACCGGACACCGGCCGCGTCGCCACCGAGCCGTTCGCGGACTCGCTCGAGATCAAGCCGGTCTTCGGCGACGGCGCTCCCGCGGTCTGGCGCTGGTCTGCGTCCCGGATCGACGAGCGTCCCGACGACCTGGTCTGCCGCTGGGTCGGCGGTACGACGGGCCGCCGCGCCGACGTCTACCAGCTGGACTGGCTGCACGAGGGCCGCCGTAAGAAGCTGCGCACCATCTGGCTCGCCTCGGAGATCGGGTCGACCGACACCGCCGTTGCCGAGCTCAAGGCACTGGTCGGCCACCTCTTCGAGTCGCCCAAGCCGACCGGGCTGCTGCAGCGGATCCTCGAGACGATGCCGTCCGACGCCCGGGTGCTCGACCCCTTCGCCGGCAGCGGTACGACGGGCCACGCGGTCGCGCTGCAGAACGCGGCGGACGGGGGTCGCCGTACGTGTCTGTCGGTCAACGCCGCCGAGCCGGTCCGGCCCGGCTCCAACGCCGACCTCGCGGGCTATCCGCTGGTCAGCGACGTGACGCGGGCCCGGCTCCGGGCGGTCGCCGACGTGGTCGGCGGCGGTTTCGCCGAGCTCCCCTTTTCTTGACTCGTTCAAGAAAAGGGGCCAGGATCGGGACGTGCCGACCCCCGACGTACCGCAGCTGCTGCGCGGTGCCGGACTGCGGGTGACGCGTCCGCGGACGGAGGTCCTGGCGTCGGTCCACGCCCACCCGCACGCCGACACCGACTCGCTGATCGCGGCGGTCCGGGGCACCCTGCCCGACGTCTCGCACCAGGCCGTCTACGACTCTCTGCGCGCGCTCACCCAGGCCGGACTGGTCCGCCGGATCCAGCCGGCCGGGTCCGTGGCCCGCTACGAGGCGCGGGTCGGCGACAACCACCACCACCTCGTGTGCCGCTCGTGCGGCGTCGTCGCCGACGTCGACTGCGCGGTCGGCGAGGTGCCGTGCCTGACCGCCGCCGACGACCAGGGCTTCGTGATCGACGAGGCCGAGGTCACCTACTGGGGCGTGTGCCCCTCCTGTGCTGCCCGCTCATCTCCCGTCTGACCATCAAGAGATCGGAAAGGTTGATCCATGGCCCACGAACACGATGCCGCCGTCGGCGACATGAACGTCGAGTCCGCCGAAGGACCCGTCAGCACCGAGGACGCCGGTGGTTGCCCCGTCGCGCACGAGCGCTCGGCGTACCCCGTCGAGGGCGGCAACGCCAACCAGCGCTGGTGGCCGACCCGGCTCAACCTCAAGGTGCTGGCCAAGAACCCCGCGGAGTCCGACCCGATGGGTGAGGGCTTCGACTACGCCGCCGAGTTCTCCTCGCTCGACCTCGCGCAGGTCAAGGGCGACATCGAGCAGGTGCTCACGACCTCGCAGGACTGGTGGCCCGCCGACTTCGGCCACTACGGCCCGTTCATGATCCGGATGGCCTGGCACAGCGCCGGCACCTACCGGATCAGCGACGGCCGCGGCGGCGCCGGTGCCGGGCAGCAGCGGTTCGCGCCGCTCAACTCCTGGCCCGACAACGGCAACCTCGACAAGGCGCGTCGGCTGCTGTGGCCGGTCAAGAAGAAGTACGGCAAGAAGCTGTCGTGGGCCGACCTGATGGTGCTGACCGGCAACGTCGCCCTGGAGTCGATGGGCTTCGAGACCTTCGGCTTCGGCGGTGGCCGCGAGGACGTCTGGGAGCCGGACGAGGACGTCTACTGGGGTCCCGAACAGACCTGGCTGGGCGACGAGCGCTACAGCGGTGACCGCGACCTCGAGAACCCCCTTGCTGCGGTCCAGATGGGCCTGATCTACGTCAACCCCGAGGGCCCGAACGGCAACCCCGACCCGGTGGCCGCGGCCCGCGACATCCGCGAGACCTTCCGCCGGATGGCGATGAACGACGAGGAGACCGTCGCGCTGATCGCGGGCGGGCACACCTTCGGCAAGACCCACGGCGCGGCTGACCCGGAGCAGTACGTCGGTCCCGAGCCCGAGGGTGCTCCCCTGGAGCTGCAGGGCCTCGGGTGGAACAACACCTATGGGACGGGCCACGGCGAGGACGCGATCACCAGCGGCCTCGAGGTCACCTGGACCGCCACGCCGACGCAGTGGGGCAACGGCTTCTTCGACAACCTCTTCGGCTACGAGTGGGAGCTGTCCAAGAGCCCGGCCGGCGCACACCAGTGGGTGGCCAAGGACGGCGCAGGAGCCGGGACCATCCCCGGCCCGGGTCCGTCGTCGGCCGGCCGTGCGCCGACGATGCTGACCACCGACCTGTCGCTGCGGCTCGACCCCGTCTACGAGCAGATCTCGCGGCGCTTCCACGAGCACCCCGACGAGTTCGCTGACGCCTTCGCCCGCGCCTGGTTCAAGCTCACCCACCGCGACATGGGCCCGATCCAGCGCTACCTCGGCCCCGAGGTGCCGTCCGAGGTGCTGCTCTGGCAGGACCCGCTGCCGGCCGTCGACCACGCCCTGGTCGGTGCCGAGGACATCGCCACGCTGAAGCAGCAGGTGCTCGACTCCGGTCTCTCGATCGCCGACCTGGTGTCGACCGCCTGGGCGTCGGCGTCGACGTACCGCGGGAGTGACAAGCGGGGCGGCGCGAACGGCGCGCGGATCCGGCTCGAGCCGCAGAGCGGCTGGGAGGTCAACGACCCCGAGCAGCTGGCACCCGTGCTCCGCACGCTCCAGGGCATCGCGGACGCCTTCAACGACCAGGACGGCGACACCCGCGTCTCGCTCGCCGACCTGATCGTGCTGGCCGGCAACGCAGCGGTCGAGAAGGCCGCGGCCGAGGGCGGGTACACCGTCGAGGTGCCGTTCACGCCGGGGCGTGCCGACGCGACCCAGGAGCAGACGGACGTCGAGTCGTTCGCGGCGCTCGAGCCGTCGGTCGACGGCTTCCGCAACTACCTCGGGAAGGGCCAGCGGCTGCCCGCCGAGTACCTCCTGGTCGACCGGGCGAACCTGCTCACGCTGACCGCGCCCGAGATGACGGTCCTGGTCGGCGGTCTGCGGGTGCTCGGTGCCAACCACCAGCAGTCGTCGCTCGGCGTTCTCACCGACCGGCCCGGCACGCTGACGAACGACTTCTTCGTCCACCTGCTCGACCTGGGTACGACGTGGAGCCCGACGTCGGAGGACGCCGAGACGTTCGAGGCCCGCGACGCCTCGGGTGCGGTCACCTGGACCGGCAGCCGGGCCGACCTGGTCTTCGGCTCGAACTCCGAGCTCCGGGCCGTCGCCGAGGTCTACGCCAGCGACGACGCGGGCGAGAAGTTCGTCCGCGACTTCGCCGCCGCGTGGGCCAAGGTCATGGACCTCGACCGCTTCGACGTCTGACCCACCGAGTCGGCGCAAAGAGACACCTCAGAAGCGCCGAGTCGGCGAAAAGAGACACCCCAGGAACGCCGAGTCGTCATATGACGACTCGGCGTTCCTGCGTCCTCGCCGCATGATGGGGTCATGACGACACGCGTGGCACTGGTGACCGGCGGATCGAGCGGGATCGGGGAGCAGACGGCGCTGGGGCTGCGCGACGCCGGCTTCACGACGTACGCCGTGGCGAGACGCGTCGACCGGATGGAGGCGCTGGCGAAGGCCGGTGTCACCACTTTCGCGATGGATGTCACCGATGACGCCTCGATGGTCGCGGGCATCGAACGGGTCATCGCCGACCACGGACGGCTCGACGTACTCGTCAACAACGCCGGCTACGGGTCGTACGGCGCGGTCGAGGACGTGCCGATCGACGAGGCGCGGCGACAGTTCGAGGTCAATGTGTTCGGTCTCGCGCGCCTCACCCAGCTGGTCACGCCGCACATGCGAGCCCAGGGCTCTGGCCGGATCATCAACGTCAGCAGCATCGGCGGGAAGTTCTACGAGCCGCTCGGCGGGTGGTACCACGCGACCAAGTTCGCCGTGGAGGGCCTCAGCGACAGCCTCCGCGTCGAGCTCGCGCCGCACGGCATCCAGGTCGTGATCATCGAGCCCGGCCCGATCCGCACCGAGTGGAACACCATCTCCCGCGAGAGCCTGGTCGAGGTCAGCCGCGGTACGGCGTACGAGGACCAGGCCGAGAAGGTGCGGGCGCGGATGGAGAAGGCCGACCAGCCGATGACCTCCAGCGGCCCGGACGTGGTGGCGAAGAAGATCGTCAAGGCCGCCACCACCAGCCGGCCGAAGCCGCGCTACCCGGTCGGCCGCGGCGCCGGCACCATCATGGGCGCCCGTCGCGTGCTTCCCGACCGCGCCTTCGATGCGGTTGTCAGGCGGCTGTACTCGTAAACCTCGACGTGTCGGGCGGGTCCACCAGGACCCGCCCCAGACGCCGGTCGTCGACAGCTCAGGCGGCATCGAGCGCCTGCTCCGCCGGCTGCTCGGACACAACCTCCATCTCCAGCTCGTCGCGACGGATCAGGGTCAGGGACGCGACCACGCCGACGGCGGCGACGATCGCGCCGACCAGGAACGCGGTCGAGAACCCGTCGACCAGGGCCGACTGGCAGGGCCGACCCGGTGCCGAGGGAGTCCTGCGGTGTGCGACGTGGCGATCGTCGACAGCGCGGCGATGCCGAGCGCGCCGCCGATCTGCTGTGAGGTGTTGATCAGGCCCGATGCCAGCCCGGCCTCGGAGGCCGTCACTCCCGCGAGCGCCGCGATCGAGATCGGCACGTAGGAGAACCCGATCCCGACACCGATCATCAGGAAGCCCGGCAGCAGGTCGCGGACGTAGCTGCCTCCGACCGACACCTGCGTGAACAACAGCAGGCCCGCAGTCATCATCGTCATCCCGATCACGAGCACCGGCTTCACGCCGACTCGGGTGACGAGCTGGCCGGCGACCCCCGACCACACGATCGCCGTACCCGGCGACGGCGAGGTAGGCAACGCCCGTCTTCATCGCGGAGTAGCCGAGGACCTGCTGCATGTAGAGCGTCAGCATCAGGAACATCGAGAACAACGAGGTTCCCAGGATGAACCCGGCGACATTCGCCCCGCTCACGGTACGGGTCTGGAGGATCCCGAAGCGCATCAACGGCTCCGGGTGCCGAAGCTCCCAGGCGACGAATGCGCCGAGCAGTACCAGGGAAGCCCCGAGCACGCCGAGCGTCTCCGCCGCGAGCCAACCCTTCTGGCCGGCCTGGGTGATCGCGTAGACCAGCGACGAGAGTCCGCTCGTCACGAGGACCGCACCGGGCAGATCGAACCTCTTGACGTGGGCGTCACGGCTCTCCCGTAGGAGCACCGGAGCCAGCGCGAAGCCGACGACACCGACCGGGACGTTGACGAAGAAGATCCACTCCCAGCTGAGGGCGTCGGTGAGGACTCCGCCGAGCAGCACTCCCGCCACGGCACCGAAGCCTCCGACAGCGCCCCAGGCCCCCAGTGCGATGTTGCGCTCGCGACCTTCCGCGAACGTCGTGGACAGGATCGACAGGGCGGCCGGCGTGATGATCGCGGCTCCGAGCCCCTGGAAGGCGCGGGCGCCGATCAAGGACGGCTCTGACCACGCGAGGCCGGCCAGTAGTGAAGCCACGGTAAACACAGCGATGCCGACCAAGAAGATGCGACGTCGCCCCAGCATGTCGGCGGCCCGCCCGCCCAGCAGGAGGAACCCGCCGAACACGAGTGCATACGCGCTGATCACCCACTGGAGGTCGCCCTGGGAGAACCCGAGGTCGACCTTGATGGAGGGAAGCGCGACGTTCACGATCGCGATGTCGAGGACCACCATGAACTGGACCACGCACAGGAGAGCGAGAGCCAGCCACCGGCGGCGATCGGATGGCACCTCTCGGGTTACTTGCATTTCGGAAGTCATGCTGAGCGACTGTAACCGCATCTACTTCAGTTTCACAAGTAGAATTTTCTAAAACGTTATCTGGTGGTATCTTTTCGACATGGCCAAGCGCTACGAGCAGTACTGTCCGATGGCACATGCCCTGGATCTCGTCGGCGACCGTTGGGCCCTGCTCGTGGTCCGCGAGCTGATGCATGGACCGAAGCGCTACACCGACCTCGTCGAGCACCTGCATGGCATCGGGACCAACATCCTCGCGGTGCGCCTTCGTGATCTCGAGAGCAATGGCGTGGTCACCCGGCGTACCTTGCCGCCGCCTGCGGCGTCGAAGGTCTACGAGCTGACCGACTACGGGCGTGCGCTGCGCCCGGCGCTGCGCGAGTTGGCACTGTGGGGTGCCCGCTCCCTGGGGCCGCCCACGGATGGGGGCGAGCTGTTCGAGGGCTGGTTGTCGAACGCCATGGACATCGTGATGGCACCCCTCGCGCCGGCCGGACGTTTCGAGTTCCGGGCCGGCCCGGAGGTCGCATCACTGGTCGACGGGGAGGTCGTGGACGGTCGGATCGACGACGCGGACGTCGTGGTGGAAGGCGATCCGGAGGGCATCTACTCGCTGTTCGTGGACCGGTGTCTCGACGGGGTCACGATCGAAGGCGACCGAGGTCTTCTGGACGCGCTCCTCGATGCGGCTCCTGCGCGCGCCGCGTGGCCCGTGGCGACGTAGCTGCGGGAGCTGCGGTCGCTGGGTCAGAGGCCGGCGGCCAGCTCCAGGGCGTCGAGCTCGGAGTCGAGGTGGGTCAGCAGGCGCTGGAGGCGGGGGACGGTGCGGCGGCAGCCGGTCAGCCCGAACGCCATCTGGTCGGCGTAGGAGTTGCAGGTGATGTTGAGCGCCATGCCGTCGATCGGGATCGACAGCGGGTAGGTGCCCCCGAGCTTCATGCCGTTGAAGTACTGGGTGGAGCGTGGGCCGGGCACATTGCTGATGATCAGGTTGTACGGCGGCTTCACCAGGCCGCTCATCTTCAGCATCGGCCCGAGGATCGCCGGCGCCTGACCCAGGGCGCTCATCGCCAGGATCTGCACCGGGGTCATCTGCGCCAGGGCGCGCTTGCCGTCGGCCATCGACTCGTGGACGGCCTTGAGCCGGTCGGCCGGATCGGACAGGTCGGTGCCGAGCTTCACCATCACCGCGCCCACGGCGTTGCCGCCGGACGCGGACGCGACGTGAGACTCCTTGGCCTTCAGGCCGACCGGGACCATCGAGACCAAGGTGGTCTCGGGGAGCGCGTCGAGCTCGAGCAGGTAGGTGCGCATCGCGCCGCTGCACATGGCGAGCACCACGTCGTTCATGGTCGTGCCGGTCGACTTGCCGATGGCCTTGAGCCGCTCCAGCGGCCAGTCCTGGGCGGCGAAGCGGCGGGCAGCGGTGATCGGCTGGTTGAGGATGGTGCGCGGCGCGTAGAGGGCGAGCGCCGAGGTCTCGTTGCGCACCGAGCGGTTGAGCGTCTTGATCAACGCTCCCGGCAGCCCGGCTGCCTCGGCGCCCATCGCCAGGGCGCCCTGGAACGCCTGCATCGGCAGGTCGGACAGGCTGGTCTCGGTCCGCTCGCGTGGCTCCTGGTGGCGCGCCGACGGCCGGTTCTCCCACGGTGCCGGCATGTCGGTCTTGTCCGGGTCGCTCGACAGGATGCTCTGGAGCAGCCGCATCGCCGAGACGCCGTCGACGAGGGCGTGGTGGAGCTTGCAGTACATCGCGACCCGGCCGTCGCGCAGGCCCTCGATCAGGTGCCACTCCCACAGCGGCCGCTCGGTCGCGAGCCGGCTGGAGTGCAGGCGCGAGCAGAGCTCCAGGAGCTCGCGCACCCGCCCCGGCTTGGGCAGAGCGCTGTGGCGGACGTGGTACTCGATGTCGAACTGGTCGTCGTCGACCCAGATCCACTGCCCACCGGTCTTGACCGAGCGGTAGGGGTGCTTGAGGAACAGGGGCGCGATGTCCTCGCTCTCGATGAGCTGGGTGTAGAGGTCGCGGACGAAGTTGCGTCCGGCGCCCTCCGGCTTCTCGAACAGCTGGAGCCCGCCCACGTGCATCGGCATCCGGCGGTTCTCCGCCATCAGGAAGCCGGCGGCCGTGGGGTCGAGTGGGTGCACCATGGGCCCGATCCTTGCCGGTGCGTCAAGGCCGGACAAGGTCTCGACTCCGCTCGACCAGCGAGGGGTCGGTGGTGGAAAGATCGGCGGCATGGTGGCGAGTCCGTTCGAGGGTGCCCTCGCGCGCAGCCGGACCTCGCTCGACTCCCGTCTCGACCGGTGGCGGACCAAGCGCTGGCAGATCGCCCAGTGCGCCATCGCCGCCGGGGTCGCCTGGTTCGTCGCCAAGGACCTGATCGGTCACACCGCGCCCTTCTTCGCGCCGGTGGCGGCCGTCGTGTCGCTGGGTACGTCGTACGGCCAGCGCCTGCGACGCGTCGCCGAGGTGACGATCGGGGTCGCGATCGGGGTGTTCGGCGCCGACGCGCTCGTGCACTTCGTCGGTCAGGGCGCCTGGCAGATCACCCTCGTGGTCATCCTCGCCATGACCGCGGCGATCCTGCTCGACAGCGGCCAGGTGTTCGTGATCCAGGCCGCGGTGCAGTCGATCGTGGTGACCACCCTGCTGCCGGCGCCGAGCGCCGCCTTCACCCGCTGGACCGACGCGCTGATCGGGGGCTCCGTCGCCCTGGTCGCCGCGACCGCCGTACCGGCGGCGCCGCTGCGGCGACCGCGCGAGGAGGCGGCGAAGGTCCTGCGCAAGGTGCGCGACCTGCTGCAGGCCGCGAGCGACGTGATGGTCGACGGTGACGTCGACGTGGCGCTCGCGCTCCTGGCGGAGGCGCGCTCGACCGACCACCTGATCCGGGAGCTCCAGGACGCCGCCGACGAGGGGCTCGACGTCGTGGCGTCGTCACCGTTCCGGATCCGGCACGCGCCGGGGCTTCGCAAGATGGCCGAGCTCGTCGAGCCGCTCGACCGTGCCCTGCGCAGCACGCGCGTGCTGGTCCGGCAGTGCGCGGTGGCGGCGTACCGGCAGCAAGAGATCCCGCACGCGTACGCCGTGATCGTCGCGGAGCTCGCGGCCGCGGTCGAGGTGGTGGCGACCGAGCTCGACGCCGACCGGCTCGCGACCGCCGCGCAGCCCGCCCTGCTCGGCGTGGCCATGGCGACCGGGGAGGTGGACCGCACCGACGACCTGTCGTCGGAGGTGGTGCTCGCGCAGATCCGCTCGATCGTCGCCGACCTGCTGTTGCTCACCGGGATGGACTCCTTCGAGGCCACCGACGCGATCCCGCCGGTGAGGCGGGACTGATGGCCTCGGACCCCGACAAGACGTGGGTCCTGCACGTCGACCTCGACCAGTTCATCGCCGCGGTCGAGATGTTGCGGCGCCCCGAGCTGGTCGGGCTGCCGGTGGTGGTCGGCGGCCGCGGAGACCCGACCGAGCGGGGAGTGGTGGCCACCGCGTCGTACGCCGCCCGCGAGCATGGCGTCGGCTCCGGGATGCCGCTGCGGATCGCGGCCCGGAAGATCCCCGACGCCGTGTTCCTGCCGGTCGACCGATCGGCGTACGACGAGGCCTCGGCGCGGGTGATGGCGACCCTGCGATCCCTCGAGTGGGGCGGCGTCCCGGTGGTCGTCGAGGTGCTGGGCTGGGACGAGGCGTTCCTCGGGCCGGGCGAGGGTCACGGTGACCTCGGCAACCCGCGGGTGTTCGCCCAGCACATCCGCGACGCCGTGCTGGCCGCGACCGACCTGCACTGCGGCGTGGGGATCGGCGACAACAAGCTGCGCGCCAAGATCGCGACCGCGTTCGGGAAGACCGGGGAGGGCGACGGCTCGGGGATCGGCTACCTCACCGAGGCCGAGTGGTACGACGTGATGGGCGAGCGGCCCACGACCGCGCTGTGGGGGATCGGCTCCAAGATCGGCAAACGGCTCGCCACGCTCGGCATCCACACCGTGCGTGAGCTCGCGGACTCCGACGCCCGGATGCTGGCCGAGGCGATCGGGCCGACGATGGGGCCGTGGTACCACCGGCTGGGTCGGGGCGCCGACACCAGCCCGGTCGACGCCACGCCGTGGGTGCCGCGTGCACACGGGCGCGAGGAGACCTACCAGACCGACCTCACCTGGGACGTCGTACCGCAGGAGGTGCGCGCGCTGACGGCGCGGGTCGTCGGAGGACATCGACAACGAGGGGCGGCCGGCTGCGCGGGTCGGGATCAAGGTGCGCTACCGGCCCTTCATCACCGTCAGCCGCTCATTGACGCTGCCGGTGCCGACGAACGACGTCGGCGTCCTGGCCGAGGCCGCCGTGTCGCTGCTCGACCGGGTCGAGCACGACCGCCCCGTCCGGCTGCTCGGTGTACGACTTGAGATGGTGGAGCCGGAAGGGGGTTACTCACGATGACGACGGAACGACAGGACTGGCAGGCGTGGCACCGCGACTACGAGGATGCCGACTCACCGGTGTCGAGGCGTCTCGTGCAGGTGCGCGAACGCCTGGCCCAGCTGCTCGACGAGGCCGACGGCCCGGTGCGGCTGCTCAACCTCTGCAGCGGCGACGGGCGGGACACCGTGCCGGTGCTGGCGACCTCCGACCGTGAGGTCGACGCCTGTCTCGTCGAGCTCGACCCCGACCTCGCAGCGGCCGCACGGGAGGCCGCCGCCGCGGCTGGGGTAGCGCTCGAGGTCCGCACGGGCGATGCCGCCGCCACCGCGACGTACGCCGACCGGGTGCCGGCCGACGTGCTGATGCTCGTCGGGGTCCTCGGCAACGTCTCGGACGCCGATGCCGAGCGCACGATCGCGGCCTGCGCCTCGCTGGTCGTGCCGGGCGGCACCGTGGTGTGGTCGCGCAGCAGCCGCTTCCGCGACGAGCCGACCCACGAGTACGACGACCCGGCGGTGTGGGTGCGCGACCGGTTCGAGGCGCACGGCTTCGAGAGCCGCGAGTTCCTGGTGCCGGAGGTCGACGCCTGGCGGCTCGGGGTCTCCGTGCTGCGTCATCCGTCGGACGAGCCGCTGCCGGACAGCTTGTTCAGCTTCGTGCGGTGAGGCGCGCCAGCGCGGCGAGCCACGGCTCGTGCGACCCGTCGTACGGCGCGCGTTCGGCGAGGATGGCGGCACGGACCTGGTCGCGGCTCGCCTCGGCGAGCGCGACCACCTCGGGCGGGTAGCCGAACGCGACCTGGTGCTCGGCGAACTCGTCCTCGTCGTCGACGACCACGTCGCCGTCGCGCCCGCGGATCACGTCGAGGTCGAGGTCGACGGCGCGGACCGTGGCCCCGTCCCACACCGGCGGCGTGGTCATGTCGACGTACACCCAGACGTGCGACGGTGCGCGGTGGAACGTCGCCAAGAACGCGCGGCCCACCTCGTCGGCCTGTCCCGGCACCAGCCCGACCTGGTCGTGCTCCGCGCGCACGTCGCGTCCTGGCCGCACCATCCGGGTGCCGGCTGCGATGCCGATCCAGTCGCCCTGCTCGTCGCTGCCCAGCCACCGTCCGGGGATGTGCCAGTGCGGCCGGTCACCCCACTTCGACATCTCCAACCGGACCGGGTCCCCGAGCTCGAACGCCACCCGGCGACCCTACTGCTCAGATCTTCGGAGGCTTCCGGCGCTTCGCGACCGAGGCGACGACGTTCTGGTAGCGGGAGCCGGTGATGCGTGCGAACTGGTGGAGCGCGTGGGCGTCGAGACCGACCAGCACCCGGGCCTTCCCGCCGAGGACGCCCTTGGTGACGATGATCTCGGCGGCCCGCTCGGGAGACATCGTCGCCATCTTCTCGTCGAAGATCCGGGCGCTCTCGACGCCGTCCTCGCGGTCGCTGTAGCGGCCGTTGCGGGCGATCGCGGTCTTGATGCCGCCGGGGTGCACGGCGGTCACGCCGACCGGGTGGCCGGCCACCAGCATCTCCTCGCGGAGCGCCTCGGTGAAGCCGCGCACGGCGTACTTCGAGGCGTTGTACATCGACTGGCCGGGGATCGAGATCAGCCCGAAGAGGGAGGAGATGTTGACGAGGTGGCCGTCGCCCGAGGCGATCAGGTGGGGGAGGAACTCCTTGGTGCCGTGGACGACGCCCCAGAAGTTGATCCCCATGATCCAGTCCATGTCGTCGTACGCGAGGTCCTCGACATCGCCTGCCAGCGCGACGCCGGCGTTGTTGATGACGACGTCCACCCGGCCGAACTGCTCGGCGACCGCCGCGGCGTACGACGTCATCGCAGCGCGGTCGGACACGTCGACGCGGTCGCTGCGCACCTCCCGCGCGCCGGCCGCCTTGACCAGGTCGACGGTCTCGGCCAGGCCGGTCTCGTCGACGTCGGAGATCGCGAGCAGCGCGCCGCGGCGGGCGACGTCGACGGCGAGCGCGCGGCCGATGCCGGACGCTGCGCCGGTGATCACCACGACCTTGTCGTCCACGGTCTTCATGCCGACACCGCCTCCGTCTGGTCGCTGCGCTCGGCCTCCACGTCGTAGGCCTCGGGGTCGAAGCGGGCCAGGAGCCGCCGGAAGGTGAACGTCGACTTCGGCCACAGCACGGTGTTGCGGCCGTGGGCGTCGAGGTACCACGACGAGCAGCCGCCGGTGTTCCACACGGTCCGCCTCATCCGGCGTTGCAGGCCGGTGTTCCAGCGGCGTTGAGCGTCAGCGCGCGGCTCGAGGGCGGCGTACCGGTGGCTCCGCAGCGTGCGCACCGCATCGAGCAGGTAGGCGACCTGCGACTCGATGATGAACACCATGCTGGTGTGGCCCTGACCGGTGTTGGGGCCGGTCAGCAGGAACAGGTTGGGGAAGCCGTGGACGGTCGTTCCCTTGTAGGCCGACATGCCGGAGTCTGCCCACTCGTCGGCCAGCGAGCGGCCCGATCGTCCGACGATGCGCTCGGCGATCGGCAGCTCGGTGGTCCAGAACCCGGTGGCCACCACGATCACGTCGACCGGGTGCTCGATCCCGTCGGCGGTGACGACGGCCGTCGGCGTGACCCGGGTGATCGGGTCGGTGACGACGTCGACGTTGTCCGCGGCGAGCGCGGGGTAGTAGGTGTTGGAGCGCAGGATCCGCTTGCAGCCGATCTGGAAGCTCGGCGTCACCTTCGCCCGGAGCACGGGGTCCTTGATGCCGTGGTTCAGGTTGGCCAGCGCGGCCTTCT
Organism: uncultured Actinomycetota bacterium; assembly: GCA_963796975.1. Taxonomy (GTDB): domain Bacteria; phylum Actinomycetota; class Actinomycetes; order Propionibacteriales; family Nocardioidaceae; genus Nocardioides. The sequence goes on from CAWCNW010000029.1 coordinate 194,675, forward strand.
CGGCCGGCAGCCCGAGCCGCGGCTGCCAGGTGAACATCGGCACATAGCCCTCGTGCGCCCAGTAGGTGCCGGTCCGGTAGAGCCGGCCGAGCGCTGGGATCCGGCGCAGTGCTGCGCGCTCGGCCCTCGGGTAGGTGCGGTCGTTGCGAGGGATCACCCACGGAGCGGTGCGCTGGTAGACGTCGAGGTGTGCGGCCACCTGCTGCACCTCGGGGACGATCTGGATCGCCGATGCTCCGGTGCCGATGACGGCGACCCGCTTGCCCGCCAGGTCGGCCGAGTGGTCCCAGCGGGCGGAGTGGAAGAGCGTGCCGGCGAAGCTCTCGATCCCCTCGATCTCGGGCAGTCGTGGTGCGGACAGGCTGCCGGTCGCGGAGATGAGGGTGCGCGCGGTGACCTCGCCCGCCGATGTCCGACAGTGCCACCGCTGCGTCTTGTCGTCCCACGCGGCGTGCTCGAGCTCGGTCCGGAACACGCTGCGGACGGTCACGTCGTACTCCTGCGCGACGCGGCGCAGGTAGGCCTGGATCTCGGGCTGCGGGGAGTACGACGAGCTCCAGCCGGGGTTGCGGGCGAACGAGAACGAGTAGAGCTGGCTGGGGATGTCGCAGCAGGCGCCTGGGTAGGTGTTGTCGCGCCAGGTGCCGCCGACCTCGTCCCCCTTCTCGATCACCAGGTAGTCGGTCTCGCCGGCCTCGGCGAGCTTGATGGCCGCACAGAGGCCGGCGAAACCGGACCCGACGATCAGGTGGTCGACGTGGGCGGGGAGGGACTGCTCGGGCATGAGGGTGAAGATATCCGCTCCCCGGTCCGTGCGGTCGCCATCAGCCGGTGGTGAGGTCGTAGACGGTGACGCCGTCGACGGTCTTCGCGGTGAAGTTCGCCTCGACCCAGGTGCTGATGTCCGAGGAGGTGCTGCCGCCGGCGTTCGGCCCGCCGCCGCCGAAGCCGCCACCGCCCGAGGCGATGAAGTAGTGGATCTTCCCGTCGTTCACCCACTGCTGGAACTGCGTGAGCGTCGGGCTGGGATCGGATCCGTTGAAGCCGCCGATCGGCATCACCGGCTCCTGGGTCGCCAGCTGATAGCCCGCTGCGCTGTTGGAGCCGATCGCCGCGGCGACCCAGGTGTACGACGAGGCGTCCGTCGTCAGCAGGGTGGTCAGGGCCGCGCTGGAGGTGCTGCCGTCGAGCAGACCGCCGGTGCTGGCGCCGCCACCCTGCGCGCCACCCGTCGTACCACCCGGTGTGGTGCCTCCCGGTGCAAACCCGGTCGGCGGCGCGCCACCGAAGCCGCCCCGACCACCACCACCGCCGGGCCCGAACCCGCCCGCTGACGAGGGGCCGGCGCTCGGGATCGAGCCGGTGTGCGGGGTGGCTGCCGTCGCCACGGAGTACGCCGCGGGGCCCGCGAGCCCGGCGACCAGTGCGGCGGCAGCAACCGCGGTGGCGCATCGCCTCGGCAGGTGGTGCACGGCCACGATCAGTACGGCGCTGACGAACCCGACCACGAGGACGGCGTACCGCAGCCACGGGTGCCACGACGCGTCGCGCCCGAGGAGCTCGAAGGCGAGTGCGGAGGTGAGGGCGGTGACGAACCCGAGGATGCCGGTCGCGACGAGCGAGTCGCGGTGCCGCCAGAGGACGAGCCCGCCGATCCCGACCAGGGCGCCGATGGCCGGGGCCAGGGCGACGGTGTAGTACGGGTGGAAGATCCCGGCCATGAAGCTGAAGGTGAGGCCGGTGACCAGGAGCCAGCCGAGCCACAGGGTCAGCCCGGCGCGGACGGCCAGGCCGGTGCGGCCGCGGGCGAACCAGAGCCCCGCCAGGCCGAGCACGAGCGCGGCGGGGATCAGCCACGCCACCTGGGTGCCGATCTCGGAGTTGAACATCCGGAACAGCCCGGTCGCGCCCCACTGCCCGCCCGTCGTGTTGCCGCCGCCGACCGAGCCGGTCTCGGAGCCGTCGAGGCGGCCGAAGCCGTTGTAGCCGAGGGTGAGCTCGAGGATCGAGTTGTGCTGCGAGCCGCCGATGTAGGGGCGCGAGGCGGCCGGCCAGAGGCTGACGATCGCGATCCACCAGCCGGCGGCGAGGACCATGCCGGCCGCCGCGGCCAGCAGGTGGACGATCTTCCGCCGCCAGGTCACCCCGGCGAACAGCGCGTAGACCGCGATCAGTGCTGGCAGCACCAGGAACGACTGGAGCATCTTGGCCAGGAACGCCAGCCCCACCAGGACCCCGGCCAGGGCGAGCCAGCGGACGGCGCGCCCGCCGACGTACGACGCCTCGACCGCACGGAGGGTGGCGTACGCCGAGCCCACCAGCAGCAGCACGAGCATCGCGTCGGGGTTGTTGAAGCGGAACATCAGCACCGCGACCGGGGTCAGCGCCATCACCGCTCCGGCGAGCAGGCCGGCGCCGGCGGAGCCCGTCGTACGACGGACCGCGGCGAACAGCAGTCCGACCGCAGCCACACCCTCGAGCGCCTGGGGCACCAGGATGCTCCAGGAGGAGAGCCCGAAGATCCGCACCGAGATTCCCATCGGCCAGAGAGCGAGAGGCGTCTTGTCCACGGTGATGGAGTTCGCGGCGTCGGAGGAGCCGAAGAAGAACGCCTTCCAGGACTCCGAGCCGGCCTGAGCGGCGGCGGAGTAGAACGTGTTGGCCCAGCCGGAGGCGCCGAGGCCCCAGAGGTAGAGCACCGCGGTCGCAACGAGCAGACCGGCGAGCGCCCACCGCTCCCACGGCTCGGGGGGCCGGGTGAGGGTGGCGCCCGCCGGCTGCCGTCCCCGCCCCGCGCAACGGGAGCGCGGGTCGGGGGCGTCGAAGGGTCGCCGTGTCGGTGGTGACGGCGTCCAGGGACAGGGTGGAAGCGGAGGTCTCCGAGGTCATGCGCCGACTCTCACGCGCCGGGCTGGGAGCGTCCCCTCGTCACCCTGTGCCGGCTCTGTGAATGGGCCCGACCGGGATAGTCCGTGACGTAACGAACGTCATTCCCGCCGGTGAACAGCAGGATCGTCACGGACTACCGGGTCCGTGCACAGGCTCACCCGGGGAGGGAGACGGTGACCTGGGTGTCGCCGGGGCGGGAGCGGAGGCCGACCGTGCCGCCGTGGGCGGTCACGATCGCCTGCACGAGGGCGAGGCCGAGGCCGGCGCCGCCGGCGTCGCCACGGGTACGGGCCGCGTCGCCGCGGGCGAACCGCTCGAAGGCGTGCTCGGCCAGGCCGGGCGGGAAGCCCGGCCCGTCGTCGTGTACGGCGAAACCTCGCGGCTGGGCGGACACGGTGATCGTGGTCCCGGACGGGGTGTACTTCCGGGCGTTGGTGAGCAGGTTGGTGACCACCTGGTGGAGCCGCTGCACGTCGCCGTTCACCTCGATCGACTCCTCCGGCAGGTCGAGCTGCCAGCGATGTCCCGGGTCGACGACCCGGGCGTCGGAGACGGTCTCGACGAGCAGCCGGGACAGGTCCACGGTGTGCCGCTCGAGGGGCCGCCCCGAGTCGAGGCGGGCCAGCAGCAGCAGGTCCTCGACCATCGAGGTCATCCGCGCCGACTCCTCCTCTACCTTGTCGAGGGCGGTCCGGGTGGTGATCGGGTCGTCGGGCCGGCGCCGGGCGAGCTCGGTGTAGCCGGCGATGGTGGTCAGCGGCGTCCGTAGCTCGTGGGAGGCGTCGGCGACGAACTGCCGCACCTGCTGCTCGCTCTCGTGCCGCGCGGTCAGCGACGACTCGACGTGCGCGAGCAGGGTGTTGAGGGCCGAGCCGACCTGGCCGACCTCGGTGTTCTCGTCGGTGAGGCGTTCCGGGACGCGTTCGGCCAGCTCGATGTCACCGGTGGCGAGCGGCAGCTCGGCGACGTGGTGCGCCGTGGCCGCGACCTCGCGCAATGGTTGCAGCTGACGGCGTACCAAGACAGTGCCGGCGCCTGCTGCCGCCGCGATCCCGAGCACACCGAACAGCACCTCCCACGCGACGAGCTTCGAGACCGGGCCGTCGACCGAGGTCGTGGGGAGCCCGGCGAACAGGATGTCGCCGTCGGGGGCGCGAGTGACAGCGATCCGGTACTCGCCGTGGCCGGGCACTTTCACGTCCTGGAGGCCGTCCTCGACCGACAGGTCGGAGAACGCACTCAGCGCTGCGCTGTCGAGCTCGACCGCTCCGTCATCCGTGGTGACCTGCGCATAGACGCCAGTAGGTCTCGCCACTCCGCTCAGCGTCTCGGAGCGCGGCAGGTCGAAGGGACGGTTGTCGCGATCGCCGTCACCGGGCGGAGTGATCGGCTGAGTGCCGGTCCCTTGAGGGAGTCGGTGCACGAGTGCGCTGACGTCCGAGTCGAGACGTCCGGACAAGTAGGACCGCAGCGCGAAGGTGGCAGCGCCGGCGATCAGCAGCGTCGATACGGCGACCAGCACCACCAGGGTGATCACCAGGCGCGAGGTCAGCGACGCGAAACGGTTCACGAGGCCGGCTTCAGGACGTACCCCGCACCCCGCATGGTGTGGATCATCGGGTCGCGGCCGGCGTCGACCTTCTTGCGGAGGTAGGAGATGTAGAGCTCGACGACGTTGGCCTGGCCGCCGAAGTCGTAGTTCCAGACGCGGTCGAGGATCTGGGCCTTGGACAGGACCCGCTTGGGGTTGCGCATCAGGAAGCGCAGCAGCTCGTACTCGGTGGCGGTCAGCGCGATCTCGTCACCCGCGCGTCGTACCTCGTGGCTGTCCTCGTCGAGCTCGAGGTCGCCGACGGTGAGCAGTGCCGACGACTGCGCACGGCGCGCGCCGGCTCTGCGCATCAGGCCGCGTAGCCGGGCCACCAGCTCCTCGAGGGAGAACGGCTTGGTCACGTAGTCGTCGCCGCCGGCCGTGAGACCGGCGACGCGGTCCTCGACGGAGTCGCGCGCGGTCAGGAACAGGACCGGTACGTCGGGGTCGGCGCTGCGCATCCGGCGCAGGACCTCGAGCCCGTCGAAGTCCGGCAGCATCATGTCGAGGACGACGGCGTCGGGGTCGAACGTCTTCGCAGCGGCGACGGCCTTGGTGCCGGTGTAGGCGGCGGTGACCTCGAAGCCCTCGTAGCGCAGGGCCATGCTGATCAGCTCGGCGATGTTCTGCTCGTCGTCGACCACGAGGACGCGCAGCGGTGATCCGTCCACCCGGGTGAGCTCCATGACCATCAGTGTGACCACATCCGCTGTGAGTTTCCTGTGTTCGCGCTGTCCGGCCGTCACGACCTTCTCCGAGCCGATCCACAGCACGACCACAGCGCGAAGGCGCACACTGGACGTCATGAGCGACACCGACCAGACCGTCCCGAGCACGCCGGAGTCCCCGGCGCCACGGCCCGTGCTGCCTCCCGACGTCGCCCCGGCGTCCTCTGCGCCGGTACAGCCGCGCTTCATCGACCGGGTCCTCGACATGCGTGCGGTCATCGCAGTGGCACTGGCCGCGCTGATCATCGGTGGACTGAGCGGTTTCATCCTGGGCGAGCACACCGGTGGCAACGACGACCGGTTCGGCCGCGGCGGACCCGGCCGCTTCCCGGGCGGTCAGGGCTTCCAGCCCCAGGGCGGGACCGGCCAGCAGGGTCAGCAGCCCTTCGGGCAGACCCAGCCGATGCGCTGACCGACCCGACCGACCCGACCCGGCCTCGGCCGAGGTCAGCCGGGCGCGTCGTAGGTGCGCAGCGCCATCAACGGACAGTTCCGTACGGCGTGGGCGGCGGCGTCCGCGTCGCGGCGCGGTACGACGGGATCGCGCTCGCCGGATCGCGACAAGGGGAAGCCGTAGTCGTCGACGCCGAGGAGCTGCGGCAGCAGCTCGACGCAGCTGCCGTGGCCGTCGCACCGGGTCCAGTCGATGTGCAGCCGGGTGCTCATGAGACCCGCCTGACCCGGCTCGGGCACCAACCCTCGAGGTGAGCGGCCACGTGGTCGCGGAAGACGTCCAGCGTCGAGGCGACGAAGCGCGCGCTCCCGTCGGGATGCCCGCAGGCTCCGCGTCCCGAGATCTGGGCGCTCACCCGCGCGAGGTCGGCGGGCAGCTGCGGGTCACGCACGCCTGAGGCCAGGCGGTGCAGGTTCTTCGCCAGGTGCGGGAGCCCGTTCAGGCAGGGTCCGCACTGCCGGGCGGACGCGTCGGCGAGGTAGTCCACGACCTCGGCCGCGAACCTGATCGGGCAGGCGTCGTCACTGAGCACGTGCAGCACGCCGGCCCCGACCGTCGCGTTGAACGGCGCGAGCTCGGCCCGGGTGAGGCGGACGTCGAGTCTCGACTCCGGCACCCAGGCGCCGTGGTAGCCGCCGACGAGGACGGCGGCCGGGCGTACCGGCCGGGTCGCCGCGAGGACGTCAACGCAGCGAGGTCCCCGCGCTCGGCTTCGACGACGCCGGAGACGGCGACGGAGCCGGTCACGGTGAACAGCGAGGTGCCGGGGTCGTCGGCCGTGCCGGCCGAGCGGAACCACGCGGCGCCGTACCGGGCGACCAGCGCGACCTGCGCGAGCGTCTCGGCGTTGAGGACCAGGGTCGGACGCTTGCCGACCCCCGACTCGGTGACCCGGGTGAACGGGTCGCGGGGGAGGGCGGGCCGGCCGTCGAGCTGGCTGACCAGTGCGGTCTCCTGCCCGGCGATGAAGCCACCGGCAAGCGGGACCACCTCGACCTTGCGGCCGCGGGCAGCGGCCTGGGCCGGAGCCGGGTCGACCTCGGGCCCGAGCGCGAGGATCGCCCGCTTGGCGTGCATCGCACGGGCCAGCACCTCCAGTCCGTCGAGGACGAGGTGCGGGTTGTGCGCCAGCAGGACGGCGTCCTTGTGGCTGAGCGGCTCACCCTCCATGCCGTTGCCGACGACGACCGGCTTGCGAGAGCCGGAGGCCACGGCACGGACCTTGACCGCCGTGGGGAAGCCCGCACCACCCCGGCCGGTGAGACCACTGTCGGTGACGGCGCGGAGCAGGGTGTCGAGGTCGAGGCGGGGCATTGCCTCCCGGCCCTCGAGGGGGTCCAGCAGGCGACGGGTCGCGGTCAGGGTGCTCATGCGGTTCTCCTCGGGTGACGGGTCCAGCCGCGGCCCTCGTACGACGGGGTGAGCCGCCAGCCGACCGCGGTGACGACCGCACTGATGCAGATCACGGCGAGGGCCCGGAACCACGTGGAGCCGCCGTTCGTGCCGTTGCCGAGCGCGTGCATCAGCGCCACCGGCCACAGGGCGTACGTCGCCCAGTGCACGGCCTTGAAGACGCGGGGGCCCACACGCCGTCTCAGGAGGGAGACCACGGTGACCACGGCCAGCAGATCGAGGGCGAGGGTGCCCAGGCCGAGCCAGAGCGGCTTGTAGGCGCCCAGGAACGGGAACACGACGTCCACCAGCCGGAGCTGGGCGTAGGGGTCGAAGTAGAGGGTGGCGACGTGCGCGAGCACCAGCCCGGTGCCGGTCAGGGCGGCCGTGCGGTGCAGATCACTGGTGCCGAAGCGGCCCAGCCAGGGCACCGGCCGCCCGGACCGCGCGACGATGCCGAGCACCAGGGAGACGGTGAACAGGACGAGCGCAACGACTCCGGTGCCGCGGCCGAGGGCCCAGAAGGCGGCGCTCATGCGGCTGCCTCCTGGGGCCAGTCGCCCACGCGCACGACGCGGTGGCGTTGGTCGACGAGCCGGGCGGTGTAGCCGCGCTCGGAGAGCCAGCGGCTCGCCTCGTGCCCGAGGATCACGGCCGCGGTGGAGGCGGTGTTCGCCTCGGCGCACGTGGGTGCGGCCACGGTCGCGCTGCGCCACACGGGCGCGGCCGGGGCCGCAGTTCGGGGGTCGACGATGTGGTGCAGGCGTACGCCGCCGCGGCGCCACGCGCGTCGTACCGTCGAGGAGGTCGCGACCGCCCAACCGGGCTGGAGCGTGACCTGGGCAGGAGCGTCGTCGTCGGTGTCGCGGACCTGGACCTGCCAGCCGCCGTCGGGACCGGGGCCGGCGGTGGCGATGTCGCCGCCGAGCTCGACGAGGACGCCGACGCCGACCGTCTCGGCGGCGCGGCGTGCCATCAGGTCGGCCGCGCGGGCCTTGGCGGTGGCGCCCAGGTCGAGGTGGACGCCGGCGGGCAGCTCGAGCTTGTCGCCGTACAGGTGGACCTGTCGCCAGCCGGGCACGTGGTGGACGAGGCTGACCGGTGCGCCGTCGGCGGGCAGCAGCTCGATGCTGCGGTCGTAGCCGAGCGCCCGGACGACGCCACCGACCGTCGGGTCGACCAGGCCGCTGCTCGCCTCGGCGGCGTCGAGCGCGGTGCCGACGAGGTCGGCCAGCATCGGCGAGAGCCGGTGACGGCCCGGCGTGAGGCCGGAGATCTCCGAGTCCGGACGGAAACGCGAGCAGGCTCGCTCCACCTCGTCCAGGCCGGACCGCACGATCTCCACGACCGTGCCGAGCGCGGCCGGATCGGTCACCACGACCGTGCCGGTGGTGCTCCACAGGTCGAAGCGGTACGTCGCCTCCCGGGCGTCCATGTCAGGAGCCGCTCGTGGTGGCCTGCGGGGTGGTGTTGCTGGGCGGGGTGACCGGGCTGGACTGGTTCGACGAGGACTGGTTGGACGAGGACTGGTTCGAGGACGTGGTGCTCGACTTCGTGCTGTCGTCGTCTCCCTCGCCGCCCGCGTGCGAGCGGGTGGTCGTCGAGCCGGTGGAGCCGCCGTTGCTCTGGCCCGCGGAGGCCGACGAGTGGGTGTGCGTGGTCACGCCCAGCCCCACGGCGGCACCGAGTGCGCTGAAGACGCTGAGTCCGGCCAGGCCGGCCTGGAGGCGCCGGCTGCGCTTGATGTGTGTCATGGCTTCACGGTCCGCCGAGGGCCTGTGCCTTCCCTGTGAAGGGCCTGGCGTCCCGGTGTCGGTTACCTGCCAACAACCTGCCAGTGGCTGCCGCCGTCGGTAACTGGGTAGGAGCGGCGACCGTGGCTGGGGAAGAATCACCCGCGTTGTGGACATCTCTTTCCCGCCCGAGCTGCCGATCAGCCAGCGGCGTGACGACATCGCGGCGGCCATCCGCGACCACCAGGTCGTCGTCGTCGCCGGCGAGACCGGCTCGGGCAAGACCACCCAGCTGCCCAAGATCTGTCTCGAGCTCGGCCGCGGCGCGGGCGGCCGCGGCGGGATGATCGGGCACACCCAGCCCCGCCGGATCGCGGCCCGCTCGGTCGCGGAGCGCCTCGCGTCCGAGCTGAAGACGACGCTGGGGGCGGAGGTCGGCTACCAGGTCCGCTTCACCGACCGGACCTCGCCGGACACCCGGATCAAGGTGATGACCGACGGCATCCTGCTCGCCGAGCTCCAGCGCGACCGCCAGCTGCGTCGCTACGACACGATCATCATCGACGAGGCGCACGAGCGGAGCCTCAACATCGACTTCCTGCTCGGCTACCTCAAGCAGCTCCTGCCGCGTCGCCCCGACCTCAAGCTCGTCATCACCTCCGCGACGATCGACCCCGAGCGGTTCGCCAGACACTTCGCGGAGGTGTCGACAGGCTCGACCGCCGAAAGGCCGGCGCCCATCATCGAGGTCTCGGGGCGCACCTACCCGGTCGAGATCCGCTACCGACCGCTCATGGTCTCGACCGGCTCGACCGACGACGTCGACGAGGAGGGTGAGACGCTCGTCCGCGACCAGACCGAGGCGATCCTCGACGCCGTACGCGAGCTCTCCGGCGAAGGACCAGGCGACATCCTGGTCTTCCTGCCGGGCGAGCGCGAGATCCGCGACACCGCGGACGCACTGGCCGATCTCAGGCCGGACCGCGGTCGCACGCTCGAGATCGTGCCGTTGTTCTCCCGGCTCTCGGCCGCCGAGCAGCACCGCGTCTTCTCCTCCCACGGCGCCACGGTGCGCCGCGTCGTCCTGGCGACCAACGTCGCCGAGACCTCGCTGACCGTGCCCGGCATCCGGTACGTCGTCGACCCCGGGCTGGCGCGGATCTCGCGCTACTCGTTGAAGACCAAGGTGCAGCGGCTCCCGATCGAGGCGATCAGCCAGGCGTCGGCCAGCCAGCGTTCCGGTCGCTGCGGGCGGGTCGAGGCCGGCATCGCGATCCGCCTCTACGCCGAGGAGGACTTCGAGGCCCGGCCCGCCTTCACCGACCCCGAGATCCTGCGCACCAACCTGGCCTCCGTCATCCTGCAGATGACCTCGCTCGGGCTCGGCGACGTCGGTCGCTTCCCCTTCGTCGAACCGCCCGACCGCCGCAACGTCTCGGCGGGCGTGCAGCTGCTCGAGGAGCTCGGCGCCGTGGTCTCGACAAGCTCGACCGACGGAAGGGGCGGGCCGCGGCTGACCCAGGTGGGCCGGCGGCTGGCCCGGCTGCCGATCGACCCGCGGCTCGGCCGGATGATCCTGGAGGCCGAGCGGCTCGGGTGCGTCCGCGAGATCCTGGTCATCGCCGCGGCGCTCTCGCTGCAGGACCCCCGCGAGCGGCCCCTGGAGGAGCAGGCGCAGGCGGACCAGCTGCACGCCCGCTTCAAGGACCCGACCTCCGACTTCCTGTCCTGGCTGAACCTCTGGCGCCACCTGCGCGCCCAGCAGCGCGAGCTGTCGTCGAGCGCGTTCCGGCGGATGTGCCGGCGCGAGTACCTCAACTACCTGCGGGTCCGTGAGTGGCAGGACTTCGAGTCCCAGCTGCGTCAGGTGTGCCGGGAGCTGAAGGTGGAGCTCGGCAAGGAGCCGGCGTGGTCTCGACTCCGCTCGACCGACGAGAAGGGCCGCTCGACCGACGAGAAGGGGCGCTCGACCGACGAGAAGGGCCGCTCGACCGACGAGAAGGGCCGCTCGACCGACGAGAAGGGCCGCTCGACCGACGAGAAGGGCCGCTCGACCGAGGAGAAGGGCCGCTCGACCGACGAGAGCCAGAGTGCGCCGTACGACGCGGACGGGATCCACCAGGCTCTCCTGTCGGGCCTGCTGTCCCACATCGGCGTGCTCGAGGAACGGGTCTCGACAGGCTCGACCCACGCGAAGGGCCCGGGCCAGAAGCCTCGCGGGCCCCGGGAGTACCTGGGGGCGCGCGGGCGCGCGGTTCGCGATCTTCCCCGGGAGCGGGCTGCGGGGGAAGAACCCGGCATTCCTGATGGCCGGCGAGCTCGTCGAGACCGGCCGGCTCTGGGCCCGGCAGAACGCCGCGATCAAGCCCGAGTGGGCCGAGCGGATCGGCGCCCACCTGGTCAAGCGCAGCTACAGCGAGCCGCACTGGTCACGCAAGCGCGCCTCGGTGATGGCCCACGAGCGCGTGACGCTGTACGGCGTACCGCTGGTCGCCGACCGGCTCGTCGCCTTCGGGAGGATCGACCGCGACCTGAGCCGCGAGCTCTTCATCCGGCACGCCCTGGTGTACGGCGAGTGGAACAGCCGGCACCGGTTCCTCGGCGAGAACCAACGGCTGCTCGAGGAGGCCGAGGAGCTCGAGCACCGGGCCCGCCGCCGCGACATCGTGGTGGACGAGCACACCCTCTTCGACTTCTACGACGAGCGCATCGGCGCCGACGTCGTGAGCGGCGCCCACTTCGACCAGTGGTGGAAGCAGGAGCGCCGTACCCACCCCGACCTGCTCACCTTCGACCCGGCGATGCTCACCCACGACACGGCCGAGGAGGTACGGGCCGAGGACTTCCCGGAGGCCTGGCAGGACGGGGGGCTGACGTTCCCGATCAGCTACCACTTCGAGCCGGGCGCGGTCGACGACGGGCTGACCATCGACGTTCCGGTCGCCACCCTCAACCGCGTCGACGCCGACGACTTCTCCTGGAACGTGCCGGGCGTGCGGCACGAGCTGGTCACCAGCCTGATCCGCAGCCTGCCGAAGAACCTGCGGGTCAGCTTCGTGCCGGCACCCGACAAGGCCCGGGAGTTCCTGGCCAGCGTCCCGCCCGGCGAGGAGCCTCTGCTCGACGCCCTCGAGCGCTGGGCCCGGTCGACGACCGGCGTGGTCATCCCGCGGGAGGCCTGGGACTGGTCGAAGGTGGCGGCCCACCTCCAGCCCACGTACCGCGTCGTCGGCGAGACCGGTGACGAGCAGGCCCGTGGCAAGGACCTCGAGGCGCTCAAGGCGCCGCTTCGCCCGCAGTTCGACGAGGCGCTCGCCGCCGTCGCCGACGACAGCGGGCTGGGGGCGAGCGGCCAGACCGCCTGGACCTTCGGCGAGATCCCCGAGGAGATCCTGCAGACCAGAGCCGGCCACGAGGTGCGCGCCCATCCCGCGGTCACCGACGAGGGCACGACCGTCGGGCTCGGGGTCTTCGGCTCGGCCGACGAGGCTGCCGCGCGGCACCGGCTCGGCGTACGGCGACTGCTCCTGCTGGAGCTGCCGGCCGGCGACCCGACGGCGGATCTCGACACCACCCAGCGGCTCGGCCTCGCCGGCTCGCCGTACCCCAGCGTCGCCGAGCTCCTCGACGACCTCCGCGCTGCGATCCTCGGCGACGTGGTGGACTCCCGGCCGCCGGTCCGCACGCCCGAGGAGTACGACGTGCTGGTCAAGGCCGGCCGGGAGGCCCTCGCGGCCCGCACCGGTCCGGTACTGACCGAGGTGCTGCGAATCCTGTCCGACTGGCGCGACGTCGACCGGACGCTGAGCGGCCGCGCCGAGCTGGCCACTCTCCCTGCACTGCAGGACATGCGCGAGCAGCTGGCCCGCCTGGTGACCCGCGGCTTCCTGGGTGAGGCGGGGGCCGACCGGCTGCGCCGCTTCCCGACGTACCTGCTGGCCGTGCGCCGCCGCCGCGAGCGGCTCGCGGACGACGTGCTGCGCGACCGGCAGCTGATGGACCAGTTCACGGGCGTCCAGGACGCCGTCCTCCATCAGCTGGACGCGCTGCCGGAGGGGCGGCCGCCGAGCGAGCGGCTGCGGCGTGCGCGCTGGATGCTGGAGGAGTACCGCGTCTCGCTGTGGGCCCAGCAGCTCGGCACCGACGGCCCGGTCAGCGACCAGCGGATCCGGACTCTCCTCGCGGTGTGACGGACGGGGCGGCCTCGGGTCGTTACATTGGTGCGCGTGAGCCAACGCCCCCACCACCGCCCGCTCACGCCGGGCGACCGCTTCTTCAGCGGTCTCGACTCCGGGGACGACCCGGTGCGGGTGGCCGAGGCCGCGGACCGCGCCGCCGAGCTGCTGGTGCGGGGTGCCCGGGCCTCCGGCGACGACGCGGTCGCCGAGCGGGTGCTCCACCTCGCCGACACCGAGGGCATCGAGGTCATCGCCCAGGCGTGGGCCACCCGTCCCGCCGAGTCGGTCGCCGGCTGCCTGTGGCGGCTCTACCTGCTGCGCTCCTGGGTGTACGCCGACCCGGTCGGGGTCGCGCGTGAGTTCGAAGCCGGGCGTCGCCATGCCGCCGTCGACGACGTGGTCGCCGGGGTCGCCGACCCGCCGGGCCCTGACGAGCTGCGTGACATGGTCGACCAGGTGCTGCGCGGGATCGCCTCCAGCGACTTCGCCGACGTACTCCTGCGCGCCGCCGCCTTCGCCCGCGTGGTGGCCACCGGCCGGGCCGCCCTGACCGACACCGACGCCCTCGCCGCGGCGCGGATCCAGTCCGTGGCCGACCAGCTGGACCGAGCCGCCCGCCTCGAGCTGGCCGGTCACCTCACCTAGCGCCATTCGTCGGTCGAGCTTGTCGAGACCACCCGTTGGTCTCGACTTCGCTCGACCGACGAAGGCGCCGCGTTTTTCCACAGCGGTTGCGGCGTTCGGAATGCCGACAGGGCCGCTCCCGTTACACTGTGCGAGTGCGCCGGGCCGTGGCAGCCCCGGGTCCCAAAATCAGCCGCTACGAGCGGCCACGCGCCGTGAGGCGCTCCCGGTCCGGCGCACTTCACTGTTCTTGCTACGGCTAGGGTTTCGGCCGTGCGGAGGCGAGTCGGGCGCAGCAGACGGGGGATCTCCGCGCTGGCGACGGCCGGTGTCCTCGCCGGCACCGCGCTGCTGGCCGCCTGCGGCTCGTCCTCATCCTCGTCCTCTGGTGCTGCGCCTTCAAGCCCTCCGACCACGCAGCCGTCGACGTCCGCGCCCACACAGCTGCCCCACCAGACACTCACCTTCGGGGTGGTGGGATCCGCCGACGAGGTCGACAGCTACCGGCAGATGGCCTCGCTCTTCGCCCCGCTGAACCGCCAGGTGACCGTCCAGGTCAAGGCCTGGCCCGACGAGGCGGCGATGATGGCCGACCTGCGCGCCGGAGTGAAGCCGCCCGACGTGTTCATCGCGGCGCGCCACGACCTGCTCTACCTGACCGAGCACCAGCTGATCCAGCCGATCGACCAGCTCCTCGACGACCGTGGCGTCGACTTCGGTGACGACTACCCGCGCAGCACCCTCACGGCGTTCGGGAGCAACAACCGGCTGAACTGCCTGCCGTACGGCGTCGCCCCCTCGGTCATCTACTACAACAAGCGGCTGGTCAAGCTCGGCCAGGTCTCCACCGACCCGCCCGTGCCGGGCCAGGGCTGGTCGCTCGACCAGTTCTCCGCGGCCGCCCGGTGGGCGGTGCAGCACCACCCGAGGGCCGCAGGTGCCTACATCGAGCCGAGCCTCGTCGGCGTCTCGCCGTACGTCCTCTCCGGCGGTGGCACCGTCTTCGACAACGCCAACCCGCCCACCACCCTCACCCTCTCCGCCACCGCCAGCCAGCAGGCGCTGGTCCGCACCGTGCGCGTCCTGCAACGGCCGGGCATCAGCCTGACCCCTCAGCAGCTGGCGGAGAAGACGCCGCTGCAGTGGTTCGAGGAGGGCCGGCTCGCACTGCTGCAGGGCGACCGGGGCATCGTCCCCGGGCTCCGGACCCGGCTCGGCTTCGACTTCGACGTGATGCCGATGCCCAGTCTCGGCACTACCGCCACCGCCGGCGGGCTCACCGGGCTCTGCATCTCCAGCCACGCCACCGACGCCGGCACCGCTGCGGACTTCCTGGTGTACGCCGGGTCGCCCGCGGCGGTCGGGTCGGTCGCGTCGGCGGGCTACCTCCAGCCCGCCAACCAGACGGTGGCGCTCTCCGACGACTTCCAGCAGCCGGGCCGGCTCCCGGAGCACGCGTCCGTGTTCACCTTCAGCGTCAAGAGCATGCAGGTCCCACCGCTGATCGATCAGTGGGACGAGCTCGAGGCCACCACCCGCCCCACCCTGGAGGAGATGATGCACGGACGTGCCTCGCAGGTGCCGGCCCTGACCCGTCGGATCGACCAGAACTCGCGCCGGGTGCTGCGCGTCGAGCCGAGCGCGAGCCCGAGCGGAACGGGTCAGTCCTCGGGCTGAGCCCGAACGATGGCGTCGACCAGCACCGGCGTCACCAGCGCGACCTGCCACGGTCGCGCGCCGTACGAACTCAGCAGGTCCGCGACGGCTGCCGGATCGGCGGCCGGCGGGGTCCACATCACCCGGCGGACGCTGTCGGGTGAGACGAGGTTCTCCGCGGGCAGGCCGTGCTCCTCGGAGAGTGCGGTGATGCCGTCGCGGGCGAGGGTGAGGCGCTCGGCGGCCACCGGGTCGCGCTCGGCCCAAGCGCGGGGCGTCGGCGGACCGTCGGTGCGCGGCGCCCGCATCGGCAGGTCGGCCTCGGGCATCGTGGCCGCTCGGTCGAGTGCGACCAGCCAGCGGTCGGCGTAGCGCTGGGCGCCCCGGCCGTGGAAGCCGCGGGTGCCGAGCAGGGCCGACCGCGTGGTCGGCATCGCCATCGCGGCCGCGATGATCGCGCTGTCGCCGATCAGCCGGCCGGGGGAGATGTCGCGCTCGCGGGCGAGCTCGTCGCGCGCCTCCCAGAGCTCGCGGACCGCACCGAGGAGCCGGCGGCCGCGGACCTTGTGCAGGCCGGAGGTACGGCGCCACGGCTCGATCCGCACGGCGGGCGTGAACCCCCGCAGCGCGGCGAACTCCTGGCGCGCCCACTCGTCCTTGCCGGTCGCCTCGAGCTCGGCGGCCAGGACGTCGCGCAGCTCGACGAGGACCTCGACGTCGAGCGCGGCGTACTCCAGCCACGGCCCTGGCAACGGCCGGGTCGACCAGTCGGCCGCCGAGTGCTCCTTCTTCATGGAGTAGCCGAGCAGGGTCTCGACCAGGGTCGCGAGGCCGACGCGCGGGTAGCCGAGCAGCCGGCCGGCCAGCTCGGTGTCGAAGAGCCCCGACGGCACCAGCCCGACCTCGGCCAGGCAGGCGAGGTCCTGGGTGGCGGCGTGCAGGATCCACTCGGTGCCCTCGAGCACCTCCTGGAGCGGGTCGAGGGAGTCGAAGCCGATCGGGTCGACCAAAAAGGTGCCGGCACCTTCGCGCCGTAGCTGGATCAGGTAAGCGCGCGAGGAGTAGCGGTAGCCGGACGCCCTCTCGGCGTCGATCGCCACCGGGCCGTCGGCCGCGGCCAGCGCGCGGCAGGCGTCGGCCAGGGCGGGCGGGGTCTCGGTGAGAGGGGGTAGCCCGTCGCGCAGGCTCAGCAGCGGGGCCGGGGGAGCCTCGTCCTCCTCGTCAGCCGTCTCCAGCGGGGCGTCGCCGGGCGCGGCCTCGTCGTCGAGGGGCGCGGAAGGTGGGATGTCGGAAGCAGGGCTCATCGTCAGTGACCGGCTCCGCGCCGACCACGACGACTGGGCATGGCGGTCACGCCCTCCGGGACCGGCGGCAGACCCGCCGCCGTACACAGTAGTTCGGCCCAGGCCTCGACGTGGTTCTCGATCTGAAGTCGGCCGTCGATGACCTGCGGGGTCCACGAGGCGCGGATCTCGATCTGCGCGCTGCCCTCGTCGTCCGCCATCGCCCCGAAACTGTCGGTGGCCACCCGGGTGACGGTGCCGGACGCCGAGGCGTACGACGCAGCGTGAGCGGAGAGCGCCTCGGTGAGCCACGACCACCCGACGTCGGCGAGCGCGGGGTCGGTGATCATCTCGAGGTCGATCTCGGCGCGGGCGTAGCCGACGCAGCGGAAGGTGCCGTCCCAGGAGTCGTTGCCGGCGGGGTCGTGGAGCAGGATGAGGCGGCCGGTACTGACGTCGACCCCCTCGACGGTCACGTCGGCGCTCAGCGCTGCGGCGTACGGCGCGATCCGCTGCGGCGCCGGCATCGGCTCGCACAAGACCTCGGGGCGCATCCGGGCCTCGCCCATGGCGCGCACCGCCTCCTGGAACTCAGGAGGACTCGGCGGCGCACCCGCTCCGGGGCGCGCCTCAGGACCGACGACCATGACCTCACAGTAGGTCGGCCGTCCAGCGGCGATGTGCGAACACGCCGCGCGGGCTGCGACGATTCACCCATGACCACACCTCGCGACAGCGCCTTCCTCCGGGCCGCCCGGGGGGAGCCGGTGGACCACACGCCGGTGTGGTTCATGCGGCAGGCCGGACGCTCGCTGCCGGAGTACCTCAAGCTCCGCGAGGGCGTCGGCATGCTCGAGTCGTGCATGGATCCCGCGCTCACCACCGAGATCACCCTCCAGCCGGTACGTCGCTACGGCGTCGACGCGGCGATCTTCTTCTCCGACATCGTGCTTCCGCTCAAGGCCGTCGGTGTCGACCTCGACATCAAGCCGGGCGTGGGCCCGGTGGTCGCCCATCCGGTGCGCACCCTGGAGGACGTCGCGGCGATTCCCGACCTCACCCCCGAGCACGTGCCGTTCACGACGGCCGCCATCCACGCCTTGGTCGCCGAGCTGGGCGCGACGCCGCTGATCGGCTTCGCTGGCGCGCCGTTCACGGTGGCGTCGTACCTCGTCGAGGGGGGTCCGTCGAAGGAGCATGCGAAGACCAAGGCCATGATGTTCGGCGCTCCCGAGATCTGGGACGCGCTGATGCGCAAGATCGCCGGCATCTCCTCGGCGTACCTCCGGGTGCAGGTGGAGGCCGGCGCCTCCGCCGTCCAGCTGTTCGACTCCTGGGCGGGCGCGCTGACGCCCGCCGACTACAAGGCGTCCGTGATGCCGCACTCCGCGCGGGTGCTCGCGGCGGCCGGTGAGCTCGGCGTACCCCGGATCCACTTCGGCGTCGGCACCGGCAGCCTGCTCGGGCTGATGGGCGACGCGGGCGCCGACGTGGTCGGCGTCGACTGGCGTACGCCGCTCGCGGACGCGATCCCGCGCGTCGGGGACCGCGTCGTACAGGGCAACCTCGACCCGACCCTCGTCTTCGCCCCGACCGAGGTGATGACCGCGCGGGCCGCGGAGATCATCGAGGCCGGCCGGGCCGCGAAGGGCCACATCTTCAACCTCGGCCACGGCGTCATCCCGTCCACCGACCCCGACCAGCTGGCCCGGCTCACCGACTTCGTGCAGTCGTACTGACGCCCGAGCCGCTGGGTGGCGGTGAGCTAGCCACCTTTTCGAGCGCGGGTTCGGTGGCAGGCTCACCGTCAGCGCTGATGGAGCGGGTCGGCTCAGTCAGCGGCAGCCTCGGCGGGGGCGGCCGGCTTGCGCCAGACCCGGCGTCCCCACCACCACAGCGGCAGCCCGACCAGCCCGAGCACCAGCGCGAAGGGGAGCACTGCGCCCACGGCGGTCAGCGTGACCACGATCGTCCCGGTGAACGCCGACCAGCCGTGCCGCAGCCCGGTCCCGAAGCCGGCATGGTGGAGCGCTCCGGGCGTTGCGGTGTGGGTGGGCGGGATCGACAGGTCCAGGCTGATCGTCGACATGCTGGTCTGGTTCACCAGGTGGTCGCGCTGCGCCTTGAGCGACTGGTACTCCCCGCGACGCTGGGTGATCGCGTTCTCGAAGCGCAGCAGCTGGTTGATGGTGGACGCCTGGCGCTGGAACGAGTTCAGGTCGCGCAGGCTGATCCGCAGGGTCCGTAGCCGCTGCTGTACGTCGATGACCTGGGTGGTGACGTCCTTGCCGGTGCTGCTGGAGTGCACAACAGTGCCGAAGCTGCTCGAGGTCGTCCATCGCGGTCGAGAACGACGCGACCGGCACGCGCAGCACCAGCTGCGACTCGCGGATCCGGCCGTCCTTGGCGTAGACGGTCTGCTCGTCTTCCACCGATCCCCGGAGCCGCGTCAGCAGGACGTCGACCCGTTCGCGGGCCCCCTGCGGGTCCGCGGTGTGGACGACGAGGTCGCCGTTCTTGATGACCGCCCGCTGGTCCACCAGCGTGGCGTCGTCCACCGTGCTGCCGCCCTTGTCGGCGGCGGTCGAACCCGCTGCGGCCCGGGCGCCGGGCGCGGGGGCCGCCAAGCTGTCGCTGGCCGCCGAGTCCCCTCCGACGCCCGCCGAGCTGCCACTCGAGCTGCAGCCGGAGAGCGCGATGAGACTGATGACGCCGACGAGGGCGAGACGTGGACGCGTGAGGGTCATGGGGGTCGGACGGCCGGGGGCGGCCACCGGTTCCCCGGGGTGCTGGAGCTAGGGCGCCGGAGCCTCGTCGGGCGCGAGCCCTGCCGAGCCGTGCAGCTCCGCGATCGCGGCCTCCATCAGCTCCTCGACCTCCTCGTCACCGACGGAGGGGCCCCCGGCCAGAAAGCGGTCGGTGCCGAGCAGGACCGCCCCACGGTCCTCGATCCCGAAACGGCCGCGCACCACGCCGGAGGGGTCGCCGAGGTAGCGCTGAGCGTGTGCGGGGTACCGCTCGGCGAGCACCGCCCACTCACCGTCCGCCACCAGGTGGAGCCGCACCGGCTCGAGCCGGTCGGCCCAGCCGTCGAGGCGCGCCATCAGGTCGGAGGCGGCCGGGTCGGCGGGCTCGAGGAAGACCAGCATCCGCGCCGCGGTGTCGCTCAGCTCGAAGGCGGAGACCAGCCCGTCGGGGCCGTCGAGGACGACGTACGGCGTGGGCATCGCCGGGTAGCCACCGGGGTCCGGCGGGAGCTGGATCCCGGCCGACGGCACGTAGGCCGGTGCCCTCGCGTCCCACACGACGAGCGCCGTGGTGGCCACGGCGAGCAGCACCCCGCCCACCCACCACCAGCCGTCGACCGAGTCCTGGAGGCGCTGGACGACGCCCACGCGGCGCCACGCGTCGGCCCACGTGACCAGGGCGATGGCCAGCAGGACGACGTTGCGGACCAGGGTGCGGCGGGTGACCTCGCCCAGCCCGAGCCGCCCGAAGCAGCCGCACCGCACGACGTACGGGAAGCGGAGCGCCCGGGCGACCACCAGGAGGTACGCCGTGAACAGCAGCAGGACGAGTGTCGCCGCGACGAGGTACCAGGTGCCTGGGGCGAGCAGGAGCAGGGCGACCAGCGCGATCTCGCCGTACGGCAGGAGGAGCGGGGCTCGAGTCGTGACCAGCACCTGCGGGAGGCGGAGCTGCCGGAAGACCGCGGCGGTGTCGCTCGGGGTGCGGAGCTTCGCGGCGGCGCTGGCCAGCAGGATGAGGCTCAGGATCAGCGGTGGTACGACGAACGGCGCGCTCGGCACCGTTTCAGCATAGGTGGGACCAACGCCCCTGCGTGGCGCTCTCGGACAGGTGGGAGAGTGGCGCCGTGTCCGAGCGACCTGACGTGGTGGTGGTGGGCGGTGGTGTCGCCGGCCTGGTGGCGGCGCGCGATCTGAGCGCCGCCGGGCTGTCCGTGCTGCTGCTCGAGAGCTCGCCCGTGATCGGCGGCAAGCTGCGGCTCGGCGAGGTCGGCGGGGCGGTGGTCGACGTCGGGGCGGAGTCGATGCTGGCACGACGTCCCGAGGCGGTCGGGCTGGTCGCCGAGCTGGGGCTCGACGTGGTCCATCCGGCCGCCGGCTCGACCCAGCTCTGGACCCGAGGGGCGCTCCGCCCCCTGCCGCGCACGCTGCTCGGCGTACCGCTGGACCTCGACGCGCTCGGCGCCACCGGGGTGCTGTCCGACGACGGCCTCGAGCGGGCGCGCCACGAGACGGTGCTGCCGCTCGGCCCTGACGACGTCTCCGTCGCAGAGCTCCTCGGGTCGCGACTCGGCCACGAGGTCGTCGACCGGTTGGCCGAGCCGATGCTCGGCGGGGTGTACGCGGGTCACGCCGACCACCTGTCGGCGTCGGCGACGGTGCCCCAGGTGGTGGCGATGGTACGTGAGCACGGCTCCTTGCTGGCCGCCGTCGCGGCGCTGCCGCCGCCGCCGTCCTCGGTCCCACCGATGTTCGCCGGCCTCGTCGGTGGGGTGGGCCGGCTGCCGCTGGCTCTGGCCGACACCTCGGGTGTCGAGATCCGCACCTCCGCCGCCGTACGACGGATCGAGCGCACAGCCGCCGGCTTCCGGCTGACCGTGGGCTCGACCCGCGAGCCCGAGACGGTCGAGACCGACCGGGTCATCGTCGCCGCTCCGGGCCCGCCCGCTGCCCGGCTGCTGGCCGACGTCGCACCGTTGGCGTCGGAGGAGCTGGGTGCGATCGAGTACGCCTCGATGGCGGTGATCACGATCGCCGTCCGGACGCTCGACGTGGGCGACTCGTCGGGGTTCCTGGTGCCGTCGGTGGACGGTCGGCGGATCAAGGCCTCGACGTACTCCTTCAACAAGTGGGGTTGGGTCGGCGCGGCCTCCGACCTGCGTCTGCTGCGCGCCTCGATCGGTCGCCACCGCGAGGAGGCTTCGCTGCAGGCCTCCGACGAGGAGCTGGTGGCGCACGTGGTCGCGGACCTGTCGCTGGCCACGGGCCAGCAGATCCGGCCCGTGGACGCACACGTGCAGCGGTGGGGCGGTGCGCTGCCGCAGTACGCCGTCGGCCACCTCGACCGGGTCGCCCGCATCCGCGCCGCGGTCGACGCCGTACCGGGGCTGGAGGTGTGCGGGGCTGCCTACGACGGCGTCGGCATCCCGGCCGTGATCGGCTCGGCCCGACGCGCTGCGGCATCGGTGCTAGGGGCAGAATCGGGTTCATGAGCGAGCAGAGCAACGCGTCCCGCACCCGCGAGATCAACGAGATGGTCCGCTACACGATGTGGTCGGTGTTCCGCCTCGACGAGCCGCTCGGGCCGGACGACGCCGGGGCGGACCGGGCGGCCGAGGCTGCCGAGGTCACCGACCTCTTCGACAAGCTCGCCGCCGACGACGTGGTCGTGCGGGGCACCTACGACGTGGGCGGCCTCCGGGCCGACGCCGACGTGATGATCTGGTGGCACGCCCCCACCAGCGAGCAGCTCCAGGCCGCCTACCACCGCTTCCGTCGTACGGCGTTCGGTCGCCGCCTCGGACCGGTCTGGTCGCAGCTCGCCCTACATCGGCCCGCGGAGTTCAACAAGAGCCACGTGCCGGCGTTCCTCGCCGAGGAGGAGCCGCGAGCGCACCTGTGCGTCTACCCGTTCGTGCGCTCCTACGAGTGGTACCTGCTCGAGGAGACAGAGCGTCGTCGCCTGCTCGCCGAGCACGGGCAGCTGGCGCGCGGCTACCCCGACGTACGCGCCAACACCGTGCAGAGCTTCGCGCTCGGTGACTACGAGTGGATCCTGGCCTTCGAGGCGGACGACCTGGGCCGGATCGTCGACCTGATGCGCCACCTGCGCGGCTCGGAGACCCGCCGCCATGTGCGCGAGGAGATCCCCTTCTACACCGGCGCCCGCACCTCGGTCACCGACCTCCTGGCCCGCCTCCCCTAACGGTCGGCTGGCTGGTTCGCGGGCTCGAGGGTGATCGCGATGCTGTTGATGCAGAAGCGGTCGCCGGTCGGGGTGCCGTAGCCGTCGGGGAAGACGTGGCCGAGGTGGGAGCCGCAGTTCGCGCAGCGCACCTCCACCCGCTTCATCCCCATGGAGACGTCCTCGATGTACTCCACGGTGTCGGTGACCGGCTGGTAGAAGCTCGGCCATCCGCAGCCGGAGTGGAACTTGGTGTCGGACTCGAACAGCACCTGCTGGCACGCCTTGCACCGGTAGACGCCCTTGGTCTCGGTGTCGGTGTACTCACCGACGAAGGCGCGCTCGGTGCCGGCCTGGCGCAGCACGGCGTACTCCTCCGGGGAGAGCTGCGCGCGCCACTCCTCGTCGGTCTTCTCCACGTGGTAGGTCATGCCTCCACGGTAATAGGGCGGGCAATCCCCGAGGCCACCAGATGATGACGGTTCGGTGACGGCGGATGCGGCTAGCCTGACCGCATGCCGAAGACGCCTGCTGCGGAGGTGGTGGCCGGGGACCGGGCGGTACGGGTGAGCAGCCCCGACCGGGTCATCTACGAGGCCACCGAGCACACCGGTGAGGTCACCAAGCTGATGGTGGCGGAGTACTTCGCGAGCGTCGAGGACGGCCTGATGCGGGCACTGCGCGACCGCCCGACCGCGCTCGAGCGCTGGACCTCAGGGGTCCGTGAAGGCATGAAGCTCGCCACCGGACCTCAGGACCGCGACGCCGACGCGTTCTACCAGAAGCGGGTGCCGAAGGGCGCTCCCGACTACCTGGAGTCCGTCGAGATCACCTTCCCCAGCGGCCGCAAGGCCGAGGAGATCTGCCCGACCGAGATCGCGGTGCCGGTGTGGTGCGCCCACATGGGCACCCTCACCTTCCACCCCTGGCCGGTACGACGTGACGGACGTCGACCGCCCCGACGAGCTCCGGATCGACCTCGACCCCCAGCCCGGTACGACGTTCAGCGACGCGGTGCGGGTGGCCGGCGTCGCGCGCGAGCTGCTCGAGGAGCTCGGGCTGCGCGGGTGGGCCAAGACCAGCGGCAACCGTGGCGTCCACATCTTCGTGCGGATCGATCCGCGCTGGGAGTTCGTCGACGTCCGTCATGCCGCCATCGGGTTCGGCCGCGAGCTGGAGAAGCGCGACGACGGCGTCACCACGGCGTGGTGGAAGGAGGAGCGGGGGGAGCGGATCTTCGTCGACTACAACCAGAACTGCCGCGACCGCACGATGGCGTCGGCGTACTCGCTGCGCCCGATTCCAGGCGCCCCGGTCTCGACCCCGATGACCTGGGAGGAGCTCGCCACGGTCACCGACCCCTCGGCGTACAACCTCTTCACCGTGCCAGAGCGCCTCGCCGACGGCGACCCGTGGGCCGGAATCGACGACGAGCAGCACTCCCTCGAGCCGCTGCTCGCGCTGTTCGAGGAGCAGGGCGCGGTCGAGCTCAACTACCCGCCGGACTACCCCAAGATGCCGGGCGAGCCGCCACGGGTCCAGCCGAGCAAGAAGGTCGCCGCACACTGGGACGACGAGGGCAACCGGATCGCCGACTGACGGCTCACGCGCGACTGGTGAAGATGCCGTCCACGAGGACCGGCTGGTGGCTCGTGGCCACCGTGAGTCTGACCAGTGCCCCACTCCGCAGTCGGAACACAGGCAGCCAGAGAATCCGACGGTCGTGCCGTGACTGTGAGCGAAGGTCCACGGTTCCCACATGTTCCCCGTTCACGGTGACGGTCAGCCGCCCACAGGTCGTGCAGGTGCTGGCCAGGATGCCCACTCGTCGGAGTGTCGCGCGGGTGACCAGGGTCGACCCCTTCCGGGTGCTGGACAGCACCGATCCCTGGAAGTAATGCTGCGAGTGGACGCGTGACCACCCTCGGGACTGCTGTAGGTCGCGGTCGTCCGTGGCCCGGTTGACGCACCGCTGCGACGACCAAGGGCCTGTGTTCCCGGCGCGGTCACGGGCGCGGGCCGAGAAGCAGTACGTGGAGCCGGGGGCCAGTTTCGGTGAGGAGATCGACGCGGCCCTGATCCCCGTCTGCGGCCCGAGCCGGATGCTCTTGCCGAAGCCCGCTCCGTTGGGACGTGCCACCCGGTAACGCACGTTGAACCCGGCCACTCCAGCCAGATCGTCCGACCCGGCCAGGCGGATCGGCACCGTCCTGTCGGGCGTACCGCGTGGGAGATGTCGAATCTGCGCCGTGGGGTCGGTCACGTCCGTGGTGACGAGGAGGTCCGGCGTGACCGTGGCTCCGATCTCGTTGGTCGCGGTGAGCCGCAGATGGTAGCGACGACTCGGGGTCAGTCCGGTGAGGGTGAACGACTGTTGGCCCCCGTTGGTCTGGGAGGCGAGCCTCTGCGAGGCGCCGTACGCGGTTGTCCGGCCGTAGTCGGCCACCAGGTCGGCCAGCTGTCCGCGCGTGTCGAGCCGCACGACGAGCGTCATCGAGGTGCCGTGGGACTCGTAGCGCTCCAGGCTGACCGTGGGTCGTAGCCGCTGACCGGTCGTGGTGAAAGACGCGTTCCCCCCGACGGCCGTGCCGCCCCCGGAGGACGCCTCCACCCGAACCAGGTACCGCGTGCCGAGGACAAGCCCCTCGAGAGTCACGCCGCTCTGTCCGCTCGGTACGGGCTCCTGGGCCCAGGACGAACCGTCGGTCGAGTACTGCACCACGACGCCGGGACGCAGTCCGTTGCCGTCGACCGTGACGGTCACCACGGCCGAGTGCAGATCGACCCGGCCGACCCCGGTAGGTCCCACGATGGGCGCGCTGCTCACGTCCGGAGAGTTCGGGACGAAGGCCCAGGTGTCCACGGTCAAGAAGCTGTTGTCGAAGCCGCCGAAGAGAATGGTGCGTCCGGTGCCGGGCTCAGCGGCCACGGTTGCCCACGCCGTGGCCCCCTGCCTGTGGTTGAACGTGCAGATGATGCAGGGCTGGCTCGCGGGATTCTGCTCGGTCCATGTGAGGCCGTCCCACGTCCAGGTATCGGCGTCGAAGGGGCCGAAGCCTCCGACCAGCACGTCGAGACCATGGACCTCGTCGAGGGCCATCCGGGCCGCGAACCGGGCTGGTGGCACGCGTGTCGGGGAGCGCTGGGTCCAGTGGTCAGCGTCCAGCACCCACGTCTCGTTGTCCGACGGGGCAACGCTGGCTAGGGCGTCGACCTGGCCCCCGAACAGTACGACCCCACCGAGAACATCGGAGGCCATGGCAACGTCGCGCCGGGGTGAGGGGGCGGGACCGACCGTCGTCAGGGCGGTCCACGTCGTTCCGTCGAAGAGCCAGGTGTCGGCCAGGAGGTCTGCCGCGTTGTTCCCGGTGGTCCCACCGAACAGCACGATGCCGCCCCGCTGAGCGTCGAAGGCCAGCCCCGCGGCAAAGCGAGCCGGAGGATGCAGGAGAGAGGTCACCTGCGACCAGCTGGTGCCGTCCCAGGCCCAGGTGTCCGAGAGCGGTGTGCCGTCTGCGGCGGCTCCACCGAACAGCAGCGTGATGTGGTCCGTCGGGTCGTAGGCCATCATCGCGTCGCGACGCGCCGGTGGCGACACGGCCGGGCTGAGCTCGGTCCAGGCACCTGAGCTGAAGCGCCAGGTGTCCGCCATCGCACTCAGCGGATCGAGGACATGGGCTTGGGGAGTGCCGCCGAACAGGACGAGTCCTCCGGTGGCGTCCTCGGCCGTCACGGCCCTGGAGCGACCTGTGGGTGGGGCCGCCTGCGTCAGCTGACTCCAGGTGGCATGGATGCCCCCTGCGACAGTGCCTGCGCCGGCGGAGCCGGAAACGGGGACCAGAGCGAGCGACGCGAGAACTGCGCCGCCCAGCGCCGCTGCGAGGAGATGTCGCTTCGCGGCCATGCGCTTCGCGGCCGGGCGAACCGGCCGCACTCGGCTTCCTCGGGTGTACGTCGTTCGCCTGTTCATGCCGCCACGTCCTCTGGACCGCTCCCCGTTCGCGCGGTGCGCTGAGACCCAGCCGAGCGCTCGACCACTGCCACTTGTCGACCCGAGGTGGGCACGTCCACCAGTTCTCGCGTCGCATGGTACGCCTTGTAGATGCGTCAGCGAAGAGCACACGCCCTCCCAGTCGTGCATAGTGCGGGACGAACGTCGTGATAGCCCGGATCGCGGACTGAGGGCGGCCTGGCGCGGGTGCCGATCCGCGTCACCCTAGGGTGACGCCATGCAGCCCGCGGGACGGATCTCGATCGCGATGGCGACGTACAACGGCGAGCGCTATCTGCCCGAGATGCTCGACAGCCTGGCCGCGCAGACCAGGCTGCCCGACGAGCTGGTGGTGCGCGACGACGGCTCGTCCGACCGCACGCTCGACGTCGTACGCGACTTCGCCGACCGGGCCGGCTTCCCGGTGCGCGTTCTACCTGGAGGCGACCGGCTCGGCTATGCCCAGAACTTCGTGACCGTGAGCCGCGCCTGCACCGGCGACCTGCTCTTCTTCGCCGACCAGGACGACGCCTGGCGGCCGGAGAAGCTCGAGACGGTTGCGCGGGCCGCGACAGGGAACGAGCCACTGGCGCTGTTCCACGACTTCTCCCTCGAGCGGGCCGACGGCGAGGAGATCGCGCCGTCGTTCTACGGGGTGCTCGGCGAGCGCGGCTTCGGGCCCTCGGTCGCACTGAAGGGCTGCAGCATCGCGGTCACCCGCGGCTTCATCGAGACCTGGGACTGGCCGGCGCCGGAGTCCAAGGTGTCCCACGACTTCTGGGTGGCGCTGCTCTCCACGGCATTCGGCCAGCGCCGGATCCTCGACGACGTCCTGATCGACCACCGGCTCCACGAGGCGAACACGTCGGGATGGATCCCGACCGAGAGCTCACGCGAGTTCACGAGTGCCGGCGACGACTCCTCGGACGTCGACCTGCTCATCGACCTCGTGGTCAAGCCGCCGCGGCTGCGGCCGCTGACCCGCGCGTTCCTGGACGTGGTCGAGGAGCGCGGCGAGCACGTGGATCCCGACGCGGCGGGCCGGCTGCGCCGCAGCCTGCGAGTCAACCGCCGGCACCATCGCGAGCGCTAGTCGCGAGGAGCCTTCGGTCGGTTCTTCGACTTGTCGGTCCAGGCCCGGACGCCCGGCTTCACCGGGTGGTAGAGCAAGCCCGGCCGATCGAACTGCTCGGGCGCCTCGTGGAAGTAGCGCGGGCGCACCGGCCGGAAGGCGAACGTGAGGTCGTCGGTGCTGCCGCCCGGCGTCTTGCCGACATAGGTGCGGCCCCGCCGCTCGGGCGGCGTGAACGGCCCGTCGTTGCCGAGGTCCTCGATCCGGGCGCCCGCGGCCAGAGCGCTGGTGGGGAGCGTGAACTCGTAGTGGCCGCCCCACGCGCGGTCCGCCATCGCCACGGCGTACCAGTTCACGAGGTCGCGCGAGAGCCGCATCAGCGGGTGAAGTGCGCGGACCATGGCGTCCTGTGGCACCCACGCCGGCGCGGTCGCGGTGCGCCAGTGCGGCCAGTCCGGGTTCTGCTCGCGGTACATCAAGGTGGTGGTGAGGAGGTCCGCGTCGTTGCCGGCGAACGGCGCGAACAGGTCGTCCCACCGCCCGGCGAAGTCGACGTCGTACTCCATCACCCACAGGTGGTCGGCATGCAGCGCACGCAGGCACGGGATCAGCGCCGTGTCGAGGTAGCCGCCCTGGACGCCGCCGTTGCGCTCCATGGCGCGGTAGCGCCCCGCCATCACCTCGGCCGGGTCGTCGTAGGCGAACGGCGCCTTGGGCCGCGCGCCCGCGTCGGGGTTGAAGATGAAGTGCCAGGCGACCTCGCCGCTCGACTCGGCGACGAGGCGGCGGAAGTGGCGCCGCACGCGCGGCGAGCGCACGTGGGTGAAGAAGATGCCGGCGGCGGTCACGAGGGTCCCCGCCCGAGGGCCCGCAGGAACCGAGCGCGGCGCAGCCGGCCGCGGCCCGCGCCAACCATGCGTCGGGCACGGGCGCCTGTACCGGTGGCGTTCTCGACGTCCACGTGGTTGCTGAAGTTGAGCAGGAGTGGGCTCCCGTCGACGTCCAGTACGACGCTGCCGGCCTTGCCCAGGGGGCGGGCACCGACGCGACCCAGGGGTACGTCGAGCACGACGCCGTGTCGGGCGGCGGGCACCAGGCGCAGTGCTCCGTCGGTGACCGTGACCCGGTAGGCGGCCACCGCAGGGGTCGGTCTCGAGCCACTCGCGAGGCGCGCCCGGCCCTCGAAGCCGGCGCCGCTCACAGGCCCGTGACGCCCTCTCCTCGGCCCGCCTGCTCGTCGAAGTTCTCGTGCTCGAGCAGGTGCAGCACCGGTACGCCGATCGTACGGCGGGCGCGGGACGACCAGTCCATGTGGAAGAACTCCGAGACCACGTGCGACCGGGTCAGGATGATCGCCTCGCGGCCGTCGACACGCGCGACCGTGGCGGCGAGCGCCTCGATCGGGTCCACCTCGACGACCTCACCGTCGGCCTCGGCGCCCGCCGCGTGGAGCGCCTCGAGGGTCGTCTGCAGCTCGCTCGTGGACCGTCGCTCGGTCTCCTCGCGGACGAACTCGATCGTCTCGGGGTCGGCCGGGATCGGCTGCGCGCCGGTGAGGTTGTCGCTCCCCAGGGCACCCATCGCCGCCTCGACGCGGGCCGCGGCGTCTTCGGCGGGGAACAGCACGTGGTAGCGCACCTCGTAGTCCAGGCCCTCGTGCAGCGACCGGACCTGGGCGGCGTCGGCCGCGGAGAGTGGCTGCTCGACCATCAGGACGACGTCGTAGGTCTCGCTCATGAAGGGCTCCCGGGGCGGTGGACTCGGCGCCGAAAGCCTAGGCCCTCAGCCGCCGAGGACGTCGGTCAGGTCGTAGGAGACGGGCTCGTCGAGCTGGTCGTAGCCGCAGCTCTCGGGGTCGCGGTCGGTGCGCCACCGGCGGAACTGGGCGGTGTGGCGGAACCGCCGCCCCTCCATGTGGTCGTAGGCGACCTCGATCACGAGGTCGGGCCGCAGCGGTGTGAAGCTGAGGTCCTTGCCCTGGCTCCAGCGGCTCTGGGTGCCGGGCACGCGGTCGGGGTTGGCGGTCAGGAACTCCGCCCACCGGCCCCACGGGTGCTCCTCGATGGGTACGACGAGGGGCTGGAGCTGTTCGATCAGCTCGGCGCGCCGCGCCTCGGTGAAGCTGGCGCTGACGCCGATGTGCTGCAGGTCGCCGCCGTCGTACAGGCCGAGCAGCAGGCTGCCGAGCAGCGGCCGCTCGGGCGTGCTGGTCTTGTGCTCGCGGTAGCCCGCCACCACGACGTCGGCGGTGCGCTCGTGCTTGATCTTGAGCATGGTGCGGGCGTTCTCGACGTACGGCGCGCCCAGCGGCTTGGCCACCACGCCGTCGAGACCAGCGCCCTCGAACTGGTGAAACCAGCCCTCGGCCTGGGCGGGGTCGGTGGTGGTCTGGGTCAGGAAGCACGGGCCATGGAGGCCGCTCAGCGCCTTCTCCAGGGCGGCACGCCGCTCGGCGAAGGGCTTCTCGACGTACGACGTGTCGCCCAGCGCGAGCAGGTCGAAGGCCACGAACCCGGCCGGCGTCTTCTCGGCGAGCATGTCGATCCGGCTCTTCGCCGGGTGGATGCGTTCCTGAAGGGTCTCGAACTCCAGGCGGTCGACGCCCTGGTCGTCGCGGAGGGCCACGAAGATCTCGCCGTCGAGGACACAGCGGTCAGGCAGCTGCTCGCGCATCGCCGCGGCGACCTCGGGGAAGTAGCGGGTCAGCGGCTTGGTGTTGCGGCTGGTGAGCTCGACCTCGTCGCCGTCCTTGAAGACCAGGCAGCGGAACCCGTCCCACTTCGGCTCGAAGCTGAGGCCCTCGATCCCCTCGACGGTGTACTTCGCCGGGTCGGGGATCCCCTTGACGCTCTTGGCCAGCATCGGCCGCACCGGTGGCATCACAGGCAGGTCCATGCCGCCACCCTAACCACGGGTGGGCCGCCAGCAAGGGTGCCTCCGGTCAGGCGTGGTGGTGCTGGGTCCCCTTGTTTCGGGGTGTCAGCACCATCGCCGCAGACCCCCTTCCTCGACACCGTGGTGGGTATGGGCTCCCACGTCACTCCTCTGCCGCGGCTCGCCTGGCGACGTGCCGCGGCGGGCGTCACCGGCCACCCGTTCACCACCTGCCTGGTGATCGCCATGCTGGTCACCAGCACGATCTACGGCACCCTGTCGGGTCACCCCCACGCGGAGTCGATGTCGTTCGGGCTGCCGGCGCTGCGCGAGGGACGCGTGTGGACCTACGTCGTCGGCGGCCTGATCGTGCCCACTGCAGCGCTCCTGCCCGTCGCCGGCGGCCTGGTGGCGGTTGCGGTCGGCGCTCTCGAGGAACGCGTCGGCGCCTGGCGGACGGCGCTGACGGTGGTCGGCACCCACCTCGTCGGGACGGTCGGGGCCTCGCTCTTCCTCTGGGGCGCGTCCTCCACCCTCGACTGGCGCTGGGCCGACGGGTTGGCCCGGCTGACCGACACCGGTCTCTCGGCCGGCGGGCTGGGGGTGCTCGCCGTCCTCACCGCGTTCCTGCACACCCCGATCCGCCGAGCGATCCGGGTCGGCGTGGGCGCCTACCTGGTGGTGATGCTGCTGCGCTCCGGCCTGCTGTGGGACCTGGAGCACCTGCTGTCGTTCGGGGCGGGGCTGGCCGTGGGGCCGTGGGTGGCCGGCCGCCGGCGTACGCCGTGGAACGCCCGCGGGTCGAACCTGTCGGGGGTGCGTGGCGGCGCCGCCCTCCTGCTCGCCGCCACCGCGGCGACGGAGCTGGTCGAGGTCTTCTTCCCTGGGTACGGCGGCCCGTTCGGCCCGGGTCCGGTGGTCGACCCCTCCGCCCCTGCCCTGGCCGCGGCTGTGGGTTCTTGGTGGTGGCCATCCCGCTGGCCGACGGGCTGCGCCGCGGCAGCGCCCTGGCCTGGACGGTGCTGATGGCGTCGACCGCGGGCGCGCTGCTGCTCCAGGTGATGCACGTGGTGACGCTCGGTGCCGGCGACATCGTCGTCGCCGCAACCCTGTTGGCACTCGCGGTCTGGCACCACGGTGCCGCTCGGTCGCAGCCGCGACGGCGCACCGTGGTGGCCGACCTCGAGCGCCGGATCGCCACCCACGGCGCCGGCTCCCTGGGCTGGCAGAACACCTGGGCCGGGTCGACCTCCTGGGTCACTAGCGACGGCGTCGTCGCGGTCACCTACCGCCCAGCGCGGGCGTCGCCATCGTGGTCGGTGACCCGGTCGGACCGCGGGTGCGCTGGTCGGAGGCCATCGAGGAGTTCCGCGAGTTCTGCGAGAGCGAAGGGCTCACTCCTGCCTGGTACGCCGTCGGTGACGACTTCGTCGCGGCCAGCGCCCCGCAGGGATGGAGCGCGCTCCAGATCGGCGAGGACACCGTGATCTCGCTGCCGGGGCTGGAGTTCAAGGGCCGCTCGTGGCAGGACGTGCGCACGGCACGCAACCGAGCCGCCAAGGAGGGCATCGCGATGCAGGTGCTGCACCTGCGCGACGCCCCGCCCGACCTGGTCGAGCAGGTCCGGGAGATCTCGGAGGCGTGGATCGACGAGAAGCCGCTCCCGGAGATGGGCTTCACCCTGGGCGGCATGACCGAGGCGCTCGATCCGCAGGTCCGCACGCATGTGGCCGTCGACGCCGACGGCGGCGTGCACGGGGTGACCAGCTGGATGCCTGTGCACCGCGACGGGAAGGTGGTCGGCTGGACCCTCGACCTGATGCGCCGGCGCAGCGACGGGTTCCGTCCGGTCATGGAGTTCCTGATCGCCGAGAGCGCGATGGCGTTCAAGGACGAAGGTTTCGAGACCGTCAGCCTGTCGGTGGCGCCGCTCGCTCGCCGTACCCAGGGGAGTGACGGGGGGCTGGACCGGGTGCTCGACACCGCGTCGAGCGTCCTCGAGCCGACCTATGGGTTCCGGTCGCTGCTGGGCTTCAAGGCCAAGTTCGACCCGACCTTCCGCCCCGTCCACCTCGTCTACGCCAGCGGCCTGGACCTGCCCCTGATCTCGTTCGCCATCGGCCATGCCTACCTCCCCGCGCTGACGGTCGCCCAGCTCGGTCACCTGGCCGGCGAGATCGGGCGGCCGATGCTGGCTCGGGCCGGCCAGGCGGCGGCTCCCGTGCTGGCCCGGCTCGACGGGCGTCCCAGCGGTCGGCACGCCAAGCAGCCCCTCGTCGCGGCTGCCGGTGAAGCCTTGGTGCCAGCGGCATGAGCGAGCCTGTCGGCGTACTCGAGCCGGGGAAGATCTCCACACCCACAACCCACGATGCACAAGAAGGGTCGTCGCGGAAGTCGGACCCCGTCGGGTCGCCTCGGCGAAGAAGGCGCTCGCGGCTCTCCTGGAGGTGGAGGGGCTCGGCGAGAACTTTCGCAGCCGCACCGTGACGACACCGATCACCTGACCCGGGTCGCCCCATCCGTCGTAGGACCAGCGACCAATGGCAACTCCGACTCCGGTCCGGCAATGCTGGTGGAACAGAGACCACCAAGCTCGAGGAGCACATCATGAAGACTCGCACCGCACTCGCCGCTGTCACCCTCTCGACCCTGGCCCTGCCGCTCGCGGCCATGGGCCCTGCCACAGCCAGTCACGGAGCGGGCGCAGCGGTCCGCAGCCACGGCGACTGCGGCGGCCCCGCCGTGTGGCGCCTCAAGGCGAAGCCCGACAACGGCCGGATCGAGGTCGAGGCCGAGGTCGACAGCAACCGCTCGGGACAGGTCTGGGACTGGACGATCAAGGACAACGGCAGCACCTTCGCGAGGGGCTCGAGCACCACGCATGGCGCCAGCGGCTCCTTCTCGGTGCAGCGCGGGACGTCCAACAAGGCCGGGACCGACCGCATCGTGTTCCGTGCCGAGCGTCGCGCCACCGGCGACGTCTGCCGCGGCACCATCTCGCTCTGAGCGCTGACCGGCTGGGACCTACGGCCGTGGCTCCCCGGGTAGGAGTCGAACCTACGTCGCTAGTCCTGATTCAAAGTCAGGCGGGCCCTGCCGGCAGACCAACCGGGGAATGCAGAAAGATTAGGGCCCGCCTGGCGGGGCAGCACGTTGGCCCGGCAGACCAACCGGGGAATGCAGAAAGATTAGGGCCCGCCTGGCGGGGCAGCACGTTGGCCCGGCAGACCAACCGGGGAATGCAGAAAGATGAGGGCCCGCCTGGCGGGGCAGCACGTTGGCCCGGCAGACCAACCGGGGAATGCAGACAGATGAGCGCTCGACAGGCGGGGCAGCACGTTGGCCCGGCCCACAAATGGGGGACTCCAATGGACGATGAACGGGTCCCGGCCGGCGGAGGTTAGGTTGGACCCCATGGCGAGTGACCTGACCGTGATCGTGCTCGCGGCGGGTGGCGGAACCCGGATGAAGTCCAAGACGGCCAAGGTGCTCCACGAGATCGCCGGCCGCAGCATGATCGACCACGTGCTCACCGCGGTGCAGGCACTCGAGCCCCGGCAGGTCGTCGCCGTGGTCGGCCACCAGCGCGACCAGGTCGGCCCCCACATCCAGGCACTGCTGCCCGACGTCACGCTCGCCGTACAGGACGAGCAGCACGGCACCGGCCACGCCGTACGGATCGCGCTCGAGGCGGCGGGTACGACGTCCGGCACCGTCCTGGTGGCCGCGGGGGACACCCCGCTGCTGCGGGGCGAGAGCCTGCGCGACTTCGCCGCGGAGCACCGGGCGGCCGACTGCGCCGTCAGCGTGCTCAGTGGCATCGTCGTCCAGCCCCACGGCTACGGCCGGATCGTCCGCAACCACGAGGGCGACGTCGAGGGGATCGTCGAGGAGAAGGACGCGACGGCCGAACAGCGCGAGATCCGCGAGATCAGCTCGGGCATCCTCGCCTTCGACGCCGAGTTCCTCGTCGACGTACTGCCGCGCGTGGGCAACGACAACGCCAAAGGGGAGTACTACCTCACCGACGTCGTCGGCCTGGCCCGCGAGGCCGGGCTCGCGGTCGGGGCGTTCCCGCTGGACGACGTGATGCAGACCGAGGGCGTCAACGACCGGGTCCAGCTCGCCCAGCTCGGCCGGGAGCTGAACCGCCGGATCGTCGAGGGCTGGATGCGCGAGGGCGTGACCGTCATGGACCCGGCGACGACCTGGGTCGATGCCGCGGTCCTGCTCGCCCCCGACGTCACCCTCCTGCCCGGCACCCAGCTCATCGGCGCGACCGTCGTCGGCGAGTACGCCGTGATCGGGCCCGACACCACGCTCAAGGACTGCGAGATCGGCCGGGCCGCCCGGGTGGTGCGGACCCACGCCGACCTCGCGGTGGTCGGCCAGGGCGCCAACGTGGGGCCGTTCGCCTACCTGCGTCCCGGTACGACGCTCGGTGAGCACGGCAAGATCGGCGCGTTCGTCGAGACCAAGAACGCCCAGATCGGCGACGGCGCGAAGGTGCCGCACCTGTCCTACGTCGGCGACGCCGAGATCGGCGACGGCACCAACATCGGCGCCGGCACGATCTTCGCCAACTACGACGGCACCCACAAGCACCGCACGACCGTCGGCAAGGGCGCCAAGACCGGTGCCAACAACACCTTCGTCGCCCCGATCACCATCGGCGACGGCGCGATGACCGGCGGCGGGACCGTCGTACGTCGTGACGTGCCGCCCGGCACCCTGGCGGTCTCGGGCGGACCGCAGCGCAACCTCGAGCGCCGTACGCCGGAGGGGACCTCGACCAAGGACGCAGCCGACGCTGAGGGAGAATCCTGAGCCGTGACCTCCAAGACGAAGAAGACCACGAAGAAGCACCTGATGGTCTTCGCCGGGCGGGCCCACCCGCTGCTCGCGGAGGAGGTCGCCACCGAGCTCGCCATCGGGCTGGTGCCGATGCAGGCCTACAACTTCGCCAACTCCGAGATCTACATCCGCTTCGACGAGTCCGTCCGCGGCTGCGACGCCTTCGTGATCCAGAGCCACACGGCCCCGATCAACGAGTGGATCATGGAGCACCTGATCATGGTCGACGCCCTCAAGCGCGCGTCCGCCAAGCGGATCACGGTCGTGATGCCGTTCTACGGCTACGCCCGCCAGGACAAGAAGCACCGCGGCCGTGAGCCGATCTCGGCCCGGCTGATGGCCGACCTCTTCAAGACCGCCGGCGCCGACCGGCTGATCACCGTCGACCTCCACGCCGACCAGATCCAGGGGTTCTTCGACGGCCCGGTCGACCATCTGATGGCGCTGCCGATCCTGGCCGACTACGTCCGCGAGAAGTACGGCGAGCAGCGGCTCGCCGTGGTCAGCCCCGACGCCGGCCGGATCAAGGTCGCCGAGCGCTGGTCGGCCCGGCTCGGCGGTGCGCCCCTGGCGTTCATCCACAAGAGCCGTCGTACCGACCGTCCCAACGAGGTCGTCGCCAACCGCGTGGTCGGCGACGTCCAAGGCCGGATCTGCGTGCTGGTCGACGACATGATCGACACCGGCGGCACCATCGTGCAGGCGGCCGAGGCCCTGATGAGGGACGGCGCGGCGGGCGTGGTCATCGCCGCGACGCACCCGATCATGTCCGGCCCGGCGGTCGACCGGCTCAAGAACAGCGGGGTCACCGAGATCGTGGTCACCAACACCCTGCCGCTCTCCGACGAACAGCGCTTCGACAAGCTCACCTGCCTGTCGATCGCGCCGCTGCTCTCCCAGGCGATCCGCGAGGTGTTCGAGGACGGTTCGGTCACCAAGATGTTCGACGGGCATGCGTGAGCAGCCGAGCCCGAGGAACGAGGGCTCGGCGTGGGCGAGCGCAGATTGAGCAAGCGATGTGACCGAGGGACGAGGTCACGCGAGCGCGTCGAAATCCGGTGACGTGCGCAGGGCGGTGACCGTGGTCTCGACAAGCTCGACCGACGGACAGAGAGCTCGACCGACGGCCACCAGGCTTCAACCGGTCTGCCTCACGCGCAGAGCCACGTCGTGGTCGTCCACGCTGTCGCGCCAGCCACGGCGGAGGACGGTGTTGTCGGTGTGCTCGGAGGCGGCGTCGAGGTCGTCGCGGAGCCGCTGCAGACGCTCGAGGGCCATCGGCACCCGAGGCGAGGCGAAGGCGACCTCGGCGGCGAACGCCTGGCCCCGTTGGGCGATGCGGGGGGCGTCCTCCAGGTAGCGGTCGACGTACGGCGCGAAGAGCTCCTCCTGGCCCGGGGTCCACAGCCCGGCCACCAACGCCTCGAAGTCGCGGTTGGAGACTGCTGGGTCGACGATCTGCTGCCATGCGTCGGCCTTGGCGGCCGGTTCGGGCCGGCTGGCCAGCGCGGTCAGGGACGACTGGTGGCCGCTGGAGGTGCGGTCCGCCGCGGCCTCGGTCTCGACCAGCTCGGCTCCCTCCTCGCCGAGCACCACCAGTCGTCGTACGGCGAGCCAGCGGGTGTCGCGGTCGACGGCGAGACCCGGTCGTGCCTCGCCGGAGTCCAGCCAGCGTCGCAGCAGGGCCACGTCGGTGGTGGTCTGTGCCAGCCGCCGCATCGCGGCGAGCGCACGGTCGGCGTCGCCGGCTGCCAGGGCGGTCGCACACACCTCGGCCACCACGCGCTCGGCGTCGGGGTAGGCCTCGGGCGAGGTCCACTGCGGTAGCACGAGGCGCATGACGCGTCGCAGCACGCTGTCGAAGACGACCGGGTCGGTCTCGGCACCGAGGTGGTTGCGCACGGTCGCCAGGAAGTCACCCACCGGCGACAGCCCCGAGCGCACCCGGGTCACCGCGTTGGTCCAGGTGACGGCGCGGAGCAGCGGGTCGGGCAGGTCCGACAGCCCGTGGACGGCAGCCTGCCAGGACAGGTCGTCCAGCAGGACGGCGGCGTACGCCTCGTCCGCAGCGTTGGGGATCACCGCCCGGCCGGCGAACTCCGGCAGTGGCAGCGGCTCGGACTCGAGGTCGACCAGCCGGGTGCCGGCCACGCCGGAGCCCTGGAGGCCGGCCACGCTGAAGCGGTGCGGCCGGGAGCCGTCGCGCTCCAGGACCGGTACGTCGCCGTCGCGCGTGACCCGGATCGTGTCGAACCCGGTGGTGCGCAGGTAGGAGGCGGCCCAGCCGCGCACGTCGCGCTCGGTCACCGAGTCGAGAGCCTCGAGGAAGTCGGCGAGCTCGGCGTTGCCGAACCGGTGCCGGGTCAGGTAGACGTTGGTGCCTTTCACGAACGTGTCCCAGCCCAGCCAGATCACCAGCTGGTGGAGCACCGACGCGCCCTTGGCGTAGGTGATCATGTCGAAGTTGGTGAACGCCGTGTCGACGTCGACCAGGTGTTCGGCGTCCTCGGCGATCGGGTGGGTCGAGCGGCGCGCGTCCGCGACGTACGCCGTGGGCTTGCGGTTGAGGGAGAAGTCGGGCCACGAGCCGAGCACGCCCGCCTCGTGGGCCACGTGGTAGCCCATGAAGTCGGCGAACGACTCGTTGAGCCAGGTGTCCTGCCACCACTTCATGGTCACCAGGTCGCCGAACCACATGTGCGCCATCTCGTGCGCGATCACCGTCGCCCGGTCGACCAGCTCACCGGCGTCGGGCTCGTTGCGGGGGAGGTACTCGTCGCGGAAGGTGACGCAGCCCGCGGTCTCCATGGCTCCCCAGTTGTGGCCGGGACCCATCACCTGGTCGTAGGAGTCGAACGGGTACGGCTCGTGGAAGGTGCTCGTGTAGAAGTCGAAGCAGCGCTCGGTGACCTCGCGCATGTTGTCGAAGTCGCGGTCCAGCTCGGCGGCCAGCGACGCCCGGGCGTGCCAGCCGAACGGCAGGCCCGCGTGCTCCCAGGTGCGGGAGTGCCAGGGTCCGGCGCACACCGTGAAGAGGTACGTCGAGATCGGCGGCGTCGTGGTGAACCGCCAGACCTGGTCCTCGTCCGAGACCAGGCGCCCGTTGGCGACCACGGTCCAGTCGTCGGGAGCCGTGGCCGTCAGCGTGATCGGCGCCTTCAGGTCGGGCTGGTCGAAGCAGGCGAAGACCCGGTGCGCCAGGTCCATGCCGGCGTAGGCAGCGACGTACGTCGCGTCGTCGGCCGGGTCGGTGACGGTGTGCATCCCGTCGCCGTCGTTCACGTAGTGCACCCGGGCCTCGACGACCACCTCGTTGCTTGGCGCCAGGCCGTCCAGGGTGATCCGCGTGCCGTCGTAGGCCGGGGACTCGACGGGCGCGCCGTTCACGGTCATCCGGAGATCCGCGGCATGAGCCAGCTCGAGGAAGGTGGTGGCCTGAGGGTCCGCGAGGTCGAAGGTGACCGTCGTACGACAGCCGAACGACTCTCGCGAGGTCAGGTCGAGGTCGATCCGGTAGGTGACGTTCGAGACAAGGGCGGCGCGGGCGCGGGCTTCGTTGTAGGTCAAAGACACCCGACCGACCCTAGGCGAACCGGCCGCCGGCGCGAACACCCTTGCGGTGACGATCCGGACGGCACGACGATTCGTCAGCCACCGGGACGACTGTCTAGACTCCTTCAGTTGCCTCGGCGAGGGAACCCGGCCAGGTCCGGGTGTCCGTGATCGACAGGGCGGCGGTGCCACACGCCGCGCTGACCCGGTCGCGCGGCGTTCTCTCGTTGCGGCCCACCGACATCCGGTCGCGCCCCCGCGACCGCGACCCATGACGCGAGGAGCAGGACGAGATGGCCGACAAGATCACCGCGGAGATGCGCACCGAGTTCGGCAAGGGTGCGGCCCGCCGGATCCGCCGCGACAACAAGATCCCGGCCGTGGTCTACGGCCACGGCAACGACGTCATGCACCTGACGCTGCCCGGCCACAGCACCATGATGGCGCTCAAGCACGGCGGCGCCAACGCGCTGCTCGAGCTCGACATCGAGGGCAGGACCCAGCTCGCCCTGGCCCGCGAGGTGCAGGTCGACCCACTGCGTCGCGTGCTGGAGCACATCGACTTCGTCGCGGTCCGCAAGGGCGAGAAGGTCACCGTCGACGTGCCGGTGCACGTGGTCGGCGACGCCGTCTCCGAGACGCTGACCGTGCTCGAGAACGCCACCGTGCAGGTCGAGGCCGAGGCCACCAACATCCCCGAGTACATCGAGGTCTCCGTGGAGGGCGCCGCCGTCGGCACCCAGATCCACGCCTCCGACCTCGACCTCCCCGAGGGCACCACGCTGCTGGTCGACCCCGAGACCCTGGTCGTCAACATCACCCAGGCGCAGAGCGCCGAGTCGCTCGAGGCCGAGCTCGCCGAGGCCGAGGCCGACGCCGGCATCACGCACGAGGTCAGCGACGAGGAGGCCGCCGCCGCGGAGACCGCCGAGGGCGACTCCGCCGAGGGCGACGCCGCGTCCGCCGAGGGCGACAGCGCCGAGTGAGGCTGCCGCGCCGACCGGGATGGCTGCGCAAGCGGTCAACCCGGTACGACGCGGCTGCGACCGGTGCGGATGACATGACCACGGGCGACGTCTGGCTCGTCGTCGGGCTGGGTAACCCCGGTCCGTCGTACGCCGGCCACCGGCACAACGTCGGCTACCTGGTGGCCACCGAGCTGGCGGATCGCATGGGTTCGTCCTTCCGATCTCACAAGTCCGGACGCGCCGATGTCGTCGAGGGCCGCCTCGGGGCACCTGGTGTGGACGGGCCACGGGTGATCCTCGCGCGAGCTCGCTCCTTCATGAACGAGTCGGGCGGCGTGGTGAAACAGCTGGCGTCGTTCTACAAGGTCCCGCCCGAGCGGATCGTCGCGGTCCACGACGAGCTCGACCTGCCGTTCGACACGATGCGGGTCAAGCTCGGCGGTGGCGACAACGGCCACAACGGCGTCCGCTCGATGCGCTCCGCGCTGGGGACCGGTGACTTCTACCGGGTCAGGATCGGGATCGGCCGGCCGCCGGGACGCCAGGACGTGTCCGACTTCGTCCTCTCCAACTACTCCGCGGCCGAGCGCAAGGAGCTTCCGCTGCAGGTGGTGGCGGCCGCCGACGCGGTCGAGTCGCTGATCACCGACGGGCTCGAGCGCACCCAGGGACGCTTCAACTCCTGACCCTGAAAGGCGCCTTTCCCCTGGCCCGTTCGGGGGGGTGCCGGCCACCCCATGTGGGGTGTTTTTCCCCAATTTTTTCCCTGCCGGAGTCTGGCGCCCCGCTCGATTGTGTAGTGCCATGGTTGCTACAGCCAGGGGGGGCCTTCCACCGCAACAGGCGGATGGGCAGGAGCAGTCGGGGGGACATGCTCGTGCGGCTGGGTGGCTTGCGCCACCAGTGGTTCGGGGGAGCCGCATGACGAATGACCTGAGCGATGCGCGAGCCTGGAGCTCGGGCGTGCAGCTGACGCCGCCGGTGACGGTTGCGCCGTTGCCGACGCCGTTGCCGACGCCGCTGTCGACGCCGTCGGCGACCTCGTTGCCTACCACGTCGGCGCTGCCCGGCCACAGCCCGCTGCTGGCGGTCTCGCCGGGTGCGCTGACCGCGGTCGCCGAACCGCGCTCCAACCCGCGTGGGCTCGAGAGCCCGTTCGTCAGCCAGGCCATGATCGTGGTCGTCGTCGCCGTGGCCGCCTCGCTGTGGTTCGGCCTGAGCCTGCTGGTCACCGGCTGGCTCGCGATGGCCTCGCTCGTGGTCGCCTACCGCCGCCGGGAGAGCCTGTCGAGGCACGGCCGCCCGGCGCTGGGGTCGCTCGCCGGAGAGCTCACGGTCGCCTTCGCCGGCGTCGGGCTCGCGGTCGGGGCTGGCCGGGCCGGCACTGCGGAGCTCTACCCCTCGGTCGCGGTGCTGGCCCTGGCTGGTGTCCTGATCGTGTCCACCACCGCTCTGCGGGCCAACGCTCGCGGTCCGGCCCGCGTCGTGGTCGTGGGAGACCGGGCCGCGATCAGCCGGAGCGTGATGCGCTGGTCCGCGGGCGACAGGGTGCAGGTCGTGGGTGGTGTGCTCACCGACGGCGAGAGCGCCGCGGATGACCAGCGCACGGTCCTCGGCGTACCGACCGTCACCGGGATCGACCACATCGCGCAGTGGGTCGACGTCTGGGGCGCCGACCTCGTGGTTGCATCGCCGGGTCGCGGGATCAGCGGTCCAGACGTACGACGGCTGGGGTGGCTGCTGGAGGGCGGACCCGTCGGGCTCGCCCTTGTCGACGTCGCGGACTCCGCGGCCCCGCACCGGCTCCAGGCGACGTCGTACGCCGGCGCGACCTTCCTGCACCTCGGCCGCCCATCGCCGTCGGCCCTCGTCCAGCGGTGCAAGGCCGTCGGTGACCGGGTCGCGGCCGCCCTCCTGCTGACGCTGCTGTCGCCGCTGCTTGCTCTGGTGGTGATGGTCGTGCGGCTCGACTCGCCAGGCCCCGGTCTGTTCCGGCAGACCCGGGTGGGCCGCCACGGCGCGCCGTTCCGCATCTACAAGCTGCGCACCATGAGCGTGCACGCCGAGCGTGACCGGCTCGCCCTCCTGGAGCTGAACGAGGGCTCCGGCCCGCTGTTCAAGCTCCACGACGATCCGCGGATCACCCGCGTGGGCGGCTTCCTGCGCCGCACGTCTCTCGACGAGCTCCCGCAGCTCCTCAATGTCGTGCGGGGCGAGATGTCACTGGTCGGGCCCCGGCCTGCGCTGCCCGTCGAGGTCGCGGAGTACGACGACGTGGAGCTGCGACGCCTCGCGGTCCGGCCGGGGATGACGGGTCTGTGGCAGGTCAACGGTCGCTCCGATCTCGCCTGGGAGACCGGGATGGCGCTCGACCTTCACTACGCCGACAACTGGCGGCTGGTGGACGACGTTTTCATCTGCCTCCGTACGGTTGAGGCAGTCGTGCGTGGGAACGGGGCGTACTGACCGTGAACACGACGCATCACGATCGTGTCGCTGGCACGGGGCCCAGGTCCCGCGCCACGGCACCTGGGGGAGAACCGGTCCGATCCGGACCGTCGACAGGGACGGGACGGGGGACCAGGCAGTCGAAGGACTGCTGACCGGGTACATCGGGTCGGCCTCGGGGTCGGCGTATGGGGGGAAGCATCGTGAACAAGCACGTCACGGCGTGCGGGCAGCAGGGGACCGTGAAGGGTTCCCTGCGCGCGCGTCATTCTCGAAGGATCCGCCGCGCGGCTCACACGCCGGGCGCGGGGGTCACCTCGGGTCCGGCACCGGCCGCGACCGAGGAGCAGGAGGTCCTGCACGAGGTCAGGGGGAGTCTGGCCGCGGTGGGAGCAGCGGTCCGTGCCCTGACCGGGCGCGACAACGTCGTACCCGCCGAACGGCGCGAGCGCATCGAGCGCCTGCTCCGCGAGGAGGTCGAGCGGCTCCAGCGTCTCGTCGCCGTGCCCGGTCACGCTGACAGCGAGCAGCCGGTCGCCGAGCTCGACCTCGACGAGATCGTCGAGACCGTGGTCCTCGGACGCCGGCTCGCCGGTCACCGGGTGAGCTGGGAGCCGTCGGGGCACGTGGTGCTGGGGCGCCGCGACGAGGTGGTCGAGGTGCTCAACATCCTGCTGGTCAACGCCGCCCGCCACGCGGCCGAGGCGCCGGCGCGGGTCAGCGTCGAGCGCGCGGCGGACCGGGTCCGGCTGCGGGTGAGCGACGACGGACCCGGCGTGCCCGAGGAGCTGCGCCCCGACATCTTCGACCGAGGGATCCGCAGCCAGGACACGGGTGGCCTAGGGGTCGGGCTCTCGATGGCGCGATCGCTGGCGCGAGGACTCGGCGGCACCCTGGACCTCGAGGACGTCGAGCAGGGCGCGAGCTTCGAGCTGACGTTGCCCGCAGTCGAGCTCGGCGGCGCGGCGTGAGCGTGCAGCAGCAGCGGGTCACCGTCGTCGACGACCACTCTCTGTTCGCCGAGGCACTCGTCATCGCCTTGTCCGGTGAGGGTTTCGACGCCACCTGCGTCGACCTCGAGGATGCCGACTTCACGATGCAGAGGCTTGCTTCCGAGGTCATCGGGACCGGTCCCGACCTGGCGATCCTGGACCTCGACCTGGGAGTGCTGGGTGACGGGATGCCGCTGGTGTCGGCTCTCACGGCGCACGGCATCACCGTGGTCGTCGTGACGGGTCCGGCGACACGCTGCGGTACGGCGAGGCCCTCGCGGCCGGCGCGCGCGCCGTACTGCCCAAGTCGACGCACCTGCCGACCATCCTGGCCACCATCCACCGGATCGACTCCGGCCTCGCCGTCGTCTCCAGCACCGAACGGGCCGAGCTCGTCGGCGCCTGGCGCGCGGCCAGTGCTGCCCAGCACGACATCCGCCGGCGGTTCGAGCTGATCACACGTCGCGAGGCGGAGGTGCTCGGCGAGCTGATGAACGGCAGGCAGGTCACCGAGATCTCGCGCTCCAGGTTCGTGTCCGAGTCGACGGTGCGCACCCAGGTCAAGTCGATCCTGGCCAAGCTCCAGGTGAGCTCGCAGCTGACCGCCGTCGGACTCGCCCATCAAGTGGGCTGGCGGCCGCCGGGCGAGCTGCCGCGCGCGCCGGCCCGGTCGCTGCCGCGACCGGCGTCCGGCCGGCCCCTGTCCTCGGCAGGGTGAGGCCACACCCGGTGCCGGTCGCGGAGACCGAGAACGAGCTCCGACCGGCCAACCCGGGTGGACGACGCCCGTGGCGGCGGTGGGCACGGCGGGTGCTCGCGGTCTGCGTGGTGCTCGCGCTGCTGGGCGCCGGTGCCGTCCTCGCGGTGCAGCAGCACCTCGTCGGGCAGCTGGGCCGGATCCCCGACTCGTTCACCGGGCTC
>CAWCNW010000030.1:0-56461 GCA_963796975.1 uncultured Actinomycetota bacterium
TGTGAGATCTGACGCGGAGCCGTCTACGGCGAAGTGGGTGATCCTATGCTGCCAAGAAAAACCTCTAGCGAGCCATGCGCCGCCCGTACCCCAAACCGACTCAGGTGATCAGGTAGAGAATACCAAGGCGATCGAGACAACCATGGTTAAGGAACTCGGCAAAATGCCCCCGTAACTTCGGGAGAAGGGGGACCCAGAACGTGAACCCACTAGCTGGGGGAAGCGTGAAGGGTCGCAGAGACCAGGCCCAAGCGACTGTTTACTAAAAACACAGGTCCGTGCGAAGTCGCAAGACGATGTATACGGACTGACTCCTGCCCGGTGCTGGAAGGTTAAGGGGACACGTCAACCCGCCCTCGTGGCGAGGTGAAGCGTTGAACTTAAGCCCCAGTAAACGGCGGTGGTAACTATAACCATCCTAAGGTAGCGAAATTCCTTGTCGGGTAAGTTCCGACCTGCACGAATGGAGTAACGACTTGGGCGCTGTCTCAACCATGGACTCGGCGAAATTGCAGTACGAGTAAAGATGCTCGTTACGCGCGGCAGGACGGAAAGACCCCGGGACCTTTACTATAGTTTGGTATTG
Organism: uncultured Actinomycetota bacterium; assembly: GCA_963796975.1. Classification (GTDB taxonomy): domain Bacteria; phylum Actinomycetota; class Actinomycetes; order Propionibacteriales; family Nocardioidaceae; genus Nocardioides. Next base: position 587 of record CAWCNW010000030.1, read on the forward strand.
GTGTTTGGTACGGCTTGTGTAGGATAGGTGGGAGACTGTGAAACCTGGACGCCAGTTCAGGTGGAGTCAACGTTGAAATACCACTCTGGTCGTATTAGATGTCTAACCTAGGCCCATGATCTGGGCCAGGGACAGTGCCTGATGGGTAGTTTAACTGGGGCGGTTGCCTCCTAAAATGTAACGGAGGCGCTCAAAGGTTCCCTCAGCCTGGTTGGCAATCAGGTGACGAGTGTAAGTGCACAAGGGAGCTTGACTGTGAGACAGACATGTCGAGCAGGGACGAAAGTCGGAACTAGTGATCCGGCACCACCATGTGGATGGGGTGTCGCTCAACGGATAAAAGGTACCCCGGGGATAACAGGCTGATCTTCCCCAAGAGTCCATATCGACGGGATGGTTTGGCACCTCGATGTCGGCTCGTCGCATCCTGGGGCTGGAGTAGGTCCCAAGGGTTGGGCTGTTCGCCCATTAAAGCGGCACGCGAGCTGGGTTTAGAACGTCGTGAGACAGTTCGGTCCCTATCCGCCGCGCGCGCAGGAAACTTGAGAAAAGCTGTCCCTAGTACGAGAGGACCGGGATGGACGAACCTCTGGTGTGCCAGTTGTCCCGCCAGGGGCACCGCTGGTTAGCTACGTCCGGACGTGATAACCGCTGAACGCATCTAAGCGGGAAGCACATTTCAAGATAAGGTTTCCCACCCACTAGATGGGGTAAGGCCACCCGCAGACCACGGGATTGATAGGCCGGAGGTGTACAGCAGCAATGCCCAGCCGACCGGTACTAATAGGCCGAGGGCTTGTCACCCACCCACCTCAACTACAAGTTGCTACGCGTCCACTACCCAGAATCTGAACCAACAACCCACCCCACATCAAAAAGGGGGCCACAGGGTTGACTGTTCACACCAGAACAGCTCACACAAGAGAACAACGGTTCACAACGTTACGGCGGCCATAGCGGCAGGGAAACACCCGGACCCATCCCGAACCCGGAAGTTAAGCCAGCCAGCGCCAATGGTACTGCACCCGACAGGATGTGGGAGAGTAGGACGCCGCCGAACAATCTTCGCCCGAGGGGGCCACCGCGAGGTGGCCCCCTCGTGGCATTTCGGCACCTATCGTCGCTGTTTATCCGGGCCGTTCTCTTTCCACAGCCTGACTTGCCGCACGCCGTTTCCACAGGGCGGGCCCGCCGCTCACAGCGCCGTCGGTGCCGACCCCTTGGCTGAGGTAGGAGGAGGTGATGCGCATGAGCGCACCCGAGAGTCAGACCGAGGAAGTCAACGAGGTGACCCTGGTCGGAAGGTTGTCTCAGGCGGCCGAGGAACAGGTGCTGCCCAGCGGCGATGAGATGTGGAAGTTCCGGGTCATCGTCGGCCGGCAAGGAGCCGCCGCCGGCCGGGCCAGTGTCGACACCCTCGACTGCGTGGTCTGGAAGAAGCGCCCGGCCCGCTCGGTCGTGAGCTGGCGACCTGGTGACGTGGTCGAGGTGCGGGGCAGCCTGCGGCGGCGCTTCTTCGCGCCCGCGAGCGGCGGCCGGGTGTCGCGGTGCGAGGTCGAGGTGGCCTCGGCCCGGCTCATCCGTCGAGCAGACGGATGAACGACCCGAGGCTGGGCTTGGGCTGGAACGACGTCGCCTTCTCGGGCAACAGCCCACCGGAGCGGACCACGTCGATCACCAGATCCAGCTCGACAGCGGGCAGCAGGGCGGCCGTGACCCGACCGGGCTTCACCTCGCTCATGGCCTGCGTGAGCGAATGGGCGTAGGTGACCTTCGACGGGCGCTTGGGCAGCCCTTGGAGCAGCGCCTCGTCCACGAGCTGCACGACGGCCCGCCCCGGTGGCACGACGATGTGCACCGTGGCCCATTCCTTCCCGTCAGTGAGGACCAGGGTGTCCGGGCTGAGGGCGGCCAGCGCCGCGTCCGGGTCCTCCCACGAGGTGACCACCGCACCGGCCGAGCGCGCTGCGGCGACCAGGTCTCCGAGACGTACGCCGTGGAGAAGGCGATGGATCGCGCCGAGGAAGAGTGGCGTCTCGTCCTGGTCGATGATCATCACCAGTCCGTCGCTGTGGGTCGGACCCGGGTCGCGATCGTGCAGGGCGACGGCTGCGGCGTACCGGTGGTGTCCGTCGGCCACGAGGAGCCGCGCTCCCTCGAGCGAGGTGGCGAGGGTGCGCAGCTGGTCGGGGTCCCGGATGGCCCAGATCCGGTGCTGCTGACCGGCGTGGTCGACGTACTCGCGATCCGGCGTCGCGGTGCGCACCTGGCGGCTCACCTCGCGGACGGCGGCGGGCCCGCGGTGGACCAGGAGGATGGGCGCCGGGTTCAACCGCATCGTGCTCATCCGGGCCGCGAGCTCGACGACCTGCTGGGGGTGCACGCCCTCGTGGGGGAAGACCTGGCGCTGCTCGGGCGTCGTGGCCAGGCGCGAGAGGTCGAGGGTGCCGACCAGTCCGCGCACGGTCAGGCCGGAGTCGGAGTACTCGTGCAGGTACAGGGCCGGCAGGTCGTCCCGGGTGGCCAGTCCGCGCTTCTGCCAGGTCTGCAGACGCTGCGGGACGCCACGGTAGGGTCTCGCGAAGGCGCGTGCGGACGCCGGGTCACCGACCCGTCGCGGCGTCAGCGACAGAGCCCGGAACGGCGAGAGCTGGAGCGGGCCGGCGACGTACGGCGGGACCGTGGGGCGACCGGACTCCATCGGTGCATCGTAGGGGCAACGAGCAAGGAGCTGGACGGTGGCCGACCCAGGCGGCGAGCGCCTCGCGACGTCGTACGACCTCGTGATGTTCGACCTGGACGGCGTGGTCTACGTCGACGGCCATGTGGTCGACCATGCCGCCGAGAGCATCGCCGAGGCCCGCCGCGCCGGAGCGCGGATCGCCTTCATCACCAACAACGCCTCGCGGACCCCCGAGCAGGTGGCCGAGCATCTGCGCGACCTCGGCGTCGAGGCCGCCGCGGACGACATCGTGACCTCCTCGCAGGCCGCCGCGCGGCTGCTGCTCGACCGGCACGGCCCGGGCGCCCGGGTGGCAGTCCTGGGGACCGACGGTCTGCTGGACGCGGTCCGGGAGGTGGGACTGGTGCCGGTGCCGGTCGGCACGGACGACGCTGTCGCGGTCGTCTCGGGCTACGCCCCCGAGGTGCGCTGGAAGACGATCATGCAGGCAGCGGTCGAGATCCGGAACGGGCTGCCGTGGGTGGCCACCAACACCGATCCGTCGCTCCCCACCGGAGCCGGGCCGGCGCCGGGGCACGGCGCCCTGGTGGACATGATCAGCCGGTTCGCAGGCGTGAGCCCGGAGGTGGCCGGCAAGCCGGAGCGACCGTTGTTCGAGGAGACCCTGCGTCGGGTCGGCGGCCACCGACCGCTGATGGTCGGCGACAGCCTGTTCACCGACATCGCGGGCGCCCATCACGCCGCGACCGACTCGTTGCTGGTGCTGACCGGCGTGACCGCCCTGTCCGACCTGGTCGCGGCCCGACCCGAGCAGCGGCCGACCTGGGTGGCGCCCGACCTGAGGGCTCTGAACCAGCCTGGGCGTGCGGCGTCCGAGGCGAACGGCGGGTGGGAGGCCGGTGGCTGGTCGGCCACGGTGAACGACGGCCGGCTCACGGTCGAGGGGAACGGCGAGCCGGACGGCTGGTGGGCGGTGGTCGCGGCTGCGGCCTGGGCGCACCTCGACGAGACCGGTGAGGCGGTCGACGTGTCGGAGCTGTCCGTGCCCGATGGCGCCACGGCGGCGAGGTAGCCTGCGGCCATGACCGAGCAGGTGCCGCCCGAGGCCGCCGACCACGACCTCGAGGAGCCCACCCGCACCGGAGTGCCGGCGGTGGACGACGTCCTGGCCGAGGTCGACCGGCTCGACGACGTACCGCTGGACGAGCACCTGGCCACCTACGAGCGCGCTCACGAGTCGCTTCGCTCCGCTCTGGACGCCGACCCGAGCGAGCCGGCCTAGCCGGTGGCGCCGCGTCGCCTCAGGCTCGACGCCGAGCTGGTACGTCGCGGTCTGGCCAGGTCGCGCGACCATGCCGCCGAGCTGATCGCCGACGGACGCGTCACCGTGTCGGGTGCCACCGCCACGAAACCCGCCACCGCCGTGACCACCGACGTCGCGGTCGTGGTGGCTGCCGACCCGGCGATCCCGGGTGGCGAGGAGTACGTCTCCCGGGGCGGGCACAAGCTGGCCGGCGCCCTGGCGGCGTTCCTGCCCGAGGGGCTGGTCGTCGAGGGTCGGCGCTGCCTGGATGCAGGCGCCTCCACGGGTGGTTTCACCGACGTGCTGCTGCGCGAGGGCGCACGCGAGGTGGTCGCCGTCGACGTCGGCTACGGCCAGCTGGCCTGGCGGCTCCAGCAGGACGAGCGGGTGCTGGTGCGCGATCGCACCAACGTCCGCGACCTCGACCTCGAGCAGGTCGGCGGCCCCGTGGACCTCGTCGTCGGGGACCTCTCCTTCATCTCCCTGCGCCTGGTGCTCGACGCGCTGATCGCGGTGACCGGCCCCGACGCCGACCTGGTGCCGATGGTGAAGCCGCAGTTCGAGGTGGGCAAGGAGCGGGTGGGCAAGGGCGGGGTGGTGCGTGACCCGGCCCTGCGCGCCGAGGCGGTCGCGATGGTGGCCGACGCGGCGGCCGCCCGAGGCTGGGGCGCGCGCGCCGTGACGGTCAGCCCGCTTCCGGGTCCGTCGGGCAACGTCGAGTTCTTCCTGTGGCTGCGTCGCGGGCCGAGCCTGGTGGGCAAGGCGGAGATCGAGGCTGTGGTGTCGGCCGGGCCACCGGGGGCGCCGGGTGAGAAGGTGGTCAAGTGACCGACGAACGACGTGTGCTGCTGCTCGCGCACCCCGGCCGCGCCGAGGGGCGTGCCGTGGCGCAGAAGCTGGTGGACGCGCTCACCGGTCACGACATCCGGGTCCGGGTGCTTCGCGACGAGGCCACCGCCCTCGGGCTGGCCGACCTCCCGGGCCTCGAGCTCAGCGACGGCGACGACCCCTGCGCCGACTGCGAGCTGGTGGTCGTGATCGGCGGTGACGGCACGATCCTGCGGGCAGCGGAGGTCGCCCACGACAGCGGCACCCCGCTGCTGGGCGTCAACCTCGGGCACGTCGGCTTCCTGGCCGAGGCGGAGTACGACGACGTCGGCGCCACCATCGAGGCCATCGTCGAGCGCCGCTACACCGCCGAGGACCGGCTGACGATCGACGTCTCGGTGTTCCAGGACGGCGAGCTGGTGACCAGCACCTTCGCGCTCAACGAGGCCAGCGTCGAGAAGGCAGCCCGGGAGCGGATGCTCGAGGTGGTCGTCGAGGTCGACGGCCGGCCGCTGTCGCGCTGGGGGTGCGACGGCGTCGTGTGTGCGACGCCGACCGGCTCCACGGCGTACAACTTCAGTGCCGGCGGCCCCATCGTCTGGCCGGGTGTCGAGGCGCTGCTGCTGGTGCCGATCAGTGCCCACGCGCTGTTCGCCCGGCCCCTCGTCGTCGCGCCCACCTCGGTGCTGGCCGTCGAGGTCATCTCCCGCCATGCCTCCGGAGTGCTCTGGTGCGACGGGCGTCGTACCGTCGACCTGCCGCCCGGAGCACGGATCGAGGTACGCCGAGGCGCGCACCCGGTGCGGCTGGTGCGGCTGCACGAGGCGCCGTTCACCGACCGGCTGGTCGCCAAGTTCGGGCTGCCGGTCGAGGGCTGGCGCGGCGCGAGCGAGCGTCGCCGGCGCGGGCGGTCCGATGCTTGAGGAGCTGCGGATCACCGGGCTCGGCGTGATCGAGTCGGCCACCCTGGAGCTCGGCCCCGGCCTGACCGTGATCACCGGCGAGACCGGCGCCGGCAAGACGATGGTGGTCACCGCGCTCGGCCTGCTGCTCGGCGGCCGGGCCGACACCGGGGCCGTCCGGTCCGGGAGCCGGGCCGCCCGCGTCGAGGGTTCGCTGCGGATCGGAGCGCTGCCCGAGGTGGTGGCGGCCGTCGACGCGGCCGGTGGCGAGGTGGAGGGCGGCCACGTGCTGCTCGCCCGCAACGTCTCGGCCGAGGGCCGGTCCCGCGCCTTCGTGGGAGGTGCCTCGGTCCCCGTCTCGCAGCTGGCCGCCGTGGCGGAGCCGCTGGTCGCCGTCCACGGCCAGGCCGACCAGCACCGGCTCCTGCAGCCCCGCGCCCAGCGCGACGCTCTCGACGCCTTCGGCGGCGAGGACATCGCGCCGCTGCTGTCCGACTACCGCCGCCTCCACACCGAGCTGCTCGAGACCGAGCGTGAGCTCGCGGAGGTGGTGGCGAACGCGCGTGAACGCGCCCGGGAGGCCGACCTGCTCCGGTTCGGTCTGGGCGAGATCGAGGCGGTCGCACCGGAGGCCGGTGAGGACCTCTCGCTGGCGGAGGAGGAGCAGCGGCTGGGTTACGCCGACACCCTGCGCAGCGCCGCGGAGTCCGCCCGGGCGGCGCTCTCGTCCGACGACGGCGGCGACGCACTTGCCGCGGTGGCAGCCGCGCGCACCGCCCTCGACGGCGTCCGCGACCACGACCCCGCCGCGGCCGCGCTGGCCGACCGGGTCGCCGAGCTCACCTACCTGCTCTCCGACGTCGCCGCCGACGTCGCGTCGTACGCCTCCGGTCTCGACACCGACCCGGCCCGGCTGGCTGCCGTCTCCGAGCGCCGGGCGGCGCTGACCGCCCTGACCCGCAAGTACGGCGACAACGCGGCCGAGGTGCTGGCCTGGGCCGAGACCTCCGCGGCCCGCCTCGGCGAGCTCGATGACACCGACGACCGGATCACCCGGCTTCGCCAGCAGCGCGACGACCTCCGGGCCCGGCTCGGACCCGCCGCCCTCGCGTTGTCCCAGGCCCGCACCTCGACGGCGAAGCGGCTCTCCGCCGAGCTCACCGGCGAGCTCGACCACCTGGCGATGCCCCACGCGGTCCTCGACGTGGTGGTGCGGCAGACCGAGACCGGTGACGGTCTGGCGGTGGGCCGGCGCACCCTGCGGTTCGGCTCGTCGGGTGTCGACGAGGTCGACTTCCTGCTCGCCGCCAACACCGGCTCCGAGCCGCGACCGCTCCACAAGGGCGCGTCGGGCGGTGAGCTGTCGCGGGTCATGCTCGCCCTCGAGGTCGCGCTCGCCGGCACCAGCCCGGTGCCGACCTTCGTCTTCGACGAGGTGGACAGCGGCGTCGGCGGCAAGGCCGCCGTCGAGGTCGGCCGACGGCTGGCGAAGCTGGCCGAGTCCGCCCAGGTCCTCGTCGTCACCCATCTCCCGCAGGTCGCGGCGTACGCCGACCGCCACGTCGTCGTCGAGAAGGCCAGCGACGGCTCGGTCACCACCTCCGGGCTGACCCTGCTCGACGCCGCCGGCCGCGAGCGGGAGCTGTCGCGGATGTTCGCCGGCATGGAGGAGTCCGAGACCGCGCTGGCCCATGCCCGCGAGCTCCTCGAGGCCGCCGGCCGACCCACCGCCTGACCTCCCGCCGGGCGACACACCCGGCTCCTCGGCCTGCCGAGAGTTGCCTGCCCCGGCTGGCACGATGACGCGAGTGGTGAAGCTCAGGACACGACTCCGACCGGACGCCTCGGGCGTCATCGGCACCGCCCGCACCGACCGCCGTACCTCGGCCCTGCTCGCGCGCGTCTCCGCAGGTGATGTGGCCGTCCTCGACCAGGTCGACCTCGACGGTCCCACCGCCGACGCGCTGGTGGAGGCCGGTGTGGTGGCCGTGCTCAACCGCTCGGAGATGATCTCCGGCCGGTTCCCCAACCGTGGTCCGCAGATCCTCGTCGACGCCGGCATCCCGATGGTCGACCGGCTCGTCGGCACCGGCGGTCGCGACCCGCTCTCGGTGATCGGCGACGGACGTCGGGTGCGCGTGCTCGGCGGTTCGGTGCTGCTCGGCGACGAGGTCGTCGCCGAGGGCCGCGAGGTCACCTCCGACGTCGTGGCCGAGCAGCTCGGCGCCGCCCACGCCGGCCTGGCCACTCAGCTCCAGACACTCACCCACAACAGCGCCGAGTTCGTACGCCGGGAGGAGGCGCTCCTCCTGCACGGCCAGGGGCTGCCGCGCCTGCGCACCAAGATCAAGGGCCGACCCGTGGTCGTCGTGGGCCAGGGCCCGGACGACGCGGCCGAGCTGCGCAGCCTGCGTCGCTACCTGCGCGAGATGCACCCCGTCGTGATCGTCACCGGCGACGGGCTCGACGTCGCGCACGCCGCCGGCCTCACCGCCGACGTCGTGGTGCTCGACTCGCGGATCGAGGAGCTGCCGCCGGCCCGAGCCCTCCGCTCGGCCCGCGACGTCGTGGTCACCGAGCCACCGGCGTCATCCAGAGGCGCCGGCAGCACCGAGCGCTTCGAGCGGATCGGGGTCCGCACCGTGGTCATGCAGACCACCGCGTCGCCGGGCGACGCCGCGCTGCTGCTGGCCGACGGCGCGGGCGCACGCCCGATCGTCGGGGTCGGGCTGCGAGGCACGATCGAGGAGTTCCTCGACACCAACCGCGACGGGCTCGGCAGCGGCTACGTCACCCGGCTCAAGGTGGGCCCACACGCTCGTCGACGCCACCGCCGTCCCGATGCTCTACTCCGGGCAGCTGCGCGCGCGGCACGCCTACCTGGTGCTCCTGATCGGCCTGATCGCCGTCGCGGCCGCGATCGCGACCACCCAGGTGGGCCACCAGTGGATGCTCGACCTGCGCGACCAGGTCGAGCAGCTCCTCACCGACCTGCGCGGGCGGCTCTCGTGATCCGCTCGCGGGTCTACGCCGTACCGCTGGTCGCCGTGCTCCTGGCCCTGGCCACCGGCATCGCCCTCGGGGCCGGCCCGCTGACCACCACCGGGTCCAGCGCCGACCCGGCGCCGCGCGTCACGGCGACGCCCAGCGCGGGGGCCGTGTACTCCGACGCCTTCGCCGCCTCGGTGGCGGCGCGGCTGTACGCCAACGGGCTCTCGCGGCGCCCGGTCGCCCTGGTCACCCTCCCCGGAGCCGACGCGGCGACGGTCTCGGCGCTGTCCGCCCAGGTCAAGCTCGCGGGCGGCACTGTCGCCGGCACCTACCCGGTCGGCTCGCAGACCGTCGACGGCCAGCAGAAGAGCCTCGTCGACACCCTCGGCGTCCAGCTCGGCCAGCAGCTGCACGGCCAGGTCGCCACGAACACCAGTACCTACCCCCGGATCGGGCAGCTGCTCGGGGTAGCCGTCGCCACCCGCGGCAAGACGGTCGGACCGCAGAACGACGACGTGGCCGCGGTCCGCCAGAGCCTGGTGGCGGCGCACCTCCTCGCCGTACCGGCCGGCAACCCGCCGACGGCGCCGCTGGTCCTCGTGGTGCTGGGCAGCCAGGTCGACCAGGCCATCGCCGACGGGGTACTGAGCCGGCCTCGCGACCCGCGCCCGGGGTGTGGTCGCCGTCGCCCCGACGGGCGACGCCAACCTGGCCGGGCTCCACGCCGACGGCGTCACCGGACACGTCACCACCGTCGACGGTGCCGAGACCAGTGCGGGCCGGGTGGCCTCGGTGCTGGCCCTGATCCGGTCCTGGTCGAAGCAGGGTGGCGCCTACGGTGCGTCGGGATCCGACGGATCGGTCCCGCTCGGGTAGGATGGAATCCCGTGAAGCAGGCGCCCGTCACCAAGCACGTGTTCGTCACCGGGGGCGTCGCCTCCTCACTCGGTAAGGGCCTCACGGCCTCCAGCCTCGGGCGGCTCCTCAGCTCCCGTGGGCTCCGGGTCACCATGCAGAAGCTGGACCCGTACCTCAACGTCGATCCCGGGACGATGAACCCGTTCCAGCACGGCGAGGTGTTCGTCACCGACGACGGTGCGGAGACCGACCTCGACATCGGCCACTACGAGCGGTTCCTCGACACCGAGCTCGGCCAGAAGGCCAACGTCACGACGGGTCAGGTCTACTCCAGCGTGATCGCCAAGGAGCGCCGCGGCGACTACCTCGGCGACACCGTGCAGGTGATCCCGCACATCACCAACGAGATCAAGGAGCGGATCCTCGCGATGGGCGGCCACGGCGGTACGCCCGATGTCGACGTGGTGATCACCGAGATCGGCGGCACGGTCGGCGACATCGAGTCGCTGCCGTTCCTCGAGTCCGCGCGCCAGGTGCGCCAGGACATCGGCCGCGACAACTGCTTCTTCCTGCACGTCTCCCTGGTGCCCTACATCGGCCCGTCGGGCGAGCTGAAGACCAAGCCGACCCAGCACTCCGTGGCGGCGCTCCGCTCGATCGGCATCCAGCCGGACGCGATCGTGTGCCGCGCCGACCGCGAGCTCCCCGAGGGGATCAAGAAGAAGATCTCGCAGATGTGCGACGTCGACCAGGACGCCGTCGTCACCGCGGCCGACGCCCCGTCGATCTATGACATCCCCAAGGTCCTCCATCGCGAGGGCCTCGACGCCTACGTCGTACGCCGGCTCGACCTGCCCTTCCGTGACGTCGACTGGACGACGTGGGACGACCTCCTGCGCAAGGTGCACCACCCCAAGGAGGAGGTCACGGTCGCGCTGGTCGGCAAGTACATCGACCTCCACGACGCCTACCTCTCGGTCGCCGAGGCGCTCCGGGCCGGGGGCTTCGCCCACGAGGCGGCGGTCCGGATCCGCTGGGTGCCGTCGGACGAGTGCGCCGACCCTCACGGCGCCCACCGCGAGCTCCACGACGTCGACGCGATCTGCGTGCCGGGCGGGTTCGGCATCCGCGGGCTCGACGGCAAGCTCGGCGCCCTCAACTACGCGCGGCTGCACGGCATCCCCACGCTGGGGCTGTGCCTCGGCCTGCAGTGCATGGTCATCGAGTACGCCCGCAACGTCGCGGGGCTCGAGAAGGCCGCGTCCACCGAGTTCGACCCCGACTGCCTCGAGCCGGTGATCGCCACCATGGAGGAGCAGAAGTCGTACGTCGACGGGGCGGGCGACCTCGGCGGCACCATGCGGCTCGGGCTCTACCCCGCCGAGCTGGGCGCCGGCACGATCGTGCGGCAGGCGTACGGCGAGGCCCGGATCGAGGAGCGCCACCGCCACCGCTACGAGGTCAACAACCACTACCGCGAGCAGCTGGCCGCCGCCGGCCTGGTCTTCTCGGGGATGAACACCGACCTCGACCTCGTCGAGTTCGTCGAGCTCCCACGCGACGTGCACCCCTACTACGTCTCCACCCAGGCCCACCCGGAGCTGCGGTCGCGGCCGACCCGGCCGCACCCGCTCTTCGCCGGGCTGGTCGGTGCCGCGATCGAGCGGCAGAAGGCCGAGCGGTTCCCGATCGACGAGTCGGGCCTGCGCCGCGAGTTCGCAGACGACTGACGGCGGCTGACACGTCGGTAGTGGTCGGCTCCTGACGAGAGCATGATCTCTGCATGACCGACCGCCGCGCCCTCCAGGGAATGATCACCGGATTCCGGGTCTCGGCGGCGCTCAACGTCGCAGCCGACCTCGGCATCTCCGACCTGTTGGTGGGTGGCCCCAGGACCGTCCCCGAGCTGGCGGAGGCCAGCTCGGCGGATCCGGACACCCTCCGCCGTCTGCTGCGCGCTCTGGCCACGGTCGGGGTGTACGACGAGCTACCGGGGGACAGGTACGCCAACACCGATCTGGGCGAGGGACTTCGCTCCGACGTACCGGGAACGCTCCGCCCGCTCGCCCGGACGCTCAACAGTCCGGAGCTGTGGTCGGCCTGGGGACGGCTCGGGCACAGCGTGCGGACCGGAGAGAACGCGTTCCAGGCGGCGCACGGTGTGGATGTCTGGACCCATCGGCAGGCGCACCCCGACGAGAACGAGATCTTCAACGACAACATGACTGCCCTGACGTCCTCGGTGGCCGCCGCCGTGGCGGAGTCCTACGACTTCTCGGACCGGGCCGAGGTCGTGGACATCGGCGGGGGACAGGGGATCCTGCTCGAGGCCGTGCTCAGCCGGTACCCGCATGTCTCGGGCACGGTGTTCGATCGCGAACACGTGGTCGCTGCCGCCCCGATCAGACCCGAGCTGGCGCCACGTTGGTCGGCTGCCAGCGGCAGCTTCTTCGAGGCGGTGCCGGAGGCGGACGTCTACCTGCTGAAGTCGATCCTCCACGACTGGCCGGACGACGAGTGCGTCGCCATCCTGCGCACCTGCGCGCGGAGCCTGCACCCCGGCGGCGTCCTCCTGGTGCTGGAGTCGGTCCTCGGCCGCCCGGGCTTCGAGATGCACGCGGCGTTCTCCGACCTCAACATGCTCGTCATGCCGGGCGGGAGGGAGCGCACCGAGGAGGAGTACGCCGCCCTCTTCACGGCCGCGGGGCTCGTGCTCACCCGGGTCGTCGACACCGCCACGCGGGTCTCGATCGTCGAGGCGCGCGCCGCGTCGGCCTGATCCGGCTCAGGCGGCGCGAGCCCGCTCGCGCCGGGTGAGGGTGTCGATGCCGATCAGGACCGCGGCCCGGACGGTCGGGTCGCAGGTCGGGTCCTCGGCCATGCCGCGGGCCCGCTCGAGGAATGCCTCGTCGGCGACCTGCGGGAACATCCCGAACATCAGCCCGAAGACCATCAGCATCCCGCCGCCCGCCAGCCGGGGGACCTCGTCGAGGAACCGGTCGGCGTAGGGGAGCAGCAGGTCGTCCTGCTCGGGCTGCCAGAAGGCGCGGATCAGGGCGCCGAGCATCGGGCCGCCGGGCACGTTCTTCTTCTCGAACAGCTCGGTCCAGGCCTCGTCCTTGGCCTCGGCGTGGGGCCGGGCGGTGCGGACAGCCAGCGCCCGGATGGAGGCGTCGGGGTCGGGGTCGCGCTCCAGGAGCGACTCGACGACGGCCTCGTCGTACCGGCCGATCGCTGCGAGCCGGGTGGCGACCCGCCAGGCCAGGTCGACGTCGGAGCCGGCCGCCTGGTCGAGCCGCGCCAGGTGCTCCTCGGAGGAGGCCGCGGAGGCCAGCGTGCGCAGCGCGGGCAGGGTGAGGTCGGGGTTGTCGGCCAGGCCGGCCGCCACCTCGGCGAGCTGCTCGAGCCGGGCCGCGATCCGGTCCTTCGGCGTCCACCGCTGCGCGAGCTCGAGGGCGACGTTGAGGAACGGCTCGACCACGGCCGGGCTGTGCTCGCGGCGCAGCACCTCGAGGACGCAGCCGAACAGGTCCTCACCGCCGAGCTCGCCGTCGGAGACCATCTGGAACCCGGTCACGACCGCCAGCGCGCGGTCGACCGCGGTCGGGAGGTCGGCGGCGCGCTCGAGGAGCACGCGCACCGAGTCGGGGTCGGGGCGCACGGCCGCGAAGGTGAGGTCGCCGGCGTTCAGCAGGTGCAGGTCGGCCTCGGGGAGCTCGACGGCGGTGCTGGTGCCACTGGTCTCCACCTCGGTGAGCGCGAGGAGGGTGACGCCGGGGTCGGAGACGTTGTGCGCGGAGACCCGGTACGACGCGACGTCGAGGCGGTGCGGCCGCGGATCGCCCTCGTCGGGCGACGAGGCGGTGATCTCCCCGTCGGTCAGCCGCAGGGTGTCGGTGCCGACCCGGTCGAGCCAGGCGACGGTCCAGTCGCCCAGGTCGCGCCCGGCCGCCTCGCCGATCGCCGACATCAGGTCGTCGAGGACGGTGTTGCCCCACGCGTGCTCGCGGAAGTAGGAGCGGAGGCCCTCGACGAAGGCGTCCTCCCCGACGTACGCCATCAGCTGCTTGAGGACGCTGGCGCCCTTGGTGTAGGTGATCGCGTCGAAGTTCGCCATCGCCTGCGCGACGTCGGGCACCTCGCCGCGGATCGGGTGCGTCGCCGGTGACATGTCCTGGCGGTAGCCGCCCATCTTCCCGGCGGCCAGGAAGGTGGCCCACTCGTCGGTGAAGTCGGTGGCGTTGACCCCGGCCCAGTTCGACGCCCACGACGCGAACGCCTCGTTCAGCCACAGGTCGTCCCACCAGCGCATCGTGACCAGGTCGCCGAACCACATGTGGGCCATCTCGTGCAGCAGGATCTGGGCGCGCACCGCCCGCTGGCCGTAGGTGGGGGTGCTGCGGTAGAGCACGCTGTCGGTCCAGGTGACCGAGCCCCAGTTCTCCATCGCGCCGCCCATGTTGGGCACGAAGACCTGGTCGTATCGCTCCTGCGGGAACGGCTGGCCGAAGCGCTCGCCGAAGAAGACCAGCCCGCGCTCGGTCAGGTCGAAGAGCTCCTCGGCGTCGCGCTCGAGGAACTGCTTGAGCGACTGCCGGCCGAACAGCCCCAGGTCGTAGCCGGACCGTGAGGACCTCAGCTCGTGGAACGGCCCGGCGTTGACGACGGTGACGTACGTCGAGAGCGGCGGCGTGTCAGCGAAGGTCCAGCGCCGGCCTCCGTCGTCCAGGTCCTCGACCCGGTCGGGCGCGGAGTTGCTGGTCACCGTCCAGCTCTCGTGGGCGTCCGCCACGAAGCCGTGCGGCGCCTTGAGATCGGGTTGGTCGAAGCAGGCGAACGCGTAGCGCGCCATGTCGGGCTCGAAGGTCGACCAGACGTAGACCAGCTTGTCGTTGGGGTCGACGGTCCGCAGGATCGCGTTGCCCGACGAGGTGTCGGCCTGCGTCGAGCTCACCACCAGGACGTTGTCGGCGCGAAGGGCGGGCAAGGGGAGCCGCCCGCGCTCCGCGGTGGCCGGGTCGAGCGCCTCGCCGTTGAGGGTCGCCGAGACGACCCGGCCGACGCAGTCCACGAAGGTGGCGGCGCCGGGCTCGGTGCAGGTGAAGGAGATGGTCGACGTGGCGGCCCAGAGGTCGCCGTCGTAGAGGCCGCGCAGGTCGACATGGACGTCGTACCGCTCGACCGTGAGGAGCGTGGAACGTGTGGCTGCTTCTTCCCGAGTCAGGCTCGCCAGATCACTCATCGGGCCACCGTAGCGCCGTAGCAGACGGCGCGCGGGTAACGATCCGGCGTCCAACGTAGGCGGGGGTCCTTGACTCCACCCCCCAGGCCGACCACCCTGACCCCAGGCCATCCGGCCTCCTGCGTCATTCGGAAGGACTCCCTCTCATGCGCTTCACGCGTTCCCTCGGGATGGTCAGCGCCCTGGCCGCCGCCTCCCTGGTGGCGGCTTGCGGATCGTCCAACTCGTCCTCGACCGCCACCGCCGGCGGCAGCAGCGGTGGTGCCACCAAGATCGGCAACTGCGACATCACCAGCAAGCCCAACAGCATCTCCCTCACCCCGGTCAAGGCTGGCACGTTGACCGTCGAGACCACCCTCCCGGCGCCGGGCTGGTGGAACGGCACGACACCCGAGTCGATCAAGGACGGCTATGAGTACTGCATGGCCGCCGAGCTCGCCAACATGGCCGGTCTGTCCTCGGTCACGGTGAAGAACGTGTCGTTCGACCAGCTGGTCGCCGGCCACACCAACGACTTCGACCTCGCCCTGGCGGAGATCTCGATCACCCCGGAGCGCGCGCAGGTCGTCGACTTCTCCAAGCCGTACTTCGACTCCAACGTCGGCGTCATCGTGAAGAAGGGCGCGGACGTCACCGAGGACAACATCACGAGCAAGCGCTGCGCCGCCTACGCCGGCACCACCTCGGTCCCCTTCATCCAGGACACGCTGAAGTGCTCCGACGCCAAGGTCTACCCCAACTCGCAGACGCTCTACCAGAGCGTCCTGTCGGGCCAGTCCGACGCAGCCTTCCTGGACACCGCGATCGTGCTCGCGGAGGCAAAGCAGACCAACGGGGCCCTCGAGGTCGTGGGGCAGTACAAGACCGGCGAGCAGTACGGCGCGATCTACCCCAAGGGCTCGGCCAACAAGGATGCCCTCGACTCGGGCATCGCCACGATGCTGAGCGACGGCACCCTGGACAACCTGTCCAAGACCTACCTGGGTCCCGCCTTCGGTGGCGACCCGGCCTCGGTCCCGGTGTGGACGATCAAGTAGTCCGCGCCCGATGAGCGCCTCGATCCTCGTCAGCGAGGAGCTTCAACCGGGTCCCACCCCGGCCCCGCCTCACCGGGTCTCCGGCCTGGCGGGGCTGGGCCTGGTCCTCTCGATCCTCGCCACCTTGCTGATGGCGAAGGCCGCGATGATGGTGCGGGACTACAACCACGACGGGCCGATCTCCACGATCGTCGGCATCGTGCTGGTCGTCCTGAGCCTCTATGCGTGGATCCCCGCCATCCGTGCGTTCGCCAAGGCCCGGCAGCGCGCGGCCCTGCTCGCCCAGGACGAGCTCGTCGCCGCCCGTCGGGTCGCCGCCAGCGGACGCGAGGAGGCCATGATCTCGATGGGGTGGGCTGCCGCTGTCCTCATCATCGCGCTCCTCATCATCTTCGTCTTCGCCAACAGCGGTGGAGTAGCGGGCACGTTCTTCAACATCCCCGACATCAAGCTGTCGTTCCACGAGATCGTCCGTGCCTTCTGGACGAACATCTGGGTCGCGTGTGTCTCGGAGGTGCTGGTCTTGGTCCTCGGCCTCCTGGTGGCGATCGTGCGGATGCTGCCCGGCCGCGCCGGCGCTCCTCTCCGCGCGATCGCGGTGGTCTACTGCGACGTGTTCCGGGCGATCCCGGCGATCGTGGTCATCCTGCTGATCGTCTTCGGCCTGCCGCTGACCGGAGTCAAGTTCTTCCAGACCATGCCGACGGTCTGGCTCGGCATCACCGCGCTGACCCTGACGTACACGGCCTACGTCTCGGAGGTCTACCGGGCGGGTCTGTCATCGATCCACCCCAGCCAGAGCGCCGCCGCCCGGTCGTTGGGTCTCAGCTACACCCAGACCCTGCGGACCGTCCTCGTGCCGCAAGCCGTCCGCCGGGTGATCCCGCCCCTGCTCAACGACTTCATCAGCCTGCAGAAGGACACCGCGCTCCTGTCTGTCGCGGCGATCCCCGAGGCGTTGCTGACGGCCGGGCTGTGGGAGTCGAAGCTGTTCAACCTCTCCCCGATCACGGTGGTCGCGTTCCTGTTCATCCTGATCACGATCCCGCAGGCGCGCTTCGTCGACTGGCTGATCGACCGGGACTCCAAGAAGCGAGCAGGTGGCAGCTGATGGCGTTCCTCGAGATCGACGAGGTGCACAAGTCCTTCGGCCACAACGAGGTCCTCAAGGGTGTCTCGCTCAACGTCGAGCGGCACGAGGTGGTCTGCCTGATCGGCGCCTCCGGGTCCGGCAAGTCGACGTTGCTGCGCTGCGTCAACGCGCTGGAGGAGATCAACTCCGGCGCCATCCGGATCGAGGGCGACACCGTGACCGGGGCCGGGGTCGACCTGAACGCTCTGCGGCGCGACGTCGGCATCGTCTTCCAGAGCTACAACCTGTTCCCCCACATGTCGGTGATCGAGAACGTGATGCTGGCTCCCACGCGCGTGGGCGGCATCAACAAGGCCGAGGCTCGTGAGCGCGGCATGCTTCTTCTGGAGTCCGTTGGCATGGCCGAGAAGGCGCCGGCGTACCCCGACAGCCTGTCGGGCGGCCAGCAGCAGCGCGTGGCGATCGTGCGGGCGCTGGCGATGCAGCCGCGGGTCATGCTGCTCGACGAGATCACCGCGGCGCTCGACCCCGAGCTCGTCGGCGACGTGCTCGAGATCGTCCGCGAGCTCGCCCACGGCGGTCTCACGATGCTGCTGGCGACCCACGAGATGGGCTTCGCCAAGGAGGTCGCCAGCCAGGTGTGCTTCCTCGACGCCGGCCAGATCCTGGAGCACGGCTCGGCCCAGCAGATCTTCGAGGACCCGCACGAGGAGCGGACGCAGCAGTTCCTGAGCCGGGTCGTGAAGTCGGGCCGCCTGTAGCCCGGTGACGTCCCGGTAGCGTGACTGCGTGCCCACGCCGAGCGAGCCGATCGCCGACGCCCCCGAGAGCTGGCCGGTCGACGGGTCGCGCGACCTCTACCGGGGCGACTGGCTGATGGCGCTCCGCGCCGACCGGGTACGACGTCCCGGCGAGGCCGCAGGCACGCCGTTCGACCGCTGGGTCTTCGAGCACCCCGGAGCAGTCGTGGTCCTGGCCGTCGACGACCAGGAGCGGGTGTGCTGCCTGCGGCAGTACCGGCACCCCGTGCAGGCGCGGCTCATCGAGCTCCCGGCCGGGTTGCGCGACGCCGAGGGTGAGGACCCGCTGACAACCGCCCAGCGCGAGCTCCGCGAGGAGGCCGAGCTCGAGGCGGGGGAGTGGCGGCGGCTCTTCGCGCTCTACCCGTCCGCCGGGATCACCGACGAGCAGCAGGTCTGCTTCTTGGCCCGCGACCTGCGCCCGGTGAGCCGGGGCGACTTCGCTCTCGAGCACGAGGAGGCCGACATGGAGCGGCTCTGGGTGCCGGTGGACGACCTGATCGACGCAGTGCTCGACGGCCGGGTCGGAGAGTCACCGATTGCAGCCTGCGTGCTCGCCTACGACGCACTGCGGCGCCGCGGCCGGCTCTGACGCCGCCGTCATGGGTGGGGACCAAAGCCCCTGATCGGGGTTCGATCGGGCCGATAGTCACGAAGATGCCGCGTCGCGGTCGTCCATGGCTCAAGGTGTCCTCGGAGGAGCCGCCGTCGCGGCGGGTCAGGTCAAGAGCAGGGGGAGCGTGTGAGCGTGGTCGGGGAGGTGTCGACAGAGGATGCTGCAAGAGTGACCGAGCAGCCGCAGGAGGCGCGCCCGGTGCCGGCGCGCACCCTGGACGACCGCTGGCCCGACCGCTTCGCCGCCGTCATGTACGCCTTCGCGGCCTTCACCGTCGTCGTCAGCTGCGTGTCGGACTGGCGCAACTACTTCGCCCGCCCCGAGGACATCGTCTCCGCCCTCACCATTCCGGTCGTCCCGAGCCTGGTCTACGCCGCGCTGCTGGCGGTGATGGGAGCGGCGCTCCGCCGTCGGATCCGCGGCGCCTGGTGGCTGACCTTCATCTGGTGGCTGGTGATCCCCTGGCTCGCTCGGATCGCCTTCCTGGCCCAGGAGTTCGACCTCGCCACCCTGATCGGGCTGGTGGTCGTCGGTGCCGCGATCGTGCTGGCCTGGCGGGTCCGCTACCAGTTCGTCGTCCGCCACGTGGCCGGCAGCCTCCGGGCAGCCCTGACGATCTTCGTCCTCGGGGGAGCGATCGTCCTCGTCGTCGGCGCGCTCCTGGTGGGCCGCTTCGGCGAGAGCGGCAGCGCCGACGAGACCCAGCACTACGTGCTGAGGCAGATGCTCTCGGAGGTCGGCCGGCACGGCAGCCAGGGCACCGCCGTCTCGGCCCCGCTGTGGGTGCACGGGGTCATCGGCCTGCTCGGCGCGTGCGTCGTCGTGTTGTCAGCACTGATGCTGTTCCGGCCGACTCCCGACACCCGGAGACTGTCCGCCGAGGACGAGGCACGGGTCCGCACTCTGCTCCGCGAGCACGGCGACCTCGACTCTCTCGGCTACTTCGCAACCCGCCGCGACAAGGCGGTCGTGTGGGACCACGACGAGCCGTCGGAGGCGCGGGCCGGAGTGTCCTACCGGGCGTTCGGCTCGATCAGCCTGGCCAGCGGAAACCCGGTCGGCGACCCGCAGGCCTGGGACGCTGCCATCGCCCGCTGGCGCGACCACGCCCGCAAGGCCGGGCTCAGCCTGGCCGTGATGGGCGCCGGGCCGGCCGGCGCCGCGGCGTACGCACGAGCCGGACTGAACGCCTTCGAGATCGGCGACGAGGCGATCATCGACTTCCGTGCCTTCTCCCTCGAGGGACCGGGCATGAAGCCGGTGCGTACGGCGGTCGCGCGGCTGCAGCGCCGCGGCTACACCACCCTGGTCCAACGGCACCGGGCGCTCGATGCCGCCGGCTTCGCCGAGATGGCCGACGCGGCCGGACAGTGGCGCGGCGACGGCGGCGACGAGCGCGGCTTCTCGATGGCCCTCGGCCGGGTCGAGGACCCGCTCGACGGCGACTGCGTCCTGGTCTCAGCCCGCGACGCCACCGGCGCCCTGCGCGGCTTCCTCAGCTTCGTGCCCTGGGGTGGCAACGGGCTGTCGCTGGACCTGATGCGGCGCGACCCGACGGCCGACAACGGGCTGATCGAGCTGATGGTCTCCGCGCTGGCCGAGCGCTCGGCGACGGTCGGTGTCGGACCGGTGTCGCTGAACTTCGCGATGTTCCGCGAGGCCTTCGAGCGCGGTGCCGAGATCGGAGCCGGCCCGGTCGCGCGGCTGTGGCGCCAAGCACTGCTGCTGGCCAGCCGCAACTGGCAGCTGGAGTCGCTCTACCGCTCCAACGCCAAGTACCAGCCCGCCTGGCAGCCCCGGTTCCTGTGCTTCGAGTACGCCTCCGACCTGCCTCGGGTCGGCGCCGCCGCCGGCAGCGCCGAGGGGTTCCTGTCCCGTCCGTCGCTCTCGCGGTTCCTGCGCCGGGCGGGCGCCGACGACACCGGCACGCTCGCCGGCGCGACTCTGGAGTACGCCGAGAGCGTGCGGCTCCTCATCCCGCCGCCCGAGGACGCCGTCGCCGCCGCGCTGGCCTGCCGACGGGTGCCCGAGCAGTTCCGGGTCCGCAGAGCCAAGGTCGAGCGGCTCCGGGCTCGTGGCATCGACCCCTATCCAGTCGTGTGCGCGCGCACGCACACACTGGCCGAGGTGCGCGAGGCCGCCGGCGATCCGGCCCTGGACACCTGGACCGGGGAACGCGTCTCCGTGATCGGCCGGGTCCTGCTCAAGCGGGACCTGGGCGGCCTCGGATTCGCCACCCTGCGCGATGGCAGCGGCGACCTCCAGTTGATGATCAGCCGGGCCGTCGTCGGCGACGAGCTCCACGACCTCTGGCGGCGCGAGGTCGACCTCGGCGACCACCTCGGTGTCACCGGCCAGGTGATGACGACCCGGCACGGCGAGCTGTCCGTGCACGTCGAGTCGCTGCAGATCATCAGCAAGGCCCTGCGCCCGCTCCCCGACAAGCACAAGGGGCTCACCGACCCCGAGGCCCGGGTGCGGCAGCGCTACGTCGACCTGATCATCCGGCCCGAGGCGCGCGACGTGGCCAGGATCCGGTCCACCGTGGTCCGCAGCGTCCGCGACTCCTTGCATGCGCGCGGGTTCATGGAGGTGGAGACGCCGGTCCTGCAGCGGATCCACGGCGGGGCGAACGCCCGGCCGTTCGAGACCCACAGCAACGCCTACGACCTCGACCTGTCGCTGCGGATCGCGACCGAGCTGCACCTGAAGCGCCTCCTGGTGGGCGGCCTGGAGAAGGTCTTCGAGGTGGGACGGCAGTTCCGCAACGAGGGGGCCGACTCCACGCACAACCCCGAGTTCACCTCGCTGGAGGTCTACGAGGCCTGCGGTGACTACCACTCGATGCGGCTGCTCACCCAGGCGATCATCCAGGAGGCCGCGACGGCGGTGTACGGCGCGCCCGTCGCGCGCCGTCCCGACGCCACCGGCCGGATCGTCGAGGTCGACCTCTCCGGCGACTGGCCGGTGCGGACGGTCTGCTGCGCCGTCTCGACGGTGCTGGGAGAGGTGGTCACGCCCGACACCTCGGTGGCGGACCTGCGCTGCCATGCGACCCGGATCGGTCTGGTCCTCGACCCGAGCGCCCCCTGGGGCTATGTGCTCGAGCAGATCTACGGTGTGCTCTGCGAGAGCAGCACCACGACGCCGGTGTTCTACACCGACTTCCCGAAGGAGAACGTGCCCTTGGCCCGCCAGCACCGCGACGAGCCGCGTCTGGCGGAGAAGTGGGACCTCGTCATCTTCGGCTCCGAGCAGGGCACGGCGTACAGCGAGCTGACCGACCCACTCGACCAGCGGGCCCGGCTGATGGCGCAGTCGCTCCTCGCCGCGGCCGGCGACCGGGAGGCGATGCGGGTCGACGAGGACTTCCTCCAGGCGCTGGAGTACGGCATGCCGCCCGCCGGTGGGCTGGGACTCGGGATCGACCGACTGGTGATGAACCTGACCGGGCTGTCCATCCGCGACACCATCCTCTTTCCGCTGGTAAAACCGAACCCGTGAGCCACGACGTCGACGACCTGCTCCGCCGGCACCCCGTGCTCGACGGCCACAACGACCTGCTCTGGGCGCTGCGCGACCTGGTCGGCTACGACCTCGACCGCTACGACCTCGCACAACGCCAGACCCGCACCCACACCGACCTGCCGCGGCTGCGGGAGGGGGGAGTGGGGGCCCAGTTCTGGTCGGTGTTCGTGCCGACCCAGGAGGGGGCGCGGGCCGTCACCTCGACCCTGGAGCAGATCGACGCGGCGTACGCCATGGTCGCGAGGTACGCCGACCAGCTCGCGCTCGCGACCACCGCTGACGAGGTCGAGGCGGCCTGGGCAGCCGGCCGGATCGCCTGCCTGATGGGCGCCGAGGGCGGTCACCAGATCGACGGGTCGCTCGCCGTGCTGCGGCTCTACCACCGGCTCGGGGTCCGCTACCTGACGCTGACCCACAACGACAACCTGCCGTGGGCCGACTCGGCCACCGACGAGCCGGTGCTCGGCGGGCTGAACGACGTCGGCCGCGGCGTGGTCGCGGAGATGAACCGGATCGGGATGATCGTCGACCTCTCCCACGTCAGCCACGACACGATGCGCGATGCCCTCGACGTCGCCCGCGCGCCGGTGGTGTTCTCCCACTCCTCGGCGTACGCCGTGTGCAACCACCCGCGCAACGTGCCCGACGACGTGTTGGCGCGGCTGGCCGACAACGGCGGCACCTGCATGGTGACCTTCGTGCCGCGGTTCGTCACCCAGGCGGTGCGCGACTGGGCGCTGGAGACAGACCGGCGCGCCCTGGCCCAGGGGATCGACCTCCGCGACCTCTCGGCGTACAACGTCGTCGAGCGCGCGCACCGAGCCGAGTCGCCCGGGCCGCGCTCGACCCTGGCCGACGTCGTGACCCACCTGGAGCACGTGCGTGAGGTCGCCGGCATCGACCACGTCGGCCTCGGTGGCGACTACGACGGCGTCGACCATCTTCCCGAAGGGCTCGAGGACGTCTCGTCGTACCCCCGGCTGCTGGCGGCGCTGGCCGAGCGGCGCTGGTCCGACGACGACCTCGCGAAGCTCACCTGTCGCAACGTGCTGCGCACCATGCGCGGCGTCGAGGCGGCCGCCGACCGGTCCTGACGCGCCCCGGGGCGTGCCCGGAGACGTGCCCGGCGTCACAACTCGGTAGTGTCGGACCGGCTCACACGAGCGTGGGCCACCGAACTAGGAGTGTGCCCCGTGAAGGTCGGCGTCCCGAAGGAAGTCAAGAACCACGAGTACCGCGTCGCGATCACGCCGATCGGCGTCCATGAGCTCACCGCGCACGGTCATGAGGTCTTCGTCGAGAAGGGCGCCGGGGTCGGCTCCCAGATCGATGACGCCGAGTTCGTCGGCGCGGGAGCCAAGATCCTCGACGGCGCGGACGAGGTCTGGGGCACCGCCGACATGGTGCTCAAGGTCAAGGAGCCGATCGCCGAGGAGTACCACCGGATGCGGGAGGGCCTGACCCTCTTCACCTACCTGCACCTCGCCGCCGACAAGCCCCTCACCGAGGAGCTGATCGCGCGCAAGGTCACCGGCATCGCCTACGAGACCGTGCAGCTGCCCAGCGGCGGGCTGCCGCTGCTCTACCCGATGTCCGAGGTGGCCGGCTGCCTCGCGCCGCAGGTCGGCGCCTACTCGATGCTCAAGGCCGAGGGCGGCCGGGGTGTCCTGATGGGCGGCGTCGGCGGCGTCGCGAACGCCAAGGTCGTCATCATCGGGGCCGGTGTCTCGGGTCAGAACGCCGCCAACATCGCGCTCGGCATGGGTGCGGACGTGACCCTGCTCGACACCGACCTCGACAAGCTGCGGATGTCGTTCTGGCGCTACAACAACCGGGTCCACGGGCTGGCGTCCTCGCAGCTGGCGATCCAGCAGCAGGTCCGCGAGGCCGATATGGTGATCGGCGCGGTGCTGATCCCCGGCGCCAAGGCCCCCAAGCTGGTCAGCAACCAGCTCGTCTCGGAGATGAAGCCGGGCTCGGTGCTCGTCGACATCGCCGTCGACCAGGGCGGCTGCTTCGAGGACACCCACCCCACCACGCACGCGGACCCGACGTTCCCGGTCCACAACTCGATCTTCTACTGCGTGGCGAACATGCCCGGCGCGGTGCCGAACACCTCGACGTACGCCCTCACGAACGCGACGCTCCCGTACGCCGTAGCGCTCGCCGACAAGGGCTGGGTCGAGGCCTGCCGGGCCGACCACAGCCTTTCCCTGGGCCTCAACACGCACGACGGCACCCTGACCAACGTGCCTGTCGGTGAGGCCGTGGGCATCGACGCCGTGGCGCCCGACGAGGTGCTGGCTGGGCTTGGCTGAGCCACGGGTCGCACTGCGGACCTACCTCGACCACCTGGCGGTCGAGCGGGGGCTCGCGGCGAACACGCTCTCGTCGTACCGCCGTGACCTGCGGCGGTACGTCGCGTTCCTCGACGCGGACGGGATCGAGGATCTCGATGCCGTGACCGAGGCGACGGTGTCGACGTTCCTGGTCGGCCTGCGTGAGGGGGACCCCGAGCACCAGCCGCTGTCGGCGACCTCGGCCGGCCGGACCGTGGTCGCCGTACGCGGCTTCCACCGGTTCTGCGTCGCCGACGGGCTGGCCACCACCGACCCCGCCTCGGCCGTGCGGCCGCCCTCCCCGGCGCGTCGGCTCCCGAAGGCGTTGCCGCTGGCCGACGTGGAGTCGATCCTCGACGCGGCCGGGTCGGCCGGCACCACCCTGGCGCTGCGCGACCGCGCCCTCCTGGAGGTGCTCTACGGCACCGGCGCCCGGATCTCGGAGGCCGTCGGGCTCGACGTCGACGACCTCGACCGAGTGGACGGCACGGTCCTGCTGCGGGGCAAGGGCGGCAAGGAGCGGCTGGTGCCAGTGGGCTCCTACGCCCTGGCTGCCGTCGACGCCTACCTGACCCGAGGCCGCCCGGAGCTCGCCGCCGTGGGTACGTCGGAACGCGCGGGCGCGCTCTTCCTCAACGCCCGCGGCGGCCGGCTCTCCCGCCAGTCCGCCTGGACGGTCCTGGTCAAGGCCGCCGACCGGGCTGGGGTGACCCGCGACGTCTCACCGCACACGCTCCGTCACTCGTTCGCCACCCACCTGCTGGAGGGTGGCGCCGACGTCCGGGTGGTCCAGGAGCTGCTCGGCCACGCCTCGGTGACGACCACCCAGATCTACACGCTGGTCACCGTGGACAACCTGCGTGAGGTCTTCGCGGCCGCTCATCCCCGAGCCCGCACACAAGGGGACTAGTCCGAACGGGCCATGACGTGCCCCCGTTCGGCCCACTTCTTTGCCAAAGCGCCATCGTGCGACGCATCGGGTGCCTATCGTGGCAGCGCCGGGCGACCCAGGCCCGACCATCGCTGACACCGGTCTGAGATGCGGGTTCGACTCGAGAGTTCCTGGAGTTCCGTTGCTGAACATTCGCCGTGACGCCATCTCGGGCGCGTTCTCAGGATTTCGTGTGTCCGCATGGTCGGTGCGCCGCAAGGTCGTGGCGGTGCTCGCCCTCCCCGTCATCCTCGCCGTCGTCTTCGGCGGCCTGCGTGTCTCGTCCGAGCTGAGCTCCGCGCGCGACTACTCGACCAACCAGCAGCGCGCCACCGTCCTCAACCCCGCCATCGGCTACCTCTCCGCCACCGAGCGGCTCGCACTCCCGGCCTCGCTGTCCGACCAGCTCGGCGGGGAGCAGAAGACCGACGCCACCCAGGGCTACACCGACTCGCTCGCAAGCCTCAAGAAGGCCGCCGCTTCAGCCAACCTCGACGGCACCCAGAGCGACCTGGTCGACCAGCTGACCCAGATCGGCGAGACCCTGCGCAACGGCACGGGCACCGGTATCACCGCCACCGCACCCGTGCAGGTCAGTGACATGGCCCGGCTGACCAACGCCCTGATCACCTCGACGCTGAACACCAACGGCACCCCCGACCCGCGCGTCCAGGGCCTGGTCCAGAGCGTGAACGCCCGCGCCTCACTGGTCAAGCAGCAGCTGCTGATCCAGAGCGCCAGCCAGAAGGCCTCGCTGCTCGAGTCGGTGTGGCTGGCGGCCGAGATCGGTGTCGAGGGGTCGGCCCTCGACAACGTCAAGGCCAGCGGTGCCGGCGGCCGCCAGGTCGCCTCGCTGGTCTCCGCGAACGGCAGCCGACTCGGCCAGGCCACGACGTCGGCCGCCGCGAACCTCGCTGCCACGCCGGGTCTGTTCGCGAAGTACGACCTCGTGTCCTCCAAGCTGCTGACCAAGATCAACGACCAGCTCGCGAGCAGCGCGTCCGCCGCGAAGACCCGGGCCTTCACCGACACCGGCGTCATCCTGCTGGCGCTGCTGGCCTCGGTGCTGCTCGCCCTCGTCGTGGCCCGCGCCCTGATCAACCCGCTGCGCAGGGTGCGCGCCGGCGCCCTCGACGCGGCCCACGTGAAGCTGCCCGAGACCGTCGAGCGGATCCGGAAGGGCGAGGCGCCCGAGGAGTTCGTCCCGATCGACGTGCACACCGAGGAGGAGCTCGGACAGCTCGCCCGTGCGGTCGACGACATGCACCTGCAGGCGGTCTCCCTGGCGACCGGTGAGGCCCAGCTGCGAGCCCAGGTGGGCGCCATGTTCGTCACCCTGTCGCGCCGCAACACCACCCTGGTCAACCAACAGCTGGCCCTCATCGAGTCGCTGGAGCAGGACGAGGAGGACCCGCAGCGCCTCGAGCAGCTGTTCAGCCTCGACCACCTCGCCACCCGGATGCGCCGTACCGCTGAGAGCCTGGTGATCCTCGGTGGTACGACGGGTCGCACCGCCAGCTTCGAGGAGCTGAGCGTCTCCGACGTGATCCACGCGGCCGTCTCCGAGGTCCAGGACTACCAGCGCGTGCGCATCGACTCCGCGCCCGACCGGATGATCATGGGCCGCGCGGCCTCCGACGTCGTCCACCTGATGGCCGAGCTGATCGACAACGCGCTGTCCTACTCGCCTCCGGGCAGCCCGGTCACGATCCAGGCCGCCGAGGACGGCGGCGAGGTCGAGATCGAGATCATCGACTCCGGCCTCGGCATGGCCGGCGACTCGCTGGCCCGCGCCAACGACTCGCTCAAGAGCGGCGGCGAGGTCACCATCGACACCGCCCGCCGGATGGGCCTGTTCGTGGTCAGCCGGCTGGCCGAGGAGCACGGCCTCAAGGTCAAGCTCCGCCGCAACCCCAACGGCGGCGGCATCATCGCCTCGATCATGCTGCCCACCGGCGTCCTGGTCGGCGACGGCCCCGTCGAGCACGTCTCCCTGATGGACGCCCCCGAGGAGATCGAGGAGCCGGAGGTCGTCGTCGAGCCCGAGCCGGAGGAGGAGTACGACCCCTACCTCGAGCGCATCGAGGAGGCGATCGCCGCCGTCACCGGGCTGCCTCGACGCCGCCCCGGCGTCTCCGCGCCGGAGCCGGAGCCAGTCGCGACACCGGCCTCCGCGGTCAGCATGTTCGAGGCGCCGGCGGTGCCGCCGCCCTACGAGCCCGCCGCCCTGCCCAGCCCGTACGACGACCCGCAGCTGCCCGCGAGCGAGCCGGCCGCGTTCCACGACGAGGCCGACGCCCCGTCCAACGTCTTCACCCCGGTCTTCGGCGGCAGCCGCCGCGAGGACTCGTTCGC
This sequence comes from uncultured Actinomycetota bacterium, assembly GCA_963796975.1. Lineage (GTDB taxonomy): Bacteria > Actinomycetota > Actinomycetes > Propionibacteriales > Nocardioidaceae > Nocardioides. Next base: position 28,093 of record CAWCNW010000030.1, read on the forward strand.
CGAGCCCGTCGACGAGCCCGTCGACGAGCCCGTCGAGGAGTCGGCGTACCGGTCGACCGACGACATCCCCGAGGAGCCGGCTCCGGCCTTCGAGTACGACGAGGAGCCGGCCGCCGAGGTGGCGGTCGACAGCGCCGTGGCCGAGGACGAGCCGGCACCGCCCGAGGCCGACCCTCTGACCGACGACTGGGGCGACAACCCGCTCGGCACCCCCGGCTTGGCGTACGCCAAGCCGGCTGCGCCGGCCGCGGAGCCGGTCACCGAACCGGTCACCGTGCCGGCCGCCGAGCACGTCGCGGAGCCGGTCACCGTGCCCGCCGCCGAGACAGCCCCGGAGCATGCCCCCGAGGCTCCGCTGGCGCCCGTGGCGTCGGCCGCATCGACACCCGGGACCAATGGGTTCGGCTCGCCGGCCGAGTCTCAGCTCCGGCTCACCATCCGCCGCCCGCTGTCCGCCACTCCGGCCGCCGCCGCACTCGACAGCGAGCAGGTGCCCGACGCCGGTCCACTGAACACGCCGATCTTCGGCCAGCTCCGCTCGAACTGGCTCAACGACGAGGGTGACACCACGTGGGTCGACGTCGAGGTCGACCGTGGCTGGACCGCCGCCGAGAGCGCCGAGAGCGTCGAGACCGTCTCCGAGGACCACACCCGCACCGGGCTGCCCGTTCGCCGCCCCGGCGGCCGCCTGGTCCCCGGTGGCGTCAGCAACGAACCCACGGTCGTCGCCCGAGACCCGGACGCGATCCGCAACCGTCTTGCCGCCCACGCCGCCGGCGTGTCCCGCGGCCGGGCGGCAGCCGCTGCACAACCCGTCAGCAACGACTACGCGCACGAGGAGACTGGCCCAGCATGACCGAGAGCCTCCAGGCAGAGAAGACCACGGTCGAGACCGAGACCCGCGAGCTGGACTGGGTCGTCAACCGGTTCGTCGACAGTGTCCCCGGTGCCGCGCACGCCGTACTGGTGTCCGCCGACGGCCTGCTGATGGCCGCCAGCGTGCGGCTCCCGGCCGAGCGCGCCGAGCAGGTGGCGGCGGTGTCGTCGGGGCTCGCCAGCCTCGCGACCGGTGCCGCCCGCCTCTTCGAGGGCGGCGCGGTGCTGCAGACCATCGTGGAGATGCAGAACGGCTTCATGCTCCTGATGAGCGTCGGTGACGGGTCGCACCTCGCGGTGCTCACCCAGGCCACCGCCGACATCGGCCAGGTCGGCTACGAGATGGCCCTCCTCGTCGAGCGCGTGGGCCAGATGGTGCAGGCGCGGGCCCGGGTGCATGGGGGGTAACGGGTGCCATGGCAGACGATGAACGCGACATCGAGCAGACGCGGCCGCTCAGCCCGCCGGCGGCTCGCATCGTCCGACCCTACGCACTGACGGCGGGCCGGACCCGGTCCGTGGTCGACCTCCCGCTGGAGGCGACCCTGCGGCTGGACACCTCGGCGACCCGACGTGCCTGGGGTGAGGACCTGCAGGGCCGGATCATCCATGTCTGCGACCTCCGCTCGGTGGCGGAGGTCTCGGCCCTGGTGAAGACGCCGATCGGCGTGACCCGAGTGCTGCTGGGCGATCTCGTCCAGCAGGGCTACGTGCACGTGCAGGCGACGCTCACCGAGAACTCCACCGACGACGAACGCTTCGACCTTCTCGAAAGGACCCTCCGTGGACTCCGTGCTCTCTAACCGTCACCGCACCGCTGCCTCGACGAAGATCGTCGTGGCAGGCGGCTTCGGTGTCGGCAAGACCACCCTGGTCGGGTCGGTCTCGGAGATCGTCCCGCTGCGCACCGAGGCGCTCGTCACCAACGAGTCCGAGGGCGTCGACGACCTGGCCGCGACGCCGGGCAAGTCGACGACCACCGTCGCCATGGACTTCGGCCGGATCACCCTGGCCGAGGACCTCGTGCTGTACCTGTTCGGTACGCCGGGCCAGAAGCGCTTCTGGTTCATGTGGGACGACCTGGTGCGTGGCGCGATCGGTGCGATCGTCCTGGTCGACACCGGACGCCTGGACGCCGCCTTCGCTCCGCTGGACTACTTCGAGTCCAAGAGCGTCCCGTTCATCGTGGCCGTCAACGAGTTCGAGGGTGGCCCGAAGTACCCGCTCCACGAGATCGCCGAGGCGCTCGCCCTGCCCGAGGACGTGCCCCTGATCACCGTCGACGCCCGCGACCGGGCCTCGGCCAAGCGGGCGCTGGTCCGGATCACCGAGTTCGCGCTCACCCGCCTGGCCACCGCCCAGCGCAAGGCCGTCATCTGAGCAGGTCGGCTCAGTCGCCGGCGCGCTGTACCTGGTAGGTGCCGTCGGCGAACTCGCGGCGCAGCACCTTCTTGTCGAACTTGCCCACCGAGGTGCGCGGCACCTGGTCGATGAAGGCCCAGGCGTCGGGCAGCTGCCACTTGGCGAACGACGTACCGAGGTGCTCGCGCAGGTCCTCGACCGTGGTCGTGGCGCCCTCGCGCAGCACGACGGTCGCGAGCGGGCGCTCCTGCCACTTCTCGTCCGGGATCCCGACCACCGCGGCCTCGATCACGTCGGGGTGGCCCATCAGGGCGTTCTCGAGGTCGACCGAGCTGATCCACTCACCGCCGGACTTGATCACGTCCTTGGCCCGGTCGGTCAGCGTGATGTAGCCGAGCGGGTCGAGGCTGCCGACGTCGCCGGTGCGCAGCCAGCCGTCGTGGAACTTGTCGTTCACCTCGGGGTCGTCGGAGTCGTAGTAGCTCCCGGTGACCCAGGACCCGCGCACCTCCAGCTCGCCGACCGACTCGCCGTCCCAGGGGAGCGACGCGCCGTCATCGCCGACGATCCGGCCCTCGACACCGCACAACAGCCGCCCTTGCGAGCCGCGGTACTTCCACTGGGCGTCGCCCTCGACGCCGACCGGGATCATGCCCGCCGACGCCACCGGTGAGGTCTCGGTCATGCCCCAGGCCTGCCGGACGTGGATGCCGTGGCGTTCCTGGAGCGCCTTCTGCAGCGCGACCGGCACCGCGGAGCCGCCGCAGAGGATCATCTTGAGGGAGTCGAGCTTCACGTCCGGGTGCTCGTCGAGGTAGTGGAGTACGTCGTTCCACACCGTCGGCACGGCTCCCGACATGGTGGGCCGGCTCGCCTGGATGAACCGGACCATCGGCTCGGCCTGCAGCCAGCGGTCGGGCATGCACAGCGACGCGCCGTTCATGAGGGCGGCGTAGGCCAGCCCCCAGGCGTTGGCGTGGAACATCGGCACGATCGGCAGCACCCGGTCGTGGCTGTTGATGCCGCTGACGTTGCCGGTGCTGACGGCCAGCGAGTGCAGCCAGGCCGAGCGGTGGCTGTAGACGACGCCCTTGGGGTTGCCCGTCGTACCGCTCGTGTAGCACATCGCGGCGGCGTCACGCTCGTCCACCTCGGGCCAGTCGAACTCCTCGGGCTGCCCGGCCAGCAGGTCCTCGTACAGCAAAACCTCCTTGCCGGCGGAACGCAGCGAGTCGAGGTCGGCCGAGGCGGCGTCGGGTCCCGCCACGAGCACGTGGGTCACCGTGGTGAGCTGCGGGAGCTGGGCGGCCAGCAGCGGCACCAGGGAGTCGTCGACGATGACGACCTGGTCCTCGGCATGGTTGGCGATGTAGACCAGCTGCTCGGGGAAGAGCCGGATGTTGAGGGTGTGCAGCACCGCGCCCATGGACGGAACCGCGAGGTAGGCCTCGAGGTGCTCGACGTTGTTCCACTGGAACGTCGCCACCCGCTGGTCGCCGGTGATGCCGAGGCTGCGGAGCCCGTGGGCCAGCTGTGCGGCCCGGCGACCCAGCTCGGCGAAGGACCGGCTGCGTACGCCGTCCGCGGTCGCGGTCACCACCTCGGCGTCGGCGTGGACGGTGGTGCCGTGCCTCATCAGCGAGCCGATGGTGAGCTGGACGTCCTGCATGGTGCTCTTCACGATGGCTCCCGGTGATCGGAGGGTCGGCAACGAGGCCATCTTGGCCCGTGTCTGGTCACCGCGCACCTGTCGGTCCGTGGTGATTCCTATGCTGGGCCGGGTGACCATCCTGCTGCGGCTCCTCGACGAGGTGTCGTACGCCGGTGCGCCGGTGGCGGGTGCGCGGCCGGCCGACCTTCTGGCCGCCCTCGCGCTGCACCCGTCGGGCCTGGCCGACCAGCGGCTCGTCGACGAGGTCTGGGGCGAGGACCTGCCGGTGGTGCCGGGCAAGGCGCTGCAGGTGCTGGTCTCCCGGCTGCGTACGCAGCTCGGCGCCGAGACGCTTGCGCGCGCCGACGGCGGCTATCGGCTCGCCCTCGCGCCCGACGCGGTGGACGCCTGGGTGCTCGAGCAGCTGGTCACGGACGCTGACCGAGCGCTGGCGGACGGACGGGCGCCGCAGGCCGTGGTCCTCACCGAGGCGGCGGCCGGTCTGCTGGCAGGTGCGGGCGATGCGGTGGGGGAGGGCGCGCTGGCTCGGTTGCGCCGCGCCGCGGAGGGCCGGGCGCGCGCCGTACGCCGGATGCGCGGGCTGGCGCTGAGCCGCAGCGGGCAGGACGCCGCGGCCGTCGGCGCGCTCCTCGAGGCCCACGCGACCGCCCCGGACGACGCGGAGACCCTCGAGGCGCTGCTGCGGAGCGAGGCTGCCGCCCACGGCGCCGCCCCCGCTCTGGCCCGCTACGACGACTACCGCCGCGACCTCGCCGACCGGCTCGGGATCGACCCCGACCCGGCGCTCCAGCGGGTCCACCGAGAGCTGCTCGCCGCCGACGAGCCGGTCCGCAGCGGCGTGCGCTACGACGCCGACGAGCTGCTCGGGCGTGAGCACGACCTCGAGGGGCTGCGTGCGCTGGTCCGCACCAGCCGGTTGACCACGATCCTGGGTCCGGGCGGGCTAGGCAAGACCCGGGTCGCGCACGTGCTGGCTCGCGAGGCGACCCAGCCCCGCGTGCACTTCGTGGAGCTGGTCGGCATCGGCTCGCCCGACGACGTCGTCTCCGCGGTCGGGTCGGCGCTCGGCGTCCGGAACTCGGTCACGGGCCGCCGCACCCTCACGCCCTCACAGCTCAACGACGTTCGCGGCCGCATCGCCCAGGAGCTGGACGCGGCCCCGACCCTGCTGGTCCTCGACAACTGTGAGCACGTGCTCGAGGCGGTGGCGTCCCTGGTGGCTTATCTCCTGGTGACGACCCGCGACCTCCGCGTGGTCACCACGAGCCGGGCGCCGCTCGGAATCGCCGCCGAGCGGGTGTTCCACCTGAGCCAGCTCGCGGTCGCCGACGGAAGTGCGCTGTTCGTCCGCCGGGCCCGGGCCGCGAGGCCCGAGGCCGAGCTTCCTCGCGACGTCGTCGCTGACATCGTCGAACGGCTCGACGGCCTACCCCTCGCAGTCGAGCTGGCGGCGTCCCGGATCAGGACCATGTCGGCGGAGGAGGTACGCCGGGCACTCAGCGATCGCTTCGCGCTCCTGCGTGGTCGCGACCGGTCGGCACCGGCCCGCCACCAGACGCTCAGCGCCGTGATCGGCTGGTCCTGGGACCTGCTCTCGCCGGACCAGCAACGCGGACTGACATGGCTCTCGGTGTTCCACGACGGCGTCACACCCGGCGCCGCCGTCGAGGTGCTCGGCGACGGGGGCGCCGACGTCGTCGACGGCCTCGTGGAGCAGTCCCTCCTGACGGTGGTGGAGTCCGAGGGTACGGTGCGCTATCGCATGCTCGAGACGGTGCGTGAGTTCGGAGCGCTTCGCCTGCAGCGGGCCGGCGAGCGCGACGACGCGTGGGCGGCGCAGACCCGGTGGGCCGTCGCCCTGTGCGAGACCTGGGGTCAGCAGGTCATGTCCGAGCAGCAGATCGCCGCGATGGACCACCTATGGCCGGAGCAGGGCAACCTCGCCGACGTCCTGCGTCGGGCTTTCGCTGCCGATGACGCACGCACGGCCGTGCGGCTGCTCGCCACGCTCGGAGGGATCTGGGCGGTGACCGGCAACCATCCTCGGATCTTCGCGATCGCCGAGATGGCACAGCGGCTGTTCGTCGGCTGGGAGCCGACCCCCGACCTGACCGCGATCAGCGCGGACGCACTGTCCCTTTTCCTGACCTACTCCGATTTCCTGGGCTCCGGCGCAGACCCGAGCCTGGTTGCGGCTCTGGAGCGACTCGGCGTGCCGGCCTCCCCGTGGAGCCGGTCGGTCTACGCCATGTTCGTGGAAAGCCAGGGTGGCCCGGAAGGCAGGGTCCAGAGCCTCCTGGACCTGGCCGAGCGGTCGGACCGGGCGACGGCGCTGCCCGCCTTGCAGTGGGCGTCGGTGTTGGCGGAGAACGAGGGCGAGGCGGAGCTGGCGGCGTCGTACGTCGACCGGGCCTTGGAGCTGGTCGACGACGAGGCCATCCCGTGGGCGATCGCGACCCTGCACACCCAGAAGGCCTACATCGCACTCCAACGCGGCGACCATGCCACGGCGGCCCACCATGCGAAGCAGGCCGTCCCGATCCTGATGCGGCTGCGGGCACTCGACGACGCGATGCAGGCCGAGGTTGCGGTCGCCCTGGCGGCGATCCTGACCGATGACCTCGACCGGGCGGAGCAGATCCTGCGCGCGGTCGACGCGGCCCCGCAGTCGACCGTCTTCGGCAGTGCGGCCATGGCGCTGGCTGCGCGCGCGGAGCTGCAGGTGGCGCGGGGGGACCGGGACGCTGCGCTGGCCTCGTTCGACCGCGCCGTGACCGAGATGCGGGAGATCCGGTTCCCGGGAGCGGACCTGACCGGGCTGGAGCCGTGGGTGGTCGTCGCCGAGAGCGCGGCCCTGACCGCGCTGGTGCGCTACGCCTCAACCCCGGTCCAGCTGGCTCGCCGGGACCAGCTGGGGACCGAGTTCGGGCGCTCCCTGGGCCGTCAGTTGGCCTCCGAAGGCATGCTCGACTATCCCGTGGCAGGCATGGGCCTCGCGGCGATCGGAGCCTGGCGCGTAGCGACCCCCGGCTGTGCACGGGAGACCGGGGTGCGGCTGCTCGCGCTGGCCCAGCGCTTCGGTTACAACCAGACCTATCCCGTGATGGCCTGGCAGGCGTTGCGGGGCCTGGCCGACGTCGAAGCTCCCGGTCGGCTGGACGTCGTACTCGAGGAGTACGGCGAGCGCCGGGGCCGGGACCTGCGGGACGAGGCGCAGCGAGTGCTCGCTCTCACATCTTCCGGGTGAAGCTCTTCACCGACAGCGGCGCGAAGACCGCGACGACGACCGCGCAGCCGAGCAGCGCCCAGCCGACCTGGGCGGTGACCTGACCGTCGTTCGCCAGGTCGCGGATCGCCGAGATGATGTGCGACACCGGGTTGGCGTTGGCGAAGGCCTGGAGGTACGGCGGCATGGTCTCGGTCGGCACGAACGCGTTGGACAGGAACGTCAGCGGGAACATCACCATCAGCGAGATGGCCTGCACGCCCTGGGCGCTGCGGCCGATGGTGCCGAACCAGGTGAAGATCCAGGCCATCGACCAGCCGGCGATGACGCCGAGCAGGATCGCGGCCATCACGCCGAGGACGCCGCCGCCCGGACGGTACCCGAGGGCGATGCCGGTGGCGAAGGTCAGCGTGCTCGCGATCAGGTAGCGCAGCATGTCGGCCACCATCGGGCCTGCCAGCGGCGCGATCCGCGCGATCGGCAGCACCTTGAACCGGTCGAAGACGCCCTTGTCCATGTCCTCGCGAAGCTGGACGCCGGTCGCCACGCAGGCGGTCAGCACGGTCTGGCCGACCAGCCCGGGGATGATCACCGGGAGGTAGTCGGCGACGCTGCCCGAGATCGCGCCGCCGAAGATGCCGGCGAACATCGCGGTGAACAGCAGCGGCTGGATGGTCACGTCGAAGAGCTGCTCGAAGTTGCGGCGCATCTTCATGGTGGCCCGCCAGGCCATGGTGAACGTCTGGCTCAGGGTGGCGCGCAGCCCGACGTGCGGCGACAGGCCGGCGCCCGGGTCGCGCAGGGTGGTGGTGAGAGCGGTCATCGGACGGCCTCCAGTTCGGGAGTGGTGTCGGTGGTCTGGTCGTTGTCGGTCTCACCGGTGTCGTGGCCGGTCAGGGCGAGGAACACCTCGTCGAGAGACGGCTTCTGCACGCTGACCGAGTCGACGGCGATGCCCTGGTCGCGCAGGGCGACGAGGATGTCGACCGACTGGTCGCTGCGCTGCAGCGGCACCGTCACCTGGCGCGTCGCGGGGGAGAGGACCGGCGCCTCGCCGGTGACTCGCTCGACGACCGACGCCGCAGCGTGCAGCTTCTCGCCGTCGACCAGCGCGAGCTGCAGCGTTGACAGCCCGATGGAGGTCTTGAGCTCGTCGGGCGTGCCCTGCGCGACCTTGCGGCCGTGGTCGATGACCGCGATCCGGTCGGCGAGCTGGTCGGCCTCGTCGAGGTACTGCGTGGTGAGCAGCACCGTGCAGCCGTTGGCCACCAGGCCGCGGATGGTCTCCCACATCTGGTTGCGGGTGCGCGGGTCGAGGCCGGTGGTCGGCTCGTCGAGGAAGATGAGCGGGGGCCGGGTGATCAGGCTGGCGGCGAGGTCGAGCCGGCGTCGCATGCCGCCGGAGAACGCCTTGATCGGCTTGGCGGCGGCCTCGGAGAGGTCGAACTGCTCCAGCAGCGTCGCGGCCGTCGACCGCGACGTGGCCCGGCTGACGCCCTGCAGTCGGGCGAAGAGCATCAGGTTCTCGGTGGCGGTGAGGTTCTCGTCGACCGAGGCGTACTGGCCGGTGACCCCGAGCAGCTGGCGCACGACATGGGCCTCACGCCGTACGTCGTGACCGAAGATCTCGGCGTGACCCCCGTCGATGGGGAGCAGGGTGGCGAGCATCTTCAGCATCGTCGTCTTGCCGGCCCCGTTGGGCCCGAGCACGCCGAAGACCTCGCCACGGCGCACCTCGAGATCGACGTGGTCGACGGCACGCTGGTCGCCGAACGTCTTGAGCAGGTCCTCCGCGAGGACAGCAGGTGTGGTCTCGTTCATGCCTCCAGTCTCCGCCGCCCTGGTTACGCGGCGGTTTCACCGCGCCTACACCCCGACGGCGGCCGGGCCACACGCCGTTCTCGGCCCGTGCCAGCCGCGGACGCCGACCCTCAGTACCCTGATCCCCATGTCCGACGTGGTGCCACGGCGTACCCGCCCCTCGCGGTGGGAGCCGTTGACCGTCGGGATCGACATCGGCGGCACCAAGGTGCTGGGCGCGGTGGTGGACCCGCTCGGCAAGGTGCTCACCGTCGAGCGCCGCCCGACCGAGGGTCACGACGTGCAGGCGGTCGAGGACACGATCGTCGACCTGGTGGAGGGCTTCGCCCGCGAGTACGACGTGGCGGCGGTCGGGATCGGCGCAGCGGGCTTCGTCGACGTGACCCGCACCGTCGTGATGTTCTCGCCCCACCTGAACTGGCGCCGCGAGCCGCTGCGGGCCAAGGTCGCCGAACGGGTCCGGCTGCCCGTGGTCGTCGACAACGACGCCAACACCGCCGCCCTCGCGGAGTGCCGCTTCGGCGCCGGGCGCGGCCACCGCTTCGTGCTCTGTGCGACCCTCGGCACCGGCATCGGCGGGGCGCTGGTCTTCGACAACCGGGTGTACCGAGGCGCGAACGGGATGGCCGGGGAGTTCGGCCACATGCAGGTGGTGCAGGACGGTCACCGCTGCGAGTGCGGCAACCGCGGCTGCTGGGAGCAGTACGCCTCCGGCAACGCCCTGGTCCGCGACGCCCGCGAGATGATCCGGGCCGACTCGCCGATGGCCCACCGGCTGCGGCAGATGGTCGACGGCGACGCGTCGCGGCTCGAGGGGCCGCAGATCACCCAGGCCGCCCGCGACGGTGACCCGCTCTCCATCGAGCTGCTCGCCGACGTCGGCCGCTGGCTCGGCGTCGGGCTCGCCGGGATGGCGGCCGCGTTCGACCCGGGCTGCATCATCATCGGCGGCGGTCTCTCCGACGCGGGGGAGCTGCTCATCGGCCCCACCCGTACGGCGTTCGCCCGCTCCCTGACCGGGCGCGGGCACCGCACCGAGCCCGAGATCGTGCAGGCCGCGTTGGGTCCCAACGCCGGCTTCATCGGAGCGGCCGACATGGCCCGCTCGGCCGCACGTCGCTCGCGCCGTGGTCGCGTACGCCGGACCCGGGCCGGGCGTCCGCGTCGTCGTCTGTTCGAGATCCTGACCGAGGTGCCCGACCGCGAGACCCGCTGACTCATGCGCCCGCCGTACACCGCTGGTTGAGGAGCGAGCGCCAGCGAGCGTCTCGAAACCCTCGTGAGCAGGGCGCGGACATCGGGGTGGTTTCGAGACGGCGCGCCAGGGCGCACCTCCTCAACCACCGGGTTTTCCGTCGGTCGAGCTGCGTCCCTCCTCGACCACCGGGGCCTGTCCGTCGGTCGAGCTGGTCGAGACCACGGTGACGGGCCGTGCCGAGCGAGACCGGCGGCGCGTCGGAGGATCAGACGGTGAACGCCTCGCGGAACGCCTCCAGGGCCGCGGCCGAGTCGCCGGACGCCCAGGCCTCCATCGCCACGACGCCCTCGTAGCCGGTCTCGGCCAGGGCAGCGGCCACGGCCGGGTAGCGGATCTCGCCGGTGCCCGGCTCGCAGCGCCCGGGCACGTCGGCCACCTGGATCTCGCCGACCAGGTGGATGGTGCTGCGCACCAGGTCGATCAGGTTCCCCTCGCCGATCTGGGCGTGGTAGAGGTCGAGGTTCATCCGCAGGTGCGGGCTGTCGACGGCCGCGACGAGCGCAGCAGTGTCGGCGGCCCGCGCGAACGGCGTGCCGGGGTGGTCGACCGCGGTGTTGAGGTTCTCCAGCGAGAACACCACGCCCTCGCGCTTGCCGAGGTCGGCGATCCGGGTCAACGTCTCGACCGCGGCCAGCCACATCGCGCCGGTCACGGTCTCGACCGGGTGGACCGGCAGCCCGTTCGGGTCGAGGCCGGTGCCGTGCAGGTTGAGGTTCGGCGTGCCGAGCGTCCGCGAAGCGGCGACCGACCGCTCCGCCGAGGCAAGCAGCGCGTCGGCGCCGTCCGGGTCGGTGAGCGAGCCGTCGACGTAGCCGGTCATCGAGGTGAAGCGGGCCCCGGTCGCCGCGAGTGCCGGCAGGTCCTTGGTGGTCCAGTCCCAGATCTCCACCGCGAATCCGCCGTCGTGGAGCAGGCGCGCGCGCTCGACGATGGGCAGGTCGCGGTGGACCATCTCGGCGCAGACGGCCAGGACGAAGCTCATCGGGTGTTCCTCTCGGGCGGATGTGTCGACTGGGCTCAGCGGTCGACGAGGGTGGTCTCGTAGGCGTACCGGTCGGGCCGGTACAGGTGCTGGCCGTGCTCGACGGCCCGGCCCTTGTCGTCGTACGACGTGCGCTCCATGGTCAGCACGGGGTCGCCCTTGCGACCGCCGAGCAGCCGTGCCTCCGCGGCGTCGATGGTGCGCGCCCCGATCACCTGGTGGGCGACGCGGAGGTTGATCGCCTGGGCGCGGAAGTGCTCGTAGAGGCCGGTGCTGTCCAGGTCGACCTGCGAGAGATCGGTGACGTTCTCGGGGACCAGGTTGGACATCAGCGCCAGCGGCTCGCCCTTGACCACGCGGAGCCGGCGCAGCCGCCAGACCTTGTGGCCGACCGGCAGGTTGAGCTTCTGGGCGCCGGCCTCGTCGACCGGGACCAGCTCGAGCCCGAGCACGGTGGTGGTGGGACGCAGGCCGCTGCGGGTGAGGTCGTCGTACAGGCTGGTCAGCTCGACCGTCCGACGGATCGGAGCGTTGACGACCTGCGTGCCGACGCCGCGCTTGCGGACCAGCAGCCCCTTGTCGACCAGGGTCTGGATGGCCTGGCGCAGGGTCGGTCGGGAGAGGCCGAGCTGGTCGGCCAGGGCGACCTCGTTGACGATCCGGTCGCCGGGTGCCAGCTGCCCGTCCTGGATGGCCCGCTCGAGCTGCTCGGCCACCTGGAAGTACAGCGGCACCGGGCTGGACCGGTTCACGACGAGCTCGGGCATCGCCATCGCCGTACGTCCTCCTGGGTCCGCCTCCGGGTTGTCACACGCAGCATGGGCCGATCAGGTGCATACGTCAATATGTCAGGACAAACTATTGACAGGTCAACCAAGCTGTGACGACAATCTCATCCGTGACGCAGGACACCACCGGCATCGTGAACCCCACCGCCGCCCGCCAGAGGCCGGTGGCCGCCCGGATCGCGGGTGCCCCGATCTCGTGGGGCGTGTGCGAGGTGCCCGGCTGGGGCTACCAGCTGGACGCCGGCACGGTCCTCGACCAGATGCGCGAGCTGGGCCTGGCCGCCACCGAGTTCGGTCCCGACGGCTTCCTCGAGGTCACGCCCGCGGCCAAGGCCGCGCAGCTCGCGTCCTACGGGCTGCGTGCCGTCGGCGGCTTCCTGCCGGTGCTGCTCCACGACCCCGCCCACGACCCGACGCCCGAGGTCAACCGCTTCATCGACAGCTGTGTCGCCTGCGGCGCCGGGGTGGTCGTGCTGGCGGCGTACACCGGCGTCGACGGGTACGACGCGCGCCCCGAGCTGGACGACGCCGGCTGGGCCACCCTGCTCGGCAACCTCGACCGGATCGCCGACCACGCCCGCACCCGCGGTGTCGTCGCGGCCCTCCACCCCCACGTCGGCACGATGGTCGAGTCGGGCGTGGAGACCGAGCGAGTGCTGTCCGGCTCGTCGGTGGGCCTCTGCGTCGACACCGGCCACCTCCTGGTCGGTGGCGGCGACCCGGTCGCGATCACCGCGGCCCACCCCGAGCGGGTCCTGCACGTGCACCTCAAGGACGTCGACGCCGCCATGGCAGCCCGGGTCCGCTCGGGTGAGATCACCTTCGGCGCCGCGGTCCGGGACGGCATGTTCCGGCCGCTCGGCGAGGGTGACGTCGACATCGCGGCCATGGTGGGCACCCTCGAGGCCGCGGGCTACGACGGCTGGTACGTCCTGGAGCAGGACGTCGTCCTCGACAGCGCTGCGCAGAGCGGCGCGCCGTACGCCGACGTGGAGACGAGCCTGGCGTTCCTCAACGGGATAGCCGGATGACGGCGGCGCACCTCGAGGTGCTGACGATGGGACGGGTCGGCGTCGACCTGTACCCCGAGCAGATCGGCACCCACCTGGAGGACGTCTCGACGTTCGCCAAGTTCCTCGGGGGCAGCGCCACCAACGTCGCGGTCGCCTCGGCGCGGCACGGCCGGTCGGCCGCGGTGATCACCCGCACCGGCGACGACCCGTTCGGCCGCTACATCCATCGGGCCCTGGCGTCGTTCGGCGTCGACGACCGGTTCGTCTCGGCGGTGCCGGACATCCCGACCCCGGTGACGTTCTGCGAGATCTTCCCGCCGGACGACTTCCCGCTGTACTTCTACCGCTACCCGACCGCGCCCGACCTCCAGATCCACGTCGAGGAGCTCGACCTCGAGGCGATCGCCGCGGCGGACATCTTCTGGGTGACCGGCACCGGCCTGTCGCAGGAGCCTTCGCGCACGGCGACGATGGCCGCGCTCGAGGCTCGCGGCGACCATGGACTGACGGTGTTCGACCTCGACTACCGGCCGATGTTCTGGCCGTCGGCCGAGGAGGCCCACGTCCACGTCCGTGCGGCCCTCGAGTACGCCGACGTCGCCGTCGGCAACCGTGAGGAGTGCGAGGTGGCGATCGGCGAGCGCGAGCCGGAGGCGGCTGCGACCGCGCTGCTCGAGGCGGGCGTCGACCTGGCGGTCGTCAAGCAGGGCCCGGCGGGTGTCCTCGGGGTACGCCGCGGCGGCGAGTCCGTCGTCGTACCCCCGGTGCCAGTCGACGTCGTCAACGGGCTGGGGGCGGGCGACGCCTTCGGCGGGGCGCTGTGCCACGGCCTGCTGGCCGGTTGGGACCTGGAGCGGATCCTGCGCTTCGCCAACGCCGCCGGCGCGGTCGTGGCCGGCCGGATGGCCTGCGCCGACGCGATGCCGACCACGGACGAGCTGGAAGAGATCCTCGGGAGGGTGTCATGAGCGTGGACCTCGCCGACCTGGTCAAGGTCCGCGCCGACCGGCCCGGGCTGGTGGCCGAGATGGCGGCCGCCCGCGCGCGTCCCGGTTCGCTGGTCGGCAGCACCGGCCGCCTGATGCTGGTAGCGGCCGACCACACCGCCCGCGGCTTCCTGCGGGCCGGCAGCGACGCACTGGCGATGGCCGACCGGTTCCGCCTGCTCGAGCGGCTGTCCGTGGCGCTGTCGCGGCCGGGCGTGGACGGCGTGCTCGGCACCGCCGACATCATCGAGGACCTGCTGCTGATGGGGGCGCTCGAAGGCAAGGTCGTGGTCGGCTCGATGAACCGCGGCGGCCTGGCCGGCACGGTCTTCGAGATCGACGACCGCTTCACCGGGTATGACGCGGACGCGGTCAACCGGATGGGCTTCCAGGGCGGCAAGATGCTGCTGCGGATCGACCCCGGCGACCTCGCGACCGCCCCCACCGTGGCCGCCTGCGCGGAGGCCGTCGGCGCCCTGGCCGGGCACGGCCTGATGGCGATGGTGGAACCGTTCATCTCCCACCGGGTGGAGGGGCGGGTCCGCAACGACCTGACCACCGAGGCCGTCATCCGCTCCGCGACCGTGGCCGCGGGGCTCGGCTGGACCAGTGCCCACACCTGGCTGAAGATGCCCGTGATCGACGAGATGGAGCCGGTCCTGTCCGCGACCACGCTCCCGGTGCTCCTGCTCGGGGGCGAGGTGGCGGCCGACCAGGACGCGCAGTTCGCGGCCTGGGAGAAGGTGCTGCAGCACCCCCAGGTGCGCGGCATGGTCGTCGGCCGGTCGCTGCTCTACCCGCCCGACGGTGACGTCGCCGCCGCCGTCGACACCGTGGTCGGGATGATGTGATGACGACCGCGACCGCTCAGTCCCAGCAGCGGGGCAACGACCTGCACCTGCGGGCCGGTACGGCGACCACCGAGCGGTGCGCGCTCCAGGTCACGGCCGAGTCGGCCGGCTGGAGCTACAGCGGGCTGGCGGTGGTCGACCTCGAGCCGGGCGGCTCGGTGACCTGGGAGACCGGGCCGGCCGAGACGCTCGTGATGTCACTTTCGGGTTCGTGCGAGGTGACCTGCGACGGCGAGTCGTTCACCGTGCAGGGCCGGGCCGACGTGTTCAGCGGCCCCAGCGACTTCGTCTACGTGCCTCGCGATGCCACCGCGCAGATCACCAGCCCCGGGGGCGGTCGCTTCGCCCTGCCGTCGGCGGTGTGCGACGCGCGGCTGCCGTTCCGCCACCAGCCCGCGGACAAGGTGCCGGTGGAGATGCGCGGCGCGGGCGCGGCGAGCCGCCAGGTCAACAACTTCTGCACCCCCGACGCCTTCGAGGCGGACGCGCTGATCGCGTGCGAGGTGCTGACGCCGGCCGGCAACTGGTCGTCGTACCCGCCCCACAAGCACGACGAGGCGACCGACACCGAGAGCGTGCTCGAGGAGATCTACTACTTCGAGGTGGCCGACGGCCCGGAGGGGCCGGGCATGGCCTACCAGCGTGTCTACGGCCACCCGGGCAAGGAGATCGACGTCCTGGCCGAGGTGCGCAGCGGCGACGTCGTGCTGATCCCGTTCGGCTGGCACGGCCCGTCGATCGCGGTGCCCGGCTACGACCTGTACTACCTCAACGTGATGGCCGGCCCGGGCGACGAGCGGGCCTGGCGGATCTGCGACGACCCGGCCCACGGCTGGGTCCGCGACACCTGGGCCGACCAGGCGGTCGACCCCCGGCTCCCGTTCGGCAGCCAGGGGGAGGTCCGATGAGCGTCCGGCTGACGGTGGCCCAGGCGATCGTGCGCTTCCTCGAGGTGCAGTACGTCGAGCGCGACGGCGCCGAGACGCCGTTCTTCGCAGGCTGCTGGGGCATCTTCGGCCACGGCAACGTCGCCGGCTTCGGCCAGGCGCTGCTCGAGCGCGAGCACGCCGAGAACGCCGGCGAGGTCGACGGACACGTGCTGCGCTACCACCAGGCCCGCAACGAGCAGGCCATGGTGCACGCGGCGGTCGGCTACGCCCGCCACCGCGACCGGCTCAGTGCCTTCGTGTGCAGCGCCTCGGTAGGGCCCGGCTCGACCAACATGGTCACCGGCGCCGCGCTGGCGACCATCAACCGGATCCCGGTGCTGCTGCTGCCCGGCGACGTCTTCGCCACCCGGGTCTCCAACCCCGTCCTGCAGGAGGTCGAGGACCCCACGTCGTACGACGTGAGCGTCAACGACTGCTTCAAGCCGGTCTCGCGCTTCTGGGACCGCATCAACCGGCCCGAGCAGCTGCCGCTGTCACTGCTGGCCGCGATGCGCGTGCTGACCGACCCCGCGGAGACCGGCGCAGTCACCCTGGCACTGCCGCAGGACGTGCAGGCCGAGGCGTGGGACTGGGAGGACGACCTGTTCGCGCGCCGCGTCTGGCACGTGTCCCGCCAGCCAGTGGCCCTCTCGGCCGTTGCTCGCGCGGCCGACGTGATCAGGAGTGCCCGGAGCCCGCTGATCGTCGCCGGCGGCGGCGTCATCTACTCCGGCGCGACCGAGGCCCTCCGCGAGTTCGCGGAGGCGACCGGCGTACCGGTGGCGGAGTCGCAGGCGGGCAAGGGCAGCCTGCGCTACGACCACCCGCAGTCGGTCGGCGCGATCGGCGCCACCGGCACCACGGCGGCCGACGAGCTGGCCGCGGAGGCAGACGTCGTGATCGGCATCGGCACCCGCTACAGCGACTTCACCACCGGCTCCAAGACCGTCTTCGCCGACCCGGACGTGCGGTTCGTCAACCTCAACGTGACGTCGTTCGACGCGCACAAGCTGTCGGCGGTCGCCCTGGTGGGCGACGCGCGCCTGGGCCTCGAGCAGCTGACCGGCGCCCTGGACGGCTGGACCGCCCCGACCGAGCACACCGCGCGCGCCACCCGGCTCGCCGGCGAGTGGGACGACGTCGTCCAGCAGTCGCACGACCTGCACCACGAGCCGCTGCCCGCGCAGTCCGAGGTGCTCGGAGTGGTCAACCGGTTGACTCGCGACCAGGACGTCGTGGTGTGCGCGGCCGGGTCGATGCCGGGCGACCTGCACAAGCTGTGGCGCACGCGTGACCGCAAGGGCTACCACGTCGAGTACGGCTTCTCCTGCATGGGCTACGAGATCGCCGGCGGGCTCGGGGTGAAGATGGCCGCCCTCGACGCCGGCGAGGACCGCGACGTGGTCGTCATGGTCGGCGACGGCTCCTACCTGATGATGTCGCAGGAGATCGTGACCGCCGTCCAGGAGGGCGTGAAGCTGATCATCGTCCTGGTGCAGAACCAGGGCTTCGCCTCGATCGGCGCGCTCTCGGAGTCGCTCGGGTCGCAGCGCTTCGGCACCCGCTACCGCTACCGCACCGGCACCGGCCTCGACGGCGACGTCCTGCCGGTCGACCTCGCGGCCAACGCCGCCAGCCTCGGCGCTCGGGTGACCTCGGTCAGCGGGATCGCGGAGCTGGAGAAGGCCTTCGCCGAGGCCCAGGCAGCCGACGTCACGACCGTGATCCACGTGGAGACCGACCCGCTGGTCCCCGCCCCGGACAGTCCGGCCTGGTGGGACGTGCCGGTGGCCGAGGTCGCCGCGCTCGAGTCGACGCGGAATGCTCGGGCGGCGTACGACAACCAGAAGGCGGGACAGCGCAGCCACCTGCGCCCCGTCGAGAGCGAGAGGGACCAACGATGAGGACCATCGACCACTGGGTCGCCGGCAAGTCCACCAGCGGCAGCGGCGAGCGCCGCGGACGCGTGTGGAACCCCGCGACCGGCGAGCAGCAGGCCGAGGTCGCGCTCGCGAGCCGGGGCGACGTGGACGCCGCCGTACGTGCGGCGAGCGAGGCGTTCACCGAGTGGTCGCAGGCCTCGCTGAGCCAGCGGACCAAGGTGCTGTTCGCCTTCCGCGAGCTGGTCAACGCCAACGTGGGACGGATCGCCGAGGCGATCACCGACGAGCACGGCAAGGTGCTCAGCGACGCCCGCGGCGAGGTGCAACGCGGCCTCGAGGTCGTCGAGTTCGCCTGCGGGATCCCGCAGCTGCTCAAGGGGGACTTCTCAGCACAGGTCTCGACGGGGGTCGACCTGTACTCGTTCCGCGAGCCGCTCGGGGTCTGCGTGGGCATCACGCCGTTCAACTTCCCGGCGATGGTGCCGATGTGGATGTTCCCGGTGGCGATCGCCTGCGGCAACACGTTCGTGCTCAAGCCGAGCGAGCGGGACCCGTCGGCCGCGATGGTGCTGGCCGAGCTGTGGGCCGAGGCGGGGCTGCCCGAGGGCGTCTTCAACGTCGTCCACGGCGACAAGGAGGCGGTCGACGCACTGCTGGAACACCCCGACGTGGCGGCTGTGTCGTTCGTCGGCTCCACGCCGATCGCCAAGTACATCCATGGCAAGGCCACCGAGGGCGGCAAGCGGGTGCAGGCCCTGGGCGGCGCCAAGAACCACGCCATCATCCTGCCCGACGCCGACCTCGAGTACGCCGCGGACCAGCTGGTCGCCGCGGCCTTCGGGTCGGCGGGGGAGCGCTGCATGGCGATCTCCGCGGCGCTCACCGTCGGGGGCGTCGGTGGCGACCTGGTCTCCTTGGTCTCCGACCGGGCACGGGCGGTCAAGGTCGGCTCCGGCCGCGACGCCGACAGCGACATGGGACCGGTCGTCACCCCCGAGGCCCGCGACCGCATCGTCGGCCTGATCGGCTCCGGCGAGGAGCAGGGCGCGAGCCTCAGCGTGGACGGGCGCGGCCTGCAGGTCGCCGGCCACGAGGGCGGGTTCTTCGTGGGGCCCACGGTGGTCGACCGGGTGACGCCGGAGATGGACGTCTACACCGAGGAGATCTTCGGTCCGGTGCTCAGCGTGCTCCACCTCGACGACGTCGACACGGCGATCGACCTGATCAACGCCAACCCCTACGGCAACGGCACTGCCATCTTCACCTCCAGTGGCGAGGCGGCGCGTCGCTTCCAGCGCGGCGTACACGTCGGCATGATCGGGGTGAACGTACCGATCCCGGTACCGATGGCCTACTACTCCTTCGGCGGTTGGAAGGACTCGCTCTTCGGGGAGCACCACATCCACGGCCCCGAGGGCGTGGCGTTCTACACCCGCGCCAAGGTCGTGACAGCCCGCTGGCCGCACGTCGACCTCGCCGAGCACCAGCAGGCGCAGTTCAGCTTCCCCACGGCCCGATGAGCCACCAGGGCTCCCGGTCCACCGAGTAACACAAGTCCGCGAATGCGGTTGAGAAGGAGAACACCATGAGAATCCGACGGTTGCTCACCGCGGGTGTCGCGGCTGGGCTACTCGTGCTGACCGGCTGCGGCAGCAGCGGCAGTAGCTCACCGAGTGCCGACGCCAGCACCACCGGCGGCGCCGCGGCGACCAGCGACATCCGGATCGACGTGATCACCCACGGCGCACCGGGCGACTCGTTCTGGGACGTCGTCAAGGCCGGTGCCACGCAGGCAGGCAAGGACGAGAACGTCGACCTGCACTACCAGTCCGACCCGGACGTGGGTAAGCAGGCCACGCTGATCGACAACGCGGTCGCCGCCGGCACGGACGGGCTCGTGGTCTCGATGGCCAACCCCGACGGCCTCGAGAAGAGCATCAAGGCTGCGGTCGCCGCCGGCGTCCCGGTCATCACCATCAACTCCGGTCTGGACCAGTGGCAGCAGTTCGGTGCGATCACCCACGTCGGACAGAGCGAGGACCTCGCCGGCAAGGCGGCCGGTGACCAGCTCAACAATGCCGGCGTGAAGAACGCGCTGTGTGTCATCCAGGAGGCCGGCAATGTGGGCCTCGAGCAGCGCTGTGCCGGTGCCAAGTCGACGTTCAAGGGCACACTGACGAACCTGCAGGTCGACAACACCGACCTGGCCGGCTCCGAGGCGACCATCGAGTCGAAGATCCAGGCAGACCCGTCCATCGACGGCATCCTGTCCCTGGGTGGCGACATGTCCGGTCAGGCCGTCAAGGCCGTCGACAGCACCGGTGCCGACATCACCATCGGCACGTTCGACGTGAACGCCGACGTCGTGCAGAACATCATCGACGGCAAGATCCTCTTCGCCATCGACCAGCAGCCCTACGTGCAGGGCTACATGGGTGTCACGGGTATCTACCTGAAGGCGCTCAACGGCAACGACATCGGTGGCGGCCAGCCGGTCTACTCCGGTCCGGCCATCATCACCAAGGACAACGCAGCAGACGTCCTGAAGTTCGCCAAGAACGGCACCCGCTGAGCTGACGGGTGGGGTCCGGCTCGGGCCGGACCCTGGACCGTCCTCTCGGAAGGACACCAGCCCGAGGAGGGCTCATGAGCACCACTTCAGCACCACCGGCAGAGAAGCAGCAGACCCCGCCCGACCACGACGAGCGCCTCGGCGAGCACGCGCGGCTCGCGGCCATCCTGCGTCGTCCCGGAGTAGGCGCGACCGTCGCGGCCCTGCTCGTCTTCCTGTACTTCTCGTTCAGCACCACCGCGTTCGCACTGCCCGCCGGCGCCAGCACGTGGATCTTCACGTCGTCGTCGTTCGCGATCATGGCCGTCGTCGTGGCGCTGCTGATGATCGGCGGCGAGTTCGACCTGTCCGCCGGCGCGATGACCGGCACCACGGGCCTGATCACCGGCATCATGATGTCCCACTGGCACATCAACGTGTGGGTCTCGGTCTTCACCTCGCTGATCGTGGCGCTCTGCATCGGCTTCATCAACGGCTTGCTGGTGATGAAGACGGGACTGCCCAGCTTCATCGTCACCCTCGGCACCTTCTTCGTCCTCCGCGGTGTGAACCTCGCCGGCGTGAAGAAGGTGATCAACCAGGTCTCGGTCGTGGACTTCCAGTCCGCGAAGGGCTACGCCGCCGGCAACAAGCTGTTCGGCTCCTACATCAAGATCGACCTGACCTGGTTGCCCTGGGTCAAGGTGCCTGCGACCGGGTTCCTCAAGATCTACGCGGCCACCTGGTGGGCGCTGGCGGTCATCATCCTGGCCACGTGGATCCTCCAGCGCACCCGTGCCGGCAACTGGATCTTCGCCGTCGGTGGCGCGCAGACCAGCGCCCGTCAGGTCGGCGTACCCGTGTTCCGGACCAAGGTCGGCCTGTTCATGACCACGGCCTTCGGTGCCTGGATGGTCGGCATGCTGACCCTCTTCAAGACCACTACGGCCCAGTCCACGACCGGTGTGGGCCAGGAGTTCGTCTACATCATCTGTGCCGTCGTCGGCGGCTGTCTGCTGACCGGTGGCTACGGATCCGCGGTCGGTGCCGCCCTCGGCGCGCTGATCTACGGGATGGTCGGTCAGGGCATCGTGTACGCCGGATGGGACAGCGACTGGCTGTTCTCCATCCTCGGTGTGATGCTCCTCGGCGCCGTCCTGGTCAACAACTTCGTCAAGTCGCGAGCGGAGAGAGTGCGATGAGCGCCGAGAGAGTCGAGCAGGACGCCGTGGGCGGTCAGGCTCCTGAGAACACCGATGGGCCGGCGCTGCCACCCCCCGGCACCGCCATCATCGAGGTCACCGACATCGGCAAGAGCTATGGCTCGGTGATCGCCCTGCGCGATGTCACCACCACGGTCAAGGCCGGCGAGGTGACGTGCGTGCTCGGCGACAACGGCGCCGGCAAGTCGACGTTCATCAAGATCCTCGCGGGAGCCCACGCCCACACCAGCGGCGACTTCGTCGTCGACGGCGAGAAGCGGAAGTTCACCTCGCCTCGCGAGGCGCTGGCCCTCGGGATCGCGACGGTCTACCAGGACCTCGCGGTGGTGCCGCTGATGCCGGTCTGGCGCAACTTCTTCCTCGGCTCCGAGCTCACCAAGGGCAGGGGTCCGACGAGTCGGCTCGACATGTCGGCGATGAAGGAGATCACCAAGACCGAGCTCGCCGCGATGGGGATCGACCTGCGTGACGTGGAGCAGCCGATCGGCACCCTGTCGGGTGGCGAGCGGCAGTGTGTGGCGATCGCCCGCGCGGTGTACTTCGGTGCGCGGGTACTCATCCTCGACGAGCCGACGGCCGCGCTCGGCGTCCGTCAGTCCGGCGTGGTGCTGAAGTACGTCGCCAAGGCCCGCGACCGCGGCCTGGGCGTCATCTTCATCAGTCACAACCCGCACCACGCCTACCCGGTCGGTGACCGCTTCATGCTGCTGCGACGTGGCCGCAGCATGGGCAACTTCCCCAAGGCCGAGCTGAGTCTGGACGAGCTGGTCCAGATGATGGCCGGTGGTGCGGAGCTCGAGGCCCTCAGCCACGAGCTGGCCCGGCAGATGCCGGACTCCGAGGTCTCCCGGACCATGGAGTCCGAGGTCGCCGATACGCTCCACGTGGCACCGGAGACGACCCCGCAGGAGACGACACGGCCATGACCGCCGCCCGCGACATCGGCGTCGCGGTGGTGGGGTTCGGATGGATGGGTCAGGTGCACGCGCGCGCCTGGGCGCGCCTGACCCATCACTATCCGGACGCCCCGCTGCGCCCACGCTTCGTGGCCGTCGCCGACCCCGACGCCGGTCGGCGGCAGCACGCCGTCGACGCCTACGGGTTCGGCGACGCGGTGGAGGGGTGGGCCGAGCTGCTGGAGCGTGACGATGTCGACGTGGTGAGCGTCTGCGGGCCGAACTTCGTGCACCGCGAGGTCGGCGAGGCGGTGGCCCGCTCGGGCCGGCACCTCTGGATCGAGAAGCCCGCCGGCCGCAGCGCCGAGGACACCTCTGCCATCGCCTCGGCCGTGCTCGACGCGGGGGTGATGTCGGCGGTCGGGTTCAACTACCGCAACGCCCCGGCGGTGCAGGCGGCGCGTCGGCTCGTGGCCGACGGTGCGCTCGGCACGCTCGAGTCGGTCGACGTACGGATGCTCGCCGACTACTCCGCGCACCCTGACCAGGCCCTGTCGTGGCGCTTCGACCCGGCGTACGCCGGCACCGGGGTGCTCGGCGACCTCGCCAGCCACGGCTTCGACCTGGCCCTGCACGTCGGGGGCGAGACGCTGGGTCCGATCGCCGAGCTGGTCGCGGACCAGGCGACGTTCATCGCCGAGCGCCCGCTGCCGGGCGAGGGTTCGATGTCGCACTTCGCACGTGGCGGCGAGGGTCCGCGCGGGCCGGTCGGCAACGAGGACGGCGCGTCGGCGCTGCTGAGGTTCGGCTCCGGCGCCCGCGGCACGATCCTGTCGTCGCGGGTGGCGGTGGGGGAGCAGTGCAGCTACGGCCTCGACGTCCGCGGGAGTAGGGGCGCTCTGTCCTGGGACTTCCGACGGATGGGCGAGCTGCGCGTCTGCCTCGCGCCGGACTACCAGGACGCGACCTGGGAGACCCGGTTCGTCGGGCCCCAGGACGGCGACCTGGCTGCGTTCCAGCCGGGCTCCGGGATGGCCATGGGTTTCGACGACCTCAAGGTCGTCGAGTGTCGTGCCCTCGTGGAGAGCATCCACTCGGGCAAGCCGCACGGCGCGACCATCGACGACGCCGTGGTGGCGGCGGAGCTGGTCGACGCGATGGTGCGTTCCTACGAAGAGAGACGATGGGTGACCACATGACCACCAGCAGCGACGCCGTACGGGTCGGAGTGATCGGCACCGGCGCGATGGGCGCCGCCCACGTCGACAACCTCTCGCGCTGGGTGCCCGGAGCCCGGGTCTCGCAGATCTTCGACGTCGACTCCGAGCGGGCCAAGACGATCGCCGACCAGGTCGGCGCCAGTGCCGCCCCGTCGGCGGAGGCGCTGATCGAGTCCGGAGACGTCGACGCCGTGCTGATCGCGGCGCCCGACCCGCTTCACGAGCCGCTGACCCTGGCCTGCATCGAGCTCGGCAAGCCGGTCCTGCTGGAGAAGCCGATCGCCAGCACCGTCGAAGGCGGCCGCCGCGTCGTCGACGCCGAGGTCGCGGCCGGTCGGCGGCTGGTCCAGCTCGGCTTCATGCGGCACTACGACCCGGCGTACCTCCAGCTCCGTGAGGCGGTGCTGAACGGCTCGATCGGCCAGGTCAAGGCGGCGCACTGCATCCACCGCAACACCCGGCAGCACCCCTCCCACACCGACGAGAGCGTGCTGTTCGGCTCGATGATCCACGAGTTCGACAGCGTGCCCTGGCTGCTCGACGACCCGCTGGCGGCGGTCACCGTCTTCGCGTCGCGGGTGCCCGACGGCGCGCTCAAGGACCTCCAGGTCGGCGTGTTCGAGACCGCGAGCGGCACTGTCGTGACGATCGAGGTGTTCCTGAACGCCCACTACGGCTACGACATCCACACCGAGGTCACCGGCACCGAGGGCACGGTCTCGCTCACCCCGCCGTACGGCGTCTCGGTGCGGCGCAGCATCTCGGAGACCTCGGGAGTCGACGGCCGGGTGGTGACCAAGGACGGCACCGAGCGCTACTTCGACGCCTACCGGATCGAGGTCAACTCCTGGATCCGCGACATCCGAGCCGGCGCGCTCACCGGACCCTCCTCATGGGACGGCTACCTCGCCAACGTGGCGGCCTTCACCGCCATCGAGTCACAGCGCCACGGCGGTCGGGTCGAGATCCCGCAGGAGACGCGTCCGGCGCTCTACGACCCGGCCTGAGAGGTCGGCGCAGGCGGTCTGTGAGTGCACAGGGTTGTGCACAGGCAGGGCCCTCCCTGTGCACTCCCCTCCTGGCTCGTGCACACGTTCTGCACAGATTCGGCTACCGGCCTGGGGACTTGTCACAACGTGTTGTGACCTCTCGGCGCGCCCTCCTACAGTCACGGCGTAGGTCGGGGCACGATGTCGGAAAGTCGACATTTTTGCCGAGCAGTGCCAACACCACACGGGAGCACATATGAGCGGGACCTTCTTCAGTGGTCACCACGGCACGACGGCACCCGCGATGCCACCGCAGGCCCCGGTCCCAGCAGCGCCGCTCTCCGATGAGGCGAGCGACACCCTGCCCTTCACCCGCACCAGCGTCCCCGCCGAGGAGACCGTCGAACCGGTCGCCGACACGATGGTCACCGACGAGGCGCTCGCCGACGGTGGCGACGTGCAGCCGTTGGGGCCGACCGGCCGGCCGATGCCGGTGTTCCCCGACCCGTCGCCGGTCACCGGTCCCACCCACGCCCGGGTGATCTCGATGTGCAACCAGAAGGGCGGGGTCGGCAAGACCACGACCACGATCAACCTCGGCGCCTCGCTGGCGGAGTTCGGCCGGAAGGTGCTGCTGGTCGACTTCGACCCCCAGGGCTCGCTGTCGGTCGGCCTGGGCCTCAACCCTCACGAGATCGAGCTGACCGTCTACAACCTGCTGATGGACCGCGAGGTCACCCTCGACGACGTCGTCGTCCCCACCGGGGTGCCCGGCATGGACCTGCTGCCCTCCAACATCGACCTGTCCGCGGCCGAGGTGCAGCTGGTCCACGAGGTCGCCCGCGAGCAGACCCTGCAGCGGGTGCTGGCGCCGGCGATCGACCGGTACGACGTGATCCTCATCGACTGCCAGCCCTCGCTCGGCCTGCTCACCGTCAACGCCCTCACCGCCTCCGACGGGGTGATCGTGCCGCTGGAGTGCGAGTACTTCGCGCTGCGCGGCGTGGCGTTGCTCAAGACCACGATCGACAAGGTCCGCGAACGCCTCAACCCGCGCCTGGAGATCGACGGCGTGCTCGGCACCATGTTCGACGGTCGCACCCTGCACAGCCGCGAGGTGATGCAGCGGCTGGTGCAGGCCTGGGGCGACAAGGTGTTCCACACCGTGATCCGCCGCACCGTGAAGTTCTCCGACTCGACCGTCGCCGGCGAGCCGATCACGTCGTACGCCAGTGCCTCGGGTGGCGCCGAGTCCTACCGCCAGCTGGCCAAGGAGGTGGCGCTGCGGTGTCTCGACGTGTGAGCCTCCCGACCGCCGACGACCTGTTCCGCCCCACTGACGACCCTGCTACGAACCCCACCGAGGTGCCGGCGCCCCGCGCCGAGCGCAGGGTGCGCGCCGTACCGGCGGCCGTCGACGGCGACGAGTCGCGCGCGCGGCGGCCGAGCGGGCGGGTCCGGCACGACGAGAAGATGACGGTCTACGTCACCGCCGACGAGCTGCTCGACCTCGACGACGCCCGGCTCGCCCTGCGCCGTGAGCATGGTCTCGCCGTGGACCGGGGCCGGCTGGTGCGCGAGGCCATCGCGCTGGTGCTCGCCGACCTCGAGGAGCACGGCTACGACAGCCTCCTCGTGCAGCGGCTCGTCGAGGAGTGAGCTCTGCATGACGCTCGCCGCCAGCCCGGACGTGGGCACCGAGGCGGGGCTGGAGTCGGCGTTCGAGGTCCGGCTCGACAACTTCGAGGGCCCCTTCGACCTGCTGCTGAGCCTGATCGCCAAGCACAAGCTCGACATCACCGAGGTCTCGCTGTCGCGGGTCACCGACGAGTTCATCTCGCACGTGAAGGCCGGCGCCGCAGCCGACGGTGCCTGGGACCTCGAGCAGACCACGTCGTTCCTGGTCGTCGCCTCCACCCTGCTCGACCTCAAGTCCGCCCGGCTGCTGCCCCAGGGTGACGTCGAGGACGAGGACGACCTCGCCCTGCTCGAGGCGCGCGACCTGCTCTTCGCCCGGCTGCTGCAGTACCGCGCGTTCAAGCAGGTCGCCTCCGTGCTGGAGAAGCGACTGGCGGGCGAGTCGAAGCGACACCCGCGGGCGGTCGGCCTCGAGGAGCGGTACGCCGGGCTGCTCCCGGAGGTGCTGATCGGGATCGGCCTCGACGCGTTCGCCGCGCTGGCCGCCAAGGCACTGGAGCCGAAGCCGGAGCTCGAGGTCTCGCTGCAGCACATCCACGCGCCGGCCGTGAGCGTCCGCGAGCAGGCCGAGATCCTCGTCGACCGGCTCCGTCGTGCGGGCACGATGACCTTCCGGGCGCTGTGCGGCGACGCTCCTGACACCCTGACCAAGGTGGCGCGGTTCCTGGCACTGCTCGAGCTGTTCCGCGAGAACGCCGTGGCCTTCGAGCAGATGTCGCCGCTGGGTGAGCTGTCGGTGCGCTGGACCGGCTCCGACGACCTCGACGTCGAGGCGGACGTCCACATCGACGAGTTCGAGGGCGCGCCCGAGACCACCCCTGACCAGGAGGAGACGCCATGACCGAGGACGTGCTGGAGGTCGCCGTCGCCGAGCTGCGGCCGTCGCTGGAGGCGCTGCTGATGATCGCCGACCAGCCGCTCGACGAGACCACGCTCGCCACGGCCGTGGGTCACCCCGTGACCGACGTGACCGGTGCGCTCACCGACCTGGCCGCCGAGTACGCCGAGCAGGGCCGCGGCTTCGAGCTCCGCAACGTCGCCGGCGGCTGGCGCTACTACACCCGGGAGGAGCTCGCTCCGGTGGTCGAGGCGTTCGTGCTCGACGGCCAGCAGGCGCGGCTGACCCAGGCCGCGCTCGAGACGCTCGCCGTCGTGGCCTACCGGCAGCCCGTCTCACGGGCCCGGGTCTCGGCGATCCGGGGCGTCAACGTCGACGGCGTGATGCGCACCCTGCTCACCCGCGGCCTGGTCGAGGAGGCCGGGCACGACCACTCGTCGGGCGCGAACCTCTACCGGACCACCTCCTACTTCCTGGAGAGGATCGGCGTCACCTCGCTCGACGACCTGCCCGAGCTGGCGCCGTACCTCCCCGACCTCGACGACCTCGGCGACCTCGAGGACGAGAGCGCGGGGGAGTGACCACCCCCGACCTCGACCGCGACGAGGACGGCCTGGTCCGGCTGCACAAGCTCCTCGCCCGCTCCGGGGTCGCCTCGCGCCGCAAGTGCGAGGAGCTGATGCTCGCCGGCGAGGTGACCGTCGACGGTGAGGTCGTCACCCGTCTCGGCACCAAGATCGACCCGACCCGGGCGGTGATCCACGTCTCCGGCCAGCGGCTGCCACCGGTCTCGCCCAACGTGTACCTGGCTCTCAACAAGCCCACCGGCGTGGTCTCGACGATGTCCGACCCGCAGGGCCGGCCCACCCTCAGCGACCTGGTCGCCGACCGGCCGGAGCGGCTCTTCCACGTCGGCCGCCTCGACACCGACACCGCCGGGCTGCTGCTGCTCACCAACGACGGCGAGTTCGCGCAACGGATGGCCCACCCGTCGTACGAGGTCGACAAGACGTACGTCGCAGAGGTCGCCGGCCGCGTCTCCGCCGAGACGCTCGACACCCTGCTGGCCGGGGTCGAGCTCGACGACGGTCCGGTCACCGTGTCGTCGGCGAAGCTGGTCGGTGAGGGTGCCCAGGACAAGTCGATCGTGGAGCTGGTCATCCACGAGGGCCGCAACCGGATCGTCCGCCGCCTGCTCGACCAGGTCGGCCACCCGGTCCGCAAGCTGACCCGCACCGCGATCGGGCCGGTGCAGGTCACCGGGCTCAAGGCCGGCTCGTTCCGCGAGCTGACCGGCGACGAGCTCG
>CAWCNW010000031.1:0-243786 GCA_963796975.1 uncultured Actinomycetota bacterium
TGGCCCTCACCCGCGACGAGTTCCTGGACGCGGTCACGGGACAAGGAGACGCCCGGCGGCTCGCGGAGGACGTCATCTCGAGGCGGCTGAGGGCATGACCGTCGACCCCAGGAGCGTGCCGACCTGCGCGAGTGTCATCGCGCTGAAAGACGCCGCCGCGTCAACAACCGAGGATGAATCCGACCGAGGAGGACACCATGACCTGAGTCCGACCAACGACAACCAAGCCGTCCACAGGCCTGACACCGGGCTGGAGGACGTCGAGGGGCACTACCTCCCGATCGACGAGGAGGGCAGGGTCGTCTTGACTCCGCCCCGCGTCGAGACGGAGGAGGACGTGGAGGGTCACGTCGCCTTCGAGCTCGACCCCGACGTCGAGATGGAGCGCAAGCGTTGACCGTCGGGTCGTCCGCACGGTTCCCGGAGACGGCGTGCGGCCGACCTGCTCCGTCGCTGAGACGACCTCCACCTGACCGGCGGACGTGGTGCTTGCAGGAGGTCCACCCGTACGCAACACTGCCTGGGCGGCAAGGTGTCGCGGTCACGGGCGGTCACATGGTGGGCGGTCAATGACGGGCAATCGACAGTCGCGGGTCCCCCGCATCCCGGGTCTTCTCCTGGTTGCTTCCTTCGGCGCCTTCCTGGCCTTTCTCGACGCCACGATCGTCAACGTCGCGTTCCCGTCGATCCGGGCGTCGTTCCCCGGCACGACCATCGGGAACCTCTCGTGGGTGCTCAACGCCTACAACATCGTGTTCGCGGCGTTCCTCATCGTGTGCGGCCGACTCACCGACCTGCTGGGCCGGCGTCGTGCTTTCGTCACCGGTGTCGTCGTGTTCACGGTTTCCTCCGTGCTGTGTGGTGCCGCACCGTCCGTCGGGTTCCTCGTGGCAGCGCGTGTCGTGCAGGCACTCGGTGCAGCGCTACTGGTGCCGGCTTCGCTCGCCCTCGTGGTGGAGGCATTCCCCGAGGAGCGCCGCGCGCACGCCATCGGCCTGTGGGGCGCTACCGCCGCCGTGGCTGCAGGCCTCGGGCCGCCGTTGGGCGGTGCCCTGGTCGAGCTCGGTGGCTGGCGCTGGGCCTTCTTCGTCAACATCCCGTTCGGCGTGGCCGCCGCCTGGGTCGCGCATCGCGAGCTCGTCGAGAGCCGGGCACCGGGCCGTCGCCGGCTGCCCGACCTGCGTGGGGCCGCACTCATGGCGGCCGCTCTGGGTGCGCTCAACCTCGGCATCGTCAAGGGCAGCGACTGGGGATGGACAGCCTGGCCGTTGTCGTGTCCTTCGTGGCGGCGGGCGTGCTGACATCGCTGTTCGTGCTCAGCTCGCGCAAGCACTCCTCGCCGCTCCTCGACCCGGCGCTCCTGCGGATCAAGTCCTTCAGTGTCGCCTCCCTGGCCACCCTCCTGGCAGGGATCGGCTTCTACTCCTACCTGCTGACCAACATCTTGTGGCTGCAGTACGTCTGGCACTACAGCGTGCTCCAGGCCGGCCTGGCGCTGGACCCCGGCGGCTGGTGGCCGCGGTCGTTGCCGCCGTCCTCGGCCCCCGGGCCGACCGGTACGGGTACCGTCCCTTCGTCGTCCCGGGGGCCCTGATCCGGGCCGGCGCGTACTTCTGGTACCACCAGCAGGTGGGGCTGGAACCCGCCTTCTGGACCGAGTGGCTCCCCGGACAGGTGCTCAGCGGCATCGGTGTCGGAGCGACGCTCCCCTTGCTGGGGAGTGCCGCACTCGTCGCCGTACCCGGGGGGCGCTACGCCACTGCCTCGGCCGTGGTGTCGAGCGTGCGTCAGCTCGGAGGGGTGCTGGGGATCGCGATCCTGGTGGTCATCCTGGGCGATCCGACGCCACTGACGGCGGTCAGCGCGTTCCACCACGGTTGGGTGCTGGCGATCTGCTGCTTCCTGGGCGTGGCCGTAGTGGCGCTGCCCCTCGGCAAGCTGAACGGCGCCGTCGAGGTTTCCAGCGGCGAGGACGAGCGTCCACCCACGGTCGACGCGCCGACGAGTGACCCGCACCCAGCGGGGAGCGTGGCCGCCGGAGCTGACGCCTTCGACCTGTCCGAGCTGCCCCTCCTCGCGGCACTGCCTCCCGAGGCGCGTGCTCGGCTGGAGGCCGCCACCCGCCTGGTCGAGGTCCCGGCCGGCACGGAGCTGATCCGCGCCGGCGACCCGGCGGGGTCGGCGTACGTCGTTCGTTCAGGGCGGCTGGAGGTCGAGGTCGACGGACGTCTGGTCCGCGAGCTCGGCGCGGGAGCGATTCTCGGCGAGCTGGCCCTGCTGACCGGTGAGCAGCGTTCGGCCGATGTGCGGGCACGCCGCGACTCGACCGTGCTGGAGCTACCCCGCGACGCCTTCGAGTCCGTCCTGGAGACCGACTCGACCGCCTCGCGGCTGGTGCTGACCCAGGTCGCGGAGCAGCTGCGGACGGCCGGCGGCCCGGCGCAGAAGGCGAGGCCGGCCCAGCCGACGTTGATCGCGGTGGTCGGCCTCCACCCTGGCGCCCCGACCGCTGAGGTCGCGCAGGCCCTCGGGCGGCGGCTCTCGACGCACCTACGGGTCGCGATGCCAGGCAGCGTCAGCCCGGACGGCCTCGCCCGTGCCGAGCAGGACTTCGACCGCGTTCTCTTCGTCGCCGAGAGCGCCGACGACCCTCACCGCCCCGGGTGGCACGACTACTGCCTGCGGCAGGCCGACGCCGTCGTACTGGTGTCGCACAGCGAGGTCCCTGTCCCGGAGGTGCACGTGACGCCGGCTCCCTGGCGCCAGCCCGACGTCGTGCTGGTGGGGGCGCCGCCGCCGGCAGCCGACCTCGCGGGCTGGGCGGCGATGACCGACGCGTGGCAGCTGACGGTCGTGGACGGTGACCTCGCGGTTGGCGTGCGACCGCTGGCGGACCGGCTGGCGGGACGGTCGCTCGGGCTCGTGCTGGCGGGAGGTGGCGCGCGAGCCTTCGCGCACGTCGGAGTGCTGCGTGAGCTGGAGGACCGGGGGATGCATGTCGACCGGGTCGCCGGCAGCAGCGTCGGCGCGATCATCGCCGCGATGCATGCGTACGGGCACGACGGGCAGCGCCTCGAGGAGATCAGCTACGCCGAGTTCGTACGCCGCAGGCCGTTCTCGGACTGGGGCGTCCCCACCGCGTCACTGGCTCGGGGCCGGCGCTTGGACGATGCGGCCTCGCGCAACTTCGGCGACACCGTGTTCGAAGGTCTGCCCCGTCAGCTCCACATCGTCTCCACCGACCTGCTCAGCCGGACCCGCCAGGTGCATCGCCGGGGAGCGGTGGATCGCGCGATGGTCGCCTCGGCGCGTCTGCCGGTGCTCTTCGCGCCGATCCCCGACGACACCGGTCGGCTGCTCATCGACGGAGGCGTGCTGGACAACCTGCCGGTCGACCTCCTGACCGAGCGGGACGAGGGGCCCGTCGTGGCCGTGAACATCTCGATGGGGGGTGGTGGCGGTGGGCCGGT
This sequence comes from uncultured Actinomycetota bacterium, assembly GCA_963796975.1. Classification (GTDB taxonomy): domain Bacteria; phylum Actinomycetota; class Actinomycetes; order Propionibacteriales; family Nocardioidaceae; genus Nocardioides. Next base: position 3,471 of record CAWCNW010000031.1, read on the forward strand.
GCGCACCGGGCGTCCCCGCACACCCGCGCTCGGCGAAACGCTCCTGCGCACGATGATGATCGGGAGCGGTGGCGCGGTCGCGGCGGCTCGTGCCGAAGGCGCGTGGGTCGTGACACCTCCGACGCTGGGGGTGGGACTGCTGGAGTTCCACGAGCTCGACCGGATGATCGCTGCCGGTCGGAGCGCGGCCCGGGCGCTGCTCGAGCGGGCCGGTGACGCCCTCGGCCCGCCACCAGCGCCGGCTGAGAGCGACCCCATGACACCCGTGGCCACGCTCGAGAACGCGCCGTCAGCCTGAGCGCGAGGGCGATGCCGGGAGGCGCCTACGAAGGACGGCAGACGTCGAGGGTGGCGTCCTGAACGGCGACGACGATGACGAGATCCTCCGCCAGCGTGGGTGCCCAAGCGCCGATCTCGTCCAGAGCGGGATCAGTGCGCGCGGGAGAGTGGTGGAAGAGCACGAGCGTCCCCGCGCCGCACTGCTGCGCGAGCCGCACGGCGTCCTGCACGGTGGCATGACCGTAGTCGACCGCCACCGGGCGTTCCCCTCGAGGAACTGCGCGTCGTGCACGAGGACATCGACCCCAGCGAGCATGTCCGTCAGCTCCGGGGAGATTCCGGCGGCGGGTGCGTGGTCGGGAAGGTACGCCAGTGAGCCTGCCGCGTCGTCGACGCGCACGGCGTAGGTCCGGCCGCCCTTGTGCTCGATGTCGACGGTGGAGACCGTGAACCCCTCGACCTCGTGCCGGCCCTCGGCCAGGGCGTGGAACGCCCAGGCGCCGTGCATTCCCTCTGGAGTGATCGGGAACGACGGCGGCGAGAACGAGCGCGCCAGGAGGTCGCGGCCGGAACGGTCGTCCTGAGCGGGTATGTACAGATCGACCCTCGCGCCGTCCCTGTCACCGGCGCCGAAGAAGGGCAGTCCTTGCACGTGGTCCCAGTGGAGATGGCTGAGGACGATCGACCCGTCGAAGGCCGCGCCGTCGAGTAGCGACGTGAGCGAGCGGAGGCCGGTGCCGGCGTCCAGGACCAGCGTCGGCACGGAGCCGCCGACTGCGGTGACCGCCAGGCACGACGTGTGGCCCCCGTAGCGGACGAAGTCGGGGCCGGGTGCTGGTGTGGAACCGCGGACACCGAGAAACTGCACCCTCACCGCGCGTTCACGCGGCGGACTCTAGCACCGGCTCGAGGTGCCGCGATCCACCTTCGCGGATCGGAGTCCGCACCATGAGAGTGCTGCTCCTCCAGCGACCAGTGATGGACGCTGTCGTGATAGGACTCTGGTCGGCGATCGAGTGGGAGCCGCGGGCGCGGCTCCCGACGAACATGGTCGGTCTGGGCAGGGTGGTGAGGTCGTGCGCAAGCTCCTCGACTGGTGGCTCGCGCGCGACGGGAGCCTGCGCGCGACGAGGCGGGCTGCCCGGACGGCGATCGTGATGCCGGTCATGTTCGCGTTCGGGTCCCAGGTCATCGGGAACGCCGACGTGGCCACCTTCGCGGCCTTCGGCTCCTTCGCGATGCTGCTGCTCGCCGACTTCGGAGGGACGCGGGGGGAGCGGCTGGCGGCGCAGGCGTCACTGGTCGCCGTCGGCTGCGTCCTGATCCCGGTCGCCACCTTGGTCTCGCGCAATGCCTTGCTGGCGACGTCCGCGATGTTCGTCGTGGGTTTCCTGGTGCTGTTCGCCGGCGTGGTCAGCTCGACCTTCGCCGCTGCCACCACCTCCGTCCTGCTGAGCTTCATCCTCCCCGTCGCCACACCGGCCGGGCCGGCCGTCATCCCGGACCGGGTGCTCGGCTGGCTCCTCGCCGGAGTGGTGTCTCTGCCCGCCGTCACGTTGCTGTGGCCGGCACCCCGCAGCGAGCCCTTGCGCGACGCTGCGGCGGACGCCTGTCGGCAGCTGTCGGCACGCCTCACCGCGGAGGTCGCGCGCATGCACGGCGAGGAGGGTGAGGACGTCGAGACCGCCGTGGCTCGGTCCGACGCCGCGGTCGCCCGGCTGCGCACCACGTTCCTGGCCACGCCGTACCGTCCGTCCGGTCTGACCACGGCGACCCGCGCGGTCGTCCGCCTGGTCGACGAGCTGGTCTGGCTCAGCGTGATCCTCGACGCCACCGCGACCATGGGCCCCCACCAGGCCGACCCGACCGTGCGTGACGTGAAGTCGGCGGCGGCCGTCCTTCTTGACCACGCGGGCAAGGAGCTCAGCCTCGACGAGCCCCCTCAGGACAGTCTGCAGGACCATCTCGACGACCTCGCCCGCGCTCGCCGGGCGATGGGGGTGGCGGCCCTCGACCTCGTGCAGCCGCCGAATCAGAACCCCTCTGCAGAAGGGATCGTCGCGCTTCTCGGTCCGAGCTACCGGGCCCAGGAGCTCTCGTTCGCGGTGATGGGGATCGCCGAGAACATCGCGATCACCTCGGCGGCCGAACAACGCTCCTGGTGGCGCAAGTGGCTCGGTCGACCGCCGCGGGGCCTGGCAGGCCCGATCTCCTCGGCCCAGCAGCGAGCGCTGGCGCACGTGGAGCCGCACTCGGTGTGGCTGCGCAACAGCGTCCGTGGCGCCGTGGCGCTCGCCGGGGCCGTGCTCATCGCCAACCTGAGCGGCGCGCAGCACAGCTTCTGGATCGTCCTCGGCACCCTCTCGGTCCTCCGGTCCAACGCGCTCAGCACCGGCCAGAGCGCGGTCCGCGGGCTGGTCGGTACGACGATCGGGTTCGCCATCGGCGGTGTCTTGGTGCTGCTGCTCGGCACGAACACCCAGCTGTTGTGGGTGGCGCTGCCTGTCGCGATCCTGGCCGCCGGCATCGCGCCGGCGGTCTCGTTCGCGGCGGGTCAGGCGGGGTTCACGGTCGCCCTCCTGATCCTGTTCAACATCATCAGCCCGGCCGGCTGGCAGGTCGGTCTGGTCCGCGTCGAGGACGTGGCGATCGGCTGCGCTGTCAGCCTGTTGGTCGGGACCCTCTTCTGGCCGAGGGGCGCCACCGGTCTCCTGCGCCGGGCCCTCACCGAGGCGTACGCCGAGTGCGCGGCGTACCTGCGAGCCGCCGTCGAGAGCGGCGCCGGCCCCGACGCCCCCATGACCGAGGCGGAGGTGGCCTCCTCGCGGGCCGCCGCTGCGGCTCGCCGTCTCGACGACGCCTTCCGGCAGTACCTGGCCGAGCGGGGCCACAAGAGACTGAGCCTCGCCGAGGTCGCCTCGCTGATGACGGGGGTGGCGGGACTGCGGCTGACCGCCCAGGCCGTCTCGGACCTCTGGTCCGGGACAGAGCCGACCCGCACGGGCTTCCCGCGGGCGCAGCTCGAGGTGATCGTCGCGACCGAGCGAGTGACCAACTGGTTCGCCGCGATGGCACAGGCGATGACGGGCTCCGGTGTCGTACCGAGGGCACTCACGAAGGACGGCGCCACCAGCCAGCGACTGGTCGAGGCACTCGGGGGTGACCTGGCCGCCGCGGAGGCGTCGCACGCCTCGGTCCGGGGGCACACGGTGCGGCTGGTGTGGACCAGCGACCACGTGGACAGCGCCCGCCGGCTGCAAGAGGTGGTCGAGCAACCGGCCCGTACCGTTTCCACCTAGGCGTGAACCCGCACCGACGGCTGGTGTGCAGGGTCACAGCCCGATCGGGAGTAGTTGAGCATTCAACTGAGTTGAGACGGGCATGACCACCGCCCCCCTCGCCCTGTCCCCCGACGCGCAAGACCTGCTCTTCCGCGACGCCCGCACCGCCAACTCCTTCACCGACGAGGTCGTGACCGACGAGCAGATCGCCGCGATCTACGACCTCATCCAGTACGCGCCCACCGCCATGAACACGCAGCCGCTGCGCATCGTCCTGGTCCGGCAGGGCGAGGCCCGCGAGCGCCTCCTCAAGCACATGGCCGACGGCAACCGCGACAAGACCGCCGACGCTCCGCTGGTGGCGATCCTGGCCGCGGACACCGACTTCCACGAGAACCTGCCGCGGACGTTCCCTCACTTCCCGGGCGCCAAGGACGTGTTCGCCGACGACGAAGCCCGCGAGCAGTCTGCGAAGTTCAACGCCACCCTGCAGATCGGGTACTTCCTCCTCGGTGTCCGCGCCGCCGGTCTCACCGCCGGGCCGATGGGCGGCTTCGACGCCGACTCCTTGGACCACGACTTCTTCGAGGGCAAGCCCCTCAAGTCCCTCCTGGTGGTGAACATCGGCAAGCCCGGCGAGAACGCCTGGTTCGACCGCCTGCCTCGCCTGGAGCACGACGAGGTCGTCTCCACCGCCTGACGATCGGTCCGCGTGCCCCCGGTGCGAGGATGCCCCGGTGCGTCGTGCCGTGGCTCCTCTGCTCGCGGTGACGGTGGCGCTGGTGCTCGCGGACTCCGCGGTGGTGACCCTCGCCCTGCCTGACATCCTGCGGAACCTGCACACCTCGGTCTGGCAGGTCGCCTGGGTGCTGATCTCGTTCAACCTCGTGCTGGGGCTGGTGGCGGTGCCGCTGGCCGGGCTCTACACACGATCGTCGCCACGGATCTTCTGTGCCGTCGGCATCGCGGTGTTCGCGGGCGCCTCCGCGTGGTGCGCGGCCGCGGGGTCGATCGAGGCACTGGTGGCCGGTCGCTGTGTGCAGGCGTTCGGGGGCGCGGCGGCCCTGATCGGCTGCCTCGAGCTCCTGGTCGCGGAGTACGGCGAGCGCCGCGGCGTCGCTGCCTGGGTGACTGCCGGCGTGATCGGAACGGCAGCCGGACCGGTGGCGGGTGGGCTGCTGACGCAGGCGTTCTCCTGGCAGGCGATCTTCGTGGTGCAGGTGCCGATGGCCGTGCTGGCCGCTCCGGCCGCGCTCGCCGTCGTCGCCGTACCGGCGCCGACACCCGACCGCCATCGGCCGGCGCTACGCCCCAACCTCACCCTGGCTCTGCTCTCGGCTGCGCTCACGGCGGCGCTGTTCCTGCTGGTCCTGCTCATCGTCGAGGGCTGGCACCGTTCGCCGGCCGCGGCCGCGGTGACCGTCTCCGTCGTACCGCTCGCGGCAGTCGCGGCGCGACCGCTCGCCCGCCTCCTCAGACCCCCCGCCGAGGTCGAGGTCGCCACGGGCTGTTTCCTGATCGCTGCCGGACTGGTCGGTCTCGCTCTGCTGCCGTCGGCGGACCTGGCGTGGACGATCGGACCGCAGGCCCTGGTCGGGCTCGGCCTCGGGCTCACCATCGACCGGCTGACGGCCCAGGCGATGGAGATGCGGCTGCCGCGGGTCCAGCACGCGGGGTGGACCATCGGCGCGCGGCACATCGGCGTGGTCGTGGGGCTGGCGCTGCTGACGCCGGTCTTCACCACCGACCTCCAGGACGCCCAGGTCCCGGCCCAGGAGGCGATCACGTCCCTGGTGCTCGACGCTCCGCTGCAGCCGCAGGACAAGGTCGCGGTCGCGCAGGCACTCGGCCGGCAGCTGTCCGAGCAGCAGGGTCAGGTCCCCGACCTGCATCCCGCCTTCGCGGGGCTGAGCCTGGACGCGGGCGAACGCCCAGCCGCGGTCACCCTCGAGCGCGCGCTCCAGGCACAGCTGGAACGCGCCGCGACCCGCGCCTTCCGCAACTCGTTCCTCGTGGGCGCCGGCCTCGCGCTGCTGGCTCTGCTCGCGGTGGTCGCACCCCGCAGAAGGGCGACGCCGTGAACGGCCGCCCTCACCCGGCCAGTCTGCCGGCGCTCGCACTGGTCCTGGTGGCGGTCGTGCTCGGAGTCCAGCTCGCTCACGGAGGAGGAAGCTTCGAGCCACTCCGGCCCGCGGACCCGTGCGCCCCGCGTGCGGTCACCTCGACGGCTGGTGGCATCGACGGACTCACCGAGCGCCTGGTGCTGCTCGGCATCGACGGCGCCGCCTGCCGGCTGCACGTCAGCCGAGAAGCACTCACCCTCGACCTGGCGCAGCCCAGCACCCGCACGGACGCCCAGATCGATGCCCTGCACGCCGGCCTGCTGTCGGCGGTCGAGCGGATGAAGGACGAGGGGTCGCTGCCCCCCGCCTCGGCGCTCGTCGACGAGGCCCTCGACTCCGCCGACCTCAACAGCTTCCTCGAGGCCGCGATCCGGGCGCTCCCCGACTCGGTGGTCGACGCCGCGCTGAAGACCGACGACGTCCTCACCCGCACCATCGACGGCCTCGACCTCCGCGCCGTCCTGGCCGACCTCGACAACCCGGACGACCTCGACCAGCAGATCAACGCCGCGGTCACCCAGGCGGTGCAGGACTCCCTCGTCGCCCGTCTCCGCGACCTGCTCTGAGCGCGGCGTAGCATCAAAGTCGAGTAACTCACATGACATAGCGCCCGGCTCGCGCCGGAGGAACCGTGGGGAGACGACGTATGTGTCGAGAAGTCAGCTGCCCGATCTGTGGCAAGTCGACCTGGGCGGGATGCGGCGACCACGCCGACGCGGTGATGGCGGCGGTGCCGGTGACCGACCGCTGCCCGGGCCATGCTCCGGACGGCGCGGAGTCGGAGAGCCGCGTGGAGGCCGGGATCGGCGCCTGACCGGTTCCCGCCCGAGCGGCCGCAGGCGCCCCCTGCACAATGGGCCCGGTGAGCGACGCGGCGTACGAGCGGGTCCTGGGCTGGGCGGAGGGCCAGGGCCTGGAGCTGTACCCGCACCAGGAGGAGGCGATCCTCGAGGTGCTCGCGGGGAGCAACGTCGTGCTCGCGACGCCGACCGGGTCGGGGAAGTCCCTGGTGGCAACCGCCGCGCACATGGCGGCGATGGCGGAGGGCCGGGTGTCGTTCTACTCCGCGCCGATCAAGGCACTGGTGAGTGAGAAGTTCTTCGCCCTGTGCGCGGTGTTCGGCGCCGAGGACGTCGGCCTGCTGACGGGCGACGCCTCGGTGAACTCGAGCGCCCCGATCATCTGCTGCACGGCCGAGGTGCTGGCGAACATCGCGCTGCGGGAGGGCTCGCGGGCCGACATCGGCCTGGTGATCATGGACGAGTTCCACTACTACGCCGACCCGCAGCGGGGGTGGGCGTGGCAGGTGCCGCTGCTGGAGCTGCCGCAGGCACAGTTCGTGCTGATGTCGGCCACCCTGGGCGACGTCACCGAGCTGGCGGCCGACCTGACCCGCCGCAACGGCCGCGAGACCGCGGTCGTCGACAAGGCGGAGCGCCCGGTGCCCCTGCACTTCAGCTGGTCGCTCGAGCCGCTCGGCGAGACACTGACCGAGCTGGTGGAGACCGGGCAGGCACCGGTGTACGTCGTGCACTTCACCCAGGCCGCGGCGGTCGCCCAGGCCGAGTCGCTGCTCAAGCAGGGCTACGACAAGATCCACCAACAGGGCACGCACCACGAGCGACTGCTGGAGCAGCTGGCCGGCGTCCGGTTCGGAGCCGGGTTCGGCAAGACCCTGTCGAAGCTGCTACGACGTGGGATCGGGGTGCACCACGCCGGGATGCTGCCGCGCTACCGGCGGCTGGTGGAGCAGCTCGCCCAGGAGGGCCTGCTCACGGTCATCTGCGGCACCGACACCCTCGGCGTCGGCATCAACGTGCCGATCCGCACGGTGCTGTTCACCGGGCTGGCGAAGTACGACGGGCACAAGCAGCGGGTGCTGCGGACCCGGGAGTTCCTCCAGATCGCGGGCCGCGCCGGCCGGCCGGGCTTCGACACCGCCGGGTACGTCGTCGTACAGGCGCCCGAGCACGTCATCGAGAACGAGAAGGCCAAGGCGAAGGCGGCCGCGAAGAACGAGGCGCTGCGCGAGCACCAGCGGGCGAAGCGGAAGTCCAAGGCGCAGCTGACGACCCCGCCCGCGGGCACCGTCGTGTGGACCGAGAAGACCTTCGACAAGCTGGTCGCCGGTGCCCCGGAGCCGATGCGGTCCCGGATGAAGGTCGACAACGCGATGCTGGTCAACGTCGTGGCCCGCGAGGAGGACGCGTTCGTGGTGCTGCGTCGGCTGCTGACCGACAACCACGAGGACCGGCGTACTCAGGTGGCCCACGTGCGCCGGGCGCTGCGGCTGGCGCGCAGCCTGGTGCACAACGGGGTGCTGAAGCGGCTCGATGAGCCCGACGAGTTCGGCCGCCGCTACGTGCTCACCGTCGAGCTGCCCGAGGACTTCGCGCTCAACCAGCCCCTGGCGTTGTTCGCGATTGCCGCGCTGGACCTCCTCGACCCGGAGGCGACGACGTACCCGCTGGACATCGTGTCGGTCTTCGAGGCGGTCCTGGACCCACCGCGCCAGATCCTCTTCGCCCAGCAGCACGAGGCGCGCGGCGAGGCGATCGCGGAGATGAAGGCCGACGGCGTGGAGTACGACGAGCGGATGCGGCTGCTGGAGGAGGTCAGCTGGCCGAAGCCGCTCGCCGACCTGCTGGAGCCGGTCTTCGAGACCTACCGGCAGACCCACCCGTGGCTGCCGCTCGACGCGCTCGACCCGAAGTCGGTGGTGCGCGACATGTACGAGCAGGGGATGGGCTTCACCGACTTCGTCGGCCGCTACAAGATCGCGCGCTCTGAGGGCCTGCTGCTGCGCTACCTCTCCGACGCCTACCGCACCCTGCGGCAGACCGTGCCCGCGGCGCACCGGCCGCCGGAGCTGGAGGACCTGCTCGAGTGGCTGGGGGAGACCGTCCGTCAGACCGACTCCTCGCTGCTCGACGAGTGGGAGGCGCTGTCGGACCCCGACCACGTGCCGCGCACCCTCACCGACGCCGCGGCCCCTCCGCCCCGGCCCTTGTCCCAGCAGGAGCGGGCGTTCCGGGTGATGATCCGCAACGCGATGTGGCGCCGGGTGGAGCTGGTCGCGCGCGACGACCTCGCCGGCCTGGCCTCGCTGGAGGAGACCGACGCCGCACGCGTCGACCCACCGCGCGAGGTCGTGATCACCCGGCAGGCCTGGGACGCCGCGATCGGCGACTACTACGCCGAGCACGACTCCGTCGGCACCGACTCCGACGCCCGCGGGCCGGACCTGTTCGTCGTCGAGCAGACCGGCCGCCGCTGGCCGGTCCGCCAGACCCTCGCCGACCCCGCCGGCCACCACGACTGGGTGATCGAGGCCGAGGTCGACGTCGACGCCTCCGACGCGCTGGGCGAGCTGGTGCTCACCACCACCGCGATGCGCCGGCTCTGAGCCCCTCGCTCCCGGCTCTGATCGCTGCCACGATGTGGCGCAGCGTCTCCGCTTCATGGACAGAAGGGACCGGCACATGGTCACGGTCTTTCCGCCGACCGGCGCACCCGCCGACCTCTCGACGTTGGGGTACGACGGGACCACGTGGGACCGGCCCTGGAACCTGGCCCGCGGTCAGCTCACCACCGCCGAGCGGATGCCGTCGGTCGAGCTGGACCCCGGAGACGTGTCGACACCGCTCGTGCGAGGTGCCGACCTCGACGTGGGCGCCTTGTCGTTCACCGACCCGCTCACCGGTCGGGCCACGAGCGGTGACCAGTTCCTGGACCGCAGGCTCTACGCAGATGCCCTGGCCGTGGTGCACGACGGACACCTGGTGTACGAGTCCTACCGCAACGGCATGACCGAGTCGGACCGGCACGTGGCCCACTCCTGCTCCAAGACCCTGACCACGATGATGGTCGGGATCGCGATCGAGGAGGGCCGGCTCGACCCCTCGCGCCCGATCGCCGACTACGTCCCGGAGCTGGCACGGATCCCCGCATGGGAACCGGTCCTGCTCGAGCACGTGCTCGACATGGCCACCGGCCTGGACCTCGAGGAGCACTACGAGCTCGCAGACTCGATGTACTGGAGGTACGCCGACGCGGTGGGGTACTACGCCGCGCCGCCCGAGCGGAGGGTCGGCGCGCTGGCCTTCGTCGTGGCCGAGCTGACGCGGGCCGCGGAGCCGCCCGGTGTCAGGTTCAACTACGGGTCCTACCTGACGAACCTGCTGCCGATGTCGCTCGCGCACGTGTACGGCGTGCCTGCGGTCGAGCTCTACCAGGACCGCATCTACCGTCACCTCGGAGCCGAGCGACCGGCGTTGGTCAACGTCGACTCGGCCGGGAGCCCGATCGTGGAGGGTCAGGTCAACCTGACCCTGCGTGACTTCGTCCGGTGGGGATACCTGCTGGTGGACCGGGGCAGGTCACTCGCCGGCGACCAGGTCATCCCCGCCCCGTGGGTCGACGACACGTACGCGCCGTCCGCCGAAAGAGCTGCGGCGTTCGCCCGGGGCGCGTACGGCGAGACCATGCCCGGCGTCGAGTACCACCATCAAGCCTGGGTGCTGGAGCCGGGACGGGTGGTGGCCATGCTCGGCATCCACGGGCAGTTCTGCTGGGTCGACCGTCAGTCGCGCACCATGATCGTGGGGTTCTCGTCGTACCCCGTGCAGACCCACGACCTGCTGAGCGCCACCCTGCGTGAGCTGTGGTCGACCATCCGGAAGGAGCTCGCCGCCTGAGGCGGTGGCTCAGGTCGCGGTGGACTCGCGCAGCGAACGCACCGGCTTCCAGCCCGGTCCGGGGACGCTGGCCCGCAGCATCTGCGTATAGGGATGCTGAGGGGAGTCGAGCAGCTGTCCGGTCGCGCCGCGCTCGACGACCTTCCCCTTCTGCATCACGACGGCATCCTCGGTCAGCTGCCGGACGACGGCGAGGTCGTGGGAGATGAGGATGTAGCTGATGCCTCGCTCGTCGCGGATGTCGGCGAGCACGTTGAGCACCTGGGCCTGGATCGACACATCCAGCGCGGCGACCGACTCGTCGAGGATCAGGACCTGTGGCTCGGCTGCCAGGGCGCGCGCGATCGCCACGCGTTGCCGCTGTCCGCCGGACAGCGCCCGCGGCAAGGCCTCGATCTGCCGCTGGTCCAGCCCGACGAGGTCGGCCAGCTCGTGGATCGTGCGCCGTCGGGTGGCAGCGTCGTAGTCGTGGTGCAGCCGCAGCACCTCGTCGATCAGGTCCGACCCGGACTGGCGGGGGTCCAGGCTCGAGTAGGGGTCCTGGAAGACGATCTGCACCTCACGCCCGCGGAGCTTGCGCTCGCGACCACCGCGCGCCGGCCGCGAGCGGTCGCGGCCGCAGGCCACGATCTCCCCGGCGGTCGGCCGGGTCAGGCCGACGATCATCCGGGCGACGGTGGTCTTGCCGCTGCCGGACTCTCCCACGATGGCCAGCGACCGGCCGGGCATCAGGTCGAAGCTCATGTCGTCGACCGCGACCTGGGCGCCGTACTCCTTGCGGAGCCCGCGCACCGAGAGGGCGGGCTCGACCGCATCCAGCTGGGTGGGCGAATCAGACATGGGCCCTCGGTTCCAGCAGGCTCCCGAGCAGCTCGGTGGCGCGCTCGCAGCGCACCTGGCCGGCATCCAGCTCGGTGATCTGCTGCTCGTGCTGGCGGCAGGAGTCCACCGCATGCGGACACCGTGGCGCGAACCGGCATCCGGCCGGTGCCTCGAAGGCCGAGACGGGGCGTCCCGGGATCGCCACCAGCCGCCGAGCGTTGGAGGTGATGTCGGGCCGGGCCTGCACGAGAGCCGCGCTGTAGGGGTGCAGCGGCTCGGCGTGCAGCCGGTCCGCCGCTCGAGTCTCGACGACCTGGCCCGCGTACATCACGCAGGTGCGGTCGCACACGGCCCCGGCCAGCTCCAGGTCGTGGGTGATGAAGAGCATGGAGAGTCCACGTTCACGACGTAGCTCGTCGAGGACGGCCATCACCTCCGACTGCGTGGTGACGTCGAGAGCCGTCGTGCACTCGTCGGCCAACAGCAACCGGGGCTGGGAGAGCAGTGCGGTGGCGATCATGACCCGCTGGAGCATGCCGCCGGACAGCTCGTGGGGGTACTGCCGCATCCGCCGTGCGGGGTCGTCGATGCCGACCTCCTCGAGTCCGCCCGCGGCCCGGCGCCTGGCCTCGGCCATCGGTACGTCGTCGAGGATGCGGAGTGACTCCGTCATGAAGTCCTCGATCCGGTGCACCGGGTTGATGTGGGCCCGCGGGTCCTGGAACACCACCGCCACCTTGGCGCGGTGCTCGCGGAGGGCGGCGCCGGACAGTGCCAGGACGTCGTTGCCGTCGAAGGTGACGCTGCCGCTGACCTCGGCTCCCGCAGGCAGCAGCCGGGCGATGGCCCTGGCCGTCATCGACTTGCCGGAGCCGGACTCGCCGACCAGCCCCATCGCCTCGCCGGCGTCGATCTCCACGGTCGTGCCGGAGATGACCTCGCGCGCACCGCCCGACAGCGCGAGCCGGACGGTCAGGTCCTGGACCCGGAGGAGCGTGGTCATCGGTTGACCCCGGCGGACCGTTCCTGCAGCTTCTCGCCGAGGAAGCTGACGGCCGACACCACGAGCACGATGCAGATGACCGCGGACAGAGCCTCCAACGGGTAGCCCTGCAGCAGGGGAGTCTTGCCCTCGGAGACCATCACGCCCCAGTCGGACTGAGGCGCCTGGATACCCAGCCCCAAGAAGGACAGCGCGGCGAGGTCCACGACGGCGAACCCGAAGAAGATGGTGCCCTGCGCCACGATGAGCGCCGAGATGTTGGGCAGCAGGTGGCGGAAGCAGAGCCACCAGCTGCTGAAACCCTGGACCTCACCGGCCGCGATGTAGGCCATCGCGCGCTCCTTGAGGGCGGCACCGCGCAGCACCCGGGCCAGGTAGGGGGAGTAGGCCATGGCCAGGGCGAGCCCGGCCGAGAGCAGCCCGGGGCCGAAGACGGCCGCGGCCAGCACGGCCAGCAGGATGCCGGGGAACGCGAACATGACGTCGAGGCCGCTGGAGATCGCGGTGTCGAGTCGCCCCCCGAACCAGGCCGTGGTGACGGCCAGGGTGGAGCCGACGGCGACCGCGACGATCGCCACGAACGCGGCCCCCAGCACCGTGGTGCGTGCGCCGACCATCAGCCGGCTCAGCAGGTCGCGGCCCGCGCCGTCGAAACCGAGCAGGTGCCCACCGAACGGCCCGACGTTGGCGAAGGAGAGGTCGACCGCGTTCGGGTCGTAGGGGCGCAGGTAAGGACCCAGGATCGCGAGCAGCACGGCGCCGGCCACGATCGTCACGCTGATCCATCCGCCCACCCCCAGCTGGGGAAGGCGACGACGCGACCCCGCGGCCGCCGGCTCGGTCGACGGCTCACCCGCCGGCTCACTCGACGGTACGGCGCTCTGCGCGACGTGGCTGCTCACTGGGCACGGCTCCCGACCGCGACCCGGGGGTCGAGCAGCGCGTAGGCGATGTCGACGATGGTGTTGACCACCACGAACAGCACGACCAGGACGAGGCTGATCCCCTGCACCACCGCGAAGTCCTTGTTCTGGGCGGCCTGGACGAGGTAGGAGCCGAGCCCGTTGAGGCCGAAGGCGGTCTCCACGACGGCCGACAGCGCGAGCAGGCTGGCAATGGTCAGCCCGACCACCGTGGTGATCGGGATCGCCGCGTTGCGCAGCACGTGACGGCGCAGGATCGTGCTCCGCGGCAGACCACGGCTGATCGCGGTCTGGACGTGCTCGCGCTCCATCTCCTCCCGGACGGCGGCACGGGTCACCCGGGTCACGAGCGCGACCGAGGAGGCAGCCAGCGCCAGGGCCGGGAGGATGAGGTGATGCAGCGAGTCGAAGAACCCGTGCCCGTCGCCGAGGGCCGGGAACCAGGGCAGCTTCACCGCGAAGACGAACTGCAGCACCACGGCCGCCGCGAAGGCCGGCATCGCCGCCGACACCGTCGAGGAGAGCAGCACCCCCTGGTCGATGGTGCCGTGCGACAGTGCGCCGACGATCCCCAGCCCGACCCCGATCACGACGATCACGATCGAGGTGAGCAGGACGAGGGACGCCGTCACCCCGATCCGCTCGCCGATCAGGGTCGAGACCGGCTCGTGCAGGGGGATCGACTCACCGAGGTCCCCGTGCAGCGCGGCGACGAGCCAGTGCCAGTACCGGACCAGGAAGGGCTCGTCGAGGTGGTAGGTCTGGTTCAGCTGGGCGACCACCTGCGGGGAGGGCGCCCGACCGCCGGTCAGCGTGGCGATCGGGCTCCCCGGGGCCAGGTAGAGAGCGCCGTACACCGCGAAGCTCGCCACCAGCAGGGTGACGACCAGCATCGCGAGACGCTTGGCCACGAAGACGAGCATGCGGACTCCTCGGTCTGGTCAGCCCGTCCTCAGCTGCCGCCGAGGTAGCTGGCCCACGGAGCGAACATGAACGAGAACGTCGAGGGCGGGCCGGTCACCTTCTTGTTCATCATCAGCACCGTGTTCGGCGCGACCAGCGGGATCCAGACCAGCTGGTCGGTGATGAGCTTCTGGGCCGCGATCACGTCCTGCGCCCGCTTGCCGGGGTCGGACTCACTGCGGGCGGCGTTCATGCTGTTGGTGACCTGGGGGTTGTCGTAGCCGCTGAAGTTCTGTGACCCGCCCGGCATGCTGAAGCTGTTGTAGAGGGCCGCGGGGTCGGCGTAGTCGCCGTAGTTGACCGTGGTGAAGCCGTCCACGGAGCCGAAGGCCTTCGGGTCGATGAAGAAGTTGATGTAGTTGGACGGGCTGACGTCCTTGAGCTGGACCTTCACCCCGATCGCCTGAGCCGCCTGCCGGATGGCGAGCGTCTCGGTGTTGACGGTGGGGATGCCCGAGGCCGTGCCGATGGTGATCGTCTGTCCGACGATGCCCGCAGCCTTGGCGTCCGACTTGGCCTTCGCCAGGTCCTGGGTCATGGCCGGCAGTGCGTCGTACGCCTTCTGGAAGTCGCTCTTGGCGTAGCCCCAGGTCCCGCTGGCCGCCGCGGCGTGCGGGATGCTGCCGGCACCCTGGTAGACGGTGTTGATGATCCCCTGGCGGTCGATGGCCTCCGAGAGTGCCTTGCGTCCCTCGGGCGAGGCGAGCGGCCCCTTGGTGGCACTGACGACGAGCGAGGACGTGGCGTACGGCGCTCCCTGGTAGACCGAGACGGACGGGTCCTTCTCCAGCTGGCCGAGCGTGCTCAGCCCGATCCCGTAGGTCCCGTCGATCGAGCCGCTGCGTAGCCCCGCGGTGATGGTGGCGTCGTCCGGTGCCCCGATCACGGTGACGCTCTTGACCTGGGGCTTGGGGAGAGAGGTGTCCCAGTAGCTCGGGTTGGGGACCATCTTCACGCCCTGGCCGGTCTTCCAGGAGCTGAGCTTGTAGGGGCCGGAGCACATGGTGCCGCCGGTGACCGTGCCGAACGCCTTGCCCTTGGCCTCGACGTACGACTTCTGCACGACCTCGCCGGGGGTCGCCGACAATTCACCGAGCAGCCAGAAGTCCGGCTGCTTCAGCTTGATCGTGAAGGTGTCCGTCCCGGTCGCCTCGATGGACTTCACCCGGTTGAAGACCTGGGCGTAGAAGCCGCCGGCGGTGGGGCTCATCGCCCGCTGGAGGCTGAAGACCGCGTCCGCGGCGGTCACGGGCGAGCCGTCCCAGAAGGTCGCCTTGTGGAGGGTGAAGTCGAACTGGGTCGGCGAGGGCGTGGTGTACGTCGCGAGGCCCGGGCCCACCGTCATGTCCGGGGCCTGCCGGAGCAACGAGTCGCACAGCAACGGGTCCACGGTGTTCTCGGGGTAGTCGAAGGCCTGGATCGGGTCCAGGGTCTGCGTCTCCCGATAGGTCGCCCACACCACGTCGCCGGCCTGGGTGGTCGGCTTCGGGGTCAGCACGGTGTAGTCGGTCGGCGCCGCTGCCGACGACTTGCTCGGTGGCTTGGCTCCGCACGCGGACACCGCGATCGCGCACGTGAGCGCGGTGGCGCCAAGCACCGCCCAGCGGCGGGTCTGGTTCTTGGACATCGTGGGTTCCTTCCGGTGGAGCGTGGGCAGCGGTCGGCGGATCAGAGCGTGGGGCGCCAGGCGGGGTCGTGCCACAGGCCGAGCTCGCGCTCGGCCGCGGCACCGACGTGGAAGGCGGTGACGTCGTCGTACGGACGGGCCACGACCTGGACGCCGGTGGGGACGCCGTTGGACGCCAGGCCGGACGGCACCGCCAGCACCGGGTGGCGGCTGGCGACGTTGAACACCGGGGTGAGCGCGGCGAAGATGTAGAGGTCGAGGTGCTGTCCAGCGACGTCGATGCCGTCGGCGTAGTCGTCGCCGGCCCGGAGTCCCAGGCCGCCGAAGGTCGGGCACACCAGCGCGTCGTAGTGGTCGAAGACCTGGGCGAGGGCGAGATGGACCTCGGTCTCCATCTCCATCCCGCGGTACCCGCTGGTCCGCTGGGCGGCCGCGGTCGAGAGGGCGAGGAACTGCCGGGTGTAGCTCATGAAGCGCGGGTCCTGCGGGTCCATCTCCTCACTCATCGAGGGACCCATGATCGCCCCGTAGTGCACCAGGGCCGCCTCGGTGAGGCGCGTCAGGGACAGGTCGACCTTCACCTCGTCCACCAGCGCACCGGCGTGGGTCAGGGCCTCGCCGAAGGCACGGGTGTTCGCCTCGACCTCGGGCTCGACGGGGAAGTCGCCGAGGGTCACCGCCAGACCGATCCGCATCCCGCGCACGTGGCCGAGGTCGGTGGGGATCATCAGCGCGGGCAGCGACACGTGGTCGACCGCGTGCTGACCCTGGATCACGTTGTGCAGCAGCGCCGTGTCCGCCACCGTGCGGCCCATCGCGCCGTCATGGCAGTACACGTCGAGGTTGAACGGCGGCAGCGCCGGCACCCGGCCGTACGGCGCCTTGAAGCCGACGACGCCGCAGAAGGACGCGGGGATCCGGATCGAGCCACCGATGTCCGAGCCGCTCGCCAGGTACGCCGTACCCGCCGCCAGCGCCGCGCCCGAGCCGCCGGAGGAGCCCCCCGGCGTGTAGTCCGGGTTCCACGGGTTCCGGGTCACGCCCCACAGGTCGCTGTGCGTGAAGCCCGCACAGGAGAACTCCGGCGTGGTGGTGCGGGCGTGGACGAGGGCGCCCGCGTCGATGATCCGCTCCGGCACCGGGTGGGTCTCCTCGGCGACCAGACCCTCGGTGAGCAGGGAGCCGAAGCGGAGAGATCGCCCGGTGATCGGCTGCTCCTCCTTCACCACCACCGGCAGACCCTCGAGCGGCCGGGGCGCGTCACCCTTCCCGGCGTACCGCTCGGCCGCTGCTCGGGCGGCCGCCCGGGAGTCCTCGTGGTCGCGCTCGAGGAGCGAGTTGACGGTGGCTTCCGTCGCGTCGGCGCGAGCCGAGACCGCGTCGAAGACCTCGACGGGGGAGAGCTCTCGCGAGCGGAACGCGCTGAGGACCTCGGTGGCACTGAGGTAGTGGAGCTCGGTCACTGCGTCTCCCGTCGTGCTGATTGGGGGCGAACCTAGGTCTGTCACATGAGGTTGTCAATAGCGTTGACATGACCGTTGCGCAACCGGGCCCCGAGGGTCGGGAGGCGCAGCGGCGAGGTCAGGACGAGGCGGCGAACACGCGGCGGCCGCCCACGAAGGTCTGTTCCACGCGGGTCTCGCAGATCTCCGCAGGCGGCCCGGCGAACGGGTCGCGGTCGAGGACGGCGAGGTCGGCGAGGTGGCCGACGGCGATGGTGCCGGTGTCGTCGAGATGGTTGACGTACGCCGTACCGGATGTGTACGCCGCCAGCGCGCTGCCCAGGTCGAGCCGCTGCTCGGGATAGAAGACCTCGGCGTCCTCACCGGGAGGCGTGCGGTTGACGGCGACGTGGATGCCCTGGATCGGGTCCGGGCTGCTGACCGGCCAGTCGCTGCCCGCTGCGAGCGTGGCGCCGGCGCGCAGCAGGTCGGCGAAGGGGTACTGCCAGGCCGCTCGCTCGGGCCCCAGGAACGGGATGGTGAGGTCGTCCATCTGCGGCTCGTGGGCGGCCCAGAGCGGCTGCATGTTCGCGGTGGCTCCCAGGGTCCGGAAGCGGGAGATGTCGTCGGGGTGCACCACCTGGAGATGTGCCAGGTGGGGTCGGTGGTCGTTGGCGCCGTTCGCCACGCGTGCGGCCTCGATGGCGTCGAGTGCCTCGCGGACCGCCCGGTCGCCCAGCGCATGGAAGTGCACCTGGAAGCCGTGGGCATCGAGCGCGGTCACGTAGTCCTTGAGGGCCGCGGGGTCGACGAACGAGAGGCCGTCGTGGGCCCCTCCCGCGGCGCAGGCGCAGCCGCGCAGGTAGGGGCTGAGCATGGCGGCCGTGTGGTTCTCCGCGACGCCGTCCTGCATGATCTTGACGGTGCCGGCCGTCATCCGACCGCTGGTCAGCTCGGCCCGGCTGGCCAGCAGGCTGTCGAGCTGCTCCAGGCCCTGGCCACGCTCCCACCACAGGGCGCCGACCACACGGGCGGTGAGCAGATCCTGGCTCTGCGCAGCCCGGTAGGCCGCCGCGACGTCACCCATGCCGATGTCGGAGCCGACGAGCGCGTCCTGCCAGGCGGTGATGCCGAGCGAGTGGAGCAGCTCCTGGGCGCGCAGCAGCCCGGCGAGGAGCTCCGCGGCCGTCGCCGCCGGCACGTGGGCGGCCACCAGCTGCATCGCACCCTCCTGCAGCATCCCGGTCGGGGCGCCGTCGGCGTCGCGCTCGATCCGCCCGTCGACGGGGTCGGGAGTCCGGGCGTCGATGCCGCACAGCTCCAGGGCGCGCGTGTTCACCCAGGCGCCGTGGTGGTCGCGGTTCGGGAGGAACACCGGGCGGTCGGGCACCAGGTCGTCCAGGAAGCCCCGGTCGGGCGCGCCACCCGGGAAGCTCTCCATCGACCAACCGCCGCCGGTGATCCACGTGACCTCCGGGTGCGCATCGGCGTACGCCGTGATCCGGGTGCGGTACTCCTCGGTGGTGACCGCACCGCTGAGGTCGCAGGCCCCCAGCTCGACCCCGCCACCGACAGGGTGCACGTGCGCGTCCTGGAACCCGGGGATCAGCAGCCGACCGGCGAGGTCGACCACCTCGGTGTCGGGACCCCGTAGCTCGGCGACCTCGGCATGGCCCACGGCGACGATGCGCCCGCCGAAGACGGCGACGGCGGTAGCTCGGCTCCGGGCCGGGTTGCCCAGGTGGACCGGGCCTCCGGAGAAGATCAGATCTGCGTATACGGTCATGGCGCCCTGTCCGCTCGTTGGCTGGCCTCCGCCGGCAGCGCGGAGGGATCCGGCGAAACTAGGCCGTGCACACATTGTTGTCAACGGTGTTGATACGCACTACTGTCGCCGCATCGCAGGTGCAGACACCATCCATCCCACACTCGAAGGCCGGGGGAGCACATGAGTGGCAGGAAGGCCGGCCGACCGTCGGGGCGCACTCCGTTGGACCGGGAGGTCATCATCTCCGCGGCCCTCGAGCTGGCCGCGACCGGATCCGCGATCACCTTCCGGGCCCTCGGCACCGCCCTGGGGACCGACCCGACGGCGGTCTACCGACACTTCCGGGACAAGAACGAGCTGATGCAGGCCGTCGTGGACCGGCTCATCGTCACCGCGCAGGTCGACCTCGACCTCGAGGCGCCGTGGCGGGACCAGCTCTACGACGGCGCGGTGCGCACCATCGACACCTTCGCCGCCCACCCCAGGGTCGGCGCCGAGGCCTCGGCCATCGCCACCGGCGGACCCGGTGAGCTGGCTGCGATCAACTGGATCCTGACCCAGCTGGAGCGCGCCGGCCTGGAGAAGCACGACGCCGTGCGCTACTACGCGGCGTACTCCAGCTACGTCCTGGCCGCCGCCTCGACACTGTCGTGGCAACGGCTCAACCCCGACGACGTGACGGACCGCTGGGTGGGAGACCTCCGCGCTGTCGACGCGGCCCGGCTGCCCGCCCTGGCCGCGGTCATCCCGGAGCTGGTCGCCCTGTCCGACCGCGACGTCTTCCTGACCGGCATCGACGTCTTCCTCGACTCGGTGGAGGCCAACGCGAGCAAAGCGGTCGGCCGCCGGGCCTAGTCCTGCGTGCGGGAGGTGACGACGTACGAGCCGGACCTGCGCCCGACCCTGAGGAACAGCGTCGTCCTCTCGCGCTTGAAGAAATGCCCGCGGTCGGACGACGACGTCTTGATGGTCATCGGGGCGGCTTCGACGCCGACCGACACCAGATCGCCGCCCGAGGAGGGGGTCACCTTGATCGAGTGGATCTTCCAGTCGCCGCCCTGGAGGTAGCCGCCGTCGGCGTAGTAACGCGCAATGGCGTGGGCGAGGGCGTGACAGTTCTGGCAGCCGGTGCTCAGGTCGAGGTACGGCGCGGTCCGTCCGGTGTGCTGCATGCGCGTCTCGGCTGCGACCCACCGCCGCACGAACTCCTGGGGACCGGCCGACGCCGTGGCATGCGGGAGAGTCGTGGCGGCGTCCTTCGAGGAGTGATCACCGCAGGCCGTCAGGGCCGCCGAGAGCACGACCACCGACAGTGCCCACCGCAGTCGCGTCGAAGCTCGCATCACGTTGGTAGACGCTCGTCCGACCGGTCCGGTTGACCTAGGGTCAAGTCGTGGACACGGGCACGACGCCCCTGCGAGGGGCTGTGGAGCAGGAGCTGTGGCCGCTCGTGGAGGCCCTTCTCGCCACGCACGAGATAGCGGGCCTGGCCGTGGCGGTGGTGCGCGAGGAGGAGGTCGTCTCGCGCGGGTTCGGCGTCCGCAGCCTCGACAGCGGTGCGCCGGTGACGCCCGAGACGATGTTCCACCTGGCCTCGGTGTCCAAGCCCTTCGTGGCCACCGCGATCGTCTCGCTGGCGTCGGTCGACGAGCCGGTGCTCGACCTCGATGCCCCGATCACCGACTGGGTGCCCGAGTTCTCGCTGGCCGACGGGCGGGCCGGGGAGGTCACCGCCCGTGGTCTGCTCAGCCACACCAGTGGCCTGCCGGACGTCCCGGAGTTCGGCTGGAACGACCCTCAGCTCGGTGACGACGCCCTCAGCGAGTTCGCGCGCAGCCTGTCCGGCCGGCGGCTGCAGGCCGACCCCGGCACGGCGTACTCCTACTCCAACTCCGGGTACGAGCTGCTGGGGCTGGTGCTGTCCCGAGTCATGGGTACGACGTTCGAGGAGGCCGTACGGCGGCAGGTGCTGGCCCCACTCGGGATGAGGAACAGCACCTTCCTGCGCGCCGATGTGCCCACGGAGCTGGCCGCGTCACCGCATGTCGGCATGCCACTGGCGGTGCCCGGGGCCTCGTATCCCTACACCCGGCGCCATGCTCCGAGCTCGACCCTGCACTCCAACGTCACCGAGCTGTGTCGCTGGATGGTCGCTCACTGCGAGCCGGTCGGAGGGGCTGCCGATGACCAGTGGGCCCGGCTGGACGCCGCGCTGGTCGCCCGGATGAGTCAGCCGGTCATCCCGGTGGACGAGCCGCCGTGGGAGGAGGCGGCCTCGCTCGGCTGGGCGGTGGGGAGCCACGGCGGACACCGGACCCTGACCCACAGCGGGGCGGATCCGGGGTTCCAGTGCCGGGTGGCGATCGTGCCCGAGCGACGTACCGGGGTCGTCGTGCTCGCCGACTCCAACAGCGTCCCCACCGGCCTGATCGCCCGGGCGGCGCTCGACATCGTCCTCGATCGTCCGTCCGGCTCCGGCACGCGGAAAGACGAGGCCGAAGGAGTGACGGCCCTGCGCGCGTTGCTGCCCTCGGTCGTCGGCCCGGTCGCGAAGAGGTTGAGGGCGTCCGGGCCGGCTGCCGCGGAGGCGGAGTTCCACCGGCTGGCCGCGACCGAGCCGGCCGCGTTCGACCTCGACGACGACGGGTTCGAGGCTGCCGTGTGGGGAGCGATCGAGCTCCATCGCACAGACCTGGTCTGGCCCCTGCTCCGGGTGTGGACCGAGGTGCGCCCGGACTCCTCGGCTGCCTGGACGATGACGGGCTGGGCCCATCACATGGACGGCGACCCCGACCTGGCGCGGAGCCTCCTGCGACGCGCCCTCGACCTCGACCCCGACAACGCCGACGCGGCGCTGATCATGAGCGGCCTTCCCTAGCCCCTGTCCAGCCAGGTGGCGGTGACCAGCTTCCCGGGCTCCTGGCGGGTGACCACCCAGGCATCGGCCAGCTGGTCGACCAGGCCCAGGCCGCGGCCGCCGATGGCCTCCTCGTCGGCGGTGACCAGGACGGGCCAGCCGTGGGCATCGTCGGCGACGACGAGGTCCAGGCGCTGGCGGGTCACCTTGAGGGTGAGGTCCACCCAGGCGGCGCCGGCCCGGACAGCGTTGGTGACGAGCTCGCTGGCAATCAGGACGACGTCCTCGACGGGCACCCCGTCCGGGACGGTGCTGGTCTCGAGCTGCTGGGCGACGTACGACCGGGCGGCGCTCGGTGCGCGGCGGTCTCCAGCGAGGCGCGTCCTCATGTCCGCACCCTGCGCAGGGCCAGGACGGCGATGTCGTCCACGGTGTGCTCGTCGCGCATCGAGGTGAGGACGTCGCCGACGAACGAGTCCAGCGGAGCAGCCGCGAGGGGTGGGACCGTCTCGAGGAGACGTCGCATGCCCGCGTCGATGTTCTCGTCCCGTCGCTCGACGAGCCCGTCGGTGAAGGCGATCAGCGTTGCTCCGACGGGCATGGTGAACGTCGAGGGCTCGTAGGCACCCACCCCGGCGCCGAGCGGCAGACCCACGTTCATCGGGACGAACAACGCCTCCGGGCCCGCGATGAGCAGTGGGAGCGGATGTCCGGCGTTCGCGACCCTCACCTCGCCGGTCCGCCAGTTCCCGACTCCGACGAGCACGGTGACGAGGTGGCCGTCGGTGGTGACGTCGAACTGGCGCGAGCACTTCTCCAGGGCCGTGGCCGGACCGTCTCCGTCGAAGAGGTAGGCCCGCAGGGTGAACCGGGCACGCGCCATCTCGGCGACGGCGTCCACGCCGTTCCCGGACACGTCGCCCACGACGAAGGCGAACGTCTCCTCATCCACGGCGATGGCGCTGTACCAGTCGCCACCGATGTCGACCCCCTGGGCGCCGGCGACGTACTCCGTGGAGATCTCCATGCCGGGGATGCCAGGGTTGACATGGGGCAGGAGAGCCCGTTGGAGCCGCACCGACAGCGCGCGCTGCTCGCCGTACAGGGCGTCGACGCGCTGGTAGAGCGACGTGATCGTCTCGGTGTCACTCTCCGCCCGCTGTCGCGACCGGGTGAGCTGTCGCGCGACGAGCGCCAGGGCGAGGGTGAGCAGCAGGCCGCCGAGCAGGAGGACCCACGGCAGGCGCTGGCTCAGGGTGCTGCCGAGGTGGCCCCGCGCAGACGTGATCAGGGTCAGGCCGGTGTCGCCGAAGGGCACCGACGCCCGGGCGGTGCGGCCCTTCAGCGGCAGGCTCGCGGGGTCGACGTCGGTGGTGGTCATCGCGGCGGTGTCGGTGCGGGTACCGAGGTAGATGGCGTAGTCGAGATCGGCGAAGGCCGAGGTGCGGTCCACCGACGCCCGCCGGTCCGCGGGGATGACGCGTTCGGCGTAGACGACGAAACCGGTGGTGGAGTCTGCCAACGCGTAGGCGATCCGGGACCGCTCACCGATGTCCACACGGCGTACGACGGAGCCCTTCACCGCCGACGCGTGGCCGAGGAACGCCTGCATCTCGGCACTCCCGGGATCGAGCCCGGGGGCGGGACCCTTGGAGGCGACCAGGCGGAAGGTGTCTCCCTCGCGGTGCCACAGCGAGGCGGAGACGAACAACCCCACGTTGCCCACGTCCCCAGCGAAGCTCCGCTTGAAGGCGGAGGCGTGGCCGGTGGGTCCCACCACCTGCTGGGCGACCAGGGCCGAGGCCATGGGCTGCTGGATGTTGACGATCGCCGTCGACAGGACGGCGGCCGCCTGTCGCGTCTGGGTCTGCAGCAGGCGTTGCTCGGTGTTCTTGTCCGCGCGGGCCGTGGCCCAGGTGGCGAGGCCGGTCAGCAGCAGCCCGATGACGACGATGCCGGCCACCAGCCGCCCCGGCTGGAGAGAACGGGGCGCGCGCGCCGTCGTCGCCGCGCCGTCACTGCCGGGACTCGTCGCGGCGGCCTCGCGTGGCGGTGCGGAAGTCGTGGTCAGCGTGCCGCCTCGCCGCTCACCCGCCATCGTCGGTCTCGGGATCGTCCGGCCTGATCTCGAAGGCGTGGTGCAGCCCGGTGATCTCCAGGAGTCGGTGGGTCGCCGGGCTCACGTTGACCAGCGACATCGGCTTGCCCTGGCCAGCCGCCTCGTTCCGCACATGGACCAGCGCGCCCAGGCCGCTGGAGTCGATGAAGGAGACGCCGTGCAGGTCGAGCTCGAGCGCGTCGGCACCGGCCAGACAGGGCAGCGCCTGCTCGAGGAACTCGTCGACGATCGCCAGGTCGAACTCGCCCTGCACCCACAGCACGCAGGTCCCGTCACTGCGGCGGGTCTCACGGAACTCAACCACGACCACTCCTGACCTGCGCCGATGTTGGGGTGAAACTAGCGGAAGAACGCACCCGGCGCCTCGGCCTGAGCGCGATCTGCCCTGTTGGATCTGCGCCCGGGGGGAACGGGATGGGGTGTGAGCCTCGTGTCCGGACTCGACCGGCTGCAGCGTCGGCACCCGAAGGTCGGGCTGCCGATCGCGGTGGTCTACAAGTACGTCGACGACGCCGGCGGCTACCTGTCGGCTCTCATCACCTACTACGCCTTCGTGTCGCTGTTCCCGCTCCTGCTGCTCCTCACCACAGTCCTGGGCCTCGTCCTGGCCGGTCACTCCGGCCTGCAGCACCAGATCGAGGAGTCAGCGCTGAGCCAGTTCCCGGTCATCGGCGACGAGCTCGGGCAGCCCCGTCGTATCGGTGGTGGCACCGCCGGCCTGGTGATCGGCGTCCTCGGGGCGCTGTACGGCGGGCTCGGCGTCGCGCAGGCCACGCAGTACGCGATGAACACGGCCTGGGCGGTGCCGCGCAACGAGCGTCCGGACCCGATCAAGGGACGTGCGCTGAGCCTGCTGATCCTGGCCACCGTCGGGGTGGCCCTGCTCGGTACGACGGCGCTGTCGGCACTGGGGACCAGCAGCGCCGGCTCGCTCGGATCGGTGGTGCGCGTCCTCCTGGTCGCCGCCGCGGTCTGCGTCAACACCGCGGTGTGCCTCTTCGTCTTCCACCTGGCACCGGCCCGCAGCCTCACGTACCGCCAGATCCTGCCGGGCGCCTTGGGTGCCGCCCTGTGCTGGCAGTTCCTCCAGACGTTCGGGGTGGCCTACGTCGGCCACGTCATCAAGCACGCCAGCGCCACCAACGGCGTGTTCGCCGTCGTGCTGGGACTGCTGGCGTTCTTGTACCTCACCGCCGCCGCGACCGTGCTCTGCGTCGAGCTCAACGTCGTACGCGTCGACCGTCTGTACCCGCGCGCGCTGCTGACTCCGTTCACCGACAACGTCGACCTCACCGCCGGCGACGAGCGCGCCTACACCGGACAGGCGCAGGCCCAGCGTGCCAAGGGTTTCGAGGACATCGACGTGACCTTCGACCGCGACGAGAAAGACGGCTGAACGCAGGCGGCTACGGATAGTCGCGGGTGAGGATCACCTCGAGGAAGACGTCCGCGATCCGGCGGTAGCCCCGGTCGTTGGGATGGAAGAGGTCGGCGGCCCGATGACCCCGCCACGGCCTCGCGGCAGGTCGGACGTTCACCGGGTGGACGTGGGCCTCACGGGCCTCTGCGGCGATCAGCTCGTTGACGCGCCAGGCGAGGGGGACCGGCTGTGGCATCAGGGCGACCACCGCCCGGTCGGGAAGCTGCGCGAGGATGGCTGCCCACCGGTCGACCAGCCCGGGACGTCGCTTGCGGCTCAGGATGTCGTTGGCCCCGACGAGCAGGGTGACGAGCGCGGGTTCCTGGTCCAGGCCCTGCAGCAGCAACAGCTGTCGGTGCAGTACGTCGTGGGTCGTGGCGCCGGAGGTGGAGAGGTTCACGACCCGGTACGGTCGCCCGAGCGCCGCGAGGTCCCGCGCTGCGGTGGGCAGCCATCCGGTCTCCCACGTGCTCGCCCCGATCCCCTGGCTCAACGAGTCGCCCAGCGCGACCCAGAGCGGCTCCTCGCCTCGTCGCGCCGCCTCGTTGTGCTGCAACCACGCCTGGGAGTACGGCTCGACCTGCGCCGCGACGCTCGCTCTGCCGCGGAACACCCGATGCCGCCACGCCGCTCGGCCGCCGACAGCGCCGGTCATGGGCTCACCTCCTCGTCGGGGCTCAGGTCCGCACGGCCACCGATCGTCCCACGGTCCCGGCACCCCGGCAGGTGCGCCGCCCGGTCACTCCTTTGCGGCCACAGGCACCGATCTGCTAGCACGACACGTGCGGAGAGGCGTACGCCCACTCCCACGGAGGAGAGACCATGACCGAGCCGACCAGCGTCCCGGACGCGGAGTACGGGGCTGACCTACGGGCCCTGTTCATCAACTGCACCCTGAAGAGGTCGCCGGAGCCGAGCAACACCCAGGCTCTCGTCGACGCGAGCAGCCACATCATGGAGCAGCACGGCGTGCAGGTCGACGTCGTCCGCGCGATCGACCACGACATCGCCACCGGGGTCTGGCCGGACATGCGCGAGCACGGCTGGGGGACCGATGAGTGGCCGGTGATCTTCGAGCAGGTCAAGGCCGCCGACATCCTGGTGCTCGCCGGCCCGATCTGGCTCGGTGACAACAGCTCGATCATGAAGCAGGTGCACGAGCGGCTGTACGGCGGCTCGCACCTGCTCAACGACCAGGGACAGTACCTCTACTACGGCCGGGTGGGCGGCTGCCTGATCACCGGCAACGAGGACGGGATCAAGCACTGCGCCCACAACGTCCTCTACACGCTGCAACACATCGGGTACACGATCCCGCCACAGGCCGATGCCGGCTGGATCGGCGAGGCCGGCCCCGGTCCGTCGTACCTCGACCCCGGGAGCGGGGGACCCGACAACGACTTCACCAACCGCAACACGGCGTTCATGACGTGGAACCTCATCCACCTGGCTCGGATCCTCAAGGACGCCGGGGGCATACCGGCCTACGGCAACCAGCGGTCCGAGTGGGACGCCGGGTGTCGCTTCGACTACGAGAACCCCGAGTACCGATGAGGTGGCCCCGTTCGCCGTGAGGCTAGGCCGGTAGGTGGACCAGGAACCGACACCCGGGTTCGTGGTTCGCCACAGCCACCTGGCCGAGGTGCGCCTCGACGATGCCCTTGACGATCGCCAGGCCGAGTCCGGCGCCCGCGCCGCCCCACGCGCCACCGTGAACCGGGGTGCGGGCGGCGCTGCCCTGCCAGGCCACGTCGAAGACCCGGGCCATGTCGTCCTCGCTCAGGCCGCCGCAGCCGTCGGTCACCGACAGCTCGACACCGTCGACGACTGCCCGGCCCTGGATCTCCACGACTCCGTCGGCCGGCGTGTGGCGGATCGCGTTCATCAGCAGGTTGGAGACGACGCGCGAGAGACCGCTCGGATCGGCGGTGACGAGCACGCCCTGGTCCACCGCTCCGTCGAGGCGCACGCCGCGCTCGCGTGCGATCGAGTCTGCGCTGGCCAAGGCCTCGCTCACGACGTCGCCCAACGCCACCGGCTGCGGACTGAGCCGCATCACACCGGCATGGATCCGGGAGAGCTCGAACAGGTCGTCGACCATCCGCACCATCCGCTCGACCTCCGCCCGCATCTGGGCGTGGTACCTCGCCGGGTCGTCGGCGAGCCCGTCCTCGAGCGCCTCCGTCATCGCGCGGAGACCTGCGAGCGGCGTCCGGAGGTCGTGGGAGACCCACGAGACGAGCTCGCGCCGCGACTGCTCGAGCGCGGTCTCGCGGTCGCGAGACTCGGCGAGCTTGGCGCTGGTACGCCGGAGCTCGGCCGAGAGCTGTTCGAACTCCGCCGGACCCGTCGGGGCGGATGGTGCGAACTCGCCGCTGTCGCCGAAGGCGCGGGTGCGCTGCTGCAGGTCGCGCGACCAGCGCGACAGCGCGGTGCCGACAGCGAGCGCGAAGAGGAGGGCCACGATCCCCGCGACCGTCGCCACGAGGGCCACGACGCCGAGGTCGTGCTGGGAGAGGAACATCGCGCGGGCCGTGGCCAGGGTGCCCGCCAGCACCGCCACGACGGCGACCATCGCCACGCCGATGGTCAGCCAGCGCACCGAGGCACGGCGGCCGAGCCAGATCAGGATCCCGCCGACGACGGCGACCCCGCCGGACCAGGCGGCGGTGGTCCAGATGATGGTGAGCTGGTCGTGGGTCATGTCGAGGGCTCCCAGCGGTAGCCGACGCCCCACACGGTCGCCAGGCGCACCGGGTGGGTCGGGTCGGCCTCGACCTTCTCGCGGAGCCGTCGCACGTGCACGGTCACGGTCGACTGGTCACCGAACGACCAGCCCCACACCCGCTGCAGCAGCTCGTCGCGCGAGAAGGCCTGGCCTGGGTGCAGGAGGAAGAAGCGCAGCAGGTCGAACTCCCGAGTGGTCAGCGAGAGCCGCCGCCCGGCCAGGGTGGCGGTGTGCTCGGTCGAGTCCACGACCAGGTCATGGTCGGTGACGGCGCCACGGGGGCCGGCACCGGCCCGCTCTCCGGCCCGCCGCAGGACCGAGTCGACCCGGAGCACCAGCTCGCGCGGGCTGAAGGGCTTGGTGACGTAGTCGTCGGCGCCGCGCTCGAGCCCCACCACCCGGTCGGTCTCCGAGCCGAGCGCCGTCAGCATGATCACCGGCACGTCGTCCCCGCGGGCCCGCAGTCGCTGGCAGACCTCGAGGCCGTCGATGCCGGGCAGCATCAGGTCGAGGACGACCAGATCGGCCGGATGGTCGCGGAGCATCTCCAGCGCGCCCTCACCGTCCGCGATCTCGTCGACCTCGTGCCCGGCCGCACGCAGGTAGGTGACCACGATCTCGCGGACTGTCACGTCGTCATCGACCACCATCACCCGTGCCATCGTCACCCCCTCGGACCGTCGCACGTCGTCTCGTCGCCAGGGTGCCGACGAGCACCCCCACGACGACCAGTGTGACCATCACCGACCAGCCGAGCCAGTAGTGACGGTCGAGCAGCGTCGGGTTGTCCGCGCGCGCGCCGAACCTGCCGAGCTCGGGAATGCCGAGCAGCGTCACCGGCACGAGGATGACCGACCCGACGACCCAAGGCGCGAGGCGGTCGCGCGGCACCAGTCGCACGGCGACGAATGCGAACGCCATGACCACCACAGCGAAGCCGGCATCGTGCAGCACGACCCCGCCGACAAGCCAGACCACCGTCGAGCGGGTGTTGGCCCAGCCGAGTCCGAGCAGCAGCCATACGCCGTACGCCGCTGCCAGGGCGCCCCCGACCAGGGCCGACACACGGACCGCCCGCATCACGTCGACACCTCCAGCCGCCCGACCCATTTGGTCTGCAGGACCCCGGGCCGGTCGGGTGCGATCAGCCGGCAGGGGAAACCGTGGTCGAGCGACAACGGCTCGCCCGCCAGGTCGAGCGCCAGCAGCGTGTGTGGATGGTCGGAGAAGTTGCCCGCCAGGGTGCTGGTCCGTTCGCCGCCGTGCTCCTGGACCGACTCGACGAGCACCTCGCTGCCCGCGGGGGCGTCGACCAGGTCGAGCAGGGCTCGCACCGGGACGCCGGTCCAGGTCGCGCCCGCGCTCCAACCCTCGACGCACGCGATCGGCAGCGACGCCGTCGTCTGCGGCATCGAGCGCAGGTCGGTCAGGCTCAACCGCACCTCGCGTTCGCCGTACGCCACCGTGAGCCGGTACGTCGCGCTGGTGGCGGCCGCGACCACCCCGCGGGAGACCGCCGAGTGGTTGACCGGCACACCGTGCGGGCCGTCGCCGGACCTCACCCCCAGCACCGACACCTTCCGCAGCCAAGGGACGGTCGCGCCGGCGGTGGCGAGGACGGCCACTCCGGTGGCTGCCCAGGTGGTGCGCAGCAGCCCACGGCGCGACATCACACCGGCCCCCGGCTGCATCGTCGGGCGGTCCTGTCCGATGCTGTCGACATCGGTCGTCAGCGCCACCCGGATGGTCGGCAGCTTCACGGCGACGTGCACGAGGAGGGCCCCGATGGCGATCCAGGCGAGCGCATAGTGGGTGGGACGGAAGTTGAAGTGCCAGGGGTACCACTGTGCGGCGTTGGCCAGACCCGTCACGAGCTGGAAGATCGCTGCGGCGACCAGCACGGCGATCGAGATCCGCTCCAGGCCGTGCAGCACGAGATCGCGAGCCTCCCGCGGAGGACGGGCGAGCAGCTTGGGGTAGACCGTCCACAGCTTGACCAGCAGCAGCGGCACGGCCGCTGTCCCAGCGATGACGTGCAGGCCCTGCGTCACCCGGTAGCCCCAGCTCGGGCTGGTGGGGAACGGCAGCCACGGCGACGGGGTCTGGCCCCAGTGGCTGACCAGTCCGGTGACGAAGGCCAGGCCGAAGCAGACGCCCAGCCACACCCCGATCCGCGCGGTGACCGCCGGGCTGCGGAGCCAGGAGGTGAAGTCGCGCTCCTCGGGAACGCGGGGAAGGGTCGGGGACTTCATGAGCGGACCTCGACGACTGCCCACCAGCGGTCGGCGTACCGGTAACCGGTCGCCTCACCCAGCCCCGCGGCCTGGGCCACGGCCTGGATGGCATCAGCGCCGACCACTGTCCAGGGGAAACGACCGCTGCGGCCCTGAGCGGTCTCGAGACGGACGTGTCGGGTGACCACGCCGGCGCCCCAGGGCGCCACGTCCACGACGACGCGGCCGTCGGGCGCCACCACCTCGCGGACGCGCTCCAGCAGGGCGACCGGGTCGCCCCCGATCCCGATGTTGCCGTCGGCGAGGAGTGCCGTGGTCCAGCGGCCCTCGCCCGGCAGCGGGTCGAAGACGCTACGACGCAGGGCGGGGACCCCGCGAGTGCGCGTCTGACGCACCGCCTCCGGGACGACGTCGATGCCGAGCACCGGGTGGCCGGTCAGCGCCAGCGACTCGGTCATCCGGCCGGGGCCGCACCCGATGTCGACCGTTGCCCCACGACAGTGCCCCAGGACGGCACGGTCGGCCTCTCCGGCGTGCGCCAGCCAGGCATGGGTGGCGAGCGGCGCGAGCGCGAGGTCGTCCTCCCACACCGTGCAGGGATGACCCTGCAGGGCGTGCGTGTAGACGCTGGCGAGCGGAAGTGTCGTCATGCGGTCACCGACCGCCAGGCCTGGAAGAAGTGACCCCCGGTGAGGCCGCCGGCGACCTGTGCCGCCTCGTCGATGGTGTCGACGTCGGTGAGCACGTGCGCGACGCGCACGGTCTGTCCGGCCGCGGTCAGGGCCTCGCGTGTGCAGGCGAACGTGTCCGGTCGCGACATCGGTACCTCGGCCAGGACGGCGGCCGCCGACACGTCGCTGAGGGCCAGGACCCACCAGCCCCCGTCGGCGGCCGGGCCGAGGACGGCGTCGCCGTCGGAAGCGGCGACGGCCACGCAGCGCAGGTCCGCGGTGGTGAGCTGCGGTGTGTCCATGCCGATCTGGACGGTCGGTCCGGGCCCGGCGGCGTCCTCGTGCGCGCGCATCAGGCGCTCGCCGAGCCCGTCGCCGCGCTGCGGATGCACGATCCACCCGGCGAGGTTGCGTCGTAGCGCCCGGGACCGCACAGCCTGGTCGAGATCGCCGTCGAGCGCGAGGTGGCACTCGGTGAAGGTCGAGGCGCAGACAGCGATCGTGTCGAGGAGCGCGGCGGCGGCGAGCCGAGCGGCCACCTCCATGCCGACCTGCGCGCCGAGCCGCGTCTTCACCAGACCCGGCACCGGAGCCTTCGCGACCACGAGTGCCCTCACGCTGCGGCCTCTGCCGAGGACAGCACCTTCCAGAAGTCGCGAGCCGTTCGGGTGGTCCCCCGCAGGCTGCCACTGACCTTCGAGGTCGTTCCGGCTGCGCGCGGCCGGTAGCTGACGTCGTACTCCTCGAGCCGCCAGCCGGACACCGTCGCCTTCCGCAGGAGCTCCAACGGGTACCCGAAGCGTCGGTCGCGGACGTCCAGGTCGAGCAAGGCACGGCGACGGCAGACCCGCATCGGAGCCAGATCGTGCACCGCGAAACCCACGGAACGTCGTAGCCACCAGACCACCAGGGCGTTGCCGGCTCTGGCGTGCCACGGCCAGACCCGCGACGACACGGGGCGACGGCGCCCGAGCGCCAGGTCGCACCGCCCCCCTACGACGGCGCGCAGCAGCGCGGGCAGCTCGGCCGGGTCGAACGACCCGTCCCCGTCCATCACCGCCACGAACTCCGCTGTCGCCGCCTCGACGCCGGCCTGCACCGCGGCGCCGTACCCGAGCCGTGGCTCACTGACGACGCGAGCCCCGTGGGCTCGCGCGACCTCCGCGGTCCCGTCGTCGGACCCGTTGTCGACCACGATCACCGAGAACCCCGCCGGCACCTCGGCGAGCAGCCCCGGCAGGGCTCCCGCCTCGTTCTGACAGGGCAGCACCAGGTCACAGGCAGCCTCGATCTCCATGTCGTTCACGCTAGGAGTTCGCAGACGACCGGCGGGGCGGATGGAATTACAGAACTCTGACATCGACCCGAAGCGGTCGGTCACGTCGGCGAGCGCCCTAGCCTGAGCCGTGTGCCTGCCGCCCCCTCCGACCGTGCGTCATGGCTCGGCTTCGGGGCCGCACTGCTGCTGATCGGCGCCGCCGTCGCAGTCCCGCCCCTCGCCCACTGGCAGGTCCACGCCAGCCTGCACCGTGATCGCCCGTTCGCTCCTCTCGCGGGTTGGTTCGACGCGCGGGTGGGGCCGGGCACTCCGGTGGCGTTGCTCCTCGGCGCCATCGGCGTCTGGCAGGGAGGGCAGGTCGCGGCCCGACTCTCGTGGCGCCGGCTGATCCTGACGACGTACGTCGTGACGGTGGCGTGGACACTCGCGCTGGCGTTCGTGGACGGCCGTTCGGGCCTGACCCGCGAGATCGTCAACCACAACGAGTACCTGCCCACCGCCCGCACGATCCACGACGTACCGGCGATGGTGCGCGGCTTCGCGGACCGGATCCCGGCGCAGTCGCCCGGCAGCTGGGAGACCCACGTCGCCGGCCACCCGCCGGGGGCGCTGCTCCTCTTCGTCGGCCTGGTCAGCGTGGGTCTCGGTGGCGCCTTCGCCAGCGCCCTCGTGGTGACCCTGATCGGTTGCACGGCGCCGGTGGCGGTGCTCGTCACGCTGCGGAGGCTCGACGCCGAGGACGTCGCGCGGAGGGCCGCCCCCTTCCTGGTGCTCGCGCCGGCCGCCATCTGGGTGGCCGTGTCGGCCGACGGCGTCTTCGCGGCGGTGGCGGCCTGGGGACTGGCGGCCGTCTCAGCGGCTGTCCGGGCGCCCGGTCGTGTGGACGGCTGGTGCTGGGGTCTGCTCGGTGGGCTGCTCCTCGGCTCGTGCCTGCTGCTGTCGTACGGGCTGCTCCTGCTGGCGCCGCTCGTCCTCGCCGTCTTCCTGGTCGGCCGCTCGTGGCGCCGCTTCCCGGCCGTCACGCTCGGCGCGCTCGTGCCGGTCGTGGTGTTCGCCGGCCTGGGGTTCCGACTGTGGGAGGCCTACCCGGCGCTGCACGACCGGTACTGGGCCGGGATCGCCGCCGGTCGACCCGCCGCGTACTGGTGGTGGGGCGATCTGGCGGCGCTGGCGATCGCGGCCGGTCCCGCGCTCGGCGCCGGGCTCGGCTCTCTGGTCGGTGCCGGCCGACGATCGCCCGCCGTCGTACGACTCCTGGTCGGGGCCGCCGGCCTGTCGGTGGTGGTCGCCGACGCGTCGCAGATGAGCAAGGCCGAGGTCGAGCGGATCTGGCTGCCCTTCGTGCCGTGGTTGCTGCTCTCGACGGCGTGTCTTCCGGTGCGGTGGCAGCGCCCGATGCTCGGCGTCCAGGTCGTGCTCGCGCTGCTGGTGCAGCACCTGGTCCTCACCAACTGGTGAGTCAGGCCCGCAGCGGGTCGGTCGCGAAGCGCTCCAGGCCCTCGTCGGGACGGATCTGCGCCCTGAACCCCAGCTCTGCCCGCGCACGTTCCGGCGAGGCGACGATGTGCCGCACGTCGCCGAGCCGGTACTCCCCGGTGATGGTCGGCTCCGAGGCGCCGCCGGCGACGAGACGCGCGACCTCGAGGATCGAGACCGGTGAGCCCGAGCAGACGTTGTACGCCGAGAGGCCAGCGCGCTCGGTGGCCATCGCGACCTCGATCGCCAGCACGTTGGCGCGGGCCACGTCGTCGACGTGCACGAAGTCGCGCATCTGGCCCCCGTCCTCGAAGACCCGCGGCGGCTCCCCGCGCTCGACAGCGGAGCGGAACATCGCCGCGACACCGGAGTACGGCGTGTCCCTGGGCATGCCCGGCCCATACACGTTGTGGTACCGCAGTGCGACCACCGAGGCATCCGCCTGGCGAGCCCACGCGGACGCGTAGTTCTCCTGGGCCACCTTGCTGGCCGCGTAGCTGCTCCGGGGGTCGAGGTGCGCGTCCTCTGTCACCAGGTCCCAGCCCAGTGGCCTGCCGCAGACCGGGCACGCGTTGTCGAACGAGCCCACGCTCAGGTCGGCCGCGGCCCGTGGCCGCGGTGTCCGCGGCCCGTGCTCGACGCACGAGTAGCGCCCCTCGCCGTACACCACCATCGACGAGGCGAGGACCAGTCGTCCCACGCCGGCCTCGTGCATGGCGGCCAGCAGGGCGGCGGTGCCGAGGTCGTTGTGCGAGGCGTACGACGGCAGGTCGGCCACCCGCACCCCGAGCCCGACCAGCGCCGCCTGATGGCAGACCACGTCGACCCCGCGGAGCAGGTCGACCCACGAGGTCGCGTCGCGGACGTCCAGCCGATGGGTGCCGGCAGGCGGTTCGGCGGCACCGTGGGCCTCGGGCAGCATCAGGTCGACCCGCACCACCTCGTCGCCGCGCGACACGAGGGCGCGGTCGACGGTCGAGCCGATGAAGCCGGCCGAGCCGGTGAGCAGGACCTTCACGGGATCTCGTAGGTGAGGTCGATGTCGTCCGCCCACGTGTGGCAGGCGCAGCCGTCGGGGTCGGGCAGCTCGGCCACCACTCCGCCGAGCATCGCCTTGACGCGCTCGGTGTGGGCCGCGAAGAGGGCGAAGACGTCCTGCTGGCGCACCGCCTGCGTGGCCTCGGCTCCGGCATCCATGTCAGTCACCAGGGCGATCGTGGCCAGGCACATCCGCAGCTCGCGGGCCAGGGCGGCCTCGGGTGCTCCCGTCATGTTGACGAGGGTCCAGCCGCGGGCGGCGTAGTCGCGCGACTCCGCGCGCGTGGAGAAGCGCGGCCCGTTGATGACGACCATCGTCCCGCCGAGCCGTACGCCCTCGGGCCTGGCGAGTGCCTCGGACAGGCGTGGGCAGTAGGGGTCGGCGAACGGCAGGTGGACGGCGCCTCGCTCCACGAACGTCTGGTCGCGGCCGGAGGTACGGTCGACCAGCTGGTCCGGCACCACGAGGTCCCCTGGCGCTACCTCGTCTCGAAGGCCACCCACCGCGCACGGAGCGAGCACCTGACGCACGCCCAACGACCGCAGTGCCCACAGGTTCGCGCGGTAGTTGATCCGGTGTGGTGGAAGCTCGTGGTGGCGCCCGTGTCGTGGCAGGAACGCCACCCGGCGACCGCCGACCTCGCCGATCGAGACCGGCGCCGAGGGGTCGCCGTACGGGGTGCTGACCTCCACCTGGTCGGGGTCGTCGAGGAAGGAGTAGAAGCCACTGCCGCCGATCACGGCCACGTCCGCGCGAGAGCTCACGGACTGACGGTGTCACGGAACCCGGAGCCGCACGTCGGCAGCGGCCCGTTCGCCGATTACCGATGTCTTACTGATGGCCCTGAGGTCTGGGCACCGCCGTCGCTGGCGGCTTCACTCGAGGAGCCCCAACTCCCACCCCGAAGGCAACCACCATGCGCACACAGCCCCTCCTGGCCGCGGTCACCGCGGTCGCCACCACCGCGGTCCTCGCGGTCGCCGGCGGCGTCGCCACCGCGACGCCCGCCTCGGCCCGGGGCGACGCCTCCCGGGTCTTCGTCCCGAGCGCCGTCGTGAACGCCGACCACACCGCGACTCTCCCGCTCCACCGCGGTCGGGTCGGCGGCCAGACCGTCTGGTACGTCGTCACCGAGGCGTCGGACTCGAACCACGCTGCCCAGTGGGGAGCCTCGGTGTCCCAGAAGCTTCGCAACGCGCGGGGCACGGCTGCGGTCCAGAAGGTGCGTGTCGACCCGGACGGCACCGTCGTCTTCCCGGCGACCGTCGACTTCTCTCCGACCCACGTCATCCAGGGCGGCCCGCTCGGGTTCCCGCCCGCAGCCGCCGCCCCCGGCGCCGTGGGTGACGCCGGCTACAGCCCGCTCATCCAGCTCCCCGACGGTGCGGTGCTCAACGCCCCGCAGCTGGCCAACGCCAGCGGACGGGCGGACAAGGCGGTCCGGATCGACACCGCCGCCGGCACCGTCCGCTACGCCCTGACCGACGGCTTCTCGCGAGGCAATGCCGTGGTGTACCTCTCGACCGAGTCCTCCGACCCGGGGGCCGCGGCGATCGAGGATGTGACCTACGCCCCGTCGCTCAACGCGGCGCCGTTCGCGGGTGGCGACGGGACGGACTCCGCCAGGGCGAGCCTGGCGGCGTTCACCAACGGCCCCACCGGGGCCACCAACCCGCAGCGCCAGGGTCTGAACTCGGCCCTGCTCGGCGAGGGTGACCCGCTCAACGTGCTCGCCTGGATGCCCAACCAGGGCCGCTACAGCCCGCTGTGGGACGTGCACCTGACGCAGTGGGCGCCCGGCACCACGCCCACTCGGCAGACCGAGTTCGCCAAGATCGCGGACCTGGCGAAGGCGGGCGCCGTCACCGGTTTCCCCGGCGGCGCGTGGGGAGCCAGCGGCTTCATCGTGGACTGCCCGATCATCGCCCTGCGCTGAGGTACGACGTACCGCAGCGACGCGCCGCCCGTGACCCCCGAGGTCACGGGCGGCCGTGCGTCCGGGCCCATCGTCCCGACTTCCAGGGCCTTCGTCCCTCATCACCCTCGCGGCGGCTTCAGGGGGTCGGTTCGCTCGTAGTGTTCAAGGCGGGAGGCGCCTGGAATGCCCGGGCACGTCGGACGACACCAGGAAGTTGGCGAGACGCCCCATGAGCAAGCAGGCGCAGATCGGGACGCAGGAGCTCCGCCGGGCCCAGCAAGCGGCCGCGGTGAAGCGCACGCGACAGCGGCGCCTCGTCCGGTCGCTCGGAGCCGTCGTCATCGCCGGTCTGGCCGTGGCCATCGGCGTGGTGATCTGGCAGGCCGCCCACCAGAACCAGCGCACCCTGCCCGAGGTGACCGGCAAGGTCGTCGCACCAGCCCACCTCACCTCCAACGGCGCCATCCCGGTCGGCCACGCCGACGCACCGGTGACGGTCGAGGTCTACTACGACTACATGTGCTCGTTCTGCGGTGAGTTCGAGAAGGCCAACAGTGGTGAGCTCGACAAGCTCGTCGCCGACGGCACCGCGCGCGTGGGGCTGCGCCCCCTCGCCTTCCTCGACCACCTGTCGAGCGGCACCGAGTACTCCTCCCGCACCGCCAACGCGATCGCCGTCGTCGCGAACGCCGATCCCGACCACGTCTGGGCCTTCCACAGCGCCCTCTACCAGCAGCAGCCGGCCGAGGGCAGCAAGGGCCTCACCGACCAGCAGATCGCCGACATCGCCACCGCCGCCGGTGTGCCGACCTCCGTGTCGGCCCAGTTCACCGACGGCACCTACCGGCCGTGGGTCGCCTCGACGACGCAGCAGGCGTTCAAGTCGGGAGTGGAGCACACCCCGACCATCAAGATCAACGGCGAGGAGTTCAAGGGGAACGCCTTCACCGTCGGGCCGCTCACCCAGGCGATCGAGTCCGCCGCCTCGGGCCAGTGACCGCCACCCTGGACTCCCCGGTCATCGCACCGGACAGCCATCGGCTGCACCGGATCCGGCACCACAACGTCACCGTGTGGGTGACGATGCTGGTCGCATCGGCGGCGAGCCTGGTCGCGTCGTTCGTGCTGTCCATCGACGCCATCACGCTCGCCAAGAACCCCCATGCGACCCTCGGCTGCAACATCAACGCGGTGATCAGCTGCGGAACCGTGGCCAAGTCCTGGCAGTCCTCGCTGCTGGGCTTCCCCAACGCCTTCCTGGGCCTGGTGACCGAGCCCGTCGTGATCACCGTGGCCGTGGCCGCCCTCGGCGGGGTCAAGTTCCCGCGCTGGTTCATGGTGGCCGCGCAGGTCGTCTACACCGTCGGCCTGCT
Organism: uncultured Actinomycetota bacterium; assembly: GCA_963796975.1. Classification (GTDB taxonomy): domain Bacteria; phylum Actinomycetota; class Actinomycetes; order Propionibacteriales; family Nocardioidaceae; genus Nocardioides. Next base: position 41,513 of record CAWCNW010000031.1, read on the forward strand.
CTTCGCCTACTGGCTCTTCTACCAGGCCATGTTCGAGATCGGGGCGCTGTGCCCCTGGTGCCTGACGATCACGCTGGCGACGACCCTGGTCTTCTTCGAGATGACCTACGTCAACATCCGCGACGACAACCTCCACCTGCCCCGACGGGTGCAGTCCGCCCTGCTGGCGTTCGTGCGATCGGACCTCGACATCCTGCTGGTCATCGCCTGGCTGCTCGCCGTGGTGCTGGCCGTCGTCCTCAAGTACGGCGCAGCGCTCTTCGCCTGAGCGTGCCCGACGCGAAACCTCTTGCGCGCTGTCAACCTCGGACCGAGCATGTGTGAAGAGAGTCGGCGGAAGGCGGTGGCGTGCTCGGGGACGCTGAACGTCGTTCGTTGCCTTGGTACCTGCGGGTCGGGGAAGGCGACACGGGCTACCTGCGCCTTCCACCAGAGGCGTCCGACGACCATTGGTCGGCCCTCACGTCCCCACCGATCGACCTGGGTGACCTCACGGATCCTCGACTTGCGTGGGGACGACTCGCCGGCATGCAGCGAACGCCTGCCTGGCAGGCGCTGTTGGACAATCAGCGGCTCCTGGCCGAGCCGACGTACAAGGCGTTGAAGGCCGCTGTCGACGTCGACCCCGAGAAGGCACCTGTGTTGGACACGGTGTCGACAGTTCGTCTTCTGGTCGAGGCGTCAGTAGCGCTCGCCGGGCACGGGACACCGCTGGGCGGGCTGGGCCCGGTGGCTCGTTGCGAGTACGACGTGAACAGCGCGGTGACGTCCATGGCTGAGGCAGAGACTCGTGCTGCGGCGGTGGGCGCTCGGGGTGTCTACGGCCCCTACGTCCGGGCCGTGCGCGCCCTGGTGGTGTCGGATGTCGACCATGCGGCCCCGGAACGTGGGTATCGGCTTGCGCGGATCCTCTATGCGTTCGCCGCGGCTGATCCGTCGTGCCCGGACGGGGTGCTCGTCAGTATCACCGCTCTCGGCCAGGCCTCGGCCGCACTGCTCGGACGTGGGTACCACGCGTGGCTCGAGGATGACTGGACACTGCTGGAGTCCCACCTGGACCGTTTCGAGTCGATGGGATCCCCCGAAGATGCAGTGGGAGCGTACGGTGCTGCCGCTCGCTGGCTCCTGGCGTGGTACGACGCAGCCAGGTCCGGAGCGGTGCCCGCCACTCAGGAGCGGATGGCAGCGCGGGTCCGTCACGCGGGTCGTCTGCTCGAACGGGCCGAGGCCTGCGCGCCCACTGAGGGCAGTCGGGCCGAGGCGCTCTACGTCCACGCCGTGGCCCTCGAGCGGGCCCGGCCCTCTGGGGGCCTGGTGCAGGAGCAGTTGGTCGCGACCGCCTCGGCGGCACTGAGACTGCTGCCGCGGACCCGGGCTGACGCAAGGCTGGCGATGGCACGCCTGGCCTGGGAGTACGGCCGGATCCGGCCACAGTTCGACGGCCTGGTTGACTCTCCCGAAAGTCTCTCTGAGACTCGAGGCGTCGATTACTCCTGGCGGGTCCTGCGCCAGGCAGCTGATCTTGCCGCCAGCACCGGCGATACCGCCCACTCGCTACGGTTCGCCGAGCTCGCCTTGGCCCACGCGGCCAGCAGGGCTCGGCACCATCTGCCCGAGGCATACGGGCTGTGGCTGCATCGAGCCGATGGCGTGGTCCGCTGCGCCCCGATCAGCGCCCACGGCCGCACGCGGCTCCCCGGTCTCCAGGGACGGGACAGCCAGCAGATCTGCGCGATGTTGGCTCATCTGTCGACGCACTGCGAAAGCCCCGAGATGGCGCACGAGTTCGCCTCTGCGGCTGTGGGCGGACGCCGCTGGGTCGCACGTGTCGGGGAGCACGGCTGGATCTCCGAGTACGTCGAGATCGCGAGACGGGCCCATGCTGCCGGCACTGTCGTCACCGAGGGCGCGTGGCAGTGGAGGTTCGGAAGCCTCCGCCTGGCCGACGCTACGGAGGCGGCTCGACTCGCCCGCTTCGACTCTGCGGCGAGGGGTGCGCTCGATGCCCTGGTCCGATTCTCGGCTCTCGAGCTCACGGGCAGCACCGCGGAGGCCTTCGGCCTCCTGCTCGAGGTGGTGCCCGAATGCTCCGAGGCCACCGCGGCCGCGGTCATGGACAAGCTCGCCGACATCGCACCGACCATCTCCTCGATGGTCGTGCCTGACGGACTGTCCGACTGGTACTCCTTGGGTCAGGCGATCGACGCGGCCACCCCCGACTGGTCGGTGGCGGCACTGTGGAGGCATCACTGGTTGTTCAAGGGCTTCGCCCTCGGTGCGGCGGTGCAGGCTGCTCCGGTGCACCTCGATGAAGAGCAACTTCGGCTCGCACGTGCAGGAGTCGCTGCACGTGTGAGTGGGCGGGGCGACGCCGAACCCGCGACCGACGTGCACGAGACGCCGCCGTCCGCACCCCTGCGCGAGGTCGAGTCGGGGATCTGCTCGTTCTTCGATCCCCAAGAGCGGTTCGTCGGGGGCGAGCCGGAGGGCGAGATGCTCGACCGGATGCGGTCCTTGGACGCCCAGGTCCAGCGACAGGTCCTCCTGTCTGCCACTGCTGAGTCAGATGACGCCGCTGAGCCGGCAAGGCCCCTGTCGGACGGCACGTTCCTGCTGAGCTACTACCTCGGCCGAGACGGCGACCGGGCCGCGCTCAGCATCCTGGCGGGTACCTCGGAGCTCACCGCGGTCAAGCTGACGCGGGAATGGGACACTGGACTACTGGGCATGTTCTCCGAGAGCGGCCGCCGCTGGCTGACCAGGCTGGAGGCTCGAGAGATCCTCGAGCTGCGGATGTCCCTTCAGGAGGATGATCCAGGAGCGGCCCTCGTGCCCAAGCGCGCGGCGGAGCTGCTGGCATCCCTCGGCGAGCAGTACCTCGGAGCCGTCTTCGACGAGCTGGTCGCTGGGTATGAGGACGGTTCACGCCACCTCGTCATCTGGCCGCACGGACCCCTCCACTTCCTGCCCTGGCAGCTCCTGCCGTTCGGGGGAGGCCCGCTGGCGAACTCGTTCAGGGTCACGACCGTGCCCGGACCACGGCTACTGGCACGGCATGAGCCGGCGACGGCCGCTACCGTTCCGCTCCTCGTCGTCGCTTGCCCGAGCGCAGGCGTGGCCCACGGTTGGCCCACCGTGCACGAGCTCGACGACCAGTGCGACCGGGTGGCCGCGACCGTGCCGGGGTCGAGGCGCCTGCGTGAGCCCGAGGCGACTCCTGCGAGTCTGTTGGACGCGATCGGTACGGCGCGGTGGGTGCACCTCGCTGCGCATGGGGACGCCGTGCCACATGCGCCCGCCTTCCAGAGTCTCTACGTCCAGTCCGCACCGCTGTACGCCCACGCGATCCACGGACGCGACTTCCGCCACGTCGAGGTGGTGACCTTGAGTGCCTGCCAGAGCGCTCTGGGGCGGTTCGACATGGGAGACAACCTGCGCGGCCTGTCCGCAGCTCTGTTCACCGCGGGTGTCGGCGCCGTCGTGGGAGCTCTGTGGCCGGTGGCCGCCGGCCCGGCGGGGACCTTCTTCACCGAGTTCTACGGCTCGCTGGCAGCTGACGCTTCGCCTGTCCGGGCTTTCGCTGACGCCCAGGCGGCCACCCGCGACCGTTGGCCGGCCTTTCGTGACTGGGGGGCCTTCACCTACACAGGGAACGTGAGGTAGCGACATGGGAATGGTGATGGAACCTCTGCGCGAGGTGGACGTGACGTTCGACGGCGATCGTGGTCCGCTGCTGGGTGGCACCTCCGACGTCGTGGGGGAGGAGAGCGCCCCGAAGCCCGACCTTCCGTTGCCGAGGATCTCCTTCGGCGCAGCCGTTGTGCCGCTGAGACCGACGACCCGTGGCCTGGACCCGGCTGTGGCTGCCGAGATCGAGTCACTGCGGGACACGAGCGTGTTCTCCGTCATCCGGCTCGTTGCGTCGATGCGTCCGGTCGGAAGCGGCAGCCTCGACGAGATCAGGATCGGGGTCAATCTGGAACCTGAAGGCTTCGCAGCCGAGCCGCCCACCGCCTGGTCGATGACTCCGCTCCGGCTCGTGTCGGAGTACAAGCCACCTTTCTCGGTCGAGGGCGGTATCGAGATCCCGCTGGTGGTCGGAGTGAAGCTGGGGGGAACCTACGAGCCCGACACGCGCGAGGAGTGGTGGCTGCTCGGCAACGGTGAGCTCCAGTCGACCGCGGACTGGACGCTGCGCCGTACCAAGAAGGTCGATCTGGACGCGCAGAAGCCGTTGCTGACGATGGTCGTTCGGCAACCACCCCGCGTCGCTTGCCGGGCTCGGGTCGTGATGACGGGGACGGTTCGCACCGGAGCGCTGTTCTGGCGACAGGAGGCGACATTGCCACGTGATCTGAGAACACTGGCGCTACCCGCCACAGGGTCCGCCTGAGTCCGGCATCACACCGCGGGCCGGTCTCGGCACCCCGTGGCCGGGTACGAGAGGTCATGAGCGAAGACAAGGCGGCAGAGGCCCGTCAAGGAATGTTCGACAGCGTCGCGGGCAAGGTCAAGGAAGTGGCCGGCGCCGTGACCGGCCGTGACGGTCTGGTCGAGGAGGGCCAGCTGCAGCAGGCCGAGGCCCGTACCCGGAAGGCCGCCGCGGCCGACGAGGCCGTCGCCGACGCCCAGCGCAACGAGGCCGCACAGGAGCTGAGCGAGGCGGCCGGCGAGTCCGCCGAGCAGGAGCGCGCGGCCCGCGCCGAGGCGCAGCGCGAGGAGTCGCTCATCGAGCGGCAGCGTGCGCAGGAGCAGGCCGTGGCCGCCCAGGAAGCCGACCAGCAGGAGGCCGCCGATCGCCAGGCCGCCGAACGGCGCGCCGACGAGCTCGCCGAGTCCCGCCTGCGCGACGCCGAGGCGATCGAGGCCGACGCCGCCACCACCGAGAAGCAGGCCGCCGCCGAGCAGCTCCGCCTGGAGCGCGAGGCAGCCGCCTACGACCAGCAGGCCGCGCAGCTGCGCGCCGAGACCGAGAACTGAGGACCACCATGATCAGCACCCTCATCGCCCTTCCCTACCAGCTCGCCCGGCTGCCCTTGGTAGTCATCGACCGCAGGCTGGCTGACCGACTGCCCGCCACCTCCGGCCCGCGGGTAGGTCTGGACCTGGCCATCGGCTCGGCCGACAAGGTCGCTGGAGCCCTGCTCCGCAACGACGACATCGCCCGCCGTGGCGCCGAGCGGCTCGAACGCGGTGACAAGCTCGTGACGGTCACCCGGCTCGAGCAGGAGGCCGAGACCCGCCGCGAGCAGGCCCGCCAGACCGCCGAGGTCGCCCGCCAGGACAGCGTCGCGCAGCGCGCGGCCGCCCAGCGGCGTGCCGCCTCCGGTCTCGACGAGGCTGCCGCCGCCGAGGCCCGCGGCAAGCAGCAGGCCAGGGCCAAGGCCAGGAAGACGGCCGCCACCAAGAAGGCCGCCGCCGACCGGCGGGCCGCCACCAGCACCGCCGGCGTCGAGCAGCGCAAGAAGAGCGCCGTCGCCGCGGCCGGAGCCAAGAAGCAGGCCGCCCAGCGCAAAGCGAAGGACGAGCTCGCCGCCGCCCGCGCCACCAAGAAGTCCGCCGCTGCCGCCCGCGCCGACGCCGCGCGCCTCGGCGACCTGACCGAGGCCAAGAAGCAGGCCCGCCAGCAGAGCTGAGGTTTCAGCGTGCCCCGGGGAGGGCACTAAACCTCAGCCGACAGTGCCTTTTCACCGACCGGACGGAGACACACCATGTTGTGGACGATCCTCATCATCCTCGTCATCATCGCGCTCGCTCTCTTCATCTTCGGACGCCTGCGCGGCGGTCGGGGCGGCGGGATCTGAGCAGTGGGGAGGCGTGACCGCCGCACGCGCGGTCGCGCCTCCGGCCTGAGGGCCATTTCTACGTGTCACCACGATGCCGCCACCGCCCGACTCACCCGGGTGAGCGCCGCGGCGGGTGACCCGCGTCCGTCGTCGATCACCCTGGTGGGGTGACGACAGCCCTGCTCGATCCCCTCAGCATGGACCGTGACGGTCACGACTGAGGGAGATCACGATGCCACGGATGTTGAGACGCGCAGCGGTGCTGGGAGCAACGGCACACGTGGCCTCCAATCGCGGACAGGCGAAGGCCGAGCAGCAGCAGGCTGCTGCGGCCGCAGCCGCCCCGCCGCCCGCAGCCGCCCCGCCGCCCGTGGCCGAGGCGCCGCCCGCGGCCCCCGAAGCGGCGGCTCCGGACAGCTACGCCGAGCTGATGAAGCTCAAGGAGCTGTTCGACGCCGGTGTCCTGACCCAGGAGGAGTTCGACGCCGAGAAGGCCAAGGTCCTCGCGGGCTGACCCAGCTCACCACACGATCCATCCCTCCGAGCACCTCGCTCGGCGGTACCCAAGGAGTTGAGCATGGCCATCGGACCCGTCCAGCTGCTCGTCGTAGCCTTCGACGAGCCGAACTTCACCGGCGAGATCGTGGAGGAGCTCAATCGTCTGCGCTCCCTCGACCTGATCCGCCTGATCGACGTACTCGTGGTGCAGAAGGACCTGGACGGCGACGTCACGGCAGTCCAGGTCAGCGACCTGTCGGTCAACGAGGCAGAGGAGCTCGGCGCCACGATCGGCGCGCTGATCGGGCTCGGCCTCGACGGCGACGAGGGCATGGAGGTCGGAGCCGTGCTGGGCGCCGCGGAAGGAGCCGACGGTCACCTCATCCCCGACGAGGAGATGTACGACGTCGCCGACTCCATCCCCGCCGGCAGCGCCGCGGCCCTGGCCCTGATCGAGCACATCTGGGCCGCCCCGCTCCGCGACGCGATCGCCGCCGCCGGCGGCACGCCGGTCAGCGACGGCTGGGTCCACCCTCTCGACCTCGTCGAGATCGGCCTCGACGCCTGAGAGCCAGTCGGTCAGGCCGAGGCGTCCCGGTCACCCGCCCCGACGGACTCGCGGAGCCGCTCGGCAAGGGCCCGGTCGAAGGCGCCGCTCTCGGCCCTCCAGGTCCAGTTGCCTCGGGGCACCCCGGGCGTGTTCATCCGCGCCTCGCTGCCGAGGCCGAGCAGGTCCTGCGCCGGTACGACGGCCAGCTGGGCGCGGGAGGAATGGGCCAGTCGCACCAGCGGCCAGGGCATCTCCTCGTCCGGGTCGAGCAGTACTGACCGGACCAGGTCACGGGTGTCGTCGCGGAGCGACCGCCACCAGCCCAGCGTCGTGTCGTTGTCGTGGGTGCCGGTGTAGACCACGGAGTGCTTCGCGTGGTGGGCCGGGAGGTGCGGGTTGCCGGGGTCGCCGTCGAAGGCGAACTGCAACACCTTCATGCCCGGCAGCCCGGCAGAGACGCGCAGCTGCTCCACGGCGGGGGTGATCACGCCCAGGTCCTCGGCGACCAGCGCGCCCGGTCCGGCCGCGTCCAAGACCGGGCCGAGCAGGTCAGCCCCGGGGCCGGGCTCCCACCAACCGTCCTTGGCGGTGGGCGCGTCGATCGGCACGTGCCACGCGGCCTCCAGACCGCGGAAGTGGTCGATCCGGACCAGGTCGAAGAGATCACGCTGCCGCTCGATCCGCCGCCGCCACCAGGCGTAGCCGTCACCGGCCATCGCCGCCCAGTCGTAGTGCGGGTTGTTCCAGCGTTGGCCGTCCGCGGCGAAGTAGTCGGGCGGGACGCCCGTCACGGTCGTCGGCTGTCCCGCGTCGTCGAGCCGGAACAGGTGACGATCCGCCCAGACGTCGGCGCTGTCGTGGGCGACGAAGATCGGCAGGTCGCCGTACAGCAGGACGCCGCGTTCCGCGGCGTACTCCCGCAGGGCCCGCCACTGCTCGGCGAAGCGCCACTGCTCGCTGCGCACCCGCTCGGCCAGGGCCGGCGCGTTGCCGAGGACCTCGGCCACCCGCCGCGGGTCGCGGTCGCGGAGCGCGGGCTCCCACTCCGGCCACGGGGTGCCGCCGAGCGAGGTGCGGACCGTGAGGTACTCGACGTACGGCGTCAGCCAGTCCGCCTCCTGCTCGCACCAGTCTCGGTACGCCGGGTCCCCGCGCTGGGGTCCAGGCTGGGCGGGGTCCAGCAGGCCGGGGTGGCCGGCCATCGCCGACAGGGCGCGGTACGGCGAGCCCTCCTCGTCGGGCGGCACGAGCGGCAGCACCTGCCAGACGCTGCAGCCGGCCGCCGCGAGGAAGTCGACGAATGCGTAGGCGCCGGGGCCGAGGGTGCCGCCGGGCAGCGACGACACGTGGAGCAGCACACCGGCCCGCCGGCGCGCGAGCGGACCTGGCTCTGGCACGGCCCCACCGTAGTTGAGCGGCTGCCGTGACGACCCGATGCCTCCCGGGTGAACACTGGGTGAAACAAGCGCCGGTGGCCGCTTGCGGCATTGCCGGGGCGGCGAGCGAGTGCTGAAACTCGAGACATGGACAGCAGCTCGGTGCTCCTCCTGCTGGTGGTCGTCGTCGCACTCGGCTTCGACTTCACCAACGGGTTCCACGACACCGCCAACGCCATGGCCACCTCGATCGCCACCGGGGCGCTGAGACCGAAGGTCGCGGTGCTGCTCTCAGGAGTGCTCAACCTGGTCGGCGCCTTCCTCAGCGTGCAGGTCGCGCTGACGGTGACCAACGCCGTGGTGTCGATCCAGACCAGCTCCGGTGCGCCGGACCCGTCCCTCACGGCGAACGACGGGTCGGCCCTGCTGATGATCGTGCTGGCGGGTCTGGTCGGTGCGATCACCTGGAACGTCCTGACCTGGCTGCTCGGTCTGCCCTCGAGCTCGTCGCACGCGCTCTTCGGAGGGCTGATCGGGGCCACCGTCGCCGGGCTCGGCTGGTCGGGGGTCAACTGGAAGGGCGACGGGAGCAAGCTGGACGGCGTGGTCGGCAAGGTGATCCTGCCGGCGGTGATGTCACCGCTCCTGGCCGCCTTCGTCGCGGCGATCGGCACCTGGCTGGTGTTCCGGATCATCGGCAACCTGGTGGGCCGCTCGACCGACCAGGGCTTCCGGTGGGGGCAGATCGGCAGCGCCTCGATGGTCTCGCTGGCCCACGGCACCAACGACGCCCAGAAGACCATGGGGGTGATCACCCTCGCGCTGATCGCCAGCGGGCACTGGACCGACACCTCTGCCGTACCGCTGTGGGTCAAGCTGTGCTGTGCGCTCGCCATCTCGCTGGGCACGTTCCTGGGCGGGTGGCGGATCATCCGCACCGTCGGCAAGGGGCTGGTCGAGATCACCTCGCCGTCCGGGATGGCCGCCGAGAGCTCGTCGGCCGCGCTGATCCTGGTCTCCAGCCAGCTCGGCCTGCCGCTCTCGACGACCCAGGTGTGCACGGGCTCGATCCTCGGGACCGGGATCGGGAAGCCGGACGGGGTCGTGCGCTGGCGGGTGGCCGGGCGGATGGTCGTCGCATGGTGCATCACGATGCCCGCCGCCGGCCTTACCGGGGCAGCGATGTGGTGGATCGGCAGCCTGTTCAACGACCTGGCCGGAGCCTTCGCGATGGTCGTGATCCTGGTCGCCCTCAGTGGCTGGATGTGGCTGCGCTCGCGGCTGTCGCCGATCGGCGCGAACAATGTCAACGACGACTGGGAAGAGCCGGCCGAGCGCCGGGCCACCGTGTCGGCAGGGAGGGACTGACCATGATGCAGCTGTTCTGGGACTCGGCCTGGAAGGTCGCCGTCTGGTCCCTGGTCCTGGGCGCCGGCCTGCCCGCCCTGTTCGCGCTCGGGGTTCGTACGACGGTCCTGGCGGCGCGCGGACGGGCCAGCGCTCCGCACCACGGTGCACCGCGGCACCTACCGGGTGATCGGGATCCTCTGCTTCGCCCTGATCATCGCCGCCGTGGTGGTCGGTCTGACGATCATCATGGCGACCGGGATGGGCAAAGAGGTCAGCTTCAGCCACGGCTACCCGACGGTGCAGGCCAAGTCGTGAGGCCCGGCCGATGACGGAGGGCTCCGCGGCGGGCAGCGGCCTGGTGCAGAGGATCGTCGGCTGGCTCCGGGCCGGCTATCCCGACGGCGTACCGCAGCAGGACTACGTCGCTCTGCTCGGCATCCTGCAGCGCAGCCTCACCCCCACCGAGCTCGACCGCGTGGTCCAGGACCTCACCGACGACGCGGAGGCCGGTACGGCGATCATGACCCGCGAGCTGGTGCGCCAGCGGATCGAGGACGTCCTCCAGGGTCCGCCGACCGCCGACGACATGAGCCGGGTCTCGGCCCGGCTGGCCTCGGTGGGCTGGCCGCTGGGGTCACCTCCCGTGGAGGAGACCGTCGACCGCACCGGTCTGGTGACCCGCGTCGTCGACTGGCTGCGCGCGGGCTACCCCTCCGGGCTGCCCACCCAGGACTACATCCCGCTGATCGCACTCCTGCGTCGCCGGCTCACCGACGACGAGGTGGCCCAGGTCAGCCGCGACCTGATCGAGGACGGCACCCTGCCGGTCGACCGCGTCGACGTCGGCGCGGCCATCGTGAAGGTCACCTCCGAGATGCCGTCGGAGCAGGACATCGAGCGGGTCCGCGCCGCCCTCACCGAGCACGGCTGGCCCACCGACTTCGCCGTGTGACGTAGAACCCCGACGCACCGATCAGTACCTCCACCCGCGGCGGAGACGTCGTGTCCGACGTCGGCGTGCGTGTCGTCAGCGGCCCACTCCCTGTTCTCTCGACTTCCCGGTGCCCGTAGCCTGCCTTGCGTGGTGAACCGCCGTGAAGCGTGAACGAACCGACGAACATGCCCACGACTGGGCCCAGGACATCTGCCAGCAGTGCGGCCTGCGACGTCGTGAGGACTGGGTCCTGGACGAGGCAGACAGGCCCGTCATGGTCCTGGTCTGGTCGACGCCGGCGGGCGACACGGTGCGGCTGCGTCAGTTCCCGTTCTTCAAGGGCATGAGCCCGCCGCAACGACCGACGACCACCGCAGCAGAGGCCTACCCCGGCATCCGGGACGCCAAGGAACCGAAGTGTCCTGGATGACGTCCCGGAGCCCGGGCGGCTCAGTGGTGCTCGGCGCTCAGTCGGTCACTCTCTGCCAGGAGAACGGCCCGAACGAGGTGTCGGTCGTCGGCTGGTTCCGGCTGCCGACGGTCAGTCGGAGGTACTCCAGCGGGACGGTGCTTCCATGGACCACGATCCGGTGGAAGTTCGGCACGTCGTACGACGGGTGGCTGTTCCAGTCGTCGTAGGAGCAGACGTTCGCGTCCCCGACACAGCTGGCGCCTTGGTGCAGCGGGTTGTCGGAGCGGTAGATGTGCGAGTCGCCGTTGAGCAGGAGGACCGGCTTGCCGTACGACGCCGTGTGGTCGGCGAGGCTTCCCACGATCGGCTCGTAGTTGGCCAGGTGGGCGGCATCCTTGCCGTCGAGGTCCCACATGTCCGCCTGGGTCATCACCACGACGGAGCGTGCCCGGATCCGGTCGGCGGTGGTGAAGGCGCGGTCGAGCCAACGCAGTGCGGCACCGGTTCGGTTGGCGGCCTCGGTGGTCTGCTGGGGTGAGGCCGTCGGGGCGCCGTACCAGGGGTCGGCGTCGTTGTTGGAGCCGCCGGGCACGTTGACGCTCACGAACAGGATCCCGTCGCGCTGCCAGAGGACGTTCTCGACGTACTGGCTGTCGGTGGGGTGCGCCCGGTTGTCGACCTGTGCTTGGGAGAGCACGTGGAGCCGGCCGCTGCCGAGGGTGTCGCCGGGTCGCGGGAAGAAGATCGACCGGACGAGGGCGAGGTTGTCGACCGGGTTGCCGCCGGCGTAGTCGGTCAGCGAGCCGTCGGGGTTGGTGACGAAGTCGATCTGTCCGGTGGCCGGGTTGAAGGCGCCGCCGCCCTCCTTCTTCTTGTGGCAGTCCGTCCACTCGTTGTCGCCGGGCGTGTAGACCAGAGGGTCGGCGAAGCCGGTCCAGAGGTCGGCGATCTGCTGGTCGTAGCTCTGGGTGCAGAACTGGCTGCCGGAGTGGATGTCACCCACGTGCAGGACTGTGGAGACGGCCTTGTCGGCGTTCACCGCGGCGATGAAGGCGGGGGTCGCTTCGGTCTCGCTGGTGTCAGTGGGTGTGGTGCCGTAGGGAGCGTCGCCGTAGACCGCGTAGCTGAACGAGTCGTGGGCGTGGTCGTCGCCGTGTCGCCCGGCGGCTGAGGCCGCTGGGGCGGCAGCAGCGACGCTGAGGGCAAGGATCGCAGCGGCGTAGAGGCCGCGGTGTCGACGTGCAGGCATGAGTACCTCGAGTCTGGGGGGATCGGACGTCGGGAAGCCTTGCCGCGCACGGTGCACCTGCCCTGACGGTCACGTGAACGAGCCGTGAACAGCGAGCGGCTTTCCGCGCGGCACTGCCCCCGTCGGCTGGCCAGCAGCAGGCAGGGTGCACGCAGACGTCGTCCGGAGTTGTCGGTCCGGTCATCGGCTGGTCACCTCACCATCGAAGGCTCCGGGTCGTGAGAACCCCATCCCTGGAAGGAACCCGATGAAGCGTGTCCTGTGGGCCGTGCCCCTAGCCGTCGTAGCAGTCGGTGCTGCGACCGTCGCGTCCGCGCACCCGCCCAGCGCCCCGGCGCTGACCGGAGTGTCTGCCGCCAACACCAGGTCGGCCGGCTTCGCGCCTGCGACCCGTCTCTCGCCGGAGCTCTCGCAGACAGTGGTCGTCCAAGGCGCCACGAAGCTCGAGAACCCGTCAGCGGCGATCGCCTACTACGGCTATGACAGCGACAAGGTCAACGCCGCCGGGGAGCCCCTCATGGTCCCGGTTCCCGGTGCGCCCACCGTCGAGGCGCACAAGACCGAGCCGGACAAGAACACCTACCTGGTCTTCAAGAAGGGCCTGCACGGCGCTGACCCGAACTACGACTACGGCACCCACTTCCTGTTCCAGGGCCACGAGAGCGGTACGCCGGGCTATGTCACGCGGGTCAACCTCGACGCGGACGCCGCCCACCGGGTGACCCTGCTGGCGACGGTGCCCACCGGCGACATCGACGGAAGCACCTGGGACCCCTGGGCGCAGCGGCTGCTGCTGACGACGGAGAACGCGAGCGCTCCGACGTACGCAGCCACAGCCGACTACCCCTCCACCGTCACCGACATCTCCGGCGCACTCGGGCGTGGTGGGTACGAGGGCATCCAGAACGACTCGGCCGGCAACATCTGGATCGTCGAGGACATCGGTGGGGCCAAGAAGCCCAACGCCGCGGGCGCCACGACCGCCGCCAAGATCCCCAACAGCTTTGTGTACCGGTACGTGCCGGCCACACCGGGTGACCTCGCGAACGGCGCGCTCCAGGTGCTGCAGGTCCGCAACGCCGCAGGCCAGCCCATCACCCAGGCCAGCCAGACCGCCTTGAACAGCCCCGACCAGCTCGCGTTGCACACCTACGGCGCCACCTTCGACACGCGGTGGGTGACCGTCCACGACACCGCCACCGACGGTCACGCCTCGTTCAACGCCAACGCGCTCGCCCTGGCCGATGGCGGTACGCCGTTCAAGCGACCCGAGAACGGGCAGTTCCGGCCGGGCACGCACTTCGGGGAGTTCTTCTTCGACGAGACCGGCGACACCGATGCGACCAGTCCGGAGAACGACACCGCGGGAGGGTGGGGCTCGGTCTTCGAGCTGCGCCAGTCGCGCCCGTCCAGTGACCGGGGCACCCTGTCGCTGTTCTACAAGGCCGACCAGTCGACCTCCAGCTTCGACAACGTCACCTTCCTGTCGAAGAACCTGGTCACCTTCGTCCAGGACGCCGGCGACGCTCTCCACGGCCAGGCGAACGCCCTCGACTCCGGCTTCGTCTTCGACGTGACGCGTGACTACTCGCGACCGGGCGTGCGTCCGGTCCGCTGGATCGCGGAGGGCCGCGACGCATCAGCCACGCTTGACTCCGCCACCCCCACCGGGAACGACGGCGACAACGAGCTGACCGGCGTCCACGTCTCCGACGGGGACCCGACCACGGGCGGCATCCTCGGTGCCAAGGTGCCGCAGCTCAACAACGAGAAGTGGCGCTGGTTCTACACCCAGCAGCACGGGGACAACTTCACCTACGAGGTGACGCTGAACCGCTGACCGACGCTCTGCGGGTGGGGTCCGGCACCGGGCCCCACCCGTTCACCTCGATCGAGTAGAAATGGTCCATGACCGCCGACCACCTCGAGGTCGAGGACAAGTACGACCTCGACGCCTCCACCGTGCTGCCCGACCTCTCCTCGCTGAAGGGCGTGCGGTCGGTGTCGACGGAGCAGCAGGAGCTGGTGGCGACCTACTTCGACACCGCGGACCTGGCGCTCGCGCGGGCCAGCGTGGTCCTGCGGCGACGTACTGGTGGCGCGGACGCGGGGTGGCACCTGAAGCTGCCGACGGACGATGCGCGGCTGGAGATCACGGTCCCCTTGGGTCGCGCGGTCCACACGCCTCCGGTCGGGCTCCGGCGGGTGGTGGCCGGGCTGGTCCGGGACGAGAGCCTGGCCCCGGTCGTCACGATCCGGACCGACCGCACGGTCCACCGCCTGCACGACAAGCACGAGACGGTGGTGGCGGAGGTCGCCGACGACCGGGTGTCGACCGAACCCGCTACCGGCGACGTTCCCGGACTGACACCGATCACCTGGCGCGAGGCCGAGGTGGAGCTGGTCGCCGACCGTCCCACGCTGCTCGACCAGGCCGCTGAGCTGCTGGCGACGGTCGGGGCTCGGAGGTCCGACAGCCCGTCGAAGCTGGTCCGGGCGCTGGGGGACCGTCTGGTGCCGGCCGAGCCGGTCGTGCTGCCGGAGCCGAGCAGCAAGGGGCCGGCCTCGGACCTGATCCAGCTCCGCCTGATGGAGCAGGTGGCGGTGGTGCGGAGGCTCGACCCTTGGGTGCGTCACGACGCCCCGGACTCCGTGCACGACCTCCGGGTCGCCCTCCGACGGCTGCGGCACGCGCTGGCGAGCTACCGCACGTTCTTCGACCGCGAGGTGTCGGAGCCGCTGCGCGCTGAGATCGGCTGGCTCGCCGACCTGCTCGGCGGACCTCGTGACGCGGAGGTGCTGCACGGGCTGCTGCTGGAGCTGGTCGACGACGCACCCGCCCTGTTGGTCCGTGGGCCGGTGCGAGCCCGCATCGACCGGGAGTTCCGCCAGGCGTTCCGCTCGGGGCGGATCGAGCTCATGACGGCGATGACCTCACGTCGCTACTTCGATCTCGTCGACGCGCTGCAGGCATTCGCCGACGCGCCGCCCTGGACGGAGGCCGCCCACAAGAAGGCACGCAAGGCGTTGGCGGGGGCCCTCGACCATGACTGGAAACGGCTGCGGAGCCGGGTGCTCACGGCCGCCGGCGAGGGCCGGGACGAAGGGGAGGACCCGGGCGACCTGCACGACGTACGGAAGGCGGCCAAGCGGGTGCGGTACGCCGCCGAGGCACTGGTCCCGCTCGGCGGGAAGGCCGCCACCCGGATGGTCAAGGCCCACGAGCAGATCCAGACCGTGCTCGGCGACCACCACGACGCGACCGAGGCACAGCAGGCCCTGCTCGGGCTCGCCGACCGGGCCGCCGCAGCCGGCGAGAACGCCTTCACCTACGGGCTCCTGCACGCGCACCTCGAGGCGCGCTGCGCACGTTGTGCCGCGGACTTCGAGGAGGCCTGGCAGGACTCGCTGACGGCCCGCGCCAGGTTCCGGGTTGGCTGATCGCCGCCCGGGGCGCGTCCGCGTCGGCTGGCGTAGCGCGACCGGGCCCGGCGCGGCCGACGCCCTCTTGACCGACCTGGTGGTGCGCCATCGCGGTGGCATCGCGCCACGGATCGGGCGGCGGTGCGACCGCTGCGGCAGCGTCGGGCACGGCGTCCCCGTCGTGGAGGACGATGCACTCCATCTCAGCCTGAGCCGCGCGCCGGGCCTGGTCGTCGCGGCGGTCAGCACGGCCGGCCCGATCGGTGTCGACGTCGAGCAGGCGGGCAGCGCGCGGTTCTCGGGGTTCGAGGACGTCGCCGTCCATCCAGACGAGGAGAGCGGGGATCCCACGCTCATCTGGGTCCGCAAGGAAGCGGCTCTCAAGGCCACGGGGTGGGGTCTGGAGGTCGACCCGGCGCAGGTGCGGATCGACGACGCCCGGCGCGTGGTGGCCTGGGACCCGCGTCTCCCCGCTCCCGACCGGTGCTGGCTCGACGACCTCCCCCTCGAGCGGGGCTACGTCGGTGCCGTCGCGGTGATCAGGGAGCAGGCAGCTCCGGCAGGCTGAGCTCGTCGAGCCAGGTGTCCAGCAGGTCGCCGCAGCCGCTGCCGCCGACCTCCACCGCGAGCTCGGTCAGCTCGGCGCGACCGACGGTCCCGTGTCGGTGGCCCGCCACCCACTCGCGCAGGAAGTCGAAGAAGGTGTCGTCGCCCATCGTCAGCCGCAGGGCGTGCAGGAGCAGGGCGCCGCGCTTGTAGACCCGGTCGTCGAACATGTCATCGGGCCCGGGGTCGCCGAGCAGCAGGTCCTGGGGCTGGTCGTCGAGCCGCTTCCAGTGCTCGCGCGCCTTGACGTCGGCGGAGTCGCGACCGGACTCCTCCGACCAGAGCCACTCGCTGTAGCAGGCGAACCCCTCGTGCATCCAGATGTCGCGCCAGCTCCGCACGGTCAGGCTGTTGCCGAACCACTGGTGGGACAGCTCGTGGGCCACCAGCCGCTCCGTGGACCAGTCGTCCTCGAGGAAGTTGGCGCCGAAGACCGACAGGCCCTGCGCCTCGAGCGGGATCTCGAGGTCGTCCTCGGTCACCACCGAGCGGTACGGCGCCTCGAACGGGTAGTCGCCGAACAGCCGCACGAAGGCGCTCATCATCTCGCCCTGCCGGGCGAACGGGCCGTCGGAGCTGCCGCGGAGCGCGTCCGGGAACACGATCTCGACCGGCACCGGCTCGTCGGCCAAGCGGCGCACCGTGTAGCGGCCGATCTGCACGGTCGCGAGGTACGCCGCCATCGGCTCGGCCTGCTCGTAGCGCCAGGTGATCGTGCTCGCGCCGCGGCGCTGCTCGACCAGCACGCCGTTGCACTCCACGTGGTACGCCGCCGGCGCGGTGAGCTCCACGACGTACGACGCCTTGTCCGACGGCCGGTCGTTGCACGGGAACCAGGACGGGGCGCCGTGGGGTTGCCCGGCCACGATCACGCCGTCGGTGAGCTCCTCCCACCCGGCCTCACCGAGGGGCCCGCCGACCGGGGCCGGGTGGCCGCCGTAGGAGATCGCGATAGTGAGCTCCTCGTCGACGGGGGCGGGTCGTGGCAGCCGGATCTCCAGCCGCCCGCTGCGATGGGTGAACTTCCCGGGGCGGGCGCCGTCCACGGTCACCTTGGTCACCGACAGCCGGTGCAGGTCGAGCGCCAGCCGGTCGGTCTCCTGCAGCACGCGACAGCGCAGGGTCGCCCGTCCTGCGAGCCGGTTCTCGTCCACGTCGTAGCGCAGGGTGAGGGCGTAGGAGAGGACCTCGAAGCGGAGGTCGCCGTGCCCGGGCACGTAGTCGTCGGCCCGGCCGGCCGCGCGCTGGCTCAACGGGGTCTGCCGTTCACGGCCATGTCACCGGCCACGTCCTCGGCGTCGACCCAGGGTCCGATCGGGTTGCCGATCCAGCGGGTCTTGCTGGGCACCGACTCGCCGCGCATCACCAGCGACACCGGGCCGACGGTGGCGTGCTTGCCCAGCACGGCGGCCGGCAGGATCACGCTGTTCGGCCCGAGGGTCGAGCCCGCCCGCAGGCTCACCACGTCCATGCTCATCATCCGATCATGGAACAGGTGCGTCTGCACCACGCACCCCCGGTTCACAGTCACGCCGTCCCTCAGCTCGATCAGGTCGGCCTCGGGTAGCCAGTAGGTCTCGCACCACACGCCGCGCCCTACTCGTGCCCCCAGCGAGCGAAACCACACGTTGAGGGCCCAGCGTACCGGTGGCCGGCCGGGCGAACCACGGCGCGGCGATCATCTCCACGAAGGCGTCGGCCAGCTCGTTGCGCCACACGAAGCTGCTCCACAGCGGATGCTCGGTCACCGTGATCCGCCCGACCAGCAGCCACTTCGCGGCGGTCGCGAGCGCGGCCGCAACGGCACCCCCCACGATCAGGACCAGGCCGCTGAGCAGGGCGGCCACCCACCAGCCGGCGTGCAGCCACAGCTCGAGCAGCACCACCACTGCGGCCAGGACGAGCAGGAGGTTGAGCATGACCGGGACCAGGCGGCACAGCTCCACGAGCCCGCGCGCCACCTTGAGCCGGGTCGCGGGCTGGTAGGTGCGGGTCTGGTCGACGTCGCCGGCCGACCGCCGGAGCTTGGTCGGCGGGCTGCCGATCCACGACTGACCCGCCTTCGCCTGGGTACGACGTGGGGCCGCCGACAGCACCGCCACCAGGCCGCGCTTGGGGACCTTGCGGCCGGGGGCGGCCATCCCGGAGTTGCCGAGGAACGCGTGCTTGCCGATCTTCACCTCGTCGATCCGCAGCCAGCCACCGCCGAGCTCGTAGCCGCCGAGCAACGTGTCGTCGGCGAGGAAGGCGCCGTCGTTGACCGACGTCAGCTTGGGGATCAGCAGCACGGTCGAGGCTTCGACCTCCTCGCCGATCTGGGCGCCGAGGACCCGCAGGAACAGCGGGGTCACCGTGCTGGCGTACAGCGGGTAGAGCCAGCCACGTGACTCGTCGAGGAGCCGGAGCGTCGACCACGCCTGCCACGCGCTGCGGCCGTGCACCGGGTGGTGGCCGGGCTCCAGGCCGATCGCCAGCAGCCGGACGCCCGCGACCACCATCAGGGTCAGCACGGCGAGCCCGACCACGGTGGCCAGCGGCAGGGTGGCGGCCGCGGTCCAGAACCCGTCCCGCACCGAGGTGGTGTCACGTAGCCAGGGCGAGACCGCGAGCACTCCGCAGAGTACGGCGACCAGCGGGAGAAGGGAGATCAGCACGGCGGAGGCGGCGTACGCCAGCAGCCAGCGCGGCCGGTTCTGCGGTACGGCGTCAGACCACGGCCCGCGTGCGACCGCCGCCCGCACTGCGGGTGCGCCCGACCAGTACTCACCGGACGGCACCTCGCCGAACACCGCCGAGCCGGCCCCGACCTCGGCCGACGCACCGACGGCGGTGCCGGGGCCGAGCGTGCTCCGGGTCCCGATCCGGGCGTTCTCCCCGATCGCGACCGGGCCGACGTGCAGCACGTCGCCGTCGAGCCAGTAGCCGGCGAGGTCGACCTCGGCCTCGACCGAACAGCCATCGCCCAGGGTGAGGAGTCCGGTCACCGGCGGGGGCGAGTGCAGGTCGACGTCCTTGCCGACCGTGACGCCCAGCGCGCGGGCGTAGAGCTTCAGGGCCGGTGCCACGGCCAGGTTGAGGACGCCCGCCTCGTCGGCGAGGCGCTCGGCGAGCCAGATCCGGAGGTGGGTCTTCCCGCCGCGGGGGTAGGCGCCCGGGCTCAGGTCGCGCAGCACCAGGCGCGCGCCGCCGGCGGCGATGGCCAGCCGGCCGAGCGGGCTGATCAGCACCAGCCAGCCCAGGCCGACCAGCCACCACGAGGCGGTCGGCAGCCAGTCGAGATCCCACCAGGCGTGGCCGAGGTTGGCCGCCGCGGCGATCCACACCAGCCAGCGCAGCCCGGTCAGAGTGCGCAGCGGGACGGTGAAGACCGCCTGCCCCACCTGGGTCTTGACCGGGACCGGTGAGACCGTGCGGTTGGCGACGGCGGCCGGGCCGGCCATGCCGTCGAGGGCGGTGGCCAGCGCGCCGAGCGTCGGGGTCTCGTAGATGTCGGCGACGGTGACCTCGGGGAAGCGTGACCGGAGCCGCGACACGAGCTGGGCCGCGGTCAGGCTGCTCCCGCCGAGGTCGAAGAAGTCGGCAGCCGGGTCGTCGACCTCGGCGCCGAGCAGGTCGGTCCACAGCTCGTGGACCCAGGCAGCAGTGCCCTCCAGCCGGGGCTTCGTGCCGCTGCCGACGGCCGCCGCGGGCCAGGGCAGGGCGTCGCGATCGACCTTGCCCGATGACCGGACCGGCAGGGTGTCGACGGTGACCAGGCGCGGCACCAGCGGCGCCGGCATCGTGGCCCGCAGGTGCGCCACGGCGGCCTTGCCGTCGAACGACGGCTCGGTCGCGACGTACCCGACCAGGACGCGGTTGCCGGAGCGGGTCGTGCGGATGGCCGCGGCAGCGCCGCTCACGCCCGGCAGCGAGAGCAGGGCGCTGTCGATCTCGCCGAGCTCGATCCGGCGGCCGCCGAGCTTGACCTGGTCGTCGGCCCGACCGAGGAAGACCAGTCCCTCCGCGTCGTTGCGGACCAGGTCGCCGCTGCGGTAGGCGCGGTCCCAGCCGAGCATCGGCATCGGCGCGAACCGCTCGCGATCCAGGTCGGGATCGAGGTAGCGGGCCAGCCCGACCCCGCCGATGATCAGCTCGCCGCTGCCGCCCTCCTCGACGGGCGTGCCGGCGGCGTCGACGACGGCGAGGTCCCAGCCGTCGAGGGGCAGCCCGATCCGGACCGGCCCCTCGCCGGTCAGGCGGGCGCCGCACGAGACCACGGTCGCCTCGGTCGGGCCGTAGGTGTTCCACACCTCGCGGCCGGCGGTGGCGAGCCGCTCGCCGATCTCGGGCGGGCACGCCTCGCCGCCCAGGATCAGCAGCCGGACCTTCTCCAGTGCCTCCGTCGGCCACAGCGACACCAGGGTCGGCACCGTGGAGACCACGTTGACGTCGTTGGCCATCAGCCACGGCCCGAGGTCCATCCCGCTGCGGACCAGCGACCGCGGCGCCGGCACCAGGCACGCGCCGTACCCCCAGGCCAGCCAGATCTCCTCGCAGGAGGCATCGAAGCCGACGGACAGCCCGGCCATCACCCGGTCGCCCGGGCCGAGCGGCTCGTCCTGGAGGTAGAGCCGGGCCTCGGCGTCGACGAACGCGGCCGCCGACCGGTGGCTGACGGCCACGCCCTTCGGCTTGCCGGTGGAGCCGGAGGTGAAGATGACCCACGCGTCGTCGGTCGGCTCCGGATCGGCCGGCTCGGCCGGTCCGCCGTACCGGAGCCGCTCGATGGTGAAGCCGTCGCGGATCACCGCGCCGACGTTCGCCTCGCCGAAGACCATGGCCGCCCGCTCATCGGGGTCGTCGGCGTCGACCGGCACGTAGGCGGCGCCGGCGACGAGGACGGCGGCGATGGCGACGTACAGCTCGGTGGTGCCGGAGCGGATCCGCACCCCCACCCGGTCACCTCGGCCGACCCCCACGTCACCGAGGAGGGAGGCGAGCTCCTCGGCCTGCTCCAGGAGCTCGGTGTAGGTGAGCACCTCGGCACCGTTGTCGATCGCGGCGTCGTCGGGATGGGCCTCGGCCGTGCTCTGCAGGATGTCGACCAGGGTCCTCGGCACCGGCGCGAGGTCGGCTCGGAGCAGCGTCAAGACGTGCTCGCAGCCGCTCGGTCCACCCGACGAGCATGGCGTACCCAGGTGAACGACGCGTGTACGGCGCGGCCGCACGCCCGCGTGGTTACGTGGGGGCCGTGCGGGTCGCGACGTTCAACATCCTCAACGGCCGCTCTCCGGCGGACGGCCGCGTGGACGAGGCGCGATTCCACGACTCCATCAGGAGCCTGGACGCCGACCTGCTCGGCCTCCAGGAGGTCGACCGCAACCAGCCACGATCGGGGCAGCTGGACCTGACCGCGATCGCGGCGGAGGCCATGGGCGCAGACCACCACCGGTTCGTCCCCGCACTGGCGGGCACCCCGGGCGCTTCCTGGTCGGCCGCGACCGGTGCGGAGCCGGTCGGCTCACCGGCGTACGGCATCGCTCTCCTCAGCCGGTACGACGTGCGCGGCTGGCGGGTGGTCCGGCTGCCCGGGGCACCGGCTCCGGTCCCGCACCTCGAACCTGGTCACCGCGTGCCGGTGTGGGTGCGCGACGAGCCCCGGGTCGCCGTGGTGGCTACCGTCGACGGACCCGACGGTCGGTTCGACGTGGTGACCACCCACCTGTCCTTCCTCCGCCCGTGGAACGGCCGTCAGCTGCGGCGGCTGATGGCGGCCCTGCCGACCGCCCCGATCGAGCCGACGCTGCTGATGGGTGACCTCAACATGGGACCGCGCGCGGCCGCGCGGCTGACCGGGATGAGGCCGTGGGCGTCCGGGCCCACCTTCCCGGCCACCGCGCCGCAGGTGCAGCTCGACCACATCCTGGCCTCGGGGGAGTGGGGACCGGTCCGCGGACAGGTGGTCGCCCTGCCGATGTCCGACCACCGAGCGCTGGTCGCGGAGCTCTGAGCGTCTGGTTTGTCATCCCCGACAGACCGGCCGAACAGACAGATCCAACTGAGTGCGTTGCCCGTAGGGGGCTAGTCAAACCCAGCCCAGACGTTGGCAGATCTTCTTGCTGATCTCGCGCACCGGCGAGGTGCCGGAGACCTCCAGGTCCTCCAGACCGACGCCCTGGCTGCGAGACAGCCACTCCAACGCCACAGCCAGATCGTCCGTCCGTCGCTCTTCCGTGGGATCACTCCCTAGCCGGGCTGTGACGGTGGCCTCGTCGACGTCCAGACGCACCACCGTCGTAGGCACACCCACCGCCGCTCGAGTCGCGTCGAGGTGGGCTCGGTCCCGGATCGACCACGCCAGGACCAGGTGCCGGACGCCGACGTCGCGGTAGGCAGAACATATGGAACTGAGGTTGGACAACGTCACCCTCTGATGGACGTCCGGCTCGCCCGGGACGTCGAACCATCCCAACCAGTCGACGTCCACGAGACCGAACGACCGGCCACGGCTCTGTAGCAGCGCACCCAGGTCCGCGACCACGGTGCTCTTGCCCGAGCCGTAGACCCCGGTGACCAGCACAGCCGACGGTTCGCTCACCCCACGTAGTCTGCCCAAAGCCGTCATTCACGGACCACTCATCGGCTGTGCGGAGGCCCGGACAGCGGTGCGGGCTCGTCACGGAGACGCCGGCCGGACGGCGCTGACCGGGAACGATGGACGACGTCGCGAGCGGAGGCTGCTCGTCAGGTCCCGTGCCGGGCCTTGTTCGCGGTGTCGGCGTCTCGGGAGTAGTTCGGATCGGTGACAAGGCGACTGTGCTTGGCCGAGTAGGAGAAGTAGACGACGAGCCCGATGGCCATCCAGATGAAGAACCTGATCCACGTGGCCGCCGGGAGGTTGAGCATGAGGTAGACGGCGGCCAGCACTGCCAGGACGGGGACCACCGGCACGCCGGGGCAGCGGAAGGCGCGCTCGAGGTCGGGCCGGGTGCGTCGCAGGACCAGCACTCCGATGGCGACGAGGATGAATGCGAAAAGGGTTCCGATGTTGACCAGCTCGGCCAGTTCGGTCAGGGGCACAAAGGTCGAGATGAGCGCGACGACGACACCGGTCAGGATCGTGGTCCGTACGGGTGTCCCGAACCGGGGACTGACTTTGGCGAAGGCGGGAGGGAGGAGTCGGTCGCGGCTCATCGCGAAGAAGACCCGGCTCTGGCCGAGCATCAGGATCATCATCACGGTGGTCAGGCCGATCAGCGCCCCGACCGAGATCACCGTGGCGAAGCCTGGATGACCGACGGATCGGAAGGCTTCCGCCAGGGGCGCATCGACCTTGATCTGGTCGTACTTGACCATGCCAGTGACGACCAGGGAGACCGCGACGTAGAGGAACGTGCAGATGGCGAGCGACGCAAGGATGCCGATCGGCATGTCGCGCTGCGGATTCTTGGTCTCCTCCGCCGCCGTGGCGACGATGTCGAAGCCGATGTAGGCGAAGAACACCAACGCCGCGCCGGTGAAGATGCCACTGATACCGAACGAGCCGGGAGCGACGCCGAGGTCCTGCAGCAAGGAGGGAGTCACTGCTCCGCCGCTGGTCCCCGCCGAGCCGGAGGGAGGGATGAACGGGGAGTAGTTGCCGCCCTTGATGAAGAACAACCCCGCCACGATCACCAGCAGCACGATGGCCAGCTTGATGGCAACGAAGACGAAGTTGACCTGCGCGGAAATCTTGATCCCGGTGCAGATGACCGCGGTGAGGATCAGCACGATCGCGGCAGCAACCAGGTTGTGGCCCTCCCCGTAGGCGAATCCGGGAATCGTGATCCCTGCCTGACCCATCACGTCCGCGAAGTAGGTCGACCAGCCCACCGCCACGGTGCTGGCACCCAGCGCGAGCTCCAGGATCAGGTCCCAGCCGATGATCCAGGCCACGAGCTCCCCGAGACTTGCGTAGGAGAACGTGTACGCCGACCCGGCGACCGGCACTGTGCTCGCGAACTCCGCGTAACAGAGAGCGGCCAGGGCGCAGGCGAGTCCGGCGAAGACGAACGACAGCGACACAGCGGGGCCGGCCTTCTCCCCAGCCGCCTCACCGGTCAGCACGAAAATGCCGGTGCCGATCACCACGCCCACCCCGAAGACGGTCAGCTGGACGGCGCCGAGCTCCTTGCGGAGCTGGTGGTCGGGCTCCTCGGTGTCGGCGATGGACTGCTCAATGGTCTTGGTGCGCGTCAGGTTCATCTCTTCGCCTGTCATCGATGGCGCAGCCGGGCCCACGCCTCAACGTGGAACGTATCCCGCGCCAGGCATCGCCCAGTACACCCCAAGGGTGAACCTCGGCGGCACGAGCCTCACACGACGCTCTCATCCTGGGTGGTTGACTCCCACCATGAGCAAAAAGGACGGAGAGCGCGAGGACGACCTCGAACGACGCGAGGCCGAAGTGGCGGCCAGGGAGGCCGAGGTGGCGGCCAGGGAGGCAGCACTGGCGGAGCGCAGTGAGGCCGCCGAGGCAATCCTGGACGCCGCCGACAAGCGTGACGCCACCGCCGATGCCCGCGATGTTGCCGCCGACAAGCGGGAGAACGACCACGACCGCACCCAGTTGCTGGCCACTGACAACGCACACGGGTACGGCGGCGACTGGCCCGAACGCCGGAACGCCGCTCTCGACCGCGGGCACTCGAAAGGTGACCGAACGTCCTCCCATGACGATCGAGTTGCTCTGACCGAGGCCGGCGCCGAAGACGGCACCGACCAAACCTAAGAGGCCACGCCTTCTCACTCGTTCAGGTTGCGGCCTGAACGGCGTAGAGCACTGCCAGGCCGAGGGCCAGAAGACCGAGGATCGTCCGCAGCAACTTCTCAGGCATGCGGGGTTGCAGCGACGCGCCGAGGTAGCCCCCACACAACCCGCCGAGCCCGCATGCGATGCCGAGCGACCAGTCCGGGGCGATGGATCCGGACGCGTCCACCTGCAGGACAGCGAAGGTGCCGACCCCGACGATGGAGGTGATGAACGTGCTGGCGAGGGCGGCCGGCGCCACCACGCCGACGGCCATGCCGGAGCCAACCAGGATCGGTCCGAGGATCGAGCCGCCGCCGATCCCGTAGATGCCTCCGACGATCCCCACGACGAACGCGGCGAGAGTGATCGTCCTCGGGCCTAGCGGCGCTCTCGCCACACGGGCTCCGCTGCGTCGGGTCGAGAGCAGGATGAACAGGCCCGTGGGTGCCAGAACGGCTGCGGCGATGAGTTTGAACACGGTCGGGTCGTTGGCCACGTAGACCCGCAACACCGCACCGATCATGATGCCGGGGGCTGAACCCCACACCAGACTGCGGGTGAGTGGTCCGCGCAACTGACCCTGCCGGGCGTACCGGAGCAGCGCCCCCGGACCCGCCAACACGTTGTACAGAAGGTTGGTCGGGGTGACTTGTGGGTTGGGCACCTTGAACACCGACAGTTGAACCGGCAGCAGGAACACCGCCCCGGACACGCCAACAGGGCTCGTGATCGTCGCGATGACGAAGCCCGCGATGAACCCCAGCAGGTCCCGCTCCAACGCCCACCTCCCTGACGTGGGCGGATGCTCTCAGACGTGCGCCCGGCCGCTGAGTCGTCGAGACTCATCCGCTGTAGAGCACGTAGCGACCTGGCGCACCTGGGGGATCGTCGCACACGATGGTCGTGGCGGTCGTGGCGGTCGTGGCGGTCGTGGCGGTCGTGGCGGTCGTGGCGGTCGTGGCGGTCGGGGCTAACGGAGCCGGCCGAGGCCGCAGCCACACGCTCCAGGCGGACCGGCGAGCCCACATAGTGTGGCGGAGTGCTCGTCCATCTGCGCGTGACCACTCCGGAGTCCCTCACCGACAAGTCTCTGGCTCTTCTGCTGGGCCATGACTACATCACCAACGTCACCGTTCAGCGGGGCGCCTCACTCGACCCCGTCGGCGACGTCGTGGAGGCCGATGTCGCTCGCGAGGAGTTCAACGGCGTCCTCGAGAACCTGCATCGCATAGGTGTCGGTCGCGAAGGCGGGATCTTGGTGCAGACACCCACTGCAACGCCGTTCGACGAGGCCGCCCGCATCGAGGAGAGGGCGCCGGGTGACCCCGATGACGCGGTCATCTGGGATTCGGTTCTGGACAAGGCCGTGGCTGGCGCACGCCCTACCGTCTCCTACCTACTCTTCCTGGTGATGGCGGTGACCCTGGCGGCGATCGCGGTGATCTTGGACTCGTCCATCCTCGTCGTCGGGGCCATGGTGGTCGGGCCCGAGTTCAGCGCGGTCGGTGCGGTCGCCGTCGGAGTCGCGTTCGGCAGGTGGGTTTTGGTCCGCCGCGGTCTGTGGTTACTGGTTGGGGGATTCGCCTTTGCTGTCTTCGTGGTGACGCTGTTCGCTCTGTTGGCTCGGCTCACCGGACTGATCACACTCGACATGGTCACCGCACCGCGCCCCGAAACCGACTTCATCTGGCACCCGGACCAGTGGTCGTTCATCGTGGCGTTCATCGCCGGTGCGGCCGGTGCGTTGGCGATGGCGATCGAGAAGGCGTCCACCATGGTCGGAGTGTTCATCTCGGTGACCACCATCCCCGCCGCAGGGAACCTTGCACTGGGCCTGGCCTTCTGGGCGCGCCACGAGATCGTCGGCTCTGTGGCCCAGCTCACGCTCAACCTGGCGTCCATGATCGTGGCCGGGGTCCTGGTGCTGGGCTATCAGCGCCTCTTCTGGACCCGCACACTGGAGCTGGCGGACCGGTTCCTCGCCCACCATGACCTGCCTGAGCCGCGGTGACAGGGCGTCCACGCCGACAACGTGCGAGACCACGGCTCGATCGCCGCCGGGACAATCGCTGCTCGGGCTGCCCAGCAAGCCCACACCCGCGGCATCACGCACCGGACAGGGGCATGTGACTGTGTCTGGTGAGCGACCGAGTCGTAAGACCTTGGTACATCTGGCAGATGCGGGAGCCGGGTGAGACTGTCGGTTGGCCCGCGTTGGGTCGCAGAAGCGATGGTCCGGCTACAGGGACCCCACAGGCGGCTCGTGTATCCGGAGAACGTCGGCCTCACCACTGGAAACGCTGACGGAGGTGACCACCCAGGGGACGAGGCGGTGCTTGCGACAGCCGACGCGACATCAGGCACCGTGTGCTTCATGAGTGTCGACGTGGGTTCAGTCGCGGCGAAATTCGAAGCCGGACGAGGTCTACTTCTTCGGCCTCAGCAAGGCCTCGCTTCACGCATCGCATTGGCGATCGCGTCGACCGCTCACTGGCTGAGCGTTCACCGGTTGTGCTCCCGTCGCACGCACATGCCTGCGGTCGGTGAAGCCCGTCGATCAGGCACGCGACGGGGTGCTTGCCAGTTCTGGCTGTGGGTATCGCCTAACGAGCCTGTCCGCGATGTAATGCAGCACGGCCAGGCCGAGGAGCAGGAGGGCGATGCCGGCGAGGCACGAACGGCCGACCACCTGTGAACGGCCGTGCGAGTAGACCGCTCCTAGCCCTCGGCGGGCTGTCGTGGGACTTGAAAGGCGTGCACCTCGTGGGGCCACAGGCAGGCCGCTGCAACCTTTGCGGCCCACATGCGAGCCGCGTCCTCGTCGGGCACGTCAATGATCGTGAATCCTCCGAGGTGCTCCTTGGTCTCGGTGTAGGGGCCATCGGTGAAGACTGGACTGCCGCTGGTGGCGTCCACGCTGAACACCGGCGCGGAGTTGTCCAAGCCTCCGAGGAAGACGTATACGCCGGCAGCCTTCATCTCCGCTCGCAGGGCTTTGACTGCCTGCGACATCTCCTGCATCTGCTCCTCCGAGTAGTCGGGGACCCACTCTTCGTTGGCGGTGATGAGGTACTCGGTCATGTTCGGCTCCTTGGTCGAGGGGGCGCTCCTTGGTTCACGATCTACTCTCCCCACGAACGGGGTAGTCGCCATTCGACACGAATCGTCTGACACCTAGACACCGCGTGCGCTCATCGGCGTGTCAGCGAGCGCGCAAAGCGGCATGAGCGCGGGCGGACAGCGGCATGAGAGTTCGTTCGATCGGCAAGCCTCACCACGGGGTGACGGTGGTTCCACCCCATGTCTCTGGGCTTACGTCGGCAACGGACTGCGTGAACGTCCAGCGATGCCCGGCGAGATCGATGACGGTGTACTGCCGCTCGCCATATGCGTAGGTCTCCGGCGTGCTGGCGACGTGCGCACCCGCCGATATGACCCTTTCATAGTGCTCATCCACATCGTCGACCCGGACCATGACCGAGTGCGTCTCGCCGTCTGACGCGGGGGCGCGTCGACGTGTGCCTTCATCGGCCACTATGAGAGCCCCGTCGCGGAACCCTAGTTGGGCACGGTGGTCGCCGATCCGAACGTGCTCGACGAACCCGAAGGTGTGGGTCAGCCACGTCACCGCAGCAGTGACGTCCGGATAGGTGAGAACGGGAGTCACCGACGCGGGCGGTGCGGAACGATTGCTCATCTTGACTCCACCCCTCGCTTGCTTCGACGGGGGTCAGACCTGGACGGTTCAATCTATCGCTCATGGGCATGTCAGCGAGCCGGACAGCGGCATGAGCGGTCGAATCGGACAGGCCGGGCCTGGGGGGCCTCGTGAGCGAGGAATCCTCAACCGACCTTCCGGTACTTGCGGTGCATCGTCTGCTTGGTGACGCCCAACAGGGTGCCGATCTCGGCCCAGCTCAGACCAACCTGGCGTCCCCGGCGTACGGCAACTTCCTCGCGCCGAGACAACTGCTGGCGGGCTTCTCGGACGGCTGCCAGTTCACCCACGACGCCGTCGTCCCCATTCGTACCTTGCGCAGTCTTCATGCCGTCAGCATACGCTGACGTGAAGCCCGTGGCGGCGTGACAGCGGCATTGAGCGCACGTCGGTTTCCCATGGGCACGACTGCGGCATGGGGAACGATGCCCCCTCTGTGCGTTGGCCTGACCGATCAGCCCTTATCGACGTTGCGCCGCTCGAGGTCGGGGTCGCGGTAGTCGCCGACGGCGCGTCCCGTGCCCCGCTGGCCGGGATCGACGTTGCTTGCGCGCCAATGACGGAACAGGTTCGTGCGGCTGACCCAGACGACGACGAGGGCGGCCAGGACTAGGAGGGAGATGTAGAACCACATAGGTGGAGGCCCCTTCCCCCGAGACCCCCGCGAGCGTACACCCGATGGATGTCGTGTGACGCGCCCTGACGTTGGCAGAGTCGTCACCCAGCGGCATGTGAGGCGAGGCAATTGACGAGGGATGGCGTTACAAGTGTCGATCGACTGTCCTTCGGCCATTCGGTGTGGATCGGCGTGTCATGCGACTTGCTGATCACCACCTCTGATTCGTCGGGTAGTCAAATGAGCTTGCCGACCCAAGTCTCCGGTGGAGGAGGTCGGTCGCGTTGTTGCCTAGTCCGGGCTACGCCGGCGAGGACTGGCGCCCGTCGTTGGCCTCGAGGAGAGCCCTGAGGGTGCCGAGGTTGGTCCGCACATCCCGTCTCAGGGCGGCTGCAAACAAGGGCTGGAGGACGCGGAACGCTCCAGATGGCTGCAGTGCGATGCGCGAGATGAGCCGCGTGGCATGCTCTCCGGCCGGCTCAACTTCATATGAGGCCTCGAGTGGCCATCCTCCCGATGTCGCGGTGAAGGCCACGCACCGGTCCGGCTCGAAGTGGGTGTACTCGTTTTCCCCCGACATCCGGCGTCCCATCATCGTGCGCACGAATTCGTGCCTCGTCCCCACTTCGACTGGGCCGTCGCCGATTCTCCGAACAGAATCGAGCCCGCGCTGCCAGCGCGGGGCGTTGGTCTGGTCGCCGACGAATGCGAAGACCTCCGGCGCGGGTCTGTTGATGATGGTGGTCTCTTCAATGTTGATCATCGTCCACCGCCCATGGCTACGACATCCGCTAGTGTTGTTCACTAGTGGCTTCCACTAGTGAACAACTCGTAAGGTATGTGCCGTGAAGGACGAGGTCAAGGGCGGCTCGACGACATCTCGACGCGAACGCGCGCGGCAGACCCGCGAGAAGATCGTGCGAGCCGCCGACGAGGAGTTCCGCGCGGCGGGCTACCAGGGCGCCACCATGGCTGCAATCGCGAGGCGAGCCGGCTTCGCCGAGCAGACCGTCTACTTCGTGTTCCACACGAAGGGCGAGCTACTCAGCAATGTCATCGACGTTGCGGTGCTGGGGACTGAAGACCCCATCGCGCCTGAGGAAGCACCGTGGTACCAGGCTATGGAGGCCGAGCCCGATCCCGTCGCCTCCCTTCACATCTTCATGCGTGGGGTCGCGGACGTGCTCGCCAGGGCTGCGCCGCTCAAGGCGATCGTGCGTGCTGCGGCGACCGTCGATCCCGAAGCGCAGCGGGTGCAGGCAAAGCACGAGCGGATGCGCCACCAGGTCTACCGTCAAGTCATGGAGGACCTCGCCACCAAGGGGCGATTGCGCGAGGGCGTCAGCATCGAGAGCGGGACCGACATACTCCTGGTGCTCGGGGGCGACGAGGGCTACCAGGCCTTCCGTGACCGCGGCTGGCCACACGAGCAGTGCGTCGAGTACCTCTCGTCAGTGCTGCCCGAACTGCTCCTGGCTCCAAGCAGTCGAAATAGTAGGCAAGACTGAATCGGCGTGTCACGCGACTTGTTGATCCTCTCTCGATTCGTCGGCCGCCTGGTCGTCGGGACGTTCGACCGATTCGAAGGTCGGCGGGCCGCAGCCTCGGCACGTGTCTCCCCGTCGGGATGCAACGCGGACCTCGTACTTCTTCGGTCCGTGGGGGGAATACTCGACCGCCCTGTCTTGCCTCTCAGCCCGCTACCCGACACGGCTTACGATCCTCGCAGCGGCGAGGTTCCACAATCTCCTCTCGAACGAGCCATCCGCTCATCGGCAGTGAGTGCGTTTGCCGGCGGACTGGGCGCCCGACGGCGCCGCCCCGATTGATCCTGGCGAACGTTGCGGTCGCCATGTCGCAGCAGAGATGAACGGTGGGGCGCCGCTGCAGGTCAGTTCGTTCGCCGGGCACCGAAGGCTGCCCTCAATGTTGTGACGTCGGCGGCGGGAAGCAACCTCTCGACGAGGTCGAAGGTTTCGAAGGTCAGGTCGCACAGTTCCTCCACGGCCGCGAGCGGAGGCGAAACCAAGAGATGCCGAATGCGCAAGACGAGGTCGACCGGAGCGTCCTCGAGAAGCGCGCCCTCCCGATCGAGCCACTGGTGGAAGGGATGCGGCGCATAGGTCCTGTTGAGCCCGAACAGGGCATCGAGGACACCCTGGATGTTGTCGACGAGGTCGCGATGCAGCAAGAGCACGTCGTCACGGGCCGCCAACATCTCGAGCCGTTCCCGCGGTCGCAGCTCCAGCCCGGATTCGACCATGGCGACCGCCAGCGTCGGGGGGTAATTGGTGCACCGGGACCGCCAAGCGTTGATGAGCGAGCGACCGGACAGGGCGACGCCATCCAGGAGCGCCGTAATGCGGACCTGCCGCTCTGGCTCGACATCAGCGTGCACGAGCGCCGCGTCCAGGTGGGAGTCAATCGTCGAGGTGAGGAAGCCGCTCGTGTCGACCTTCACACCGTCGACGAGGTAGCCGTCGGCCCACTCGTAGTCGTCCACCGCAGCGTAGACGCGCTCCCATCCCGCCCCCTCCACCGCTGCGGTGCGCTCCTCGTCGGTGGGAGGCATCGACCAGTACACGTCGAGCTCGATGTCGGAGTGTTCGTCTGCCAGCCCACGACCGACCGAACCGGCGACGAGCACGGCCGCCACGTGAGGATTCGCGATATAGGCCGTCGCAGCGCGCTCGGCAAGCCCCAGTCGTCGTGCCACAGCAGCGGAGGTGTTCATCGGACGTGTGTAGCAGACGCGTGAACGCCTCGCGCTCATCGCGACGACCTCACATCGGCAGGAGCGATCGACGGCACAGCGGCATGTGCGGCGAGGACCGTTTCCGATCGCGGGCGTCACGCCACTTGCCGCGATGTTGGTTCGGAGAAGGGGTTCAGCTGGCTTCTGTGAGCAGATAGGGAAGGGCTCGGCTCAGCCCCTGCCGCCACGCGGAGAGTTCGTGGCCGCCAGGGTGCTCCACGTGGACGAGGTCGAGGCGCGCCTCGTCCGCCGCCGTCCAGAACTCTCGGTTCGACCGCAGAAGCTCGGGATCCTCGTTGGCCCCGGCTTGCATCCACAGCCGAAGTCCTGACACCGCCTGGACCTCGGCCGCGATCTGGCTCCCCGACAGCTGTACGTCGTCACCTGGCCACCACAGCGCGGCGGAGGCGGTGGCGACCCGGCCGAAGAGGCCGGGCCACCGCGACGCAACATGGAGAGCTGCGTTGCCGCCCAGGCTGTGTCCCATGACGACGCATCGTGCTGGCTCGGCGGTGACCGCGCCGGCCAGCTCAAGGAATCGCCGGAGCGTTTGGACCAGACTGTCCAGCAGCAGCGGGTCCGTCAGTGAGGCCACCCGCGTGGGACCGCGTTTCGTCGAACCCTCTATCGCCTCGATGTAGATCGTGGTGAGTGGGCCTATGACCCGGTCCTCTTGCAGCGAGCGCATCACCTCTGGGATGCCTGCGTCAATCATCGGTCGGCCGTCGAACAGAACGGCGAGTGACGGACCCGCGGAGTCGGGGTCGGCAGGCGGTTGTACCGAGAACACAGTTCCGTCCTCGAGAGCGTGGCGTTGCATCCCAGATCCTTGCGTCAGACGGTTGTCGGCTTCTCCTATGTTCTACAGCGCCTGAGCACGGTCCCGCTTGATCACCCTCGCTGTCCGCCCAACCCCACGGAACGTGCGGACCTGCAAGGCGACGAAGGCGCAGGAGCCGGACAGCGGCATGAGAGGGCCGCTTCCGGAGCGGACTACAACCTCCGGTTCTGCCCCCAACCAAAGGCACTCTCCGCGACGAAGTCCGCGGTGTCCCAGCGCTGCCGCAAGCGGCTCGCTAGTGTCACCGCATTAGGGGACTGCGAGACTCGCTGCGTGTTCGTCGTCATCGTGACTGGCCCACCGGGGTCGGGCAAGACCGTGACGTTAGCCGCGTTGAGCGACGCACTGGTCAAGGACCGCGTGGCCCATGCAGCAGTCGACGTCGACGAGGTCGCTTGGGCATATCCGTTCCCCGATCTCGCTCAGCGCTGTGAGCATCTCCGTGCCTGGTGCGACGCTCACAGGAGAGCCGGCTGCGAGACACTTCTCGTAGCCGAAGTGATCGAGTCAGCCGCCCATCTGGACGACGTTCTCGCGGCGCTCGGCGCTCACGATCACCTCCTGGTGCGATTGGACGCCGCACTGGAAACCTTGCGCCAGCGCATCATCGCCCGCGAGCCACCCGCCTGGGTCGGCCTTGATTACCTACTGGACGAGACACCAAGGCTTCAGGTCGCACTGGTCAGGCTGGACGGAGTGCACACCGTCGTCGACAGCGACGACTTGAACCTGACTCAGATCGTCGATCAGATCCGCTCGGCCCGTCCCGACATGCTGTTGTCGGCCGGGCGGTCCTAACGACCGCTCAGGCATGAGCGTGCGTTCGTTGGTCAACCGGTCTGCACTGCCTGCCTGGGTCCAGGGGCCCTGACTCCCCACGCATGGGAACCGCCCCTACCGACTTGCGCCAACCGAGGCGGTCCCGTCCGAACCGCTCGGGCCGGACGTCTCTCCATCTCATCCCCCGTGTGAGTTGGAGTTACCGAGAAGAACGTAACAACCCATGATCACGGCCCGTAGAGGCGTAGGACCTTTGGCTGCTAGGCGCTCTGGGATGGCGGCAGCACCGACCGGATCTGCACCCCTCATCCCATGCGATTCAACACGGACAGCGGCATGAGAGTGCTTGGGCGCATGGGAGTCGGGCGTCGGCATAGGGTCGGAGGCATGAGCGAAAAGAAGTCCTGGGCCGACCTATCTACCGCACAAAAGTCGGCGATCCTCGCAGGAGGAGCGATCGAGTTCGTTATCACGGCGATTGCAGTTCGTGATCTGAAGCGTCGCCCCTCGCAGGCTGTGCGTGGTCCGAAACTGCTCTGGGCTGCGTCGTTCGTCGTCCAGCCGTTCGGTCCATTGGGGTATCTGGCCCTCGGACGCCGTTCACGCTGATCGGGACGACGTCAGCCCTCGAGCAGTCGCTAGGGATGCGCGGGAGCCACAGTCGAAGAGCCCCGCACAGCGGCATGTCCGGGCGTGAGCGGTTGGCCTCTAGCCCGGCCGGGCCCAGAGGGCTACGTTCCGACTACGGGCAGCGGGAAGGGCCCGTTCGCCCGGGACATCAGTCCGGCGAAGGAGTCACCCATGTATGCACGAGTGGTCATCTACACGCACGACGACAACAAAGAGGAACTTGAGGCCAAGGCCCGCGCCGGGGTGATCCCCATCGTGACCAGCACGCCGGGGTACATCTCGTATGGCGTCATGTTCGAAGACGACCGCGTGGTCTCGATCAGTCAGTGGGAGTCCGAGGAGCACGCCAAGGCTGCCGACGCCGCGCTCGCCGAGTGGGTGAATGCCAACACCACGATGAAGAGCGAGACGCGATTCACTGGCGACCTGGCGTGGCTGGAACTCGCCGAACGCTAGATGGCTGATCGGAACACCGGACGGTCACCATCCCAAAGCTGGTGACCGTCTGGGCGTGCTCGGTGACGATCTACTCTTTGGCAACGTTCCCGGACAGCGGCGGAGGCTTGCCGGACTACGGTGACGCCCATGGCTGAGCACGTCGTGGCGCTAGATCTCGGTGTGAGGTGGGAGCCGATCGCACCTGCCGCGATCCTCATCTCCGATGACTTCGACAGAACCGTGCTGGCACTGAACCCACACCGCGACGACCCCAACCAGCGTTGCGTAGTCATGGTCTGGTCCGACACTCGCTCGGCCTGCATGGCAGATCCGAATGACGAGGCGATCAGCGGGCATCGCCTCTATGGAAGCGGTCTGAGCCAAGTGGTGTGGGCCGGCGTTGTCCGCGAGAGCAATCTCATCCGTGCTCTGGAGACGCAGAACCGCGTTCACCCGAGCCACGATCCCACCGTTTATGGGCGCCTGACGCATTACGTCATTCTGACGAGAGAGCGCGTGGCCGAGGTGGTCGCAGAGTCGGTTTCCGTCCAACGATTCAGGGGCCTGACGCTGGACGCCGCAACCACCGCCATGGGCGGCTAGTCGATACCCGCACATCGGCAGGAGGGCGAGCGGACAGCGGCATGAGCGTTCGAGTGTCGGCGCGGGACTGTGGCGTGAATGGGTCGAAGCCAGCCCGGGCCCAGGGCGGGGTCCGACGTTCAGGTGGCGATCAGCCGCGGCGGCCTAGCCTTCCCGCGAACCCCTGACGGGGTCCTGCCACTGAGCGAGAGGGAGTCCTGATGAGGTCATCACCGAAGGCCACACGAGCCGGCCTGGCCGGTTTGGGGGTGTTAGTACTAGGTGCGTTGGCACTGGGGACCGGCTCCGGTGCTGCGGGGGTGACCGGGACTGCCTCGCAGGTCGGGTCCACGCACGACCAGCAGCGCATCGCTCCACGTCGGGACGGAGTGCCCCGCGCGTCGCATGTGTTCGTCATCGTCGGGGAGAACACCTCATTGCGACAGGTCACTCGCCGTTCTGCGCCGTACCTGACCGGTGTTCTACGGGACCGCTCCGCCCGCCTGCATGGTCTCCTCGCCGTGCGGCACAGCAGCTCGACGGGCGACTACATCGAGATGACCAGTGGTCAGTCGATCAGGTGTGAGCGGAACGACAGCAACCCGGTGAACCCCAACACCGACAAGTCGATCTGCCATCAGAAGGTCAACAACATCTTCCTCCAGCTGCAGCGCCGCCACATCTCGTGGGCGGACTGGCAGGAGTCGATGCCGCACCCCTGCGCGTTCTATGACGATGGCACCAACTGGGCCGGCGACGTATACGGGGCGCACCACAACCCCGCCATCTACTACGACAACATCGAGGGCAACCGGTACGTCGAAGACTTCGGGAACCCGCCGAAGGAGATCTGTCTGCACCACGACCTGCCGATGGGCACGACCGCACCCAACAACACCCAGCGCTTCGACCAGGCCCTGGCCAGCGGTCGCGTCCCGCGCTTCAACTACGTCGTCCCCAACGACTGCGAGAACGGCCACGACCTGTGTGGCACCCACACCGGGGTGCGGCAGTTCGACAGGTTCCTCAGGCGCGAGATCCCGAAGATCCTTGCCTCACCGGCGTGGAACCGAAGGTCGGTGATCAACGTGACCTGGGACGAGCAGGGTGACGCCACGCCCCGTGACCGGCGCGTAGGCAGCGTGTGGATCGGTGCACACGTCAAGCCAGGCGACTACCGCGGGACATGGAGCCACGCCAGCCTCCTGCGCACCGTCGAGGACGCCTTCGGGCTGCCCCATCTGGCTCAGGCCAGGACCGCGCACCCGGTCTCGGGCATCTGGCGCTGATCCCATCCACAGCCACTCGCCCAGCAGGTCGCTGCGCGGACGCAGACCGCTCACCCGTAGCGATCCGCTCAGCAGAGCAAGGCACTGGTCATCGCCCGGCTCATCGGCACGAGCGCGCGTCAGACGGCGTGTGAGCGTTGGTTGCCCTGCCCACCTCGCTACGGCGGACACGCTTCAGCCCGATCAGGCCTCCGAAGCGGACGGTGACGCGAACCGGCAACCGGGTCGCAGTGTGGATGTATCGACCTGCGTGCGCTATCTCGATGCTCCCATCGGCGTCGTCGTGTGGGGAACCGGTTCGGGATCCCCTCTGCGCTCATCCGGCGATGCGGACGGGCCCCCTTTCGCCACGAGTCGAAAGTTGGCATCACGGGGGTCCGGTCCCTAGGCATCATGGGCCGTGCGACGCGAGCCCCTTGGACTAGCTGCTCAATCTCCGGGTTTCGGCTCTGGCGCGTGTGCGAACGTCAGATAGACCGACACGACCAGGATCCAGAGACCGCCGAGCAGGCCGGCCCCACCTGCGGGTCCGGACGGGATCATTCCGCCGACCGACAGCACGAGCAGAACGAAGCTGAAAACCGTGAGCCACCTGGGAAGTACGCCGTATCTCGAGCCGGCGATCGCGCACGCGCCGATCATCACCGCATTCGGAGCGGTCGCCACGCGCGCCGTATCCCAACCGGTGAGCAGCAGGATGCGCGCGGCGGCAGGGTCGCGAAAGTGGGACGCGGTTGCCATAGCCGTGTCGAGGACAGCGCTGAGCATCCAGAGCGTCGCCGCGCTGCTCACCCCGCCGAGCACTGCGACTACGGCGAGTCGCTCCGAACCGGCCCGCACGCGCGTCCACAGCGGGCCCAGGAACACCAACTGAAGCGCGAACGCCAGGAGACTCAGAAATGCACCGATTTGCAGTCGATGGAAGTACTGGTCATACGTTGATATGAGGTCCCCGCCCGGGGACGCGGGATTGATGCCTTCAGACGTCACGTCCGCTACCGCGGAACCGGCAAAGCCGATGACCACAGCGAGCGCGCCGCAGAGGGCCGCCACACGCAGTGTCAAGTAGTGACCGCGAGTCTCGCGACCCGGGATCTGCGCAACCGGGCTCTGGGCCATGGCGCCTCCCTCCGAACCATGCAGGGGTCACGTTCGCACGCGATGGTATCCGCGCCAAGGAGGAAACAGGGCCCACCTAGCGAGGCCGAAGCTCCATCTGGAGCGTCGCCGGTGCTCGAATGGCAGCGATCTGGGGACCGGCCTGTTCCAGCCCGCCGCACTGCAGCGTGACACCGCCGCTTCGCGGGGTGTGACGCAGGATCTACCTGCGGTGACGATGTCCGATCTATCGCGGCCGGAACAACCATCGATATGCATCTCTACCGGACGCTATGCCGTGGTGACAGCGGCTACTTGTGAGTGCGAGAGCGGGCGCGCCGTCAGTGGAACTCGGTGAGAGACAGAACGTTTTCATCGGGATCGGTGAACCATGCGATGCGATCGCCGTTCGGGGTTGTCCACACGCCCTGGGCGTCTTGTCCCATGCCGTCGTACCGAGCGAAGGTGACCCCGAGCGATTCCAGTCGAGCGACACTCTCGAGGATGTCAGAGACCCGCCAGCCGAGCACGGTGTAGCCGGGGTGGGCGACCTCGGCTACGGCGGTGATGCGCAGCATCGTGCCGTTGGCGTCGCACACGCATGCGTACTCGTTCTCATCCACGACTGGGAGCCCCAGAGTGCCCCCGTAGAAAGAGCGTGCCCTGGGCAGGTCCGTGGTCGCGACGAAAGCGATCACGTCGCTGGTTGCTAACACGATTGCGCCCCTCAGCGTCCTCGACAAGCTGGCTCTTGAGTGTCTCGCATGGACGCGCGCCGCACTCACCTGCGCGCGCGACCGGACAGCGGTGCGGGCTCAGCCGGAGTCGAGCCCGTCGACTTGGGTCAGCGATCGGCGAGTGCGGCCTCGACGGTGTCGTGTATGACGAACACCTGGGTGAGCGCAGTCATCTGGAAGAGCTTCAGCAGCCGGTCCTGGTTGCACACGAGTTGTAGGGAGCCGTCGTGAGCCTTGATCTTCTTCAGTGCGCCGACCAGCACGCCCAGCCCCGTGGAGTCGAGAAAGTCAACGCTCGTCAGGTCGATGACGAGGTCGCGATGCCCTTCCCGAATGAGTCCGGAGATCGCCGCTCCGAGGCGGGGGGCGGTGTAGATGTCGAGTTCGCCCGCCACCCTCACGAGGGTGCAGCCCGAGGTCTCGGTTGTTGTCACCGTCACCGTGCGCTCCTGACATCTGTGTGCTCGCCGACCCTGGTGGTCTGCGGGGGACCCAGCTGCTCCCCGAGCAGCGTCCCGCGAGCGGACCTCGGCACCCGTGGTGACACCCGTTGGTTCAGGTCGTCGGCGAGCCCCCCGGTCTCACCGACGACCTATGCAGATGCTATGTGCTCTCTATCGGGGCTCCAAATCTGCGCAATGGAGAGGTTCTGACCTCACACTCGTTTGTCGGCACCTTGGTTTGGGCATACCTTCGGGTATGCCACGGCCATACAGGGACCCAGTGGAGCTCATCACTGCCCCGATCCCGGCGCAATCACCGTTCATCCCGACCGACGCGAAGATCGTCAAGGGGGCGGTCGCCCCGGCCTCGCCCGATCCGATTCCGGTTGTCCTCCTTCCCGGGTTCGAGTATCGGATGCGCGAATGGCGCAACCCAGACACGCACGAGATCCACTGGGTTCTGGAACGCCGAAAATCCTCACGGCACGACGAGGACGACTCCTAGCCCCCTGGTCACCTGAGCCCGCAGGCATGAGCGGACGACCGGAGAGCGACATGAGCGTGCGCCAGTCGACGGGCGCCGATGGCCCTTCCGGACCGGGGCGTCAACCGCGGCCCGCGGCACCACCGCCGCCGCTTCCCTACTGATCTTCTTCATCGCGAGAGGCATGCGAGTCGCGTCGGCGTCATCGGACGTACCAATCGGTTCCGAAGGGCACCGCTCTCGCGTGCAACGGTGGTTGGTACGTCCGCCTACGTGCACCCTCACCAGCGTTCCGCTGCATCCTCTAGGCGCAGTACGGAGGTGCGACCGCTTGCTCCCTTCGCATGAAGCCTGCGCTGGACCCCGTCGCGACTCAGAAGGAGTCGCGGATGTGGATCGGCCGGGGCGCCAGCACCCGGTCGAGGGCCTCGTCGTTCTCCATGCCGCCGGAGAGGTGTCCGGCCATCCGGAGGTTGGCGCAGGTCTGGGCGCCGGCCCAGGCCAGCGCGAGCCCGCCGGGTGTCAGGACGGGACCGTCGGCCGCCTCGGCCGGCACGCAGGTGGCCTTCCCCCGCTCGATCACCAGGCGCCAGGCCCCGTTGGTCGTCCCGAGGTGATCCCCGGCGACGGAGAACGCGACGTCGCCGTCCACCGGCCAGTCGCGGCCGGCGAACGCGCCGCGCACGTCGTGCACGCGCAGCATGTACGGCTCGCGCTCCACGGCCTTCCAGTGCGCAGACGGGAGCGACAGCCGGGCCACGTCGTGGCCCGACGTACACAGCCGCACCTGGCCGACCACGCTGCCGAACGACCCGAGCACGTGCCACAGGGCGCCGTAGGCGTCGCCCCTCAGTGCGAGCAGGTCGACGACCTCGAGGGTCGCGGAGTCCCCGGTCTCCTGGCCGCGGTGCCAGCTCGCGAAGCCGATCACCTCGCCCGCGTCGTCGACCGCGAGCGTGACTCCGGTGAACGCGTCGATGAAAGCCTTGGCATCGGCCGGGAACGCCGGGCCGCGGCGCGTGAGCGGGCCGTTCTGCGCTGCCGCCCAGGTGTCGTACACCCGGCAGACCGCGTCGAAGTCGGCGGACGTCGCCCGGCGGGTGCGCACGCCTGCCGGGGCACCGATCCGGGCCAGCGCTGCTGCGGGGACCTCGACCGTGTCGTAGGACGAGATCACCTCGTAGCCGAACTTGCGGTAGATCCCGGGCGCGGTGCAGAACATCGTCGACACCGCTTCCCCGCGCTCCCGTAGCCCGTCGTCGAGGGCTACCCGGAACAGCTCGTCGAGCAGCTTCGTGCCCCGCCGCTCGGCGGTCACCACGACGCCGGCGATGCCTCCGCTGGGTACGGCGCTGCCGCCGAACCACGAGTGGTACCCACGGGTTGCCAGCCGCGCCACGAGGTGGTCGTCGTCGAACGTGCCGTACGCGTGGTACCCGGGCCGCGGGGGGTCGTCGGTGCTCTGCGGCGTCGTGCCCGGCGGTAGGTCGCCGAACGCTTCGCGGATGAGCCCCATCGACTGGTCGAAGTCGTCCCGGGTGAGCGGTCGGGTGGTCAGTGGCATGGCCGCAGCCTAGGAAGCGTCGCGGTTATCCGCTCGGCAGTCACGTCGAGGGGCACATCTCCGCGATGCTTGGAGAGCCGATGGCCAGCGATCCCGAGCAAGGCACACGTGAGGATGATCAGGCCGAGGAGCACCTCCATGGCGCACCTCCCCTCGAGCCCCTCGATGATACGGCCTCGGCGTCGTTCCGAAGGTGGCCGCTCCGGAAGGTTCAGCCACCGCATGTCGAGGGGCCTACCTTGATTCCGCCGGCTGAGGGCGAGGGGGACGGGGTGACTCGCGAAGGGGAAAGGGTGCGCGTTCGATCGTGTCGGTGACGTTTCAGAGTTTCGTCGGTAGCCCAGGGGGTACGGCCAGGACTCGCACTCTCGGAGGTCACCTGTGTTCTCGCGCCTGCTTGCCGGCTCCAGCGCCGCCGCCCTCGTCTGCGCCGGGCTGGTCGTCGCCACCACCGCTACGTCGCACGGAGCAGCGCCGCCGGGCGGCCCAGGGCACAAGGCCACCTGGACCGAGTCGAACAAGACCGGTTTCGGTACGTCGCGCAGCCGGGGCAGCAACGTGTGGTTCACGTTGCAGCAGGGCCGGACCAGCGAGGTGTTCTACCCCGACCTCTCGACCCCGAGCGTGCGCAGCCTGGAGCTGGTCGTCACCGGACCCGGCTTCACCGACCGCGAGTCGACCGACATGCGGCACCGCACGACCCGGCCCGACGCCGGCAGCCTGAGGTTCACCCAGGTCAACACCGACCGGCAGGGCCGGTACCGGATCGTCGAGTCGTTCGTCACCGACCCGCGGCGCGACGCACTGGAGGTTCGGATCAGGTTCACCTCGCTCGACGGTGGCCGCTACCACGTGTACGCGCTCTACGACCCGTCGCTGGCGAACAACGGGATGGACGACCACGGCGAGACGACGGGGCACACGCTCGTGGCCAGCGACTCCACGGTGAGTACGGCGCTCGTGTCGCGCCCGCGCTTCGGCGCCACCTCGACCGGGTACCTCGGCACCAGCGACGGCTGGACCGACCTGAAGAGCGACCAGACGCTCGACCATTCCTACGACCACGCCGGCCCGGGCAACATCGTCCAGATCGGCCGGATCACCGGCGTGACCGGCGGCCCGGGCCATCAGGCAGCGAAGCTGAGCCTTGGGTTCGCGAAGACCCCGGGAGCGGCTCGGCGTACTGCTGACAACGCACGCGGTACGGCGTACAGAACCACCCAGCAGCGCTACGACAACGGCTGGCACCGCTGGCTGAGCTCGCTCAAGGGCGTGCCCACCAGCGCCGCCGGCATCACCCGGCAGTACCTCGCCTCCGAGCTGGTGGTGGCGGCCGCGGAGGACAAGCAGAACCCGGGCGCGTTCGTCGCCTCACCGACCGCGCCGTGGGTCTGGGGCGACGAGGTGCCAGACCTGTCCTCGCCGTCCGGCGCCTACCACCTGGTCTGGGCGCGCGACGCCTACCAGTTCGGCACCGCGCTGTGGGCGATGGGCGACAAGCCCGCCGTACGCCGGATGGTGCACTGGCTGTTCACGGTGCAGCAGAAGCCGGACGGGTCGTTCCCCCAGAACTCCGACGTCACCGGCAAGCCGGTCTGGACCGGCCTCCAGCTCGACGAGGTGGCGCTGCCGATCGTGCTGGCTCACCTGGTCGGCAGCAACGGCGCGGCGACGTACGCCCATGTGAAGAAGGCCGCCGACTTCCTGGTCGACTTCGTCGACCCCGAGACCGGCCGGCACGCGCCGTTCACGCCGCAGGAGCGGTGGGAGAACCAGTCCGGCTACTCCCCGAACACGATCGCCGCCGAGATCGCCGGCCTGGTCTGTGCGGCCGACCTGGCGCGACGGCACGGCGACGACGCGTCGGCGCGGCGCTGGCTGCGGGTGGCGGACCGGTGGAAGGCGCACGTGAAGAAGTGGACGGCGACCACCAACGGCCCGCTGAGCACGACGCCGTACTTCCTGCGCCTGACCAAGAACGCCAAGCCGGACACCGGGCTGAAGTACGCGATCGGGGACGGCGGGCCGAAGGCGGTCGACCAGCGCCGGGTGGTGGACCCGAGCTTCCTCGACCTGGTGCGCTACGGCATCCTCCGCCCCGACGACCCGACGGTCACCTCGAGCCTGGCGGTCGTCGACCGCACCCTCGAGGTGCAGACTCCGAACGGGCCGC
Source organism: uncultured Actinomycetota bacterium (assembly GCA_963796975.1). GTDB lineage: Bacteria > Actinomycetota > Actinomycetes > Propionibacteriales > Nocardioidaceae > Nocardioides. The sequence goes on from CAWCNW010000031.1 coordinate 84,615, forward strand.
TCTGGCACCGCTCCAGCTTCGACGGGTACGGCGAGACGCGCAGCGGCGCCGAGTGGACCATCACCGACTCGGGCACCCACACCACCCTCGGGCGCGTGTGGCCCCTGCTCACCGTCGAGCGCGGCGAGTACGCCGTCACCGCCGGCGCCGACGGGGAGTCCTACCTGAACGCCGTGGCGGCCGCGTCGGGTCCGTCCGACATGCTGGCCGAGCAGGCCTGGGACGGCCGCGCTCCCACCGGCCAGGGCTGCTGCCGGCTCGGCGAAGGGACCCGGTCGGCCACCCCGCTGATCTGGACGCACGCGGCGCTGGTCCGGCTGGCGTGGACCATCCAGCGCGGGACCCCGGTCGACCAGCAGGCGGTGGTGGCGAACCGCTACACCCCCTGAGATCTCGCCCTGCGCGTCGCCGGCGATCTGGGCATGAGCGGGCGCCGCGCGGGGTACTGATCAGTAGCGCGGGCGCGGTGTCCGGCGAACGACGGGGAGAGACACATCATGCGGCTGCCGAGTCCTCGTGGACCTCTGAGCACGCGGGTCGTCACGATGCTGAGCGAGGGTCGACCGGGCTCGATCGAGCTGTCCGACACCACGTGCGCGATCACCGACCCGGACGCACAACTGGCGTTGTGGACGCTCTACGAGCTGGCCTACCGAGGGTTCGACGAGGTGTCCGACGGGCTCGAGTGGGACCCCGACCTCCTGCGCCTGCGCGGCAGCCTGGAGGTGACCTTCGAGGACGAGGTACGGCGCTCGGTGACGGGCCTGGTGGAGTCGGTCCGCGACGTCGACGACCCGGCCGAGCAGGTCCTGGCCATGGTCGACCGGTCCGACGGCGTCAGCCTCTCGACGTACCTGCGACGCGAGGCGACCCGCGACCAGGTGCTGGACTACCTGCGCGAGCGCAGCGTCCAGCAGCTCAAGGAGTCCGACCCCCAGTCGTTCGTGCTGCCCCGTCTCACCGGTGCCGCCAAGGTGGCGCTCGCCGAGATCCAGTACGACGAGTACGGCGCCGGCGACCCCGAGCGGCTGCACCAGCGCCTGTACGCCGAAGCCCTCTCCGCGGCCGGCCTCGACCCGGCGTACGGCGCCTACCTCGACGACGTCTCGGCGGTCTCGCTGGCCGCGGCCAACCTGATGTCCCTGCTCTGTCTGAACCGGCGGCTCCGGGGTGCGGCGCTGGGACACTTCGCGGCGTTCGAGGCGTCCAGCTCGGTGCCCTCGCGCCGGGTCGCCGCGGCCATCGAGCGGGTCGGTTTGGGGTCGGTCGTGGCCGCGTACTTCCACGAGCACGTCGAGGCCGACTCCGTGCACGAGCAGGTGGCCGCGCGCGACATGTGTGGGGCCTGGGTGGCGGAGCATCCCGACCTGCGCGACGAGGTGCTCTTCGGAGCCGCCGCCGCGCTGCACCTGGAAGCCCTCTCGGCCCAGGACCTGATGACCCGGTGGACGACCTCGGAGCAGGGGGCCGCGTGATGAAGGACGCACGCGTACGGGTCTGCCCCGAGGGGCCGATCCTGGTTCGCGGAGCCGCGGTCGTGGTCGACGAGCACGGCATGGAGCACACGCCCACCCGGCCGGTCGTGGCCGTCTGCGGGTGCGGGAAGTCCTCGCGCAAGCCGTGGTGCGACAGCACGCACCGGTCCGTGCCCGGCACCTCACCCGTGGCTTCGGCATGAGCACCGTGCAGCTGCGGACCACGTCGTTCGGCGGCCTGGTCATCGCCCACGACGACCGGGTGCTGGAGCCGAGGAGCTGGACCCTGCACCAGTCGCTGTGGGCCTTGGAGCTGCTACCCCAGCTCCCGGCCGGCCGGGTCCTCGAGCTGTGCTCGGGCGCCGGTCAGATCGGCCTGGCGGTGGCGGCTGGATCGACGCGCTCGCTGGTCTGTGTCGACGCCGACCCGGCGGCCGCTCACTACACGGTGCGCAACGCATCGACGGCCGGCCTCCACGATCGCGTGGAGATGCGACTGCACCCGCTGCTCGGGGCGCTCGGGCCCGACGAGAGGTTCCCGTTGATCCTCGCCGACCCGCCCTGGGTGCCCCGCGAGGACGTGGCCCGCTTCCCCGCGGACCCGGTCGTCGCCATCGACGGCGGTCCCGGCGCGGGCCTCGACGTGGCCAGGGACTGCCTCACGGTGATCGGTCACCACCTGGCTCCCGGTGGGCGGGTCCTGCTCCAGCTCGGGTCGGTGCGTCAGGTCGAGGGGCTGGACGCCGAGATCTCGGCGGCAGGCCTGCAGGTCCTGGAGACCCGCACCTTCGGCGACCGGGGCGTGCTCGTCCTGCTGTCGTTGCGAGGCGCCGGCTGACCACGCCTCGGTCGCGGGTTGCAATATGTCCGGGGTCCTGCGTTATTGTGCGGCCAACTCCTCGGACCACAGGGCGGCACGACCGCACTCACCGAGGACAGCGCCCCGCGGCTCACGCAGCCTGCGGGGCGCGACCATGCCAGGGTCGGGATCCTGGACCGCCCGCACCCGGCAGGAGGTACGACGTGAACCGCGCGCGCACGGCGTACGTCGTGATCCTGCTGCTGACCGTCGGTCAGCTGGCGCTGGCGACGTTCGCGACCGGGCTGCCGCAGTTCGCGGGCAAGGCGTTCGGGGCGCGCCTGGTGGCCTACCCGGTCGTGATGCTGCTGCCGCCGCTGGTGTGGTGGTTGGTTGCCCGCCGGCGCCACGACGAACGCCCGCTGCCGTGGGCCGGCTTCGCGTTCATCGCGGCGCCGTTCCTGGTCGACGTCACCGGCAACACTCTGAACCTCTACGACGCCATCGACTGGTGGGACGACGCCAACCACTACGTCAACTGGCTGCTGCTCAGCTTCGGCATCGGTCTGCTGCTGGAGCGTCAGGTGGTGCGGCCGGTGTGGGTGCTCGTCGTGCTGGTCACCGGGATCGGCGCCGCGCTCGCGATCGGGTGGGAGCTGGCCGAGTGGTACACCTTCATCCGGCACGGCACCGAACTGGCCACGGCGTACACCGACACCCTCGGTGACGAGGCCCTCGGCACTCTCGGCGCGTTCACCGCGGCGCTGCTGCTGGCCCGCCGCGCCGGCGCCGTCACCAGGTGAGCTCGATCTCGATCTCCCGCTCGTCGTCACCGATCTCGACCTCGACCTTGAGGTTCACCTGGTCGGGCACATGCACGGTGATCCGCCTGCCATCGCGCTCGAACTCCACCTGGTTGTTCCTCGCCAGCACGTCGGCGAAGGCGTGCAGCCGCGCCGCGGCCTCCTCACGGCTGAGCGTCTGGGTCTCGTCGATCTCGAACAGGTCCATGTCGTCTCCGGGTTCGTGCGGTCAGGCGGTCGCCTGCACGCTACTGCCGGGGCGCACGTTGTGGTTCCCGGCGAACAGGTTGCCGGGATCGTAGCTGTCCTTGACCTCGGTGAGCCGCGCCAGCGTCGCGGGCGGGTAGACCGCCGCGACGTCCCGGTCGGTGACGCCGGAGCTGAAGTTCGCGTAGGCGCCGGTGACGTGCGGCGCGAGCCTCCTCCAGATCGCCGCCACGCCCGGAGCCGCCGCCTCGACGACGGCCGTGGGCCCTGCACTCGTGGTCGCGATCATCAGCTCCGCCTCGCGGTGTGCGTACGCCGTCGCGTCGTCGGGGACGCGGGACACCGCACCGCCGACGCTGCGGACCACGAGGAACGGCGACCCGGCCGTCGCGGCAACCTCGGTGAGGATCCGCACCACGTCCGTGACGGAGCCCGGGTCGACGAACGCGCTGCGGGCGACGATCTGCAGGCCCGGCGGCAGGATCGCGCCGTCCATCAGCGTGTCCGCGTAGGGCTTGAGCACGACGTCGTCGTGGAGCACCGTGCCGAGCCGGCGGATCGGGTCGATCGACGCGGCAGCGAGGTCCGGGTCGTCGCCGTCGAAGGCGACGTTGACCTCGACCGGTGAATCCAGCCCGCCGGTGAACGGGTTGGCGAGCTCAACCGAGGAGGTGAGCTCCTCTGGCGCGACGCGCAGGTGGTCCGCCCAGCCCCGGAGCACCCGCGGTGCCTCCGCGGCCGGGAACGCGATCCGGCCGTGGAAGACGTCGGTGGTCCGGTGGGCCGCGAACTCGAAGGCGGTGACGATCCCGAAGTTCCCGCCACCGCCGCGCAACGCCCAGAACAGGTCCGGGTTCTCCTCCGCGCTCGCCCGCACCACGTCGCCGTCGGCGGTGACCACCTCGGCCGCGACCAGGCTGTCGAGGGCGAGGCCGTACTTCCGGACCTTCCAGCCGATGCCGCCGGTCAGGGTCAGGCCGCCGACTCCGACGCTCCTGGTGTCGCCCGAGGAGATCGCCAGGCCGTACGGCGCCAGGTCGGCCGCGACCTGGCCCCAGGTGGCGCCGCCGCCGATCCGGACCAGGTGCCGCTCCTGGTCGACGACCTCGGTGCGCGCGAGCCGGCCGAGGTCGATCACCACGCCGCCGTCGTTGGTGCCGAAGCCCGGGAAGCTGTGCCCGCCACCACGCACGGACAGCGGCAGCCGGGCTCGGGCCGCGAACCCGACCGCCGCCCGCACGTCTTCGACGTTCGCGGGTCGCAGCACGTACGCCGGGCTGCCGGACGCGAGCGCCGTACGACGGGCGGTGTCGTACCCCGCCTCGTCGGGTTCGATGATGTCGCCGCGGAAGTCGCGGCCGAGGTCTGCACGTGTCGACGTCATGTCGTTCCTCTCCCAGGTGCTCGATGAGTGGCCGGGCCGGTCATGGCCGACGGACTCACCTGCTTGACGGAACGGCCCGACCAGACCTGACACCGGGGGGAACAGAACGGAGAGGGCCCGGCGCCGGGCCGAGCGCTAGGACTGCAGGGTGGCCGAGGATGAGCCGCCGAAGTTGCTGCGCACGCTGATCCTGACGGGGTTGGTCACGAAGCCCCGCTGGTCCGCGAAGCGCCCGCCGCCCTTGTTGGTGAGGTCGAACAGGGGACTGCCGTCGGCCGAGAAGACAGTGAGGATCGCGTTCGGGTTGGTGCTGGTCGCCTCGATCGTGAGCAGCCCCCTCTTCCAGGTGGCCTTCGTGATCCTGACGACGTCCGATGCGGGGGGTTGTCCGGGTGTCACCGTGATCGTCGTGGTGCGGGTGACGTCGAACCAGGTGGCGGTGATCGTGACCGGCGTGGCGGTGCTGACAGCGGAGGTCGCGAGGTTGAACGTGCTGGTCGCCGTGTTGGCGCTGACCACGGTCTCCTGGGGGACCCGGGCAATGGCCGGGTTGCTGCTCGAGAGCTGCACCACCGCACCTTGGGACATCGTCGCGCTGAACCGGACCGTGCCGGTGGCGTTCTGGCCGCCGACGATCGAGGTGGGGATGAACGAGATGGTGGAGAGGGATGGCCCTGCCGGGGTGGCGGCGTTCACGGAGAGGGTGTGACTGCGCGAGGCGTTGTCCGCGGTGGCGCCGGTGATCTGTACGTTCTCCGGGGGCGCTGTCGCGGTCGACGTGATGGTGAAGGTGCCGGTGGTCTGGCCGGCCGGGATGGTGATCGAGACAGGCACCTGAGCCGCCGCGGGGTCGCTGGAGAAGAAGCGGACGACCGTCGGCTGCGGGTCGGCGAAGGGCAGCTCGACCGTGCCCGTGGTCGACTGGCCGTTCCGCACGGAGTCGGGGTTGATCGAGAGTGCTCCGATCGTGCCGGCCGCCATCGCCGGTGCCGGGAGCAGCGTCAGCGCGGCGAGGACGACCAGGCTGACCAGGAGCCCGATGCCGCCGATCGCCGCGCGCCCACCCGGTGCCTGTACGTCGCGCCTGCACGCTCCCGACCGATACATCCTGCTCACGTCCTGTCGCGTCGATGGTGTGCCCAACCACCTCACACTTCACCGGATGGACCGACCGGGCCAGATGTACGTAGGTCCTAGGACCTCTGGCCTCCGCGTCCGCGAGAGCCGTGCGGCGGCTCGTGCTCTAGTGTCCAGAGGGACGGTGGAGGCAGTGAGGGGAGCGGTCGTGGCGGCCCACTTGCTCCGCACCAAGCTCTTCGTCCCTCGGGTACGACGTGACCTCGTGGCGCGACCGAGGCTGGCCGAGCGGCTCAGCCGGACACCGCCACCGCAGCTGACCCTGGTCTCCGCGCCGCCGGGGTTCGGCAAGACCACGCTGCTGGCGACCTGGCTGGAATCGGCCGCCGCCGACCGCCCGGTCGCATGGGTCTCGCTCGAGGAGAGCGAGCAGCGGCCCGACTCCTTCTGGACCTACGTCGTGACCGCGCTGGACCTCGCGTCGCCGGGCGTGGGCGCCGCCTCGCTGCCGCTCCTGGACTCGCCGCACCCGCCGATCGCGACCGTGCTCCCGGTCGTCCTCAACGAGCTCAGCGCTCTGCCCGACGGGCTGGTGCTCGTGCTCGACGACTACCACCTCGCCGACGGTCCGGAGATCGCGGGCGACGTGGCGTTCCTGCTCGAGCACCTGCCTGCGCAGGTGCAGCTGGTGATCAGTACAAGGGCCGACCCCGACCTCCCGCTCGCCCGGCTCCGGGCCCGCGGCGAGCTGGTCGAGGTCCGCGCCGCCGACCTCCGCTTCACCCACGACGAGGTGGCGGCCTACCTCAACGACGTCGTCGGGCTCGACCTCGACGCCACCGACATCGCCGCCCTGGAAGGCAGGACCGAGGGGTGGGTCGCGGCGCTGCAGCTCGCGGCGCTGTCGCTCCAGGGCCGTGACGACCCAGCTGGCTTCATCGCCGGCTTCGCGGGCGACGACCGGTTCGTCGTGGACTACCTGGTCGAGGAGGTGCTCGGTCGCCAGCCCGACGCCGTACGCCGCTTCCTGCTGCAGACCTCGATCCTGGACCGGCTCAGCGGATCCCTGTGCGATGCGGTCACCGGTGCGAGCGACGGGAGGGCGGTGCTCGAGCTGTTGGACCGCTCGAACCTGTTCGTCGTACGCCTGGACGACAGCCGGCAGTGGTACCGCTACCACCACTTGTTCGCCGACATGCTCGGCAGCCACCTGCGCGAGGAGCGGCCCGAGGAGGTCGTGGCGCTGCACCGGCGGGCGGCCGGGTGGTACGACGCGGCCGGCGAGCCGGTGCCGGCGGTCCGGCACGCCCTCGATGCCGGCGACGTCGAGTACGCCGCCGATCTGGTCGAGCGCTCGGTCATCGGCCTGCTCCGCGAGCGGCGGGAGGCCATCGCCCGGCGCTGGGTCGACGAGCTTCCGTACGACGTGGTGCGGCGCAGGCCGGTGCTCGCCGTCGGGCTGATCGGTGCCCTGATGTCGAGCGGTGACCTGGCCACCGTTCCGGGTCGGCTCGACGACGTGGGGCGGCTGCTGGCCGACCCTCCCGCGGACCTGGTCGTGCTCGACAAGGCCGAGCTGGCCCGGCTGCCGGGTGCGATGGAGACCTACCGTGCGGCACTCGCGCTGGTCGCAGGCGACCCGGCCGGCACCGTGGTCCATGCCGACCGGGCGATCGCGTCGGCCGCGCCCGGTGACGACCTCACGGTGGCTGCCGCCAGCGCCCTGTCGGGGCTGGCCTCCTGGGCGACCGGCGACCTGGAGGCGGCGCACCGCGGCTACACGGTCGCCGTGCAGGGCCTGGAGCGCGCGGGCAACATCGCTGACGTGCTGGGCTGCTCGATCACGCTGGGCGACCTCCGCACCACCCAGGGCCGGCTCGGCGACGCGCGTCGCGCCTACCAGGACGCGCTCGACCTGGCTGCTGCACACGAGGATGGCGGCGCTCTGCGGGGCACGGCTGACATGGTGGTCGGCCTCAGCCAGATCGCTCTCGAGCGCGGCGACCTCGTGGAAGCGGCCGCGCACCTGGCACGCGCCGCCGAGCTGGGGGAGCGGCTCGGCCTGCCGCAGCACCCCTACCGCTGGCGGGTCGCGCGCGCTCGGCTCTGCGAGGCGCAAGGCGACCTGGACGCCGCGGTCGCGCTGGTCGAGGAGGCGGAGCGCGTCTACGTCGGCGACTTCTCACCCGACGTGCGACCGGTGCCGGCGCTGCGCGCACGGCTCCTGCTCGCGCAAGGCCGGGTCGCCGAGGCGCAGCAGTGGGCCGAGGAACGGGGGCTCTCCGCGGACGACGACCTCTCCTACGTGCGGGAGTACGAGCACGTCACGCTCGCCCGGATCCTGCTGCACCGGTCCGAAGGGTCGGCGCTCCTCGAGCGGCTCCGGGTCGCCGCCGAGGAGGGCGGCCGCGTCGGCACCCTGGTCGAGATCCTGGCCCTGCAGGCCCTGGACCGGCGCGACGTCGTACCCCTGGAGCGTGCGCTGCGCCTGGCCGAGGCCGAGGGGTACGTGGGGGTCTTCGTCGGCGAAGGCCCCGCGATGGTCGAGCTGCTCGAGGTGGTGAGCCGGCAGCAGCCGGAGTGGGCCTACCCACGGCGGCTCCTCGACGCCGTACCGCGCAGGGGTGCCGAGCCGGCCGCGCCTCAGCCGCAGCAGCTCGTCGACCCGCTCAGCCCCCGCGAGCTGGACGTGCTCCGGCTGCTGGCCACCGACCTCGACGGCCCTGGCATCGCCCGCGAGCTCGTGGTGTCGCTGAACACCGTGCGCACGCACACCAAGAACATCTACGCCAAGCTCGCCGTCAACACCCGCCGGGCCGCCGTCACCCGGGGCCGCGAGCTGGGTCTGCTCGCCTGAAGATCACCAGCCCGCTCACCATCTGATGTGAGGCGCACTCACCACCGCGGCTGACACCTTGCGGTCATGACCCGCACCGACACCAGCAGCCCCGACGGGACCAGCTGGTACGAGATCCGCCTCCAGGGGCGCCTCGACCCCCGATGGTCCGCCCGCTTCGACGGGATGACCCTCACCACCGACGACGGCTGCACCCTCCTCACCGGGCCTGTCGTCGACCAGGCGGGCCTGCACGGCCTGCTGCACCAGCTGCGCGACAGCGGCCTGCCCCTCGTCTCGGTCACCCGGGTCGCAGCCGACGCCGTACGGCGCTCACCTCACCCTCGCGACACCTCACCCTCAGGAGCCTGACATGACCACCACCGCACCAGCCGCCACCGTCGGCCACGCCTCGGCGCCGGCCGACCCGACCCGGAGCCACGCCCGAGTCGCCGGCATCCTCTACCTGGTCACCTTCGTGTCCTCGATCCCGGCGTTGATCCTGCTCGGGCCGGTGCTGAACGACGCCCACTACGTCACCGGCGCCGGCCAGGACACCCGGGTGCTGTGGGGCTGCCTCCTCGACTCGGTGAACGCGCTGACCGCCGTCGGCACCGCGGTCGCCCTGTACCCGGTGGTGAAACGGCAGAACGCGTCAATGGCTCTCGGCTTCGTCACCTCCCGGCTCATGGAGGCCGCCGTGATCATGATCGGCGTGGTCAGCCTGCTCGCGGTCGTCACCATGCAGCAGGACTTCGCCAGCACCGGCGGCGACGCCGCCTCGACGACGGTGACCGCCCAGGCGCTCGTGGAGGTCCGGAACTGGACCTTCCTGCTCGGCCCCGGCCTGATGCCGGCCATCAACGCCCTGCTGCTCGGCACCCTGCTCTACCGCTCGCGGCTGGTGCCCCGGATCATCCCGACCGTCGGCCTGATCGGCGCCCCGCTGCTCCTCGCCGCCTTCCTCGCGATCTTCTTCGGCGCCATCGAGCAGGTCTCCGCGGCCTCGTTCTTCCTGACCCTGCCGATCGCCGCGTGGGAGTTCTCGGTCGGTCTGTGGATGACCTTCAAGGGCTTCACCCGCTCGTCGGTCTGAGCCACGACTGCCCTTCGTCAGGGTCGTGTGCCTGAGGACGCGCTAGAGCGCGGTCTCAGGCACACGACTCGCATCCCCCGATAGCACTACTGAGGGCTACAAGGTTCCCCCAAGGTCTGGAACCTAGCGTCCATCTGCAAGGGGACTACCGACGAAGCCAGGGGTGGCGAGGTCGGTAGACGGGGGACGATCGCGTCATCGGCGCGATCCATACATGGGGACGAACATGGTCGACACCACGTCAGACAAGCACGGCATGGCACGACGGACCATCTTGAGAGCGGGAGCGCTCGGTGGTGCCGGTCTCGCGTTCGGTGCCGTCCAGGGAGTGGTCAAGCCCTCCCTCCACAAGCAGGCCTGGCTCTCTGCGGACGGCGTGTTCGCCGCTGCGGCCGACACCCTGACCAACGCCCTCTACCTCGAGGTGTTCCCGACCAGCCCGCTGATCCTTTCGCCGTTCAGCGACCCGCTGCCGATCCCGAAGGCCCTGGCCCCGGTGCCGAAGAGCGAGTACACCTCGTGGGCCAAGCCGCCGGGTCCGGGCCGCGGGCAGCAGAACTCGCTCGGCAACCAGCAGCACCAGATCTGGCCGAGCCAGATCGGCTACCCCGACCCGATCGTCTACAAGATCGACGTCAAGGTCAGCACCCATGCGTTCACCACCTCGCAGGTGCTGCCGATCGACTCCAAGGGCAACCCGACGGCGTCGTTCGACGGGACCGATGTCAGCACGGTCACCACGATCGGCGCCGGCGTACCGCGGACCCTCCCGCGCAGCACGATCTACGGCTTCAACGGCATCTTCCCGGGCCCGATGATCAACGCCGAGTACGGCAAGCCGGCGCTGGTGCGGTTCGAGAACCACCTCGACGAGAACCCGCTCAACCTGGACCGGCAGGACTTCGGTGCGCCGGACTACTCGTTCCTGACCCACCTGCACAACGCTCACACCGCTCCGGAGAGCGACGGCCAGCCGCACTACTCGATGAACTTCGGCCCCAAGCACGAGGGCTACGTGACCGGCACGTCGGTGGACAACCTGTACCTGAACTGGCCCGCCGGCAACGACGAGCGGGAGAAGCAGAGCTTCTTCTGGTTCCACGACCACCGGATGGACCACACCGGTGCCAACGTCTACAAGGGCCTGGTCGGCCTCTACCCCATCTACGACCCGAAGAACGGGATGGACATGGGCGACGAGCGGCGCGGCCTGCGGCTGCCCGGCGTCCGCCACGACAACCCCGACGGCAGCTTCGACGTCGACTACGACATCCCGCTGGCGTTCTACGACTGCCGCCTCGACGACGGCACCACCGAGCACCACGACGCGCACGACACGGAGTTCCCCCTCGCGGGCAACCCGCGCACGCACCCGGAGTGGTGGGGCAAGACGTTCTTCCGGCACTTCCCCAACCACGGGTTCGTGGGCGACATCTTCACCGTGAACGGCACGGCGTACCCGGTGCTGGAGGTCAAGCGCCGCAAGTACCGGTTCCGGTTCCTGGACTGCTCGATCTCGCGGATCTACGACTTCAAGCTGATGAGCTCCACCCAGGGCCCGAAGTCCGCCAGGAGCCTCGGTCTGACCAAGGACGACCTCGACGGGCAGTGGCGGATCCCGGACGGCCAGCAGTGCATGAAGTTCACCCAGATCGCCGCGGATGGCGGACTGTTGCCGTACGCGCTCGAGCGCGACAACTTCGAGCTGTGGCCGGCCAAGCGTCGTGAGGTGATCATCGACTTCACCCAGTACATGGACGGCTCGCCGACCAGCAAGGGTGACGAGATCTTCCTGACGAACACGATGACGATGCCGACCGGCCGGATGTGGAGCAACTCCGAGCGCGACCGGCACCGCCGACCCGACGTACAAGGTGCCACTGCTGAAGTTCGTGATCGGCGACCCCGCTCCCGACGACAGCCGGATGCCCCGGCCGCTGCAGCAGCTGCGTGCGCTCCCGCCGCTGCCGGCGAACTGGCGCAGCATGCTGGACGACCGGAAGATCTTCCGCGTCGAGCGGGCACCCGCGAACAACCCGGTCGACGAGTTCGAGTGGTCGATCAACGGCGAGAAGTTCGACCCCTACAACGAGGTCCACAGCCTGAAGAACCCGAACGGGAACACGCCGGCGGCCGTGCAGAAGAAGGGCAGCTTCGCGCTCTGGGAGATCCAGAACGCCGGCGGCGGCTGGGTGCACCCGTTCCACCTGCACATGGAGGAACACCGCACCGTGATGCGCAACGGTGTGGACGTCACCCACGGCAACGACCCGGGGCACCCCGACGACCTCGGGCGCGAGGACCTCGTGGCGCTCGACCCGGGCGAGTCGGTGATCGTCTATCGCGGGTTCCGCGACTTCGTCGGCCCGTACGTCGCGCACTGCCACAACCTGATGCACGAGGACCACGCGATGATGTTCGGCTGGTCGATCGCGCCCTAGCCGGCGCCTCTCGCTGATCAGTCCACGGCTCACGAGCCCACCACCACCACTCCACACGACCCAGCAGAGCTGAGGCGATCATGTCCATCCTCTCCGCCACCCGGCGTCCTCGGGTACTGCGGTCCGCCCGGCCGGGCGTGCCGTGGTTGACCGTGGCGACGCTGGCCGTGGGGCTGTCGTGCACGACCGCGTTCTGGCTGGTCTCGCTCGAGGGCGCGATCGGGTCTCCGCAACGCTTCGCGACGCCCTTCGCCACCTGGCTGATGCTGACGGTCACGCTGCTGCCGTTCTTCGGCGCCGGGGTGGTGGCCCTGCTGATGCTGGCCCGGCACTGGTTCAGTGCCGAGCCCCGCTTCCCCGACAAGGTGGTCCTCACCGGGCTGTTGCTCACCGCGGGCGGCACCCTGCTCGGGATCGGGGCCTTGGCGGTGAGCGCGGTCTACGACTACCACCTGCAGGTGCCGCACATCGGTGGCATGCAGGGGATGGCGCCGTGCACCGGCACTTGCGTGCCCCGCGAGCAGCACGAGATCTTCGTCCTGCACGTCCGTGGGGTGTGGATGGTCGGCCGCTGGCTGCTGCTGTCCAACGCCGTGCTGGTCACCTGGCTGGTAGCGATGTGGGGCGGCCGGATCAAGCTCACCACCTCACCTGCCGATGAGGCCGAGTCCGGCCAAGCAGGTCCGGCTCGATTCGGCGGCCTGCGCCGCGACGTACGGCTGCTGCTGGGCGCAGCGCTCGTCGGTGCCGCGATCATCCACGCTGCGGTCGTCCCCGAGCACCTCAACGAGTGGCTCGCGGCAGGGTTGTTCTTCGTGGCTCTGACCATGGCCGAGCTGACCGTCGCCGGCCTGCTGCTGACAGGTCACCGCGGACGCCGGGTTCTGCACTCCGCTGTCGCCGTCTCCGTCATCCCGCTGTGTGCCTGGCTGTGGTCGCGAACCATCGGCCTGCCGTTCGGGCCCGAGCCCGGTGTCACCGAGGCGATCGGTGTCCCCGACGTGCTCGCCTGTGCCCTCGAGGTCGGAGCGCTGCTGGCGGCGCTGGCCCTGCTCCGGCCGGACAAGCTCGCCCGGCCTCGGCTCTCGGCCCACGCCCTCGGCCTGGCGGTACTGGCACTGCTGGCCGTCACCGTCATCGGCTTCGCCGCGACCGGGCCGAGCTGGTTCGACGCCTTCGGCGTCGGCGCCGCCGACCAGAGCATGACGGGGATGTCCCCGTGAACGGCCAGCAGGAACTCACTCCAGTCCATGCAGACAGTGGCGCAGGTCGTGCCACGACAGAAGGGAACCGATCATGAGGCAGTCCGGCGAGCGGCGCCTGCGGCGCCCGATGACCTTGGCGGTCGGTGTTGCCTTCTGTGCAGCACTGGTCCCCGCCTCCGCGATGACCGCGGCCCAGGCCTCCGCCGGCGTCTCGCAGGCGGCACCCTCGAGCGCGACCGCGGCCGCGCTGTTGGCCAGACACAAGGCGCCCACCCAGATCCACGGGTTCAGCACGGCGGCGGCCACGGTCACCCTCGGCGGGGCTGTCCAGGACCAGGTGGTGATCTCGCCGAAGGCTCGTCGTACCGTCCTGGTGCAGGCCCGCCGTCCGGGCAGTTCGCACTTCGTGACCCAGTCGGCCAGCAGCTCCTCGGCCCGCGGCAAGTTCCGGGCCGTCTACCGCCCGACCAGCGGCGGCGACTGGCGGTTCCGGCTCGTCGTGAAGCCCACGACGAAGCGAGCCGGCGTCACCTCCGCGGCTCGGCTGGTCACGGTCGCCAACCCGGCCGACCACACCGGACCCCAGGCCGTCCAAGGGCTGAAGGTCTCCGAGGTCACCCTCGACTCGGCCACCCTCTCGTGGGCCAACCCCGGCGATGCCGACTTCACCGGCGTGACGATCAGGCGCGCCGTGGGTCCCACCGCTCCCGCCACACCGTCGAGCGGCACTCCGGTGGCCGAGACCGGCAGGACGGTCACGTCGTTCAAGGACACCGGGCTGGCCGCCAACACGACGTACTCCTACGCGCTGTTCGCCCACGACGCATCGTCGAACGTCGGCCCCACGGCGACCGTGACGCTGCGCACCACGCGTACGGCGGTGACGGGCCTGCACGCAACCGCGGTCAACCGCACCTCGGTGGCGCTCGCCTGGACGAACCCGGTCGACCCCGACTTCGCCGGCGTGACCATCCAGCGTCAGGACGGCTCGACGCCGCCGGTCTCGGCGACCGACGGCGCGAACGTCGCCGAGGTGGCCTCGCCCGACAGCGTCGTCACCGACACGACCGTGCAGGGAAGCCACACCTACACCTACGCGGCCTTCGCCCACGACGCCGCCGGGCACACGTCCACGGCCGCGACGGTCACCGTCACCACCCGCTCGAACGGCACGATCGCGGTGATGGACGTCAACCCGCTGCCGTCGGTCCACACCGACGACCGGGTCACCAGCGGCACCGCGGTGGCCTTCGACGGGAGCGAGTCGCTGCCGGCCGTCGGAGCCGCCCGCTTCGAGTCGTGGGAGATCGACTACGGCGACAGCACCTCGGACTCCTTCAACGGTCCGCTCAGCGACGTCGACATCCTGAACACGACGCACACCTACACCGGCACCGGGGACAAGACGGCGACGCTGACCGTCACCGACTCCGGGGGTGGCACAGCCACCACCACCCTGTTGGTGCACGTACTCGGAGCGCCGCAGGTCTCGCTGAGCCTGAAGACCAGCAGCCCTCAGGCGAACGTGCCGATGACCTTCGAGATCAAGCCGAACATCCCGCAGGGCGAGGCGATCACGTCGTACCAGGCCGTCGTCACCGGCGATGAGGTCTTCTTCCTCAACGGGACCTCGGCCCCGCCGCCGACGATGGACCTGACCTTCAAGTCAGGCAGCTACCAGGTCGTCTTCACCCTGAAGACCGACGGCGGCGGCTATGTCGCCTCCGCCCCGGTCGTCGTGGTAGTGCCGTGAGGATCCCGACTCGGCCGGTCCTGGCGGGCACCCTCGCGGTGCTCCTGGGTGCGGCAGTGGCGCCCGCGCTGGCGTCCGGCTCGGCGCCGTCGAGCGCGGCGGCCCGTACCGGCCACCACCATCACCGGGTGACCACCACGCTGAAGGGCTTCGCGGCCACCCCGGCCGCGGTGACCCTGGGTGGCACGGTCGTCGACCAGGTCTCGCTGCGTCCCCGGGCGCACCGAGTGATCCGGGTCCAGGCCCGCCGTCCGGGGAGCTCGAAGTTCGTGACCGTGTCCTCGGGGCACTCCACCAAGTCCGGCAACTTCCTGGCGACCTACCGGCCCACCACGGCGGGCGCCTGGCGCTTCCGCCTGCTGGTCCCGGCCACGAAGCACGCCGGCAGCCTGGTCACGCCCAGCCGACCAGTCACCGCGACCCCTGTCGCTACCGGAGACACGACGCCTCCGGGCGTCGTCACCGGGGTACAGGTCGCGTCGGGCACCGGCTCGAACCTCGCCTTGTCGTGGACGAACCCCGCCGACCCTGACTTCGCTGGCGTCGTCATCCGCCGGGCCATCGGCCCGACGGCCCCGGCCTCGCCGACCGACGGCGTGCTGGTCACGCAGACCGGCAAGGCCGCGACGTCGTACACCGACACCGGGCTGGCCGGCGACACGACGTACAGCTACACGCTGTTCGCCGTCGACACCGCCTCGCGCATCTCCACGGGGGTGACGGCAGCGCGAAGACCGGAGCGGTCACCCAGGCGGTGCTGTCGCTCAACGGCTCCACCGGCGCAACCGCCAAGCAGACGGTGGGTGTCAGCGAGGCTTTTGTCGTCAACCATTCGCACGCGGGTAAGGGCCTATCCGTCGTGTCGGGGACCCTGGACTACGGCGACGGCAGCCATGAGTCGTTCGCCGGCGACCCCGGCTCGTGGGTGCCGGCAGCCCCGCACCAGTACGACAGCACAGGGACCGTGACCGCGACGTTGACCGTGGTGGACTCGGCTTCACACAGTGTCTCGACGACTCTCAAGATCCAGATCTTCGCCGCGCCGACCGCTGCCGTGGTGGCGTCAGGCACGTTGAAGACGAACCAGCCGGTCACCTTCACGGTCACTTCGGGAACTCCAGCGGGCACGTCGTTCACGGACTTCGACAGCTTCAGCGACGCCGGC
The DNA here is from genome assembly GCA_963796975.1 of uncultured Actinomycetota bacterium. Lineage (GTDB taxonomy): Bacteria > Actinomycetota > Actinomycetes > Propionibacteriales > Nocardioidaceae > Nocardioides. The sequence goes on from CAWCNW010000031.1 coordinate 100,856, forward strand.
GACAACTTCGTGGACGGGCCAGGTGCCCCGCCGGCCACGTTCCAGATCACCTTCGCGGACCCCGGCCCCCACACCGTGACGGTCGAAGGCTTCAACGACGCCGGAGCCGTGGCTACCGCCACCGTCGACGTCGACATCGTCACCGGTCCATGACAGCCATCGAACGAGCAACCCAGGAGAGCACATGAAGACGAACTCGGTACGTCGGGCACTCACCGTCGGGGCTGCCCTGATCGTGGTCGCGTCCGCGGCGGTCGCGGCGAACGCCGTGGTCCAGGACCCGCCCAACCGGCAGGGATCGCTGGCCTCCTTCGGCCCGCTCATGGACAACGGCTTCCCCACGTCGTACAAGGACACCCACGGGGTGCGGCTCGAGGCCTGCATCACCGCGGACGACCCGCTGTGCGCCGCGGCTGCTGTGCCGACGTCTACAACCCGAACCTGCCGCTGTCGTTCCCGACGAACTTCCCCAACGAGTTCTTCTACCAGCTCTCCAGCGCCAAGTGACTGGTACCGGCAGTGCGCAGAACGGCCCGGCGTACCTGGCAACCTGCTGGTCGAGACCAACCTCGAGGGCGCGTTCGCCCACGGGCGCCCGTCGCAGGGCGACCAGAGGTCTTCGCGCGGGTCCGGATCAAGGACGTCGACGTGCCCGCCGGCACCACCTGGCGGATCACCCACCCGTACGGCGTGGACGTCCTTCCGCAGACGACCCCAAGAAGCCGGGCATCAACAGCACGGTGGATGTCGGCGCTCGTCCCGGGCAACTTCAGCGGCGCGCTCGCCGGCCGGGTCGGCCCGTTCCTCAAGTGGGACCCGGCCGTGGCGCCGGCTGCCCCCGCCGGCTACATCGGCGACCCCGGTGTGCTGCACAAGGTCGTCGGCAGCCCCTACGGCACCAACTTCATCAAGGTCGAGCAGCTGAACCCCGACGGCACCACCTGGACGACCGTCGGTCAGTTTGACGACCAGTTCTCGCTGCAGGGCCGGCTGGCCGTCAACAGCGGCGTCGACATCGACGCGGTGTCCTTCAGCGGTGACGACAACGGCGGCTTCGTCGACGTCTACGCGTCCTCGGACGCCGGTCAGTCGATCGTGGTCAGCGCCAACGCCGCTCTCGGCACCCCGGCGACCCTGATGCGCGAGATCGACGGTCGCTACTACGCGCGGCTCAAGGTGGCCAAGAAGATCCCGGCCGGGACCCAGCTCGAGGTCGTCAACACCAGTGACGCACCGGTCGCGAAGAAGACCGCGCCGGTCACCGACCAGGTGCTCGCCTCGGCGACGTACGACGCCGATGCCAGCACCTTGACGGTCCACGCCACCACCACGGACCTGGAGACCGGGGCCGACGCCCCCTCGCTGAACGTGGTCGGCTTCGGCCCGCTGGTCAACGGCGCTGCGACCTTCCAGGGCATCACTGCTCCGCCGCCCGTCGTCAAGGTCGCGTCGAGTGCCGGCGGATCGGACTCCTCGACCCTGGTCACCACGGGCGCCGGCTTTGCACCGCTCGCTCCGGTCGCGCAGTTCACGGTGCCCGCCACCGTGCAGGCCGGCGACCACGTGGCGCTGGATGGCAGGGCCTCGATCGGTGGCATCACCAGCTACACCTGGAGCACCACCGACGGGACCGTGACGCCTGACCCGACCACGCCGGGTCTGGCGACCTGGATCCCGAGTGTGGCGAACCCGGCCGCGGGGATCACCCTGAACGTGACCGGGCCCGGTGGCAACGCCTCCGCGACCAACACCGTCAACGTGACGCCGGCTGTCTCGGTCCTCGCCAACGCCGGGCCCGACCAGGTCAAGACCCGCGGCCAGGTCGTCACCCTCGCCGGTACAGCGACCGGGCAGCGCTCGTTCCAGTGGAGCCAGGTCAGCGGACCGCCGGTCACGCTGTCCAGCACCACGTCACTGAACCCGACGTTCACCTACCCGAGGATGACGCTCCCGGTCGGACCGGCCGGACACGTCAACGCCGGGTACGCCGTACAGAACGCGCCGGTCGTGCTCCAGCTGTCCGCGACCGGGCTGAACGGGACGACCACCTCGGTCGACACCGTGCAGATCTCGCCCACCCCGGAGACGATCACCCCGGGTACGGCGCGCTTCCGCACCGGGACCGGGGACTGGCGAGTGACGGGGACGACCGACCTGGTCGCCGGCCAGACGGTCGCCATGGTCCTCGGGTCCGACCCCGGAACCGGCCAGTTCATCGGTCAGGCGACGGTCGACGCTGCCGGAGCGTTCTCCTTCAAGGGCACCGCCCAGCCGGTCGGCGCCGGTGCGACCGTCAGCTACGTCAGCGCCACGGGTGGCTTCATTGTCGGCCCGCTGCTGATCACGCGATAACCCACGCGCGGAGCCCGGCCCGGTCCACGGGCCGGGCTCCTGTGTGTCCCCAGGCTTTTGCCTTGGAAGGTCTTAGGTCCCGGTCGGAAGTCCCGGATCAACCCCCGCAAATGGGGTGGACCGAAGCGTGCCCCGGTACCCGGGGTACTGGGCCTTTGGTCACTGTCTGGTCGTAGGCGCCCGCCGTAGCGTCAATCCCGAGGGACTACATCTTCGACTCGTGTGACGAAGCCGGTAGTGGGGATACATCGCGTCACGGACGCGACACACACACATGGGGACGTCATGGTCGACGGCACATCTGAATCTCGCGGAATGGCGCGACGGTCTATTTTGAGGCTGGGGGCGCTCGGCGGCGCCGGTCTCGCGTTCGGAGCCGTCCAGGGAGTGGTCAAGCCCTCCCTCCATCGGCAGGCCTGGCTGTCGGCCGACGGCGCGTTCGCCGCGACCGCCGACGCACTCGCCGGTGTGCTCTATCTCGAGCTGTTCCCGACCAGCCCGCTGATCCTGTCGCCGTTCAGCGACGCGCTGCCGATCCCCCAGGCGATGAAGCCCGTGCCCAAGAGCGAGTTCACTGCCTGGGCCGACCCGCCGGGACCCGGCCGCGGCCAGCAGAACTCGCTGGGCAACCAGCAGCATCAGATCTGGTCGAGCCAGATCGGATCGCCAGACCCGCTCGTCTACAAGATCGACGTCAAGGTCAGCGAGCACACGTTGACCACCTCCCAGGTGCTGCCGATCGACTCCAAGGGCAACCCGACGGCGTCGTTCGACGGCACGAGCGTCAGCACGGTCACGACCATCCCTGCCGGCACGCCGCGGTCTCTGCCGCCCAGCACGATCTACGGCTTCAACGGCACCTTCCCGGGCCCGATGATCAACGCCGAGTACGGCAAACCCGCCCTGGTGCGGTTCGAGAACCACCTCGACGAGAACCCGCTAGGCGTCGACCGGATGGACTTCGGTGCGCCCGACTGGTCGTTCCTGACCCACCTGCACAACGGCCACACCGCTCCCGAGAGCGACGGCAACCCGCACTACTCGATGAACTTCGGGCCCCAGCACGAGGGCTACCGCCCGTTCGGTCCCGGCAACAAGCGGATGTGGGTCGACAACCTGTATCTGAACTGGCCGGCCGGTGGCGACGACCGGGAGAAGCAGAGCTTCTTCTGGTTCCACGACCACCGGATGGACCACACCGGTGCCAACGTCTACAAGGGCATGGTCGGCCTCTACCCCATCTACGACCCGAAGAACGGGCTCGACATGGGCGACGAGCGGCGCGGCCTGCGGCTGCCCGGCGTCCGCCACGACAACCCCGACGGCAGCTTCGACGTCGACTACGACATCCCGCTGGCCTTCTACGACTGCCTGCTCGACGACGGCGTCACCGAGCACCACGACGCGCACGACACTGAGTACCCAGCCTCCGGCGACACGCACAGCAGCTTGGTCGGTAACCCCAACCCGCGCACGCACCCGGAGTGGTGGGGCAAGACGTTCTTCCGGCACATGCCGAACCACGGGTTCGTCGGCGACATCTTCACCGTCAACGGCACGGCGTACCCGGTGCTGGAGGTCAAGCGCCGCAAGTACCGCTTCCGCTTCCTCGACTGCTCGATCGCCCGGATCTACGACTTCAAGCTGATGACGTCGACCAACGGCCCGAAGGCCGCCAAGGACCTCGGTTTCCAGGGCACCGACCTCCAGGGTCAGTGGCGCATCCCCGACGGCCAGCAGTGCATGAGGTTCACCCAGGTCGCCAACGACGGCGGGCTGCTGCCGTTCCCGATCGTGAGGGACCACTTCGAGCTGTGGCCGGCCAAGCGCCGCGAGATGATCATCGACTTCACCAAGTTCATGGACGGCACCCCGACCACCAAGGGTGACGAGATCTACCTGACCAACACCATGACGATGCCGACCGGCCGGATGTGGACCAACTCCGAGCGAACCAACACCGCCGACGCGGCGTACAAGATCCCGATCTTGAAGTTCGTGATCGGTGACCCGGCCCCCGACGACAGCTTGATCCCCGACTCCCATCAGCAGCTGCGGCCGCTCCCGCCGCTGCCGGGCAACTGGCACAGCATGTACGCCGACCGCAAGATCTTCCGCGTCGAGCGGGCGCCCGCGCACAACCCGGTCGACGAGTTCGAGTGGCAGATCAACGGCGAGAAGTTCGACCCGTTCAACGTCGTGCACAGCCTCAAGAACGACAACGGCAACACCCCGCAGGCCCTTCAGAAGAGGGGCAGCTTCGCGCTCTGGGAGATCCAGAACGCCGGCGGCGGCTGGGTGCACCCGTTCCACCTGCACATGGAGGAGCACCGCACCGTGATGCGCAACGGTGTCGACGTCACCCGCGGGGACCCGAACCACCCCGAGGACGTCGGACGTGAGGACCTGGCGGCGCTCGACCCTGGTGAGCACGTGGTGCTCTACCGCGGGTTCCGCGACTTCGTCGGCCCGTACGTCGCGCACTGCCACAACCTGGCCCACGAGGACCACGCGATGATGTTCGGCTGGTCGATCACGCCCTAGCTCGCGCCCGTCGCGACAACTTCAGGCTCTCGGGAGCCACCACCGCACCACTCGACCCAGCAGAGCTGAGGCGATCATGTCCATCCTCTCCGCCACCCGGCGTCCCATGGCCCAACAGTCCGCTCGACCGGGCGTGCCGTGGCTGACCGTGGCGACCCTGGCCCTGGGACTGTCCTGCACGACCGCGTTCTGGTTCGTCTCGCTCGAGGGGACCATCGGCTCGCCCGAGCGCTTCGAGACGCCGTTCGCGACGTCACTCATGGTGGCCGTCACGCTGCTGCCGTTCTTCGGCGCCGGCGTGCTGGGCGATCCTGATGCTGGCCAAGCACTGGTTCGGTCCCGAGCCGCGCTTCCCCGACAAGGTGGTCGTCACCGGGGCCCTGTTCGTCGTCGGCCGGCACCCTGCTCGGTGATCGCGGCCCTGGTGGCCAGTGCGGTCTACGACTACCACCTGCAGGTGCCCTTCATCGGCCGCATGGCCGGGATGGCGCCCTGCACCGGAAGCTGCGTGCCCCGCGAGCAGCACGAGATCCTCGCCCTGCACGTCCGCGGCGTGTGGCTGGTCGGTCGCTGGCTGCTGCTGACCAACGCCGTGCTCGTCACCTGGCTGGTCGCGATGTGGGGCGGCCGGATCAAGCTCACCACCTCACCGTCCGGTGATGCGGCGGAGGCGCCGGCTCGGGCCGGCGGCCTGCGCCACGACGTACGGCTGCTGCTGGGCGGAATGCTGGTGGGCGCCGCGGTGATCCACGCCGCGGTGGTGCCCGAGCACCTCGACGAGTGGCTCGCTGCCGGAGTGTTCTTCATCGCCCTGACCACCGCCGAGCTGGCGGTCGCCGGGCTGCTCCTGACCGGTCACGGCGGACGCCGGATCCTGCTCGCCGCTGCCGCAGTCTCCGTCATCCCGCTGACGGCCTGGCTGTGGTCGCGCACCCTGGGCCTGCCGTTCGGACCCGAGCCCGGTGTCACCGAGGCGGTCGGCGTTCCCGACGTGCTCGCCTGCGTCCTGGAGGTCGGAGCGCTACTCGCGGCCATCGCGCTGCTCCGTCCTGGGCGGGCTCGCGCGGCCCCGGCTCTCGGCGCACGCCCTGAGCCTGGCGGTGCTGGTCCTGGTCGCCGTCACCGCGATCGGGTTCACCGCCACCGGGCCGAGCTGGTTCGACGCCTTCGGCGTCGGAGCCAGCCAGACCATGTCCGGGATGTCGCCATGAGAGACGACGAGCAGCTTGCGCACCAGTTCACGCAGGAATCGCGGCCAGCAGGGCCGCTAGGAGGGAACCGATCATGAAGCACTCCGGTGGGTGGCGCTCACGCCGCCCGATGACCTGGGCGGTGGTCGTGGCCTTCGGCGCCGCGCTGCTCCCTGCCTCCGCTTTCGCGTCGGCACAGGCCAACGACGCGGTCGCGCTGCGCGCGCCCTCGAGCGCACTGGCGGCATCGGCCCTCGCCAAGCCCCATGCCAAGACCAAGCTCCGCGGGCTCGACTCCCACGCGACCACCATCACGCTCGGCAACCAGGTCGAGGACCAGGTGCGGGTCGTGCCGAAGGGCGCGTCGCGTGATCAAGGTCCAGTCGCTCCGCCCCGGGGCCTCGCGCTTCGCGACCCAGTCGACCGTGCGCTCCTCCGCTTACGGCAAGTTCCGCGTGGTCTACCGACCCACCAGCGCCGGTGCCTGGCGGTTCCGCGTCGTGGTGAAGCCGACCCGGACCCGCCGAGGGGGTCACCTCTGCTACGCGACCGGTCACGGTCATCGACCCCGACCGACCACACCGTCCCCGGTGCCGTCGTCGGGCTGAAGGTCGACGAGGTCACCCTCGACTCCGCGACCCTCTCGTGGGGCAACCCCGGCGCCAAGGACTTCGCCGGCGTCACGATCCGTCGCGCCGTCGGGCCCACAGCCCCCGCGACGCCGACGGCGGGAACCCCTGTCGCCGAGACCGGCCGCACGCAGGTGAAGATCAGGGACACGGGCCTGAGCGAACAACACGCAGTACTCCTACGCGCTGTTCGCCCACGACGCATCGTCGAACTTCGCACCCGTTGCCAGCATCTCGCTGCGGACCACGCGGACGGCGGTCACCGGCCTGACGGCCACCTCGGTCGGCCGCACGACGGTGGCGCTGACGTGGACGAACCCCACGTTCCCCGGCTTCTCCGGCGTGACGATCCGCCGCGCGCTCGGCCTGACGCCGCCGTCCTCGGCGACCGACGGCACCGCGGTGGGCGAGGTGCCCGCCCCGGGCAACACCTTCACCGACACCGGCCTGTCTGCCAGTAACCAGTACACGTATGCGGCCTTCGCACACGATGCTTCCGGCAACGTCGCACCGGCCGCCGCGCTGACCACCCGCACCCTGAGCAAGGACACGATCGCGGTCCTCAAGGTGAACCCACTCAAGGACACGGGCACCCGGGTCACCACCCAGACAGCCGTGGCCTTCGACGGTAGCGACTCGCTTCCGGCGGTCGGAGCGGACGCCCTGGCCTCGTGGGACCTGAACTACGGCGACGGCGTCACGGACTCGTTCAACGGGCCCTTCGCCCCCGACATCCTCAACACCACGCACACGTTCTCCGGCACCGGTGACCAGACGGTCACGCTCACCGTGCGGGACTCCGGCGGTGGCTCGGCCACCACCGTCCTGACGGTGCACGTCTTCGGCGTTCCCCAGGTCACGCTGAGCCTGAAGAGCACCCCGCAGGCCGGCGTGCCGCTCAGCTTCGAGGTGAAGCCGGACGTGCCGAACGACACCGTGATCGCGTCGTACGAAATGGTCGTCACCGGCGACGACAACTTCTTCCTCAACGGGATCTCGACCCCGCCGCAGCTCACGAACCTCACGTTCGCACCGGGCAGCTACACGGTCGTCTTCACCCTGATGACGGACGCCGACGGCTCCGCGGTCTCCGACCCGGTCCTCCTGACGGTGCCGTGATGACCCGCACTACTTCAACCATCACCCACGGAGGTCCAGCATGACCATTCACTCACCTCGCACTCGGGGCGGCCCCGCCCTGGCAGGCGCCGTCGCGGTGCTGCTGGGCGTCGGCCTGGCACCCGCGCTGGCCGGCCCGGCGACACCCGTCTCTGCTGCACGCGTCGCCGCAGCCCACCCACACCACCACCGCGCCACCACGCACCTGCACGGTTTCGCGGAGGCACCGGCGTCGGTGCCGCTCGGGGCCATGGTGGTCGACAAGGTCGGAGTGCGGCCCCGCGCGCGTCGCGTCATCCGCGTCCAGGCCATCCGCCCCGGAGGCACGTCGTTCGTGACCGTCTCCTCTGGGCACTCCACCAAGGCGGGTGGCTTCCTGGCCCGTTACGTCCCGACCACGGCAGGTGCCTGGCGGTTCCGCCTGGTGATCCCCGCCACCCAGCACGCCAAGGGGCTGGTCTCGGCCAGCCGCGGGGTCACGTCGACGACCACACCCACGACCACCGACACGACCCCGCCGGGACCGGTCAGCGCGGTCACGGTCAAGCAGGCCACCGGCTCGGACCTCACGCTGTCGTGGTCCAACCCCGGTGACGGTGACCTCGCCGGCGTGGTCATTCGCCGCAGCCTCGGCGCCACGCCACCCACGTCTGCGACCGCAGGCACGGCTGTCACCACGACGGCCAAGACCGCGACGTCGTTCACCGACACCGGCCTGGCCTCCAACACGACGTACAGCTACGCGCTGTTCGCCTTCGACACCTCCACGAACGTCGCACCCGCAGTGACGGGCAGCGCGAAGACCGGGGCCGTCACCCTGGCAGTCCTGTCCCTCAACGGCTCCACCGGTGCTTCGGCGAAGGAGACCGTGAACCAGAGCCAGTCCATCGACATCTCCGGTACCCAAGCAGGCACAGGGCTGACCCTGGTCTCCGGGTTCCTGGACTACGGGGACGGTGTCACCGAGCAGTTCTCCGGCGACGCGTCCACGTGGGCTCCGCGTTGGACACCAGTACCGAACGTCGGACCGTTCACGGCTACCTGGACCGTCGTGGACTCGGCCACAGAAGACCACGTCAGCCACCCTGCACGTCCAGGTGTTCGACGCGCCGCCACCGACGGCCACGATCATGGCCGACTCCGCCGTGTCCTGGAGAAGACCAAGCCCGTCACGTTCCACCGTCACGGCCTCCGCCACCCCGAGCGGCACGTCATTCACCGACTTCGACCAATTCAGCGAACAGCGCCCGTCGACGACTTGACGTCCGGGACGGGAGCACCGCCGGCGACGTTCACCATCACCTTCGATGATTCCTGGCACCTACACCGTGCACCGTCGAGGGATTCAACGACGCCGGCGGGCTGGCCGAAGCAGCGTCGGACGTCGTGATCGTCGAGCCCGCCACCTGCCGTAAGCCATGGGCGATGACGCACGCTGCCCGCACAGCAATCCCAACTGCAAGATCTCTCGGACCAACAAGGAGAGCACATGAGAATCAACATTGGTCCGGCGGGCACTCACCGTCGCGTGCCGCCCTGATCGCTGGCCGCGACGGCGCCGCGGTCGCGGCGCACGCCGTCGTCCAGGACCCGCCTGGCCGGGCAAGGCTCGCTGGTCTCGTTCGGGCCGCTGATGGACAACGGGTTCCCGACGTCCTACAAGGACAGCAACGGGGTGCGGCTCGAGGCGTGCATCACCGCTGCCGACCCGCTGTGCGCGGCGGCAGCCGTTCCGGGTGTCTACGACCCGAACCTGCCCCTCGCCTTCCCGACCAACTTCCCGAGCGAGTTCTTCTACCAGCTCTCCAGCGCGGTGCTCCCGGTGAACCCGGCGAACCCGGCCGAGAAGCTCCTGGTCGAGACCAACCTCGAGGGTGGGTTCGCACCTCCGGGGAACCCGGTGGCGGGCCAGCAGCAGGTCTTCGCCCGGGTGCGGATCAAGGACGTCGACGTTCCCGACGGCACCACCTGGCGGATCACCCACCCCTACGGCGTGGACGTTGTCACGTCGCCCACTAAAGCCGGGAGGCCGGGCATCTTCGACACGACGGACGTCGGGGCCGTGCCGCAGAACTTCAGCGCGGCCCTCGCCGGCCGGGTCGGCCCGTTCCTGAAGTGGAACCCCGCCGACGCACCAGCGGCACCCGCCGGCTACATCGGCGACCCGGGAGTCCTGCACACGGTCACCGGTAGCCCGTACGGCACCAACTACATCAAGGTCGAGCAGCTGAACCCGGATGGCACCACCTGGACGACGCTCGGTCAGTGGGACAACCTGTTCTCACTTCAGGGTCGGCTGGCCGTCAACAGCGGTGTGGACGTCGACGCGGCGTACTTCACCGGCAATGACACCGGGGGCTTCCTGGACGTCTACGCGTCCTCCGACGCCGGACAGGCGATCGTGGTCAGCGCCAACGCGGCCCTCGGAACGCCCGCGACCCCGATGCGTGAGATGCAGGGCCGCTACTACGCCCGGATCGCTGTGAACCAGAGGATCCCGGCCGGGACACAGATCGAGGTCGTCAACACCGGTGACAAGCCGGTGGCCAAGAAGACCTTCACGATCCAGGACCAGGTCGCCGTCACCTCCGCGACGTACAACGCCGACACGCAGAACCTCACCGTCCAGGCCACCACCACCGACCTCGAGACGGGTGCGAACGCACCGACCCTGACCGCCGTCGGGTTCGGCTCGACGCTGCCGGTGCCGCTGGTCAACGGTCAGGCGACCTTCCCGAACGTGGCGGCTCCGCCGCCCGTCGTCAAGGTCACCTCGAGCGCGGGTGGCTCGGACACCTCGACCCTGACCACGTCGGGCGCCGGCTTCGGGGCCCTCGCTCCGGTGGCTCAGTTCGTGGCGCCAGTCACCGTGCAGGTCGGGGATGTCGTGCCGCTGGACGGATCGGCCTCCATCGGCACGATCACGAGCTACGCATGGACGACCAACGACGGCACCTTCTCGACGCCGAACGCCGCCCAGACCACCTGGACACCGGACACGGTCAACGCGAACGCGACGGTCACCCTGACCGTGACCGGACCGGGTGGCACGAACGCGGCGACCCAGGTCGTGAACGTGGCGCCGAAGACCGTCGTCACCGCCAACGCGGGGCCCGACCAGATCAAGACGCGCGGACAGGTCGTCACCCTCGCGGGGACGGCGAGCGGACAGTCGTCGGTGCTGTGGAGCCAGGTCAGCGGACCTCCGGTCACGCTGTCCAGCACCACGTCGCTGACGCCGACGTTCACCTACCCGAAGCAGGCGCTCCCGGTCGGTCCGGCCGGACACGTCAACACCGGGTTGGTCGTGGACAACAGCCCGATCGTGCTCCAGCTGACCGCCACCCCGAACGGTGGAGGCACCCCGGCGAGCAGCAAGGTGACGATCTCACCGACACCGGAGACGATCACCCCGGGCACCATCCGGTACCGCACCCAGAAGGGTGAGTGGACCGCCGTGACCGGTACGACCGACCTCAAGGCCGGCCAGACCATCGCGATGGTCCTCGGGAGCGACCCCGCGAACGGCAAGTTCATCGGTCAGGCGACGGTCGACGCGGCCGGAGCGTTCGCGTTCCGGGGTGGGGCGCAGCCGGTGGCGGCCGGAACCACGGTCAGCTTCGTCAGCCAGACCGGCGGTTTCCTCGCCAACGGACCGCTGCTGATCACCAAGTAACCCGCATGCGGTGCCCGGCCCGTCCTTCGGGCCGGGCCCCGCATGTTCCCATTTCACCCACCGGAAGGCCGGACGACGTGAACGACCACCGCCGACCCGCAGCACGCCGGGCCGTGGCGGCCGTCTCCGCGGGCCTGCTGGCCTTCGGACTGGCCTCCATGACCCTTCCCGCCCAGGCCGTGCCGGGCGCGCCGGCCGCGCCGGTGGGCCAGGGCTTCACGATCACCCCGTCGGACCTGGCCTTCATCCTCGAGCAGATCAAGATCGCCGAGCACCACGCCGCGACCGAGACGCCCGACAACCCGTGCGGCACCCTGGTCGGGCCGGGGCCGAACCAGATCCCCGACCGGCTCAGCCCCTACGGCCTGCGCACCGTCGACGGCTCCTGCAACAACCTCTTCCCCGGCCGCGAGACGTTCGCGACGGCCGACCAACCGTTCCTGCGGCTGACCACGCCGGTGTTCCGCCTTGCCGAGCCTGTGCCGGACGGTTTCGCCTGGCGCGGGTGGCCTCACGGGATATACGCAGAAGTCGGGAAACGTCTTCGACTCGCAGCCCCGGGTGATCAGCAACCTGATCGTCGACCAGACCTCGACCAACCCGGCGGCCGTGGCCGCCGCGGGCTTCCCGGTGCGTGCCCAGCCCGGTGCGCCGAGCTTCAAGCCGTGCACCACCGACCCGGACCCGCTGGCCGAGCCGCCTGTGGTGGGTGTCCCGGCCGGCTGCGTGCCGTCCCACCAGACGCTGCCGATCCCCAACATCAGCACCGACCAGGGGCACTCGCCGCCGTACAACTCGCTGTTCACGTTCTTCGGCCAGTTCTTCGACCACGGCCTCGACCAGACCGTCAAGGGCGGCGGCACCGTCTTCGTCCCCCTCAAGGCCGACGACCCGCTGATCACGCTCGGACCCGACGGCATTCCGAACACCGGCGACGAGGTGCCGCCCAGCCAGGCCTTCATGGTGCTGACCCGCGCCCAGAACCAGCCCGGCCCGGACGGCGTGCTCGGCACCGCCGACGACGTCCAGACCCCGGTCAACACCGACTCGCCCTGGATCGACCAGTCGCAGACCTACGCCTCCCACGCCTCGCACCAGGTCTTCCTTCGCGAGTACGTCGACAACGACGCCGGAGTCCCGGTGTCCACCGGGCGCCTGCTCGGCGGCCTCGATGTCGGCCAGACCTACCCCGGCTCCCCGGACGGCCGCACAGGTCTGGCCACCTGGGCCGCGGTGAAGGAGCAGGCCGCGAAACTCCTCGGGCTCCAGCTGACCGACCGCGACGTGACCGACGTACCGATGCTCGCCACCGACCCCTACGGCAAGTTCATCCCCGGCCCGCATGGGCTCCCGCAGTACGTCACGAAGTCCGGTCTGGTCGAGGGCGACCTTGCGAACCCGGTGCCGGTGCCGGCCGACGCCCTCCACGTCGGCGCGCCGTTCGTCACCGACATCGCGCACAACGCCGACCCGTCCGAGGTCGACACGAACAACGACGGAGTGCCGGACACCTTCCCGACCCCGGACGCCGACAACACCCCGTCCGCCGACTTCGCGAGCCAGGCGTCGGGCACCTACGACGACGAGATGCTGAACTCGCACTTCGCCTGCGGCGACGGCCGCTGCAACGAGAACATCGCGCTCAGCGCCATCCACCAGGTCTTCCACTCCGAGCACGACCGGCTGGTCGGCCAGATCGAGGGCGTGCTCACCGGCGACACCAGCGGCGCGACATCGTTGAGTGACTGGCAGCTCCCGAACGGCGCCGGCGCCGGCCCCGACAGCTGGAACGGCGAGCGGATCTTCCAGGCCGCCCGGTTCGTCAACGAGATGGAGTACCAGCACCTCGTCTTCGAGGAGTTCGCCCGCAAGGTGGCCCCGGGCATCCCGGCGTTCGACGGCTACTCGCCGGACGTCGACCCCGCCATCGACGACGAGTTCGCCCAGGCGGTCTACCGGTTCGGCCACTCGATGCTCGACGAGACCGTCGCCCGCACGACCGTGGACCCGGGCAACGGCAACGCCACGGACGACTCGATCCCGCTGCTCACCGCGTTCCTGAACCCGCCGGAGTACTTCGCGAGCAAGACCGGAACTCTCACACCCGAGCGGGCAGCCGGCAGCCTGATCATGGGCTCGTCCGACCAGGTCGGCAACGAGATCGACGAGTTCGTCACCAACACCCTGCGCAACAACCTGCTCGGGCTACCGATGGACCTCGCCGCCATCAACATCGCGCGGGCCCGGGAGTCCGGCATCCCCCCGCTGAACGACGTACGCCGTCAGATCTCGGACCTGAGCGGCGACCCGTCGATGGCTCCCTACGACAGCTGGGCGGACTTCGGCCAGCACCTCAAGCACCCCCAGTCGCTGGTCAACTTCGTGGCGGCCTACGGCAAGCACCCGAGCATCATCGCGGCCACGACCGTGGCCGCGAAGCGCGCTGCAGCAAGAGCGATCGTGAACCCCCAGCCCGGCGACTCGCCTCCGCTCGATGCGACCGACTTCATGCTCGGCACCGGCCCTTGGGACCCCGGTCACGGCCGGACCAGCACCGGCATCGAGGACGTCGACCTGTGGGTCGGCGGGCTCGCCGAGGCGACCAACCTCAACGGCGGCCTGCTCGGCTCGACGTTCAACTACGTCTTCGAGAACCAGCTCTCCAACCTGCAGAGCGGCGACCGGCTCTACTACCTCAACCGGACCGCGGGCATGAACCTGCTGTCCCAGCTCGAGGGCAACTCGTTCGCCGAGATCATCTCGCGCAACACCGAGGGCACCCAGGCGCTCAAGGCCGACGCGTTCTCGACCGCCGACTGCCGCTTCGAGCTCGCGCACCTGCAGGGGCAGGGGAGCACCGTGGCCGACGACCCGACGACCCAGTGCGACGAGAGCAAGCTTCTCCTGCGCAAGCCCGACGGCACGATCGCCTACCGCACCAGCAACAGCGTCGACCCGAGCGGCGTCAACGGCCAGGCGGTGTACGACGGCACGCCGGGCATCGACCGGGTCACCGGCGGCACCGACAACGACACCTTCTGGGGCGGTGCGAACGACGACGTCATCGACGGCAACAGCGGCAACGACGTGGTCTTCGCCGGCGACGGCAACGACACGGTCACCGACTCCAACGGCGACGACACGCTCGAGGGCGGACCCGGCGACGACTCGATCGACGGCGGGCCCGGCCTCGACCTGCTGCTCGGCGGCGACGGAGCCGGACGCGATCAACGGCGGCGCCGGCGGCAACATCGTCTTCGGCGGACCCGGCACCGACTTCATCAACGCCGGCTCCGGCGCCGACACCGCCGAGGGTGACGGCGGCGACGACTGGATCCAGGGCGGCACCGGCACGGACGCGCTCTCCGGGGACCACGCGGCGCCGTTCTTCGACGATCCCGGCCAGGTGAGCCCCGGCAACGACGTGTTCGTCGGCCAGGCGGGTGCCAACAAGTACGACGCCGAGGGCGGCGACGACATCATGTCGAGCAGCCAGGCCGTCGATGAGTTCGCCGGGCTCGGTGGCTTCGACTGGGCGACGCACCAGTACGACACGGTCGCGGCGAACGATGACCTGAAGATCAACCAGACCCAGCCCGGGATCCCGGCCACCGTCCCCAACCGCGACACGTGGCAGGAGACCGAGGCGGTCTCCGGCTCCGGCCTGGACGACGTGATCCGCGGCGACGACGACGTCCCCAGCACGACCGGCGGCCCGGGCTTCACCGGCTGCGACGTGCTGGACCAGGCCGGCATCGACCGGATCGCGGGCCTTGGCGCCATCATGCCGCCGCTGAGCACACCGTCCGGCCCGGTGATCGCCGCCTCGAAGGCGGGCTTCTGCCCGGTCAGCGGCAACGTCTGGGGAGCCGGCAACATCCTGCTCGGCGGCGCGGGGAGCGACACGCTCGAGGGCCGCGGTGGCGACGACATCATCGACGGCGATCGCGCCCTCACGGTGCGGATCAGTGTGCGCACCGACCCGACCAGGCCGGCCAGCGAGATCGGGTCCACCGACCTGATGGAGCACCAGGCCCTGTCCGGCACGTTCGGATCCGGAACCGCAGGGATGACCCTCCAGCAGTCGATCTCCGCCCACCTGGTCGACCCGGCTGCCTTGGTCATCGTGCGACAGATCGACGACCCGACCCCGGCGCCGGGCACCCTCGACACCGCGGTCTTCTCCGACGTACAGGCCGACTACGACTGCATCATCGGCGGCGTCACGTCGCCGTGCGGGCTCACCTCGACCGGCGCGGTGACGCGGGTGGTGGACGCTCGGGGCAACGGCACGGACGGCACCGACACGATCCGCAACATCGAGAAGCTCCAGTTCGCCGATACCTCTCCGACGCCGACCCCGACCCCGACGCCGACGCCGACGCCGACCCCGACGCCGACGCCCACGCCGACTCCGACGCCGACGCCCACCCCGACGCCGACTCCGACTCCCACAGCCACGCTCACCAGCACGCTGGCGCCCAGGCTCGTGCGGGTCGGCGGTGGAGCAGCGGTGACCGGGACGGTGACGCCGTTCGAGGGGGTCACCGTCGCCCTCAGCCGGGTGCTGCCCGACGGGTCGACCCAGATCCTTTCCCAGACCACGATCCCCGCCTCCGCCACCAGCGGCAGCTTCCGGTTCCCGCTGCGCACCGCGGTCAGCGGGCGCACGTCGTACCGCGTGACGGTGAGCGGGACGGCGATCCAGACGGCGGTCGGCCGGACCTTCACCCTCGGGGTCTTCCGGGCCAAGGTCGCCCAGGTCTCGCCGCACGGACGCGAGTTCGTGACCCTCGCCAACACCGGCAAGATCGCCATCCCGCTCCACGGCTGGCGGCTCCGCGACCGGTCGGGCAAGGTGCTCGTCCTGCGCCGCTTACAGCTCGCGCCGGGGGCGAAGGTCAGGGTCTACACCGGCCGCGGGCACTCGACGCGGCACGCCATGTTCCTCCACCGGCACGTCAACATGTGGTTCGACCGCCACGACACCGTCCACCTGTACGACGCGCGCGGTTCCACGATCGACGCGCTGCGCTACTGACGCCGTCCCGGGTCTCGACTTCGCTCGACCGACGAAGAGCTCCAGGCGTTGGTCGACGACTACGAGTCCGCACAGCTGCAGGCCCTCAAGACCGGGCTCCTGGCAGCCGCCTTCCTGGCCCTGCTGTCCCTGGCCTTCACCCAGCACCTGCCGCACCAGGTGCCGGGGCGAGAACCACGACACGACGCCATCGGGGCGTCAGGTGCTGGCATCGGAGGGTAAAGAGCGGCAGATTGTGCAGCGGTCGCGGCCACCCGGACGCAGGGCAGCCCGACGCTCAGTCTCGGGAACCCCGACGAAAGGACTCCCATGTCACCCCTCATCACCGTGCTCGAGTTCGGCACCGGTCAGGTGTTCTGGTCGATGCTGTGGTTCTTCTGCTTCTTCATCTGGATCTGGTTGCTGATCATGGTGTTCTCCGACATCTTCCGCAGCCACGAAATGTCGGGCTGGGCCAAGGCCCTGTGGATCGTCTTCGTGATCGTCCTGCCCTACCTCGGCGTCCTCGTCTACCTGATCGCCCGCGGCAAGGAGATGACGCAGCACCGCATCGACGACGCCAGGACCATGGAGTCGGCCCAGCGGCAGTACATCCAGAGCGTGGCCGGCACCGGCGGGGCCAGTGTGGCGGACGAGATCGCGCGACTGGCCGACCTCAAGGAGAAGGGCGTCATCGACGAGGCCGAGTTCCAGGCCGGGAAGGCCAAGGCGCTGGCCGGCTGAGATGTGCCGTTGGCTCGCCTACTCGGGTGCGCCGGTGAACCTGGAGGAGCTGCTGTTCAAGCCGACGAACTCGCTGGTCATCCAGAGCAAGCACTCGAAGCTGGGTGCCACGACCACCAACGGCGACGGCTTCGGGGTCGGCTGGTACGGCGCGCGTGACCGGCCCGGGATCTTCACCAGCACCGAGCCGGCCTGGAACGACCGCAACCTGCGCGAGCTGTCGGCCCTCACCTCGTCGCGGCGGGTCTTCGCCCACGTCCGGGCGTCGACCGGTTCGGCGGTGCAGCAGACCAACTGCCACCCGTTCCGCCATGGCACCTGGCTGTGGATGCACAACGGGATGCTGGCCGGCTTCGCGGAGATGAAGCGTGACCTGGCGATGGCCGTCGACCCCGGGCTGTTCTCCAAGATCCAGGGGTCGACAGACTCGGAGATGCTGTTCTTCCTGGCGCTCACCTTCGGCCTCGAGCAGGACCCGCCGGTGGCGGTCGCACGGGCGGTCGGCCTGGTCGAGGAGACCGCCCGCCGCCACGGCATCGCGGACCCGGTGCAGATGACGGTCGCCACGACGGACGGCCGGACCACCTGGGCGTTCCGGTACTCGAGCGTGGGGGAGTCGCGGTCGCTGTTCCACAGCACCGACATCTCCACCCTGCGCCACCAGTACCCCGACAACCCGGTCCTGCACGACCTGTCCGACGACACCCGGCTGGTGGTGTCCGAGCCGCTCGGTGACCTCCAGGGCGCCTGGCGCGAGGTGCCGGAGTCGTCGTACGTCGTGGTGCACGGCGCCGGAGAGGACCTACGCCCCTTCGCGCCGGTCGTTGACTGACTGTTCAGTTCGGATACGCTCGAGGTCCCTGCCCCGAGAGGACCTCCCATGAGCACCGCCCCCGTCCTGACGCCGTACCTCGCCGGTGCGACCACCGCCGAGCTCGAGGACTGGGGACCGCTGGAGGAGGCGACCGGCCACGCGATGGCCACCGCCGGGGTGACCCTGTGGGAGGACGGCGACGCCTCGGCCGGGATCTGGGAGTGTGCCGCCGGGCCCTCCCACTGGACCCTGGAGACCCACGAGGTCATCCACCTGGTCGCCGGCCGGATGACGGTCACCCCCGACGGCGGCGAGCCGCTGGAGATGGCGGCCGGCGACGTCGCGGTGTTCCCGCGCGGCTGGTCGGGCTCGTGGACGATCCACGAGACCCTGCGCAAGGTCTACGCGATCTTCTGACACCCGCCTCGCGGCAGCGAGTAGCGTGCATCCATCCCGCTCGGGACAGGCACGACTTCACCACGGAGTGGATCCATGACGACGACACACGTCCAGCGCCCGAGCCTGGCCGACCGCAAGGCCCAGGGGAAGCAGGCCCGCGACGCCACCCCGCTGAAGAGCCACAAGGGGTGGACCCCGGCTACCGACCGGCCCGACCCGGTCTCGCTGCTCGAGGACCAGAACCGCGCCCGCGACGCCGACCTGGTGCCGGTCCGGCACGGGCGGATGATGGCCTCGCCGTTCACGTTCTACCGCGGCGCGGCCAGGATCATGGCCGAGGACCTGTGGCGTACGCCGACGGCCGGGCTCACCGTGCAGCTGTGCGGAGACGCGCACCTGTCCAACTTCGGGGTCTTCGGCTCCCCCGAGCGGTCGCTGGTCTTCGACATCAACGACTTCGACGAGACGCTGGCCGGTCCCTTCGAGTACGACGTGAAGCGGCTGGCCGCGAGCTTCACCATCGCCGCCCGCAACAACGGCTTCGGCAAGGCGGACGTGAAGGCCGTGACCCGGACGGTCGTCTCCGCCTACCGGCAGGCGATGGCGGACTTCGCGGCCATGAAGACCCTCGACGTCTGGTACGCCCACCTCTCCGAGGACGAGCTCCTCAAGGCCCTGAACAAGGCGATCGCGAACCTCTCGGCCGCCGGCTTCGACAAGAAGGTGCTGAAGAAGCAGGGGAAGGTCGCCAAGGACCTCAGCCGCAAGGCGAAGGCGCGGGACAGCACCCAGGCCCTCGCGAAGCTCGGCGAGGTCGTCGACGGCCGCTACCGGATCGTCAGCCAGCCGCCTTTCATCGTCCCGCTGCGCGACGTGACCACGATCTACCCGTCGTTCCCGACGGACACCGAGGCGCTGATCGACCAGCAGCTGGCGTCGTACAGCCGAACCCTCAGCCCGGACCGTCGCAGGCTGATCGAGCGCTATGAGGTCGTCGACGCCGCCCGCAAGGTGGTCGGGGTCGGCAGCGTGGGCACCCGGGCCTTCATCGCTCTGCTCCAGGGCCGAGACGAGCATGACCCGCTGTTCCTCCAGCTCAAGGAGGCCACGGCCTCCGTGCTCGAGAGCCATCTGCCCAAGAGCCGCTACCGCCAGGCCGGCCAGCGGGTCGTGCAAGGACAGCGGCTGATGCAGGCCACGAGCGACATCTTCCTCGGCTGGACCGCCGGCGTCGACACGTCCCGGAGCTACTACTGGCGGCAGCTGCGCGACATGAAGGGCTCTGTCGTCGTGGAGGCGATGATCCCGGACGGGATGACCTTCTACGCCTCGAGCTGCGGCTGGACCCTGGCCCGGGCGCACGCCCGCTCCGGCGACCCGGTCGCCATTGCGCAGTACCTCGGCAAGGACGACACGTTCGACCGGGCCATCGCCGACTTCGCCCAGCGGTACGCCGAGCAGAACGAGCGCGACTTCGAGTCCTTCGCGGACGCCGTCCGCACCGGGCGGATCGAGGCGGCCACCGAGCTGGAGTGAGCCCGCTCAGCTCAGGCGCCGCGGCCGTAGTCGTCCTCGTAGCGGACGATGTCGTCCTCGCCGGTGTAGTCGCCACGCTGGACCTCGACGATCACCAGCTGCTCGAGCCCGAGGTTGGCCAGCCGGTGCCGCGCACCCTGCGGCACGTGGACGGCGTCACCGGGACGCGCCTCGCGGACGACGCCGTCGACGGTGCAGGTGGCGACGCCGGTCACCACGATCCAGCCCTCGCTGCGGTGCTCGTGCGACTGGTAGCTCAGCCGCGCGCCGGGGTGGACCTCGAGCCGCTTGACCTTGAAGCCCGGTCCCTCGTCGAGGATGTGCCAGGACCCCCAGGGACGGGTGTCGGACTGATGGGCGGCGGCGGCGACAGGTGGGGTCATCACCATGCTCCTGTCGAGGCGGTGGTACGACGCAACGTGAAGATGACGGTAGGCGAGAGATCGCGGTCGTGTCCCGGGTTCCGGCAGTTCCTTACCCTGGTGGGCACGCTTCGACGGTAGTCGCGGATTTCCGGGTCCGGACGCCCTTGCCTCGGGGGGAGCAAAGTCCCGCCGATCTCGCCCGTCACGTCCACCCCTTCCGTCGCACCGGTACCTCGATTACGGTGAATCGACTGACAACCTCTCTCGGGCTGTCGGGGGACGCGGCCATCGGGAGGCAGGCACGTGACGACCCACACTCGTGCGACGACGTCGCGCCCGGGTCGGCCATCGACCTGGGCGCCGTCGCGTTGGCTGCGGTACGTCGTCTCCCTCGCGTTCATCTCCCTGTCCCTGGTCCTGGTCACGCAGGCCCCGTCGTTCGCCGCGCCGGGCATCACGCTGAACAAGACCGCGCCCGGCCGACGTGCTGGTCGGCGGCACGGTGCGCTACACCCTCACCGCCTCGAACCCGGCCTCGAACCCCGACGCCGTCCCGGAGTTCAACGTCAGCGCCCGCGACGTGCTGCCCGTGGGAGTCACCTACAACCCCGGCAGCTCGACCCCCGTGGGCTTCGGTGAGCCGCAGGTGATCACCGACCCCGACACCGGTCAGCAGACCCTGATCTGGAGCAACGTCGCCGACATCGCGCCGGGCTCCACCGGCAGCCTCTCCTTCAGCGCCACCCTGTCGGCCGCGACCTTCCCGGTCGGCTCCGAAGCGATCAACAACGCCGACGTCTACACCAACTCCGACCCGCGCGTGGTCCCGAAGTTCACCGCCACCGGCGAGCCCGTCCCGGGCTCCTTCACCGAGACCGCCTCCGACCTCGCCTCGACCCGGGTCAGCGCGGTGCACCTTGACAAGGTCGAGCCGAGTCCCGAGGGCGAGCTGCTGCGCGGTGTCCACGACCACACCACCGTCTACACCTTGACCGTCACCAACAACCACGGCGCGGCCACGAACGGGGCTGGCGTCGTCGACCTGATCCCGGCCGGCCTGGAGTTCCTCGGCTGCGGGCAAGTGGACAACTCGACGACCGGGCCGGAGTACCCCACTGCGCCGTCGCTGGCCGCGACGCCGGCGGTGACGCCGAACTGTCCGACGCCCGACTCCGTCAGCACCGTCACCGACCCGCCGGGCGTTCCTGCCGGCGTGTACACCCGTGTCGCCTGGACGCTGGGCAACCTCGCGCCCGACCAGGTGGTGACGATCCGGTACGCCGCCGGCATCCCGCAGCGCGCCAACACCGCCACCTTCCCCGCCCCAGAGCCCACCCCGGCGAGCCTCGGCCAGACGGCGAACCTCGACAACAACACCGGCCCGTCCACCCGCG
Source organism: uncultured Actinomycetota bacterium (assembly GCA_963796975.1). GTDB lineage: Bacteria > Actinomycetota > Actinomycetes > Propionibacteriales > Nocardioidaceae > Nocardioides. The sequence goes on from CAWCNW010000031.1 coordinate 122,638, forward strand.
AGACCGCCGTCGAGCAGGCCTACACCAACCACGCGACGGTCACCGGCACGTACACCGGCGCGGTGGCGCCCGGCACCGACAACCAGGTCAGCTCGACCGACACCGAGACCGTGACGTCCGAGGACGTCCGACTGCTCAAGAGCAGCGCCACCCCCAGCTTCGTGGAGGACGGCGTCCAGCAGTACACCCTCGACGATCGACACCAGCGAGTACGCCGACGCCTCCGGCATCGTGGTCACCGACCACCTCCCCAACGGCATCTGTCCGCTCGATGACACGCGCAACTTCGTCACCGGCGCACCGGCCGACTGCGATCCCGCGGCCGGCTTCGCGCCCACGGGGGCGACGATCACCAACGTCGTCCAGAACGCCGACGGCTCCTTCGACGTCACGTTCTCGCCGCTCACCATCAGCGCCGAACGGCACCGCGCAGATCCAGTACTTCGCCCGGATGCGTGCGACGTTCACCGGCTGGCGGCAACGCCGGTGACCCCACGTCGTCGGGTGACACGTTCACCAACACCGCTCACCTCACGGCCACCACGAACCCGCCGCCCGCGGTGGACGCGCCGCGCCCGCCGGTCCCGAGACCGTCGGCGACGAGTCGTCGGCCACCCTCACCGCGGGCGGCCCGGCTCTGCAGAAGTCGATCCTGCCGCAGACGACGCCGATGACCTGCGGCACGACGGGCGCCGGCTACACCCACGACCCCACGGTCGCGCAGAGCACGTTCAACGAGGGTGACCGGGTCTGCTTCAAGATCAGGATCGACTTCCCCGCCGACGTCGCCACCCGTAACCCCAACGTCCGTGACTTCCTGCCGCCGGGCCTGACCTACGAGGCCGGGTCGGCCGTGGCGACAGGCGCCAACACCGTTCCCTTCACCGTCGACGAGTCGACGCCGAACCCCCTGTTCGTGATCGGGAACCCCCGCGCCCTGTTGCGGTTCGCCCCCAAGGGCGCCGTCTTCGAGGCGGTGCTGTCCGCCATCGTCGGCGCCCCCGCCGTCGGACCGGCCCCCGACATCACCGCGAACCTGGCGAAGTTCACGTTCGCCACCTCCACCGGCACCGTCTCGCAGCGCGACCTGGTGAACGTCAGCATCGCCGCGCCACCGCCGATCGGCATCGTCAAGGGCGTCGCGAACGTGAACGGCGGCCCGGCCAACCCGCCCGACACCGACAACGTGCAGGTGCGGGCCGGCGACCTGGTCACCTTCCGGGTCGACCTCCACAACAACGGCACCGCGGCGAACGGCAACGCCGTCGACATCCTGTCGCCGGACGTCTGGGACGTGCTGCCGCTCGGGATCACCTGCGCCGACATCTCGGCGATCAGCGACGCGGGAGCCTGCACCGACCCCGCCGACCCGGGCGCAGCCCTCGTTCTCTGGCAACGGCACCCACAGCGCGATCCGGTGGCAGCTGTCGGCGACCCCCGCGCTCGCACCGGGAGCCACCCGCACCCTGACCTACGCGATGCGGATCCCGGCCGACACCAGCGTGAACACGTCGTTCCCGAACACCGCGGCCGTGCGCTCGTACAACACCGCGACCAACCGGCCCGGCGTCACCGCGGGGCACCAGCCGCGCAACAACATCGACACCTCCACCGACCCCCGGGCCTGGGACGTGCCCCGCGCGACGGACGACTCCGAGGTGCACACCCCGAGCGTGAGCGTCATCAAGAGCAACATCACCGACATCACGGAGCCCGGCAACGGCCCCAACGAGGCCGTGGTCGGCGAGACCCTGACCTACACCGTGCAGGTGCGGGTGCCGGCGCGCACCTCCGTCTTCAAGGGCGTGCTGACCGACCCGATGCCGTTGGGGGTCACCTACCTGTCATCGAGCGCGACGTTCTCGGCGACCAATACCTCGCCCGCCACGGACCCCCTCCCCGCCGGCTTCACCCTGGACCCGACGAACGGGACGCTGACCTTCCCGGCGAGCTTCACCAACAACACGGACACCCCCCAGCTGTTCGAGGTGCTCGTCCGGGCGCGCATCAGCACGCTCGACACCAACACCCAAGGGGTCGAGCGCACCAACACCGCCCGGTTCGACAGCCAGTCGGCGGCGACGCTCGCCACCGACCTGCCGACCGTGACCGACTCCTCGACGGTCACCGTGGTGGAGCCGCAGATCACACTGACCAAGAACGACGACGACCCCGACAACGTGGTCGAGGCCGGTGAGGTCGTGACCTACACCCTGCAGCCTGGTGGGGACCGCGGGGCGCCCGCCTGCCCATGACCTGTGGGTCGTCGACTGCGTGCCCAACGGGCTGACGTTCAACGCCTTCCTCACCCCCATCACCGGTACCGCGGCCACCCAGGCCGGGACGGGTAGCAACGGGTGCGCCGTCGGCACCACCCGGATCGCCTGGAACCTGCCGAACAGCTCGACGACCGCGCAGATCCTGCGCTACACCGCGACCGTCTCGCCGGCCGCGGCCGGCGGCCAGCGCTACACCAACACCGCGACCGCCAAGGGCAGCTCGCTCAACGACAACAAGACCGACCCGCTGGCTCCCGACAACCCGCTCGAGCGGGTGGTGACCTCCTCCGACACCGACACCATCACCGTCGGGTCCGGCACGATCACGAAGATCGCCGACCCCGAGCACCTCACCATCGGCGAGCGTGGCACCTGGTCGATCCAGATCCACATCAACCCCAACGTCAACTTCTTCAACGCCTCGATCATCGACCAGCTGCCGGCGAGCATCGTGCCGGGCTCGGTCCGGCTCGAGTCGACGACCTGTGACGTGCTGGGCCCCGGAACCTGTACGGCGACCCCCGTCGCACTCACCCCCGCCGCCGGCCCCGGCACCGGTACGACGATCGGCTGGACGTTCGGCGACGTGCTGTCCGACCCGAGCGCCCGCGAGATCACCGTCACCTACTCCGCGATCATCGCGGACCTGCCCACCGTCCACCGCGGCGACGTGGTCACCAACACCGCCCACGCGGCCTGGAACGTGGTGCCCGGTCCGCCGCCGACCTCGGTGACCGGGCCGTTCGACCAGGTCTCGGTCAACGCCGCGGCGAGCGTCACGATCCTGGAGCCGGTCCTCAGCATCGACAAGACCGTCGCCCCGCTGCGGCCGGCCCCGGGCGAGACCTTCGACTACCACCTCGCCATCTCCAACCTGGCCGGTCCCAACACCAGCGATGCGTTCCACACCACGGTGGTCGACACCATCCCGATCGGCGTCGTCGTCGACCCCGCTTCGATCAGCGACGCCGGTCAGCTGACCGGCACCGGACCCTTCGGCGGCGGCACCATCACCTGGACCCTCCCCGGCTCGCTGCGCCCTGGTGCGACCACCTCGGTCAGCTACTCGGCCACCCTGGCGCCCAGCGCGACGCTGACCGCAGCCCCTCTCACCAACACCGCGCAGATCACGCACTACGAGAGCCTGGCCGCCGGTGGCCGGTCCTACGTCGGCCCGTCCGACACCGCCACCATCACCCCGGCCTTCCCCCACATCTCACTGGCCAAGCAGGCCAGCCCCGGCAAGGCGTTCATCGGTGAGTCCAAGGCCTTCACCCTCACCATCACCAGCGACGGAGCCGCGACGGCCCACGACATCGGGGGCACCGATCGGCTGCCGCCGAACTGGACCTACGACCCCGGCAGCACGTTTGTCAGCCTGGCCGGCGCCCCGGCTGTCCAGATCGAGCCGACGGTGACGACTGTCGGGAACGTGCAGGTGCTCAGCCTGCCCAACCTGTTCGACCTGCCGGTGGGGCAGAACGTCGTGATCACCTACACCGCCACGCCCGGGCCGGCCGTCGTCACCACCCCGGGAGTCGGCTCGACGGTGCCGCACACCAACACCCTCACCGTGCACGCGGCCGACTCCACGGGCGCGACCGGCAACGCCACGGGTCCCTACACCAGCCCGCCGGTGTCGGCCTCCGTCTTCATCGACTCCGCCGACGTCGCGGTCACCAAGACCCACACCGGCAACGCCGTTCCGGGCCGGCCTCTCGCCTGGTCCGTGGTCGTCAGGAACAACGGAGCGGACACCGCCACCGGGCCGTTCCGCGTCGTCGACGTCCTGCCGCCCAACATCTCGACGGCGACCGCCACAGGGCCCGGCTGGACCTGCAGCACCTCCCTGACCCAGATCGTGTGCAACCGCACCAACCCCGCCGACACGCTGGCGCCGAACGCGACCTTCCCGACGATCACCGTCACCACCGGCATCCCGGCGAACACCGCCGACGGCGCCACCTTCACCAACAACGTCACCGTCACCGCCCACACCCACGACCCCGTCCCCGGCAACAACACGGCCACCGACACCGCCACCGCTCGCCGTTCGGTCGACCTGTCGCTCGTCAAGACCGTGAGCGGCCCGTTCGTGGCCGGACAGGACGCGACGTACCTGCTCAACGTGCAGAACCGCGGACCGAGCGACAGCGCGGGCCCGATCGTGGTCACCGACGCGGTGCCGGCCGGTACGACGTTCGTCAGCGCCACCGGGCCGGGGTGGACCTGCGCCCTGGCCGCCGGCACGGTCACGTGCACCCGTCCGGGCCCGCTCGCTGCCGGTGCCTCCGCACCCGAGATCACGCTCGTGGTCCACGTCGACCCCGACCGCACGACGGCAGTCACCAACACCGCGCGGGTCGACGGGCCGTCCCCCGACCCGGTGCCGGCCAACAACAGCAGCACGGTCACCCGGACTCCCGGCCAGCAGGCCGACCTCGCGCTCGAGAAGTCCTCGCCGAGCACCTTCGTCGCGGGCGGCGTGGGCACCTACCAGTTCGACGTCCACAACTTCGGTCCGTCGTTCGCGGACCCGCCGATCCAGATCACCGACACCCTTCCCGCGACCTGACCTTCACGGCGTTCACGTCGGTGACCCCGGGCTGGACCTGCTCGGCGGCGGCTCAGGACGTCACGTGCACCCTGTCGAACCGGCTGGCAGCTGGGGCGGACGCCACCGTCAGATCTCGGTCGCCATCGACGCGTCCCAGCGAGGCAACATCCACAACGTCGCCCACGTCGGCTCGCCGACGCCCGACCCCAACCCCGCCAACAACACCGCCACCGACGACACCGCCTCCATCGCCCAGGCCGACCTGGCGATCGACCAAGACACACACGCCGAGCCCGGCCGTTGCCGGTCAGAACGTGACGTACACCGTCCACGTCGCGGAACAACGGACCGTCGGCCTCTTCCGGGCCGATCACCATCGTGGACACGCTGCCTGTAGGCCTGACCTACGTCTCCGCGTCCGGGCACGACCTGGACCTGCGACGTCGCAGGTGACCAACGCACCATCACGTGCATTCGCGACCTCGCACTCTTGAACAACGCTGCCGCCCCCGACATCACCATCGTCGCGCACGTGGCGCCCGATGCCGGGCCGGCCACCCTGGTGAACATCGCCAGCGTCGACGGTCCCGACACCGACCCGGTCCCCAACAACAACACCACCCAGGACCCGACCGAGGTCGCCGACCAGGCCAACATCTCGCTCACCAAGAGGACCACCGGCGACAACCCGGTGGCCGCGGGTGAGGACACGGCGTTCACGATCGTCGTCCACAACGACGGCCCGTCCGACGCGGACGCGGTGACGGTGACCGACGAGCTGCCCTCCGGCCTCAGTCTGGTGTCGGTCACCGGCGACGGTTGGAACTGCACCGGCGACACCACGATCCTCTGCAGCCGCGACACCGTGGCCGCTGGCGCCGACGCACCTGCGATCGTGGTCATGGTCCAGGTGGGCAGCGGTGTGCCGGACGGTACGACGATCGTCAACACCGCGCACGCCACCACCAGCACCGCCGGTGACGACCCTGCGGACAACACCGACTCCGCGCCCGTCGACGTGCACGCCAACGCCGATTTGTCCCTGATCAAGACCCACGATGACGCCACGGTGCACGCGGGCGACCCGCTCACCTTCGACCTGGCCGTCCACAACGCCGGGTCCTCCGACGCGGTGGCCCCGATCAGGATCCGTGACACGCTTCCGGTCGGCATGACGTACCTCTCGAGCGCCGGCAGCTGGTCGTGCACCGCGGCTGCGCCGGGTCCCGGCGGGCAGACGGTGACCTGCATCCTGACGGGAACGACAGTCTGCTGGCCGGCGCCGACGCGCCGGTGCTGCACCTGACCGTCCAGCTCGACGCCGCGCTCGACCCCGGCACGCTGACCAACATCGCGACGGTCGACAGCCCGACCGTCGACCCCGATGAGGGCAACAACACCGCCACCGACGACGTCGACGTCGACACCACCGCGGACCTGTCGATCGTGAAGTCCCACACCCAGGCCGCCCGAGTCGGCGACCCGCTCAAGTTCACCCTTGCGGTGACCAACCACGGGCCCTCGGTCGCCCGCCAGGTCACGGTGCGCGACGCACTGCCCGCCGGGCTGACCTTCGTCTCCGCGACCGGCGACGGCTGGACCTGTACGGCGGCCGCCGGGGTGGTCACCTGTGACCTGGCCGGCCCACTCGCGGCCGGTGCCGACGCGACCCCGATCACCCTGGTCGTCACCGTCGAACCGGGCGCCTACCCGGCCGTCGACAACACCGCCACGGTCCACACCACGACCCCCGACCCGAAGCCCGGCAACGACTCCTCGACCGACCACGTGACCGTCCCGCCGCTCGTCGACCTCGCGATCAGCAAGTCCCACCGCGACCCGGTCAGCGTCGGGAAGCAGGCGACGTACCGGCTGAAGGTCGTCAACCACGGACCGACCGCCGACCCGGGTCCGGTCCGGGTCACCGACGTGCTGCCGGACGGGCTCACCTTCGTCAGTGCGACTGGCCCCGGCTGGGACTGCTCCGCGGCGAAGAGCACCGTGACCTGTGTCGCCGCCGCCGGCCTGAAGGTCGGTGAGACCAGCACGATCACACTGAAGGTGACCGTCGGGCCGGCGGCGTTCCCGAGCGTGGTGAACGTCGCGACGGTGACCTCTGGCGCCGAGGACACCGACTCCACCAACAACACCGCCTCCGATCCGGCCACCGTGCGGTCCGCGGTCGAGCTCACCGTGGACAAGACGCTGCTGAGCCTGACCCACAGCACCGCGACGTACCGGATCACGGTCGGCAACCGCGGCCCCAACAACACCTCGACCGACATCGTGGTGGTCGACGAGCTGCCCGCCGCGCTCTCCTACGTCGAGGTCTCCGGGCGCGGCTGGACCTGCCAGGCGGCGGCGAAGACGGTGACCTGTACCTATCCCGACGTCCTCGAAGGTCCACCGCTCCACGTCGTTCGTGCTCACCGCCTCGGTGGCCAAGGGCACCACCGGCGACGTGGTCAACCACGTGGTGGTGACCGGCGGTCACACCGGCAAGGACCCGCGCGACGTGTCGGTCGGCCACCTGCCGCCGCTCACCGGCGGGCCGGCCACGCCGCCGACCGGCCCCACCGGGCCCGACCTGCCCAACACCGGCGGACCGGCGCTCGCCTGGCTGGTCGCGGCGCTGGCGTGCCTCGCCTCCGGCGGTCTGCTGCTGGCCCGGTCGCGCCGCCGCAGCTAGCCGGGCTCAGGGGCGAGGCTGACGCGAGACCAGGTGCCCGAAGGCGACCAGTCGGTTGTCGGTGTGGAAGAGCTCCGAGCAGGTGGTCAGCGTGATCAGGCGCTGGTGCGGCGAGCGGCTCGGCGGCTGGACGCCACCGTCCGGGTTGGTCGGCAGCGGCGCCAGCACCCAGGAGGCGCTGAACGGCACGGTCAGGTCGTCGCCGCCGGTGTCGAGGCGGTAGGTGAACACGGTGCGGCGGGTCTCGACGATGACCCGGTCGCCGGGCTGCAGGTCGGGCATGTCGCGCAGCGGCTCGCCGTGGGTGACCCGGTGCGCGGCCAGCGCGTAGTTGCCGACGCCGCCGGCCTGGGCGGTCCCGTCGTAGTGCCCGAAACCCGCCGCCAGCACGGAGTCCGAGGTGCCGTCCAGGACGGGGATGGCGTAGCTCGAGCCGAAGCGCGGGATCCTGACGATCGCACGGGCTGCGACCTTGCTGCCATCCGGCCCCTCCGGGACCAGCGTGGTGCCGCGCCCGAGCAGCCAGTCCCGCTGGATCTGCTTGACCACCCGGGCCTGGGTGCGGTGGGAGACCCAGTTGGTGCCCCAGAACTCCCAGGCCAGCCAGCCCAGGATCGCGAGCCCGACGGCGACCAGCACCAGTCCGAGACCGGCGGTCCGCGAGAGCCGACGGCGTGCCGGCGCCAGTCGTCTCGACAGCGTCCGTGCTCATGTCCGGGCTCCCGGACCCGGGCGAGGGGGGCCGTGCTCGAGGATCCGCCCGAGGTCGCGGAACCCCGCGGCCGCGTAGACGCCGCGGGCCATCTCGGTCGCCTGCAACGTCGCGGTACGTCGACCGCGGAGCCTGGCGCGGTGGAGCAGGCTCATGGTCAGGGCACCGGCCAGGCCGTGGCGTCGGGCCCGCTCGAGCGTGCCCACGTTGTACACGCCGCAGTCGTCGTCGTGGTCGAAGGCCATCGCCGCTGCCACCGTCTCGTCGCCGAGCCGGCCCAGGACGACGTCGTAGGCCGCCGGGTCCGCGGTCGTCAGCAGCCCCGGCGGGAGCTCCAGGACGCGGAGGTACTCGGCCCAGTCGTCGGCAGCCAGGTCGACGGCAGGCGGGGGCCCGGTCAGGTCGTCGAGCGACCGGCCCATCGCCCAGGTCGTCTCCTGGTGCTGAAAGCCCCGAGCCGCCAGGTCCTCGCGCATCGCCAGGTCGCTCTCGTGCACCCACGCGGCGTACGACGTGACCCCGGCCTCGGCGTACGCGTCCACCATCGCGTCCAGGGCCCGCGCGCGGGCGGAGGGCCCCAGGCCCTGCTCGAGCATCGCGTTGTTGAAGACGTCTCGTTCGGGACCCTGCGGGAACACCGCGGCGTCGACGCCCGGGAGTCGTCGCACGGCTGCGCCGGGCGTGGTGCGGGCGTACTCCGCCCAGCAGGCGACCGCGGTGCGGGCCCCGCGCAGCACGAGGTCGTCGGGCATCACAGCACCCGCTCGAACCACACCTGGTCGCGGAGCAGGATGCCGTCGATCCAGATCGGGTCGGGGTAGCCGGAGTGCGGGCCGAAGGCGTCCGGCACCACGCGGGTCATCCGGAACCCGCACCGCTGGTAGAAGCGCAGGTTGCCGATGTCCGCGGCCCCCGTGGCGAGCACTACGCGTGAGGCGCCGGCCAGACGCGCCTCCTCCACTGCTCGTTCGAGCAACGCCCGCCCCACGCCGTTGCCACGGGCCTCGGGCGAGACCGCGGTGTTCGTCACCTCCCAGGTCGAGGAGTCGTCCCGGGGTACGGCCTGGAGGTGGCCCAGGATCGCACCGTCGTCATCGCGGGCGACCCAGAGGCGACCCAGGTCGACGTAGCCGTCGAGGAGGGACTCGGAGTCCTCGGCCTCCCGGAACGACCACAACAGGTCGCGGTGGGGACCGTCGTACTCCTCGATCCGTGCCGCACCCATCCCGCCTCCTCAGCCGTCGAGCCCGAACCAGCGCTGGCGGCGGGTGGAGGCGAAGGCGCGCTTGGCGTCGGCGCCGGCGCGGGACGGCGGGGTGAAGGTCGCGACCGGCGCGGGCCCGGACAGGAAGTCGACGTCGACCATGCCGATGGTGTCGTCGCCCATCTCCATGTAGCAGGTGATCCGCCCCGCGAACGGTGCCGGGTCGGCGCCGCCGCCGAGCCGGTGCAGCAGTACGTCGGCCAACGTCGCAGCCTCACCCTCCGCGATGACCCCGGCGCGCGGCACGGGCATGCTCGCGACGTCACCGACGGCGTACACGCCGGGAAAGCGCGTCTCGAGCGTGTTGCGGTCGACGGCGATCCAGCCGTCGTCCTCGGTCAGGCCCGACTCGACGACCACCGGCGGCGCGACGTGCACCGGTACGCCGAGGAACAGGTCGAAGGCGATCTCCCTTCCGTCGCGGAGGTGAGCCACCTTGGTGTCGGGGTCGAGCCGCTCGACCCACGACGAGTGCGAGTGACCGATGCCGCGCTCGTCCAGCAGCGACAGGATCGACGACGAGACGTCGTCCGAGATCGGGATCGGCTTCGGCATCGGGGTGACGATCTGGAGGGTGGTCGCCTCGCGGAGCCCACGCCTGGTCAGCAGGTCATGGAGCATGAGCGCCGCCTCGTACGGCGCGGGCGGGCACTTGAAGAAGCCGCCCAGGACTCCGATCACGATCGACCCGCCCCGGAAGTCGGGGAGCAGGTCGCGCACCGCGGCCGCACCGGCAGGGGAGTAGAACTCGTGACCGCACTCGACCAGTCCCGGGGTCCGCTCCGGCGCCAGGTCGGCTCCCAGCGCGACGACGAGCACGTCGGCGTCGTAGGTGCCGCCGTCGGTGGTGACGCGCCGCCGTGCGGGGTCGATGGCGACGACGGTCTCCTGCCGGAAGTCGACGTGTGGGTGGTCGAGTGCCGGCGTAGCGCAGGCGGACGTCGTCCAGGGTGCGGCTGCCGACCATCACGTCGAGCTTGTGGAAGCCGAAGACGAACGCGTCGTTGCGGTCGATCAGCGTCACCGCGACCCGGTCGCCGAGGTCGTGGGAGAGCCGCGTGCTCAGCTCCAGGCCCCCGAAGCCCGCTCCGAGGACGACGACCCGGGTGATGGTGCGCTTCGCCGGCGACATCAGGCGTGCACCAGCAGGGCGGCGACCGCGCAGGCCGGGAGCACCCACGACAGCGCGCGCAGGGCGCCCTCCAGGGGTGCCAGGAGGGCGGCCCGGTCGAGCTCCTCGACGCTGCCGTCGGCGCGCCGGAGGGTGCCGCTCACCTCGGAGGTACGGCGACGCAGGTGGCGGGCCGGCGTGCTGAGGCAGCGTTGGGCGTACGACGTGCCGACCGCGGCCAGTACGGCGACCACGGCCGCGAGGCAGCGGCCCCACGCCAGGGCCGGGGCCTGCGCGATGAAGCCGACCGCCACCGGGAAGCCGCCCCAGCCCCAGGCGAACACCGCGTCGGTGTGCAGCCGCCCGGAGAACAGCTCGAGGTTGTAGCCGACCAGCAGCACGGCCCCGACGGGGACCGCGGCGAGCAGCCACCAGTTCGGGTCACCGTGGAAGAAGGTCCCCGCCACGCCGAGCGCGCAGGCACCGACTGTCGCCAGGGTGGCGACCACGCGGAGCACGCCGTCCGGGATCCCGGTGCCCAGCGGGCGCCCGGCCAGCTCGTCGAGGGCGTGGGCGGCGACGCCGACGGCCAGGAAGAAGGCCAGGACGCTGGCCGCGAGCGCTGTCCAGTCCAGCGACTCCGCCAGCGCCGCACCGAGCACGACGTAGCTGAGGTGCCAGAGCGTGTAGGGCGGGTGGAGCAGCGTCCACCAGTCGGCGCCGCGACCGCCCCGGCGTGCGTAGAAGGCGGGGGTGGTGGTCGTCGTGGGCTCAGCCATCGGGCTTGCGCCCCCACATCACCAGTCCTCCGCCGAGGCTCATCGGCCGAGCCTGCACGTCGACCAGGCCGGCGTCGCGCCACAGGTCCACGTGGGCGTCGACGGGATAGTGCCGGTAGTGCTCCTCGATCGAGGGGCCGAGGAACCGACCGACCCGGGCCCAGGCCCGTCCGCCGCCGAGGAACCCCGCGGTCGGCAGCACCACCCGGGTGTACAGCCGCCAGGCCGGCAGCCACACCGGCGGCGGGGGGACGAAGAACTCCAGCGACGACAGGGTCCCGCCCGGCCGGACCACCCGGGCCAGCTCGCGCACGGTTGCGCCGGGGTCGGCGACGTAGCGCAGCAGGTAGGTGAAGGTGAGCGCGTCGAACGTCGCGTCGGGGAACGGCAGCTGCTCGGCACGCCCGCACACCAGGTCGACCCGGTCGGCACGTCCGGCCTGGTCGACCCTGCTGCGTCCTTCGCGGAGCATCTGCTCGGTGAGGTCGATCCCGACGACCTCGGCGCCAGTCCGCTCGGTCAGCATCAGCGCGACGCCAGCCGTCCCGGTGGCGACGTCGAGGATGCGCCGTGGGGTGAGCGGTGCCCGGACGACGGCGTCGACCATCGCAGTGCGCCAGCGCTGGTTCTGCCCGAAGGACAGCACCGCCTCGAGTACGTCGTAGCGACCCGGGAGGCCGTCGAACAGGTCGCGCGCGAACGCGTTGGGCTGGGCACGCGACAAAGCGACCGCGCGCGCTGGTCTGACTGCCATGGGTGACCCCCTCACGGTCAGGCTACCCAGCCGGAGGCAGTGTCATCTTGTGGTGCGAGCAAGTTAGACATACTGTTGAGAAAAGGTGCACAGCGTGTGCCTACGGCGACGCGACGGGGGTGGACCGGTGAGCACGGATCTCGGTCGAGTGGCGACGTCGAACCGCGATGCCGCGGCTGCCCCCGCGCCACAGGGGCGCGCGGGGGCGGTCGCGGCCTGGGCCGACGACCGGCTCGGCCTGGCGAAGCTGGCCCGGAAGAACCTGCGCAAGGTCTTCCCCGACCACTGGTCGTTCATGCTCGGGGAGATCGCCTTGTGGAGCTTCGTGGTGCTGCTCCTGACCGGGGTGTTCCTGACGCTGTGGTTCAACCCCAGCATGTCGGAGTCGACGTACCAGGGCACCTACGCCCAGCTCCGCGGCGTACCGATGTCCGATGCCTACGCCTCGACGCTGCACATCTCCTTCGACGTGCGTGGCGGCCTGCTGGTGCGGCAGATGCACCACTGGGCCGCGATGCTCTTCGTGGGCTCGATGATGGTCCACCTGATGCGGGTGGCGTTCACCGGCGCGTTCCGCAAGCCGCGCGAGCTGAACTGGGTGATCGGCAGCATCCTGCTGCTGCTCGGCACGATCGAGGGCTTCACCGGCTACTCGCTGCCCGATGACCTGCTGTCCGGCACCGGGCTCAAGGCGGCCGACGGGTTCCTCAAGGCGACGCCGGTCGTCGGCACCTACATGGACTTCTTCCTCTTCAACGGGGAGTTCCCCGGCGACTCGATCATCCCGCGCCTGTACGTCGTGCACATCCTGCTGATCCCCGGGCTCCTGCTCGGGCTGATCGGCGCGCACATGCTGCTCCTGGTCTTCCACAAGCACACCCAGTGGCCGGGGCCGGGCCGGACCGAGCAGAACGTCGTCGGCTACCCGATGCTCCCGGTCTACATGGCCAAGGCCGGCGGCTTCTTCTTCATGGTCTTCGGGGTCACCGCGCTGATGGGCGGACTGCTGTCCATCAACCCGGTGTGGAAGTTCGGCCCCTACGACCCGACCAAGGTGACGGCCGGGTCGCAGCCCGACTGGTACATGGGCTGGCCCGACGGCGCGCTCCGGATCATGCCGAACTGGGAGAGCCACATCTTCGGCCACCCGATCTCGTGGAACATCCTGCTGCCGATCCAGGTGCTGCCGATCCTGATGTTCACCATCGTCCTGATGCTGCCGTTCGTGGAGGCCTGGGTCAGCGGTGACAAGCGCGAGCACCACCTGCTCCAGCGGCCGCGGGACGCCCCGACCCGGACGGCGTTCCTGGCCTCGCTGATGGCGGTCTACGGGCTCTTCTGGGCGGCCGGCGGCAACGACATCATCGCCACCCACCTGTCGATGAGCCTGAACGCGATCACCTACTTCATGCGGGCCGCGGTCTTCATCGTGCCGCCGATCGTGTTCCTGGTGACCCGTCGCTGGTGCATCGGGCTGCAGCGAGCCGACAACGACCGACTGCTGCACGGCTACGAGACCGGCATCATCATGCGGTCTCCCGACGGCGGCTACACCGAGCGGCACCAGCCGATCGACGAGGCCGAGGCCTTCAGGCTGGCCTCCCGCGAGCCGGACCGGGTGCTGGTCCCTGCCGGGCGCGTCGACGAGAACGGCGTCGTTGCACCGGGGTCAGCGGGCCGAGCGCGCCCGCGCCCGGATCTCCCGCGGGGTGTACGGCGACAACGTGCAGCCGCCGACCGCCGAGGAGATCGACGCTGCGCGTCACCACGCCGAGGGCCCTCGTGCCCTGGAGCCGGGGTCCGACACTCACATCGACGACTGACGCACTAGGGTCCCGGCATGAGTGAGCTGGGCATCGGCGACCTCGCCCGCCGTACCGGTCTCACCCCGCAGGTGATCCGGGCCTGGGAGACGCGGTTCGGCTTCCCGCAGCCCCGGCGTACGGCGTCGGGGCGGCGCACCTACGACGAACGCGAGGTCGACCGGATCGCCCGGGTGCTGACGCTCAAGGAGTCGGGGTCGCGGCTGGCCCAGGCCATCGCCCGGGTCGTCGAGCAGGGCGACACCGACGCGCGCGACCTGTCGGTCTACGGTGAGCTGCGCCGGCTGCTGCCGCACCTGGCGAGCCGGGTGATGCGGCGCGACGTCCTGGTCGCGATCTCGCGAGCGATCGAGGACGAGGCGCTGGCTCGTGCCGTGCGGCCCCTGGTCTTCGGTGCCTTCCAGCGCGAGGAGTTCTACCTGCGGTCGGCCACCCGCTGGCGGGAGCTGGCGCGGACCGCCGACAGCTGCGTGGTCTTCGCCGACTTCCCCGAGCCCCCGACCCCGGGGACGCGTCCGGTACGGGTCCACCTCGACCAGGACTCGCCGCTGCTGCGTGAGTGGGCGGTGGTGGTGCGCTCCGCCGACTTCTCCGCGGTGCTGACCGCCTGGGAGGTCCCGGACGCCGACCGTGACGGCGAGCGGCTGTTCGAGACCATCTTCAGCTTCGAGCCCGATGCGGTGCGGGTGGCGGTCGACACCTGCCTGGCCGCCGCCCGGTCGGCGGGCGTGCCGGAGGACGCGCTGCTCCGCGACCCCGACGCCGTCGCGGTCGGCCCGCCGCGGACGACCAGTCCCGGCGTGGACGCGATGGTGCTGCGTGCCTTCGGCTACCTCCAGGACCTGGCGCCGCGGGGCTGACCGGCTCAGACCTCGAGCTTGCGGGCCAGGGTCACCGCGAAGTCGTCGTGGGGGTCGCTCCAGGTGCGGACGACGTCGAAGGCGACCGCGCCGAGCTCCTCGCGGATGCTGTCGACGGTGAACTTCGTGGAGATCTCCATCCGGATCTCCTCGCCGCTGGCCAGGTGGAGGTCGACCCCCGCGCCGGGGATCGTCACGTCCATCGGCGACTCCGCGCGCAGCCGGAGGTCCATCCGGCGCAGGTGGGGGTCCCAGAACGGCACGTAGGTGAACCCGCCGAGGTCGAAGTCGGCCCCCAGGTCGCGGTTGAGCACCCGCAGGCCGTTGCGGACGAACCGCTCGGTGATGCCGCCCGGGTCGTCGTAGGCCGCGATCAGCCGGTCGGCCGCCTTCACCAGGTCGGTGCCCAGCAGCAGCCAGTCACCCGGCTCGCAGGAGTCGGCCAGGGCGCCGAGGAAGGCGCTGCGCTCCTCGACGTAGAGGTTGCCGATGGTGCCGCCCAGGAACGCGACCAGCTTGCGGTCGTCGCGCGGGAGGTGGGCCAGGTGGAGCGTGAAGTCGCCGACGATCGCCTCGACGGTCACGTCGTACGTCGTGGCGATCTGCTCGGCGGCGTCGCGGAGCGTGCCCTCGGAGACGTCGACCGGCACGAAGCGGTCGAGGTGCCCGGCCGCGGAGAACGCGCCCAACAGCAGCCGGGTCTTGTCGCTGGTGCCGCTGCCGAGCTCGACCAGAGTGGTGGCGTCGCACAGCGCGGCGATCTCGTCGGCCCGGTCGCGCAGGATCGCCCGCTCGGCCTCGGTCGGGTAGTACTCCGGGAGGCGGGTGATCTCGTCGAAGAGCCGTGAGCCCTCGTCGTCGTAGAGCCACTTCGGCGGCAGCGTCAGCGGCTGCGAGCCGAGGCCCCGCCGAACGTCCTGCACGAGGGCCGCGTTGGCCGAGCCCGGCTCGAGCAGCACCGAGACGCGGGTGCGGCTCATGCTGCGACCTGCCCCTCGGCCAGCCGCACGCCCGACAGCGCCCAGCGAGCGCCGTGCGGGAAGAAGTTGCGGTAGGTCGCCCGGGCGTGCCCGGCCGGCGTGAACGCACAGCCGCCGCGCAGCACCATCTGGTTGGACATGAACTTGCCGTTGTACTCCCCGATCGCGCCCGTCGGCGGGTGGAAGCCGGGGTAGGGGTGGTACGCCGACGAGGTCCACTCCCAGCAGTCTCCGAACAGCTGCCGTAGCCCGCCGGTGGCCTCGCCCGCCGCCCGCGGGTGGAACGTCGTCCGGTCGGCGAGGTTGCCGAGGTCGTCCGGGGCGCCGGAGAGCGTCTGGGTCGCGGCGTGCTCCCACTCGGCCTCACTCGGCAGCCGCTTGCCGGCCCACGCGGCGTAGGCCTCGGCTTCGTAGAAGCTGACGTGGCTGACCGGGAGCCCGGGGTTGACCGGCCAGGTGCCGTTGAGGGTGTGCTCGAACCAGTGGCCGTCGATCTCGGTCCAGTAGAACGGCGCTTCCCAGCCCTCGGCGTTGACCCGCGCCCAGCCGTCGGAGAGCCAGTGCTCGTGGCGCCGGTAGCCGCCGTCGACCATGAACTCCAGCCACTCGCCGTTGGTGACGAGCCGGTCGGCCAGCCGGTAGGGCTGGAGGTACTGCTGGTGGCGGGGAAGCTCGTTGTCGAAGGAGAACCCCTCGCCGTCGTGGCCGATCTCGACCAGGCCGCCCTCGAAGTCGACCCACCCGAG
The DNA here is from genome assembly GCA_963796975.1 of uncultured Actinomycetota bacterium. Classification (GTDB taxonomy): domain Bacteria; phylum Actinomycetota; class Actinomycetes; order Propionibacteriales; family Nocardioidaceae; genus Nocardioides. The sequence goes on from CAWCNW010000031.1 coordinate 139,192, forward strand.
CCGGTCGGGGGTCGCGTCGGCGCTCGGCGACCCGGCGTAGGCCGGCCGGAGCGGGTTGAGGGAGAGCACGTGCTTGATGTCCATCAGCAGCAGCTCCTGGTGCTGCTGCTCGTGGTGGAAGCCGAGCTCGATGGTGTCGGCGGCCTTGCTCAGCGAGCCCTCGTCCAGCCGGTCGAGCAGGTCGCGCATCCGGTCGTCGACGTTGCCGCGGTAGACGCCGACGTCGTGGGCCCCGGGCCGACTGATCACGCCGCGCTCGGCGCGCGCGTAGCGCGGCCCGACGGTCTCGTAGTAGCTGTTGAACAGGAACCAGTAGGTGTCCTGGAAGGGCTCGAAGCCGGGCTCGTTCTCGGCGAGCACGAAGGTCTCGAAGAACCAGGTGACGTGGGCCCGGTGCCACTTGGTGGGGGAGACGTCCGCCATCGACTGGACGGTCTGGTCCTCGGGCGAGAGCGGCGCGGCCAGGTGCTCAGTGGTGGAACGGACCTGCGCGTAGCGGTCGAGAAGGAGGTGCGGGTCGCGGGTCGGCCTCGGGCTGGTGGTCGTCATCGGAAGAATCACCTCGTTGTGACGGACGTCCGGGTGTGGGAACCGAGTCGCTCCAGCCTAGACACGACCGCCGACAGTCGGGTCACGGCGAGGTTGCGGTGATGCGAACCCTCGGGGTGCGTACCCCCTCAGGACACCGACACTCGCGGGTCCAGGAACCCGTAGAGGATGTCGACGAGCAGGTTGGCCACCACGATCAGCACCGCCGCCACCAGCACCGTCGCGCTGATCACGTTGATGTCGATCGGGTCGTGCAGAGCCTGGAGGCCCCAGTGCCCGATCCCGTCGATGCTGAAGATCTGCTCGGTGAAGATCGTGCCGCCCAGAAGGGTGGCGAAGTCGAGGCCGAAGATGGTGATCACCGGCACGATGGCAGCGCGCAGCGCGTGCTTGAAGAGACGGTGCCGCATCGGCAGGCCCTTGGCCTGCGCGGTCCGCATGTACTCCTCGCTGAGGGTCTCCACCATCTGGCCCCGGGTGAACCGCGCGTAGTCGGTGCAGCTGGTCAGGCCGATCACCAGCCACGGCAGCATCATGTAGCTGACCGTCTTCAGCGGGTTCTCGCTGATCGGGTAGTACCCGGTGTTGGGAAATATCTGGAGCTGGAGGGACAGGTAGATCCAGGCCAGCAGCGCGATCACGTAGAACGGGATGGACGAGACGACCAGCGTCCCGCCCACCAGCAGCCGGTCGGCCGACGAGCCCCGCCAGCGGGCGGCCAGCGCCCCGAGCAGGACCCCCAGTGTCAGGTAGATCGTGGCGCCCCCCACCGCGAGCGTGAGCGTCGCGGGGTACTTCTCCTCGAGGTCGGTCCACACCGGCTCGCTGGTGGTGATCGAGATACCGAGGCACGGCGCGGGGCAGTCGTAGAGCTTGCCGTCCATGTAGACGTTGTCGCGGCCGACGAAGATCCCCTTGGCCCACTGCCCGTAGTTGTAGACCACGGACCGGTCGAAGCCCATCTGCTGCCGGATGGAGTCGAGCTTCTGGGCGCTGCACTTGCCGGGGCCGAGCTGCTCGCAGTAGTTCACCGCAGCGCTGTCGCCCATGCCCTTGAAGAACAGCACGAAGACGAACATGGAGGTGAGGACGACGACGAGCGTGGCGCTCACCAGACGCCGTACGACGAAGCCGGTCACGTGCGTGATTCTCCCGCATGGGTGGTCACGGCCGGTCGGGAGGGGGCCGGGCTGCGACCGGCTCAGGTCACCGTCACGCGCGGGTCGAGGAAGCCGTAGAAGACGTCGACCAGCAGGTTGGCGACCACGATCAGGACGGCGCCGACCAGCACCGTCGCGCTGACCACGTTGATGTCGATCGGGGTCGTCAGGGCCTGCAGGCCCCAGTAGCCGATGCCGTCGATGCTGAAGATCTGCTCGATGAAGATCGTGCCCCCGAGCAGGAAGGCGAAGTCGAGGCCGAAGATCGTGATCACCGGCACGATCGCCGCGCGCAGGGCGTGCTTGAACAGCACCCGGCCGGTGCGCATGCCCTTGGCCTGGGCGGTCCGGATGTAGTCCTCGTTGAGGGTCTCCACCATCTGGCCGCGGGTGAACCGGGCGTACGACGTACAGCCGGTCAGGCCGAGGACGAGCCACGGCAGCATCATGTAGCTGACCGTCTTGAACGGGTTCTCGGTCAGGGGGTAGTAGCCCGTGTTCGGGAAGATCTTCAGCTGGAGAGACAGGTAGATCCAGGCCAGCAGGCAGATCACGTAGAACGGGATCGCGGACACCACGAGCGTCCCACCGACCAGCATCCGGTCGGCCGGCGAGCCGCGCCAGCGCGCCGCGAACGCGCCGAGGATGACCCCCAGGGTCAGGTACATCAGTGAGCCGCCGACCGCGAGGGTCAGCGTGGCCGGGTACTTCTCCTTCAGGTCCTGCCAGACCGGGTTGCCGGTGGTGATCGAGATCCCCAGGCACGGTGCGGGGCAGTCGTAGAGCTTGCCGTCCATGTAGACGTGGTCGCGGCCGACGAAGATGCCCTTCGCCCACTGGCCGTAGTTGTAGAGCAGCGGCTTGTCGTAGCCCATCTGGTGCTTGATCGAGTCCAGCTTCAGCGGTGTGCACTGGCCCGCCTTGAGCTTCTCGCAGTAGTTCACGGCCGGGCTGTCGCCCATGCCCTTGAAGAAGAGGACGAAGACGAACATCGAGGTGAGGACGACGACCAGCAGCGAGCTGAGCAGACGCCGTACGACGAATCCGGTCACGGTGACCCCTTCCGACAGGACTGCCCGGCGGCCCGGGCCGGCGTCAGGCTATGACCGGGCTCGGCGAGCACAAGGTTGGCCGGGGTCACGCTTTGGTCACGAAATGCGGAAGGGCGAGAAGATATGCTGCGGAAATTGCTGGAAATCACCTCCAGATAAACCTGGTCCGGACGTGAGAAAGCGGGTGGTGGGACGCGGCGGACTTTCCGCGCCCCACCACCCTGGGTGGGCTTATCTCAGACCGGGATCTCCTTTGCTGCTACTGGGAGACCCACATGTTCTTCCAGGTCGGCATCCCGAGGGTGTTGTCGTCGTTGTCGCCCTGGATCCTCGACCCGTGGGCCTGCGCGACACCGCCGTAGTAGGTGGTGAACAACGGGAAGTACTTCTCCGCGATCTGCTTGTCCAGCGCGTTCCACGCTCCCGCCTGCTGGGCGAGGGGCAGCCGCTGGATGTTCTCCATCTGCGAGTCGACCGACTTGTTGCCGAAGGCCGAGTAGTTCGAGCCGAAGGAGTTCGTCTTGGTCGGGTCGGTCGAACCGAGCACCGGTGGCAGCCAGGTCGAGCCCGACGGCCAGTCGGAGCACCAGCCCGCGGAGCGGACGTTGATGTCTTCCTTGGTGTTGTCACGCGCCACGGTGTAGTTCGCGGTCGTGGTCGGCACCGGGGTGGCCTTGAAGCCGGCCTCGGTGAGCGCCTTGACGACAGCGTCCTTGACCTTGATGTTCAGCGGGTCGTCGGTCCGGAACAGGAACCGGATCTCGTAGCCCATCGAGTTGGCCGACTTCAGCAGCTCCTTCGCCTTCGCCGGGTCGGTCTGGAACGCCTGGTGGCCCGTCACGTTGTACGGCGTACGGCCCGGCATGCCCGGGGGCATCAGGTTGGACGCCGGGATCGCGTTGACACCCGGGATCAGACCGGCCGCGAGGATCGCGTTCTTGTACGGGTAGGCGAACTGCAGCGCCTCGCGCACCTTCTTGCTGGTGATCTTGCGGTTGTCCGGGGCCCAGTAGGTCGTGCAGGGCTGACCGCCGAGCGTCAGACGGGACGGGTCGGTCTGCTTCATCTTGTTGAAGTCAGGCGCGAGCAGGTCGTCGTAGGTCAGCGTGGTCTGGCCGGAGCCGGAGTCGGCGAGCAGGATCTGGTCGGTCTTCTCCGGCTGCTGCTGCATCTTGAAGTCGTACCCGTCGGGGTACTGGGTGCGAGCCGGGTCGGTCGCGGGGTCCCAGTTGGGGTTCTTGACCAGGATCAGCTCCTTGGAGGGGCTGAACTTGCTGATCTTGTAGGGACCGGTCGACAGCGGGTGGTTCTTGTAGGTCTTCGGGTCCGAAGCCTTGCCCGAGGGGATCGGGCCGTTGGCCGGGAAGGTGCCCCAGTAGGGCATGTCCGGGAACGGCCGCGCCATCTTGATGGTGATCGTGTTGCCCTTGACCGTGATGCCCTTGAACTTCGAACCGGGGTCGGTGTACATGCCCTTGTAGGCGGTGCCGCCCTTGTAGTAGGCGTTCGCGTAGTACTGGCACGGGCCGGTGGGGAACGTGGCTGTGTCCATGCAGCGGGTCATGCCGAAGGCGACCTGCTGGGCGGTGACGGGCGTGCCGTTCTCCCACTTCACGCCGGGACGGATCGTGAACGACCACTTGGTGTAGTTGTCGTTGTGGGTGCCGAGGGTGGTGGCCAGGTCGGGCACGAGGACCATGTTCTTGGTGCTCGGGTCGTACTTGTACTGGGTGAGCGACCGCGCAATCAGACCGCTCATCACCGACGAGGTGTCGGTGTAGTAGATCTCGCTGGGGTCGAAGGTGGTGGTCAGGCCCAGCTGGGTGTTCACCGTGACGGTGCCGCCCTTCTGAGCACCCGAGATGGTGACCGGGCCCTTGGCGGTCGGGTCCTGGCCGTTGCCGGTGGCCCCGGGTTTGAAGTTCGAGGGAGTGCCGCCGGTGGCGTCGGATCCGCCGCCCGAGCCGCCACACGCGGCCAGGGCCAACAGCCCGACCGACGACAGGGCGACCAGCGGAGTCTTGAGTCTCATGTACGCGCCTTTCCATGGATAGAACGTCTCGACGAGCCTTCGTCGAGGTGCAGCAGGGACGAGCCGCGCGGTCGGCGCGGACCGGACCCTGCGCCTCACACAACCAGTCGACTATCGCTGTCTGATATCGAGGGGATAACGAATCGATATCGGGCCGGAAATTCTTGCCAGAATTTCCATTGCGAGCCGCCGGAAATTCAGGTCACAGAATTGTCTCGGAATTGTCTCGGGCCGGTTACGACGTCGTACGGCGCCCGCGACGGGGTCAGCGCGAGAATGCGGTGAGCCGCACCCCCGTCCGCCAGGGTCACCGAGACGTAGCGCACCCGACGGTGGTCGAAGGGCAGCCCCACCCGGCCGGTGCCACGCGGGGTCAGCGGGACCAGGCTGGTCGTGTCGGGACCGTGGGTGTGGACCACCCGGACGACGACCGCCTGGTCGGTCGCGGGGGCCGGGGCGTGCACCAGCAGCCGCAGCCGCCAGCGCGATCCGGTCAAGCCGGCGTCCGGGACGGCGCGGACGCTCCGGGACGCGAGATGGTGCACGGAGAACGGCTTCCAGCCGGTGCCCGGCCGGGCCGCGGAGAACTGCTGGCCGCCGCCGGGGAACGCCGGCCGGTAGCCCAGCGTGCCGACCTGCGGCCGGTCAGCCGGGGGAGGGCCAGGCGCAGGTCCCGGACTCTCATCGACCCGTCGTGTGTGTCCGGCACCGTGACAGGCGTGGTCCCGGCGCTCGGGGCCGCGGACGACGGCGGCGTCGATCCGGTCGTGGGCGACAGTGTCGCCGCTACAAAAGCGACGGCGGCAGCACGACGGAACGGCGCATGACGGCCTCCTCTCAGGTGGTCGAGGAGATCTTCTCGATCAGGGCGGTGGTCGAGATCGCCGGCGTGCGGGGCAGGTAGACGACCTCGCAGATGTCGCCGAACTCGTCGAACCGGCCGGCCCAGTCGTCGCCCATCACCAGCACGTCGGCGTGGAACTTCTCGATGTAGTCGCGCTTGAGCTCGAGGCTCTCCTCGACGAAGACCTCGTCGACCATCCGCAGGGCCGCGACGATCTCCATCCGCTCGTGCTGGCTGAAGACCGGCTCGCGACCCTTCTTGCGCAGGTTGAGGGCGTCGGCCGACACCCCCACGACCAGCCGGTCGCCGAGTGCGGCGGCGCGCTCGATCACCCGGAGGTGGCCGACGTGGAAGACGTCGAACGTGCCGAAGGTGATCACCGTGCGCATGGGCGGCATTGTGGCACCCCGGCCGGTACGCCGTACCGCGTGGGCATGGGCGAGAATCGGGCGATGACCACCACCTCCGTCGGGACGATCGCGATGATCACCCCGGACCCCGCTGCCGACGCCCAGCGCCGACGCGGGCTGCGCCGGATGCGGACCCTCGCGGTCTCGCTGCTGGCGTTCGCCGCGGTGGTCTACCTCGTCACGCTCGGCGCGCACGGCTTCTGGGGCTTCGTCAACGCCGGCGCCGAGGCGTCGATGGTCGGCGCGATCGCCGACTGGTTCGCGGTGACAGCGCTGTTCAAGCACCCGCTCGGCCTTCCGGTGCCCCACACCGCGCTGATCCCGAAGCGCAAGGACGAGCTCGGACGCAGCCTCGAGGAGTTCGTCGGGGAGAACTTCCTGCAGGAGGCGGTGATCCGCGAGCGGATCGCCACGGCGAACATCTCGCTGCGGGTCGGCCAGTGGCTGGCCGAGCCGGCCCACGTGCGCCGAGTGGTCGACGAGGTCGCGGACGTCGCCTCGATCGGGCTGGGCAAGGTGCGCGACGAGCACATCGCCGACTTCGTCACCGCCGCCCTGATCCCGCGGTTCCGGGAGGAGCCCATCGCACCGCTGGCCGGCAGCCTGCTCGCGGAGGTGGTGCGCGACGACGTCCACCGCCACCTCGTGGACCTCACCGTCGACGAGCTGCACCGCTGGCTGGTGGAGCACCCCGACACGTTCGCGGAGGTGCTCGAGCAGCGGGCCCCGTGGTGGGCCCCGCCCCGTCTCAACGACGCGGTGACCCGCCGGCTGCACACCGAGGCGCTGGTCTGGCTGGAGGAGATCCGGGACGACCCGCACCACCAGGCCCGGCAGGCGGTCGACTCGATGCTGACCCAGCTGGCCGACGACCTGCAGCACGACCCCGAGACCCAGGAGCGCACCGAGCGGCTCAAGGAGCGGCTCCTGGAGCACCCCCAGGTGGTGGAGTCGAGCGTCGCGCTCTGGAACGCGCTGCGCCGAGCCCTCCAGGCGTCCCTGGCCGACCCCGAGGGCGCCGTCCGGGAGCGGCTCCGCGCCGAGCTGGCGTCGTTCGGCACCCAGCTGCGCGAGGATGACGCGTTGCGCCGGCGTCTCGACGGCACCGCCGCCGACGTCGCGGTGTTCGCGGTCTCGCGGTACGGCGCCGAGGTCACCGCGGTGATCACGCACACGATCCAGCGTTGGGACGGCAAGGAGGCCGCCCGCCGGATCGAGCTGCACGTCGGCCGCGACCTGCAGTTCATCCGGATCAACGGCACCATCGTCGGCGGACTCGTCGGCGTCCTGATCCACACCGTTGCCGTCCTGGTCGGTTGACCAGCCGTCCCGAGGAGAGCCCCATGAGCGAGTCCGTCGTACCGCTGAGGGACGAGTCGATCCGGCTCGGCCAGTTCCTCAAGCTCGCCGACCTCGTCGACTCCGGCGCCGACGCCAAGGGGCTGCTCGGCTCCGGGCTGGTCCGCGTCAACGGTGAGGTCGAGTCGCGGCGTGGCCGGCAGCTCGTCACCGGTGACGTCGTGGAGTGCGCCGGTCGTCGGGTGGTCGTGGGCTGAGCGAGTGGTCTCGACAGGCTCGACCGACGAACGGGCTCGACCGACGAACGGGCTCGACCGACGAACGGGCTCGACCGACGAACGGGCTCGACCTACGAACGAGCTCGACCGACGAACGAGCTAGCGGACCTCGACGAGGTCGCAGACGAAGATCAGGGTCTCGCCGGGCTTGATCACGCCGCCGGCGCCGCGGTCGCCGTACCCGAGGTGGGGCGGGATCACCAGCTGCCGGCGGCCGCCGACCTTCATGCCCTGCACGCCGGTGTCCCAGCCGGAGATCACCTGTCCCACGCCGAGGCGGAACTGGAGCGGCTCACCGCGGTTGTACGACGCGTCGAACTCCTCACCGGTCGAGTGCGCGACGCCCACGTAGTGCACCTTCACCGTCGACCCGGCCGTGGCCTCGTCGCCGTCGCCCTCCACCAGGTCGGTGATGTCGAGGTCCGTCGGCGGGTCGAAGTCGGGGAAGTCGATCTCGGGTTTGTCCATGCGCCGACCCTACGGGGAGCTCGGGGAGACTGCACTGTCGGGACCACGTGGTCCCGACAGTGCAGTACTCCCCGAAGGACTCCGTAGGGTCCGGGCGCCCCGACCACTGTCGGTGGTCGCACCTAGCGTCGGGCGCGTGCTGATCAGTGCCCGCGAGGCCTCCCGGATCCTGGCGCCGAGCGGCGTGCCGCGGCAGCAGTCACGCCGGGCCCTGCTCGCCGGAGTCGCCGGCCCGGCGCTCCGGACCGGCGGTGTGCTGCTCTACGACGAGGCCCGGGTACGCGGGTTGGCACGATGGTCGCTGGTCGACCACGACGAGTTGTTGGCAGCCGCGCCCGGAGGGGTGCTGGTGGTCCGCCTGGGCCCGGGCCGGGAGCCGGGTGACGACTGGTCGTGGGACCGTCGGGCGGACGCCTGCCGGCGGCAGCCGGAGATCGCGCTGATCGCGTGGCTTCACGTTCGCGCGCAGCTACGGGGCTACGGCCGCCTCGGGTGCGTCGTGACGGTGGGCGGGTTCCCGGTGCTTCTCGCCGATCTGGTGTCCTGCGACCCGGATGGCGAAGGCCACGTCGACCTCGGCCTCGAACGTCCGGGTGAGTGGTCTCGGCTGCTCGAGGAGCGGCGTCTGGTCACCAGCCCTGGGCCGACCTGGCTGCTCCTGGGCGCCCAGCCCTACCTGGGACGTGCGGCACGCGCCCACGAGCGCGGAGAGCCGGTCGGCGCGGGCCGCTCCACCACCTGGGGCCGTTGGGCGTGAGGCTCGGTCAGGTCTGATGGACGTAGCTGTCGAGCTGGTCGCGCTCGAACTGGAGCTGGTCGAGCGAGGACTTCACCACGTCGCCGATGCTGATGATCCCGGTCAGGCGGCCGTCGGTCACCACCGGCACGTGGCGGATCCGCCGCTCGGTCATCACGACCCGGAGGTCGTCGACGGTGGTGTGCGGCTCGCAGGTCTGGACGTCGCTGGTCATGATCGCGCTGACGGCGCCGTCGAGCATGGACTCGTCGTCGTGGAGCCGGCGCACGATGTCGCGCTCGCTGACGATCCCGTCGACGGCCGCGCCGTCGCCGCTGACCACGACCGCGCCGACGTTGTGCTCGGCCAGGAGCCCCAGGAGCTCCCGGACGGTCGCGTCGGGGTTGATGGTGACGACCTGCTGACTCGGCTTGCTCGCGAGTACGTCGCTGATTCGCATGGTCACTCCGCACGGGTCGGGGGCGTTGGGTCGCAGGCTAGTCCTCTCCGCGGCTCCGGTGCGAGAGCAGATCGTGGACCGACCCCTGACCGCGCGGTGGCGAGTCGGGATCGTCGTCGTCGTCCGGCAGCGCGCCGAGGAAGGACAGGGCCGCTTCGTGGAGGTGGCCGTTGGAGGCCAGCGCGTTCCCGCCGAACGGGCCGTCGGTGCCGTCCAGGGAGGTGAACCGGCCGCCGGCCTCTCGCACGATCACGTCGAGGGCTGCCATGTCGTAGAGCTGGAGCTCCGGTTCCGCGGCCAGGTCGACGGCGCCCTCGGCCAGCAGCATGTAGGACCAGAAGTCGCCGTACGCACGGGTGCGCCAGCACCGGCGCATCAGAGAGAGGAAGTCGTCGAGCCGGTCCCGTTCGTCCCAGCCGTGCAGGGAGGAGTACGCGAACGACGCGTCCTCGAGCCGTCGTACGTCGGAGACCTGGCAGCGGGACGCCTTCAACAGCGACCGGCCGGTCCATGCGCCGTTCCCGTTCGAGGCCCACCACCGTTTCTGCAGCTGCGGCGCGGACACCACGGACAGCACGACCTCGTCCTCGACCACGAGCGCGATCAGGGTGGCCCAGACCGGTACGCCACGGACGAAGTTCTTGGTGCCGTCGATCGGGTCGATCACCCAGCGCCGCTGGCTGTGACCGGTGCTGCCGTGCTCCTCCCCGAGTACCGCGTCGCGGGAGCGGACCCGCGACAGGGTGCGCCGGATCGACTCCTCGACGCCCTCGTCGGCGTCGGTGACCGGCGTCAGGTCGGGCTTGCTCATCACGTGCAGGTCGAGCGCCTTGAAGCGCGAGGTGGTGAGGGAGTCCGCGTCGTCGGCGAGTACGTGGGCGAGGCGGAGGTCGTCGGTGAAGTCCGACGTCGCGGGCGGCATGGCCACAGGCTATTCCCCAGCGAGGGCGATACCGTTCAAGCATGGAGATCAACGGCCTCCCCCTCCACCCGCTCATCGTGCACGTCGTCGTCGTGTTCGCGCCCCTGGCGGCCATCGGCGGCATCCTCTACGCCGTGGTGCCGAAGTGGCGCTGGTGGCTGCGCTGGCCTTTCGTTGCCTGCGCCGTGATCGCCGCAGTCTCCGGGCTGCTCGCGGCCAAGTCGGGGTACTCCCTCGAGCACAGCAGGGGTCTCCAGCAGCTCGCCAAGGTGCGCACACACCAGCACCGTGGCAGCATCCTGCGCTGGCTCCTGCTGCTCTACCTGATCCCCGCCGGGCTCGCAGCCTGGTTCCTGGGAGGGGAGTCGCAGGTGACGTCGGGCTGGGGCAAGCGCGAGGGCCGCACGGGCACCGTTGCGATCGTGCTCCAGGTGTTGCTGGTCGTCTCGTCGGTGATCCTGCTGATCTGGGTCTTCCTGACCGGCGACTCCGGCGCGCGAGCGCTCTGGGGTCAGTAGAGCGGCTCGCTGCGGGCCACCAGCAGCCGCCGGAACGACTCGACCCGCTCCGGGTCGGCGTCGCCGCGGGCGACCGCCTCGTCGAGCCCGCACTCCGGCTCGTCGGCGCCGTGAGTGCACCCGCGCGGGCAGTCCTCGGTCATCTCGTCGAGGTCGGGGAACGCCTCGATCAGGTCCTCCGGCCGCACGTGGGCCAGCCCGAAGGACCGGATGCCCGGGGTGTCGATGATCCAGCCGTCGATGCCGAGTCCCGTCCCGTCGGGCAGCGCCAGCATCAGCGCCGACGTCGAGGTGTGCCGGCCCCGCCCGGTCACCGCGTTGACGATCCCGACGTCGCGGTGCGCGCTGGGGATCAGCGCGTTGACCAGGGTGGACTTGCCGACCCCGCTGTGCCCGATCAGGACGCTGGTGCGGCCGCGCAGCCGCTCCCGCAGCTCGCCCAGGTCGCCACCGCGCTGGGTGACCACCCACGGCACCCCGAGCGAGCGGTAGGTCGAGAGCAGGGTCTCCGGGTCGGCCAGGTCGGCCTTGGTCAGGCAGAGCAGCGGCTTCATGCCCGAGACGAACGCCGCGACCAGCGCCCGGTCGATCAGCCGCGGCCGCGGCTCGGGGTCGGCGAGGGCGGTCACCACGACGAGCTGGTCGGCGTTCGCGACCACGACCCGCTCGACGGGGTCGTCGTCGTCCGCGGTACGGCGCAGGGTCGTCGTCCGCTCCTGCACCTCGACGATCCGGGCCAGCGCGCCGTCCTCGCCCGAGACGTCGCCGACGACCCGGACCCGGTCGCCGACGACCACGCCCTTGCGGCCCAGCGGCCTGGCCTTGACCGCCCACACGCTGACGCCGTCCACCAGCAGCGTGAACCGGCCTCGGTCCACGGTGGTGACGACGCCCTCGACGGCGTCGTCGTAGGTCGGACGCTCCTTGGTACGGGGGCGGGTACGCCGACGCGGCCGCTCGTAGTGCTCGTGGTCGTTCTCGTCGTACCGGCCGCTCATCGAGCCTCCAGCAGGGCCGCCCAGAGGTCCGGGAAGCCCGGAAAGGTCTTGCTCGTCGCGGCGACGTCGTCGACCTCGACGCCCTGGACGACCGAGCCGAGCACGGCCGCGGCGTGCGCCATCCGGTGGTCGGCGTAGGTGTGGAACAGCCCGCCGTGCAAGGTCGCCGGCCTCAGCTCGAGCCCGTCGGCGTGCTCGGTGACGTCCGCGCCGAGGCCGCGTAGCTCGGTCGCCAGGGCTGCCAGCCGATCGGTCTCGTGGCCGCGGATGTGGGCGATCCCGCGCAGGTACGACGGACCGTCGGCCAGCGCGCAGAGGGCGGCGAGCACCGGGGTCAGCTCCCCGACGTCATGCAGGTCGGCGTCCAGTCCGGCGATGCGGTCGTGACCGGTGACGGTGAGTCCAGCGTCATCGAGGTCCACGTCGCAGCCCATCCGGGCCAGCAGGTCACGCAGGACGTCGCCGGCCTGCGTGGTCGCCCGTGGCCAGTCCCGCACGTTCACGCTTCCGCCGGTCGTCGCGGCCAGCGCCAGGAACGGCGCGGCGTTGGACAGGTCGGGCTCGATCAGGTGGTCGACCGGCGTGACCGGCCCAGGGGACACCCGCCACCGGCTGGGCTCGCCGTCGTCGACCTCGACACCGTGCTCGCGCAGCATGTGGACGGTCATGTCGAGATGGGGCTGCGACGGGATCGGCTTGCCGTCATGGACGACGTCGACGCCGCGGTCGAAGCGGGCACCGGCGAGCAGCAGGGCCGAGACGAACTGGCTGGACCCCGACGCGTCCAGCACGACCTGCCCGCCGGGCACGTGTCCAGCGCCGGCGACAGTGAAGGGCAGCCGGTCGCCCTCCACCTGTACGCCGAGCGCACGCAGGGCCGTGAGGACCTCGCCCACCGGCCGGTTGCGCATGTGCGGGTCGCCGTCGAAGGCGACGTCGCCGGCGGCCAACGCAGCGACAGGTGGGACGAACCGGGTGACGGTCCCCGCCAGCCCGCAGTCGATGTCGACCCCGCCGGTGAGGGCGGCCGGGGTGACGGTCCAGTCGTCGCCCGAGGTGTCGATGCGGGTGCCGAGGGCGGCCAGGGCACCCGCCATCAGCTCGGTGTCACGCGACCGGAGCGCACGCCGTACGACGCTGGGGCCGTCGGCCAGCGCAGCCAGGACCAGCGCCCGGTTGGTCAGTCGACTTGCTGCCCGGCAGCGACACCTCGGCGCGCACGGGTCCGTGTGCGAAGGGGGCTCGCCACGGGTCGCTGGTCACCGGCGCAGCGTAGCGAGAGCCCGTCGGTGTCGGCTCAGCTCAGGTGTGCCCTGGCAACGCGAGCCTCGGTGCGGGCCTGGCGAGCCAACGACCTCGCCTCGCGCCGTACGTCGCGGCCGGCCCGGCGCGCGCGCCAGGCGACGCCCGGCTTCCCCTCGGTGTCGACACCTGCGATCAGGAGCCCGCCGACCAGCGAGATCCCCTTGAAGAAGTTCATCCTCTGGGTGGCCTTGACCGCGGGGTCCTCCTCATGCCAGAACGCGTGGCCGGCGATCGTGGTCGGCAGCAGCGACGCCGCCAGCACCGCAGACGAAAGGCGCGGCAGCCGGCCGGTCGCGAGCGCGGCGGCGGCAGCGATCTGGACCACCGCGTTCGCGCGCACGATCATCACCGGGTCGGTGGGGATCGGCGCGCTGGGCACGGCGCGTTGGGCGAGGGGGATGACCTTCTCGGTCACCCGAGATGCCTTGGGTGCCAGGTGGGGGGCGTTCTTCAGCGCGTTGGCGGCACCGACGAGGAACGCAGAGGCGAGCATCGGTCGGGCGATCAATCGGATCACGGTCATGGGTACTTCTTACCCGATCCGGGGCCGCCCACTCCCCGCTGGTCAGTTTCCGAGGTCCACCGTCTGCTTGTTGTTGCCCGGGTTGCTGTCCACGCTGTCGTTGGACCTGACCTCGAACTCGAGCGAGGGGTCCGACCCGAGGGAGAAGGCCAAGAAGGTGAAGGTGGTCGGGGTGCTCGTCACCGTGCACTCGGAGTGGGTGTTGGCGTCGTTGGCGTCGCACGAGCCGGGGCTGAAGGCGAGCAGGTGGTGCGTGGACATCTGCAGCGTCGCGTGGGCGCCCGGGTCGAGCCCGAGGACCTGCACATCGACGAGGGTGCCGAAGATCCCGAACAGGAAGCCCGGGCGCTGGGTGATGTTCATCGTCAGGTCGCGGTGGGGCACCGAGATGGTCACGGACTGAGTGGCCTGGGGCGCGGCGTTGTAGTCGTCGTTCCCGACCTGGTTGGCGGTGAGCGAGCAGGAGCCGGCGGCGAGGAACTTCACCGTCGAGCCCGCGACACTGCACACGTTGGGCGTCGCGGACCCGAAGGTCACCTGCTTGCCGGAGGGTCCTCCGGTGGCAGCCACCGCGTAGGTGCCGTTCACGAGAGCCGGAGACGGGGGCGTCGAGGTGAAGCTGATCGTCTGGTCGCCCTTGGCGACGGCGACGGTCTGGGTCACGTCGGGGGCAGCGATGTAGTCGTCGTTGCCCGCCTGCTTGGCGACCAGCGTGCACGCGAGCGCGTGGTTGTAGGTGACCTTGACGCCGGAGACCGTGCACGACGAGGTGCTCGAGGTGATCGTGACCGGGAGCCCTGAGGTGCTGGTCGCGCTCAGGGTGTCGCTCCCGCCGACGGTCGCCTTGGCCGGCGCCGTGAAGGTGATCTTCTGCTCGCCCTTGGCGACGGCGACGGTCTGGCTCACCTCGGGGGCTGCGGTGTAGTCGGCGTTGCCGGCCTGGTGGGCGACGACCGAGCAGGGGCCGGCGTGCTTGAGGCTGACCGAGGTGCCGGCGTCGTTGACGGTGCAGGCGGCGTTGGCGGTGTAGGTCACGGGGTTGCCCGAGGCGCCGCCGGTGGCGGTCAGGGCGAGGGTGTCGCCGACCTTGGCGTTGGCGGGCAGCTGGAAGGTGATGTGCTGCTCGCCCTTGGCCACGGTGACCGTCTGGGTGGCCTCGGGGGCGGGGTTGTAGTCGGCGTTGCCGGCCTGGTGGGCGACGACCGAGCAGGTGCCGGCGTGCGTGAGGTTGACCGAGGTGCCGGCGTCGTTGACGGTGCAGGCGGCGTTGGCGGTGTAGGTCACGGGGTTGCCCGAGGCGCCGCCGGTGGCGGTCAGGGCGAGGGTGTCGCCGACCTTGGCGTTGGCGGGCAGCTGGAAGGTGATGTGCTGCTCGCCCTTGGCCACGGTGACCGTCTGGGTGGCCTCGGGGGCGGGGTTGTAGTCGGCGTTGCCGGCCTGGTGGGCGACGACCGAGCAGGTGCCGGCGTGCGTGAGGTTGACCGAGGTGCCGGCGTCGTTGACGGTGCAGGCGGCGTTGGCGGTGTAGGTCACGGGGTTGCCCGAGGCGCCGCCGGTGGCGGTCAGGGCGAGGGTGTCACCGACGGCGCCCTTGCCGGGCAGCTGGAAGGTGATGTGCTGCTCGCCCTTGGCCACGACGAAGCTCACGCTGGCGGTAGCGGCCCCGAAGTCGGCGCTCTCCGCCTGGTCGGCGGTGACCGCGCAGGTCCCGGCGTGGAGGTAGGTCACGGCGCCGTCCGGGGTCACCGTGCAGGCGCCGTTGGTGGTCTTGGCGCTCAGAGAGAAGGTGATCGCGCCGTCGGAGTCGCTGGTGGCCGTGACAATGCCGGTGCCACCGACCGCGGCCTTGCCCGGGGCGGTGACGCTGAGCCGCGGCGTGCCCTTGCCGACGGTGATCGTCTGGTCGACGCTCACGGCGTTCCAATCGGCATCTCCAGCCTGGCGCGCGGTGACGACACAGGGGCCCGCGTGGGTGAACCGCACCGTCGTACCGGTGACGGCGCACGCGCTCGAGGTGCTGCTGAACGTGATGTCGAGCCCCGCGTTCGTGGTGGCGTGCAAGGGGGAGTCGGTGCCGACCCTGGCGCCGTTGACCGGCGTGAAGTCGATGGTCTGGTCGCCCTTGGCGATGGCGATCGTCTGGTCGGTCGTCGTGCCGTTCCAGTCGACGTTGCCGTCCTGCTGCGCAGTGACAACACACGGGACGGCGTGCGCGAAGCTGACCGTGGACTCCAGCACTGTGCACGAGGTGTCGTTCGTGGCGAACGTGACGTCGAGGCCGGCGCTGCTGGTGGCCTGCAAGGGAGCGTTGGTGCCGACTTTGGCGCCGAGGACCGGCGTGAAGTCGATGGTCTGGTCGCCCTTGGCGATGTCGACGGTCTGGTCGGTCGTCGCGGTGTTCCAGTCGTCGTTGCCGGCGGCAGCGGTGATCGTGCACGGCCGCGCGTGGTCGTAGGTCACGGTCGAGCCGCTCACCGTGCAGGAGGTGTCGCCCGTGCTGAACGTGACGTCGAGGCCAGCGCTGCTGGTGGCGTGGACGGGCGAGTCGGTGCCGACCTTCGCGCCGGTGACCGGGCTGAAGTCGATCGTCTGGTCGCCCTTGGCGATCGTGATCAGCTGGTCACTGCTGGCGCTGTTGTAGTCGTCGTTGCCGGCGGAGGCCGTGACCAGGCAGGTCTGGGCGTGGACGAAGCTGACCTGTGAACCTTGGACCGCGCAGGCGGCGTCGGTGGTGCTGAACTGGACGGGGAGGCCGGCGCTGCTGGTGGCCTGGAGTGGCGCGCCGGTGCCGACCTTGGCGCCGGTGACCGGCGTGAACGAGATGCTCTGGTCCGCCTTGCCCACGTCGAGGCTCTGGGTGACCGGGTCGGCGGCCTGGTAGTCGTCGCTCGCGGACTGCGTCGCCTCG
This sequence comes from uncultured Actinomycetota bacterium, assembly GCA_963796975.1. GTDB lineage: Bacteria > Actinomycetota > Actinomycetes > Propionibacteriales > Nocardioidaceae > Nocardioides. The sequence continues at coordinate 155,654 of CAWCNW010000031.1, forward strand.
ACCGAGCAGGCGCGCGCGTGCAGGAAGGTGACGGTCCGGCCGGACACGGTGCAGGCGCCGGGGGTGGCCGAGTCGAACGTCACCGGGTTCCCCGAGTCGCCCTTGGCGGTCACGGCGAGGGTGCCCGTGCCCTGGGTGACGGCTCGGTCGGAGGTCAGGGTGAAGCCGAGCGTCTGGACGCCGCGACGCACCGTGAACGACTCGGTGACGGTCGGCGCGGGGCGGTAGTCGTTGTTGCCGGCCTGGTCGGCGGCGATCTCACAGGAGCCGGTGTGCTGGAACGACACACTGCGTCCGTCGACCGCGCAGACGCCGGGCGTGGTGGTCGTGAGCACGACGTCCTCGCCGGAGCGACCACCCTTGGCGGTGACGGTGTGGTCCGGGCCGCTCACCCGGGCCTGGTCCGGAGCCGGGGACAGCGTGATGGTCTGGCGACCCTGCGGTACGACGATCCGCTGGAGGACGTCCTTGGGCGCCCGTGCGGCCCCGGCGGCCGATCCCGCGGCCGCCCCCGCGCCCACCCCGGCGCCCGACCGGGCGGCCGCCTTGTTCGTCTGGTGGGCAGCGATCACGCAGGTGCCGGCGTGGTCGAAGCTGGCGGTGGTGCCCGCGTCGTCGAGCGAGCAGGCGTGGTGGGTGGTCGCGGGGTCGATCGAGAAGACGATGTTCTTGCCGGCTCCGCCGCGTGCCTGCAGCGGGTACTTGGTGCCGAACTCGGGATCGGCCGGCGGGGTGGAGGTGAACGTGACCTCGTCGTCGGCGGGACCGTTGCCTGGGCCGCCGGGATCGTTGCCCGGACCGTTACCGGGACCGCCCGGGTCGTTGCCCGGACCGGTGCCCGGATCCGTACCCGGTCCCGTGCCGGGGTCGGTACCCGGCAGACCGGGGTCGGTGCCCGGCAGACCGGGGTCGGTGCCCGGCAGGCCGGGGGAGTCGGTCGCCGTGGGTGCGGTGGCCGACGTGGCGAGGCTCGGGCTCTCGGACGCGCTGGGGTCGCTGCCGGCAGTGCCGTCTTGTCCCGGCGCGTTGCTTCGTCCGCTCGGCCCTGCGGCACCCGGCTGTCCGGACTGGGAGGCGCTCTGGAGCGCGCCGGCGCCCAGTCCCGCGTGGTCGGACGACGGGTTGGCGAGCATGGTCTGGGCTCCGACGTAGATCGCGACCGAGGCGACCGAGGCGGCCACGACGCCGCCGACGGCCGTGACCACCGTGTGTCCGCCGAGCCAGGACCGGGTGGCGGTCCACGCGGTCGACAGTCCGGCGCCGGTCCCGGCGGCGCCGCCGCTCGAGAGGTACGCCGCGCCGGCGGTGCCGAGCAGCAACGGTGCCAGCAATGCGGAGAGACCGGAGTTGACCTCGGTGAGCTCGAGGTAGACCGCCGCGCAGGAGCGGCAGTCCTCGAGGTGCTCGTCGACTCGGGCCACGTCGCGCCGCGACAGCCCGCCGCGGACGTAGGCGCCGAGGTGGTCGCGGGTCCAGGAGCAGTCGACGTCGTCGGGGTCGGCGGCATGCATGCTGAGGAACGCCTGCCGCAGCCCTTCGCGGGCCCGGTAGGCCAGGGCCGAGACGGAGTTGGCGCTCATCCCGAGCAGGACGGCGATGTCGGCGGGCTTCTGCTGCTCGACCTCGGTGTGCCAGAGGACCATCTGCCACCGCTCGGGCAGCGAGGCGAATGCCCTGGCGGCCGTGGCGTTGTCGAAGCCCTCCACGGCCGTGTCGTGGAACGGCACGCCGGGGTCGAAAGGAGTCAGGTCGTCGACGGGCCGCAGCCGCGAGCCGGAGCGGATCCGGTCGACGTGCAGCCGTCGTACGGCGGTCAGCAGGTAGGCGCGGAAGGCCAGGTCGGGGCCGCCGCCGCGCTGGAGCACGGTGAGGACCTTGGCGAAGGCGTCCGAGACCAGGTCGTCAGCGTCACCGGGGCCTGCCAGCTGGCGGGCGAGCCGGCGAGCGGCGTCCACGTGGCGCGCGAAGAGCTCTCCGTAGGCGTCGACGTCGCCGCCCCGCACGGCCGCGATCAGCTCGGCATCGCCGGGGCCGTCAACTGTTGACAGCGAGACACTCACAACTACTCCAACGCTCCGGACAGGCACCTGTGACGCCAGTATGGTGCGCAAAATCATATTCTGCGGTGAAACCGCATCATGACACCTCACTGGCTCCGTCTCATCTTCGGAGAGCGCATCGGAGGCAGAAGGGAGGCGTCATGGGGTTTTGGGACTTCCGCGAGAAAGTGGCGTCCGCGCCACCCTCTGCCACCGAGGTGCTGCTCGCCGACGAGGTGCGGTCGGCCCTGCCGGCGCCGTACGAGGCCGTAGCAGAGGCCCTGGCGAGCGGCAGGACCGCGACCGACGCCTGTGAGGTCGTGGGCAGAGTGCTCGGCAGCCAGGGGATCTCCCTGGAGGAGACGCTGGCCGACCTGCGTACGACGTACGACGTCGTGCTCGGCGCCGAGCCGGCGTTCACCGATGCCTGTGCGGTGGCCCTGGGCTGGAGCGAAGCGACCCTCGCCTACCTGCACCAGCTCTCGTGCGCCGACCCACTGACCGGACTTGCCAGCATGGCCCACCTGCGAGGCCGACTCACGGAGCTCTACAGGGGGGGTCTCCGTGGGCCGGCGCTCCGGGACCGCTACGCGCTGGTGGTGATCGAGGCCTCCGCGCCTCGCCTGATCGGGCTCGCCGACGAGGTCTTCGGCCTCGACCTGCGGATGTCGCGGATCGGGGAGTCCTCGCGCTCGGTGTTCTCCGGTGGCGAGACGATCTGCCGGATCGGGCCGCGCCGGATCGTGGTCCTCGCCTCCCGCGACGAGGCACTGGGCCGTCGTACCAGCCTGCTGCGCAGCCTGCTCGACCTCGGCGAGCGCGGCCAGGGCGGCGTCCGGATCTGGACCGAGCGACTGCCGCTCGCCCCGGAGTCCGTGGTCCCGCTGCTCGACGAGCTGTCCAGAGATCAACACTGACCGAGCTGTCGATCGGTCCCGTCGGTCGAGCCTGTCGAGACCACCGGTCACCGTCGTAGGCACGTCACCGGGTCTCGACACGCGGTCACGACCTCGCGAGCTCGGTCGTGCGCTCGCTCGACCTGGCAGCCGTAGGCGCGCCCTCGTTCCTCGGGCTCACCTAGGCTGCTCACATGTGTGGGCGCTACGCATCGAGCCGCAAGCCGGAGGACCTCGTCGAGGAGTTCGAGATCCGCACCGACAAGGTCGAGGAGGCGCTCGCGCCGGACTACAACGTCGCCCCGACCAAGCCGGTGTACGCCGTCATGGAGCGCTCGCCGTCTCCGCGTGACGCCGAGGACCCGGAGCCACCGGAGCGGCAGCTGCGGGTGCTGACGTGGGGGCTGGTGCCGTCCTGGGCCAAGGACCCCAAGATCGGCAACCGGATGATCAACGCCCGGATGGAGACGGTCGCCGAGAAGCCGGCGTACAAGCGGGCGTTCGCCTCGCGGCGCTGCCTGCTCCCGGCCGACGGGTACTTCGAGTGGTACCCCACGCACCAGACCGGGAAGTCCGGCAAGCCCCTCAAGCAGCCCTTCTTCATCCACCCGCAGGACGGCGGGCTGCTGGCGATGGCCGGTCTCTACGAGATCTGGCGAGACCCGGACCGTGCCGAGGACGACCCCGACCGCTTCCGCTGGACCTGCACCGTGCTGACCACCGAGGCCGAGGACGCGGTGGGCTACATCCACGACCGGATGCCGCTGATGGTCGAGCCCGACCGGTGGGACGCCTGGCTCGACCCGACCGTCTCCGCGCGCGACGACCTGCTCTCGCTGCTGGTGCCTGCCGCGCCCGGCCGGCTCGAGGCCTTCCCGGTCTCCACCGACGTCAACAACGTCCGCAACAACAGCCCGGCCCTGGTCGAGCCGATCCCGGCCGACGAGGCCCTGGCGTGACCGCGTCGGTGACGGAGCCGCAGCCCGTCGCCACGCCGTACGGCGAGGGGCGCCTCGTGCTGTACGGCGCGCCCGACGCCGTGGCGACCCTGGTCCTGAGCCACGGCGCCGGCGGCGGCATCGGAGCGCGCGACCTGGCCGCGCTCGCGGCCGCCCTCCCGGCGCAAGGGTTCACCGTCGCCCTGTTCGAGCAGCCGTGGCGGGTCGCCGGGCGCAAGATCGCGACGGCCCCACCCACTCTCGACGTGGGCCTGGTCGCCGCCGTCGAGCACCTCGCCCCCGGCGGGCCGCTCGTGGTCGGAGGGCGCTCGGCCGGAGCGCGCTCGGCGGCGCGCTGCGCGCTCGGGCTCGGCGGCCGCCGGCTGCCTGGCATTGTCCTTCCCGCTGCACCCGCCCGGACGTCCCGAGAAGTCGCGTCTCGACGAGCTGACCGGTGCCGGGGTCCCGACCCTGGTGGTGCAGGGGGAGCGCGACCCGATGGGCACGCCCGAGGAGTTCCCTGAGGGCGTCGACCTGGCCGTGGTGCCGGCCGCCGACCACGGCCTCAAGGTGCCGAAGACGGGCCCGCTGGACCAGGCGGGCGCCCTCGACCTGGTGGTGGAGTCCACGCTGGAATGGCTGGTGCGTGAAGTCGTCGGGAATCCCTGACCAACACCTCGCGTTGAGACCGACGTGCTTGCCCTGACCGATCGTCCGCAGCCCCCGGTATCGTGGGAGTCGATGACAGACCACCCCGACCTCACCGACCTCTCGGCCGACCAGACGCCTCCGGAGCCCGAGGTCGACGTCGCCACCGAGACCGACGTCGAGCGCGCCGCCCGCTTCGAGCGCGACGCGCTCCCGTTCCTCGACCAGCTCTACGGCGCGGCGATGCGGATGACCCGCAACCCCAGCGACGCCGAGGACCTGGTGCAGGAGACCTTCGCCAAGGCCTACGCCTCGTTCCACCAGTTCCGCCCCGGCACCAACCTCAAGGCCTGGCTCTACCGGATCCTCACCAACACCTTCATCAACAACTACCGCAAGAAGCAGCGGCAGCCGCAGCAGTCGATGTCGGAGGATGTCGAGGACTGGCAGCTCGCCCGGGCCGAGTCGCACACCTCGACCGGACTGAAGTCCGCCGAGAGCGAGGCGCTCGAGCACCTGCCCGACTCGCAGGTGAAGGACGCCTTGCAGCGGCTCCCCGAGGAGTTCCGGCTGGCGGTCTACCTCGCCGACGTGGAAGGCTTCGCCTACAAGGAGATCGCGGAGATCATGGGTACGCCGATCGGCACCGTGATGTCGCGGCTGCACCGCGGTCGCCGCCAGCTGCGCGACATGCTCTCGGACTACGTGCGCCCCCCGGACGACCTGATCCCGGTCGGCCAGGACAACCTCGGAGGAGGGTCCGAGTCATGAGTCACGACGAGTCGTGCGCCGACTTCCTCGAGCGCATCGTCTGCTTCCTCGACAACGAGCTGGACGCCTCCGACGTGGAGATCGTCCGGGCCCACCTCGACGACTGCGGCCCGTGCCTGCACAGCTATGACCTGCAGCGCACCGTGAAGGCCCTCGTCGCGCGGTCCTGCATCGAGCACGCGCCCGACTCGCTGCGGCAGCGGGTCCGGGTCCAGATCCAGCAGATCCAGGTGCACTACACCGAGAGCTGACACGCGCAAGAAGCCCCCGACCGGTCACCGGTGCGGGGGCTCTGTGCTGTCGGGCGACGCGCTAAGCGTTGGGGCGCTTGCCGTGGTTGGCGGCCTTCTTCTTGCGGCCGCGGCGCTTGCGTCCGGTCTTGCCCATGGTGTCCTCCTGTGGTCGGCGCCCCGGAGGGCGAATGCCATCCTCTCAGCACGGCCCCCGGTCGACCAAACCGAGGTGGAACCCAACCGCCGAGCCTGCAGCTGGGACACCGCGCCGACGCGAGCGCACGGCGCTCAGAGTCGACCGAGGAAGCGCTCCGCGTCGACGACCACGCGGGTGACCTCGCCGGTGCCGAGGACCCGGCCGCCCCCGGCCTCGCGGGCGAGCACGCTGAACCGGTGCAGCCGCCCGTCGCGGTGGACCGGCGTCGCGGTCACCTCGAGCACCGTCCCCACGAGGCTGGCCCGGACGTGCTCGAGCTCCACGCGGGTGCCGACCGAGGTCTCGCCGTCTGCGAGCGCCGGCTCGACCGCGGCGCAGGTCGCCGCCTCGCACCACGCCAGGAGGTACGGCGTGCCCAGGACCGGCAGGCTGCCGGACCCGACGGCTGCGGCGGTCTGGTCGTTGCCGACGGTGAAGGTGAGGGTCGCCGTGACGGGTTCGCTCATGGCTGCTCCAGGTCGAGCCGGAACGCGACCAGGTCGACGTCGGAGACCGGTGACCAGTCCAGGCCTGGGTCGCGCGCGAACCCGAGCCGCAGGTAGAGCCGGTGCGCCGCCTCCATGGTGCTCATGCTGCAGATCACGACCGCCCGCGCCCCTTGGGCCCGGAAGCCGTCGACGACGTGGGTGACCAGCGCCCTGCCCACTCCGCGCCCCTGCGCGGCCGGGTCGACGGCCAGCATCCGGAACTCGCCCTCACCCGGCTGGGACAGCTCCCGCCACGGCGAGCCCTCCGGGCACGACGTCACCGAGCCGAGCAGGATGCCGTCGTCGTCGACCGCCACCCACAGCTCGGCCTCGCGGTCGCGACGCCCGGCGTCGCGCAGGTGGGTCACGTAGTCGCTCTCCGAGCTGTCCTCGAGGTACGTCGCATAGGCCGCGACCGTGGTGCGGCCGATCTCCTCCAGGTCGTCGGACCGGGCGCGCCGGATCTGCATCAGATCCCGAACGTGGCGCGCGGGTACGCCGCGTTCACGTCGGTGATCACGTTGACCAGGTACGGCGTGCCGGCGGCGAAGGCGCGGTCGAGCGCCGGGCCGATCTCCTTCGGGTCGGTCACCCGCTCGCCGGCCCCACCCAGCGCCTTGACCACCTCGTCGTACCGGGTCTGCTGCGCGAGGTCCGCGGCGACGTCGTAGCCGTAGATCATCTGCATCGGGCCCTTCTCCAGGCCCCACGCGGAGTTGTTGCCCATCACCATCACGACCGGGAGGTCGTGGCGGACGAGGGTGTCGACATCCATCAGCGAGAAGCCGGCGGCGCCGTCGCCGAGGAGCAGCGCGACCTGCGCCGACGGGCGCGCCAGCCGGGCCGCGATGGCCGAGCCCAGCCCGGCGCCGAGGCAGCCGTAGGGGCCGGGATCGAGCCAGCCGCCGGGCCGCTGGGGCTCGACGTACTTCCCGGCGAAGCTGACGAAGTCGCCGCCGTCGCCGATCACCACCGCGTCGTCGGCCAGTCGCGGCAGCAGCTCGCCGTAGATCCGCGCCGGGTGAATCGGGTCCGCCTCTGCCGTGAGCAGCTCGGCGTCGCGCGCGGCTGCCTCCTTGACGGTCGCCTGGAGGTCCTCGACCCAGGCCTTCCAGGAGCGCCGGTCGGCCCGGTCGAGGGCGGCAGCCAGCCCGGTGAGCACCGCGGCCAGGCTGCCGGACACGGAGTCGGCCAGGGCGGCGTGGCTCGAGACCTGGCCGGGGGAGTCCGCCACGTGCACGACGCGGGCGGGCTCGGCGCCGTCCTTGCCACCGAAGACGCCGTATCCCAGCCGGAAGTCGAGCGGCGTGCCGACCACGACCACCAGGTCGGCGGTGTTGAGCGCCTTGCCGCGGGCCTTGGTGACCAGCAGCGGGTGGCCGCCCGGGATCACGCCGCGACCCATCCCGTTGGTGATGGCCGGCAGTCCGGCGGACTCCACCAGGTCGAGCGCCTCGCGCTCGGCGCCGTCGGCCCACACGTCGGTGCCGAGGATCAGCACCGGCCGCTCGGCATCGGCCAGGAGGCGGGCGATCCGGTCGATGGCATCGGTGTCGGGATCAGCGCCCCGCGTCGTCACGACAGCCGGCACGGCGCTGGTCGCGGTGTTGAAGAACTCGTCCATCGGGATGTCGACGAAGACCGGGCCGCGGTGCGACGAGCCGGCCGCGCGGAACGCGTCGTCGAAGCCGCCCGCTACCTCGGCCGCCGTCGCGATCGTGCGGGCGTCCTTGGTGATGGAGGCGACGATCGGCGGCTGGTCGAGCTCCTGCAGGCTGCCGCTGCCCCAGCGGTTCTGGGGGGCGCGACCGCCCACCACGACCATCGGCGAGCCGGCGAACTGCGCCTGGGCGATCGCGCTGATCCCGTTGGTGACACCTGGGCCGGCGGTCAGCACGGCCAGGCCCGGCACGCGGGTGAGCTTGCCGGTCGCCTCGGCCGCGAAGGCCGCGGTCTGCTCGTGCCGGACGTCGAGGATCCGCATCGGCGGGTCGGCCTTGACCGCCCCGTCGTACATCGGGAAGACGTGCGCCCCGGACAGCGTGAACATCGTCTCGACGCCGTGGGCGCGGGCGACCGCGACGGCGAGCTCACCGGCATGACCGGTCATCTCTGTCATGCGGGCAGGTTACCGACCGGTCACCGGCGTGGGACGGCGAGGTACGACGCGTTGGTGGCGCGCAGCGCGTCCACGATCGTGAGCAGCAGGTCGGCGCGTACGTCGACCGGCTCGGGCGCGAGCGCGACCTGGAGGTGGAGGGCCCGGAGGAAGGCCTCGGGGTTGCCCGTGGTCAGGTACGGGTCGAGCCCCACCGGGGTGCGGGCGGCCGCGGCGGCCGCCACGCGGGCCAGCCAGGGCTCGATGATCCGCAGCGGCACCAGCCGACGGCGCAGCACCGTCATCGTGGCCCGCGCCAGCCGGTCCGGCTCCCCGCTGGACAGCGGTGCCGGGGTCTCCTCGAGCACCCGATCGGCGAGCACGTCGAGGACGACGGTCAGCTCGTTGAGGCCCAGGTGCGGCGAGTCGGCCAGCACGCTGAGCGCGTCCGCGCCGTGGGCGATGGCGTGCGCCCAGCCGCGCCCCGGCACGAAGCCGCGCACGTCGCGCTCGCGCACCAGCCAGCCGCTGACGCGGTCTCCCCATTCCAGGATCTTGCCCGGCGGGAGCAGCGACTCCGCGTTGTCCCGCGCGATGCACTCGGCGAGCACGAGCGCGGAGAAGCTGCGCCGGAACACCGAGTCGGTGCCGGACTCACCGAGTCCTCGGACGAGTCCCGCCGCCATCCCGTCGCCCAGCCCGGCCAGGAGGTCGTCGTACACGCCCTCGGAGACCCAGGTGGCGAGGATCGGGTAGGCGATCTCGTCGCGGTCGACCGGGTCGACGGAGCCGAGCATGACGGTCAGCTCGGCGGTCAGGTCGGGGAGCGGCCGGTCCGTCGGGACCGCCATCTCGGCGGACCGGACCTGGTTCCAGTACGCCGTCGACATGCGACCCATCCTGCCAGCCGTACGCGAGTGCGTTGGCGGCCACCTGAAGGCGCGGTGGTCCTCACCCTAGGCTGAGATGGTGCCGTCCCTGCTGGAGCTGGTCCGCAGCCACACCGACCTCGACGAGGCCGATGTGGGGGTCCTCCAGCTGCTCACCGCGGACTGGCAGATCATCGCCGACCTCTCCTTCGCCGACCTGGTCCTCTGGCTGCCGGACCGGGGTGGAGACGGCTTCTGGGCGGCTTCGCAGATGCGCCCGACCACCGGCCCCACGGCGTACGTCGACGACGTCGTGGGAAGTTTCGTGCCCGCCGGTCGCCGGCCGATGCTCGACCGGGCGTACGACGACGCGCGGCTGGTGCGCGAGGGTGACCCGGAGTGGCGCGACGACGTGCCGGTGCGGGTGGAGACGATCCCGGTGCCCCGGGCCGGCCGGGTGATCGCGGTGATCGCGCGCAACACCAACCTGCTCGGAGTCCGCACCCCGAGCCGGTTGGAGCTGTCCTACCTCCAGAGCGCGGCCGAGCTGACCGCGATGATCGCCTCCGGCGACTTCCCGGCGACCGGCCAGCGCGGCGACCACGCCGACTCACCGCGCGTCGGCGACGGCTTCGTGCGGGTCGACTCCGCGGGCCGGGTGACCTACGCCAGCCCGAACGCGCTCTCGGTCTACCGCCGGCTCGGGCTCTCGGGCGACCTCGACGGCCAGGTGCTGGCCGACCTGACCCGGTCGCTGGTGCCTCCCCGGCGGCGTCCGGACGAGGAGACCCTGAGCGCCGTGCTCGGCGGACGGGTGCACCGCGACACCGAGGTCGGCGACGACCGGGTCTCGCTGATCGTGCGCTCGATCCCGCTCCGGGCGCAGGGCGAGCACATCGGTGCGCTGGTGCTGGTCCGTGACGTCACCGACCTACGCCGGCGCGACCGGGAGCTGGTGACCAAGGACGCCACGATCCGCGAGATCCACCACCGGGTGAAGAACAACCTGCAGACCGTCGCCGCCCTGCTGCGTCTCCAGGCCCGGCGGATCGACGCACCGGAGGCGAAGCTGGCGCTCGAGGAGGCCGTCCGCCGGGTCGGCACGATCGCGATCGTGCACGAGACGCTGAGCCAGGAGGTGCTCGACGAAGTCGGGTTCGACGAGATCGCGGACCGGCTCGGGGTGATGGTGACCGACGTCGGCGCGCGCGCCGACCGGCTCGTCGTACGCCGGAAGGGGTCGTTCGGGCTGCTGCCCAACGAGACCGCCACCGCCCTGGCGATGGTGCTGACCGAGCTCCTGCAGAACGCCGTGGAGCACGGCTACCCCGAGGAGTCCGAGACCGAGGGGCGCATCGTGGTCGAGCCGAAGCGGATCGCGGGCCGGCTCCGGGTCACCGTGGACGACGACGGGGCCGGCCTGCCCGACGGCTTCGACCTCGACACCTCGGTGAACCTGGGGCTCTCGATCGTGCGCACCCTGGTCGAGTCCGAGCTCGGCGGGCTGCTGGAGCTGCGGCCCCGGCCCGATCGTGGGGCGCGAGCCGTGGTCGACGTACCGCTCGAGTGAGTCAGGCGGTGCGGACCCGGGCGCGCGAGCTGCGGCGCTTCAGCGCGCGGCGCTCGTCCTCGCTGAGACCGCCCCAGACGCCGTGGTCCTGACCGGCCTCGAGCGCCCAGGCGAGGCACTGCTCGCGCACGTCACAGCGCCGGCACACCTGCTTGGCCTCCTCGATCTGGAGGATGGCCGGTCCGGTGTTGCCGATCGGGAAGAACAGCTCTGGGTCCTCGTCGAGGCAGGCCGAGCGGTCGCGCCAATCCATGGCTTTGCAGAACTCACTTTCGGGGGTTTACGGCATCAGGGCGCGCGGATGTGAATGGTTTCACGAGCGCGTCCTCCACAGTGGCAAGGAAACGAGGGCGAAACAACCCTTTGAGCGGTGCATTTTTGTCAGGGCCGTCACGTTTGACACTGGCAGGCCGGGGTCTCGCGACCGCACGCGCGCGCCGTACGCTGGCGGGATGCGCGACGACCCCCGCCCTGCGCTGCCGCCGCCCCTGGTCGTCGCCGCCGGGCTGGTGATGGTCGAGGGCGCGTTGCTGCTCGGGTACGGCGTGCTGGAGGCGGTCAACCTCGACTCGGCGCGAGCCGCGATGGGCGTCACCACCGCCCTGTTCTTCGTGATCCTGGCGGTGGCGCTGATCGCCTGCGGCTGGCTGGTCCTGCACGGCCGGGCCGGAGCGCGCAGCCCGATCGTGGTCGCCCAGGTGATGTTCCTGGGACTGGCGTGGAGCTTCCGCGGCGGCGGCACGACGTGGGTGGCGATCGGGCTGGCGGTGGTGGCGGTCGTGGTGCTGGTCGGGCTGCTCCATCCGGCCAGCATCGACGCGCTCACCGACACCGACGAGAGCGGCTGAGACTCAGCCACCCTCCTGCATGGAGGCCCGGAGCTGGTCGAGGGTCCGGCCGAGGAGCCGCGAGACGTGCATCTGGCTGACTCCGATCTCCTCGGCGATCTCCGACTGGGTCTTGTTGCGGAAGAAGCGCAGCAGCAGGATCTGCTTCTCGCGCCGCGGCAGCGCCTCGAGGAGGGGCTTGATCGACTCCCGGATCTCGATGTGCTCGAGGCCCGCGTCGTCCAGCCCCATCATCTCCAGCATCGACACCCCGCCCTCGTCGCCGGCGTCCTCCGCGGCGTCGAGGCTGAGCGTGGAGTAGGCGTTGCCGGACTCGATGCCTTCCACGATCTCCTCGACCGAGCACCCGATCACCTCGGCCAGCTCCCGCGGGGTGGGTGAACGGCCCAGCGTCTGCGTGAGCTCTGCCGTGGTGCTGCTGATCTGCATCCGCAGCTCCTGCAGCCGCCTCGGCACCCGGATCGCCCAGCCCTTGTCGCGGAAGTAGCGCTTGATCTCGCCGATGATGGTCGGCGTGGCGTACGTCGAGAACTCCACGCCGCGGTCGACGTCGAACCGGTCGATCGACTTGATCAGTCCGATCGTGCCGACCTGCACGAGGTCCTCGAACGGCTCGCCCCGGTTGCGGAAGCGGCGCGCGCAGTGCTCGACCAGGGGCAGGTGCAGCGTCACCAGCCCCTCGCGGGCGTCGAGCCTCGCGGACTCCGTGGCGCCGGTGTCGCGATAGGCGCCGAAGAGGTCCTGGCTACGGATACGGGCCCGGTCGGCCCGCGCCTGGGGGTCCTGGGCGTCCGAGTCCTGGGCCTCCGGGTCCTCGATCATCCCGTGACGGGGATGCTCGACTCGGTGGTGAAGGTGACCCCGAAGCGCGACCCGTCGCTCGCCGTACTCGCGGTGCCGGTGAGGGTGGTGAGCACCTGCCAGGCGAAGCTGTCCTCGTCGGCCGAGCGCTGGCCGTCGGTCGCCACGCTCACCGAGACCATGAGCGTTCCCGGCATCAGCCGGAACTCCGCCTCCAGGTCGCTGCCGTCCACCGCCTCTGGCAGGACCAGCGCACACGCCTCGCCCACGGCGATCCGCAGGTCCTCGATGTCGTCGACGGTGAAGTCGAGGCGGGCCGCCAGCCCGGCTGTCATCGTGCGGAGCACGGACACGTACGCGCTGTCGGCGGGCACGCGCAGGGAGACGTCGGCCTTCGCCGGAGCGGGCAGGTCCATCGAGTCCATCGAGAGCCTTCTGGTCGGTGCGGGTCAGCCCACCCTAAGGGGCGAAGGCGCCGAAGGCCCGCAGGTGACTGCGGGCCTCCGGGCGTCGACTGCTGGGCGCGGTAAACGGTCACGACCCCCGGCTCCGCCGGGTGTCGTGCTGATGACCAGAAGTCCTGAGCTCCGCTCAGGACTTCTTGGTCTCCCAGAAGATCTCTGCGATCTCGTCGATCTTGGCCAGCAGCTCGTCGGCCTTGCCGGCGTCCAGCTCGCCCTTGGTGCCGGTCGCGCCGGCCAGCTTGGTGGCCTCGTTGACCAGCGTGTGCAGCTGGGGGTACTTCTCGAAGTGCGGCGGCTTGAAGTAGTCGGTCCACAGCACCCACAGGTGGTGCTTGACCAGCTCCGAGCGCTGCTCCTTGATCAGGATCGCGCGGGTCCGGAAGTCCGGGTCGTCGTTGTCGGCCACCTTGGCGATGATCGCCTTGACCGACTCGGCCTCGATCCTGGCCTGGGCCGGGTCGTAGACGCCGCACGGCAGGTCGCAGTGCGCCGAGACGTCGACGGTGGGTGCGAACAGCTTCGCGAACATCGGGGTCCTCTCGTCAGATGTGTCAGGGGAAGGGCACTCGGCTGGGACACTACTCCGCGTTACACGGGGCAACGACCGCGGTCGTCGTGTCTCTGTCCATCCGCGTCGTTCCCCACTGATGGGTGCTTCATGCGAGGTGGCCGATGCCGCCCACTGGGATGTCGGGTGGTGGTCCTTGGCGCGGAATGCGACACCGATGAGGCACGCGTCCAGCGGCTCACTGCCCGCCTGCGGGGGCGTGGTCCGCTCCACGGGATCGCGGCTCGGGCCGTATGTAGACGTCTTGCCTGGGGCCGGGCTTCTGAAACGAGTGCCAGGCGTCGAGTAGGCCGACGGGGCGTCTTCGTCCTCGCCCGCCGCCACGCGACGACGTACGTCGACGCGGCCGTGTTGCGACGGCTTGTGCGAGGACTCGGCATCATAGGATGCACGGGCGGTTCCAGGTCGCGTGAGACCCTAGGCCGACACCGGACGCCGCCGTCTGTCGTTCGAGCCGACAGCCGCCCGGATCGATGAGGAGCCCGCCCGGTGAAGACCACCGTGCTCAGCCGTGCAGCCTGGTGGCAAGCAGCTGTCATCGCCGTGGCAGCCCTGATCTCTCTCGGCTGCTGGGCGCTCTCGTCGCCACCCGGGTCGTCCCCCGATGACATCTTCCATCAGGCCTCGATCTGGTGCGGACACGGACTGGATCAGAACCGCTGTCGAGACAGCGGCGACCCGAACACCCGGATCGTGCCGCATCAGGTGGGTACGGCGCCGTGCTACGTGACCCAACCGACGATCGGGGCTCAATGCCTTCCCCGCGACTACGGGTCGCGGCTGCGACCCGATTTCGAGGTGGGCTCGGGAAATTGGACCCGACTCTATCCTCCCGCCTACTACGGGGCGATGAGCTATCTCACCAGCGACTCTCTGGACCGGTCCATCGTGACCATCCGGATGGTGAACTCGCTGATCCTGGTCGCGCTGGTCGCAGCTTTGGCCTGGCTGGTCCCGCGACGTCTGCGATGGGTGGCACCGCTGGGCTTCCTCTTCATGTCGGTGCCCCTTGGGATGTTCATCGTGTCGTCCATCAACCCCAGCGCCTGGACCACGATCGGCGCCGGGACGTTGTGGCTGGCCGTCTATGCGGCGTTCGAGGTCAGAGGCTGGCGCCAGCCGGCGCTCCTCGGCCTCGGGTTGGTGGCCGCCGTGCTCGAGGCCGGCGCTCGCGGGGACGGTGGGCCGTGGGCCGTCATCGGGATCGCCCTGGCTCTTGGTCTGAGGTGGCGCGATGTGCGTAGCACCTGGCGAGTGACGTTGGCGTCGATCGCCCTGATGGTGGTGCCGGCCCTGTTCTACTTCTCGTCCGGCCAAGCCGGGGTCGCGACCAACGGCATACCAGGCTATCCCCGTGCCGAGGCAACCGACACCGCGTTGCTGCTCAGCAACCTGTTCAACCTGCCGTTGTTCTGGACGGCACCGTTGGGAATCGGCCCAGCGTTCCTGACCAACCTGGGTTGGTTCGACACCCCGATGCCCATGGCGGTCGGCGTGGCCAGCGTCGGTGCGGCTGCGTTCGCCCTGTTGCAGGGTTGGCAGGCGATGTGGTGGAGCAAGCGCCTGGTCCTGCTGGCGATCTTCGGTACGCTGATCGGCTATCCGCTCATCCTGCTGCAGGAGTCTCACCTGGTCATCGGCTACGGCGTCCAACCCCGCTATCTGCTGCCCGCCCTGATGATGCTGGGGGGTGTGAGCCTGCTGCCACGTCGACATTGGATCCGCACGATCAACCGAACCCAGGCGTTCGCCTTGGTCTTCGCCCTCAGCGCTGCCAACTCGTTGGCTCTCTACGTCAACATCTGGCGCTACACCGACGGCATGCAGTCGCCGATGCACTGGATCGGCGACTATGACTGGTGGTGGTGGGGCGCCGTACCCCTGTCGCCCGTCGCGGTCTGGTTGATCGGCACCGGCGCGTTCGCGACCGTCGCCGGGCTACTGGTGGGCCAGATGGTGCGTCCGGGTAGGGGCCGCCTGACCTCCGGGCAGCAGCGGCTGGACCCTGGAGAGGAAACGCTCGAAGTCGACCACCGTCCCGGTCACCTCGCCGGCGTCCTGCACCGAGCCCAACGGGCCCAGAGCGACCACCGAGAAGTGCTGCATTCCGATCCGGTCGCCGAAGTTCTCTGACGATCCGGGTTACCAGTGGCAGTTTCGAGGTCGAGCGAGCGTCTTCTGACCGTGGGACCTGGGCCGCCGAGCAGTTGGCAGCTAGTCCCTAGGAGGCCGAACGAGGCTCGAACCTGGCCTCGGCGAGCATCCGCTCCTTCAGGAGGCTGTGGGACCCTGCTCCGCGTGCCGAGGCCCTCCGGACCGGGTTCGTACCCCTCCCCACGCCGCCCATTCGGGCTCGCGCCGGTGCACGGCGACTCGATGCTGCCGAGCCTCGGGGCGGGTAGGTTGCACGGATGAGGCACGCCGTGGTTGCCATGGGTGCGGTGGCACTGCTGGTCACCGGCTGTGGGAGCAACACCTCGTCGTCAACGACCGGCGCGACGTCCGACGGGGGCACGACCCAGCCCACCTGGACGGTCGAGGAGGCGGGTCGGCACTACCTGGCCATGACCAGCAAGACGATCGCCGACCTCAACCGGCTCAAGGGCGTGCCCGACTCCGCCCCGCTCAGCGATCTCACGTCGGGATGCGGGGACGTCGCCGACGACATGGTCTCGATGTTGTCGGAGGCCCAATCGGGCAACTGGCCGACGCAGGTGCAGCCGCTGATGGACCAGTGGTCGAAGGCGATCGACGAGCAACGCACGTTCTTCGCGCAGTGCTCGAGCGCCGAGACGATCACCGATGCCCGAGCCGCGCTCACCCCGATCGGAGAGCACAACTCGGCGGACGAGTCGGCGCAGGTCCGCGCGGCCCTGGGGCTGGGCGCGCCCCAGGCGTGACCACACAGGGGCGGTCTGTGACAATGCGTCGCGTGCCGAGGCCCTCAGGACCGGGTTCGCACCCCTTCGGGCTCGCGCGCGTGCACGGCGCCTCGATGCTGCCGACGCTGCGCGACGGTGACCGGCTCCTGGTCCGGTACGGCGTGCCCGTGGCCGCCGGACGCCTGGTGCTGGCGCGTTTCGCCGACGGCACCCTGACCGTGAAGCGGGCCAGCGAGTCTCGCGGGACGCGCACCGGCGACCCGGGGTGGTGGCTGCTCAGCGACAACCCGGACGAGGGTGTCGACTCCCGTCACCGGGGGGTGGTGGCGGCCGATGACGTGGTCGCGGTGGTCATCGCCCGGCTCTGGCCGAGGCCGCGCCGGGGCACCCGACTGTGACCCTGCTGGTGTCCACGGACGGCGGGACCTGCCGGACCGGCGTACCCCTTGTGCCACAGTGACGTCGTGGCGACCTCCGAGGCCGGCGCCGGGGACCACCCGTTCGCCGGAGACCCCGTCTTCGACCTCCACGTCGGCGGCAAGATGGAGATCCGTTCCACCGTCGAGCTGACCGACCGGGCGGGGCTGTCCCTGGCCTACACCCCGGGCGTCGCGCGCGTGTGCGAGGCGATCGCAGCGGATCCGGAGATGACCCAGCACTACACCTGGGTGCCGCACACCGTTGCCGTCGTCACTGATGGCACCGCGGTGCTCGGGCTGGGTGACATCGGTCCGGCCGCGGCGATGCCGGTGATGGAGGGCAAGGCGGTGCTGTTCAAGCAGTTCGGCGGCGTCGACGCCGTACCGATCTGCCTGGCCACCACGGACGTCGAGGAGATCATCGCGACCGTCGCCCGGCTCGCCCCCAGCTTCGGGGGCATCAACCTCGAGGACATCTCGGCGCCGCGCTGCTTCGAGATCGAGGACCGGCTCAAGGCGATGCTCGACATCCCGGTCTTCCACGACGACCAGCACGGCACCGCCGTCGTCGCCCTCGCGGCCCTCACCAACGCGCTCCGCCTCACCGGCCGTACGCCGGACTCCGCCCGGGTGGTGATCTCCGGCGCCGGTGCCGCCGGGGTCGCGGTGGCCCGGATCCTGCTCGAGGCGGGCGTCGGCGACATCGCCGTCGTCGACCGCCAGGGCGTCCTCAACTCACGGCGCCGCGACCTCACCCCGGTGAAGAAGGCGCTCGCGCTCGACACCGGCGACAGGCACGACCGGCACGGCTCGCTCGCCGACGTGATGGCGGGGGCGGACGTCTACATCGGCGTCTCGGGCGGCACGGTCCCCGAGGAGGTCGTCGCCACCATGGCCGACGACGCGATCATCTTCGGGCTCGCCAACCCGACCCCGGAGGTGCTGCCCGAGGTGGCGCACCGCCACGCCAGGGTCGTGGCCACCGGCCGGTCCGACTTCCCCAACCAGATCAACAACGTGCTCGCCTTCCCCGGCATCTTCCGCGGGGCGTTCGAGGTGCACGCGACCGCGATCACCGAGGGCATGAAGCTGGCGGCCGCCGAGGCCCTCGCGGCGCTGGTCGGCGATGACCTCTCCGAGGACCTGATCATCCCGTCGCCGTTCGACCCACGGGTCGGGCCGGCGGTCACCGCGGCCGTCGCGGGCGCAGCCAGGGCCGACGGCGTAGCCCGCCGCTGACCTCACCGAGTCGGCGCAAAGAGACACGCGAAACACGCCGAGTCGGCGCAAACAGGCGTCGAAATCGCGCCGAGTCGTCATGTGACGACTCGGCGATCGGGGGCTGAGGGGACTCGCTAGGGTCGGAGGGTCTCGACACGCCGTCGCGACCTCGCGGGCTTGCTCGACCTCCCGACCCACGCGAGGCACTCCTTCGTCGTACGTCGCTAGGGTCGTGACATGTTCGCCGTCTACGCCGACTCGTTCTCCTCCGACGACCCGCTGTCCGGCCTGGTGGTGGGCGAGCGGCCCGACCCGGAGGTCCCGGACGGGTGGACCACTGTCGAGATCCGGGCGTCGTCCCTGAACCACCACGACCTCTGGTCGCTGCGCGGGGTCGGGCTCCGCGAGGACGCGCTGCCGATGATCCTGGGGTGCGACGCCGCGGGTGTCGACGAGGACGGCAACGAGGTGCTCGTCCACGCGGTCATCGGCGACCCCGCCTGGCGCGGCGACGAGACCGAGGACCCGCGCCGGTCGCTGCTCTCCGAGCGCTACCAGGGCACCTTCGCCGAGCGGGTCGCGGTCCCGCGGAGCAACGTGCTGCCGAAGCCCGCTTCCCTCAGCTTCGAGGAGGCCGCGTGCCTGCCGACGGCCTGGCTCACGGCGTACCGGATGCTCTACGTGCAGGGCGGCCTGAAGCCGGGCCAGACCGTGCTGGTGCAGGGCGCCGGCGGCGGTGTCGCCACGGCCCTGATCACCCTGGCCCGGGCCGGCGGGCTGCAGGTGATCGCCACCAGCCGCGACGAGGCCAAGCGCGCACGGGCGCTCGAGATCGGCGCGCACCAGGTCTTCGAGACCGGCGCCCGCCTGCCGGCGCGCGTCGACGCGGTGATGGAGACGGTCGGCGCCGCGACCTGGAACCACTCGCTGCGGTCGCTGCGGCCCGGCGGCATCGTGGTCATCAGCGGCGCGACCAGCGGCCCGAACCCCGACTCCACCGAGCTGAACCGGATCTTCTTCCTGCAGCTGCGCGTCGTCGGCTCCACCATGGGCACCCGCGCCGAGCTCGCCCAGCTGGTGAGCTTCCTCGACGCGACCGGCACCAAGCCCCTCATCGACCGGGTGCTGCCGATGACCGAGGCCCGCGACGGGTTCGCCGCGATGCAGAGCGGCGAGGTGTTCGGGAAGGTCGTGTTCACCCGGTGATGCCCACCCATCTGCTGACCGGCGCAGGCTCCGGGATCGGGGCGGTGCTGGCGGACCGGCTCCTCGAGCGTGGCGACGACCTGGTCCTGGTGGTTCGCTCGTCCGAGCGGGCGCACGACCTGCGCGCCGAGGTACCGGGCGCGACGGTGCTCGTCGCCGACCTGAACGACCCCACCGAGATCGAGGCGCTGGCCGACGAGCTGCCCGAGCGTCTCGACTCGGTGATCCACGCCGCAGGCGTGGTCGACCTCGGCCCGGTGGCCGAGCTGTCGACGACGGCCTGGCAGGAGCAGCTCGCGGTCAACGTGGTCGCACCGGCGGTGCTGACCAGGATCGCGCTCCCTGCGCTGCGTGCGGCGCAAGGCACGGTCGTCTTCGTGAACTCCGGCGCCGGCCTGTTCGCCAGTCCCGACTGGTCGGCGTACGCCGCCTCGAAGCACGCCCTGCGTGCCCTCGCCGACGCCCTGCGCGCCGAGGAGCAGGCGAACGGCGTGCGCGTGGCGTCTGTCTACCCCGGCCGTACGGCGACCCCGATGCAGCAGCGGGTCCACGAGCAGGAGGGGCGCGACTACGACGCGGACGCCTGGATCGACCCCGCGACCGTGTCCGGCGCGATCCTGGGCGTGCTCGACCTCGGCCCCGACGCGACCGTCAGCGATCTGACGATCCGGCCCCGCTGAGCCGGATCCTCAGGGCACCAGGATGGCGCGGCCGCGGACCCGGCCGGCGTCGAGATCCGCGAGCGCCTGCTGCGCCTCGGCCAGCGGGTAGGTGCGGGTGTGCAGGGTGACCTTGCCGGACTGGGCGAGGACCATCAGCTCGGCCAGCTCGTTGTAGGTGCCGACGATGTTGCCGATCACGTTGCGCTCGGTCGAGATGATGTCGAGCGTCGGGACCCGCAGCTCGCCGCCGTACCCGATCACCGAGTAGGACCCGCCGGGCCGCGTCATCGCGAACCCCTCGTTCTCGGCGCCCTCCTCGGCGACGAAGTCGAGGACCACGTCGGCGCCCTCGCCGTCGGTCAGCTCCTTGACCTTCTCCACCTGGGAACCGTCGGCGACCACCGTGTGGTCGGCACCGAGCGTCGCGGCCAGCTCCAGCGCCTCCGGGCTGCGGTCGACCACCACGACCCGGGTCGCGGTCAGCGCGGCCAGGCATTGGACGCCGATGTGCCCCAGGCCGCCGGCGCCGATCACGACACAGGTGGTGCCGGGGTACAGCAGCGGGATCACCTTCCGCACCGCGTGGTACGCCGTGATCCCGGCGTCCGCGAGGGCCGCGACGTCCTCGGGCTTGGTCGTCGGGTCGAGCTTGACGCAGGCACGGGCCGACGTCCGCAGGTACTCCGCCATCCCTCCGTCGCTCCCGTCGAGACCGGGGAACGAGCTGGCGATGCAGTGCATGTCCTGACCCGCCCGGCAGGCACGGCACAGGCCGCAGGTCGGCGTCGGATGCAGGATCACGGTGTCGCCGACGGCGACGTTCGTGACTCCCTCGCCGATCTCGTGCACCCAGCCGGCGTTCTCGTGGCCGAGCACGTAGGGCAGCGTCGGGCTCATCGCCTCGTCCCACTGCCCGAGGATGATGTGCAGGTCGGTGCGGCACACACCCGCTCCGCCCACCTTCACGATCACGTCGAACGGGCCCTGCACGGTGGGCTCCGGTACGTCGTCGACCACCGGCTTCTCGTGGTAGCGGTGGATGCGTACTGCCTTCACTGGGAGACCTCCTCGGTCGAGCCGTAGCGATGCGAGAGCATCCCGCGGCAGATGCTGCTGTTGGCCTCGATGTTCACCCGCGACAGCCGCGCGCGGCCCAGGTGCAGCCGCAGGTCGTCGGCCGCGACCGGGAGACCGGTCTCGACGTCCACGAGCAGGGCGGCGTCGTCGTTCGACGGCAGACCGAGCTCGGCTCGTCGCGCCCGCAGCGCCTCGACCTCCGGGGTCGGCGCGAGGTCGCCGAGCCGCAGCGCCGCGACGTCCTCGCCGCGAGCGGCCAACGGCCGGCAGACGCGGTCGGTGCCGGCCATGACGGCCTTGCGGAGGAAGCCGCGCCGGAGCTCGTCGAGCTCGGCACTCGCCTCGTCACCGAATGTCCCCACGAACCCCGCCCGGGCTGCCACCCCGGCGTTGATCGTGTCGGAGGCGAAGTGGTCGTCGAGCACCACCGCGACCCGGTCGACGCCGTCGACGCGGCTCACCGCGTCGAAGGCGTCCGCCACCATCAGGAACGCGAAGTTGGGGGCGCAGAAGTACGTCGGCAGCCGTAGGTGCACCTCGACAGCGCCGTCCTCGACCCGACACGAGGCCACGAACCCGAGCGTCGTCACCGGCTCGTCCAGCTCGGGGTCGCGCACCGTGTCGAGGGCCCGGTGCACCCGCGCGGCGAGGTCCGGGACGGTCTGGACGCTCATGCGGACGGCGAGCCGCCGGACACCAGCTCCGCGTCGTCGCGCGCGGCCGGCGCCGAGGCGTCCGCGATCCGGTACTGCTCGGGCACCTCGATGTCGTAGAGCCGGGCGGCGTTGAGGCCCAGGATCTTCTTCTTGCCCTCGACGCCGAGGCGCGGGTAGTCGGAGTACTCGTCGGCGTCGGGCATCTCCCAGTCGACGAAGCCCTCGACCTGCCACTTCGGCTCCCAGATGCCGTAGTCGCTGCCGAAGGTCATCTTGTCCTCGCCGACCCAGAACAGCAGCTCGCCCATCACCTTGGCGAAGAACCGCGGCCGGGCGTGCATGAGTCCGCCGATCACCACCGACAGCCCGGCGTACACGTTGGGCTCCTGGGTCGCCATGAAGCAGAAGTCCTCGATCCTGGGCAGCCCCACGTGCTCGACGATGAAGTTGAGCTCGGGGAAGTCGGTCGCGGCGTGGTCCACGTCGGAGACGTCGAACGCGTCCTTGTCCAGCGGCCAGATGGTGGGCCCCTTGTGGACGTGGATGTTCTTGATGCCGAGCTCCTGGGCCTTGGCCAGGTAGGTGTAGGCCTCCGGGTCGCTGAGCTTCCAGCCGCGGGAGTCGTCCTTCCACTCCGCGGTGTAGAGCTTGGCGCCCTTGGGGTGCCAGCGCTCGACGTTAGCTTCCAGCTCGTCCAGGCCCGCCTGGCCGTCGCGCGGGTCGAAGCGGGTGTTGGCCACGAACTTCCCGGGATGCCGCTCGGCGAGGTCGCCGTTGCGCTCGGTGGTGTTGAAGCCCTCGGTGTACCACTCCTTGAGGTACGTCGGCTGCGTGATCGCGATGTCGACGTGACCCACCTCGAAGAGGTCACGCATCGTGTCCTCTTCGCTGTACTTCTGGAACTTCTCGATCGTCCAGTGCGTCTCCGGCGGGCCGAGGCTCTGGTAGGCGTGGAAGCACTCGATCCAGCCCTTGGCGTAGTCCTCGTGTCCCTTCACCCAGTTCGCGGGGCTGGCGTCCCAGTAGTGCATATGGCTGTCGACCACGAAGTACGACTGGCCGTCCTTCTCGTACACGATGCCTCCTCGCCGGCGCCGGGGCGCCGGTCGCCTGACCGGTGCTGTCGTCTCGACGCTAGGTCGCGGAGCGGGTGGCCGTGACGCCCGTCACGTCTCAATCTGAGACGCGGTACCGTCGGAAGCACTCCCGAGAGGAGACGGGATGGCCGACCGGCTCGAGCGAGCAGACCTGCACCGGGACCTGGGGTCCCTGGCGCCCACACCCGTCGCGGGCGCGCCGGTCGACATGCTCCCGGCGCGGGTGCGCGCTTCCTGGCTCCGCAGCCAGGAGTACGGCGTACCGCTCGCCGAGGTCGAGCCCGTCTTCACCGGCTCCTTCGACCAGGGCTCGCTGTTCTACGAGTGCGGCCGCGACGTGCTCACCGACCTGCACCGGACCCTGGCGTCCGAGCCGGTCAGCCTGATGCTGACCGACGCGGACGGGCTGGTGCTCAACCGGCTCTGCGGTGACCAGGACCTGCTGCGTGAGCTGGACGGCGTCCACCTGGCCCCCGGGTTCGCCTACTCCGAGCGCGAGGCCGGCACCAACGGGCTCGGGCTCGCGCTGGCCGACCGGCTGCCGACCCTGGTCCGCGCCGAGGAGCACTACGCCCTGAGCCTGTGCACGTACACCTGTGCTGCGGCGCCGGTGCTGGACCCGGTGAGCGGGCGGCTCGAGGGAAGCGTCAACATCACGACCAGGTCGCGGTCATCGAGCGAGCTGTTGCTGGCACTCGCGCAGGCGGCGGCCGGCAACACCTCGGCCCTGATGCTGGCCCGCTCCCGAGGCCGACGGCCGCGTCCGCGGCGGCGCGGCGAGGTCTTCCGGGTCGAGGTGCCACGGCTCGAGCCCGGCTCGGGCGCCCTCCCCTCGACGAGCCCGGTGTGGGCGGCCGCACTGACCTCGGCGGCGGCCGGTCTGCGGGCCGGCAACGTGGTGGCCGCGGTGGGGGAGCGCGGCTCCGGGCGCACGACCCTGCTCGCACAGGCCGAACGAGCGGGCCACCCGCGGGAGCGGATCCTGGCCGCCCATCCACCCGACCCCGAGGACGCGGACACCTGGCTCGCGCTGTGGCCGCCCGAGCTGGGCAAGCCGCACACCGCGGTCATCCTGTGCGACGTCGGTGACCTGCCGATGTGGGTCGCCGAGCGGCTGCGCGACCTGGTGCTGCGGGTCCGGACGGGGCCGGCCGTCCCGTTCTCGATGACGGCCGAGCGGTTCGAGGACATCCCGGCGCCGCTGGCGGGGCTGGTCGACACGGTGGTGCCCGTGCCGCCGCTACGCGAGCGCCCCGAGGACGTGCTCCCGCTCGTGCGCCACGCCGTACGCCGGGCGCGCGGGCGCGATCTGACCGTGACCCGGGCGGCCGAGCAGGTGTTGGCCGACCACCCGTGGCCGGGCAACGTGACGCAGCTGCTCCGGGTGGCCGCCGCCGCAGCTGGACGCACGGACGTGATCGACGTACAGCATCTGCCCGCGGAGGTGCTGTCCGAGCCGGGCCGCCGGCTGTCGCGGATCGAGTCGTTCGAACGCGACGAGATCCTGCGCGTGGTCTCACGACCCGGTACGACGATGCAGGACGCCGCCCAGCGCCTCGGGATGAGCCGGGCCACTCTGTACCGCAAGCTCGGCCACTACGGCATCAAGGTGCGTACGGCGCGCCCGGAGCGCTGAGGATCGGGCAGGGTCAGACCGGGTCGAGCAGGAAGATCCGGAGCCGCCGGCCGGTGATCCGCTGCTGGTACTTCAGGTAGCCGCCGTACACCTGGGCCGAGCCCGCCAGCACCCGCGCACTCTCGTCCTCGGTCGCGGCGCGGGCCGAGGCCTCGAGGGTGCGACGGCGGTAGGTGACCGTGGCCCGAGGGTCGGCCTCGAGGTTGAGCACCCAGGCGGGGGTGGCGGGCTGGCCGAAGTTGGTGCCGAGCAGGGCCAGGGTGTCGTCGACCGGGACCGCGATCAGGTGTGATCGGCGGCGCAGCCCGCTCTTGCGGCCGGTGGTGACCACGTCGATCACGGGCAGACCGGCCAGCACCTCGGGCGCGCTCGTGCGGCCGCCGGAGACTCGGCCCACGAGGTCGTCGAGGTGGCGCAGCAACCTGGAGAACAGCCAGGCGCCGGAGCGGGTGGACGCCCACGACTGGACCAGGCGCTGGAACAGGTTCGGTCGGCGGAGGCGGTAACCCAGGTCGTCGGCGAGTCCCATGGCCGGACCCTAGTGGCTTCAGTCCTCGGGGTCGTCGAGCCGGGCGAGCCAGGTGGCGAACCGCTCCACCGCGGCCTCGAACTCCGGATGGGTGTCGGTGAACTCCTGGAGCCGGTCGCCCAGCCAGGCCAGGGTGACCTCCTCGTCACCCCGGCGCTGCTGGAGCTCCTCGATCCCGCGGTCGGTGAAGTACATGACCGGGGGATCAGTAGTGGTGGTCGGCCGGCTCGTCGGCCCGGTCGAACGCGGCCGCGACCAGCGCCTTCTGCTCCTCGGTGTGCCGCTTCGCGGTGCCGACCGAGGGCGACGACAGGCGCGGGCCGGGTCACCGGCTCGACGGTGACGCCGAGCGCGGTGGTGATCTCGGGCCACACGTTGAGCTGGTAGTGCGGCCAGGGGCCCATGTTGCGGGGCTCGTCCTGCACCCAGCGCACGGTCCGCAGGTGCGGGTAGCGCTCGATCTCGGCCCGGATCTCGTCGGCCGGCCGCGGGTAGAGCTGCTCGACCCGCGCGATCGCGAACCTCCC
Source organism: uncultured Actinomycetota bacterium (assembly GCA_963796975.1). Classification (GTDB taxonomy): domain Bacteria; phylum Actinomycetota; class Actinomycetes; order Propionibacteriales; family Nocardioidaceae; genus Nocardioides. The sequence goes on from CAWCNW010000031.1 coordinate 180,993, forward strand.
GCCGTCCTCGCGCTTGCCGCGCTCGACCATCAGGTCCCACGTCACCCGGCCCGAGCAGAGCAGCAGCGTGTCGACCTGCTCCGGGTCGGCGGCGCCGTCGGCGATGAACGGGCGGAAGGAGCCCTCGGTGAAGTCGGCCGGCTGCGAGGCAGCCTCCTTGCGCTTGAGCATCGACTTCGGGGTGAAGACCACCATCGGCCGGTGCTCCTCGCCGAGGGAGTGCTGCCGCAGCAGGTGGAAGTACGACGCGGGCGTGGACGGCTGGGCGACCACGAACGCCTCGTCGGCGCACATCATCAGCCAGCGCTCGATCCGGGCCGAGGAGTGGTCGGGGCCCTGTCCCTCGTAGCCGTGGGGGAGCAGCAGGACGACGCCCGACTGCTGGCGCCACTTGGTCTCACCGGAGGTGATGAACTCGTCGATGACCGTCTGCGCGCCGTTGACGAAGTCGCCGAACTGCGCCTCCCAGAGCACCAGCGCGTCGGGCCGGGCCACCGAGTAGCCGTACTCGAAGCCGAGCGCGGCGTACTCCGAGAGCAGCGAGTCGTAGACGTGGAACTTCGCCTGGTCCTCGGTCAGCGCGCTGAGCGGCGTCCACTCGTGGGCGTTGACGCGGTCGATGATCGTGGCGAACCGCGAGACGAAGGTGCCACGCCGGGAGTCCTGGCCGGCCAGCCGCACCGGGCGGCCGTCCATCAGCAGCGAGCCGAGGGCGAGGATCTCGCCGGTGCCCCAGTCGATCGGGCCGTCGGAGATCGCGTTGGCCCGGCGCTGCAGCTGCGGCATCACCTTGGGATGCACGGTGAAGCCGTCCGGCGGGGTGACGTAGGCGTCGGCGATCCGCTTCATCACCTCGGGGGTCACCGCGGTCTGCGCGGCGCCGGGCGACTTCTCCGGGTAGTCGGGAACGGTCGTCCACTCCGAGGGCTGCGAGTCGGCCTCGCGCACCTCGGTGAAGACCCGCTCCAGCTGCTGCTGGTAGTCCTTGAGGACCCGCTCGGCCTCCTCGATCGTGATGTCGCCGCGACCGATGAGGGACTCGGTGTAGAGCTTGCGCACCGAGCGCTTCTGCTCGATCAGGTCGTACATCAGCGGCTGGGTGTACGACGGGTCGTCACCCTCGTTGTGACCGCGACGGCGGTAGCAGACCAGGTCGATGACGACGTCCTTGTTGAACGCCTGGCGGTACTCGAAGGCCAGCCGGGCGACCCGGATGCAGGCCTCGGGGTCGTCGCCGTTCACGTGGAAGATCGGCGCCTGCACCATCCGGGCGACGTCGGTGCAGTACAGCGAGGAGCGCGACGAGCCGGGGGAGGTCGTGAAGCCGACCTGGTTGTTGACGACCACGTGGATGGTGCCGCCGGTGCGGTAGCCGCGCAGCTGGGAGAGGTTGAGCGTCTCGGCGACCACGCCCTGGCCGGCGAACGCCGCGTCGCCGTGCACCAGCAGAGGCAGCACGGGGTAATCGGCGCCGCGGTTCAGCACGTCCTGCTTGGCGCGGGCGATGCCCTCGAGCACGGGGTCGACGGCCTCGAGGTGCGACGGGTTGGCCGCGACGGAGACCTTGATCTTGTCGCCGAGGCCGGACAGGAACTCGCCCTCCGCGCCGAGGTGGTACTTCACGTCGCCGGAGCCCTGGACGGTACGGGGGTCGATGTTGCCCTCGAACTCGCGGAAGATCTGGGAGTACTTCTTCCCCACGATGTTGGCGAGCACGTTGAGCCGGCCGCGGTGGGCCATTCCCATCGTCACCTCGTCGAGGCCCGCCTCGGCCGCTGCCTCGCAGAGCTCGTCGATGAGCGGGATGGTCGTCTCGCCGCCCTCGAGGCTGAACCGCTTCTGGCCGACGAACTTGGTCTGGAGGAAGGTCTCGAACGCCTCCGCCTGGTTGAGCTTCAACAGGATCCGCAGCTGCTCCTCGCGCGGCGGCTTGCTGTGGGGGCGCTCGACGCGCTCCTGGATCCAGCGCCGCTGGTCGGGATCCATGATGTGCATGTACTCGATGCCGGTGGTGCGGCAGTAGGAGTCGCGCAGGATGCCCAGGATGTTGCGCAGCTTCATGAACGGCCGACCCTCGCCGCCGAAGGACCCCGCGGCGAACTCGCGGTCGAGGTCCCACATGGTCAGGCCGTGGGTCTCGATCTCGAGGTCGGGGTGGCTGCGCTGGCGGTACTCCAGCGGGTCGGTGTCGGCCATCAGGTGGCCGCGCACCCGGTAGGCATGGATCAGCTCGAGGATCCGGGCCTGCTTGCTGATCTCGTCGTCGTGGGACCAGGCGATGTCGTTCTTCCAGCGGATCGGCTCGTAGGGGATCCGTAGTGCCCGGAAGATCTCGTCGTAGAAGCCGTCCTCACCGAGCAGCAGGGCGTGGACGCGCTTGAGGAACTCGCCGGACTGCGCACCCTGGATCACCCGGTGGTCGTAGGTGGAGGTCAGCGTCATCACCCGGCTGATCGCGTTGCGGGCGATGGTGTCGTCGGAGGCGCCCTGGTACTCCGGCGGGTACTCCATGGCGCCGACGCCGATGATCGCGCCCTGCCCGCGCATCAGCCGCGGCACCGAGTGGTTGGTGCCGATGGTGCCCGGGTTGGTGAGCGAGATCGTCGTACCGGTGAAGTCCTCGACGGTCAGCTTGGCATTGCGCGCCTTGCGCACGATGTCCTCGTAGCCGGTCCAGAAGGCGGCGAAGTCCATCGTCTCGGCGCCCTTGATGTTGGGCACGACGAGCTGGCGGGTGCCGTCCTTCTTCTGCATGTCGATGGCCAGGCCGAGATTGATGTGGGCCGGGGTGATCTGCGTCGGCTTGCCGTCGATGACGTCGAAGCCGACGTTCATCTCCGGCATCGCCTTGACCGCCTTGACCAGCGCGTAGCCGATCAGGTGGGTGAAGGAGACCTTGCCGCCGCGGGCGCGGGAGAGGTGGTTGTTGATGACGATCCGGTTGTCCCAGAGCAGCTTGACCGGGACCGATCGGACCGAGGTCGCGGTCGGGACGCTCAGCGAGTCGTCCATGTTGGCGACCGTGCGCGCGGGCGCGCCGCGCAGCACGGTGTACGTCGGCTGGTCCTCCGCGCCGGTCGGCTCGGGCGCCTTCTTCTCCTTCGGCACCGGACGGTCGGTGCCCTTGGCCGGCTCGGCCGCCTTGGTCTCCGGCCGCGGCTTCGCGCGAGGTGCCGGGGCGCTCTCCTTCTTCTGGGCCGGGGCGGGCGCGGTCTTTTCGACCTTGGTGGCCTTCTCGACCTTCGGAGCGGCTGTGGTCTTGGTCACGGTCGGCGAGGCGGGCGTGCTCGGGGCCGGCGTGCTGCCGTTGCCCGCGGCACTGCCGTTGTCCGGCGCACTGCCGTTGCCGTTCTTCTGGAAGTACGCCACCCACGTGGCGTCCACGCTGCCCGGATCACGCGTGAACTGCTCGTACATCTCCTCGACGAGCCATTCGTTGGCTCCGAAGTCGGAGGAGGGGTCTGGCTGGGAGGTGGGTTCGGAGCTGGTCTGGTGCTGCGGCACGGGTGCTTTCGCCTCTTCCGGAACGTGCGCGTGGGTAACGGGATCTTGATCCAGGCTAGTCCCCCACGCACGCAAATACCGAAGTACGGTGGCTCGCTGGTGCATGGTGTACCCGATCAGCATGGACGGTCCTGGTCGAGCCCTCGTAGGCCTCCACCGCACCCTCCACACCGGACCGGAAAGGAACGAGGCTTGCCTCCCCTCCACCAGCACCCCGCCGCCCGCCGGGTACGACGTACCGGAGCCGTCGCGTTGGTCGCGCTGGCAGCACTCGCGGTCGGTGGCTGCGGCGACTCCTCGTCATCTACCCCCTCCTCGTCATCTACCCCCTCCTCGTCCGGCGCGAGCACCGGTGGGGCTCCGGCGGTGGCGACCGTGGTGTCGATCGACAGGGTGGCCGGGACGGCTCGCTCGTCGTACCACCACACCTTCCACGCCCAGGCCAGCCGCCTCACCCACCAGGTCGGCGACGCCGTCGACGCGTGGTTCGACGGCGGCTTCGTCGGGGTCGACTACCCGGCGAGCAGCTACCCGGACGCCTTCGCGACCTTCACCGCCCAGGCCAAGTCCGATGCGCTCCACCAGCAGGACCTGATGACCACCGGGGCGCTCGGCGCCCGCATCGACGGCGTGACCACGCTGCAGCGCAAGGTCAGCCTCGACGTGCTCGCCCCGAAGGGCCGGGCCGCCGGGGTGACCGCGCGGGTCGTGCTGAAGTTCGCGACCACGGGCCAGCCGAAGAAGACGGTCACGGTGACCGGCCGCCTCTTCCTGACCCGGACCACGGGCGGCGCGTGGCGGATCTTCGGCTTCGACATCGCGAAGGGAACCCGCTGATGAGGCGCCGGATCGCACGAGCCACCCGGCTGGCCGCGCTGGCCCTGGTGCTCGGGGTGGTGGCCCTGACCGTCCCCGACTCCGCGGTGAAGCCGACCGAGATCTCGCTGGTGAAGATCGACGACGCTCAGGCGACCGCAATCGGGCCGCACGTGATCTCGATCCTGGCCGTCGGCTCGGACGCCCGGCCGGGGGAGGACATGACCCACAGCCGCGGCGACGCGCTCCAGCTGGTCACGATCAACACCCAGACCCACGCCGCGAGCATCATCGGCGTACCCCGAGACTCGTGGGTCGACATCCCCGGTCACGGCACCGACAAGATCAACTCCTCCCTCTACTTCGGCGGCCCGCAGCTCCTCGGCCAGACCGTCGGCAACCTGATCGGGGTCCACCCGAAGTACGTGTTCGTGACCCGCTTCCCCTACTTCATCGCGATGGTGCACTCGATCGGCGGGCTCGACGTCCAGAACCCCTACGCCTTCAGCGACGACCCGCTGAAGCCATCGGGGTTCCGCAAGGGCCGGATCCACCTGAGCGGGTACGACGCGATGGCGTTCTCGCGGATCCGGCACACCCTGCCCGCAGGCGACTTCGACCGTTCGGCCCACCAGGAGATCGTGCTCAAGGCGATCCAGGCCAAGGTCCGCGCGAACGCCGGCCGGCCCGGGTACATCGAGCGCGGGGTGCTCGACGCGATGAGCCACATGTACACCAACCTGCCGCCGTCCGAGCTGTTCCGGCTGGCGCAGGTGATGGCGCAGGTGGACCCGTCCAAGGTGAGGTCGTGCGTCGTCCAGGGCGGCATCGGTACGTCGTCCGGGGGCGCCAGCATCGTCCTCCCCTATGTCTCGCAGGCACGCGACATGGGCGACCAGATCCGCAAGGACGCGACGCTGTCGCACTGTGGCTGACCGTCCGACGGCGCCTGTCTCGGGCCGAAGGTCACCTGTGGAGTGGGACGGCTGCCCCGTGCGCAGGCACTTGTGCCGGGGCACGCTGGAGGCATGAGCACTCCGACGCCCCGTCTGACCCGCGAGCTGGTGCGCACCGCCTGCCTGGCGCCGAGCGTGGCCAACACGCAGCCCTGGTACTTCCGGCTACCGGCCGCCGACGTGGTCGAGCTGTACGCCGACCGCACCCGGCAGCTGCCGGGTGCCGACCCGTCCGGCCGCGACCTGGTCCTGAGCTGTGGCGCAGCACTCCACCACCTCGTCGCCGCGGCGAGCGCGTTCGGTCTCACGGCGAGCGTCGAGAGCTTCCCGCGGGCCGACGAGCCCGACCTGCTCGCCGAGGTCCGGCTCGGCGACGGTGAGACCACCGACGAGGGCGTCGACCTGCTCGCGGCCCTGGAGAACCGCAAGACCGATCGTCGTGGCGCGGGGGAGTGGCCGGTACCGCCCGGTCGCGTCCACCAGCTCGCCGACGACGCATCGGCGTGGGGTGCCGAGGTCGTCGTCCTCACCGATGCCGCTGCCTCCGCGCGCGCCGAGCAGCTGATCGAGGCGGCCCGCCAGGCCCACCTCGCCGACCCGGTGGTCGCGGCCGAGCAGCAGGCCTGGGTCGACCGCACCAGCACCGAGGGCGTGCCCGGGCGGATCGCCGTACCTTCCGACCACCTCCAGGAGCACCGCCCTCCGAGCCGGTTCGCTCCGCACGCCCCGCCGCGCGACGAGACCTCCGAGCACCCGGACCTGCTGGTGGCCGTGTGCACCGTGGACGACGACCCCGCGGCCTGGCTCAAGGCAGGACAGACCATGAGCGCGCTCTGGCTCGGTGCCACCCTGGCGGGCCTGGCGATGACGCCGACCTCGCAGGTGGTCGAGGTGACCGCGACCCGCCGCCTGTTCCAGGACGACGTGCTCTCGGGTCTGCTCCGGCCGCAGGTGGTCCTCCGCATCGGCTGGCCGGCGTCTGTCCCGGGCAGCCCCGCTACCGGCCACACGCCCCGCCGCGAGCTGGACGACGTCATCCGGGCGTGACGCTGGCTCCTTCGACCCGGCGCGGGACCGCTCCCGTCAGCGTGCAGATCGCACGGATGAGGCGATGGCCACCGTCGGCGGTCGGCGCTGGTGCCGCCGAAGGCGTGATGCATCCACACCTTCGTCACACCGAGCGCGATGCACTCGTTCATGGTCGCCTCGGCGTGCTCCGGTCTGGTGGCGATCACGACCGCCTCCACGCCGCCCGGCACGTCGTACAGGGTGGCGAAGCATGGGTCACCCTCGACCGTGGATGCGTTGGGGTTGACGGCGTACACCTCGTAGCCGCGCTCGCGCAGCCGGCGGTAGACGACGTTGGCCCCATGGTCGGCCGGCTCGCGGGACACGCCCGTCACCGCGAGGCGTCGGCGAAGAGGCGGTCGTCCCGAGGTGCGAGGACCCGAGACCCGCGACTACCGTCGTCAGATGGCGTACGACGAAGAGCTGGCGGCTCGGATCCGGGACCATCTCGCCGGCGAGCCGGTGGTCGAGAAGAAGATGTTCGGTGGCCTGGCCTTCCTGCTGGGCGGCCACCTGGGCGTGTCCGCGAGTGGGCGGGGCGGGATGCTCGTCCGCGTTTCCCCGGCTGACTCCGACGCAGTGCTCGAGGAGCCGGGTGCCGCCCTCATGCAGATGACCAACCGCCCGCCCATGGACGGCTGGATCCACGTCTCCCCGGACGTGCTCGACGACGACGAAGTCCTCGAGCGCTGGGTGGACCGCGGTGTCGCCTACGCGCGGTCGCTGCCGCCGAAGGGCTGACCGGGAAGACCGTCGAGGAATAGCGGCAAGCCGTCTGCCCGACCCGGCCGGAGTCGGGCATGATCACCGCATGTCCCTGGTCTCCCGCGCCCTCATCGCCGCCGCATCCGGTCTCGCCCTGGCCTCGCTGTCGCTGCAGCTTCCGTCCGCGGCCGGCAGCGCCGCACCCGCGGCCGGCCATCCGGCGAAGCAGGCGGACGGGCCGCGCTACCGCGCGACCATCAAGACCACGGCGCACGGGATCCCCCACATCACCGCGGACGGTTGGGGCAGTCTGGGCTTCGGGTCCGGGTACGCCGCGGCCCAGTCCTCCATCTGCACGCTGGCCGACACCTTCGTGACCGGACGCGGCGAGCGGTCGCGCTTCTTCGGCGCGAACGGCCGGTACGACGACCAGACGGCCATCGACGCGTCCAACCTCGAGGTGGACGCGTTCGTCACCGACCTGCGCGACCGACACGTCGTCGAGGGGCTGCTGGCCGACCCGTTGGCCGGGCCGGGCAAGCAGGCCCGGAAGATGGTCAACGGGTACGCCGCCGGCATCAACAAGTGGGTCAAGAAGAACAAGGTGACCGACCCGGCGTGCCGTGGCGCGGCGTACCTGTCGCAGAAGGTCACCCCGCTCGACATCTGGTACGGCGTCTACATCGCCAACCTGAACGCCTCGGACGCCCAGTTCGTCTCCGCGATCGTGACCGCGGCGCCGCCGACACCGGGCGCGCCCGCGAAGGCCGTCCCGACGAGCCGGGGCGGCGTCGACCGGGCCGCGCTGCTCAAGGGACTCGGTCGCGACCGAGGCCCCGCGTTCGGGTCCAACGCGACGGCGGTGGGCGGCCAGGACACCACCACCGGCAAGGGGATGCTGCTGGGCAACCCGCACTTCCCCTGGGTCGGCCGCTACCGGTTCACCCAGCAGCAGCTCACGATTCCGGGGAAGTACGACGTGGCGGGCGCGTCCCTGATCGGGTCGCCGGTGGTCAACATCGGCTGGAACAAGAACGTCGCCTGGAGCCACACCGTCTCGACGGCCTTCCGGTTCACGCCGTACGAGTACCCCTACCTCGGCGGGCTCTCCTACGCCACGGACCACGGTACGCAGCAGCTCATGCACGACGTGGTGAGCATCGCCGCTCTGCAGAAGGACGGCTCGATCAAGCAGGTTCCCGAGGACCTCTACCGCACGCCGCAGGGGTACGTCGTGAACGCGCCGAGCGTCCTGATGCCGTGGTCGACGCACAGCTTCTGGGCCATCCGGGACGCCAACGGCGAGCAGCTGCGCACCATCGACACCTTCTTGGACATGGGCAAGGCGCACGACGTCCGCGACCTGCTCAAGCGCCAGGACGCCGGCGGTGGGATGCCGTGGGTCAACACCACCGCGGCCGACCGAGCCGGTCACGTGCTGTACGCCGACCACTCCGTCGTACCGAACGTGTCCAACGCCCTGGTCGCGCGCTGCCTGACCTCGACCGGCCGACTGCTGAACGCGGTCGCGGGGCTGCCAGGTCTCGACGGCACCCGCGCCGACTCGTCATGCACGTGGGGCACCGACGCCGGCGCCGAGCGGCCCGGCATCTTCGGTCCGCGCCATCTGCCCTCGGTGGTACGGCGTGACTGGGTCACCAACGCGAACGACTCCTACTGGCTGCCCAACCCGAAGTCACCGCTCGAGGGCTTCGCCTCGATCATCGGCTGCGAGCGCTGCCAGCGCACCATGCGCACCCGCATGGTCGACGCCTACGTGATGGACCGGCTCGCCGGACGCGACGGCCTCGCCAAGGGTCGGCTGGAGTCGCCCAGCACCTTGCGCGCCAGCGAGTACCAGAACCGGGTGCGGGCGGCCGAGGTGATGCGTGCCGACGGTGCGCTCGACAAGGCATGCGCGCAGACCGGCAAGAAGCAGGCCTGCAAGGTCCTCGCCGCCTGGGACGGCCGCAGCAACAAGGACTCCGTCGGCTACCAGCTCTTCGACGCCTTCGCGGCCAGGGTGCCCACCACCGGGGTGTGGAAGGTGCCGTTCGACTTCAAGCACCCGCTCGACACGCCGCGCGGTCTGATCCCGAACGACCCGGACGTGGTCAAGGCGATGTCGGACGCGATCGCCGCCCTGCACAAGGCGAAGGTCCCGTTGAACGTCGTGTGGGGGTCCCTGCAGGTCGCCGGCGACCGCGGCGCACCGCCGATCCCGCTGAGCGGTGGCTCCGGCGACTCGGCCGGCAACGCCAACGCCCTCGCGTCGCACAACTCGCCTGCGAACAAGAAGTTCTACCGGCCGGTCGACTACGGCTCGTCGCACATCCAGGCGGTGGCGTTCCTGCCCGGGGGCAAGGTCAGTGTGCACACGATCCTGACCTACGGACAGTCGGAGGACCCCACCTCGCCGTACTCGAGCGACCAGACCCGGATGTTCTCCGACAAGCAGTGGGTGAACTTCGCCTGGACGCCGGCCCAGGTCCAGCAGCGGCTGGTGACGTCCCAGGTCGTGCGGGGAGGCTGACGGGGAACGTCAGTCTCGGACGTCATCCGCATCGAGGGCTTCAGGCCCGGTTCGGATGACGTCCGGTGGCGGCTCGGTGGCGGCGGCCTTGTTCCGTTCCCCGAGGTCGGCGAGGAGCGAGTCGACGGCCACCACGGCGCCTCCCAGCAGGACCGCTGCGAGAGGTGTCGGGAGCTTGGTGCGTCGGGCGGCCCCCGTCGCGACCAGCATCACCGTCGACCAGGACGTCACCGATGTGGCGAACGGCAGGGTCGCCCGCTTCCACGGCTCATCGGTGTCCGGGACGACGACGAAGACCTGCAGGCCGGGCTTGCCGAGCGGCCAGCCGAGCGCGTACGCCGCGAACAGGACGCGCGCGCGGCTGCGCGGGCTGGACCCGAGGCAGGCGAGCGCCACCCCGGCGCCCCTGGCCACGGCGCCCGGACGCACGGCCGAGGCGACTCTGCCGATGAGCTTGCTGTCAGTCATGAACGGGCCTTTCTGATGAGGTGCTCGAGGCCTCGAGCTGTGCTTGTACGGCTCGGTAGACGTTCCCGTGCACATGGTCCTCTCCGAGCCGGCCCACGAGGCCGTCCCGTTGCAGGGTGGACCTGACGGCGGGCTTGAGCCGGGCCAACCGCAGCGTGATCCCGGACTCCTCGGCGAGGTCGACCACGTCGCCCATCTTGGCCGCCCCCTGGGAGTCGACGAAGTTGATCGCCCCGCAGTCCAGCACGATCCCCGTCAGCCCCGGAGTGTCGTGGATGAGCTGACGCATCCGGTCCTCGAGCGCATCGGACGTGGCGAAGAACAGCCCGCCGTCCATCCGGAGAGCGACGACCCCGGGGACCAGCTCGTCGTCGGGATGCTCGTCGAGCTCCCGGAAGACCTGGGTGTCGGCCTCGCGCGCGAGGACCGGGATGTCCGGTTGCGTGGCGACCTTCACCAGCCAGAGAAGAGACAGCCCGATTCCGATCACGACCCCGGCGAGCACGCCGAACACCAGCGTGCCGACGATGGCGGCGACCGCGATCCAGAAGTCGAACGGCTTGACCCGCGCGAGCCGTCGCATCTCCGGCACGTTCATCATGCCCATCACGACGGCCTCGATGATGAGGGCCGCCAGCACCGGTTTCGGCAGGTCGGAGAACAGCGGCGCCAGCACGAGCAGGGTCAGCAGGACCGTCAGGCCCGAGGTGATCGATGCCAGCCCGGTCCGCGCCCCGGAGTGGTCGTTCAGCGAGCTCGCCGACAGGCTGGTCGACACGGGCATGCCCTGGAACAGCCCCGCGCCACTGTTCGCGAACGCCTGGGCGACCGACTCCTGGTCGATGTCGATCTGGTAGCGGTGCTTGGCGGCGAACGCCCGCGCATCACCGGCCGTCTGCGAGAACCCGATCAGCACCAGCGCGACCACAGCGAGGGCGACCGTGACCACGTGGTCCCACATCAGGCTGAGGTCGGGAACCTCGAACGACGGCAGCCCCCTCGGTACGTCGCCCACCAGCGCGACGCCGTGAGCGCCGAGGTCGAACAGCCACGACGCCAGCAGACCCCCCACCACCAGCACGAGCGCCCCGGGAACCTGTGGCGCGATCCTGCGTAGCCCGAAGACGACGAGAAGCGCGACCACGCCGACCACTACGGTCGTCTGCTGCCTTTCGTCGATCGTCCCGAGCCAGGACCACAGCTCCTGCAGCGAGTTGGTGCCGTCGACCTCGGTCCCGGTCAGCTTGGGCAGCTCGCCGATCACGACGTCGACGGCGGCGCCGAAGAGGAACCCGGTGACCACGGCGCGCGACAGGAACTGGGCGATCCAGCCCATCTTCAGCACGGCGAGGATGAGGAAGAGGATGCCCGAGGCGAGGGTGATGCCCGCGACGAACGAGGCGACGTCCTTCTCCTCGGTGATACCGGTCGCGATCACGGCGCTCGCGGCCACGGCCGCGAGTCCAGAGCTCGGTCCCATCGAGATCTGACGGCTGGTCCCGAAGATCCCGTACAGCAGTGCGCCGGCTGCGGCCGCGTAGAGCCCGTTCTGGAGGGGGATCCCGGCGATCCCCGCGTAGCCGAGGTTCTTCGGCACGATCAGGGCCGCGACCGTGACCCCGGCCACGAGATCGCCACGCAGCCAGGCCCGGTCATACGTGCGGATCCACCCGAGGATCGGCACGAACCTCGAGGCCGACGGTGCCGGGCTCACGGGGTGCTCCGAGGAGCCCACGTCTGATGGTGGTTCGCCTGCGAGCCTTCGGGTGCGGCTCGCCGAGGACACGCCGCGCTCCTCCCCAGCGGGCGGCGCCGGATCTGGGACGCTGCGCGAAGTAGATCCGGTCGAGGCTCGGCCGACTCGGACACGAAAGTGGGCACCCCATGGACGCAATGACAAACGACTTCGGCGAAGTGCTCCTCTGGTCCTTCTGGTTCTTCATCTGGATCGCGGCGATCATGGTGTGGTTCCGCTGTCTGTTCGACATGTTCGGCGACCACACTTTGAGCGGGTGGGCGAAGGCGGGCTGGGCCGTGGTGCTCATCTTCATCCCCTGGGTGGGCGCCTTGATCTACCTGATCGCGCGTGGCAAGAGCATGACGGATCGCCAGCTGAGCAGGGCGACCGAGATGCAGGCCGCCCAGGAGCAGTACATCAAGCAGGTTGCGGGCGCCCCGACATCGGGAGCTGACCAGATCGCCAGTGCCAAGGCGCTCCTCGACTCCGGTGCCATCGACCAGAGCGAGTACGACATCCTGAAGGCCAAGGCGCTCGCCTGACGCGACAAGCGCGGTAGCGCTCATCCGAAGTCCATTCCGTCCAGGGCGGCCGATGGTTTCTGGTCGGGCAGGCGCAGCATCCGGAAGGAGTTGCCGAGTCCGAGCAGGCCGGCCAGGAGCGGGATCAGCAGGGCGATCTGCAGGGACAGGTTGCGGGCGTCGTTGTTGATGGCTACGACCTCGGCCTCGACTGCGGGGGGCTGGCCGGTGATCTGCTGCTCGAGCTGGGTGTTGCTCATGACCTCCGCGTCGTTCTCGAGGACCGAGGCGATCTGCTGCTGTTGAGCCGGCGGGATGATCTGGCTGTTCTGGGTCATCTGGGTGAAGCTCACCGACAGGGCGGCGAGCATGATCCCTCCGGCCATCGCCAGGCCGAAGGAGAGGCCGAAGGACCCGGCCGCCGAGTTCACGCCCGCGGCCTCGCTGACCCGCTCCTCCTCGACCGGGGCGAGGGTGTAGTTGTTGAGCTGGGACACCAGCAGGCCCGAGGCCGCAGCCGGTGATGGCGAGCGGGACCACGAGGTACCAGCCGCTGTTGACGCGCGGGACGAACGGGATGATGAGCGCGATCCCGAGACTGGACAGGAAGAAGCCGGCCCGGATGATCGCCGCCGGACGTCGGTCGCCGGCCTTCTTGCCGGCCACCAGCGCCGCGGCGAACATGGTGAGCGACAGCGGCGCCAGTGACAGCCCGGCCTGCAGGGCGTTGTACTCCAGCGTCATCTGGAAGAACAGCGGGAGGGCGATCATGGCCCCACCCAGGGTGACCTGCTGCAGCATCTGGGCGGTGACCCCGGCGGTGAAGTTCGGGTGCCGGAACAGGTCCGGGTCGAGCAGGGTCACCTTCTGCTCGCGCTTGCGGCGGACCAGCCACCGGGCCAGCAGCACCAGCGCCACCGCGCCGAGCGCCATCAGCAGGCCGACGAGCTCACCACCCTCCTGCCAGACCAGGATCCCGAGCACGACCCCGCCCATGCCGACCACCGACAGGACCGCACCGACCAGGTCGATCTGGCGGGAGCCGGTGTAGGGCACGTCACGGACCAGACCGATCTGGCTCAGCACGATCGCGATGATCACGACCTCCAACGCGAACCCGACCCGCCACGACAGGTACGTCGTGACGAACCCGCCCAGCAGAGGGCCGATCGCCGCCGCGATGGCGGCCGCCGCACCGACCAGCGCGTAGGCCTGCTTCTGCGCGGCTCCCACGAAGTTCCCGTGGATCAGGGACTGCATGGCCGGCAGGAGCAGCGAGGCACCGAGGCCACCGATGATCGCCCAGAAGATCACGATCGCGGTCAGGCTCTGGGCCAGCGTCATCGCCAGCGCGCCGACGGCGTAGGCCAACAACCCCAACACATAGGCGCGCTTGCGGCCGATCAGGTCGCCGACCTTGCTGTTGATCAAGATGAACGCCGCCGAGACCAACGCCTCCAGCGCGATCGCCGACTGCACGCCGCTGGCCGTGGTGTCCAGGTCGGTGATGACCGCCGAGATCGACACGTTCATCAACGACGTGTCCACCACCAGGACGAACATCGCCGCCGCCAGCAACACCATCAACCGACGGCTGCCACCGCCCGCGGGTTCGACGCCCTCGACTGGTCTGCTGCTCATGTCACCCTCTCGGGACATCCGGTCACTCGTCCTGGCTCGAGCTCACGAGGTCGCCGCTCCGACGGCGAGAGCGAGGATGCTCAGGACGCCGAGCATCGCCAGCAGGGGCCAGACCCATCGAAGGTACGTGCCGTAGGGCACCCGCGCGATGGCCAGTCCGCCCATCACGACAGCGGACGTCGGGATGAAGAGGTTCATGATCCCCGACGCGCTCTGGTAGGCGGTGACCACGAGAGAGGCGGGCACGTTCGCAAAGCCAGCGAGCGGAGCCATGATGGGCATCGCGACGGTGGCCAGCCCCGACGACGAGGGGATGAGGAAGGAGAGCGGCAGGAAGAGAAGAAACATCACGATCGAGAACCCGGCCTTGCTCGCGTCGCCGACCGCTTGCTCGGCCCAGTGCAGGACGGTGTCGGTGATCTGGCCGTTGTTCATGATCACGGTGATACCCCGAGCGATCCCGATGATGAGGGCGACCCCGAGGAGGTCGCGCGCCCCGTCCACGAACGCGTTCGTGAGCGCGATCTCGCTCATCCGGCCGATCATCCCGATCACGATGCTGAACAGGATGAACGAGGCCGTCATCTCCGGGAACCACCACCACAGGGTGGGCAGCCCGATGCCGAGGTCCTCCCAGGGGATGACGCCGTACATCATCACGCCGAAGGCGAGGCCGAAGACGGCCAGGATTACCTTCTGCCGGCCGTCCATGGCCGCACCAGCCGCACCAGCCGCACCAGCCGCACCAGCCGTCCCCCCGCCCGCGCTGAAGTGGGTCAGGTTGTCGTCGCGCATGTCGGCTACCACCGAGCTCGTGGGGTCTTGTTTGACCCGGTCGGCGTATCTCAGGACGAAGAAGATGCCGATGGCGAGCCCGACCACGAGCATCACGAGCCGGAGCAGGAGCCCGTCGCTGATGGACACCCCAGCGAACCCTGACGCGATCCCGGTGGCGAACGGGTTGATGGTCGAGCCGTAGGTGCCGATCCCGCATCCGAGCAGGACGACGGCGGCGCCGGTCATGGCGTCGTATCCCGCGGCGATCATCACGGTGATGACCAAGGAGTAGAAGGCCAGGCTCTCCTCTGCCATGCCGTAGGTCGTGCCGCCGAGGGCGAAGACGGTCATCAGGATCGGGATCATCCACCGCTCCCTGCCACGCAGCCGGGTCACGAGTCGGTCGATCCCGGCCTGGATGGCGCCCGTCTGCATCGTGACGCCGAGGAACCCGCCGATGACGATGATGAACAGGGCCACGTCGATCGCACCGAACAGGACGCCGGTGTTGTAGTAGCTGATGTTTCCCTTCCCGTTCTCGATGCCGTACATGCCATTGATCGGAGCGGTCAGCGAGTCCACCAGGATGTGAGCCGGGTGCGAGGGAACGGTGTGATAGGTCCCCGGGACCGGAGCGCCGTCCTTGTCGAGCTGGTAGGTCCCCGCGGGGATGAACCAGGTGGCGATCGCCATGACCACGATCAGGCCGAACAGGATCGTGTACGCCGACGGCAGCGTGAAGCGGCGCTTGGGCTTCGCGGGCACGGTGGTGGTCTGCTCAGCCATGGCTCTCTCCTGGTTGTCTGGCGGTCGCCACGGGTGTGGCGGCTGCGCACTCGTCACCCCATGGCCGCTGGGCCTGGGGGACCTTGAAGCCGATGAACCCGTAGATCACGTCGAGGACCGGGCTCAGCAGGTTGAAGAAGCAGTACGGGAAGTACGCCGCGGTCGAGACGCCGAGGACGCCTGAGATGTAGGCGCCGCAGGTGTTCCACGGCACCAGGACCGAGGTGACGGTCCCGGAGTCCTCTACGGCACGGGAGAGCACCTGGGGTGCGAGACCTCTTCGTGCGAACTCGCCTCGGAACATCCGCGCCGGCAGTACGTCGGCGACGTACTGGTCACCGGCGATGACGTTGAGGCCGATCCCGCTGCCGGTGACCGCGGCGATCAGCGACCCACGCCGGCGGGTGCGGGCGACGACTGGCTCCAGAAGGCGTTGCAGGAAGCCGGCATGTTCCATCACGGCCGCGAACGACAAGGCACCGAGCACCAACCAGATGGTGGTCAGCAGGCTAGCCATTCCACCGCGCGAGAAGAGAGCGTCGATCTGGGGGGATCCGGAGTCGCTGACGAAGCCGGTGGCCATCGCGGCGTAGCCGGCCTTGATGCCGGTCGCGACAGGCCCGAGGCTGGGGTCATTCACGAACGCCTGGACGGCGTCCCACTGCAGGAACGGCGCGAGGATCGCGGCGAACAGTGCGGAGCCGAGGATGGACAGGAACGGCGGCAGCTTCAGCACCGCGAACACGACGAGGAGGGCCAGCGGGAGCAGGCACAGGGCGGAGATGTTGAAGGCCTTCCCGAGCTCTGCCCTGGCGGCATCAGTACTGATCGCGGCCTCGGGATCGGCCGTCAGCCCGAGGACGAAGAAGGCCACCAGGCTGAACCCGAGCGCCGGGCCGGCCGTCCAGAACATGTTGCGGGTGTGCTCGCCGACAGTCAGCCCACCGCCGACGAGCTTGGGCACCAACACGGTGGTCTCCGAGAGAGGCGTCATCTTGTCACCGAAGTAGGCACCGCAGATGACGGCTCCCGCGGCGGCGGCCTCCGAGAGGCCCATCACGCTGCTCATCCCGACGAATGCGACGCCGAGGGTCCCTGCGGTGGTCCAGGAGCTGCCGGTGACCATTCCGACCACTGCGCACACCACGGCGGTGGTGACGTAGAACCAGGTGGGGCTGACGATGCTGATGCCGAGGTCGACGACGGTCGGGATCGTGCCAGCCATGTTCCAGGTGCCGATCAGCGCTCCCACCGCGAGCAGGATGAACACCGCGCTCACCGCAGAGGTGACTCCACCGACGGCTGCGTCGGCCACCGACGCGACGCTGTACCCGTTCTTGAACGCGATCAGGCTCGCGAAGGCGGCGCTGAGGAGCAGAGCCACCTGCAGTGGCCCGTCGGTGGCGCTGATCCCGAACAGGACGATGGTCAGGATCAGCAGGAAGATCAGGACGACGATGGGCAGCAGGGCGTCGAGCAGCGTCGGTGCCCTCGGCCCACGCGGCTCGTCGGAGACCGGTGGGCCCGAGGTCACGATCGTCGGGCCATCCATCTGTACTCAGCCGGTGAGCGTGGGGTGTCCGGAGGCGTGGACCCCCACGTAGATGCCGTGGTGGTGCGCCGGTCCGCGCGCGTACCCGATCAAGCCGATGACGAGGAGTGCGGTCACGATGGCGATGGCCCAGCGCACGCTGTCATTCATCTGGACCTCACAGCGGGTCTCGGACGATGGGACAGGTCATGCAGTGGCCGCCTCCGCGGCCCTTGCCGAGCTCGAAGCCCTCGATCGTGATGACCTCGATGCCGGCCTTGCGCATCTTGTCGATCGTGTAGGTGTTGCGCTCATAGGCAACGACCACCCCGGGGGCGAGAGCAACCACGTTGTTGCCGTCGTCCCACTGCTCCCGCTCCTGCTGGTACTCGTCGCCACCGGTCTCGATGACCCGCAGCTCGGGGACGTCGAGAGCATCCGCGACCGCGCCGAAGAAGCTGTCCTCCTCGGTGACAGAGAACTCGCCGTCCTTGCTCCCCGGCCGGAGACTGATCGCGCGGACCTGGTTCATCACCCGCGGGTAGGCCGTGGCCGCATCACGGTCGAGCATGGTGAAGACCGTGTCGAGGTGCATGTGCGCCCGGTCCTTCGTCATCACCACGGCGATCACCCGCTCCGCAGCACCCTTCGCGAACAGGGACCTGGCCACCTGCTCGATCATCCGGGCCTGCGACCGTTCACTCATGCCGATCAGAACGGTGCCGTTCCCGATCGGCTGCACGTCGCCGCCTTCCAGCGACGCACGGCCGAAGTCCGCGACCTGGAACTTCTCGTCGTCGCCGAGGCTCGGGTACCAGTAGTCGAAGTCCGCCTCGACGAACATCGGGTGGTACCGGTAGATCGCGGCGACGTTGTACGCCTCGAGGCGCCGGGCGGGCCAATACATCGGGTTGATCGACACGCCGTCGTAGATCCAGCACGACGAGTCCCGGGTGAACAACGTGTTCGGGAGCGGGGGGAGCACGAAGATGCTCTCGTCGTCGACAGCGGCCGCGATCACGGAGCGCCCCCGCAACCGGCCGAGGTCCAGACCTGACTCGGCGACAGTGAGGCCGCCGATCAGGTGACGGGCGAGCTGCTCGGGCTTCATCTCCGAGAGGAGGGCCCGGACGTCGTCGACCAGGGACAGGCCGACGGTGAACTCCGAGGCTGTGAGCTCGACGAGCCGCGCTCGGGCCTCTTCGCTGGCCGCCAGGGTCTCGGTCAGCAGATCTCGCAGCAGGTGGACCTCGACGCCGCGGTCACGCATCTTCGCGACGAACTGGTCGTGCTCGTACTGGGCACGTTCGACCCACAGCACGTCATCGAACAGCAGATCGTCGTGGTTGGTCGGGGTGAGCCGCTGAAGACTCAGCTCGGGCCGATGCACCATCACCTTGCGAAGCGTGCCAACCTCAGAATGCACTCCGAACGTCGTCATCTCTCCTCCATTCCGATCCGGACCTCGCTCACGAGGCGGTGACCTGGGTGCCTGCTGTGCCTTCGACGATCTGCTGGATCTCGGTCAGGGCGCCGATCGCCGAGCGCCCGCCGGTGGCCTCGACGAACCGGCAGGCGGCGTCGACCTTCGGACCCATCGAGCCGGCCGGGAACGACGTGCTGCGGAGCTCGCTGGCCGTCACGTTGCGTAGCGCGCGCTGCTGCGGCGTACCCCAATCGACGTAGACCGCGTCGACGTCGGTGGCCATCACGAACAGGTCCGCCGCGATCTCCCGGGCCAACAGCTCGCTGGCGAAGTCCTTGTCGATGACGGCCTCGACCCCCACCAAGGTGGTCTCGGCGGACGGGAGAAACATGGTCGGCACGCCACCGCCGCCGGCGCAGATCACGACGACGTCGTGGTCGAGGAGCCACCGGATCGGCTGGATCTCGAAGATGTGGCGCGGCTCGGGTGAGGGTACGACACGTCGCCAGCTGTCCCCGTCCTGCTTGAACCTCCACCCCTTGTCGGCTGCGAGAGCGTCGGCCTGCTCGCGGTCGTAGATCGGGCCGACGAACTTCGTAGGGTCGTCGAACGCCGGGTCGGAAGGGTCGACCTGGACCATGGTCAGGATCGTGGCCAGGGGAGTCTCGGGCGGCATGACATTGCCCAGCTCCTGCTCGAGGACGTAGCCGATCATGCCTTCCGTCTGGGCCCCCAGGATGTCCAGCGGGTAGGGGTCCACCTCGGTGTACGCCGACGCCTGCAGCGCGAGCAGCCCGACCTGCGGACCGTTGCCGTGGGAGAGCACCAGCTGGTGGTTCCGGCCGACGGCGGCCAGGTGAGGGGCGGCTCCGCGCACGTTGGCACGCTGGTTCTCCGCCGTCATCGGCTCGCCCCGCTTCAGGAGGGCGTTGCCTCCGAGCGCCACGACTACGCGCATGACCGACTCCGCCTCAGTCGCCGAGAGTGGCGACCATGACCGCCTTGATGGTGTGGAGTCGGTTCTCGGCCTGATCGAAGACGATCGAGTGAGCGGACTCGAAGACGTCGTCGGTGACCTCGAGACCGTCGAGTCCGTACTCCTGGAAGATGTCTTCGCCCACCTTCGTGTCGCGGTTGTGGAAGGCCGGGAGGCAGTGCATGAACTTCACGTGCGGGTTCCCGGTCCGGGCGATCGTCTCGCTGTTGATCTGGTACGGCTGGAGGACCTTGATCCGATCGGCCCAGACGCTCTTCTCCTCGCCCATCGACACCCAGACGTCGGTGTAGAGGTAGTCGACACCCGTGACCCCTTCGTCGACGTCCGAGGTGAGCGTGAGGCGGGCTCCGGTCTCCTCGGCGATGGAACGGCAGGTCGCCACGAGGTCGTCGGTGGGCCACAGCTCCTTCGGTGCGCACAGTCGGATGTCCATGCCGAGCTTGCAACCACCCACCATCAGCGAGTTGCCCATGTTGTTGCGCGCGTCACCGAGGTAGCAGTACGCGATGTCGCCGAGGTGCTTGTCACTGTGCTCCGTCATGGTGAGCACGTCCGCGAGGATCTGGGTGGGATGGAACTCGTCGGTGAGGCCGTTCCACACCGGGACGCCGGCGTACTCGGCGAGGATCTCCACCGTCTCCTGGGCGAAGCCGCGGTACTCGATGCCGTCGTAGGTCCGGCCGAGCACGCGCGCGGTGTCCTTCATCGACTCCTTGTGCCCGATCTGCGAACCGCTTGGCCCGAGGTAGGTCACGTGGGCTCCCTGGTCCTTGGCTGCCACCTCGAAGGAGGTCCGGGTGCGGGTGGAGGTCTTCTCGAAGATCAGCGCGATGTTCTTGCCCTGGAGCCGCGGCTGCTCGTACCCGCCGTACTTGGCGGCCTTGAGGTCCGCGGAGAGCCGGAGCAGGAATCGAAGCTCGTCCGGCTCGAAGTCCAGCTCCTTGAGGAAGCTGCGGTGGCGCAAGTTGTAGGGCATGGGGAGCTCCTTTGCTCAGGCGGTGGCGGGGAGGGTGGGGGAGAGGGGCGGAGGCAGGGCGGCCGAGCCACTCTGGCTGCGGCGTCGGAGAACGAGCTTGAGCAGTTCCTCAACGACCAGGATCGAGGCGGCGAGCCCGGCACAGATGCACCACTGGTTGACGGTGAGCGTCGTGGTGTCGAGGATGCGGTTCAGGAACCCGAGTCCAGTGGCAGCGACGATGGCGATCAGCGCGAGCCCGTAGCGGCGGAGCTGCATCCGTCCTGGAATGGCGTCGCGGTCGAAGATCGTGTTCACCTGGTCGCGGCACAGCAGGGCCCCGGCCACGTGGAAGAGTGACAGCGCGGTCAGCAGCATGGTCGCCCCGGTCACGGCGCCGTCCTGGGAGTGTCCGATCTGGTAGGCGACCAGCGCTCCGACCGTCATCACCGCGCCCTGGACGCACAGCCGGATCCAGTTGGCGCGCGAGAGGACCGGCTGCCCGACGGGTCGAGGCGGCCGTGACATCAAGCCCCGCGCTGGCTGGTCGAAGCCCAGTGCGATCGCCAACGGGATGTCGACGACCATGTTCAGCCACAGGATCTGCAGCGGGTTGAGCGGGGCGCCCTCGGCGATCCCGAAGATCCCGGCTCCGATGAAGATCGCGATGTAGGCGACCAGCGTGGACATCTGGAAGCGGAGGTACTTGAGCAGGTTGTCGTACAGGCCGCGACCGTAGGCCACCGCGCCGACGATGGTGGCGAAGTTGTCGTCGGTGAGGATCATCACCGCCGCCTCCTTGGAGACCTCCGTGCCGGTGATCCCCATGGCGACGCCGATGTCGGCGGCCTTCAGTGCGGGTGCGTCGTTCACGCCGTCGCCGGTCATGGCGACGACGTTGCCCTTCTCCTTGAGCAGACGGACGAGCCGGACCTTGTCCTCGGGCGCCACCCGTGCGACGACGCCGATCTGGTCGAGCTCCACCTTGAGCCGCTCGTCATCCATGGCGGCGAACTCGGCCCCGGTCACCGCTCTTCCTTCGATGCCGAGCTCGGTGGCGATCGCGCCGGCGGTCGTCGCGTGGTCGCCGGTGATCATGCGGACTCGGATGCCCGCGTCGTGACACTCGGCGATCGCGGCCTTGGCCTCGGCTCGTGGAGGGTCGACGATGCCGACCATCGCGAGCAGGGTGAGGTCGTGGACCAGGTCGATCAGCTGTGCGCCGACGAGCGGTGTGTCGAGGGGAAGGTCACGCTGTGCGACGACCATGACCCGCTCTCCAGCGTTCGCGATCTGGTCGTTGACCTCGAGCGCGAGGTGCTGGTTGTCGGCGGTGAGCGGTAGCAGCGTGCCGTCGGGGTTGCGCAGGCTCGTCGCCCGGGCGATGAGGACGTCCGGTGCCCCCTTGACGTAGCAGCGCAGGATCGGGGCGCCGTCTTTGTCGGCCTTCATCTCGTGGAACGTCGCCATGAACTTGTAGTCGGAGTCGAACGGGACCTCTGCGACGCGTGGCAGCGCCGCCCGCGTCTCGGTGATGTCCAGTCCGCCCTTCGCGCCGAGCACGATCAGCGCCCCCTCGGTGGGGTCGCCGATCAGACTCTCGCCGTCGAGCAAGGCGTCGGCGCACAGGACGGTCGGGAGCAGGTAAGGATCGAGGTCGAAGTGCTGACCGCCGACATGCTTGATCTCACCCTCGGTGCTGTAGCCCTCGCCGGAGACCGTGAAACGGTTCTGCCCCGGGATCACCAGCTCGCGTGCGGTCATCTTGTTCAGGGTCAGGGTGCCGGTCTTGTCCGAGCAGATGGCCGAGGTCGAACCCAGGGTCTCGACCGCCGGCAGGCGCTTCACGATCGCGTTGCGCTGCGCGATCTCCCGGGTACCCATCGACAGGAGGGCGGTCACCACGGCCGGCAGGCCGGTCGGGATCGCCGCGACGGCCAGGGCGACGCCGGTGATGAACAGGGTGTCGAAGGACTCGCCACGCGCCAACCCGAGCAGGACCACGAGCACCAGGGCGATCGCGGCGATGGTGGCGATGATCTTGCTCAGACCGTCCAGCTGCTTCTGCAAGGGAGTCTTGCTGGTCTCGGTGCTGGCCAGCATGTCGGCGATGTGCCCGATCTCCGTGGCCATGCCGGTTGCCGTCACGATCAGCTCGCCACGACCACGCGTGACGGACGTGTTCATGTAGGCCATGCAGGTGCGGTCGCCCAGCGGGACCTCGTCCCCGAGAACCGGTTCCACCGACTTGCCCACCGGCAGGCTCTCCCCGGTGAGAGCCGCCTCCTCGATCTCGAGCGTGGCGGCCACGTACACGCGGGCATCGGCCGGCACCCGGTTGCCGGCCTCGACGAGGACCACGTCACCCGGAACCAGCTCGTCGGCGTCGATCTCGACGCTCTGCCCGTCCCGGCGTACCCGCGCGATCGTGCGCATCATCTGGGCCAGCGCCTTGACGCTCTCCTCGGCCTTGGCCTCCTGACGAAGTCCGATCACGGCGTTGAAGACGGTCAGGCCGGCCAGGACGACGGTCGTCCCTGTCTCGCCGGTGACGATCTGGTTCACCCCCGCGGCAACCAGCAGCACCACCTGCATGAAGTCCTCGTACTGGCGCAGGAAGGCCCGGAACCCCGACTCGGCCTTGCCCTCGGCGAGTCGGTTCGGACCGGTCGACGCAAGACGCTCCTGCACCTGAGCACTGCTCAGACCCTGCTCGGGGTCGACGCCCAGCCCACGGGCGACGTCCGCCACCTCGGTTGCGACGGGATCCACGGTGCCCGACGCTGGCGTCAGGTTGGCGTCCGTGGTCGACATGGGCGACTCCTACGGGTAGGGACCTCATCAGGTCGGTGATGACTGGTTTGATCGTCCCGCCCTTCGGGTGGTCACACCTCACCCTGGACGGGGTGGGCCGCGGGCGGGTCTTGACGACCATGCCTGCTACCTGATGGATCTTGACCTGTGCGGCGCGGACCGCTCGACCGGCCGGGACACGCGACAGCCGTCGCGGCGCCCCTGGCCGCGGCGCCAGCCACCCGTCCTGGGGTGGTGCGGAGCCGTCAGCCGGCATGGCAGCGTCGTCCCCCGAACGCACCTGTCCGTGAGGGCTTACGCCCTGGAAGCGAGGGAACCCATGAGCGCAGCGAAGGCCACAGAGGGCGAGGCCCTCGTCGGGCCGATCGACTACCTGGCGGTGGAGTTCCCTGGAGCCCGGCTGACGGGGGAGGGACTCTCTGCTCTGCTGGACCTGGTCTCGCGCGGGATCATCCGGGTGCTGGATCTGCGAGTCGCCAAAGTGGCCGAGAACGGCGAGGTCACGATGGTCGCGATCACCGACCTCGACGGGGACGGCACCCTCGATCTGGCGGTGTTCGAAGGTGTGCAGTCCGGCCTCCTGGGCGAGGACGACGTGGCCGAGAGTGCCGCGCTCATCCAGCCGGGCAACGCCGTCGGGCTCCTCCTCTACGAGAACACCTGGGCGGCGCCGTTCGTCGCGGCACTCCGACGGCAGGGGGCCGATGTCATCGCCGGCGGCAGGATCCCGGCGTCGGAGGTCATCGCGGCCCTGGACGAGCTCGAGGCGGCAGAGACGGGTTCGGCGTAGCTCTCTGGATGGGCAATCGGTGCAACGAGCGCTGAGCTCGACAGGAACGCTCGACAGGAACTCGACAGGAAGAGGAGAGAGAGATGGGTCTGATCGGTGGGATGGCGCGTACGGCTGTGGTCGCCGGGACGGCGACGGCGGTCTCGAACCGGGTGTCACGTCGTCAGGCGAACCGGTGGGCGGCGCAGGATCCGTACGCCCAGCCCCAGTACCAACAGCAGCAGTACGAACAGCAGCAGTATCAGGCGCCGCCACCCCCGCCACCCCCGGCGCCCACACCGGCAGCGCAAGGGACCGACGACATCATCGCTCAGCTGGAGAAGCTCGGAGACCTGCGCGCCAACGGCGTGCTGACGGATGCCGAGTTCGAGCAGCAGAAGGCTCGTCTCCTGGCGTGAGCCAGGCAGGGTGGGTACCGGCGATGGACGATGAGGAGGCTCCGGAACGCGACCGTGCCGATCCGGCCGAGCCCTGGCCAGACCCGGACCTGGTCGAGTACCTGGTGCTGACGACCTCCGATCTCTCGTCGGGCCATGCTCTCGCCTCGGTCCTCCGGAGCCTGGTCGAGACGTCGCAGATCAGGATCTTGGACCTGGTGGGGGTGGCGACGGACGCGATCGGCCGGTATCGGGTGGTCGACTGGGACTCCCTTCCCGGCCTGGCCGGTTTTCGCCGCAACGGGCCGGACGTGGGTGGAGTCCTGAGCGATGACGACATCGCATTGGTGTCCTGGGCCTTAGGACCTCGCGCGTCGGCTCTGATCCTGGTCCTCGAGGATCGCTGGGCCGGACTCCTCGCGGACGCTGCACGGATCGAAGGTGGGCGAGTCGTGGGGGGAGAGCGGATCCCCGGTCGTTCCATCGAGCAGTCCTGGCGTGTCCAGCGCAGTGACGAGAGCCGGCCTTTCGGGACCGTACCGGCGGGTCGGCCGTCGCGTCGACAGCGCGTCGACCTGCTGCGTCGGCGCCCCGTCCTCAACGACAGCGTTCGCGCCCTCGAGCCTCCCCGCTAGCCGCCGGGTAGCAGCGCCAGACGACGAGCGGCCTGTACGGCGGCGGCCCGCGAGTCCACTCCGAGCTTGCGATAGATGGCGCGGAGATGGAACTTGAGGGTGTTCGGCGACACGTACAGCTGACCAGCGATCTCCCGCATGGTGAGGCGACTCGGCAACAGCCGGAGGACGTCGCGCTCGCGCTCCGTCAGGGGGTCGACCGGTCCGCGCACCGGTGCTACCCAGCTCGGGACGAGGAAGTGACGCAACCGCTCCATCCAGGTATCGGGAACCCGCCATGCCGCCAGCTCGATGAGGTGCAGGACCTCCGTCCCCTCTGCGGCTACGGTCTGGAGCAGTCCGTTCTCGGCCGCCGTCTCGACAGCCGATCCCACCAGCTCCGCGGCCCGCTCGTGGTCGTCGTGCATCACGGCTCGTGCGAGCGCGAGCCCGAGTACCACCTCGTGTCGGACGCACCGGGGCTTTGCGCGGACGAGCGCATCGCCGGCCTCCCCGTGGTGCCCACGGGCAAGATGGAGCTTCGCCGCGCACAACGGGCCCCAGAACGGATCGGCGACCCGCGATGACCACTCGGCCGCGGCGTCCAGGTTGTCGGTCGCCAACGACAACGTCACGCCGACGCGAGACACCGAGCTCAGCAGCCACGACTCTGGAGCGGTGGCCGACGGGTGCCCTGACGCCAACGTGGTCGGGTGCACCATTCGGCCGAGGAGGGCCTCGGTATCCACGAACGAGCTCACTGCGTCTGCCATCTGCCCGGTGGCGATCTCGAGCTCGACCAGCTCGAGTGCTGCTGTGAGCTGGAGAGACGGGACGGGATAGGTGGACTGACCGGCGAGCTCCAGGAGCGAGCAGCGCGCGCGCTCGCGATCGCCGGTCTCGAGTGCCACGATCGCCTCGGCCAGGGCAAGCTCTGCGTGGAGTCCGGGGAGGTGGCCGGTCACTCCGTCGTGACCGAACCGGGCTGCTGCCTGCCTGGCTTCGAGCGGTCGACCCGCGAGAGCCAGACCGAGGACTCGGGCACCCTCGAAAGCCGTGTGCAGACCCGTGTCGTTGCCGACGGAGAGCCGTAGCTCACGCACGAGCTCTCCGTCGTCCCGCCAACGCTCGCCGAAGGCGACCGCCAGGGCGACGAGGTTCCAGCCGAACCGTCCGATCGGATCCACGAGTGCCTGGTCAAGACCATCAAGAGCCTCGCGAGCCTCCACCTCACATCGGTCCCAGTCGCCGGAAAGGGAGGCGGCGGCGGCCCGGAGGACGGCGAGCCGCGGGCCTACCGGCGGGTCGGTCTGGCCGACGGCCTCGGCGGCCGACAGTGCGTCCTCGAATCGCATCCGCTCGACCATGAGCGCGCACCAGGCGTAGCGCGTCGGCGCGTCGCCCTTCGAGCTGACCACCCCCGCTGGGATCTCGTCGAGGACGCGGGCAACGACGTCGCCCTGACCGGTGTCGACCAGACCCGCAGCGGCCAGGGCGAGGACGCGGAACACCTCGTCCGGCCGCTCGGCGCGTCGCCAGTGGTCGAGGGCAGCCACGGCGTCGTCCATGCTCTCGAACCAGCGAGCGGCCCGTGCGTGCTGCTCGCGCAGGCCCATCGGCCACCGCCGCCGGTACTTGGTGATGAGCATGTCGCGCACCAGGCTGTGCACCTGGAACCAGCCGCCATTGTCCAGACTGGTGACGAAGAGCCCGCGTTGCTCGGCCTCCTCGAGCAGGTCCCCGGCGTCGAGGCGGCCGGTCAGGACCTCCGCGAGCCCGTAGTTGAGTCGACCGACGACGGCGGTAGCCAGCAGCAGGCGGATCAGCTCGGGACGCTCTCCTTTGAACACCTCCTGCCAGAGGTACTCGTCGATGAGCTTGTCGGGGCCGGGCAGGTGCTCAGCCGGCCTCGGTGTTGTGGCTGCGGGCGCCGACCTCACGAACAGTGCCGTCAGCTTCAGAGCCGCAGCCCAGCCACCGGCTCGATCCACGGCCGCGGCCTGGTCGGCACCGGAGAGGTCGGGGCACAGGATCGTCAGCAGACGCACCGCCTCGTCCGAGGAGAAACGGAGCGCGTCGAAGTGGATGTCGGCCAGTTCGCCGGCGGCACGCAGCCGGTCCACCGGCAGTGGAAGTCGGTGCCGGCTCAAGAGCAACAGGCGTAGCGCAGGCGGGCGATCGCGGACCAGCGACTCCAGCATCGTGCGGGCACGGTCGTCCTCGCCGAGACGGTGGAGGTCGTCGATGACCAAGGTCACGGTCGTGCCTGCGGCATCGGTCTCGCCATGTTCCCCGGCTGCGGCGTCGAACGGCGTCTTGGGGGGGCCCGGGTCCTCCGTCGCCTCGAACCCGGGCCGCCCCGCCACCAGGGGCTTCAGCACAGCCGTCACGGAGCGCCAGAACTGCGCGGGGTCACGATCTTCGGCATCGAGGGCGAGCCAGGCGCAGGGTCGGTGGTCGTGACGCAACCAGTCCGCCGCCAGTGCGGTCTTGCCGGCCCCGGCGGGTGCGACGATCGCGGTGACGGGGTACTCCGCGAGGTCGTCGAGCAGGTCCAGAAGCCGCGGTCGCGCGACGAAGTGGTGCGGATCGCTGGGGATCCTGAACTTGGATCGGAAGAACGGGGACTCGACGAGGCTCAGTGGGCCCGCCAGATGGGGCAACGACAGGGAGTCCCGGTGCGAAGGTGCAGAGGGATCGAGTCCGGACAGGTCCGGCCAGCTGGTGCCCGTCATGTGGTCGCCCCTCACCCCGAAGGCGACGTCGCCGTTGGTCCCTCGAACCGATGCTTGCTCATCGCTGACCCTACCGTGCCGGTACGGCGTTCGGAGTCCGGGAGCTGGTCCAAGGCCCAGATCGCAGACTCGATGTGCGCCGTCATCGCGTCCCGCGCACGATCGACGGAGTGAGCTTCGATGGCAGCCGCGATCTCGGCGTGCTCCTTCAAGGCACGCTGGACCGCGGCCGGCACCAAGGCCGTTGCCTTGCGGGCGTTGACCAACGGGTCGGCCATGGGTGAGAGGATCCGCGAGAGCACGGAGTTGCCGCTCGCCTCGGCTACGGCCTGGTGGAACTCGATGTCCGCCTCCCACACCAGTTCGCCCATCTCGAAGGCGAGCTGGAAGTGTCGGAGTGCCCGCCGGATCGCCGCGAGGTCACGGGCGCTGCGGTGCGCAGCGGCCCGCGGACCGTGTTCCGCCCGACGCCGTACTCCGCCATCAGGGCCTGCTCTGAGGGGAGGACGTCACCAGCTCCGAACTCACCCCTGCCGATCCGCGACAGCAGGTCGTCCGACACCTGCTTGCTCAGCGCCTCGTACGACCCCGACGACGGTGCCGTGGCGGAGGAACTGGTGCACGAGCCTCGCCGGCTCCGTCTTCGCCCTGTCTCCTCGCACCCGGGCGTTCCGGTGAACGCGTTCGCCGGCTGACCTCGGTCGAGCGTTCGACACCTCACCCCGACCGGGGTGGTGCGGTCCCACCCCGTCGGCTCGCAGGATGGTAGCGCCGCGGACCTGCCCGTCTGCCGCGATCGTTCGTCCGACTTGGCCGAGGGGGCCGTGACCGTGACCGCTGGGAACTCGGGCGAGGTGTCGGAGGTCAGCGACTCTCAGCGCACCCTCTCGGTGCGCCAAGCCGCGTTCATCGGTGTCGGCTCGATGGTCGGCGCGGGGATCTTCGCGCTGCTCGGTGCAGCCGGCGAGGTGGCCGGGGCGGCGGTGTGGATCTCGTTCCTCCTGGCCGGTGGCGTCGCTGCGCTCCAGGGCTACTCGTTCGCGCGGATGGGGGCTCGCTACCCCTCGGCCGGTGGTTTCCTGGAGTACGTCGTCCGCGGGTGGGGGCAGGGCCACCTCACCGGCGTGATCGCCTGGATGATGCTCGCCGTCAACGCCATCATCACCGCCATGGTCGCCGTCTCGTTCGGGAACTACGCCAGTGCGGCCGTCGACGACACCGCACACTGGACCACACTCTTCGCCGTCCTGATCCTGCTCGTCATGACCGGCCTGAACATCCTCGGCTCACACGTCGTGGCGAGGGCTCAGACCGTCGTCGTCATCGTCGTGGTCGGCATCCTCACCGTCTTCTCGGTCGCCACGTTGACCAACCTCAACCTCGACCTGCTGGCGTTCTCCGGCTACCCGTCGTGGCGCGAGATCGTCTCCAGCGTGGCGCTGACCTTCTTCGCCTTCCTGGGCTTCGGCGTCATCACGTTCACGGCCGGCGACATGGCTGACCCGCGCCGTCAGCTCCCTCGAGCCGTTTACCTGGCCCTCGGGATCGCGACGGTCGTCTACGTCGCGGTGGCCATCGGCGTCTTCGGCACCCTGACCGTCCACGAGGTCGTCAGCTCCGGAGGTACGGCGTTGGCGGTCGCCGCGGAGCCCGTGCTGGGCTCGGCGGGCTACTGGCTGATGAGTGTCACCGCCCTCTTCGCCACGGCCGGTGCCACCAACTCCGGGCTCTTCCCGGCCGCAGGACTCGGAGACCAGATGGCTGCCGCCGGCCAGTTCCCACCGGTCATGGCGCGACGAATCGGTGGCCGTGCTCCGATGGGCATCCTCGTCACCGTCGTGATCGCGCTCGTCCTGGCCGTCTTCTTCGACCTGAACTCGATCGCCTCCTTGGGGAGTGCCGTCGCCCTGGTGGTGTTCACCGTGGTGACCCTGGGGCACCTTCGGATCCGGCGCGAGACGGGCGCGCAGCTGTGGTTGCTGGTCCTCGCCGAGCTCACCACCGTGGTAGTTCTGGTGGCGTTCGCAGCGACGACCCTGGTCGACGAGCCCGGCACCGCGGTGGCCTTCGTCGTGATCATCGGGCTCGGAGTGGCCATGGACCTGATCTGGAAGAGCCGCGGCACGGGGAGCCAGGGCGAGCCACAAGAGGTCAGGGAACCCGTGTGACCCGGTTGGCCCACGCACGACCGCGACTCATCGCCGACGAGAATGGGAGTGGAGCATGAGCAACAGCGCATCAGAGGACCAGTACGACCTGGACTCGCCCAAGAGCATCGTGACCTTCGGCATCTCCACCTTTGCAGGGGTCCTGCTGACCCTGGTCTCGATCTGGCAGATGGTGCAGGGCATCGCGGCCATCGCGAACGACACCGTGTTCGTCCGAGGGCTCAGCTACACCTGGGAGTTCGACGTCACGGCCTGGGGCTGGATCCACCTGGTCCTGGGTCTGATCGGGCTGGGTATCGGCATCGGGATTCTGATGGGGCAGGCCTGGGGACGGATCTTGGGTATCTTCATCGCCGGACTCTCGACGGTGTCGAACTTCATGTTCATGCCGTACTACCCGTTCTGGTCGCTCACCGTCATCGCCTTGGACGTCGTCATCATCTGGGCACTCTGCAGCCAGATCGCCGACGACCGCGTGTGAGACCAGTCCTGGCCGCGGCAGGCGACCGGCGCGCCAACAGTCTGCCGCGTTCTCTCGCGCGTTAGCGTTCCACCATGCCTGAGTCCGACGACGACGTTCACTCCGGCGCTTCAGCGGCGCTGCCGGGTGAGGCGCTCGGAGACCGACCGGGACCGACGTCGGTCCTGATGAAGGTGCTGAGCGCCGCACTGTCCGGTGGGCTGCTCGTTCTGCTCTTCCTGGTCATCGTCCCCGCGCTTGGCAGCCTCAGCGGCGTCTGGGACGCCATCAGCTCGATGTCGGCCGTCACCTTCACGGTGTTGCTCATCGCCGCCCTGGTGATCCGGCTGCTGTTGGCCGCGGCGTACCCACCCGTCATCCCCGGGTTGTCCTTCATCCGCTCGCTCATCGCACGTGAGTCGTCCTCGGCCGTGAGCAACGTGGTCCCCGGCCCCTCGGGCACCGCGACCCAGTACGTCGTCCTGCGGAGCTGGGGAGTCAGCACCGAGCGGTTCGCAGGTGCGACAGTCAGTGTCAGTGTGCTGACGGACGCCTTGGTCTTCGCGGCCCCCGGGCTGTTCTTCGTTCTCTGGGTGGCCCTGGGCAGACCTGCGGAGCAGGGCAGCGAGCACGTGTGGCTCATCGGTCTCATCGCGCTCCTCGTGTCGGTGGTGACGGTGGCCTTGGTCGGCGCGGTGGCACGGAGTGAGCGCCTGGCCGCACTGCTCGGTCGGGTCGGTCAACGGTGCGTCAACCCGTTCCGTCGTGCCCTCGGCAAGGAGGCGGTGACCGCCTGGCCGGAGCGCGCCCGCGACCTGCGGACCGCGACGCTGGGCCTGGTCAGGGGCAACGCGCGGGTCCTGGCCGGCTGCATCGGTGGTGCCTACCTGCTCAACGGTTTCCTCCTGGTCGCGTGTCTATGGGCCTGCGGTGTCGAGGCGGCCGCGATGCCGGTGTCCCTGGGCCTGTTCCTGTACTCCATCGGCCGGTTGCTCACGATCGTCCCGATCACTCCGGGCGCTGTCGGAGTCGCGGAGGTTGTCTACACCGCCGTCTACGTGGCGGTGCTCGGCGAGTCGTCGCAGGACACCGTGCTCGCCGGTGTGTTGGTGTACCGGGCACTGACGTGGGGCCTGCCCTTGGTCACCGGGGCCTTCGCCTACTGCGCGTGGCGCGTCATCCGTCACCGTGAGATCCACGAGCTGGCCGAGCCACGGCCGCAGTGACCGCGCCCTCGGTGCGTCGGGTCTCGCCCTAAGACGAGGGGCTGGTCGTTGGTCGACTCGACGCACCCGTGGCAGAGGGGGTCGGGGGTGTGCTGGACGGAGCGGCCGTGGCGGATGCGGCTGCCCCCACCTCGGCGATCGCCTTCTCCAGCGCCGCGAGGGTCGCCGCGTCGACGGTGCCCGTCGGCTTCACGCCGAGCGCGGCCTGGAAGTCCTTCAGGGCTTTGGTCAGGTCGGGCGTCCATTGTCCGTCGACGGGACCGTCCCAGAATCCCGCGATCTTGAGCGTCTGCTGGACGGCCGCCGTGGACGCCACTGCGGCCTGGGCGACGGCGCCGCCCTTGGCCGCCAGGTCGCTCTGGAGTGCGGCCGCGGTCGCCTTGTCCACCGTGCCGGTGACGGGTAGCCCGTGCGTCTTCTGCAGGGCCTCGACGGCGTCCACGGTCGCGGGGCCGTACACGCCGTCGACCGCGCCGTCGTAGAAGCCGGCGTCGCTCAGCGACTGCTGAAGTGCGGTGGTGTAGGCGCGGACCGCTGCCTCGGCCTGCCCTTGTTGCTCGTCGGTCAGGCAGCCGGCGTCCGCGAACAGCCGCAGCCATGACATCTCCAGCGCTACGGCGGCCGCGTTGAACTGCTGGGACGCCTGCGACAACGGCGTCGAGTCGCTGATGCCTCGCTGGACCGTGCTGAACTCCGACTCGGCTTGCTTGACGCGGCTGACGGTTGCATCGGGAGCGAGTGGTTTCGGGGTCTTCGTGCCGGATGGGGTGCTGGGGGACGCCGAACCGGTGGCCGCCGCCAGCGCCGCCTGAGCCGCCGCCAGCTCCTGCTTCGCGTCGGTCACCGTCTGCTGCGCCTCGACCGCCGATGCGGCCTTCGCCATGGCATCCTCGCGCGGTTGCTCGAGATCGGCACCTGCAACTGTGACATCGCCGACCGTCGTGGCGGTCTGGTTCAGCACGTCGCCGTAGCGGTCGATCGCCACGATGTAGGACTTGCTCGCGTCGCAGAACTGCGCCGACCGGTCCGCTAGCTCCGCCTTGGCGTCGGCAACGGCCTTCTCCTTCGCCGAGACCCGAGCCTGAGCCACCTTCACCGCTCCGCTTCCATCTCCGCTGCCGCTACCACCGCCACAGCCCGTCAGCACCAGCATCGACAACGTCGCCGCAACGGCCAGGGGCGTGCGCGAGGGAGGATGCGGGACGTGCAGTCGTCTCAGGATCCGTTGCAACTCGGTCTCCTCGCAGCCGCCTGCCTTGACGGGCTTCCGATCGGCGGCGACCGGCGAGCTTCAGGTCGAACGCGGCGTCCACCGGCTTCGACGGTGACACTAGAGGGTAGGCGGGTCACGACGCGACCCGTGACCGGCGACCGGCCTCGTCGGTGCGGTACCCGGGCGGAGGTCAGCGGCGTCGCTCGGTCCCTTTGCTCGGCCGGTCGGCGAGGTCCACGTCAGGCAAGCCGTCAGGCAGGCCGTCGGGCAGGCCGTCGGGTAGGGCGACCGGACCGCGGAACTGGCTCAGCGCACTCACTGCCGCCGAGGTCAGCGGTGCGGCGAGGATCGCTCCCATCACGCCGAAGAGCATCGTCGCTGTAGTCACGGTGAGCAGCACCGCGAGCGGGTGCAGACGCAGCCGGGTCCCGAAAGCGAACGGCTCCACGAGGTTCTGGATCGTGTTGTTCGCGAGCAGGACGATGGCCAGCATCGCGAGGGCCACGCCGAGCCCACCCGCCCCGTAGGCGATGAGCACGGCGAAAGCCCCCGCGACGAACGCCCCCAGGTAGGGGACGTAGCTGGTGATGAACGAGACCAGAGCGATCGTTCCGACCAGAGGTACGCCGAGCACCAACGCACCCAGGGCGACCACCACCGCGTTGGCCGCGCCGATGACGGTCAAGCCGGCGGCGTACCCGCGGAACGCGCTCACCGTCCCGTCCAAGACGGTGCGACCCACTGCCTCGGGCAACCCGATGTGACGTGCTGTCCACGTGTTGATCTGCTGCCAGTCCTTGAGCAGGAACAGCAGCATGAAGACGGCCAGCACCGACCCGACCACGAGAGTGCTCGCGGAGCTGAACACCGACCCGAGCACCCCCGTGCTCAGCAGGCGGACTACGTCGTGAGCGGTGCCGATGACCTGCTCGGAGTCGCTCGGGAGAGTGGCGGACTCGTCGACCTGCCGGAGCGAGTCCTCCAGCCGGGCCCAGATCTCGTCGCTCTGGCTGGTGATCCCATTGACGATGACGACGACAGTGGCGACGACGAGGGACAGGGCGATGATGAGGACGAAGGTGGCTCCCAGCCACCGGGGGACACGCCATCGTTCGAGGCGGTCGACGAGCAGGACCAGGATGGCCGCCAGCACCGCGGCGATCGCCAGCGGGATGGCGACCTCCGTGACGAGGGCGATGAGGAAGAGCGAGAGCGCGAGGACGCCGGCGATGCCGAGTGTCAGCCAGGCCCCGATGCCGAGGGTCCGGAACCAGCTCGGAGTCTGAAGACCGGTGATCCCTCGTTGGGCTGCCGCTGCGACACCTCGTGGGGCGGAAGCATCCTCGGCACTGCTCGCCACGTGAGCTCCTCACGATCTGACCTCAGGGACGCGAGTCTGTCATGCCGGATGTTCTTCTCGGTCGCGCAGCGCCGGGGGCTTCGCTGTCCAGATCGCCGCTACGACGTACCGGCGTCCTGGTCGGTCGATCGCCGGAACGGCCCGATCATGTGTGGGCCCGAGAGGCGCGTCTCCCACCGGTGCGCTTCCCGCTTCAGCGGCTGAGCGAAGTACTGGCCGAGGATCACGCCGGCCGCGAGCGCCAGCGCGGTCGCGAACGCCGCCGTCAACTGGAGCACACCGTCCTTGCCCTCGGCCAGCAGCGCCAGCCCTCGGTAGATGTCGAGTCCCGGGAGGAGGGGGACGATCGCCGGGACGACCACCACGAGCGCAGGTACGCGGAACCGGCCGGCGACGAGATAGCAGACGGCGCCGATGGTGACCGCTGCGGCGGCGGAGCCCCAGGTCCGTCCGACCCCCGACTTGTCGACGGCCAGCAGCACGCCCTGTCCGAGCGCCGCGACCAGAGCCACCGCCACGAGCGCTCGCAACGGGGCGTACGACGCGAACGCGAAGCCCGATGCCGCGAGGGCGGCGCCGAGCACCGTGACCCCTGCCTCTGCCAGGCCGACCGCACCCGGCTTGAGGGACACCAGTCCCACCCCGAGCAGGTTCCCGGCGGTGAGGCCGGCACTGACTCCCGCGATGATGCCCGTGGTGTTCAGCACGGCATCGATCAGTCTGGCGCTCGCCGTGACCGGGAATCCCGTCAGCGCGTCCTGGGTCGCACCCATGAGCCCCACACCAGCGAGGAGCATGACGATGCCGGCCGTGACCACGCGGGACGGGTTCACATCGAGCTGGGTGGCAGCTGCAGTGACGGCGATGATCGTGGCGACGAACCCACCCGCGGCCTGCTGGTAGAAGGCGGGGATGCGGTGCAGGGGCAGAAGCAGCTGGGTGCCATCGATCGCGCAGGCCGCCACGAACGCCAGCAGGCAGACGATTCCGTTGCCCCCCAACGTGAGGGCGATGCCGGTTCCCATCAGGCCCCAGCCGACGGTCACGGCCCAGCGTCGCCTGAGGTGACCCGTGGACACGATCCTGGCGACCTGGTCGCGCGCGTCGCTCCTGGTGAGGTCACCCGCCACCAGGTCGTGCACGGTGCGGTCGACGTCGGTCAGGTCTGCGTAGTCGACCGCACGCCTGGTCACCCTGCGCATCTGCAGGGCAGCAGGCTCGTTGCGGCTCGGTTGATGACGAAGAGTCAGGTCCACGAAGGTGACGTCGGCGGACACGTGGCTCACGCCGCATGCTCCGGTCACGGCAAGCATCGTGGCCGACACGTCGGCTGCCCCGGCACCCGACGAGAGGAGCACCTCGCCGATCCGCAACGCCAGGTCCAGCGACTCGTATACCTCGCCGCGCTCAGCCATGACGTCCTCTCGACACGACCACCAGAACATGCCGTTCGCGTTCCGGCCCCGCCCTCACCCGGCAGCCTCGGTCAGGGGAACGCCGGGGCGAGGTAGCCGAAGCGATCCACGTTCTGCTCGGTCATGCGCTACCTCCCATGAGACTGTTGCTGTGGAGACTCCCAGGTCGTGGAGTGGGGCGGCATCACCCCGGGTGGGGTGGGCCAGCCGGCTGACGGCAATCGACGAAGATGACCTCGATGGCGTTGTTCCCATAACCGAGGCGGTTCCAGGGGGGAAGGTCGGGCTGGACGTTGCCGGCGGCGTCAGTGGCTCTGGCCCGCAGGGTGTGCCGCCCGACGGTGGGCCCCTCCCAGGTGAACGTCCAGTCCTGCCAGTGGTAGCCGCTTCGGGACTGTTCCAGCTGCGCCGGCTGCCAGTCACCTTCGCCGGTGAGGCTGACCTCGACGCGGGTGATGGGTCCCGTGCCGGACCACGCCTTCCCACGGACCGTGCAGGGACCCAGGCCGATCGTCGAACCGGGCGCCGGGTCGGTGATCCGAGCGCGTACCCGCATCAGCGACACGGACTCCTGGGGACGGTCGGGCCACTGGTACATGTAGTGGCCGGTCTGGAACTCCCCCGAGTAGGGCTCGGTGAGGACGTCGAGCCGTTTCAACCACTTCACCGACGCCACGGCGTACCAGTGCGGCACGATCAGGCGGAACGGCGCGCCGTGGTCTCGCCCCAACGGCTGGCCGTTCATCTCGTAGGCGATGAGGATCCCCGACTCGGGGTCTGTCGCCTGGTCCAGGGGGAGGGACCTGATGAAGGACAGGTTGTCCTGGTCGGTTTCCGGGAGGATCGCCTGTAGGTGGTAGGAGCCGTGGTCGGCGCCCTGGGCAAGCAGCTCGACTCCCTGTGCAGACGGTTCCACCTGCGCCAGGACCTCGTGCAGGAGGACGCCTCTCCAGCGCGCCGTGGAGACGGCGAAGTCACCCCACGGCTCGCCCGTCGGCAGTGGCTTCATGTCCAGGCGCCCGTTGCCGGCGCATTCCAGGGTGACGGTGTGCTCGTGGGCCGGCATCGCGCGCAGGTCGTCGAGGGTCAGGGTGAGCGACCGGGCGACGGCGCCGCCGATCTCCAGGGTGCCGTCGTGGTCGGGTACGGCGAAGTTGCTGCGCACGTAGTGGAGCTCGGTGGGGGTGATGTCACCGACCAGGGCGGCAGGGGGCGCCTCGGCGTTGTAGGGAGCCGGATTGATCATCACCAGCGAGGCGCGGGTCGCCTCGAGGTCATCGGCAACGGTCATGGTGTGAACCTCCTGGGGCGAGTGCGATGTGAGTGATCAGAAGTCGGAGTCGTCGAAGGTGGGTTCGCGGCCGTCGTTGAAGGCTCCGATGCCTTCGACGCGGTCGGGGTGGACCGCGGAGCGCCAGTGGGCGTCCATCATGATCGCGATCGCCTCTTCGATCGGCTGGCCCTCGCCCAGGTGGACCGCACGTTTGACGGACTGGACGGCGGTGGGGGAGTTGCCGGCGATCTTGTCCGCGATCTTCTTGGCGGCGGCCATCAGCTCCTCGGGTTCGTGGAGCTCGTTGACCATGCCCAGCCGGTAGGCCTCCTGCGCCGGCACCGGGTCCCCGGTCATGAGCATCTGCAGGGCCTTGCCGCGCGGCAGGAGGCGTGGCAGGAGTGCCGGCGATCCGCCGCCGGCGGCAAGACCGAGCATCGCTTCGGGTTGGCCGAAGGTCGCGTTCGTCGAGGCGATGATGAAGTCGGTGCTCTGGGCGAGCTCGCAGCCACCGCCGTAGGCGATGCCGTTGACGGCGGTGAAGATCGGTTTGCGCAGCTGCCGGACGGTGTACAGGGTGCGGTCGAAGGCCTGGCGTTGGCGTAGCCAGTCCTCCTTGGTCATGGCCTTGCGTTGGCGCAGGTCGCTTCCCACGGAGAAGGCGCGGTCGCCGGCACCCGTGAGGACGACGACACGAACGGCCGTCCGGACCGCGATGTCCTCGACGACCTCGGTCAGCAGCGCGCCCATCTCGGTGGTGATCGCGTTGTCGGCGTGGGGCCGGTTGAGGGTGACCAGGGCGACCCGGCCGTCGGCCAGATAGTCCAGGAGCACGGGGGCCTCGGTCTCCTCGATGTCAGGAGCGGGCGGGGCGAAGTCGAGTGCCGCCCAGCGGTCGGTGCTTGGTGAGCTCATCGTGCTTCCTTCTCTCCGGTGGGCGACTCGTCAGGCTCGAGGTCGGCGAGCCAGCGCAGCGCGCTCAGGCTGGGGGCGTAGCAGTACTCGCCGCCGCGGGTGACCACGAACGGCGGCAGGTCCTGCAGGCGGCGGCGGATGGGGCGTTGGGGGATCGTGAAGCTGGTCGCGCCGTGGTGAGGTCCGACCAGTGGGTCGGACTCGAGCGGTGCGCCGATGAAGATCCCGTCGTTGAGCCATTGGGTCTTGACGAACTCGAACTGTCGTTTGAGGTGGGCGCCCGCGAAGACGAACATGATGCCGCGCTCCATCCCGTCGTCCTCGAGAACGCCGTCGGGAAGCGGTGGTCCGTAGCTGGTCCCGCGTCGGATCATCCGGTGGAGGCGGACATCGACACTGCCCTCGTGGTCCAGCGCGTCGCGTGGGTTGGCCCGGCGCGCGTGCGCCCCGACGGGGCACTTGAACCCGCGAGGGTCGTCGCCGTAGCTGAAGTCGTTGTTCCGTCGAGAGTCCCCACCCAGCTCTGCGTCATCGTTGTCAGGCGTCACGGCGAGGGGTGCGCCGCTCTGCCAGCGGCCGACCATCTTCGCCCCCAGGAGGTCCTCGTCCGCCCGAGTCGCTGCGCGCTGACGCAGGTAGGTCCGGTAGGCCGCGACCTTCGTGTGCAGCTTGCGGAACACGACATAGGTGCCGTTGCGGCCCAGCACGTCGGGTGTCGGCATGGGCGGGAGCTCGCCGGTCTCGTCGGGGTAGCCGAGGATGATCTCCCCTGCCTTGAGCGGCGGCTCGCTCGGGTTCGTCGGTGCGCGTCCGCTCCCTTCCACGGCGGGCTGGCCGATGCCGTCCTTGAACCCGAACGACGTCCGGCCGGTGGGCAGCTGGTAGCAGTCCTGCTTCCAGATCAGCTCGATGCCAGGCAGCTCGGCATGGGCTGCCCGAGCCTGCTCGGCGACGGCGTCGAGCTCGGCCCGGTCGGCGGAGAGCACGGCGATGGCGATGTGCACGTCTCGGCTCCCGAGCGGTTCCTCCCAGCGGTCGGGGCTGCTCTCCCCGATGTCACCCAGTGCTTCGGCTCGGGCCGCCATGCCTTGCTGGAACTCGGGCGCGAAGCTGTCCAGCGACGACTGCGGAACTCCCAGGGTCTTCAGGCCCGTGTAGCTGAAGGCCACGGTGACCGAGGTCTCGTCCGGAGTGTCGGCAGGCCCGGCGGCGTTGGCGAGCCGGTGCAGGCGCCGGACCAGCTCGCGGCCGTCGGCTCTGTCTCGGATGGAGAGCAGCAGGTAGGTGCCGACGTACGGCGAGGGTCGCTCGTACAGGGCGCCCGCCTGGATGTCCTCGAGCTCCAGGGACACACCCGCGGGGCTGTCCACCGCCGTCACCTACCTTCCATGTCAGTGGTGCTCGGGAGGTTCGGGTGGGTCCGGGTTCGGCGATGCCAGGTACGGGAACGCGGTGCTGGCCGGGCGGCTCGCAGCGTCCACGCCGTCACGGATCACGGGACCGTTCCCTGCGTTGACGAGCTGGGTGAAGATCGTGTCCATCACGTCGTCGTTCAAGGTCCGGCCCCCGCAGGTGGCGTGCTCCTCGCCGCGCCGTGCAGCGAGCTCGATCTCGAGGAACGAGTCGTGCTCCTGGTACGGCTTGGTGACGTCGACGATCAGGTAGTCGGCCAGCACCAGGTCGGTGAGCGGATGCCCTCCCTCTTCGTCGAGGGCCCAGTCCACCTTGCCGTCGAGGCCGTCCCAGAACGCCAGGTTGGCATCCAGCCGCGCCCGGAAGGCGCCGGCGTAGGAGTCGCCGAGCTGGAAGGCGTCCTCCATGTTGTACAGGTCCCGGATCTCGAGGTCGCGGTTCACCGGGTCGAACTCCTTCGGCGCGAGCATCATGTTCTTCACCTCGGGGCGACCCACCCGCTCGATCCTGACGTTGAACTCGCCGCGGGTCAGGGTCTCGGCCACGACGCCGACGAGCGCCGCGTCGCCCAGGAGGCCGACATCGATCTCGGCCACGATGCTCAGCACGTTCTTGCCGTCCAGGAAGATCGAGCCGTGCTCGGTGAACGCGAGCCTCCGCGTCGCGATCGTGGCCAAGGCAGCGCGGGCGTCCATGATGAACGGGTCCCAGCGAAGTCCGGCGAAGACGCGGATGCCGCCCGCCGTACCACCCTCCTCGTCGTTCACGACGAAGGAGACGCGATCCCCGCCGGGTGCGACGCAGTGACCTCGCTGCTGGTGGCCCCCCTCCTCGTCCGTGACGTGCTCCGGTACGTCGAAGACGCAGTCGAGCACCAGCTCCTCTCTCTCCGGGACGAACGACCAACCTTCCGCTGTGGTCAACGGACGCACGCGGAAGCGGTACAGCAGCCCCGCCGAGAAGAGGGCGGAGGGCTTCGCCATCGGGAGGGTGTTGACGACGAGGACGAGCCGCCCCGGCGTCTCGGGGCTGGGGAACGCGTACACGTCCGTGATGTCCGCGATCGGATCCGCGAGGGCCCGCGGCCCGGAGATGTGGTCGGACATGAAACGCCTTGTCTCTGCGGTGTGACTAGTCGCCGGCCTCGTCCAACAACGGCTGCAACGCCGGATGCTGCAGGATCTCTGCGGCCTGCGGATGGTCCAGCACCTGCTGGAACGCGGCGTTCACGCGTTGCGCCTTCCGGATCTCCTTGACCGTCCCCGGGTAGTTACGGGCATACGCCGTAGCGGTTTGCTCGGCGTCGAGGACGAAGGCTCTCAGCGCCGCCATCTCGGGGAGCCCGTCGTACCCCTCGACATGGCGGAAGATGGCATCGAACAGGGCCAGGGTCGGCCCGGAGGTGAAGAAGTCCTCCATGTAGGCGTCCCAGGGGCCGTCGAAGCTGGTGATGAACGCCAGCTGCGTGTCGTCGTCGAACATCACGAACCGCGCCTCGTGGATCGTCTGGATAGCCATTCCGTAGTCTCCCGGCCGGTACCCCGGCGTGTCCTGGAGCTCGAGGAGAGCGGACCGCAGCGGCGGTCCCGACCCGGGCTTGACGCGGAAGAACAGGCTGAACTCGCTGGTCGGCCCGACGTTCCGGCCCGGCTCCGGTGCACCGACATCTGGTGTGGTCACGGACTGCCACCGCTTCCTTCGACGCTCGTCGATCCGAGT
Source organism: uncultured Actinomycetota bacterium (assembly GCA_963796975.1). Taxonomy (GTDB): domain Bacteria; phylum Actinomycetota; class Actinomycetes; order Propionibacteriales; family Nocardioidaceae; genus Nocardioides. The sequence goes on from CAWCNW010000031.1 coordinate 221,907, forward strand.
CCGGCCCGAGGCAGGCCAACCTGAGGGCACCGTATGCCGCCCTTGAGGTGAGCGCTCTCACCTCAATCGGGTGAACCCGGCCGAGCCCGGTCGACGGGCCCATCTCCCGCACTACCCACCGGGGGTGCGACCGGAAAGCGAGAGGACGGACACGCCATGGATGCGATGACCAACGACTTCGGAGAGGTACTCCTGTGGTCCTTCTGGTTCTTCATCTGGATCGCAGCGATCATGATCTGGTTCCGCTGCCTGTTCGACATGTTCAGTGACCACACCCTGAGCGGCTGGGCCAAGGCCGGCTGGGCCGTGCTGCTGATCTTCGTGCCCTGGGTGGGAGCCCTGATCTACCTGATCGCCCGCGGCAGGAGCATGACCTCTCGGCAGCTGAGCAAGGCGGCCGAGGCGCAGGCCGCGCAGGCCGAGTACATCAAGCAGGTGGCCGGCGGCTCGAGCTCGCCGGTGGACCAGATCGCCAGCGCCAAGTCTCTGCTGGACTCCGGTGCCATCGACCAGAGCGAGTTCGACGCCCTGAAGGCCAAGGCGCTGACCTGATCGTCGCCGCGGCCTGCGCTGCTCCACAGCAGCGATGTGGCGCCCCCGGAAGGATTCGAACCTTCGCTCCCGCCTCCCAGGATCAGCAGAGCGGCGGTGCTCTGTGGCAGCGGTGTGTGGCTGGTGCCCCCGGAAGGATTCGAACCTTCGCTCCCGCCTTCCCAGGATCAGCAGAGCGGCGGTGCTCTCGCGCACACGGTGTCTGGCGCCCCCGGAAGGATTCGAACCTTCGCTCCCGCCTTCCCAGGATCAGCAGAGCGGCGGTGCTCTTTGGCGGTGTGTGGCTGGCGCCCCCGGAAGGATTCGAACCTTCGCTCCCGCCTCCGGAGGGCGGTGCTCTATCCCCTGAGCTACGGGGGCTCAGGTGGGGACGACCTTACAAGCGGGCGGGCCACGGGCGGAAACCGGCGCGGCGGCTCCGTGGTCTCGACTCCGCTCGACCGACGACTGCGCCCGATCCGGCAGTCGGAAGCGGGTCGAGGGCGGCCGGTGTGCGCCGATACCCTGAGCGGGTGAACCCCGAGCAGCTCTCCGACCTGATCGTCGCCTCCCTGGCGGATCTCTCCACCGAGGGTGCGATCACGCTGCCCGGTGGGCTGCCTGAGTCGGTCACGGTGGAGCGGCCGCGCCAGAAGGGTCACGGTGACTACGCCACCAACGTCGCGCTCCAGCTCGCCAAGCAGGCCGGCCAGCCGCCGCGCGACTTCGCCGGCCTGGTGGCCACCCGGCTGGCCGCCGCCGACGGCATCGCGGGGGTCGAGGTGGCGGGCCCGGGTTTCCTCAACATCAGTGTCGACGCCGGCGCGCAGGGACAGGTCGCCGACGACGTCGTCGCGGCCGGCGCGTCGTACGGCGGTTCCGAGGCCGGCCAGAAGCAGAAGATCAACATCGAGTTCGTCTCGGCCAACCCGACCGGTCCGGTCACCCTGGCCAGCGCCCGGTGGGCCGCTGTCGGCGACACCCTGGCGCGGCTGCTCGAGGCGACCGGTCACGTCGTCACCCGGGAGTACTACTTCAACGACCACGGCGCCCAGATCGACCGGTTCAGCCGGTCGCTGCTCGCGGCCGGGCGGCACCAGCCGACGCCCGAGGACGGCTACCCCGGGCAGTACATCACCGAGATCGCCGAGCAGGTCGTCGCCGCTCACCCCGAGGCGCCCGGGCTGCCCGACGACGAAGCACTCGAGGTGTTCCGCGCGAACGGCGTCGGGCTGATGTTCGACGAGATCAAGCAGACCCTGCGCGACTTCCGGGTGCCGTTCGACGTCTACTTCCACGAGAACGACCTCTACGAGTCCGGCGCCACCGACCGGGCCCTGGCGCGGCTCCGCGAGCTCGGCAACATCTACGAGGCCGACGGAGCCAGCTGGCTCCGCACCGAGAAGTACGGCGACGACAAGGACCGGGTGATCGTCAAGTCCGACGGTCACGGTGCCTACATCTCCGGCGACGCTGCCTATTACCTCGACAAGCGCGAGCGTGGCTTCGACCGCTGCCTCATCCTGCTCGGCGCCGACCACCACGGCTACGTCGGCCGGATGATGGCGCTGTGCGCGGCGTTCGGCGACGAGCCCGGCGTCAACCTCGAGATCATCATCGGGCAGATGGTCAACCTGCTCAGCCACGGCGCCGTGGTCCGGATGGGCAAGAGGTCCGGCAACATCATCACGCTCCTCGACCTGGTCGAGGCCACCGGCGTGGACGCCGCCCGCTACGCCCTGGTGCGCAACTCGCTGGAGACCAACCTCGACATCGACCTCGACCTCTGGACCAAGGCCACCAGCGACAACCCGGTCTTCTACGTGCAGTACGCCCACGCCCGCGTCTCCTCGATCCTGCGGAACGCCGCGGAGCTCGGCCTCGAGCCCGGCTCGCACCCCGAGCTGCTCACCCACGAGAAGGAGGGCGAGCTGCTCCGCGCCCTCGCGGAGTTCCCGCGGGTGGTCAACGCGGCCACGACGCTGCGCGAGCCGCACCGGGTCGCCCGCTACCTCGAGGACACCGCCGCGTCGTACCACCGCTTCTACGACAGCTGCCGGGTGCTCCCGATGGGCGACGAGGACCCGTCCGACCTGCACCGTGCCCGCCTCCGGCTGGTCGAGGCGACCCGCACCGTCCTGGCCAACGGGCTGGCGCTGCTCGGGGTCTCCGCTCCCGAGCGCATGTGAGATGCCCACCCACGAGGCCGGCTGGGCGCACGCCGACGGTGCGCTGCGCGGCCCGAGCTGGCTGCGCGAGCCGAGCGACCCCAACGAGCTGGTCGCCGGCCTGTGGTCGACGACCGCCCACAAGGTCGACGGCACCCTCGTCGTGGGCGGGGTCTCGCTGCCCGACCTGGTCGCCGACGTCAACACCCCGGCGTACGTCCTCGACGAGGCCGACTTCCGGGCCCGCGCCCGCGCCTTCCGCGACGCGTTCTCGGCGTACGACGTCTTCTACGCCGGCAAGGCCTTCCTGTGTACGACGGTCGCGCGCTGGGTGTCCGAGGAGGGCCTCTGCCTCGACGTCTGCTCCGACGGTGAGCTCACGGTCGCGCTGCGGGCCGGCGTCGACCCGGCCCGGATCGGCTACCACGGCAACACCAAGACCGAGCCCGAGCTCCGCCGCGCCGTCGCCGAGGGCGTCGGGCGGGTCATCGTCGACTCCTTCGACGAGCTGGACCGCTTGGTCCGGGTGACCGCCGGCCTCGGCCGCATCCAGCCGGTGATGGTGCGCGTGACCGCCGGCGTCGAGGCCCACACCCATGAGTACATCGCCACCGCGCACGAGGACCAGAAGTTCGGCTTCTCGATCACCTCCGGCGACGCCCTCGAGGCCGTACGGCGTGTGGTCGCGGCCCCGGGGCTGGAGCTGCTCGGCCTGCACTCCCACATCGGCAGCCAGATCTTCGACACCTCCGGCTTCGAGGTGGCCGCGCGGCGCGTGCTCGCGCTCCACGCCCAGGTCGGCTCCGAGGTCGGTGTGACGATGCCCGAGCTCGACCTCGGCGGCGGCTTCGGCATCGCCTACACGACCCAGGACGACCCGTCCGACCCCGCACAGCTCGCGATCGAGATGAGCAAGATCGTCGAGCATGAGTGCCGCGCGCTCGGCGTACCCGAGCCGCGGCTTTCGATCGAGCCCGGACGCGCGATCGTCGGCCCCGCGATGTGCACGGTCTACACCGTGGGCACGGTCAAGCGCGTCGAGCTCGACGGGGGAGCGGTGCGCACGTACGTCAGCGTCGACGGCGGGATGAGCGACAACATCCGCACCGCCCTCTACGACGCCGACTACTCCTGCACGCTCGCCTCGCGGGCCTCGGAGGCGCCGCCGGTGCTCACCCGCGTCGTCGGCAAGCACTGCGAGGCGGGCGACGTGGTGGTCAAGGACGAGTTCCTGCCCGGCGACGTGCGTCCGGGCGATCTCGTCGCCGTGCCCGCCACGGGCGCCTACTGTCGGTCGATGGCGTCCAACTACAACCACGCGCTGCGGCCCCCCGTGGTCGCCGTACGGGACGGCGTCGCCACCACCGTCGTACGACGCGAGACTGTGGACGACCTGCTGGCCACCGACCTGGGAGCAACACCTTGAAAGCGCTGAACGTCGCCGTGCTGGGCTGCGGCTCGGTCGGCTCCCAGGTGGTCCGGCTGCTCACCGAGCAGGCCGGCGACCTGACCGCGCGGGTGGGCGCGCCGGTGCAGCTGGTCGGGGTCGCCGTACGCCGGATCGACGCGCCGCGCGAGTTCGAGGTACCCGCCGGGCTGCTCACCACCGACTCCGCCGGCCTGGTCGCCCGCGACGACGTCGACCTGGTCGTCGAGGTGATCGGTGGCATCGAGCCGGCCCGCTCGCTGATCCTGGCCGCGCTCGAGGCCGGTGCGAGCGTGGTGACCGCCAACAAGGCGCTGCTCGCCGAGGACGGGCCCACTCTCTTCGAGGCGGCCGAGAAGGCCGGCCGCGACCTCTACTACGAGGCGGCGGTGGCCGGTGCGATCCCGATCCTGCGGCCGTTGCGCGAGTCGCTGGCCGGCGACCGGGTCACCCGGGTGCTCGGCATCGTCAACGGCACCACGAACTTCATCCTCGACAAGATGGACACCACCGGCGCCGGCTTCGAGGAGGCGCTCGAGGAGGCGCAGGACCTCGGGTACGCCGAGGCCGACCCCACCGCCGACGTCGAGGGCTTCGACGCCGCGGCCAAGGCGGCGATCCTGGCCAGCCTCGCCTTCCACACCCGCGTCACGGCCGCCGATGTCCACCGCGAGGGCATCACCGACGTGACCGCGGCCGACATCGCCTCTGCGCGCGAGATGGGCAGCGTCGTCAAGCTGCTGGCGATCGCCGAGCTGGCCTCGACAAGCTCGACCGACGAAGGCGTCGCCGACGGCGTCTCGGTCCGCGTGCACCCCGCGATGATCCCGAGGTCCCACCCGCTGGCCAGCGTCCGCGAGGCGTTCAACGCGGTCTTCGTCGAGTCCGAGGCGGCGGGGCAGCTGATGTTCTACGGCCCGGGGGCCGGTGGCGCGCCGACCGCGAGCGCCGTACTCGGCGACCTCGTCACCGTGGCCCGCAACCGCCTCGACGACACCCGCGGCCCCGGCGAGTCGGCGTACGCCGACCGCCTGGTGCTGCCGATGGGCGAGACCCGCACCCGCTACCACATCGCCATCGACGTCGACGACCGTGCGGGCGTGCTGGCCGAGATCGCCACGGCGTTCGCGGAGGAGAACGTGTCGATCCAGACCCTGCGCCAGGAGGGCCGTGGCGCCGACGCCCAGCTCGTCGTGGTCTCCCACGACGCGACGGACGCGCAGCTCGCCGCGACCGTCGAGCGGCTGCGCGGGCTGACCTGTGTGCGCGAGGTGACCTCGGTGATGCGAGTGGAAGGGATGTCGGAGTGAACCCGCTCGACCGCGAGACCGAGGGCGACCTCGAGGACCTCCCCCAGCCGGGTCCGCGCCAGTGGCGCGGCGTGATCGCGGAGTACCGTCCGCTGCTCGACCTGATCCCCGACGACCTCGAGCCGGTGACGCTCCGCGAGGGCGGCACGCCGCTGGTCCACTCCGACTGGCTGACCGAGGTGGCCGACGCCGACGTCTGGCTGAAGGTCGAGGGCGACAACCCGACCGGCTCGTTCAAGGACCGTGGGATGACGGCGGCGATCTCGGTCGCGTGCCACGAGGGAGCGAAGGCTGTCGTCTGCGCCTCCACCGGCAACACCTCCGCGTCGATGTCGGCGTACGCCGCGAAGGCCGGCCTCACCCCGATCGTGCTGATCCCCGAGGGCAAGATCGCCGCCGGCAAGATGGCCCAGGCGATCGTGCACGGCGCGCTGGTGGTGATGGTGCGAGGCAACTTCGACCACTGCCTCCAGCTGGCCCGCGAGCTCTCCTGGCGCTACCCGGTGACGCTGGTCAACTCGGTGAACCCGGTCCGCCTCCAGGGGCAGAAGACCGCCGCCTTCGAGGTCGTCGACTTCCTCGGCGACGCCCCCGATGTCCACCTGCTGCCGGTCGGCAACGCCGGCAACATCGCGGCGTACTGGATGGGCTACGAGCAGTACGCCGCCCTCGGGCGCTCGACCCGCAAGCCTCGGATGCACGGCTTCCAGGCCGAGGGCGCTGCGCCGCTGGTGACCGGCGAGCCGTTCCCCGACCCCGAGACCAAGGCCACCGCGATCCGGGTCGGCAACCCGGCGTCGTGGAAGCTTGCCGAGGCTGCTGCCCACGAGTCCGGTGGCCGCTTCCGCGCGGTCAGTGACGCCCAGATCCTGGCCGCCCAGGCTCAGCTCGCGCGGCGCGACGGCGTGTTCGTGGAGCCGGCGTCCGCCGCGGGCGTGGCCGGCCTGCTCGCCGACCTCGAGGCGGGCGACTCGTACGCCGGCCTCACCGTCGTCATCACCGTGACCGGGCACGGGCTCAAGGACACCGCCACCGCGCTGGAGTCCGCGGGGGACATGGTCGACGCGGTCATCGACCCCGACGTCGACCAGGCCGCTGCCGCCGCCGGGCTCCGCTGAGGCGACGGTGACCTTCGTCGAGGGGCCGGTGCGGGCGTCCGTGCCCGCGACCTCGGCCAACCTCGGCCCGGGCTACGACACGCTCGGGCTCGCCCTCGAGCTGCGCGACGACCTGACCGCAGAGGTCACCGACCACGGGCTCGGCGTGGAGATCGCGGGCGAGGGCGCCGGTGACGTGGCGCGCGATGAGACGCACCTGGTGATCCGGGCGATGCGGGCCGCCTTCGACGCGCTCGGTGAGCAGCCGGCCGGTCTCCTGATCAGCTGCTACAACCGGGTGCCGCACGCCCGCGGCCTCGGGTCGTCGTCGGCGGCGATCGTCGCCGGGGTGCATCTGGCGCGGGGCCTGGTGGAGGGAGGCCTCGCGGCGCTGCCCGACGACGCCGCCTTCCGGCTGGCCGCCGAGCTGGAGGGACACCCTGACAACGTCGCGGCCGCCTGCTTCGGAGGTCTCACCATCGCGGGAGCGGGGGAGCACGGCGACTTCGCCGTGTCGCTGCCGGTGGTCGCCGGTGTGCGCGCGGTCGCGTTCATCCCGCCGACGGCGCTCGAGACCTCGGTCGCGCGCGGCCTGCTGCCTGACGCCGTACCCCATCGCGACGCCGCGGCCGACGCCGGCCGATCCGCCCTGCTCGTCGCCGCGCTGACCCGTGAGCCGGACCACCTGTTCGAGGCGACGCAGGACTTCCTGCACCAGGAGTACCGCCGCCCGGCGATGCCGGAGTCGCTGGCTCTGGTCGACCGGTTGCGTGCTGACGGTCATGCCGCGGTGGTCTCCGGCGCCGGCCCCACCGTCCTGGTGCTCACCGAAGCCACCGAACTCGAGCCGCTCACGTCGTACCTGCCCGGCCGGCTGGCGCGGCCTCACCCTCGACGTCGCCACGCGGGGCGTGGTCGTCAGCCACTGACCGCGGCCCCGGGGAAATGGCATGAGCCCCGCCGGCACGAAGCTGGCGGGGCTCTCCGATCGCCGGTGTCTCGGGTCACAAGCGGTCTGGGCGAGACTCTACGGGCGGCAGCCGGGAGTGAGTAGGGACCAAAGTCCCTAGACGGGGGTAGCGTCCCGATCGTGGCCGCCGACCAGCATCCCGCCGACTCGCCGTACCACCGGATGCTGCCGCCCGCGGGCACGGTCGTCTCGGGTCAGCCCCTCGGTCGACGACTGGCTCTCCTGCTTCGCCGAGGTCACCCTGAACCCGCTCGAGCCGATGCTGGTGCCCGAGGAGCCGCGCTCGGGCGAGGTCGACCGCACCCAGTGCGGGCACTGCCGACCCTCCGAGCACACCATCTGGCACGACGAGCACTGGCAGGTGCGGGCCGGGTTCGAGGCGTTCCCCGAGGAGTGAGACTCCATCCTCGAGTCAGTGCGCTCGCTGACGAACCCACCCCTCAGCCGAGACCGAGAACCGCGATACCGGCACGGTTGGTCGAGGACCTGCCGTGGCTTCCAGCCCGTCCCGATCATCGCCGAGACTCTGGCGGACAAGAACAGAACGCTTCGCCTCCTGGAAGGCGCGATCCACACGTCCGAGCCCGACCCGGCCCGCACCCGTGATCCGTGACCTGCAGCGTCAGCCAGACCCCCGAGCCCCGACCCCAGCGGTCGCCCTCGCCGATCACGAACACCTCGAGCCGTCTGGTCCGGAGTCCTGGAGATCGACCGACTGTGTCAGCCCACGGTCCTGGACACAGAACTGTCACCCGTGTCCTGAGACATCACAAGCCTAGGTGGACTTGGAGGTTGCCTATTCGAACAGGTGTTCGATAGACTCGAGCCATGTCACCGTCGCCGCTCGATCTCGGGAGAGACCTCGCTGGTCTCGATGCGGGCGACCTGCTGACCCTGGCCGAGCAGGGGGTGACTCGGCGCCGGCAGGCTGAGGTGGACGACCTCCACGTCGTGGCGGCCTGGGCCGACGTGCATTCCACGGACCCTCGGCGCGATCCCGACACCGGCCGCAGGGTGTGGGCGGAGGACCGCCTGCTGCAGCTGGGCGGCGACGGCACGCCGGGAGTGCGGGAGTTCTGCATCGCGGAGCTCGCCATGGCGCGGCAGGTGCACCCGATGGCCTGTGAGAGCGCGCTGGCCGATGTGCTCGACCTGCGCCATCGGTTGCCCCGGGTCTGGACGGTCGTCGAGCGGCTCGAGTGCGAGGTGTGGGTGGCGCGGAAGGTCGCTCGGCTGAGCCGCAGTCTCTCCGCCGACCGGGTGGTCGTCGTCGACCTCGCGGTCTCGGCCGCGATCGCGGGTGAGTCGCCCGGGCGCGTGCTGCGCATCTGTGAGGCGAAGGTGATCGAGGCGGATCCCGAAACCCATGCTGCGCGCGTCGAGGCCGAGCGTCGTCGCCGGTACGTCGCTCTGTCACGCACGGACGAGTGCGGTCTGCGTCAGGTGATCGCCCGGGTGAACTCCGGCGACGCGGCGTGGATCGACGCGACGGTGACGCGCGTCGCGGAGCTGATCGCCGACCGTCACCCGGCTGCCGGCCGCGACGAGCTGCGCGCGATCGCGTTCGGCTGGCTCGCCCGCCCAGCCGAGCTCCTCCAGCTCCTTCTCGAAGGGCAGGAGGGGGAGGAGACCTGCCGCGCGACCGCGTTCCCCGCCGACCTGCTCGACACCCTGCGCACGGTCAAGCCGTCGCGGCTGCGGCCAGAGGTGCGCCTCTATGTGCACGTCTCCGACCTCGCGCTGCGTGGCCTCGCTGCGCCTCTCGCACGGGTCGAAGGGCTCGGACCCGTCCTCGCCGATCATGATCTGTTCGCGGGCTGCCAGGTCACGGTCAAGCCCGTCGTCGACCTCAACGACCGCGTCAGCGTGAACTGCTACGAGCATCCGACCTGGCTCCGCGAGCGCCGGCTGGTGATCAGTCCCGCCGACTGCTTCCCCTACGCCGCGGGAGTCCCCGGACTCGCAGCCACACCCGACCTCGATCACCCCACGCCGTACGTCGATGACGGGCCGCCCGGCCAGACTGGGCTGCACAACTCCGGACCCCTGGGCCGGCGACATCATCGCTGGAAGACCCACGCCGGTTACTCCTCGCGCCAGTCGGGTACGACGCGCTGGGTCTGGCGCACGCCGCAGGGCCGCCACTACCTCGTCGACCACACCGGCACCCACCACCTCGACGACGACGAGGGTGCGCTGATCATGGGTGCCCCGGCCGGCGTCGAGCTCTACCTCGCAGAGCTGGCCCTCGGCTCCTGAGCCGCCTGCCGGGTGGTATCGTGGCGGTCGCGTCAGGGAGCTCGACGCAACCCCCTCCAGGAGTTGCCCTCCTCCCGACGCACCCCTTCCTTCTCACCGCGAAGACGTGTGCCGAGCGCACACGAGCGGGAGCGGAAGCAGCGACCAAGTGGCCCCCGGAGTCCTCCGGGCGGCACTGATACGTGGGAAGGACCTCACGTGACGGAAACCATCGAACCCACCACCTCGGACGCCGGCGGCCCAGCTGCCACCAGCGCGTCCGCGGCCCCGAAGAAGCGGTCGGGTGGGCTCAACACCATGCTGCTGGCGGACCTGAAGTCGATGGCCGGCGGCCTCGGCATCCGAGGCACCGGCTCCATGAAGAAGGCGCAGCTGGTCGAGGCGATCAAGGCCGCCCAGTCGGGGAGCCAGGCAGCTGGCTCCGACCGCAAGGAGCGCCGCGAGCCGAAGAGCGAGCCCAAGACGGAGCCCAAGGCCGCGTCGAAGGCCGAGCCGGCGCCGGAGAGCTCGCGGCGCGAGCCGGACGAGCACGCCCAGGACCAGGCCGACCAGCCCCAGCAGGACCCGCCCAAGCAGCGCCAGGGCCGGCAGGACCGGCAGGAGCGCCAGGACCGCAACGCCGGTCGTCAGGACCGCGCCGCCCAGGGCGGCAACCCAGACCAGCAGGACCGGCAGGACCGCCAGCAGGACCGGCAGCAGGACCGCCAAGAGCGCCAGCAGAACAACCAACAGAACCAGCAGAACCAGCAGAACCAGGGCCACCAGGGCGGCGACCAGGGCCAGGGCGCCTACGAGGACGGCGGCAGCCGCCGCAGCCGCCGGCGTCGCGGCCGGGACCGCGACCGGGATCGCGCGCCCGCCGCCCGCGCACAGAGCGGTGGCCAGCGCAACGAGCCCGACACCACGATCCTCGAGGACGACGTGCTCACCCCGGCGGCGGGCATCCTCGACGTTCTCGACAACTACGCCTTCGTCCGGACCAGCGGCTACCTGCCCGGCAGCGACGACGTCTACGTCTCGCTGTCGATGGTCCGCAAGTACGGCCTGCGCCGCGGCGACGCGATCGTCGGCCAGGTGCGCCAGCCCCGCGAGGGGGAGCGCAAGGAGAAGTTCAACCCGATGGTGCGCATCGACTCGGTGAACGGCGCCGACCCCGAGGCCGCCAAGAACCGGGTCGACTTCGCCAAGCTGACCCCGCTGTACCCGAGCGAGCGGCTCCGGCTCGAGACCGAGCCGACCAACCTGATCGGCCGCGTCATCGACATCGCCGCCCCGATCGGGAAGGGGCAGCGCGGGCTGATCGTGTCGCCGTCGAAGGCCGGCAAGACCATGATCATGCAGTCGATCGCCTCCTCGATCATGACCAACAACCCCGAGTGCCACCTGATGGTCGTCCTCGTCGACGAGCGGCCGGAGGAGGTCACCGACTTCGAGCGGTCGACCAAGGGCGAGGTCATCTCCTCCACCTTCGACCGCCCCGCCAGCGACCACACGATCGTCGCCGAGCTGGCGATCGAGCGGGCCAAGCGGCTCGTCGAGCTCGGCCACGACGTCGTCGTACTGCTCGATGGCATCACCCGCCTCGGCCGGGCCTACAACCTGGCCGCGCCGGCCTCCGGCCGGATCCTGTCCGGTGGCGTCGACTCCGCCGCGCTCTACCCGCCGAAGCGCTTCTTCGGCGCCGCCCGGAACATCGAGAACGGCGGCTCGCTCACCATCCTCGCCACCGCCCTGATCGAGAGCGGCTCGAAGATGGACGAGGTGATCTTCGAGGAGTTCAAGGGCACCGGCAACATGGAGATCCGGCTGCGCCGCGACTTCGCCGACAAGCGCCTGTTCCCCGCCATCGACGCGGTCCAGAGCGGCACCCGCCGCGAGGAGCTCTTGATGAGCAAGGAGGAGCTCGCCATCGTCTGGAAGCTGCGCCGGGTGCTCTCCGCGCTCGACGGCCAGCAGGCCCTGGAGCTGCTCCTGGAGCGGCTCCGCAAGAGCCACAGCAACATCGAGTTCCTGATGCAGGTGCAGAAGACCACGCCCGGCGCGATGGGCGGCACCGACTGACCGAGTCGGGCATATCTGGATTACCCGCGGCGTTACAGCAGGTGGCACAATCGCCCCTTGGCTCCGGTTCACGTCACCGCACTCAGCGGAGGCGACCCGGCGGCCCGTGAAAGGACACCATGAAGAAGGACATCCACCCCGAGTACCGCGTGACCGAGGTGACCTGCACCTGCGGGAACACCTTCACCACGCGCAGCACCTCGGCGACCGGCAACATCCACGCCGACGTGTGCTCCAACTGCCACCCCTTCTACACCGGCAAGCAGAAGATCCTCGACACCGGCGGCCGCGTCGCCCGCTTCGAGGCCCGCTACGCCAAGATGCAGAAGAAGGACGACGACAAGGCCGAGGACAAGGCCGAGTCCACCTCCAAGTAGCTTCGCCGACGACGCCGACCTCCTCCATGGGGTCGGCGTCGTTGTCATGTCGAGGTCGATCAGTGTGGGGAGGGGAGCCAGATGTTCGAAGGCGTCGAGAGCCTGCTCGGTGAGCACGCCGAGCTCGAACGTCGCCTCGCGCTGCCCGAGACCCACGCCGACATGCGCACGGCCAAGACCCTCAACCAGCGGTACGCCGAGCTGACCGCGATCATCTCGACCTGGCGCGACTGGCAGGCGACCGCCGGCGACCTGGCCGCCGCCCGGGAGCTGGCCGCCGAGGACCCGACGTTCGCCGGTGAGGTCGACGCGATCGCCTCCCAGCGCGAGGTGGCCGAGGAGCGGCTGCGCCGTCTGCTGGTTCCGCGCGACCCCGCCGACGACAAGGACGCCCTGCTCGAGATCAAGTCCGGTGAGGGTGGCGAGGAGTCGGCGCTCTTCGCCGGTGACCTGCTGCGCATGTACACCCGGTACGCCGAGACCCGGGGCTGGTCGACCGAGATCCTCGATGCCACCGAGTCCGATCTCGGTGGCTACAAGTCGGTCACCGTGGCGGTGAAGAGCAAGGGTGTCGCCGAGCCGGGCCACGCGCCGTACGGGCTGCTGAAGTTCGAGGGCGGCGTCCACCGCGTGCAGCGGGTGCCGGTCACCGAGTCGCAGGGCCGGGTCCACACCAGCGCCGCCGGCGTCCTCGTGATGCCCGAAGCGGAGGCGGTCGAGGTGGAGATCGACGAGCACGACCTGCGCATCGACGTCTTCCGCAGCAGCGGGCCGGGCGGCCAGAGCGTCAACACCACCGACTCGGCCGTCCGGATCACCCATGTCCCGACCGGGATCGTGGTGAGCTGCCAGAACGAGAAGAGCCAGCTGCAGAACAAGGAGCAGGCGCTACGCATCCTGCGCGCCCGGCTCCTCGCCGCGGCCCAGGACGAAGCTGACGCCGAGGCCAGCGTGGCGCGCCGGAGCCAGGTCCGCACCGTCGACCGCTCCGAGCGGATCCGCACCTACAACTACCCCGAGAACCGCATCTCCGACCACCGCACCGGCTACAAGGCCTACCACCTCGACCAGGTGCTCGACGGCGGGCTCCAGCCCGTCATCGACTCCTGCCTCGAGGCGGACCTCGAGGCCCGGCTCGACGCCGTCGAAGCCACGACGGGGCCCTGAGTGCCGGCCCGTCGCCCGCTCGCCGAGGAGGCAGCGGCCCGGCTCCGCGAGGCCGGTGTCGACTCCCCGGAGTACGACGCGCAGGTCCTGCTGGCCCACGTGCTCGGCGTCGAACGCTCCCGGCTGCCGCTCGTCGACGACGTACCGGCGACCGCCGCCGAGGAGTACGACGCGCTGGTGGCGCGCCGCGCCGCGCGCGAGCCGCTCCAGCACCTGACCGGCAGCGCCTGGTTCCGCCACGTCGAGCTCCTGGTCGGCCCCGGTGTCTTCGTGCCGCGTCCGGAGACCGAGCTGCTGGCGGGCTGGGCCGATCGAGGCGGCGCGGTGCGATGGTCTCGACCGACGCGCCCGGTCGTGGTCGATCTCGGGACCGGGTCCGGCGCGATCGCGAAGTCCGTGGCCGACGAGGTGCCCACAGCCCGGGTGCACGCGGTCGAGCTGGACGAGTCAGCCCACGGCTGGGCTGCCCGCAACCTCGCCGGCACCGGGGTCGACCTGCGGCAGGGCGATCTCGCGGACGCCTTCGACGACCTGGTCGGAGCCGTTGACGTCGTGGTCAGCAACCCGCCGTACATCCCGCACGAGGCCTGGGAGTCGGTGGCCGCCGAGGTGCGCGACCACGACCCCGACCTCGCGCTCTACGCCTCCGGCGACGGCCTCGACACGATCCGGGTGGTCGAGCGGCGGGCGGCGCTGCTGCTGCGGCCCGGGGGAGTGGTCGGCGTCGAGCACGCGGACGCGCAGGGTGAGTCCGCGCCCGCGGTCTTCAGCAGCACCGGGCGCTGGGAGCAGGTCCGCGACCACCGCGACCTGGCCGGGCGACCGCGCTTCCTGACCGCGCGGCTGGCACGATGAGCCCACCCCCCGAGGAGCGAGAGGCCAGATGAGCACGACGTACCCCGTCGCGAACGACGACGAGCGCGAGACCGCGATCGAGGCGGCCGCGCAGGCGGTGCAGCAGGGTCTCCTGGTCGTGCTGCCCACCGACACCGTCTACGGCATCGGCGCGGACGCGTTCGACCACGCGGCGGTGCAGTCGCTTCTCGACGCGAAGGGCCGCGGCCGCGACATGCCGCCGCCGGTCCTGATCAGCTCCGCCACCACCCTCTATGCGCTGGCCACCGGCGTGCTGCCGTACGTCGACGCGCTCACCGAGGCCTTCTGGCCAGGACCGCTGACACTGGTGTGCAACCAGCAGACCTCGTTGCGATGGGACCTCGGCGACAGCCGGGGGACCGTGGCGGTCCGGATGCCCGACCACGAGATCGCGCTGGCCCTGCTCGAGCGCACCGGGCCGATGGCGGTGAGCTCGGCCAACCTCAGCGGCCTGCCGGCGGCGACCGAGGCCGCCGAGGCCGAGGGCATGCTGGGCGAGAGCGTCGCGGTCTTCCTCGACGGTGGTCCCTCGCCCCAGGGGGAGGCGTCGACGATCCTCGACGTCCGCGGTGAGCGGCCACGCGTGCTGCGGCGGGGCGCCCTGTCCGTGGCGTCCATCAACGAGCTGCTCGAGCCGCTCGGCCTCACCGTCCTCGACGAGACCGACTGAGGAGGCCGGCCCCCTGTGCGGGAGTACCTCCTCGTCTTCCTGGTCGCGGCGGCCGCGACGTACCTCCTGACCGTCATCGCCCGCGAGATCGCGCTGCGCACCGGCGCCGTCGCCCGGGTCCGCGACCGCGACGTCCACGCCGAGCCGGTCCCCTACCTCGGCGGGCTGGCGATGCTGGGCGGCCTGGTGGCGGCCTACGTCGTCGCCCAGCAGCTCCCATTTCTCTCGCGCAGCCAGTCCTTCGTCTTCCACGACGCCAAGATCGTCCTGATCGCCGGGGCCATGATCTGCGCGATCGGGACCCTGGACGACCTCTTCGAGCTGGACGCCCTGACCAAGCTCGGTGGTCAAGTGCTCGCCGCCGGCTTCCTCATCATCAACGGGATCCAGTACTTCCTGTTCCCGTCGACGGGCGGGGGCCAGTTCGCCCTCGACCCCGCCCAGGGCGCGCTGCTGACGGCGTTCGTGGTGGTCGGCACCGTGAACGCGGTGAACATGGTCGACGGCCTCGACGGCCTCGCCACCGGCGTGGTCGGGATCGGCTCGGTCGCCTTCTTCGCGTTCTGCTACCAGCTGACCAGCCTCAACAACGCCTCGCTGGCCTCCACCGGGGCCTTGCTGAGCGCGATGCTCGGCGGGGCCTGCTTCGGGTTCCTGCCCCACAACATCAACCCCGCCCGCGTCTTCATGGGCGACAGCGGCTCGATGCTGATCGGCCTGGTGCTCTCGGCCAGCGCGATCACGCTGACCGGCCAGTACTCCGGTGCCGACCTGAGCCACGGCGCGATGGGGTCCCCGGCCTCCCTGGCGCCGACGTTCCTCCCGCTGGCGCTGCCGGTGGCGCTGCTGATCGTCCCGATCGCCGATCTGGTGCTGGCGGTGATCCGCCGTACCCGCGCCGGCCGCTCGCCGTTCGCGCCCGACAAGCAGCACCTGCACCACCGGCTGCTGGAGATCGGCCACTCCCAGCGGCGAGCGGTTCTCATCATGTGGATGTGGGCGGCGCTGGTGGCCGGGACGACCGTGGTGGTCAGCCTCTACACCGGTCCGCTGATGTGGACGCTGATCGCGGTCGCGGCCGTCATCACGGTCACGCTCACCTTCGTCCTGCCCGTCGTACACCTGCCCCGCCTGGCCGCGTCCGACGACGTCTGACCACGTCTGACCAGCGGGTACGGCGTGCGCCGGACCCCGTTTGGCGGTGCGGGAAGCGCTTGTGCTAGTTTTCACAAGCACCGCCACAGACCGCCCCACGACACAGAAACGGCCGCCACCGACATGACGACCGAGGGCCTCTTCACCCGATCCGGGACCGTGGTGTGCCCCCTCCCCGCCCCGTTCGTGGCCCCTTCCCGCTGTGATAGTTTTCGAGCCTTGCCGGTGCCCCGTGGAGCGTGCGCCGACGAAGTTGTGCTCACCAGCGAAATCACCCGTGGAAGCGACCTGAGTGGATGGCCGATGGACACCCGGACCCGACGTTTCGGGGTCGCGACCTCGCAGGACTCGGCGGCATGCTCGCCGGTGCCGTCGTGGCGGGCCTCGTCCTCGGACTCCTGGTCGACAAGGCGACCGGCGACTCACCGACCTGGACGCTCGTCGGCATCGGTCTGGGCATCCTCGCCGGCGTGGTCGGCTTCTGGGTCCGCGTCCGGGACGTGCTCAAGTGAGCGTGCAGCGTGAGCGGGGTGCCGTTCGTGTCTGACCACGAGACCACCACCACCCCCGTCACCGGTGAGGCGTCGATCGGGCGCGTCCTGCGCGACCAGCGCAAGACGATCCTCGTCGCCGTCGGGCTCTCGGTCGCGGCCTACTGGGTGCTCGGATCGCTCGGCGAGTGGACGCTGGCCGGCTGCATCGCGGCCGGCGTCGGGCTGGGGCTGCTCAACCACCTGGCCACCGAGTACTGGCTGCTGCGGATCATCACCTCCGGTGAGGAGCCCACCCGCAACCGTCTGGCCATGTCGACCCTGGTGCGCCTGCTGGTGCTCTCCGTCGTCGCGGTCGGCATCGCCGTGTGGTTCTGGCCCGACGGGATCGGCCTGCTGTTCGGCCTCGCGATCTTCCGTCTCATCGCCCTCGTCATGACCACCATGCCCCTGCTGAAGGAGCTGAAGGACCAGTGATCGCGCCCATCATCCAGACCGACATCAAGATCGGCGAGCACGTCCAGCGACAGTTCCTGGGCATGACGTTCAACATGGACACGATCTGGACGACCCTCGTGGCCGGCACGATCGTGGTGCTCCTCGGGTTCTGGGCGCGGAGGCAGCTCACCCGCAGCACCGCCGACCACGTGCCCACCAAGCTCCAGATCATCTGGGAGGCCGTGGTCAACCAGGTCAAGGAGCAGGTCCAGGACAACCTCGGCCGCGTCAACAACTTCGCCGTCGCGCTCGCGGTGTCGCTGTTCTTCTTCATCCTCGTGGCCAACTGGCTCGAGATGATCCCGAGCGAGCTGAACGAGAACTTCAAGGTCGGCTTCCTGGCCGCCCCCACCTCCGACACCAACCTCACCTACGCGATGGCGACCGTGGTGATGATCGGCGCGTGGTCCTACGGCATCTCGCAGAAGGGCGCGAAGGGCTACTTCAGCCACTTCGTCCAGCCCTACAAGTTCCTGCTGCCCCTCAACATCATCGAAGAGATCACCAAGCCGATCTCGCTGGCCCTCCGACTCTTCGGCAACATCTTCGCCGGCGGCATCCTGCTCGCCCTGATCGGCTCGCTGACCGCCTGGACGGTCGGCTTCCTCCCGATCGGCGGCATCCTCTCGGTGCTGTTCGGCATCTTGTGGAAGCTGTTCGACATGGCCATCGGCGGCATCCAGGCCTTCATCTTCGCCCTGCTGACCGTCCTGTACTTCGGGATGGCCGGCGCCCACGGCGAGGAGGCGGAGCACCACGACGCGGACGACGTGACAGCGGACACCGCGACCGGCGACGCCAAGGAAGCAGAACCCCAGCTCGCGGCCTGAGCGAACCCGCTCGACCGCACCAGAGGTACACCCGTTGCGCCGGCCACCCGGCGCGGATCCAAGGAGAAACAGTGGCAGTTACAGACACGGCCGTGAAGACCGCAGGCGCTTTTGTCGGCGGCGGCCTGGCCCTCGCGGGTGGCGCCATCGGCGCCGGCATCGGTGACGGCCTGGCCGGCTCGTCCTACATCCAGGGCGTGGCGCGTCAGCCCGAGGCACAGGGTCGCCTGCAGACGATCTTCTTCCTCACGGTCGCGCTGGTCGAAGGTATGTACTTCATCAACCTGGCTTTCATGGCGCTGTTCGTCTTCGTCCTCGGCAAGTGAGCCGAGACGCTCGGAGCCCCCAGCCGTACGACAGGACTGACAGATGAGCATTCTTGCCAGCACTCCCGTGACACCGTTGGCCAGCAACTTCCTGGTCCCCAACGGGACCTACCTGGTCGAGCTGCTCGCGTTCGCGATCCTGGTCTGGATCTTCGCGAAGTACCTGATCCCGCCGATCAACAAGGCGATGACGGCGCGCCAGGAGGCGATCCGCACCGAGTTCGCCGAGCTCGACGAGGCCAAGGCCGATGCGCGCCAGGCCGAGGCGGAGTACAAGGAGCAGCTGAACAACGCCAAGCACGAGGCCGCCAAGATCCGCGAGGACGCCCGCGAGCAGGGTGCCCAGATCGTGCAGGACGCCCGCGACAAGGCCCAGGTCGAGGCCGACCGGATCGTCGAGCACGCGCACGCGCAGATCGAGGCGGACCGCAAGGCGGCCTTCGCGTCGCTGCGCCGCGACGTCGGGAGCCTGGCCACCACGCTGGCCGGACGGATCGTCGGTGAGTCGATGGACGACGACGAGCGTCAGGGTCGTGTGGTCGAGCGGTTCCTCGCCGACCTCGAGGAGACCGGCTGATGGACCTGCGGGGAGCCTCCGCCGAGGCGCTGGCCGCGCTGACCGCGCGGCTGGACGACGAGATCGGCACCCACCAGAGCGCCGCGGCGCTCGGTGACGAGCTGTTCACGGTCAGCCGGCTGTTCCGCACCGAGCCCGGTCTGCGCCGCTTCGCCACCGACGCCTCGCTGGCGCCCGAGGCGAAGGAGGGCATGGTCCAGCAGGTGTTCAAGGACCGCCTGTCCGACACCACCCTCGGCCTGCTCACCGAGGCCGTCGGGCGACGCTGGACCTTCTCGCGCGACCTCCCCGACGTCCTCGAGCGGCTCAGCGAGATCGCGGTCGTCCGCTCGGCCGGCGCCAAGGCCGGTCAGGTCACCGACGAGCTCTTCGAGCTCTCCGGCATCGTCGACGCCAACCCCCAGCTGCGTGACGCCCTCAGCAACCCCGGCCGCTCGGTGGACGACAAGGCGGCGCTGCTCGACTCGCTGCTCGACGCCCACGCCCTGCCGGCCACCGTCACCCTGGCCAAGCAGGCGCTCGCCGGCACCTACCGCACGATGACGGCGGCCCTCACGACGTACCGCCGGGTGGCCGCCGAGACGCAGGGCGAGACCGTGGCCACGGTCCGAGTCGCCCGCCCGCTCACCGACGCCGACCAGCAGCGCCTGGCCGCGCTGCTGAGCAGCCAGTACGACACCACGGTGCACCTCAACGTCGTCGTCGACCCGGAGGTCCTCGGCGGTCTCCGGGTGGAGATCGGCGACGAGGTCATCGACGGCACCATCGCCAGCAGGCTCGACGACGCGCGACGTCGCCTGGCCGGCTGACTCTCGACAGGCTCGATCACCGAGAACACAGCTCGATCACCGACATGTTTGTGATGAAGACACAGAGAGTAGGGACGCAATGACGGAGCTCACGATCCGTCCGGAGGAGATCCGCGACGCGCTGTCGAAGTACGTCGAGGACTTCAAGCCCGAGGCTGCCAGCAAGGAGGAGGTCGGCACCGTCGCCCAGTGCGCCGACGGCATCGCCCGCGTCGCCGGCCTGCCCTCCGCGATGGCCAACGAGCTGCTGGAGTTCGAGGACGGCACTCTGGGCATCGCCCTGAACCTCGACACCCGCGAGATCGGCGTCGTCGTCCTCGGTGACTTCGACAAGATCGAGGAGGGCCAGACCGTACGTCGTACCGGCGAGATCCTCTCGGTCCCGGTCGGCGACGGCTTCATGGGCCGCGTCATCGACCCGCTCGGCACCCCGATCGACGGTCTGGGCGACATCGAGTCCGACGAGCGTCGTGCCCTGGAGATCCAGGCGCCCGGCGTGATGCTGCGCCAGTCGGTGAGCGAGCCGCTGGCCACCGGCATCAAGGCGATCGACTCGCTGACCCCGATCGGCCGCGGCCAGCGCCAGCTGATCATCGGCGACCGCTCGACCGGCAAGACCACGATCGCGATCGACACGATCATCAACCAGAAGCAGTACTGGGAGACCGGCGACCCGACCCAGCAGGTGCGCTGCATCTACGTCGCGATCGGCCAGAAGGGCTCGACCATCGCCGCCGTCCGCGGCGCCCTGGAGGAGGCCGGCGCGCTGGAGTACACCACGATCGTGGCGTCCCCGGCGTCCGACAGCGCGGGCTTCAAGTACCTCGCTCCCTACACCGGCTCGGCCATCGGCCAGCACTGGATGTACGACGGCAAGCACGTCCTCATCGTGTTCGACGACCTCACCAAGCAGGCCGAGGCCTACCGCGCCGTGTCCCTGCTGCTGCGCCGTCCGCCCGGTCGCGAGGCCTACCCCGGCGACGTGTTCTACCTGCACAGCCGGCTGCTCGAGCGCTGCGCGAAGCTGTCCGACGCCATGGGCGCCGGCTCGATGACCGGGCTGCCGATCATCGAGACCAAGGCCAACGACGTGTCGGCCTACATCCCGACCAACGTCATCTCGATCACCGACGGCCAGATCTTCCTCCAGTCCGACCTGTTCGCTGCCAACCAGCGCCCCGCGATCGACGTCGGTGTGTCGGTCTCGCGGGTCGGCGGTGCGGCGATGACCAAGGCGATGAAGTCGGTCACCGGGTCGCTCAAGGTCGAGCTCGCGCAGTTCCGTGCGATGGAGGCCTTCGCGATGTTCGCCTCCGACCTCGACGCGGCCTCACGCCAGCAGCTCGACCGGGGTCAGCGGCTGATGGCCCTGCTCAAGCAGCCGCAGTACTCGCCGTACCCCCTGCCGCAGATGACCGTCTCGCTGTGGCTCGGCACGACCGGCAAGCTCGACAAGGTGCCGACCGACGACGTGCTTCGCTTCGAGCAGGAGTTCCTCGACTTCCTGGCCCGGCAGCACAAGGAGATCCTCGACGAGATCGGCGAGAGCCGGAAGTTCGAGGACTCGACCGCTGAGAACGTCACGTCCGCCTACGACGAGTTCCTCGACCAGTTCGAGACCTCCGAGGGCCACTCGATCAAGCCCGGCACCGAGGCCAAGGCCGAGCCGGTCACCGACGAGGAGCTCGAGCAGGAGCAGATCGTCAAGCAGAAGCGGAGCTGACGGATGGCTCTGTCGCTGCGCGAGTACCGCGCCCGGATCAAGTCGGTCGAGTCGACCAAGAAGATCACGCGCGCCATGGAGCTCATCGCTGCGTCCCGGATCATCAAGGCGCAGCAGCGGGCCCAGCAGGCTGCGCCGTACGCCAGGGAGCTGACCCGGGCCGTCCAGGCCCTGGTGACCTACTCCAACGTCTCGCACCCGCTGACCACCGAGCCGGAGAGCGCCGACACCGCCGCGATCCTGATCGTGACCAGCGACCGCGGTCTGGCCGGCGCCTACTCCTCGAGCGTGCTCAAGGAGGCCGAGCGACTGGCCGAGCGACTGCGAGGCGAGGGCAAGCAGGTCGTCACCTATCTCACCGGTCGCAAGGGCGAGGCGTACTACCGCTTCCGAGCGCGGCCGGTGGCGCGAGTCGTGGAGCGGGTTCTCCGACCAGCCGCGCTACGAGGACGCCAAGGCGATCGGCGAGGCGCTGATCGGGGCCTTCACCTCCGACAAGGACGACGAGGGCCACGTCGACGAGGTGCACCTGGTCTACACGCAGTTCCGCTCGATGCTG
>CAWCNW010000032.1:0-14809 GCA_963796975.1 uncultured Actinomycetota bacterium
TGCGACCGTGACAGTGGTTCTGTCACAGTCGGGGCGTGAAGCTCTCGACCCAGCTGATGTACTCCGGCAACCCGCGCGAGGCCGCCGACCAGGTGCGCGCGCTCGAGGAGGCGGGTCTCGACACGGTGTGGGTGCCCGAGGCCTACGGCTTCGACTCCCCCACGCTGATGGGCTACTTGGCGGCGAAGACCGAGCGGGTCGAGATCGGCAGCGCGATCCTCAACGTCTACTCCCGCACCCCGAGCGCGCTGCTGCAGACCGCCGCCGGCCTCGACAACGTCAGCCAGGGCCGCGCCATCATCGGTCTCGGCGCCAGCGGACCGCAGGTGATCGAGGGCTTCCACGGCGTGCCGTACGACAAGCCGCTCGGCCGCACCAAGGAGATCATCGAGCTGATCCGGTCCGGCCTGCGCCGCGAGACGCTGGTGCACGACGGGATCTTCACGCTGCCGCTCCCCGAGGGCCAGGGCACCGGCCTCGGCAAGCCGCTCAAGCTGCTCGACCAAGCCCGAGCGCCCGAGCATCCCGCTCTACATCGCGGCCCTCGGCCCGAAGAGCGTCGAGGGCGCCGCCGAGTACGCCGACGGCTGGCTGCCGTTCCTCTTCGCGCCGGAGAAGTCCGGCCAGGTCTGGGGCGACGCGCTCGCGCGCGGCACGGCCAAGCGCCAGGAGGGTCTCGGCCCCCTCGAGATCTGCGCCGGCGGCATGGTCGCGATCGGCGAGGGTCCCGAGACCAAGGCCCTGCTCGACTTCGCCCGGCCGATGGTCGCGCTGTACGTCGGCGGCATGGGCGCGCGCGGCAAGAACTTCTACAACGACCTGATGTGCCAGTACGGCTACGAGAAGGAGGCGAAGGAGATCCAGGACCTCTACCTCGGCGGCAACAAGCGCGACGCCGAAGCCCTGGTGCCGGCCGACCTCCTCGAGCTCGGCAACCTCGTCGGCCCCGCGTCGTACGTCAAGGAGCGCGTGGCGGCCTTCGCCGAGGCCGGCGTGACCAACCTCCAGGTGCTGCCGGTCAGCGACGACCCGCCCGCGACGCTGCGTCAGCTCCGCGAGCTCGTGGACTGACCGAGCCCCACCAGCCGGTCCATCACGTCGTTCCAGCCCTGCTCGGCGCCACCGTCCTCGACGTGGACGAGCGAGGTGTGCTCGACCGTGACGAGGGTGGCCTCACCGGCGGCCTCGAACGTGACGACGACGTCGTCGACCACGGAGCCGACGTCGGTCTCGCCCTCGCCCTCCCAGTTCCACGTGAAGGCCAGCCGCCGCGGCCGGTCCACGTCGGTGTACTCGCCCCAGGCTGTGATCCCGATCGCCGGGCTGTGGATCCGGTACCGGCCGCCTGCGCGCGCATCGACGTCGTAGGTGGTGCCGGCCAGCTGGGGCCACCACCATCGGGCGAGCTGAGCGACGTCGGTCCAGGCATCGAACACGCGGTCCGGCGTGGCAGCAACGGTGCGAGTGATCGTGATCGTGCTCATGATTCCTCCTCGGGGGACAGGTGCTGCTCCAGCCGGTCGAGCGCGTTGCCCCACATCAACCGGGTGCTCAGGGCCCAGGTGCCCAGCTCCTCCAGGCTTCCCGGGACGAGCCGGACGGACGTCGTACGCCCGGTCTTGTCCTTGGTGACGACTCCAGCGGCGAGCAGCACGCGGAGGTGCTTGTCGACCGCGGGCAGGGTGACGTCGAGGCGGTCGGCCAGCTCGCTCATCGAGGCGCCGCCCTCAGCCAGGCGTTCGATGATCGCGCGCCTGGGCGACGAGGCCACCGCGCCCGCGATCACGTCCAGATGAGACTTCACCATGTGGTGAAGTATATACCCTGTCGCCCATGCGGCTCACCCTGCACCATCCCCGGCGCTACGAGATCCGCGACCACATCCGCGCCCTCGACCCCGAGCGTGATCGCGACGAGATCGCCTGGCTGGTCAGTCGCCACGAGTTCCCCTGGGACTACACCCAGGGCACCGGGGTCGCCTTCCTGCGCGACTACGGCATCCCCACCATCTCCGCCCTGCTCGACCGCACCGGCGAGTTCGAGCACCACGGCGTCAAGCGGTACGACGACACCCTGCTGGTCGCAGAAGAGGCGTCGATCGAGAGCATCGACTCCGAGCGCGGTCACGCCACGCTCCGTCGACTGAACCGCATCCACGGCCACTACGACATTCCCAACGACGAGTTTCAGTTCGTGCTCGCCACCACCATCGTCGGGCCGGTGGAGTGGATCCGGGAGTACGGCTGGCGCGACCTCGACCCGGTCGAGGAGCAGGCCCTGGCCAATGTCACCACCCGCTTCGGCGAGCTGATGGGGATCACCGGCCTGCCCACGTCGTACGACGGCTACCTCACCCTGCTGCGCGAGTACGAGGCGCGCCGCTTCGAGTTCACCGAGGCCAACCGACGCGTCACGGAGGCGACGCTGCGGATCGCGGCGCAGGTGGCACCCGCGCCCCTGCGGCCCTTCGCGCGGCGGGTCACGATCGCGCTGATGGACGAGCCGCTGAGGGTCGCACTCGGGATGCCGGAGCAGCCGGCGTGGTTCGTCACCGCCGTACGTCGTGGGCTGCGCGCCCGCGCCCAGCTCCTGCGGTTCGCGCCACCGCGCCGCACGGCGTACCACCACCGCCCCACGTCGTACCCGCACGGCTACACGCTGGCCGACATCGGCCCGCTCTCGATGCTCGACGACCTGAACCACCACCGCCCCCGTTGAAGCGTGACAGTTCCGCTGTCACAGTGAGCACCATGACGCGTGCGATCTTCGAGCCCGAGCACGAGGCCTTCCGCGAGACGGTCGGGACCTTCCTCGACAAGGAGGCCGTGCCGTTCCACGAGCAGTGGGAGAAGGACGGCGTCGTCGACCGCGAGGTGTGGGCCAAGGCCGGCGCGCAGGGTCTGCTCGCCCTCCAGCTCCCCGAGGAGTACGGCGGCGGTGGCACGCCCGACTTCCGCTACAACCTCGTGCTCAACGAGGAGATGACGCGGCGCGGCATCTACGGCTGCGCGTTCCCGCTGTTCAACGACATGATCGTGCCGTACCTCGTCTCGAGCGCGAACGACGAGCAGCAGGCCCGGTGGTATCCCGGCCTCTGCGCCGGTACGACGATCGCCGCGATCGCGATGACCGAGCCGGGCGCCGGCTCCGACCTCCAGGGCATCCGCACGAGCGCGGTCGACGCGGGCGACCACTACGTGCTCAACGGCCAGAAGACCTTCATCTCCAACGGCATCCTGGCCGACCTGGTGATCGTGGTGGCGCGCACCGACCCCGAGGCCGGCCACCAGGGGATCAGCCTGCTGGTCGTCGAGCGCGGCATGGAGGGCTTCGAGCGCGGCCGCAACCTCGACAAGATCGGTCAGCACGCCCAGGACACCGCCGAGCTGTTCTTCGACGACGTACGCGTCCCGAAGGCCAACCTTCTCGGCGAGGAGGGATCCGGGTTCGTTCACCTGATGACCAACCTCGCCCAGGAGCGGCTGTCGATCGCGGCCAGCGCCGCCACCGCCTGCGAGGTGATCCTCGACCAGACGCTGGCCTACGTGAAGGACCGCACGGCGTTCGGACGCCCGATCGGGACCTTCCAGCACAACCGCTTCGTCCTGGCCGAGATGGCCACGGACGCCCACATCGCCCGGGTCTTCCTCGACGACTGCGTCGCGCGGCACGTGCGCGGCGAGCTCGACACGAAGACCGCGTCGATGGCGAAGTGGTGGCTGACCGAGCTGCAGAAGAAGGTCGTCGACCAGGCCGTGCAGCTGCACGGCGGCTACGGCTACATGGCCGAGTACGCCGTGGCCCGCGCCTACGTGAACTCCCGCGTCCAGACGATCTACGGCGGCACCACCGAGATCCAGAAGGAGATCATCGGCCGGTCCCTCGGCCTCTGACCGGACGGCGTGACCGGCCTCACACCCCACTCTCGGCCCGCGATGAGCATCTTCTCAGCGTCCGCCCAGCCTTGCCCGAGATCCTTGGACGAACGCCTCCGCCACGGATCCCGAGCCCGTGGTGGGGGTGTTCTTCCATCGGAGCGTCTGTCGCGATCGCCGGTCGTGCCGGGTAGCGGTGGATGCGCCACCGAACCAGCCAGGCGAACGGTGGCAGGCTCACCGCTCACACCAGGACCGGCCGGCTGGTGATGGAGCCCGAGCGGGTCTCGACTCCGGTCGACCGACGAAGGTCCCGCTCGACCTATCGATGAGCGGGGACCTTCCGCCGCCACCACGCTGGTGCCACGATGACCCGCATGAGTGTGACGACTGACACTGCCGCCGCCCGCACCGATGTCGAGAGGGTCATCGAGGGCCGCACCGTGGCCGATGCTCTCGCCACCACCGTCGAGCGGTACGGCGACCGGTCGGCGTACAGCGACAAGGCCGACGGGCGCGACACGTGGCGCACCTTCACCTGGCAGCAGATGTACGACGCAGCGCGCGACGTCGCCGCGGGGCTGGTCGACGCCGGCGTCGAACCCGGCCGGACGGTGGCGATCATGGCCACGAACCGGATCGAGCACCTGGTCGCCGACATGGGCGCGATGCTGGCCGGCGCGGTTCCGATGTCGATCTACAACACCCTGTCCCCCGACCAGATCGCCTTCATCGCCGACCAATCGCGGCCGGCCGCGGTGTTCGTCGAGACCGCCGACCACCTCGAGCGGTGGCGCACCACCCTCACCGAGCAGGACGGCATCGCCGTCGTCGTCGGCATCAGCGACGCCCGCCTGGACGACAGCCGCTTCTCCACCTGGGACGACTTCGTCGCCCGCGGTGCGCAGGCGCCGCACGACCCGGTCGACGCGCGCACCGCCGCCCTCACCCCGGAGGACCCGGCCACGATCCTCTACACCTCGGGCACCACCGGCGACCCCAAGGGCGTCGAGCTCACCCACCGCAACGTGCTGTTCGACTGCGAGGCCGGGCTGCGGATCAGCGGCCTCGAAGGCACCAACCTGACGGTCTCCTACCTCCCCTACGCCCACATCGCCGAGCGGATCCTCAGCCTCTACATCCCCCAGCACTACGGCGACGGCCACATCTACCTGGTCGCCGACCCCTCGCTCCTGCTCGGGGCGCTCGGCGAGGTGCACCCGGCGCAGTTCTTCGGCGTGCCCCGCGTCTGGGAGAAGATCCAGTCCGGTCTCTCCGGCCTGCTGGCGATGGAGCCGGACGCCGCCAAGAAGGCCGCGATCCAGAGTGCCATGGAGGTCGGCGCGGAGTACGTCGAGTCGCTCCAGGTCGGGCACACCACCTCACCGGAGCTCCTGGCCCGCTACGACGCGGTCAACAGCGCCGTGCTCGGTCCGATCAAGGCGATGCTCGGCCTCGACCAGGTGATCTGGGCGGGCTCGGCCTCCGCGCCCATGCCGCTCGAGGTGGCCCGCTTCTTCGCCGGCCTCGGGATGCCGATCTACGACATCTGGGGCATGACCGAGACCTGCGGCGGCGCCACCGCGTGCGGACCGGGCGCGTTCAAGCTGGGCACGGTGGGCCGGGCCTACCCCGGCATCGAGCTCCGGATCGCCGACGACGGCGAGCTCCTGGCCCGCGGACCGATCAACACCGCGGGCTACCACCGCCGTCCCGAGGCGACCGCCGGCCTGATCGACGCCGACGGGTGGCTGCACACCGGCGACATCGCCGCGATCGACGACGACGGGTTCGTCTCGATCGTCGACCGGAAGAAGGAGCTGATCATCACCTCAGCCGGCAAGAACATCGCGCCGAGCAACATCGAGAGCCTGCTGAAGGAGTCACCGATCGTCGGCCATGCGCTGGCCTTCGGTGACAACCGGCCGTACGTCGTCGCCGTCCTGACCCTGGACGGCGAGGTGGCTCCGGTGGTCGCGCAGATGGGCGGCATCGAGTTCACCGACCTCGCCGACCTCGCCGCCAAGCCGGAGATCCTGGCGATGGCACAGGAGGCCGTCGACAAGGCCAACGCCCGGCTCTCGCGGCCGGAGCAGGTCAAGTCCTTCGAGCTGCTCCCCGTCGAGTGGACGGCGGAGTCCGAGGAGCTCACCCCGACGCTGAAGCTGAAGCGCCGCGTCGTACACGCCAAGTACGCCGACGTGATCGACCGCCTGTACGGCTGACCGGGACCGGCCCGGTATCTCGCCGCCGGGTCGGCCCCTCCTGACCCGAAGAACCGCCCGGGCACGGGACCCGTGCGCAGACCCCGAGGAGCTACCACCGATGAGCTTGGACCACTTCGCCTTCGAGCCGGTGCCGGCCGTCGCCGACCCGCAGCCGCACCCCTTCACCAGCATCGCCGACCCGCTGGGTCCGCTCGCCGCGCTGCCGGGGACCTGGACCGGGACCGGCTTCAACACGATCTGGCGACCACACTTCCCCTCGGGACGGCAGGACCGGTTCCTCGAGCTGAACCTGACCTCGGAGACCCTGGTGTTCGAGGAGATCCCCGGCGCGATCCCCAACCGCGGGCTCGACCAGAAGGACATCGAGATGTTCGGGGTCCACTACATGCAGCAGATCTCCGACAGCAGCCTGTCCGCCGGCATCCACCTCGAGCCCGGCATCTGGGCCACGGTCCCGAAGACGACCGCTCCGAAGGAGCCGCCGACAGTGGTCCGGATGGCCTCGATCCCCCACGGCACCGCGGTGCTCGCCCAGGGTGGCGCCTTCACGATCGCCGGCCCGCCGGTCATCGCCGACACCGACATCATCCCGTTCTTCGGCACCGACCCGTCGACCAAGGGCTCCTTCGCCGACGCCGAGCAGTCCTTCCCGGAGCTGAACCTGGCCAAGAAGACGAAGTTCCGGCAGCCGGCCAACGCCGCGACCCAGCCGGGGATCACCCAGGCGATGGTGAAGAACCCCAACCTCGTGCTGCAGCACGCGATCGCGGGCCAGGAGATCGTGCGCACCACCGTGCTGCGCGTCGACGCCCGCAACACCAAGCCGGAGGGCGTGGGCACCGCCAACACCTTCTTCCTGACCGAGAACGCGTCGGCCAACCACGTCACGGCCACCTTCTGGATCGAGAAGGTGAAGAAGCCGCACACCAACGGGCACTTTCTGCAGCTGCAGTACACCCAGGCGGTGATGCTCGACTTCAACGGCCTGCGCTGGCCGCACGTCTCGGTCGCGACGCTGCGCAAGCAGCACCCGGCGACCATCCCGGCGCGCGACGACCTGCCCACGATCAAGGGCGCGAAGTCCGGCTCGGAGACCGAGCTGACCTGAGGTACCTCAGGTCGGATCACGATTCGGTCAAGCCGGGCGAACTCGGGGGAAACCCCGATGACACTGTCCGTGCCCTCTGCTGCACTGTGAAGCATGCATCGACAGATCGCCGGCAAGCTCACCAGTCCCGTCACGAAGTGGATCGTCGCGGGGGTCTGGATCGTCATCACCGTGGTCGGCGCGACCTTCGGGAGCAAGCTGAGCCAGGTGACCGACGACCAGGCGTCGTCGTGGGTGCCGTCGAGTGCGGAGTCCACCCAGGCGCTGAACAAGCTCGACGTGTTCCAGAGCCCCAACGACATCCCGACGGTGGTCGTCTACTACCGCGCTGGCGGACTCACCGCCGCGGACCAGTCGGCCATCAAGGGACAGGTCTCCGATCTGCAGGCGATGGACGGCGTGACGGGTCAGGTCACGGGTCCGGTGCTGTCCAAGGACGGCGCGGCTGCCCAGACCCAGGTGACCTACAACTTCGGCAAGGGCGGCTGGAAAGAGCTGCCCGATGTCGTCAAGCAGCTCGACGACATCACCGCGATCGACGGGGTGACGGTCCACTACACCGGCCCCGGAGGTCAGGCGGCTGACTCCGCGCAGGCCTTCGCCGGCCTCGACAGCACGCTCCTCCTGGCCAGCCTCGGCGTGGTGATCCTGATCCTGCTGCTGACCTACCGCAGCCCGATCCTGTGGGTCCTGCCGATCGTCTCCGCGGTCGTCGCGCTGATGACCAGCCAGGGAATCATCTACTTCCTGGCCAAGAACGCCGGCCTCACCGTCAACAGCCAGAGCAGCGCGATCCTCACCGTGCTGGTGATCGGCGCCGGCACCGACTACGCCCTGCTGCTGGTCGCTCGCTACCGCGAGGAGCTACGCCGTCACGAGGACCGGCACGAGGCGATGGCCTTCGCGCTGCACCGGGCGGCGCCGGCCCTCTTCGCCAGCGCCGGCACGGTCGCGGTGGGCATGCTCTGTCTGACCCTGGCCGAGATGAACTCCACGGCCGGCCTCGGCCCGGTCCTCGCGATCGGGGTGGTGGTCACCCTGGTGGTGATGACAACGCTGCTGCCGGCCCTGCTGGTGATCTTCGGGCGCTGGATGTTCTGGCCGAAGCGGCCGACGTTCGGCTCCTACGAGCCGACCTCCTCGGGGGTCTGGGCGAAGGTGGGCCAGTGGATCGCCCCGCGCCCGCGCAAGGTCTGGGTCGGCACCGCGATCGTGCTGGGCATCGTTGCGCTCGCCTCCTTCCAGCTCAACGCCAGCGGCCTGACCACGGCGGACCAGTACACCAAGGTCGTCGGCTCGACCCAGGGCCAGGCGCTGCTCGCCCAGCACGGCATGGTCGACGACTCGGCGCCGATCATGGTGGTCGCCAACGCCGACAAGACCCAGGACGTCATCGAGGCGATCCGCGGGGTCAACGGCCTCGGCGCTCCCGACGCGTCGACGCCTCCGATTGCCGGTACCGCCCTGATCACGGCGGCCGTGCCCGACGACGTCGCCTCACAGGCGGCCTTCGACAAGGTCGAGGCCGTCCGGGTCGCGGTGCACCGGATCTCGGGAGCCGATGCGCTGGTCGGTGGCGCCTCGGCGACGTTCCTCGACGTACAGGTGGCATCTCGCCATGACAACAAGGTGATCATCCCGATCGTCCTGCTGGTGGTGCTGCTGATCCTGATGCTGTTGCTGCGTGCCCTCGTGGCGCCCCTGCTGCTCATCCTCACCGTGGTGCTGTCCTACGGCGCTGCGCTCGGGTTCTCGACCCTGCTCTTCCAGCACGTCTTCACCCACACGTTCGCCAACGGCAACGGCTTCAACAGTGCCGATCCATCGTTCCCGCTGTTCGTGTTCGTGTTCCTGGTCGCGCTCGGCATCGACTACAACATCTTCTTGATGACCAGGGTCCGCGAGGAGACAGTGACCCGGGGCACCCGTCAGGGCTCGCTGGTCGCGCTGGCGGCGACCGGTGGGGTGATCACGTCGGCCGGCTTCGTGCTGGCTGCGACGTTCATCGTCCTCGGCACGCTGCCGCTGGTCTTCATCGCCGAGATCGGTACGGCGGTGGCGCTCGGCGTCATCCTCGACACCATCATCGTGCGGTCGGTCCTGGTCACTGCGCTCAACCTCGACCTCGGCGGCAAGATCTGGTGGCCGAGCAAGCTCGACCGTGGCGGCAACGAGACCCCGACCGAGGCGGCCCAGGAGGTGGAGTCGCTCGACGTCTGACGTTGTCGTCAGGGGAGGTCAGGGGTGCAGGCGGACCGGCACCGACTCGACGCCGTAGACGATCGACTTGGCGTGGTACGGCAGGTCGGCCGCCGGCACCGCCAGCGCCAGGTCGGGGAACCGGCGGGCCAGGGCGGGGTACGCCGCGCGTAGCTCCATCTTGGCCAGCTCCGCGCCGACGCAGCGATGGAAGCCGTAGCCGAAGGCCATGTGCGAGGGGTTGGCCCGGTGCGGGTCGAGCCCGTCACCGACCGGGAAGGCGCGGGGGTCGCGGTCGACGGCCGGGAGGTGCACCAGGACGCAGGAGCCCTTCCGGATCTTGTGCCCGGCCACGGTCGTCTCGGCCTTGGTGAACCGCGGGAACGCCACCTGGACGACCGAGAGGTGGCGCAGGAGCTCCTCGACGACCGGCGTGACCGACGTGGGGTCGGTGACCAGCCCGGCGTACAGCTCCGGGCGGCCGAGCAGCACCACGGTGCCCAGGGCGAGCATCGAGGCCGAGGTCTCCAGGCCACCGGTGAACGCGCCGTCGGCGAGGCCGCCGAGGTCGAAGTCGCTGATCTCGTCGCCGTGCTCTCGGATGATCTGACCGATCAGGCCGGGGCCGGGGTCGGTGCGCTGCCGGGCGCACTCGGCGAACAGGAACTCCCGCGACTCGCCGACCGCGCCCATCACGGCCTGACCGCCATGGGTGACGTCGAAGCGGGCCGAGCCGAGCTTGCGGAAGGTCTCGCGGGCCTCCTGGCGCAGGCCGAGGAGCTCGCAGATCACCAGGAACGGGATCGGGAAGGCGAAGGTCTGGACCAGGTCGGCGACGCCGTCGTTCGCCGCGGCCGCCGCCTCGGTCTCGTCGAGCTGCTGCTCGATGATCCGGTCGATCGCGGGCTTGAGCCGAGCCAGCCGGCGCATCGTGAACTCCGGGGTCAGCAGCTTGCGCAGCCGGGTGTGCTCGGGCGGGTCGGTGAAGCCCGAGCCCGCCGATGTTGCCGTCGGCCGCACCGGACTTGCCGTAGTAGGGCCGGATGTCGGTGGAGTACGACGAGAGGTCGCCCAGCACCTCACGCGCCTCGTCTGCGCCGGTCACCAGCCAGATGTCCATCCCGAGGAAGGTGATCAGCTTGGAGACGGGGTCCTCGTCGCGCAGCGCCGCGACCCGCGGCACCGGGTGGGCCATGTCGCGGTCGAGTGGCCAGGTCAGCCGGTCGGGGACGCGGTCGAGCTGGGTGAGGTCGATGCCACCGGCCCGCGCCACGAGCTTGCGGCGCACGGCTCCCTTGACAGCATCCAGCAGCGGCACGAAGAAAGGGTACGGGGCGTACCCCTGAATCCCGTCAGCGGCACGGTCAGTGGAACGATCTTCCGGGTCGGGCCGCCTCAGGCGAGCGCGTGTCCGGACGCCGCCAAGGCGACGATCTCGGCCTCGGTCCAGGCGCCCTGGACCCCCGGAGCGGCGACCAGGTAGCGCGCGATCCGGTGGTCGTCGTAGGCGTGCGCCTCGCGGAGCCCCACCGTGATCCACCGCAGGTAGGCCGCCGTCGGAGCCGCGGGAGCCAGTCCGGCCACGTCGTGGTGGGTGATCGTGAACATCGGGGCGCCATCGAGGACACCGAGCCGCACCACCGTCTCGTAGAGGCCGGGCCCGGTCGTGACCACCGACTCCACGTCGGGCAGGAGCCCGCTCAGGTCGTGGGCGAACTCACCGCCCGGCGGTCGGCGCAGCTCCTGGGCCGCCACGTCGGCGAACTGCTCGGTGGTGACCAGATAGGCGCAGCCGGCGACCACCCCGGCGGCCGCGCGGTCGTAGAACG
The DNA here is from genome assembly GCA_963796975.1 of uncultured Actinomycetota bacterium. GTDB lineage: Bacteria > Actinomycetota > Actinomycetes > Propionibacteriales > Nocardioidaceae > Nocardioides. The sequence continues at coordinate 11,240 of CAWCNW010000032.1, forward strand.
CCATGCCGCCGTGCCAGACGCGCGACGCCCCGGCGAACATCAGGCCGCCCGGTACCTCGACCCCCTCGGTCCGGGTGGGGTCCCGCGGGTCGCGGCAGCCGACGTAGTCGCGGGAGCCACCCGCCGGACGACCGCCGGACAGGTAGCAGCGGAACCGTCCCGTGGCCAGGTTGGAGCCGTAGGCGACGTACCAGATCCGCTGCGTCACCGTCTCAGCCCGGCAGCGGACACTCCTCGAGGGCCAGCCGCGCCTCCCCCAGCAGGACGGCCTCGGCCTCGGCGTAGCGCCGGCGGGCCTCGGCCGGCGAGTCCCCGACCGCCGTGAGGCCGATCCGGCCGTGCTCGGTCAGGCAGCTGATCATGTGGAACACGATGCCGACCTGTCGCGACTGGTCGAAGTGAAGTCCGTGTCGCGCCACGATGTCGAACAGGTCGGAGAGCGCCAGCCCGCGCAGCATCCGGGACTCGAGATGGTCGGTGGCGACGAGGTGCTTCTCATGTCCTCGCGGCGTCAGGAACAGCGAGGTCGCCGGGTCGTAGCGGCCGTCGGTGAGGAACTGCAGTGTGAGGAACGGGTGGGTGGTGCCTCCCTTACGCAGGTTCAGCTCGATGGCGTACGGCGTCCACGCGCCGCCGGCGTCGCGGACCACGACGAAGTCGATCGCGAAGCGACCGAGCGCGCCCTGGTCGGCCAGCCTGCGCCCGATCGTCTCGGCGTGCTGGGTGATGGCCTTGGCGTACTCCGGTGCGGCCGGGAACGTGCAGCCCAGGTAGCTCTGCCCGCTCGCTCCGCCGAGCAGCTGGTCGTGGGTGGACAGCAGCTCGACCGCGCCGCTGGGCAGGACCCGCAGCTGCACGCTGGGGCTACGCACCTCCTGGCCCACGATCCGTTCCTCGACGATCCCGGCACCCTCCTCGAACTTCGCGAGGTAGACGTCGCGGGGGGTCGTCAACGACTCCAGCTCCATGTCGAGCAGTCGTTCGCGCACGGCAGCCCGCTCGTCCGGGGACCCGGGCGAGGGCAGGCCGCCCAGCCGGACGAGGGCGTTGCCCTCGCCGGAGACACCCTCGTTGAGCTTGACGATGACGCTGTCCATGGTCGGTCGCTCGGCTCGCATCCCGATCACGGCGTCGGTCATGTCGTCGACCGTGCGCAGGTTCTCCTCCCCCAGCGGATGCGGGATCCCGGCCTCCGCGAACATCTGGCGGCAGCCGGTCTTGGAGCCCAGGGGCGCCAGCCGAGGATCCGCGCCGTACATGGGGATCCCGAGGCTGAGGGCGACATCGCGCTCGAGCTCGGTGGTGTTGTAGGGCAACAGGTGGGAGCGCGCTCGGTTCGGGATCAGCGCGGCGATGCGCGCCATCAGGTGCGGCCGCTCCAGGAGCTTCTCGCTCAGGGAGCGGGGCGAGGCGTCGTGCACGGCGACGAGCGACAGCCGCGACCGCGCGTGGCTGGGGATCACCCCGGGGAGAAGGGCCAGGTAGTACTCCACGATCTCCGGCGCGATCGGCATCGAGGTCACGTAGACCATCCGCAACCGAGGCTGGCGCAGCAGCATGAGCAGGAACAGGAACCGTTCCTCGTAGGACTGGGTGATGCTGCCGCTGGACGCCACCGCGCGGTCGAGGGTGATCGAGGGGACGACGACCACCGACTCGTCGTCGTGGTTGAGCCGCATCGCGTCCCAGACCTCGCCCATCCGGCCCTGGAGCTCGTCGAACCGGCGGTAGCGCTCCTCCTCGTCGAGCGCGGACAGGACGTCGGCTCCGGTGGCCGGCGGTGTCCAGAGGTCGCCGGTCATGACTCGACCCGTGCGTTGTCGATGCCCTTCAGGTCGAACACGTGGACGCTCCGGCTGAACCCGCGGAGCTCGCGCGTGCCGGCGTCCTCACCCACGGCCAGCGGGCCGGCGGTCGAGAAGACCCGCTCGGTGACGAGGATCTGCCACGGCTCCGCGACACCGCACAACCGGGAGGCGAGGTTGGTGACGCTCCCGATGGCGGCGTAGTCGTGCCGACCCTCGAAGCCGATCCGGCCGAGGGTCGCGAAGCCCTGCGCGATCCCGATGCCGAGGGCGAGGTCGTGGCCCTGACGCGCCCATGCCTCCGCCAGACCGCGGACCCGCGTGCGCATCGCGACGCTCATCCGGATCGCGCGCGCGGCGCCGTCGTCGCATCGCACCGGGTCGTTGAAGAACACCATCAACCCGTCGCCGGTGAACCGCTCGAGCGTGCCCTCGAAGCGGAAGATGAGGTCACCCAGCGCCGCGTGGAACTCCTCCAGCACGCTCATCACCTCCTCGGGCTCGCTGGCCTCCGCGAACGTGGTGAACCCCCGGAGGTCGCAGAACACCACGACGATCTCGCGCCGGTGGCTCTCGAGGAACGACTCGTCACCGGAGTCGAGAATCAGCTCGGCCAGCTGGGGCGCCAGGAAGCGACGCAGGCGGCTCATCCGCTCGATCTCGGACACCTGGGACGCCACGCGGCCCTCCAGCTCCTGGTTCCAGGCCGTGAGCTCGTCGGACTGGCGCTTGATCGTGTCCTGGTAGCGCTTGATGCGCGCCAGGGACGCCACCCGGGCGAGCAGCTCGTTCTTGTTGACCGGCTTGGTCAGGAAGTCGTCGGCCCCCGCCTCGAGCGCCTTGATCTTCTGCTCGTCACCGCTCGCGGTGACCATCACGACCGGAAGGTACGCCGTGCCCGGCCGCTCCCGGATCTCCCGGCAGACCTGGTAGCCGTCCATCCCCGGCATCACGATGTCGAGGAGGACCAGGTCCATGTCGTCGGCTTCGAGCGCGGCCAGCGCCTCCTCGCCGGACGACGCCGTACGGACGTCGTAGCCGCGCGGCGACAAGATCGCCTCGAGCAACCGCACGTTGGGCGGCTGGTCGTCGACCACCAGGACGCGGGCCTTCACCGGAGAGGTGTCGTTCATGTGATGCCTCCGAGCTTGAGGAAGTCGCTGACCTGCTGGGGCAGGGCTCGCACACTGATGGGTTTCTCGACGTAGCCGTCGAATCCGGCGTCGAAGGCGCGGGCGCGGTCGTTGTTCATCGCGAAGGCCGTCACCGCGACCACCGGGACCTGTCGCTCCATCGCCCGGATCTGGCGGAGGGCCTCGGCGCCGTCGATCCCGGGGAGCTGCAGGTCCATCAGGATGAGGTCCGGCACCATCTCGGCGGCGAGCCGGACGCCGTCCTCCCCCGAGGTCGCCTCGATCACCTCGTAGCCGGCGTAGATGAGCACGTCGCGCACCAGCTTGAGGTTCTTCGGGTTGTCCTCGACCACCAGGATCCGGCCCTCGTTCATGGCTCCGTGGGATCGTGGCCGGGCTCCGGCATCCGCACCGGGGCGCCCACGGCGGTCAGCGCGGTGAGCAGGTCGTCGCGGCCGATCGGCTTGACGAGGTACGCCGCGGCGCCCATGGCGACACCGCGTGCCCGCTCGTCGACGATCGACACGACGATCACCGGGATGTCACGGGTCTCGGGCTCCGCCTTGAGCTCCTTCAGCACCGCCCAGCCGTCGATGCCCGGCAGCCGGATGTCCAGCAGCACGGCGTCCGGC
>CAWCNW010000033.1:0-26382 GCA_963796975.1 uncultured Actinomycetota bacterium
AGCCACTACTCGGCGCGGAAGGCGGCGTCGAAGGCGGCCTCGGGGGGGTCGAAGGCGAGCCGGCGGACGAACTCCAGTGCCTCGGGGGCGCCGAGGAGGCGGTCCATGCCGGCGTCCTCCCACTCGACCGAGATCGGGCCGTCGTAGCCGATGGTGTTGAGCATCCGGAAGCACGCCTCCCAGGGGACGTCCCCGTGGCCGGTGGAGACGAAGTCCCAGCCGCGGCGGGGGTCGGCCCAGGCGAGGTGGGAGCCCAGGCGGCCGTTGCGGCCGTTGCCGACCTGCTTCTTCGCGTCCTTGCAGTCGACGTGGTAGATCCGGTCCTTGAAGTCCCACAGGAACCCGACCGGGTCGAGGTCCTGCCACACGAAGTGCGAGGGGTCCCAGTTGAGGCCGAACGCCTCGCGGTGGTCGATGGCCTCGAGGGCGCGCACGGTCGTCCAGTAGTCGTAGGCGATCTCCGACGGGTGCACCTCGTGGGCGAACCTCACGCCCTCGCTCGTCGAACACGTCGAGGATCGGGTTCCAGCGGGTGGCGAAGTCGTCGTAGCCGGCGTCGACGAGCGCCTGGCTGGCCGGCGGGAACATCGCGACGTACTTCCAGATCGACGACCCGGTGAACCCGACGACCACGTCCACGCCGAGCTTGCGGGCCGCGCGGGCGGTCGTCTTCATCTCCTCGGCCGCTCGCTGCCGAACACCCTCGGCGTCGCCGTCGCCCCAGATCCGGTCGGGGCAGGATGCCTCGGTGGCGCTCGTCGATCGGGTCGTCGCAGACCGCCTGGCCCTTGAGGTGGTTGCAGATCGCGAAGACCTGGAGGTTGTACTTGCTCGAGCAGCTCCTGCTTGGCCGGGACGTAGGCGTCGTCCTCGACCGCGGCCCACGGGTCGAAGTGGTCGCCCCAGCAGGCGATCTCGAGGCCGTCGTAGCCCCAGTCCGACGCGAGCTGGCACATCTCCTCGAACGGCAGGTCGGCCCACTGGCCGGTGAACAGGGTGATCGGTCGTGTCATCGGTACTTCCCTCCGTGCTCGTGGTGTGGACGTCGCGCTGTGGCTGGGTCAGCGGGCACCGAGCAGGTGCTCCATGGCGAGCTGGTCGAGGGCCTCGATGCCCACGCGGCGCGTGCGCGCGGCCCTCCACGTCGTACGTCGCCGCGCGCAGGTCGGCGAGCGACTCGCCGGCGCCGAGGGTCGGGGTGCGCAGCGTCTCGACCTCGGCGGCCGCCAGGGCGGTGGCCACCTCTGGGTCGGCGCGGAACGACCGGACCCGGTCCCTGAGGATCAGGTAGTTGCGCATGCAGGCACTCGCCGACTCCCACACGCCCTCCATCGCCTCGGCCCGCGGCGGCTTGTAGTCGAAGTGGACGAAGCCGTCGTAGGCGTGCCCGTGCCCGACCCGAGCAGGGCGTCGACGGTCCAGAAGGCGCCCCGGAGGTTGCCGGCGCCGAAGCGCAGGTCCTGGTCGAAGCGCGGACCGTGCTGCCCGTTGAGGTCGACGTGGAAGAGCTTGCCGTGCCAGAGCGCCTGGCTGATCCCGTGCGCGAAGTTGAGCCCGGCCATCTCCTCGTGGCCGACCTCGGGGTTGAGGCCGACCAGGTCCGGCGTGTCGAGCTCGGCGATGAAGGCGAGGGCGTGGCCGATGGTCGGCAGCAGGATGTCGCCGCGCGGCTCGTTGGGCTTGGGCTCCAGCGCGAACCGCAGGTCGTAGCCCTGGTCGGTGACGTAGGCGCAGAGGATGTTCAGCGACTCGGCGTAGCGGTCGAGCGCGGCCTGCACGTCCTTGGCGGCGCCGTGCTCCGCGCCTTCGCGGCCGCCCCACAGGACGAACGTCTTGGCGCCCAGCGACGCCGCCAGGTCGACGTTGCGCAGCACCTTGGCCAGGGCGTAGCGGCGTACCTCGCGGTTGTTGGCCGTCAGCGCGCCCTCCTTGAACACGGGGTGGCTGAACAGGTTCGTGGTGACCATCTCCACGCCCAGGCCGGTCTCGGCCAGTGCCTTCTCGAAACGCTCCAGCGTCGCCTCGCGAGCGGCCTCGTCGGGAAGCAGGTCGTCGTCGTGGAAGGTCACGGCCGCGGCGCCGAGCTCGGCCAGCCGGTAGGTCGCCTCGACCGGGTCCAACAGCGGTCGGGAGGCGGGGCCGAACACGTCGGTCCCCTGCCATCCCACGGTCCAGAGGCCGAACGAGAACCTGTCGTCGGGGGTGGGGGTGAAGGCGGTCATGAGGGGATCTCCTGCCAGGAGTCGGTGTCGGAACTGGTCTCGACCGCGGCGAGGACGCGCTGGACCTGGAGCCCGTCGGCGAACGAGGGGCTCGGGTCGGCGCCTGCGGCGATGTCGCGCACCAGGTCGACGACCTGGTGGGTGAAGCCGTGCTCGTAGCCGAGCAGGTGGCCCGGCGGCCACCAGGCGCCGACGTAGGGATGATCGGCCTCGGTCACCAGGATGCGTCGGAAGCCCGCCGTGGCGGCCGGCTCGGCGCCGTCGAAGTAGTGGAGGACGTTCATGTCCTCGAAGTCGAAGGCCAGGCTCCCGGCTGAGCCGTTGATCTCGATGCGGATCGCGTTCTTGCGGCCATTGGCGAACCTCGTGGCCTCGAAGACGCCGAGGGAGCCGCTGCGGAACTCGGCGAGGAAGGCAGCAGCGTCGTCCACGGTGACCGGGCCGCGGCCGCTGCCGACCGTCCCGGAGAGCCCCGCGTGCTCGGCCGGCACCGGTCGCTCGTCGACGAACGTGCGGAGACGTCCCGAGACGCGGCCGATCGCGTCGCCGGTGATGAACTGGGTGAGGTCGACGATGTGCGCCCCGATGTCGCCCAGTGCCCCTGAGCCGGCCTTGGCCTTGTCCAGTCGCCACGACAGCGGCGCCTCCGGGTCGACGATCCAGTCCTGGAGATACTGCGCGCGCACGTGGTGGACGGTCCCGAGACGGCCCTCGGTCACCAGCTGCCTGGCCAGGCCGATCGCCGGGACCCGCCGGTAGGTGAAGCCGACCATCGACCGCACCCCTGACGCCGCGGCCTTCTCGGCCGCGAGGGTCATCGCCTCGGCTTCCTCGACGCTGTTGGCGAGCGGCTTCTCGCACAAGACGTGCTTGCCTGCGTTCAGCGCTGCGATGGCGATCTCGGCGTGGGTGTCACCGGGAGTGCAGATGTCGATCAGGTCGATGTCGTCGCGGTCGACCAGCGCCTGCCACGAGGTCTCGGTCGAGTCCCAGCCGAGCTGCGCCGCAGCTGCCGCGACCTTGGCACCGTCTCGGCCGGCGACCGCGCTCATCCGGACCTGCCGGGGGAGGTCGAAGAAGCGTGGGGCGTTTCGCCATGCCTGGGAGTGGGCGGCGCCCATGAAGGCGTAGCCCACCATCCCGACGCTCAGCGTGTCCTGCGGGGACGTCATGGGACTCCTCATCTCACGTGGGTGGGGTTGACGTTGAGGCAGTGGCGTTCAGCGCGGCTCGGCGGCGTGCGCCGCTACCTCCCCGCCTGGGACAGCGTCAGCCCGGTGTCTGCGTCGAACAGGTGTGCACGGTCCAGGTCGACGGTGACGGACAGGCGCTCCCCCGGCGTCCCTGTGACGGTCGGCCGCGCCTTGACCTTGACCATCTCCGTCCCCACCTTGACGTCGACCACGGTGCGGTCACCCAGGGGCTCGAGCCCGTAGAGCTCCCCCGGCAACGCCACCTCCCCCCGCTGCTCGACGGACACGTCTTCGGCGCGCAGTCCCAGCAGGAGCGGACGGCCGTCGTCGGCCGTGGTCCAGCGTGGGCGCGGCAGCGTCCAGCCCTGCGCTCCGACGAGTCGGTCGCCCTCGACGTGACAGGCGAGCAGGCTGATCCGAGGGCTCCCGACGAAGCCCGCGACCCACCGGTTGGCCGGACGCTCGTACACCTCGGTCGGCGGGCCGACCTGTTGCACCTGCCCCTCCCTGAGCACCGCCACCTGGTCGGCCATCGACAGGGCCTCGACCTGGTCGTTGGTCACGTAGACGAAGGTTCCCCCGAGGCTCCGGTGGATGCGAGTCAGCTCGGTGCGCATCTCGACGCGGAGCTTGAGGTCGAGGTTCGTGAGCGGTTCGTCCATGAGGAACGCGCGCGGGCGACGGACCAGCGCCCGGGCCAGGGCGACGCGCTGCTGCTCACCTCCGGACATCTGTGCCGGCCGGCGCTGGAGCAGGCGCTCGATGTGCAGCAGGGCCGCCACCTTCTCGACGGCGTCGGCGATGTCGCCCGAGGAGGCGCGCCGCGCGCGCAGCGGTGACGCGATGTTCTCGTACGCCGTGCGTCGCGGGTAGAGGGCGTAGCTCTGGAAGACCATGGCGAGGTCGCGTGCCGCCGGAGTGTCACCAGTGGCGTCCCTCCCGTCCAGGTGCACCGACCCGGCGTCGAGCTTCTCGAGGCCGGCGATCGCCCGCAGGGTCGTCGTCTTGCCCGCCCCGGAAGGCCCCAGCACGACGAAGAACGAGCCGTCGGGTACTTCGAGCGTCACCCCGTCCAGGGCGCGCACCTCTCCGAAGGACTTGCGTAGCCCTTGCGCTGCCACGGTCGCCATCAGGCCACCAGCTCTTCGGTGCTCGCGTCGTAGACGGCCGTGGTTCCGCCGGCGTGGCGCAGGCCGACCGGTGCGTCCGCGGCGTAGCGGACAGTCGGTGGCGTCCGCACCCGCACGTCGCGCTCCCCGCCGTGGTCGACCACGTAGATGATCTCGTCGCCCAGCGCCTCCGCCGAGATCACGCGGGCCGGGATCGAACGCTCTGCCCCCGGCTCGGTGACCTCCAGCGCCTCCGGCCTGACGCCGGCGACCAGAGAGCGGTCGCGCGGCACGCCGGGCGGCGGGGTGAGGACGAGGCCCCCCGGACCCCGGAGCGCCCCGTCGGCCACCTCGACGTCGATCAGGTTCATCGGCGGCGAGCCGATGAAGGTGGCACAGAACAGGCTCGCCGGACGGTCGTAGACCTCCAGGGGCGTGCCGATCTGCTCCACGCGGCCCTGGTTGAGAATGGCGATCCTGTGCCCGAGTGACATCGCTTCGACCTGGTCGTGGGTGACGTAGACCATCGTCGCGCCGAGCTGGGTCTGGAGGTGCTTGATCTCCGTGCGCATGTCTGCCCGCAGCTCGGCGTCCAGGTTGGTCAGGGGTTCGTCCATGAGGAAGGCGCGCGGTCGTCGCACGAGGGCTCGCGCGAGAGCGACGCGCTGCTGCTCGCCGCCGGACAGCCGCTGTGGTCGCCGGTCCAGCAGCGCACCGAGCCGCATCATCCGGGCGGCCTCATCGACCCGCTCGCGCACCTCCGGCTCGGGCAGTCCCTCGGCCCGCAGAGGGAAGGCCAGGTTGTCGCGGACCTTCAGGTGCGGGTAGAGGGCGTAGAACTGGAACACCATGGCGATGTCGCGTTCGGCGGGCGGCAGGTCGTTGACCAGCGTGCTGCCGATGCGGATGTCCCCCGACGTCTGGCGCTCCAGGCCCGCCATGGCGCGCAGCGTCGTGGTCTTGCCGCAGCCCGAGGGGCCGAGCATGACGAACAGCTCGCCGTCGCCGATGGACAGGTCCACGCGCTCGACCGCGACCGTCCCGTCGGGAAAGCGCTTGTGCAGGGAGGTGACCTCGATGCCGGCCATCAGCGTCGCACCGCCCCGAGGGTCACGCCGGCGACGAGGTGCTTGCGCACCAGGTAGGCGAACACGAGCACCGGTATCGCGAAGGCCACGGCGGAGGCGGCCACCAGTCCCCAGTCGACCGTGGTGCCGCCGATGAGGCCGGCAATGGCGGGTGGCGCCGTTCGGACGTCCTGGCTGGAGGTGAGGAAGATCGCGAACACGAACTCGTTCCACGAGAAGATCAGCGCGAAGACCGCCGTCGCAGCGATACCCGGCACGAGCAGGGGCAGCGTGAAGCGCCAGAACGCCTGGAACCGGGTGTAGCCGTCGAGCATCGCGGCGTCCTCGTACTCCGAGGGCACCTCGTCGACGAACCCCTTCATCATCCAGATCGTGAACGAGACGTTGAACGCCGCGTAGATGAGTACCAAGCCCAGCTTGGTGTTGATGAGCGACAGCTCGCGGTACATGAGGAAGACCGGGATCACGACCACGACGGGCGGCATGAAGCGGGTGGACAGGATGAAGAAGAGCTGGTCCTTCTTGGCGCGCAGGTCGAACCGCGAGTAGGCCCACGCCGCCGGCACCCCGAACAGGGTGGCCAGCGCGGTCGAGCCCCCGGCCACCACGACGGAGTTGAGAAACGCGACGGACAGGTCCGATCGACCACCTCCGTGGGCGACGAACACGTCCTTGTAGTGGCTGAGCGTCATCTTGAAGCCGAAGAACTTCGCCGGGACGGCGTAGACGTCCCTGTTCTCCTTGATCGACGTCTCGAGCATCCACAGCACCGGAAAGAGCATGGCCACAGCCAGCACGCCGAGCAGCACGACCTCGATCACGGCGCGACCCTTCGGGCCACGGCGGCGCTCGGGCGGCGAGTTGTCGGGGACAGGACCTACGGGCACGGCCTCGTCGATGGAGATGGCCATCAACCCTCCTTGAGCTTGTTCAGGTAGCGCAGGTACAGCTGGGCGAGGACGATGACGACCAGGACCATGAGGATCCCGTACGCCGAGGCGATCCCGGTGTTGAAGCCGAGGAACGCGACCTTGTAGACGTGGAACGACAACGTCTCGGTGGACACCCCTGGACCTCCGCTGGTGAGGATGTAGACGAGGTCGAACAGGCGGAAGGCCTCGATCGCCCGGAACATCACGGCAATCAGCAGGAGCGGCCACACCATGGGCAGAGTGATGTGGCGGAAGCGGAACCACTCGGACGCCCGGTCGATGGACGCGGCCTCGTAGAGGTACTTGGGGACCGCGGTGAGGCCGGCCAAGGCGATCAGCATGATGAACGGCGTCCACTGCCAGGTGTCGACCACGATCAGGGAGAACAACGCTGTCCGTTGTCGGGTCAGCCACTCCACCTGCCCCAGCCCGAGCGAGCCCAGCATGCTGTTGACCACGCCGAACTGTGCGTCGAGCATGAAGCGCCAGAACAGCCCCACCACGATCGGTGAGAGCATCATCGGCACCAGGAACAGGGTCGTCAGGAGCCCGCGCCCGTGCGTGCGCCGCGAGATCAAGTAGGCGATGGCGAAGCCGAGCACGGTCTGCAGGGTGACGGCACCCACGACGTACAGGAACGTCGTCAAGGCTCTCTGGTGGACCTGCGCCGAGGTCAGGATGTCGGTGTAGTTCCTGAACCCGACGAAACGAGCGGGCGCGTCCCGCGTGGCCGAGTAGTCGGTGAACGACAGGTACAGCGCCCACAGCAACGGGAACACCGACATCGCGAGCAGCAGCAGCATCGCCGGGGAGATGAAGGCCACGGCGAGCCCGCGGTCGCTGAGGCGGGTGGACCGCCCCGGTGCAGGCGGCGTCGCAGACGTCTCCTGCACCGGGTGCTCGGTCGTCGTACTCATGGGTTCAGCCTCACAACCCGCCGCCACTGGAGTCCAGCACTGCCTGCTGCTGGCTGGCGATCTCGTCGAGCGCGTCCTTGGGATCCTTGGCGCCGTTGAGCGCCGCGTTCACGTTGGTGTTCTCGATGTCGATCAGGCGTGCGTACTCGGGCACGTTCCACATGTCCCGCAACCGGGAGACCGAGTCGGTGTAGACCTGGTTGTACGGCGCACCGTCCAGGAACTCGGGTGACTCCAGGGCGTCGGTCCGCGACGGCACGCCGCCGGCTGCGGCCCACTTCTTCTGGATGTCGGCCCGCTCGAACCACTTCATGAAGTTCAGGGCCTCGGCCTGGTGCTCCTTGCTGGCGTACGCCGAGATGTGCATGCCCATGCCACCCAGGGGCACCAGGTCCGTCTTCTCGGTCGGCAGGGTTGCGAAGCCGAGCTTGTCGAGGATCTCGGCACGCGTCTTCCCGAGGGTCGACTGGGCAGGATCGAGGAGACCGCCGCTCGCGGCGATCCACTGGAATGCGATGCACGCCTTGCCCTGGGCAACCGCCGCGTTCACCTCGTCGATGAACCAGTTGCCCGAGCCCTTCGCGGTCAGCGGCTTCATCTTGTTGACCAGGACGTCCATCGCCTGCTGCCCGGCAGCGTCGTTCACGACGCCCTCGATCTGCTTCTTCCCGGCGTCCCAGAGGTTGCCGCCGTAGACGCCGTTGACCGTGTTGTAGGTGACGGCCGCTGCGTCGGAGCCGTTGGACTGGTGGAAGGCCAGCCCGCTGACGCCCGGGTTCTCGTCCTGGCACTTCTGGGCGGCCGCGATCATGTCGTCCCAGGTCTTGGGTGGCTTGTCGCCGATCAGGTCCTTGCGGTAGATCATCGTCCACGTGTCGCCGAGCAGCGGCAGGCCGTAGAGGCTGGCGTTCTCGTCGCGCTGTCCCGTCTCGGCCTGGGGATACTGGCCGTAGGCCGCCAGGAGGTACGGGTTGTAGGCGTTGACGTCGATGTTCTTGTTGACGAAGTCGGTGATGTCCAGGATGTTGCCGTTGGTCACCGCCTCGCCGATGTGCTGCGAGTCCAGGATCGCGATGTCGAAGTCGGTCTTCCGCGCAGCGAACTGCGTGAACATCGCGTCGTGCCAGTTCGCGTTGGGCACCGTGTTGACCTTGATGGTCACGTTCGGCCGCTCCTTGGTGTACTCCTTGTTCGCGAAGTCCTCCAGCGCCTGGGCGGGGGGCCACTCGAACCAGATGAAGCTGAGGGTCAGCGGGTCGTCGGTCAGTGCGGGGATGGTCGCCGGCGCCTTGGTGCCTGCCGCTTCCCCGCCCCCTCCTCCGCTGCTGTCGCCGCCGCTCCCGCAGGCCGCCATGGCCGTGGCCAGCACGACCGCTGCTGCTGCCAGCCGCACCCGCCGGCCGGGGAGGGACCCTCGTCCCGCTCGCTTTGCGTACCGCATCTGTTCTCCTGCTTCCTGGGTCGAGGTGGTGCTACTGGCTTGTCCCGAGGGTGTTGCGGTGTCTTCGTTCTCGGTGATCCTGACGTTGTTCCTGACGGTGTTGCCGTGGTGCTTGCTCTGCTGTTGTGCTGAGGCCGGACGTCGCGACTCGCGTCACCAGGACGTCGCGACGTACTGCGTCTCCATGAACTCGAGGAGTCCTTCGGTACTCCCCTCGCGGCCGATGCCGCTCTGCTTGGTGCCGCCGAAGGGGGCGGCAGGGTCGGACACCAACCCGCGGTTCAGCCCGACCATGCCGCTCTCGATGCGTTCGGCGAGCCGCAGGCCGCGGGCGAGGTCGCCGGTGTACAGGTAGCTGACGAGGCCGAACTCCGTGCGGTTCACCATGGCCAGCACCTCCTCCTCCTGCTCGAAGCGGACGACGGGGGCAACGGGACCGAAGACCTCCTCGTGCAGCACCCGCGCGTCCAGCGGCACGTCGACCAGCACGGTCGGAGGGTAGAAGCAGCCCTGCCCGTCGACCGGTCGGCCACCCAGCAGGACCCGAGCGCCCCTGTCGACCGCGTCCCGCACGAGGAGGTCCACCTTGCGGACGGCCTCGTCGTTGATGAGGGGACCGCAATGAGTGCTCTCGTCGTGGCCCGGACCGACCCGCACCGCGGCCATCCGTGACACGAGGCCCTCGACGAACGAGTCGTGGACGGGCGCCTGCACGAAGAACCGGTTCGCCGCTGTGCACGCCTGGCCACCGTTGCGCATCTTGGCGACCATGGCGCCCTCGAGCGCCGCCTCGACGTCGGCGTCGGCCAGGACGACGAAGGGGGCGTTGCCGCCGAGCTCCATCCCGCACTTGAGGACGTTGTCGGCCGCCGTGCGCAGCAGCAGGCGCCCGATCTCCGTCGAGCCGGTGAACGACAACATCCGCGTGCGGCGGTCGGTGAGCAGAGCCTCCACGACGGGACCGGGGTCGGAGGTGGTGACGACGTTGAGAACACCGGCCGGCAGCCCCGCCTCCTGCAAGATCGCCGCCACTGCCAGGGCCGTCAGCGGCGTCTCCGCTGCGGGCTTGAGCACCGCCGTGCAGCCCGCGGCCAGGGCAGGGGCGATCTTGCGGGTGGCCATGGCCGCCGGGAAGTTCCACGGGGTGATGAGCACGCTGACACCGACGGGCTGGTAGGTCACCAGCAGCCGGTTCGCCCCGCTCGGGGACCGGCCCACCTGGCCGCGCAGCCGGACGCCTTCCTCGGCGTACCAGCGGAAGAACTCGGCGGCATAGGCAACCTCCGACCGCGCGTCCGCCAGCGACTTCCCGTTCTCGAGGCAGATGAGGAGGGCCAGCTCCTCGCTCCTGTCGTGCATCAGTCCGAAGGCCCGCATCAGCAGGTCTGCGCGAGCGCGAGGAGCAGTCGCCGCCCACCCAGCGGCCGCAGCGGCCGCTGCGTCCAGGGCCGCCTCGGCGTCGCTGGGATCGGCGTCGGCGACCGAGGCGAGCACCGAGCCGGTCGCCGGGTCGGAGACCTCGAGCCGACGCCCGCTGCCGGCCGGGCGCCAGACACCTGCCACCAGCAGGTCAGTGGGCACCTGGGTCGCGTCGACGACCGGGCGCAGGGCCGCATCCGTGACGGTCACCGGGCAGCCGCCGTCGAGGTCAGGTCCGGCGAGGACGGCTCGGGCCGAGCTTCGCGCAGGGCCGCTCGGTCGCCGGAGTGCGCGGCGCGAACGATCTTCTCCAGCGCGTCGACGTCGAGGGGTCGTGGGTTGTTCGCGACCAGTCTCTCGGCTCCCAACGCCTGTTCGGCGGTCCACCTCAACCGGTCGGACGGCAGCCCGAGGTCCGCGAGGGTCGAGGGAATCCCCACCGACGCCAGCAGGGCGGCGACCCGCTCGATCGCCTGGTCGGCCAGCTCCTCGGACGATGCGTCCGCCTGCGCCCCCATCGCCAGCGCGACGGCCGCCAGCTCGGTGACGCGGGCGGGTCGGTTGAACTCCATCACGTACGGCAGCAGAGCGCCGACCCCGACCCCGTGCGGAGTGTGGGTGACTGCCCCGACCGGGTACTGGATGGCGTGCGCTGCCGCCGTGCCGGCAGAGCCGAGAGCGAAACCGCCGGCCGTGGCCCCGAGCATCATCGCCTCTCGCGCTTCCATGTCGTCCGGGTTCGACCAGGCGCGCTCCAAGCTGCCCGCGATCAAACGGATCCCTGCGAGGGCGAAGGTATCGGTCAGTACGTTCTTGCCCACGAAGACACGCTCGCTGGCCAGCTCGGCCGTCACCGGACGGCGCACCGCTGTGAAAGCCTCGATCACGTGCGACAGGGCGTCGGCGCCCGCGCTCGCGGTGAGCTCCGGCGGGCACCCCAGCGTGAGCTCCGGGTCGCACACGGCCGTGTGGGGGATGATGTAGGGGCTGGAGATGCCCACCTTGCTGACGCGCTCGGGATCGGTGAGGACGGCCACGGGCGTCACTTCCGAGCCGGTCCCTGCGGTGGTGGGCAGGGCGACGACGGGCACCACGGGACCGGGCACGCGGAGCTCGCCGTAGTAGTCGGACGCCTGGCCGCCGTGCGCGAGGATCACGGCCACCGCCTTGGCAAGATCGAGACAGCTGCCCCCGCCCATGCCGACCACGACGTCCGGGTCCACTCGGGCCGCGAGCTCGGCGCACTGTGCCACCTGGTGCACCGGCACGTCGGGCAGCACGTCGGTGAACGCCGTCACGTGCACGCCCGCGCCCTCCAGTACGCGCACGAGGTCGGCGAACTCGCGCGTGCTCCCGAAGCGGGTGTCGGTGCAGACCAGCGCTCGGGACCCGAGGGCCGCGGTCACCGTCCCCAGTGCGCGTCGCTGACCGGCTCCGAACAGAACCTGCCGCGGGCCGCGCAGGACACCGAGCATGGTCATGGGAGCTCCGGAAGGTAGACGACGCGGAGGAGACGGCGCTGCGCGGACCCCCTGGGCCAGTTGCACAACCATTTCCTATACGATCTGATGTGGCGAGAGCATGGGGCAGTGGAGCAGCCGCTGTCAACAGGTGGGCGGCAACTCGAAGAAGGGAACCCCCGAATTGGACGGCGAAGCGACGCGCGAGCGGGATGACGGACGAAGGAGGGACGTGGACGGGCCCGCGATCGGAAAGGCCAACGGGCGGCTCGCCGACGCGGTCTACGACACGCTCCTCGCCGAGCTCATGTCATTGCGGATCGAGCCGGGCTCCCGCGTCACGATCGACGCCCTGGCGCGAGACCTGGGCGTGTCTCAGACGCCCATCCGAGACGCGTTGAACCGCATGGAGGCCGACGGTCTCGTCGTCCGGGTCCCCCATGCCGGCTACCGGATCCCTCCACAGATCACACGCGACCGGTTCGAGGACATGCTGGAAGTCCGTCTGCTCCTCGAGCCTGCAGCGGCACGGAGAGCCGCCGAACGCGCCTCTGCGGAGCAGGTCGCCGGGATGCGACGGATGCTGGACGAGATGGCGGATCTGGTGGAGGGTGACAGTCATCTGGCCTATGGAGCTTTCGGTCTACGTGACGCCGCCTTCCACGATCTCGTCGCCCTCAGCGCCGGAAACCAGGTCGTCCGAGAGGCGCTCGGCCGGCTGCACACGCACGTGCACCTGTTCCGGCTCCTCTACGACACGCAGGTGACCTACCTGGCGATGGGCGAGCACGACGAGGTCCTCGCGGCAGTCGCCGCGCGCGACGCCGATGCGGCCGCGTATGCGATGCGGCGACATATCCTGCTGTCCGGCGACCGGTTCCGTCGGCTGTTCGACGAAGCCGAGGGCGAGGAGGATCTGCCGAGTGGGGCTTGACGCATGCGCTCGTGCAGGCAATCCTTGCCTGATCGGATCGGATCGGATCTACCGCCACCGATCGACTGACCCTTCATTGAGTGCGAGGAGAAACAGGTGCCCAGAGCGCTGCTCCTGACCGGCGATGCCGCCGAGGAGCTCGACACCATGTACCCCTACTACCGCGTGCAGGAGGGCGGCTGGGATGTTGACGTCTCGTCGCGGACGACGCGTGACGTGCAGCTGGTGATCCATGAGTTCGACCCCGACTCCGACGCCTACGTCGAGAAGAACGGCCGCAAGCTGCCGGTCGACGTGCCCTGGGCCGAGGTCGACGTGGAGCAGTACGACGCCCTCATCATCCCTGGAGGTCGCGCCCCTGAATGGATCCGGGTCGACGCCGACGTCAGACGCATCACCGAGCACTTCTTCGCCCGCGACCTGCCGATCGCCCTGGTGTGCCACGGCGCGCAGGTGCCGGCGGTGTACGGGCTGCTGAAGGGCCGGATGACGGCGTGCTTCCCGCCCATCACCGGCGACATGGAGAACGCGGGCGCGACCGTCATCGACGCTCCCGACGTCGTGGACGGCAACCTCGTCTCCTGCCGGGGGTGGCCCGACATGCCGCAGTTCGGCCGGGCGATGATGGAGCTCTTCACGAAGTCCGTCAGCTCCTCTTCGGCGTGAGCGCGACCGCCGTGCCCCGGTGACGGCACGTCGTACCGTCGACGTCGACGGCTCCCCGGTCCACGTCCTCGAGGAGGGCGACGGACCGGCGGTGCTGCTGCTGCACGGCTCTGGACCCGGTACCACGGGGTCCGGAGCATGGGCAGCGACGGCCGAGGCTCTGGGCGCGTCATGGCGCCTCGTGGCACCCGACCAGGCAGGCTTCGGCCGGACACCGCTCCCGCCGGGATCCAGGGGCGGGCTGCGGGTGTGGACCGAACTCGCCGCCGGCCTGATGGATGCGCTCGGTCTGGAGTCGTACGCCGTCGTGGGTCACTCCATGGGCGGTGCCGTGGCCCTGGCGTTGGCGGCGGTGCGCCCCCGGCAGGTCTCCCGCGTCGTGGCGGTCTCGACGATGGGCGCCCCCGGCGCGCCCTTGTCGGCCGAGCTCGACGCGATCTGGGCGGCGCCCGCCGGCCAGACCGGGGCGCGGGACATGCTCAGCCGCCTCGTCCTCGACCAGGCACTCGTGACCGAGACGGCCGTCGAGGCCCGAGCAGCAGCGATGCAGGCGGGGGCATCCGCGTTCGCGTCGATGTTCCCTCCGCCACGGACCCGATGGTCCGACGACCTCACCCTGTCGGCGCAGGTGCTGGCCGAGGTCCGGGCGCCCGTGCTGCTCGTCCACGGCGCCGAGGACCGCGTCACCCCGCTGACGACGGCTGCCCTGCCCCTGCTCGATCACCTGGCCGATGTCCGCCTGCACGTGCTCGGGCGATGCGGGCACGTGCCCGCGGTCGAGCATCCGCACGACTTCTGGCACCTGCTGTCGGACTTCCTCTCCCAGAGCTGAAGACTCCGCCCTCGCGGCGGGCAACCAAGCATCCGACTGCGGCCCCGGCCGGCCCTTCAGCCCCGGCGCTCGACGAGGCGGCTCGCGGCGCCGCACTGCTCCACGCCACGGCACGCCGCTACAGTCGGCGCACCTGGAGTTCGTGGCGCGAGAGGACTGAGGATGTGAGTGAGGTCATCGAGCCCGAGCTGAGCTTCGCCTTCGAGGCGCGGGTGGACATCGGGCCCACCGAGCACGTGGGTCACGCGGGAGGGGCGCCGGTCGGTTTCACCCCGATCGTGGGTGGAACGGTGCGAGGCCCTCGACTCTCCGGGAAGGTGGTTCCTGGGGGTGGCGACTGGACCGTGAGCCGTACCGGGACCGCCGTGGACCTCGACGCTCGCTACCTGATCCGGGCTGATGACGGCGCTTTGATCGACATCGTGAACAAGGGTTTCTGGGTGGCTCCTCCCGAGGTCGACGACGCCCTCGACGCGGGCGAGGCGGTCCATCCAGACCGGTACTACTTCCGCACCCAGCCGGTCTTCCGCACGGACTCGCCACAGCATGCGTGGCTCACCCGTACCGTCTTCGTCGGCATGGCCTACGACGACAACCAGGTGCACCAGATCCGGGTCCGCTTCTACGAGGTGCGTTGACCGCGTGTGCCCCGGTCACGCACCACCATGTCCCCCAGCGGTCGGGAAGGAAGGCGCGGAACGGTGAGCGGTGACCGACGCGAAGGGGCCGAGGACCCTCAGATCAGGGCCGTGCGCCTGCGACCGCTGCTCGCGATCGCAGTGAGTGTCGAGGAGCCGGTCGTGGTCGACGTCGAGCGGCGGTACGTGCCCTTCACCGGAGGGACGTTCGAGGGTCGTGGTGGGCTGCGCGGGATCGTGTTGCCGGGGGGCACGGATTGGCAGCGAGTGCGTCCCGACGGCTCCCTCGAGCTCGATGCCCACTACGCGTTGCGCAGCGACGACGGAGACGGCATCGAGGTGCACTCGACCGGCGTACGACGTGCCGGCGCGGAGGTGCTTCGGCGCCTGAACGCCGGAGACCGGGTCGACCCCGAGGAGTACTACTTCCGCACCCACATCCGGCTCCGCACCAGCGCTCGGGCGCTCGCGTACCTCGACGGTCTGGTCGGGATCTCCACCGGTCGGCGCGACGCGGCACTGGTGCACATCGATGTCCACGAGGTGCTCTGACGTGCCGCCGCGGACGATCGTCGTCGGAGCAGGCATCGCCGGACTCACGACGGCACTGAGCCTGGAGGCCGAGGGGCTGCCCGTGGAGGTCTACGAGGCGGTGCCGGAGGTACGGGCGCTGGGAGTCGGGATCAACCTGCAGCCGCACGCGGTTCGCGAGCTCGACGCGCTGGGGCTGTTGTCCCAGGTTCTCGACAGGTCAGTGGCGCCCGCCGAGCTGATCTACTTCACCAGGCGAGGGCAGGAGATCTGGCGTGAGGCACGCGGTCTGGCCGCCGGCTACCCGTGGCCGCAGGTCTCCATCCACCGCGGCGAGCTACAGGAGCTGCTGCTCGAGGCCGCCCTGGACCGCGTCGGTGAGGAGCACCTCCACCTCGGTCATCGGCTCGTCCGCGTCCGCCAGGACGGCCCGCAGGTCACGGCGGAGTTCCAGGACGGAACCACCGTCGAGGGGGACGCGTTGGCTGCCGCCGACGGCATCCACAGCGCCGTCCGGGCGCAGCTCTTTCCCCAGGAAGGGCCCCCGCGTTGGAACGGGTCCCTGATGTGGCGTGGGACGGCCCGCGTTCCCCGGGTCCTCGATGGTCGGACGCTGATCTGGGCGGGCCATCCGGACCAGAAGTTCGTCGCCTACCCGATCCGGGACCTGCCCGACGGCCAGCAGCTGCTGAACTTCATCGCCGAGCTCCGGCGTCCAGAAGCCGAGCTCGCCAGCCGCGAGGACTGGAACAAGCGCGGCGATCTGGCCGACTTCCTCCCGGCGTTCGAGGGATGGCGGTTCGAGTGGCTCGACGTGCCGGCCACCATCCGCGCCGCAGAGGCCACCTACCTCTTTCCCATGGTGGACCGCGATCCACTGCCACGCTGGCGGCACGGTCGCGCCACGCTGGTCGGGGACGCCGCGCACCCGATGTACCCGATCGGGTCGAACGGCGCCTCACAGGCCATCCTCGACGCTCGGGTACTCGCCGCCTGCCTGAGCAGGATCGGCGACGTCGAGCAGGCCGTCGACGCCTACGAGTCGGTACGACGACCGGCCACGTCTCACCTGGTGGCGGTGAACCGCGGCATGGGCCCGGAGCTCCCCATGAAGCTGGTCGAGGAGCGCGCCCCCGACGGCTTCACCGACATCGGCCAGGTCATCACTCCCGAGGAGATCCTCGCCGTCACCGATGACTATCGGAAGGCGGCCGGCATGGCGCTCGACGACCTGCGCGACGGGCGCTCGGTGGTCGACAACCTGCGGCTCTGATCCGGGCTACGAACCCAAACGGGTCGACGCGGGGCAGGACGCACCTGTCGCACCGGAAGATTTCCCGTCGCGCGATCGTGTGAACGCTTGATGCAACAGTGCCCTCAGGACCGGCACCAGGAGAGCATGACAGTTCGGGGGTGAGAGGGCGTCGCAACGCACACATGCCGTGTCAGGTCGTCCGCACATGGCAGCCGATGAGCGGTCACCGGCTACCGCCCGCGCTTCAGGTCGTTGTGATACCTCCACCATGGAGCGGCCGGCTGGTTGTCGAATACCGCAGAGCCGGGATAGGAGACAACGGGCGGATCCGACGAGGCCGGCTGGTTGTCGAATACCGCAGAGCCGGGATAGGAGACAACGGGCGGATCCGACACTGCCGGCGATACCTGCCCGGGGGTGTGGTGCTGCAACGCGAGCCCGGCAGCCACGACGATGGCGAAGACACCGACCCCGGCGGCGGAGGACAGGGACGGGGACCTGCGGGTGGCCGGGTTGTGCTGACTGACGGCGGTGGTCATGGTCGCGATCCTTCGGATCGGCCGGCGTATCCGGCCTCGTTGGACACAACGGTCGTGCTAAGACGCGCCCACCACATCGGGCATCCTCCCCATCTTCGGTCGCTGGGGAGAGTCTGGAGCAGGGTCTGGAGCAGGGTCCTTCAGCTCTGAGCTGGGGAGCCGCTGAGTCGTATCGCGCGATCGAGATGGATCATGGGCGCCAGGCCGCCGCAGGGCCGCTGGAAGAGACCGTGCCCTGCAGGAGTCACCGGTATTCGGGGACCGGGTCGGGCTCGGTCATCTTGCCTCGCTGTGCCCCATAGACCGGGATGCCCAATAGCAATGCTCCCCCAGCGAGAAGGAAGGGAGCCCAGTAGACCCAGAAACTGTGCCCGGTGTTGCGTGAGTACCAGATGAACAGCACGGAGAACACCAGCGACACCACGGCCACGACCATGTCGCGCACGAATCGGGGTGTCTCGAGGGCACGGTGGTCGGCGAGGCGCCACTTGATCTGCGCCAGCGCCGAGAAGCCGTACGGGATGGCAGCGGTGATGCCGGTCATCAGCACCAAGGTGGTGAAGACGGTGGCGCCGTTGGATCCCAGGTAGTTGATGATCATCGCGATGGAGGCAAGGCCGGTGGAGGCGACGATTCCGTAGGCCGGGACCTGCTTGCTTGACAGACGCCCGAACTGCTGGGGGAACAGGCCGTCCTTGGCCGCGGCCAGGGGCATCTCGGCGCAGATCATGGTCCAGCCCGTCAGCGCCCCGAGGCCGGAGATGATCACCACGATGCTCATCACGTCACCGGCCCAGGTGCCGCCGAACATCTGGTTCACGGCATCGGAGAACGGCGCGGTGGAGTTGGCCAGCTTTCCGGTTGGCAGGATGCCGAAGACTGCGGTCAACGAGAGCATGTAGACCACAGCGGTCGCTAGCGTTCCGAGGATGGTGGCACGAGGGATGTTCCGGTCCGGGTCGCGCACTTTGCCGGCTGCGACCGAGGCGACCTCGACGCCCAGGTAGCTGAACAAGGCGATCGCCATGCCGCCGCCGACCGCGCTCACGGCGTTCTCTCCGCTGACGTTCCAGGGGGTGAAGTTCGCACCGTTGATGTAGAACAGGCCGACCGTGGACATGAACGCGAGGGCCGCGAACTTCAAGATCGTCGTCACCACTTGGACGATGCCCATGTTCTTGACGCCGGACAGGTTGACCAGAGCGGGAAGCCACAGGCCGATCAGTACCAGTGCGATGGAGCCCCACCGCTCGTGGTTCTTGTTGACGAACTCCTCGACGTACAGCACCCAGCCGACGGCGATCGCGGCATTGCCGGCCCATGCGGTGATCCAGTAGGACCAGGCGTTCGCGAAGCCGAGCGGGTTGCCATAAGCGGTACGCGCATACGCATACGGCCCACCGTCGGCAGGCAACCGCCGCGACAGGGCCGCAAACAGCAGCGCCAGTGCGAGGGCGCCCACCGTGGTCAGGGCCATCGACACCAAGGTGATCGGGCCGTAGGACGAGAGCGAGGTCGGCAGGTTGAAGATCCCGACCCCGATGATGCTGCCCATGATCAGCGCGATCGCGGTCGTCAGACCGAAACCCGGCTGCCCGACCTGGTCATCCTTCGCCCCTTCACGGGGCCCGGCTGTGGTGGACATAGCCAACTCCTCCGCCACCGGTGAGAGCCGACTTGGGTCAGCGACTCCCGGCGCTACTCAAAGGATCCTCCCGCCCAGCGAGCGGCGCTAGCCCCTCGGGTCTCCTGCCCGTCCCGCCAGCCGGGACGGCGTTCACATCGGCCCGCGGACACCAGTCCCGTTCCCTGCTCAGAACGCGGGTTCGCGTTCGATGGGACAGGTCATGCAGTGGGAGCCGCCCCGGCCGCGGCCGAGCTCGAACCCTTCGATGGTGATGACCTCGATGCCGGCCTTGCGCAGGGCCGTGTTGGTGCCGGTGTTGCGCTCGTAGGCGACCACGACTCCGGGCTCGAGAGCGACCACGTTGTTGCCGTCGTCCCATTGCTCGCGCTCAGCGCCGAACGAGTCTCCCCCGGTCTCGACCACACGCATCCTCTCGACTCCCAGCGCCCGGCCCATGATCTCGGGCAGCGTGCCTGACAGTTCCTCGACCACGAGATCCTCAGCGGTGTCGCCCGCTCGTACCGACCAGGTGCGTGCGCCGTAGACGACCTGCGGGAAGAGGGTGACCAGGTCGCGGTCGCACATCGTGATCACGGTGTCCAGGTGCATGTAGCTGCGCGACATCGGCAGCTTCACCGCCAGCACCTGACGCGCAGCCTCGGCGCGGAACAGGGACCGGGCGATCCACAGCACCGCCTGCGGCGTGGTGCGCTCACCCATGCCGATCATGACCGTGCCGTTTCCGATCGGCTGTACGTCGCCGCCCTCGACGTGGGCACGTCCCCAGTTCTCCTCGGCGCCACCCAGCCAGATCGGGAACGGCTCCGCGGCGAACATCGGGTGGAAGCGGTAGATGGCCTCCATGATGAGCGTCTCGGGCTTGCGGGCCGGCTTGGTCATCGGGTTGAGGGTGACCCCGCCGAAGATCCAGCACGAAGGGTCGCGCTGGAACAAGAAGTTGGGCAGCGGCGGCAGCAGCATGCTGGTCGGACCGGCCGACTCCCAGATCAGCCCCAGATCCTCGGTGACGTCGGCCTTGGTGACCCCGCCGATCAGGAAATCCGCGACCCGGGCAGCCTCACCGGTGCTCGCCCACTCCCGGGCACGCGCGGCGGCGGTGACCCCGACCTCGAGCTCGTTCAGCATGTGCTCGCTGACCCACTCACGGGCCTTCGGATCAGCCAACGTGGCTGTCAGAAGCTCCTCGGCCAGGAACACCTCGATCCCACGCTCGCGCATGGCCTCGCAGAACATGTCGTGCTCGGCCTTCGCCCGGCTGACCCACAGCACGTCGTCGAACAGCAGTTCTTGGGCGGTTGAGGGGGTCAGGCGGCTGTGCTCCAACCCCGGTCGATGCACGATCACCTGACGCAGCCGCCCCACCTCCGAGTGCACGCCGAACGTCATGACCTCACTCCTTCGTCCCAACGGCGCGTGGTTGCGTCTGCTCGCCATCGTCTGACGGTGCACCTGCCCGCGCAAGGTCTTCTGTCTGTCTTCCGCGTCCGAGACGGCTTCTGGGCCGCGTCAGCGTCCTGCTGCCATCGTCAGCCCGCTCCAGCTGATCGGGATTCCTGGCCACCAGGCCGCCTCGATCGAGATGCACGATCAGCGGACTGGTCTGTTGTCGACCGGCGATTCTGTCTATCCCGGGCGGATCTATGTCGCCGAACTTCCGGCGTTCGTCGACAGTATGAACCGGCTGGTCGAGTTCGTGGAGGCGCCAGATCACGCACGTGCTCGGCTGTCACATCGAGATGACCGGAGAACCGGGACGTGACTACTACTACTTCGGTTGCGGTTACCAGCAGGAGGAGCCGCCGCTAGAGATGACTGTGGGGCAGCCGCTGGCTCTCCGCGATGCCGCGGTGTCGGTCGCCGACCCCCGGGCGCACACCGCTTCGACGACTTCGTCGTCTACAACGGGATGGGATACGGACCCAGATTCCGCTGGCCCCACGCGGTCTGCCCCGCCGCGCATGGGGGATGCCATCCGGTATCGCTAGGGGTGTCGAGGTTCGTGACAGACCGACACGCGGCGGTATGGAGCGCCTACGGACTCAACGCATGAGGTCAGGATCGGACTCCTATCCGACGGACCGGCGTGAGGGTCGGCGTAGGCGAGGTGGTTGCTGAGGCAGTCATGCCCGTCCCAGTCGGTTCACCATCCACGCGAGCCGGGCCCGGTTGGTATCCGCGATGCCGAGTGCGGGAGGCGGGGTGCTCATCAGTGGTTGGATTGCGCCGGATAGCGTGAGCGCGTTGCTCGATGTGCCCGACTCGTCGGGTGCCTGAACCACGAAGGGGCAGAGCATGGGACTCGTCGGGGGAATGGCCCGCACGGCTGTCGTCGCTGGTACGGCGACGGCTGTGTCAAACCGGGTGTCACGGCGTCAGGCCGGCCGCTGGGCGGCGCAGGACCAGCAGGCCTACGCCGAGCAGCAACCTCGATACGCTCCGCCACCCCCTCAGTACGCACCGGCACCGCCGGCTGCGCCGAGCGCGTTCGACCCGCTCGACGAGTTGAAGAAGCTCGGCGAGCTCCGGGCCGCAGGGGTACTCACCGAGGCGGAGTTCGCCGCCCAGAAGGCCAAGGTCCTCGCCGGATGACAGGTCGGTTCGGGCACTCGTGCACGGCGGCTCAACAGATCGCATTGTCTGGGCGCCCAACGCCCGCGCCGTGCGAGGATGCTTGTTTCGTCGCTGGCGCATCGAGCGTCGGTTTGAGAGGTAGCCGTGTCGGACCCGAGCATCCGGACTAATGCGCACAGACCCCATATCGCGATCGACGCGCGCCGATTGTGGGGTGGCGGCCTGGCCACCGCATGCGTCGCGGCCCTCGTCGCGGTCGCCGGTGTGATGATCTGCCAGTACGTCCTGGATATCTCCTTGGTCCGGCCGGCCTTGTTGCTCGACGTGGCCGACTCGTTCCGCCTCGACTACGCGATCACCGCGTTCGTCCTTGCCCTCGTAGCCACCGGGGTGGCGCACGGGGTCGCGGTCGCGACACCGAGGCCACGTGCATTCTTCGGTTGGATCATGGGCTTGGCCACCGTGTGCGGGGCCGCTGCACCGTTCGCGATCGGCAACGACTTGGAGAGCCAGGTCGCCACCGCGTGCATCAATGTCGCGCTCGGCATCTGCATCTGGTCTCTGGTGGCCTCGGTGATGGCCAGGACGATGACGCCCGCCCCATGAGGTGCCCAAGGTCGGCGCAGGCTCGCTCGGCGGGCCTTTCACCAGGAGTTCACGCTTGTGAGGATCCAGGGCCGGTGCTCACGCAGCATCACTTGTTGGGGTGACTCGCTGGGGGATGAGGCTCACGACACCGATGGCCAGGCCGACGCCCTCGAAGATCCGCGTTCCCAGGTACCCGCAGGCTGACCGGGCCCGCTGTGCGACGAGCTCGCCACCACGGCGTGAGCTGGGCGGAGATCGGAACCCTGCTCGCGGTGACGCGAAAACCCACGCACCGCAAGTTCCGCAAGGTGGGCTGACTTCGCACACCGCACTCCAGGTGACCAGCGTGACGTCGCCACCCCAGGTGTGGGCAACCGGCCGTCAGGACGACCCGTCGAGTCGCTGTCGCACCACCCTCCGGCGAAGGGTGGGCGACGCCTCGACCTCGTCGGTGCATCACACCGCTGGAAGGTGTCCCTGGTTGCCGTGGTCGGCGTGGCTCAGGGGCGGTGCAGCCAGGCGAGTGCTGCGGTCACCAGCGCTTGGGTGCCGGTGTCGAGGGTGGGCTGGATGACGGGGGCGAAGGTGGCGGCGTGATTGACCGGGATGTCTTGGGCGATCCGTCCCGCTGCTTCGGCAGCGTGGTAGGCCTCGGGGTCGACGCCGCCGATCCCCCAGTAGGTGTACGGCGCGCCGAGCGCGGTGGGGATGTCGCTGAAGTCCTCGCTCGCGCTCTGCTGTGGCAGCCGGACCGCATGCTCGGCGAAGACTTCGGTGAACGCCGCGGCGACCCGATCGGTGACGTCTGCATCGTTGTCGGTCAAGGGGTAGCGGTCGAAGAGTTCGAACTGAGGTTCGGTCGGCGAGCCTGATGCGTCACATTCGGCGCGGACGATCCGTTCGATCGCGGCCAGGACGGCTGTCCGGGTGTGCTCGTCGTAGGTACGGACGTTGAGCTGGAGCACGGCTTGGTCGGGGATGACGTTGCTCTTCGTGCCCGCCTGGATGCTCCCGACCGTCACCACCGCGGTGTCGCCGGGCGCGACCTCACGGGCCACGACGGTCTGCAGACGGACCACGATCATCGCCGCCAGGACGACCGGGTCCACCGCTGCCTGTGGCATCGACCCGTGGGCTCCTCGACCGTGGACGGTGATCCGCATGCTGTCGGCGGCCGAGAGTGTCGGTCCCGGACGGGTGCCGATCATGCCCGCAGGGAGCGGTAGGACATGTTGGGCCATCGCGAGATCGACGTGATCCAGCAGGTCGGCCAAGCCGTCCTCGACCATGGCCCGGGCGCCGTCGGCGGTCTCCTCCGCCGGTTGGAACAAGAGGACCAGGGTGCCTGCCCACTGCTCCTGGGCCAGTGACATCAGCGCGGCGGCGCCGAGCAGACAGGTGACGTGGACGTCGTGTCCGCAGGCGTGCATCACCGGGGTGCCGTCCTCGGAGGTCTGGGTGCTGGCGTACGACAGGCCGGTGGCTTCAAGGACCGGGAGGGCGTCCATGTCGGCGCGCAGGAGGACGGTCGGACCCTCGCCGTTGCGCAGGATGCCGACTACGCCGGTCCCTCCGATGCCTTCATGCACCTCGAAGCCGGTGTCGCGCAGCCGAGAAGCCACGTTGCCGGCAGTGCGGTGCTCCTGGTGCGGCAGTTCGGGATGGGCGTGCAGGTCACGGTAGAAGTCCTCCTGCGAGGAACGAATCCCGTCGAGACCTCTGAGAACAGATTCCACTGCATCGCCTAGCATCTCCTCACCCTCCTCCTGGCCCGGCTTCCCGCGGCCTGGGCGCTTGTAGGTCGTACCGCACCCCGAGCATCCGGATGGCGAAGCAGGCGCCGGCGGCTACGAGTGCGGCGGGCAGGCCTGCCGCCCCGATGCGGTCGGCGGTGACCACGACGAACGCACCCACCAGTGCCGGGATCGCATACAGGCCGCTGGTCAGCACCGAGGGGATCTCCCCGATCAGCACGTCACGCACAGTGCCACCTCCCACGGCAGTGATGGTGCCCAGGATGACGGCTTGACCGAAACCGATGCCGAAGTCCAGTCCCTTGAGCGCGCCACTGACCGCGAACAGGCTGAGGCCCGCCGCATCGAGCACCAGGATCAGGGTCGCCAGACGGTCCAGGCTCCGGCCGAACAGGAACGCCACCAGACTCCCGCCTGCCGCCACCGTGAGGTAGCGCCAATCGCTGAAGGTCGCCGGCGGCAACGCGCCCAGCAGGATGTCGCGGATCACTCCCCCGCCCAGGGCTGTGAACATGCCCAGCGTCACCACACCCACGATGTCGAGACGAACGACCCGCGTCGCCGTCAGAGCTCCGTTCAACCCGAACGCGAAGATGCCAGCCAGATCCAAGACCAAGAAGGTCGTCGACGTCGTGTCCACCGACCCTGTCTACTCGCCGTGTCCACCACTCGTGACGTCGCGGCCCGCAACGGGCACGGCCGCGTCGCTTGCCCTGCATGCCCCACACGCGTGCCCGTTCGCCAGGACTCCGGCTCAGCTCGATGGTCCGCGAACGGTCGAGGATGTGCGGCGGGCTCGTCCACCTACCGGTCGATGGGAACCAACTTGCTGCTCCGACACGCGGCGTCCAGCTCCGGAGTCTGCGACTGAGCCGCCGGCGGCGGAGCTTGGGGCATCAACCGCTCTGAACGAGCTGCAACGCGAGGGCGAAGAACTCCACGCCGACGGCAGCTACGGCGGCGGTCGCCATCCATTGGATCCAGCTGGCCTTGAACGCGTTGTCGCGGTACTGCTGGCCGATCCTTTCCGCGAGCCACTTGTCGACCTCGGGTTCCGACCGCTGCGGGATCGCTTCGGTGATCCTGGCCGGGTCGAGCGACGAATGGAACTTGTACGGCCACAACATCGTCAACGACGCCACCGTTGCTACGCAGAAGGCACCCGCCGCCCACCAAAGCTCGACTGTCATGTTCTGGTCATTTCCAATGGCTCCCAGTCCGCCGAAGAAGGTGCCGAGCAGTCCGCCGAGGGCCACAAGGTTCAGCGCTCGCGTCCTCGCCGCATCTACCATGGCCAGCTGGCCGTCCAGTGTCCGGCGGGCCTCCACGAGTGCGACTTCGTAGGACGGTCCCGGAGCTGCGGGTGGCGGCATCGGCGGTCCTTATCGGGCGGAATGATCGGTCAGCAACAGGCTGTCACACCGTCTGCCTCATGGCATGGAACGCCACACGAACTGAGCGGGGGTGTCATTCCGCGGGTGTGTTGAGGAGGCACGTCGCACCGGCCCCACGTGACTACAGGGGTTCGATGTGGCGTCGGTCCAGACGCTGTCGCCACAGGCGGCGCGCCGGGTGTCCTGGATCGGCATACTGGACCGTGATGACCGACGACCCCGACGCCGCTGAAGCGCCCCATATCGACTGGCTCAGAGCGTTTGCCGGCGCCATGGCTGCCGTAGCCTCTGCGGTGCTGCTTTCGACGCTTGGGGCGGCCGGCACTGTGATCGGCGCCGCGATCGGCAGTCTTGTGGCGACAGTTGCCAGCGTGTGGTTCGCCCAGGGTCTCTCGAGCAGCAAGCGCACGCTTTCGAGGAGGCAAAAGAGAGCGGCGGAGGAGGTCGGCGTCGCGCGGGCCGAGCTGCTCCCAGCAGCGGGGGCCAACGAGGCTGCGGCTGAGGAGAGCCACCTCGTCGACGCCGAGGAGCAGCTTCCCGAAGCGCGCGAGGAGCTAGATGAGGTGAACGTGGCGGCGTCGCCGGTCGGTTGGCGCGAGCGGTTGTCCCGGCTGCGGTGGAAGCGCATCGGGCTCGGGACGTTGGGGTTGTTCCTGGTCAGCATGGTCGTGATCACGGCCTTCGAGCTTGTCGCCGGGCGCAGCGTGTCCTCGATCACCGGCGGGTCCGACTCCGGTGACACCACGGTCGGGCAGGTCAGCGGCATGGACTCCGGCGGGAGCCACCAGCAGGCTCCCGACGACGGGCCGAGCGGATCGATCATCCCGAGCCCAACGGCGGAGCCGTCCAACGGACCGACGGAGTCCTCGTCGCCGTCGCAGGGCGCTTCGCCGTCGCAGGGCGCTTCGCCGTCGCAGAGCCAGGAGCCGACGCCTGCCGAGTCGACAGCGCCCTGATCGAACCCGATCCTGGCGGATTCGCGCGCCATGCCGGTGGGCGGGATGTGCTTGGCCGCAACGGGGCCAAGCGCAAAGCGTGGACAAGGAATCGATCTGCGCGGGAGATCTATGGATCCGACCGCAATGCTCTTCGGGTTACTGCTCGAGCGGTGCCTAGGTGAACGCGCTCAGACGTTCGCGGCACCGACCCGAAGACCTCCCCAATCGCCTCCCCGGCCCTGAGACCCGGCATAGCGCCGCAATAAGGGGAGCTCACGCGGGCACTACGAGGCAAGCAAAGGTGTCGCAACGG
>CAWCNW010000034.1:0-37573 GCA_963796975.1 uncultured Actinomycetota bacterium
TTGCACTCTCCCTATCGCATGTTGTCCGGCGAAAGGTACCCAGGACGGTCCGAGCGTGAGGTTGCAGGCTGCCGATGTTGGGGCCGAGGACGATCTGGCTGGCGACGAATCGCAGCGACGGGGGAGTGGGGCGCCGCCGTCCGACTGTCGTGGTCGACATGCTTCGTGATGTCTTGACGCGTCACACGCGGCAGTATGACGCGGGTTGATCGCCCCCGCCCGGCGCAAAGACGCACCTCTCGAGCTCCGTGAACCGCCGCAGATCTGGTCTCCGTTGTGCTGGCATTGACTCTTGGGGTGTGGCTCAGGGTGGCCGCCGTTGCAGTTCGGCCAGGTGCCCGGCGAAGGCGCCTCGCCCCTGGGCGGTGAGTGACACCCACGTCCGTGGCCGGCCGAGCTGGGTCGACGCTTGTCCAGTTCGACGTAACCAGCGTCCTCGAGCACTTTGAGATGTTTGCTCGTCACGGAGTAGCAATGGCGAGAGCGTCACGGAGCGTCCTGAACTCGACATCCCTGACGGTGACGAGCATTCCGCACAGCTGCAGCCGCGTGGGCTCGTGGATGATGGGGTCAAAGCGGGGGTCGGTCACGTGAGCCGGGCGAACTGGCGACGGAGGAGAATTCCTCCCCCGCCGTACACGACCAGATACGAAGAGAAGTTGATCAGTAGCGCGGCGACCGCTAGCCGGGGGTCGTCCGTCGAGCGCGCGTAGATCCCCATGGCCAGCGCCGACCCCATGCCAATCGCTGAGACCACAGTCAGGATCCACGCACCCTGGATGCGCAACTTGGGGCGCTTGACTCGTTCGTCAGACCTCTGCAGGAGAAGCAACGCTGCTCCGGCCGCCAGGAAGAGGCCCTGGACCAGCAACGTCCAGCCCTCTGACACCAGGACAGGTAGCACCAACGCGATCATGCATGCGTTGCCGAAGATCGCCCAACCGATCACGTATCGCCAGGGAAGCACTATGCGTCCGAAAGCCAGCTCACGGCTGGCGGCCAGGGTGTCTAGGTGTTCCTGGGCAAATCGCGCCGAATCGCTTTCCATGGCGGAAACCTAGCAGTCTCTTTCCGCTGAGGAAAGACTCTGTCGCGGCTCGTCAGTGCCCCGGCTCTATCGAATTCGCCGGTCTGGCCGACAGGATGGCGCCGACTCCCGGCGAAGTGACGCACCACCTCGCCGCGGCAGATGTGACCTCGATCCGGCTCCATGCCAGGGCGTGGTTACTGGTGGGTGAAGGGGTCGTCCAGCGGGCTTGAGCAGGTGGAGCATCGGGTTGTCGGGGTCGGCGTCCCGGTGCCGCAGTGGGTGCAGAACAGCGTGCGTCGGCCGATGGCGTGCGCTGTCCAGACGCCGGCGAACTGGCTGTTCTCGAAGGGGTTCTCGCGCTGCTGCCGGACCATGGCTTGGTGGGCTGCGCCGGACACGAAGGCGGTGACGTCCTCTACGTCGCGCCACAGGCCGAGTGCGTAACCATGTGGCCCGTCGTTGAAGGTGAGCCAGCGCAGGAATCCGGGTCGGCTGCGGAAGTCCTCTTTCATGGTGGCGAAGTTCTGGTAGCCCCGTTGGGCTCCGGCGTCACTGGCAAAGGTGGTGTGCAGCAGGGTCAGGGCGCCGGCTGTCTCGGGGCCGGCGAGGATCGGTCCGTCCAGCGCACTGACCACTCCCGGTGTGAGACGGGTGCCTGGCACCGATTGCGAGGCTGCCCGGGAAGCCTCACTGGGCGGGAAGCTGTCGATCTGGGTCATGACTCGACCATGCCTCTGCTGCGACACCGGAGGCCATCCCTGGATCCGGGGGGTGTCGGCACGCGCCGCCCCATGCCAGGCTCATGCTGTGACCACGAGCCGGGCAGGCTGGAGCAGCGTCACCCACTGGTGTGCCGGGGCACTGGACCTGCCGGTCTTCGTCGACGGCCTGCTGGCCAGGCTGGGCGTGGTGATCGGGTTCGACGGGGCGTTCCTGGCGGTGGTCGATCCGGTCACATTGCTGTACACACAGGCGTTTCGTCGGGGGATGCCGTCTGGGGCGTCTGCTGCGTTCCTTGCCGCTGAGTTGGGCCAGACCGACGTCAACCAGTTGCGCCAGCTCGTGAGGCAGCACAGCCATGTCGGCTGGTTGGACCAGGCGACCGCAGGCGACCGCATGACGGCCCGGCGATACCGGCTGGCGATGCGCCCCTACGGCCTGGGAGACGAGCTCCGCGTAGCGCTGATGACCGGCGAGGACTGCTGGGGACTGCTGTGCCTGCATCGGGCCGAAGCGAGAGCCGGCTTCGATTCCTCCGACGGCCCCCGGCTGGCAGCGCTGGCCCCCCACATCGCGGCCGCACTCCGGCGGACACTCCTCGGCGCGCAGACGCAGGCGGCATCCGCCACCAGCGACGGACCAGGCCTGGTCCTGCTCGATCCCGAAGGAGCTGTTCGATCAGCAAGTGCAACCGCCGCTCGCTGGCTGGAAGAACTAGCCGACATCGACGACTCCCACAGCGCCTCCTTGCCGACCGTGGTCGCCTCGGTGGTCGAGCGGCTAAAGAGGGCCCCCCGAGACAGCATCCCGGCAGCGAGTGCTCGTGTACGGGTCCGCTCCGGTCGCTGGCTGACCGTGCATGCCTCATGGCTCAACGACGAGGACCGACCGCTGGCCGTCATCATGGAGCCCACGAACCCAGCCGCTCTGGCACCTCTGATCATCGCGGCCTACGGGCTGACACCGCGAGAGTCTCAGGTCACCCAACACCTACTCACCGGGTTACCCCGCAAGTCCATCGCCACCGAACTCCATCTCTCCCCTCACACGGTGGGCGATCACGTGAAGTCCATCTTCGACAAGACCGGCTCGTCCAGCACTGGCGAGCTCCGCACTCGGGTCTTCAGACAGAGCACCATCGACCAACCCTGAACGCGCTGTCCCAGTGCTTGCTCCGACGGCCCAGCGCCCGCAGGAATGACGCATGTCAGACGCGGATATGACGCGGGTCAGCGGCTGAAGACCGACCAACAGATCTCGTTGCGCTGGTCCTGATCGTCCAGAACCAATGCTCGTATCTGTTCGGGGAGTTTGTTGAGCTGCCACTGGCACTCGTGTCGGCCGGCGGCCGCGCTCTCGCTGGCTCGAACCGATGCGCGTACGGCCTTGATCGCGTAGGCGGCGGCACCGAGTTCGTGCTCGGCAACGTGCGCCACGACGGCAGCTTGCCCGGCTGCGTAGGCAGCGAATCTCGGAGCGCCACGTAGATCGCGGGCAGCACCCATGGCGTGGCCACCGGCCGCCCGGGTCTCCATCATCTTGGCCTCGCCACACACCCAGCCGCGGATCTGCTCGATCGCCTCACGGGGCCTTGGATCATGGGGTCGAACGACCTCGAAGAGTGGAAGCACGTGTTCGGCGCAAGTGGCCGCCCACAAGGCAAGCAGGCGATGTGTCTCGTCCGTCATCGTGCCGCCACGACGCAGCGTGATGAAGGCAGGATCGCGGACGCTTGGCAGGATCACCGACTTCACCTCGCGCTCGAAAGGGTTCTCCCATCTTGCACCTGAGGGCCGTGGCGAACGATGCGGCTGCAGACCCGGCGGAATGGGTCACACCCGGTCGCCGCGTCAGCGCTTGGTCGCGAGAAGAAGTCTTGGAGTGCAGGGGAGGGCATTTCTGAAGAGGTCCCGAGACGGACACCGGCCACGCCTCCGCCGGGTCGGTCCCTCTTGCGATCCCGGGCGGCTCACCGGATCAGAGAAGGCCGCGTTCTCGCGCCACGGCGCCCGCCTCGGTGCGGTTGTTCGCACCGAGCTTGGCCAGGATGTGGGACACGTGCACGCTTGCGGTGCGGGGGGACATGAAGAGTGCGCGTCCGATCTCGTGGTTGGTCGATCCTTTCTCGAGCAGCCGGAGCACCTCGAGCTCACGAGAGGTGAGGCCGCCGGTCCCGGTTGCGGTTGACTCACCGTCCAGTCGCAGCCTGGCTCGTCCCGCGAGCGCCCGAACCTCGTTGGCGAGAGGCTCGGCACCGAGGGCAAGTGCCTGCTTCAGGGCTTGGGCGAGCGTCTCGCGTGCCCGCTCTCGGTCTTCGACGCGGAGTTGCTCTTCGGCGAGCACCAGCCGTGATTCCGCGGCGCGGAAGGGCACTGAGAGGGCGTCCCAGCCGTCGACCACGGCCTGCCAGATGGACATGGTCTCCTGCATGGACGGACGGATGGAGGCTTCGACCTCTGCCCGGTAGGCGTCCTCCAGCGGACCGTCGTTGAACTGAGCAA
This sequence comes from uncultured Actinomycetota bacterium, assembly GCA_963796975.1. Classification (GTDB taxonomy): domain Bacteria; phylum Actinomycetota; class Actinomycetes; order Propionibacteriales; family Nocardioidaceae; genus Nocardioides. Next base: position 4,252 of record CAWCNW010000034.1, read on the forward strand.
TGGCAAGCTTGGGCCACCAAGTCGCTGAGCTGGCCAGCCGACCCGAGCCCACGTCGGACCAGGCGCGCCACCAGGACCACCACCTCCTCCGCAGGGCGGATCTCGTCTCCTGATGCCATCGCCTGCAGGGCGGGGCGAAGAAGATCCACAGCGCGCGCAGGGTGGGAGTCGGCGCATGCATAGGCCGCGACGATGTCGGGAACGAGCCGCTCCCGATACCCGATGACCCCGCGCCCCGGAGCGGGAGGCAACGCGTCCACCTCGGCCATGACCTCCTCGAGGCGTGCCCGGTCACCCGTGCGCACAGCGAGAGACGCGATGCCCGCGAGACCCAACCGGAGACAGTCGTCGAAGGAGCCCCGGTCCGCTATCGCTCGGTAGAACCGCTCAGCTTCGGTCCATCGCCCTTCGAGGTCGTTGAGCTGGGCCGCGAGCCGCCCGACGATGTACCACCACTTGGAGCTCACCGGCTCTGGGACCATCTCAAAAAACTCATCGAGGTGCGCTCTCGCCTGCTGGAACCGGCCCAGGCCGACGAGCCCGTGAATGACTCGCGCCATGGCCTTGGGACGTTGGCCGTCGTTACCCGTGCAGGAGTCGAGGGCCTCGCTCCACATCGCCAGGTGGTCCTCGCCGGTGAGGTCGCGGTCGATGAAGGACATCCACTCGGCGCGTTCCACGATCACGTTTGTGCCACATGCTTCTTCCATCTCGAGCAGCTTGTCGAGTGTCTCGAGGACCTCGACCCGATCCTCGCTCACGCCGATGTGCACTCTGATCAGGGTGTGCATGACGACCTGTGCCAGCTGCTCGGAGCTGTGGGCCACCAGGACCTCGCGCAAGCGCACCACCTCGGCCCCTGTGATGGTGCCGGCTGTCGTCTTCGCGTCGAACTCAAGCCAGGCACGTCGCACGTCGCCCGCTAGGTCGAGATGTCGCCGTTCGGCCCCGATGACCGGAGCTGCCTCGGCGACTACTGGGATCGAAGCGAAGAACGCTCCCAGGAGGTCGTCGTGCTCGGAGGGAGACAACAGGGGCGGCCCGTCGTAGTCGAGCTCCAGCGCTCGGTGCACCAGACCGGTCATCGCACCCCCGTTGCCCCGACACGACGCGGCACGCGCTGCCCGGCGCAACGCGTCCATGCTCTCGCGCGAACGTCCCACCTTCTCCCAGTGATCCGCCGCAGAGACCAGGTCGTCAAGCGCCCCGTCGTCCGCTGTGTTCAGGTGTTCCGCCCAGCGACGGTGACCGGCCAGAGCAGCGGTCGGCGTCATCGAGGCCGCGACCGCCTCGCGTTGCAGGTCGTGATGGAACCGCCAGACGCCGGAGACCACTGGCTCGAGCAGGCCACAGGCCATGCCCTTGTCAACCGCTGCCGAGACGGCCTCGGGTTCTGTCTCGGCGACGGCCGCCATACCGGGCGCGTCAAATGGATGCGGATCCAGTGCTGCCAACTGTAGGACCCGTCGAGCGCTCTCATCGAGGCTGCGGAGGCGGCGCGCCAAGTCGAGGCGTATCCCGCTGTTCGGGTCGTCACCGGCCGCAACGAGTTCCTCGACGTACAGCGGGACGCCGCCAGACAGGCGCTTGACCCGGTCGCTGCCTGCCCTGCTGATGGTCGCATTGAGCATGGCGACCTGCTCGTCGATAGCGTCCCCAGAGAGCGGCCGCAGCGGCAAGACGACCGACGCTTCGCGCTCCAGGTCGACGAGCCGGGCGAGGGTCTCAACTGGCTCGCCGCGGTCCCGAGATGTAGCCACGATCACGAGACGGCCGCGAGTGGCGGTCTTCGCCCAGAACAGGAGCAGGTCGAGCGTGGCATCGTCGGCCCAGTGCAGGTCCTCCACGACCAGAACCACCAGGCGGTCACTGGGCACGTTCCGGAGCAGCTGTTGAGACCCTGCAAACACCGCGAACCGGTCGATGCTGGCGCTTCCGTCGGCGTCAAGCGCGGGCACCAGAGGCGCCAGAGCGGCCACCGCGGTTCCGAGCGCCTTCCGGGCACCCTCGGCTCCTATCGCGGCCACCAGGTCGGACAGTAGGTCGGAGGCGACTCCATATGGGATGGGGCCGCCCGACAGTGGGACCGCATGCCCCACCGCAACGACGGCCTTGGGATCGGAGTCGAGGACCTCACCAGTCCATCGCCGAATCAAGGCGGTCTTGCCGATCCCCGCCTCACCGCGGACGACGACGACCTGCACGCGGCCATCCTGAGCCAGCAGCCTGGCCCGTGCCAGCTGCTCAACCTCCCCGTCACGCCCGACCAGAGCGCGACCCGAGGCCGCGGACATGGGTTCATGATGCCGTGACCGGGCCACGCTTGTCGCCACCGAGCCGCGGGCTTCCGTTACGGCCAGCCACATTGCACCTGGCATGGCTGCGGCGTTGAGGGTGCAGGCGCTGCCAGACACGGGTTCTGATGTCCCCAACCCGGCGGTGTGACGCACCCTCATCGCGGCATGTGAAACGGCTGCCGGCTGACAAACGTGTCCTACGAAGATCGAGCTGCGTTTCGCGCCGAGGATCGGGAAGTCTCCCGATGTCGAGTCTGCGTCTTAGGTCGAATGTGAGTGGTCAGAAGGTCGGACAGTCCGGCCGCTTAGCCAGGAGACTGACCATGACGGCCACCTCGATCAGCCACTGCACACCTATTCTGCGGCGGCGGCAGTGGCCATCGTCGCCGCCCTGCGGCGGGAAGCGCCGTGCTGTCGTTCTCGGGGTCCTTCTCGCTGGCAGGCTCGGGGTCAGACCAGCCGACCATGGTCCAGGCACAGAACTACAACGCGGACCCGCCCGGCGGTCTGCGCCCGGGTTGCACACCAGGCCACGACCGCCGGAGGCCGGGTGCGGCTCGGTGAGTAGCCGGCTCGAGACTTGTCGAGGGGGGCCAGCTTCCCGTGGCGCCCTCTGCTGGGCCATGCCTAGCATGTTTGGTCTTGGAACTTCCACAGACCCATCTCTAGGGCGGTGGACCCGGATGCTTGGATCGCAGGACATGCCACACCTTGTCGGCCGTGACGCGGAGCTGGCCGCTCTGGACGAGACCCTGGAGGCCACGGCACAGGGGGCTCCGCGCACCGTTCTCATCGGTGGAGATGCTGGGATCGGCAAGACCACGCTGGTGGGGGAGGTCCAACGTCGAGCCCTGGACCGCGGCTTCGCCGTCGCCGTCGGACACTGCCTGGACCTTGAGACCGGTGTTTCGTTCGCGCCTGTGCTCGAAGCGGTGCAGGCTCTTCTCGCCGAGGTCGAGGACCTGGACGAGCGTCCATCGGCTCGGCGTATGCGCAGACTCCTGGACCCCGAGGTGCCGCGGAGCGGGGAGACCTTCGAGGTGCTGGAGGACCTGCGCCAGACCGTCCTGGAGGCGGCCGCCAGCCAGCCGCTGCTGTTCGTACTTGAGGACATGCATTGGGCGGACCGGTCGACCGAGGACTTCGTGACGTCGGTGTCCCGCACGGTCCGTGGCCGGCTGTTCCTGCTGCTCACCTTCCGCAGCGACGGCCTGCACCGCCGTCACCCCTTCCGCGCGTCGCTGACCGAGATCGGTCGGGCTCCTGGGAGCCGACGCCTCGACCTCGGCCCCTTGAGCCGCAGCGAGATCTCGCACATCGTCTCCGCACACCTGCACGCGGCCCGCACCCTCCGTGGTCGAGGAGATCTTCGCGCGGTCCGAGGGCAACCCTCTCTATGCCGAGGAGCTGGTGGACGCCGTCCAGCCGGGGATGCCGGAGCTGCTCGCGGATCTGTTCCTGGCGCGGATGTACGCCCTCAGCGAGGACGCACGGACCCTTCTGCGACTCGCCTCGGTGAGCGGGACCCGCCTGGACACCGCCACACTCCTGCCCTTGTCCGGCCTGGGGCAGGACAGGGTTGGGGGCCTCCTTCGCGAGGCTCTCGACGCGCGGGTCCTGCGCCAGACCTCGGACGCACTTGAGTTCCGACACGGCTTGCTACGCGAGGCCGTCTACGACGACCTGATGCCCGACGAACGCAGCCGAATCCACGCGGAGCTCGCCGCCATCCTCCAGGCCGGGCTGGACGCCCAGCCGGATCCCGAGCTCACAGCTCTGAGCCGGGCCGCCTTCCACTGGAACGCCGGGCACGACCTGTCCCACGCCCTAGCGGCGTCCGTCGGCGCGGGCACCGCGGCCGCGCGCCTCGGCGCTGCCGAGGAGGTCACCCACCGGGAGCGGGCGTTGGCTCTGTGGGATCAGGTGCCGGACGCGGAGTCTGTGGCAGGGCTTGCGAAGATCGAGCTCGTCGTACTTCTCGCGGAGTCGTCTGCGCACAGGGCGACGGCGAGCGGTGGTACGCGCTCGCTCGCCGAGCCGTCGACATGGTCGAGCCGGACACCAGCCCCCTTCTGGCCAGCCGCGCGTACTCCGCGCTGGCCTTCAGCTGCTTGTTCCACGCCGACTCAATCGGTACCGAGGAGGCGGTGCATCGCGCCATCGACCACGCGGGCGAGTCGCCCTCCGAGGAGTTGGCACGGGCACTGATCGCCTCAGCCGCCCTGCACATTTTCCGCGACGAGTTCACGCCTGCCCTGGCCGATGTCGAACGAGCAGCGGACATCGCCATGACGGTCGCGTGCCATGAGGTGCAGATCGATGCCCTGGGCTGGCGGGCCGAGGTGCTTTTCGCCGTGGGCCGCGTCAGGGAGTCGCTCGCGCAGTACGAGCAGGTGGTGGCGGCGGACCGTCGGGCGGGAATGCTCGGACACGCCCTGTACGAGGTCGAGAACCTGGCACACGCGTACACGGCTGCAGGGCAAGTGGAGCGGGGAATGGCACTGGCCTCAGACGGCTTTGACGAGGGCATCGCAACTGGCCTGGTCCAGCAGGCCGTCGCCTGTGGGGACGCCGCCGTCGAGGCACTCATCGGGCTCGGCCGACTTCAGGAGGCGGAGCAACGGCTCAACGGCCTGCGGGCCCTCGGGCTGCCCGGCAACCGAGAGCGGCGCCTGAGCGCCGCCCTCCTGTTGGCGCGCGGTGACGTCGCTGCCGCGGCGCACGCGGTCCGTGCGGAGGTCGCCGCCGAGGAAGAGCTGGAAGGGCACCCCGACGCCGAGCAGGTGTTACGCGTCGTCGACCTCGCGGCCATGCTCGACGACGACGAAGGCGCTCGCGATGCGGCGACCTCGTACCTCGGTGAGCTGCAGGAGTGTGACTCACCCCTGCTGGCAGGTGCGGCGGCGCGGATCGGCTTCCAGGCCCTGACCCTGAACCGGGCGACCACCGGACCTTCGGTTGACCACCTGCGCCAGCTCGCCGATCGCCAACTCGAGCGAGCAACAGCAGGTCTCACCAATGAGTGGCGCGGCAGCTACTACGGCGTCCAGCTCGCGCTCGCCGAGGCCTACGCCGCGCGAGGCGCGGGCGAACCGGCGGTAGAGCAGTTCCGCGTGGCGGCTTCGCTGGCCGCTCCGTTCGGGGCCTACTTCGCCCTCGAGCCACGGTTGAACCTTGCAGAGCAGCTGCTGGCGCACGGCGGAAGGGACGAGGGTCGAGAGCTGCTCGTCGAGTGCTGGCGCACCGCCCACGACATCGGCGCGGGTGAGCTCGAGCGCCGCGCGTTCAGGCTCGCCACCCGCACCCGCATACCCCTCCCAGAGGCGGCGGTGCAGGAAGGACCATTGAGCCGACTGACACCCCGTGAACGCGAAGTCCTCGGCCTCCTCGCCAAGGGCGCCTCCAACAAGACGATCGCGGCCGATCTGTTCATCAGCGAGAAGACGGTGAGCGTGCACGTCTCGAACATGCTCGCCAAGCTCGGCGTCGCCAACCGAGGCGCGGCCGCCGCCCTCGCCCGCCAGCTCGTCGGCTGAGCCTCACCTACTCCGGACTCGATCGCATACGCCCAGTCCAGCCAGACCCCTGATGTCCCTGTCTGCGTCCCGTGTGAACTAAGGGAGCCACCCGAGGTCGGTACACGGCGCCGACTGCCGGTGGAATGGGTCACACCCGGTCGCCGCGTCAGCGCTTGGTCGCGAGACGAAGTCTTGGAGTGCAGGGGAGGGCATTTCTGAAGAGGTCCCGAGACGGACACCGGCCACGCCTCCGCCGGGTCGGTCCCTCTTGCGATCCCGGGCGGCTCACCGGATCAGAGAAGGCCGCGTTCTCGCGCCACGGCGCCCGCCTCGGTGCGGTTGTTCGCACCGAGCTTGGCTAGGATGTGGGACACGTGCACGCTTGCGGTGCGGGGGGACATGAAGAGTGCGCGTCCGATCTCGTGGTTGGTCGATCCTTTCTCGAGCAGCCCGAGCACCTCGAGCTCACGAGAGGTGAGGCCGCCGGTCCCGGTTGCGGTTGACTCACCGTCCAGTCGCAGCCTGGCTCGTCCCGCGAGCGCCCGAACCTCGTTGGCGAGAGGCTCGGCACCGAGGGCAAGTGCCTGCTTCAGGGCTTGGGCGAGCGTCTCGCGTGCCCGCTCTCGGTCTTCGACGCGGAGTTGCTCTTCGGCGAGCACCAGCCGTGATTCCGCGGCGCGGAAGGGCACTGAGAGGGCGTCCCAGCCGTCGACCACGGCCTGCCAGATGGACATGGTCTCCTGCAAGGACGGACGGATGGAGGCTTCGACCTCTGCCCGGTAGGCGTCCTCCAGCGGACCGTCGTTGAACTGAGCAATGGCAGCTTGGGCCACCAAGTCGCTGAGCTCGCCAGCCGACCCGAGCCCACGTCGGACCAGGCGCGCCACCAGGACCACCACGTCCTCCGCAGGGCGGATCTCGTCTCCTGATGCCATCGCCTGCAGGGCGGGGCGAAGAAGATCCACAGCGCGCGCAGGGTGGGAGTCGGCGCATGCATAGGCCGCGACGATGTCGGGAACGAGCCGCTCCCGATACCCGATGACCCCGCGCCCCGGAGCGGGAGGCAACGCGTCCACCTCGGCCATGACCTCCTCGAGGCGTGCCCGGTCACCCGTGCGCACAGCGAGAGACGCGATGCCCGCGAGACCCAACCGGAGACAGTCGTCGAAGGAGCCCCGGTCCGCTATCGCTCGGTAGAACCGCTCAGCTTCGGTCCATCGCCCTTCGAGGTCGTTGAGCTGGGCCGCGAGCCGCCCGACGATGTACCACCACTTGGAGCTCACCGGCTCTGGGAGCATCTCAAAAAACTCATCGAGGTGCGCTCTCGCCTGCTGGAACCGGCCCAGGCCGACGAGCCCGTGAATGACTCGCGCCATGGCCTTGGGACGTTGGCCGTCGTTACCCGTGCAGGAGTCGAGGGCCTCGCTCCACATCGCCAGGTGGTCCTCGCCGGTGAGGTCGCGGTCGATGAAGGACATCCACTCGGCGCGTTCCACGATCACGTTTGTGCCACATGCTTCTTCCATCTCGAGCAGCTTGTCGAGTGTCTCGAGGACCTCGACCCGATCCTCGCTCACGCCGATGTGCACTCTGATCAGGGTGTGCATGACGACCTGTGCCAGCTGCTCGGAGCTGTGGGCCACCAGGACCTCGCGCAAGCGCACCACCTCGGCCCCTGTGATGGTGCCGGCTGTCGTCTTCGCGGTCGAGCTCAAGCCAGGCACGTCGCACGTCGCCCGCTAGGTCGAGATGTCGCCGTTCGGCCCCGATGACCGGAGCTGCCTCGGCGACTACTGGGATCGAAGCGAAGAACGCTCCCAGGAGGTCGTCGTGCTCGGAGGGAGACAACAGGGGCGGCCCGTCGTAGTCGAGCTCCAGCGCTCGGTGCACCAGACCGGTCATCGCCCCCCCGTTGCCCCGACACGACGCGGCACGCGCTGCCCGGCGCAACGCGTCCATGCTCTCGCGCGAACGTCCCACCTTCTCCCAGTGATCCGCCGCAGAGACCAGGTCGTCAAGCGCCCCGTCGTCCGCTGTGTTCAGGTGTTCCGCCCAGCGACGGTGACCGGCCAGAGCAGCGGTCGGCGTCATCGAGGCCGCGACCGCCTCGCGTTGCAGGTCGTGATGGAACCGCCAGACGCCGGAGACCACTGGCTCGAGCAGGCCACAGGCCATGCCCTTGTCAACCGCTGCCGAGACGGCCTCGGGTTCTGTCTCGGCGACGGCCGCCATACCGGGCGCGTCAAATGGATGCGGATCCAGTGCTGCCAACTGTAGGACCCGTCGAGCGCTCTCATCGAGGCTGCGGAGGCGGCGCGCCAAGTCGAGGCGTATCCCGCTGTTCGGGTCGTCACCGGCCGCAACGAGTTCCTCGACGTACAGCGGGACGCCGCCAGACAGGCGCTTGACCCGGTCGCTGCCTGCCCTGCTGATGGTCGCATTGAGCATGGCGACCTGCTCGTCGATAGCGTCCCCAGAGAGCGGCCGCAGCGGCAAGACGACCGACGCTTCGCGCTCCAGGTCGACGAGCCGGGCGAGGGTCTCAACTGGCTCGCCGCGGTCCCGAGATGTAGCCACGATCACGAGACGGCCGCGAGTGGCGGTCTTCGCCCAGAACAGGAGCAGGTCGAGCGTGGCATCGTCGGCCCAGTGCAGGTCCTCCACGACCAGAACCACCAGGCGGTCACTGGGCACGTTCCGGAGCAGCTGTTGAGACCCTGCAAACACCGCGAACCGGTCGATGCTGGCGCTTCCGTCGGCGTCAAGCGCGGGCACCAGAGGCGCCAGAGCGGCCACCGCGGTTCCGAGCGCCTTCCGGGCACCCTCGGCTCCTATCGCGGCCACCAGGTCGGACAGTAGGTCGGAGGCGACTCCATATGGGATGGGGCCGCCCGACAGTGGGACCGCATGCCCCACCGCAACGACGGCCTTGGGATCGGAGTCGAGGACCTCACCAGTCCATCGCCGAATCAAGGCGGTCTTGCCGATCCCCGCCTCACCGCGGACGACGACGACCTGCACGCGGCCATCCTGAGCCAGCAGCCTGGCCCGTGCCAGCTGCTCAAGCTCCCCGTCACGCCCGACCAGAGCGCGACCCGAGGCCGCGGACATGGGTTCATGATGCCGTGACCGGGCCACGCTTGTCGCCACCGAGCCGCGGGCTTCCGTTACGGCCAGCCACATTGCACCTGGCATGGCTGCGGCGTTGAGGGTGCAGGCGCTGCCAGACACGGGTTCTGATGTCCCCAACCCGGCGAAGTGACGCGCGCTGCGTACTGAGGTGACCGCGCCTCCTCCTTTGTGAGGACTCACGTGCCGCCGTTTGTGCCACTCGACGAGCGACCTGTTGACGACGCGGCCGAACCTGCCGGGCACCTAGCGTCTTGACATCCGCTCAATCCAGTCTTCGGAGAAAGCCAAGGCCATGACCACCACGCCAACCAGCAAGACCACTGACGCCTCCCCGGACGTTCACATCCCCTCATGGACCACCGGCAAGATCCTCGGGCTATGGGCAGCCGCCGCGCTACCCATGGGCGCGCTCGCCTGGCTTGTCGCGCCCGCCCTCAGCCACATGTTCTCCGGCGACACCGCCTTCGTCCGGGCACTCATCGTGTGCCTGGCTGCCGGCCTGATCTGGCAGTTCGCCCTGGTCATGATCGTGCTACGCCGAGAACAAGGCACCCTGCGATGGCCGGTCGTCAAGGCCGCCCTGTGGCTGACCGCCCCTACCAGTCCGCGGACCGGCAAACGCGGCGGAAAGCTGTGGTGGCTGATCCTGGTCGGCGGACTGCTGCTGGCCCTGGAGGAGATGTTGCCCTCGATCCCCAGCCCGGTCAGCCGCGACCTGGCGGCCTTCTTTGGCAGCAGCCAGGGCCAGGCATGGATGTCGGGGAACTGGGGCTGGTTCGTGATCCTGATCGTGCTGTTCGTCTTCAACACAGTCCTCGGCGAGGAACTGCTCTTCCGAGGCCTGATGCTTCCCCGGATGGCACGGTTCGGCCGCGCCGACTGGGTGATCAACGGCGTGCTCTTCGCCTGCTACCACCTCCACGAACCGTGGGTGATCCCGCAAACCATCCTGGTCGACACTTTCGCCGAGTCCGGTCTGTCGCGGCGGTACCGCAGCGCTCTGCTAGGCATCGCCATACACAGCACCCAGACCCTGTTCTTCATGATCATCGGTCTCACCCTGGTGCTGAAGTAGCAGCCCCCGCGTGGCCGCCCTCCGCACCGGACCGCTAACCAAGGGTCGGGGTTCGGAGGACGGCCGCGCGCCGATCGCCACAGGTCGTCACACAACGCTGGGTCCACCGCCGATCGCGGCGGAGTGACGCAGCTCAACCGCAGGTTTGCAGTGTCGGCGTGGAACTGCAGACTGTCGCTATGCGAGATCCTCGCGTGGACGCATGGTCCCTCCTGCAGGCACTAGCCCCAGGTGGCGCTCCGATGAAGACGCGCATCCCATTCTCGATCGATGAGTCTGACTGGTTCCTGAGGTCTGTAACTCAGAGAATTGTGCGGTTTCACGACTGCCCAGCCGGATGCTTTCGCTTCAAGACGTACTGGATCGCCGGGCCGGATCACTTTGATACGCCGAGCGGTAAGCCGCGACACATGTTCTCCAAGCCAGGCGACGACGTTGCTGGTGTTGGGTGGGTGTGTTCGTCGTAGCGCGCGGGGTCGGTCGGCCCTCGATGGGTAGTGACCAAACGGGTGACGCGTGCAAGGCTCGGGAGGCTTCTACGACCTCGTCAGCGGCCCCGACGTCCAAGTCGTCATCGCCTTCGGCGGCAACGCTCAAGCAGCACTCGCCCAATGGGCCACCGCACCCCAGGTCCCCACCTTCAAGATCCCCCATCCCTCCGACCACAACACCGCCGACCTGCTCGCCAAATGGAATGCTGCCCTGCCGGGAATCCGAGCCGCAGTCACCCCCGACCCCGCCGGCGCCAACACCGGCCCCGGCTACGGCGCCAGGTTCACCGAAGCCGACTACGCCGCCATCCCCGCAGCAGACCTCCCCTTCGGAGTGCCCACCTGGATCGGAAACGACTCCTGGGGCCGAGTCTCACACCCAGCCCACAACAACTGCGTGGACCGCAGCACCACCGACTCCGACCACACTCTGGTCTGGCGGGCCCCAGCCAGCAACTAGAAGGCGGGCCGGCGAGACTGCGTGGCGCGGGTCGGCCCCACGTGCCGGCCGGCTCACCCGGGGTGCCTCAGATCCGGTCGTAGCCGGTGGTCAGATGAAGGTCTCAACATTACCGGCCGGTAACCCCTGACACCACGGGGCTGAACCCGGAACGGCTTCGGACGATGCGTCCCACCCGCACGGGCAGTCGGAGCTGCCATCGCGGTTTTCCGGGAGTCTCCAGCGCCTGCGCCCAGGCCCAGAGCGAGCAGAGCACCATGGCCGTGAGCTGATAGGACCCGCTCAGCGCCGGGAGCAGCATGAGAGCCCAGCACGCCCCCCGGCAGTCTGCGGCGTGTCGAGTCCCGAAGACCAAGAGCTCGCGGTCCGCGGCCGCACCGAAGGCAGCCAGGGGCGGGTGCGCGTGATGCCGGTTTCTGAAGATGCGGGGCGCCACGCGGTACACCGGGAAGCGGGCGTAATTTCGATCTAGGTCCTGGAGAGTTGGATCAGCAGCGCTCTGCCGGCGAAGGCGACACCTCGGTCAAGGGCGCTTAGGTAGGAGCTGGCAAGCAGCGGCTCCTCACCCAGTTTCCACAACACCTGGGCGTTGACCCAAGCGCTCTCCCGGGCAGCAGTAATCCCGAAGTAACCTACGAGATTCTCCAGTCCCGCGAACTCCCGATCCAGTTCGAGGAACACCCCTTGCTCGAACGACTCTCGGATCTGTGGGTCGAGTGCCTCCAGGATCCCATTCACCTTCTCGAAGTCAGCGTGATGTGCATCCTGGTCAGGCTCTGTCTTCAGCTGCTCACATGTCTGGGCTACCGCAGCAGCCAAGTCGTAGTTGATGTGGGCGTTCATCCCGGTGAGCGCGAACTGCATCGGGGCTAGGCCGGTGTTCGCCCTGTTGTCGAACAGAACCTTCCAGGCGCGCGGCGCGGTACCCGGGGTGGTCCGGTAGGCACGGATGGCGGCTAGGTAGCGATTTGCGAAGTTGACATCGAGACTGGCCATGAAGGCCGGGTCCGCGAAGAACCCTGCGCCCACCTGCGTGCGAACCGCCCCGGTGACGATCAGGTACATGCGGTTGAAACACGCCAAGCCGTCCATGGGAGCCAGAATGTTGCCCATCTCTTGCATCCTGGCCGCAGCCTCGTCGATCGATCCGACCGGCTCCAGCGGGAGCGTCGTGAGCGATGCAGGCCCTGCCATGGAAGCGATGCTAGTGGGCCGCCTTGGAGCGATCTAGCCACCCGACGAGGTGCATCGAGACCGGCGGCAGGTCGCCGCCGCTCGCGGCGGAAGGACCCACGCTCGCAACGCGGTGACCTGCCGGGAGGCGCTCCGCGACCCAGCCGACAATCGGGCGGCGGAAGAGTGGATCAAGCCGAGCTTGGAGAAGCGTTCCGGTGCCGGGGCGTTCAAGGCGGCTTCTGGTGACGGGTGTCGGGTCCAGCGCAGGCCTATCGCAGTCGACAGGATCGGGGGCAGGATGTGACTGACGCTCACGCGACTCATTTGCACCATCCGGGGAGAGGCACATGGCGGACCTGGACAAGCCGGCGACGAGCTCCTCCGACGAGAAGCCGAAGCCTGGCATCTTCGAGCGGGCATTCGACTCCGAGGTCGAGAAGATCGACCAGAAGCATCCCTGGTACACACTCCCCGAACCACTCGGCCTGATCGAACTGATCGGCATCCGGAACACGCTGCGTCAGAAGAATCTGCAGGACACGTCTCGGTTGCCGGCTATCGATCCCGCACTAACGCCGCCGTTCGAGGAACGGTTCAAGGCCGAACGGACGCCGGACGGCAGTTGGAACGACCTCGTGCACGGCGACATGGGGATGGCCGGCACCAGGTTCGGGCGCAATGTCCCGCTCGAGGCCACGTGGCCCGACCGCCGGCGCATCCTGGACCCGAGTCCGCGCGAGATCAGCCGTCGGCTGATGACCCGAGACCACGGAATCATCCCCGCGTCGACCGGCAACGCGCTGATCGCATCGTGGCTGCAGTTCATGCTTCACGACTGGGTCAAACACGGCACAAGCCCAACGGACAACCCGTGGATGATCCCTCTCTTGCCGGGCGACGATTGGCCCGAACCGCCGCTACAGGTCATGCGCACTCCGGACGATCCCACCTCACCGCCGGACTCGGACCTGCCGCCGACCCACATCAATGTCAACACCCACTGGTGGGACGGGTCGCAGCTCTACGGCAACGACCTCGCCTCCCAGACCTTCCTGCGCACCCACACCGGCGGCAAGCTGCGGCTGGTCGACGGGCTGCCGCCGGTGCCGGACGATCGCACCCAGAACCCGGTGTACCTGCCCGGGTTCTGGATCGGCATGGGCATGATGCAGACATTGTTTGCGATGGAGCACAACGCGGTCTGCGACATGCTCGCGGCGAAGCACCCGCAGTTCGACGACGAGACGCTGTTCCAGCGCGGGCGGCTGATCCTGTGTGCGCTGCTGGCGAAGATCCACACCGTCGAGTGGACGCCCGCAGTCACCGCCCACCCCACTGCCGTCGCGGGTCTGCGCGCCAACTGGTGGGGTGTGGAAGGCGAACGACTGCACAACGCCTTCGGTCGGCTGAGCAGCAGCGAGGTTCTCTCGGGCATCGTCGGCGGCGAGACGGATGACTTCGGTATTCCGTTCGCTCTCACCGAGGAGTTCGTCGCCGTCTACCGGATGCATCCGCTGATTCCGGACGACTTCAACTTCCGCTCGGTCGACACGGGTGCACCCACCCTGGGTCCGACGGCGTTCGACAAGCTCGCCGGTCCGGCGGGCGCCGAGGTGCTGCGCACCAACCGGCTCGTCGACCTGCTCTACACCTTCGGCACCATGAACCCCGGTCTGGTGTGCCTGCACAACTTCCCGAAGTACCTGCAGACCTTCCGCCGACCCGACACCGGTGCGCTGATGGACCTCTCCGCGACCGACATCGTCCGCTGCCGCGAGCTGGGCGTGCCGCGCTACACCGCGTTCCGCAGGCTCCTGCATCTGCCGGTGCCCACGACGTTCGACGACATCACGAGCAACAAGCAGTGGGCTGCCGAGCTGCACGATGTCTACAACGGCGACATCGACAGTCTCGATCTCCTCCCCGGGATGTTCGCCGAAGACCGCCCGGACGGATTCGCCTTCAGCGACACGGCATTTCGCATCTTCATCCTGATGGCGTCCCGACGGCTCAACAGTGACCGCTTCTTCACCACCCACTTCACCGACGAGGTCTACACGCCCGAGGGCATCGAGTGGATCGAGGACAACACGATGGTCACCGTGTTGACCCGCCACTTCCCCGAGCTCGATCCGTACGTCGGAGGGTCGAGCAACGCATTCGCGATCTGGGAGCGACCGAGCACGTGAGCAGCCTCCGCTTCTGGCTCTACCGGACCATCCTCTCGTTCTTCACGCTGCTGGCGTTCCGGATGCAGAAGGTCTACCCCCTCGACGTGCCCGGGGACGGCAAGGTCGAGTTCCGGCCCTACGGCGACCTCTACCCCGACATGCCAATCAAGGGTCTCTACCTCCCGACGAGCTTCCCGCCAGCGGACCGGGCATCGAAGCGTCTACGACTCATTCGGCTGGAGGGCAGGCTGATCAGGTTCGTCAGGTGGGTGGCGCCCCGGCACACGAGACCCATCCCGACGGACGAGCGCCGTTTCCTACGCATCATCTATCCCTGGTTCTTCAGGAGGGCGTGGTCGACCGCGCCGACGCTGCCGGCGGCGTTGGCAGACACCGACGACGTGATCGGCGAGCTGGCCACGCGAGGTCCGTTCGCGAGCGGACTACGCCGGGTCGAAGACGACCGCTACGAGTTCGGGTCCGACTGGGTCAGCGGCTTCCCAGTGGCCCCAGGCCTCGCCCAGCCGGGCGGGGTCGCCTCGCTCGTGGTACGGGACGGACGACTCGTCACGCAGACCGTGGCCTCGCCCCCGAGCGCCGATGACAAGGCTCACCCTGATGGCCGGGTCCGGGCGGCCCTGATCGCCGGCGTGAACGAGGAACTGACCGTCTTCCGTCACAACGTAGACGTGCACCTGTCGATGCTGACGCCGTTCGCGTTGGCGTCGAACAACCGGCTCGGCGCGTCGCATCCGGTGCGACGACTGCTGCACCACTGCTTCGACACCGTGCTCATCGGAAATGTCGAGCTCGCGAACGCCCAGCTGTCGGGGCCGCGAGGCTATCTCGCGAACACCTTCTCGCACCAGGCCGAGGTGCTGGTGACGATGGTCGAGGACCACCTCGCACGCTTCGACTTCTGGGACTACGAACCGCCCACGCAGTTCGCCCGGCGAGGTACGACGTCGACGCCCTTCCCATATCCCTATCGCGACAACGTCATGAGCCTCTGGGACGTGACCCGCGACTACGTGGACCGCTATCTGGCGCTCTACTACGACAACGATCCCGCCGTCGCAGCCGACGCCGAGCTCGTGAGCTGGATCGACGAGCTCAACCGGGTGATGTCCAACGGCGTCGGTGACGTACTCACCCGAGACGTGCTCGGCCGGTTGTGCGCGACGCTCATCCACGTGTCGACGGTCGAGCACGACATCCTCAACAACGTCGTGTGGGATTACACCACCCTCGGCTGGGTCACGCCGACGGTCGTTCCCCTGTCCGGCGAGCCGATGGACCAGCGCCGCTCGTTCGACCTCGTGGCGACGCTCATCGGGACATGGAAGCCCTACAACATGCTGCTGACCGCCGACGTCCCGAAGCTGGCGCTGGATGCCCGGGCCGCCTCCGTCATGGCCGAGTGGATCGCCAGCCTGTCGCGGCTGCAGGCTGAGCTCGAGGCTCGACCGCACGACCCCTCGCTCACGTATCCGATGGGCCTCAACCCCAGCATCTCAAACTAGCCCGAGAGTGCGTCACGCGGCCTGGCGAACCCTGCCGCACCAGCCCTACCGGCTGCGCAGAGCAGTGCTACCAAGAACGCGACCGGTCGTCCCGAGACGCGCCATCTGCCAGCAAAGCGGTTTCGGACCAGGCGAGTCTGGCCTCGCGGGCCGGACTTGTCTCCGCCTCGGTCGCACCCACAAGCCGGCGAAGTGATCCGCCCATCATCCGTGTGCATGCGATGAGTAACTCGGCGGATGAGTGGCTGGAGCCGCCGGCTGGAGGGATCCGGGCAACAGCGATGTAATCCGGGTCGTTTGCTGCTCGGCGCTTGACGTGGGTCGCAGCGACGTCCGGGACAGACGTCGACGTACCGTGTCCGCCGGACTGGGCTCGAGGTCTACCGGATGCCGGAGTTGGCGATCTCGAGTGGCGGTTCGATGTGCACCGCAGGACACTGGTGGGGCTCACTCGCTGGTCGGAGGTGCGATGGACGTCAGCACGTTCTACGCGCTCTTCTCGGCGTCGTGTTTCACCCTTGTTGGGTTGTGGTGGGGAGTGGTTCAACGCGACCTCGGGTGGGCCAGGGACCCGGCCCGTCGGCGCGGCGTCGCCGGGGTTTACCTCGCCTTCTTGCTCCCGGCGCTGATGGGCTTGTTCGCGCAGGTCGGCGGCGTCCAGACCCCCGCGGTCTGGCGAGTCAGTTTCGTGGTCATCGCTCTGATCGGCTGCCTGGCTACGGCCCGATTGCTCTCGCAAGAAGCTGACCGACACCTGAGGGCTGCGCGCGCTGGTGCTGTGGCGGTGTACGCGAGCATCGCGCTCTTGGGTGTCTTCCCTGAGATCGCCGGTCCCCTGGGCTTGGATGCCATTCAGGCCGAGGCCCTCCTACTGGTTCTACTAGTGGCCCTCGGGCATGCTCTCGTGTGGCGGTTCCTCGTCCAGGGCGCCGTCCGTCGAGACTGAGAGATATCTCGGCTCGACCAGAATCAGGATCGCATCCGCCCGGGCGAGGTGATCACCGACGAGGCCGGCGTTGGCCAACGTGGTTGCAGAGCTGCTTCCCGGGTCTTGCATAGCAGCGGCCAGTACGAGAACCATCGAGTCGAATGCGACCACGGCCGGCTGAAGGCCGGGCTCAACACCGATGCGGCGCTGAGGAAGCCTCGCACGGCGAGCGCGGTGATCCGAGGGCACGCCTTGACCCAGAACCTCCGCCGGGGCCACTACGAGCTCGCAGTCGACGCAGCGCCGGCGTTCCGGTTGGCCACCGCATTCGACGAACTCAGAGCGGCCATCTGATCAGCACTGGCCCCGGGTCCCGCCTCTGCATAGCTGAAATCAAACAACTAACAGAGCCGTCATGGCTCGCCGCGTCGGCCGCGGCCTCCAGCAGCATCCGGTTGACGAGCTGCGAGACTCCGCACCGACCCTGAGGCGGCATGGCGGAGGCGCCGTCAGGTGGCTAGCCTGGGAAGCCACCTTGGCCGGGCCGAGCTCGAGGCGGTAGTCGCGTGAGCTGATCCGTCGGGCAGGTGGCGAGGGGGTCGTCATGGCTGCTCCAGGCGCTGATGCGAAGAGGGACAAGTCGCTCGAGTGGAACTACGGGTTCCACATCCTGATCGTTGTGGTCATCGTCGCAGCGGTCGCTGTGCTGGGGGCCGTGTTGGGTGCGACCAACGCGGGTCCGCATGGTCTCGCTGTTCCTCGCAGCACAGTGACCTGGGTGGTCCTCATGGCGCTGCTTGTGGCCGGCGCGGTCGGTGTGGAATTGGTGGGCGCCCGGACGGACGGCGCCGTCGATCCGCCGAGCGACTGGCTAAACCATCAGAGGAAGAAGGACGAGCAGGAGGGGCAGCCCCGGCCGGGGGAGCAACAGCGGAACGAGGAGCACGGCGAACCTGGGGAGCGCGTGAGGCACGGCAGGGGTTGGAAGACGTGGCGGTTGTGGGTCGTGCTCGTCTTACTCGCGGTCCCCACGGCCGTGTTCGGACAATGGGCGCGGCCATCGGGCCCCAACGTCATCCGCCTGGAGCTCGCCGGGTCACAAGAGGTCGCGGCGACCCTGTTCTGCGCGAATCGGGTTGTCGCGATCGACCCGCAGCGTCGGGTCGCACACGCGGGGGTCTGTCACCTGTATCCGAACGACGGGGTCATCGACGCGGCGTTCCGTGCCGACATCGGGCTCATCGTCGGCTACGTCCTACTGCTGTTCTTGCTGGTGCGGTGGGCCGGAAGCTACTACCGCCTCGAGCCGGTGCGCCGGGCGCGCGTACCGCTGTCGTGGGCGGTAGTGGCCGCCGGGGGGTTCGACCTTGCCGAGAACCTTTGTCTGTGGCGTGCCGACCACACGACGCCCGCGGCGGGCGCGAAGAGCAAGGACCTGCTGTGGGAGCTGGCAGCCACGTGCGCGTGGGTGAAGTTCGCGTTCCTGTTGACCGCCGTCGGCTTCGTGGTGTGCGGCGTGTGGACGTGGTGGTTCACGCCCCGGTGGGTCCAGACCGCGTCGTGGAACCTCCCGAAGCCGTCGGCAGACTCACCGGAGCGGCCGGACCGGCTTGACCTCCGCTTCCGGCCGACCCCGTTCGGGATCGCGCTGTCCGGCGGCGGGATCCGGGCGGCGTGTATCTCGCTGGGCGCCCTGCAGATGCTCGAGACCGATCAGGGTGACGGGCAACCGATCGGGTGGGACCGGGCGTCGGTGGTGACGGCGGTGTCCGGAGGGTCGAACATGGCGTCCGGCTGGAGCCTGGCCCGCAGCTTCTACGACACCGACACGTACGGGAGCACGGAACGGCTGGACCCGGCCGGCATCAAGCCACCGTCGTGGTCGCTGCTCCAGGACGAGATGACGAGGGAGGAGAGCCACCTGTTCGCGAACCTGGGCTATCTGCTCGCCTCGAGTCCGCGGGGCACGGCTGGGAGCACCGAAGCTCCCGCCACCGTCGCGGAGCAGGGAGCGGACCACTCGGCTGCCGCGGAGGGCGAGAAGTTCCGGCCGTCCGCGATCGCGACAGCGTTGGCGGGGTTCGCGCTCAACGTCGCGGTGTTCGTCGGGGTCGCCTGGGCGGTCGCGACACCGTTCGGGTGGATGTTGGCGGGTCTGAACCACGACCAGCTCCACGGGGACGACTACAAGGACTTGGTCGCCACCCATCACCTGGCTTCGCCCGGGCTGATCCTGGTCGGTGCCGGGGCTGCGCTGCTGATGGTGTGGGTGCTGCTGGGTCAGTACCCGCCCATGTCGCGGAACGTCGCGACGCAGACGTGGCGTCAGGCGCTGTTCAACGGGTGCAGGTTTGGCGGCTACAGCTTCCTGGTGCTGGGCGCGGTCCTGCTGGCGCTGCTGACCGGGCTGCCGTACCTGGCGGGCTGGTTGGACACCGGCGGGTTGAAGGCTCTGGCCGGAGCTGCGGCGGGAGCTGCCGGGGTGGCGGCGTCTGTCGCGCGGATCCTGCGGAAGCCGGCCGCGAGGTTCGCGCCGTACCTGGGAGGTGTCGCGTTCGCGGTGTTCGCGGTGATCGTCGCCGGCGCTTGGGTCGCTCGCGCCGCCCGGCTGGTGCCGTCGTGGCAGCTGTTTCCTGGACCCGGCTCTTCGTCTCGGGCCCTGTGGCTACTCGTCATCGCCTTGTTGGCGATCGGGACGTTGTTTGTGAGTCCCGAACGCTGGTCGCTGGCAGCGTTCTACCGGGGGAAGCTGAGGATCGCCTACGGCACGTACCGGACCAACGACGGCGCGCTGAGGATCTACCAGAACGACGGCCTGACCAGCGACACGCATCTGCGAGAGCCCTGGCTGCACTCTTTCCGAACTGAGGGCGCTCGCGAGCAGGTGTCGACACCGTTGACGGTGTGTGGGACGGCGACGGTGTCCACGAAGTCGGTGAAGACCCACTACGCGATCCCGGCGCTGTCGGTGACGTTCGACCCGCGGTACGTGACGGTGCATGTGCCGACCAGCGACCAGGGAGAGTGGGCGGTCCATCAGGCACCGACCGAGGTCCTGAACGCGATGGGGGTGGGGGGCCGGAAGCGGCTGACGACGATGATGGCGGTGGCCATCTCGAGCGCCGCGGTGTCGCCGGCGATGGGCCGGATCCGGATCGGACCGACGAGCATGCTGCTGGCGTTCGCGAACGTCCGGCTCGGTCTGTGGATGCCGAACCCGCGGTACGCGAACGCCTACCGTCCCCCGGGGCCCGACAGCGGTCAACTAGGGCTTCGCGAGCTGTCGACCGTCGACCGGGACAAGCAGCGGGTCGACTACCCGCGAACCGGTTTGGGTTACCTGTTCAAGGAGTTCCTCGGCATCCACGACCTGAGCGACCCGTACCTGTACATGACCGACGGCGGGCACTGGGAGAACACCGGGCTGGTCGAGATGCTGCGCCGTGGCGACATCAACGAGGTCGTGTGCATCGACGCGGATTGCGGGTCCTTGGAGGCTACGTCGTCGCTGGGGAAGGCGCTGGATCTGGCTCCGTTGGAGTGCGGGGTCCATCTGCAGGTGAACCTGGACCCATTGCGGGTGCGCCGGGGTGCGGCGTTCGGGCCGGGGTATGCGGAGCGGACGGTCACGGTCGGGTTCTTCCGCCGCGGGCCGTTCTGGTCCGACGCGGTGGGGGTCTTGTGGTACTCCAAGCCCGGTCTGACCGCGGACATGTCCGCGGCCTTGTTGGGGTTCAGAGAGATGCACCCGGACTTCCCAGTCGTGTCGACCTCCGACCAGTTCTTCGACAGCTCGACGTATGTCGCCTACCGGGAGCTGGGCCGCTACAACGGTGCCTGCATCCGCGCCGCACGCGCCCAGCTGGTGGAGTTCCTGGAGGGCCTGAAGCTTCCCGACCTCCCGGCCACGCCGACAGGGCCCGGTCAGCCCGGCCAGCCGGTGCACCCGGATGCGAAGTGGCAGCCCCCACAGCGGCGGGAGCCGGTCGATGATCCGACTCGGGACCGCGTGCTCGCAGCGTTGAACGCAGAGCCTGAGAAGCAGACATGGGTGGCGCGGGAACTGGCTGACGCGGCACGTCTCGTCCCTCTCGACGAGCGCGTCTGGTTCCTCGTGTGCGTCAAGCAGGCGCTGTCGCACACCGCTGGTGTCCAGGCGGCCACGGCTGCCCCGGCTTCCATCCCGGCTGCCGGCCAAACTTCTGACCCGGGTGACAACGCAGCAGGGGACCCTGCTTCTGACCAAGATGCCGGTCCAACTGCTGACCTTGCGCCCTAGCTTGTGCCCGCCGGTCCCGCACAGAGCGTAGGGCATTGCTAGAGCTGGGTCCCGATCGGTTGGTTCGGGCAAGGATGCACGGTGTGGGTGAACGGGTGCCGGCCAGGGCCGTAGCCCGGGATGCCGGGCCGATCTGAGCCACGGAGGTCGGCGACGCCAAAGGCGCCGCCCAATCTTGAATCGGGAGACCCCCGGCTGCCGTCACCTGTGCGTGGTTCCTACCTGGCTTGCACAGGCTCGTCGCCGAAGGCGCAGCGGGCGGCCCTGGCGCCTCGACCAGATCGCGTGTCTAGGCGCCCGCTTTGAATGCACTCTCCCTTTCAAACTTTGGCGGGCGATTCTACCCCGCACTGTCTGAGCGCAAATCTGCACCCTGCCCCTGTTGGTCCCTCTGGTCGATGTTTACCCATTGGGAGGGCAAGGGTGCCGACTCACGGCACCAAGAGCAGGTGTCACCTACGTGGGCATCGGAGATGACCAGCTGGACACCGTCCAGGCCACGACCGCGGAGGTCGCGGAGGAACTCGGTCCAGAACTCCTCTGTCTCACTGTCGCCGACCTGGCAGCCCAGGACCTCACGATGTCCGTCGGCGTTCACACCGGTGGCGATCACGACCGCTTGGGACACCACCCGGCCGTTGATCCTCACCTTGCAGTAGGTCGCGTCGAGGAAGACGTAGGGGAACGAGTGCTCGTCCAGTGGCCGGGTCCGCCAGGTGGCGACCTCGGTGTCGAGCTGGGCGCAGATCCGAGAGACCTCGGACTTCGAGACCCCGGTGCCGCCCATCGCGATCACCAGGTCATCGACCCGACGGGTCGAGACGCCCTCGATGTAGGCCTGCATGATCACCGCGTGCAGGGCCACGTCGATGCGCCGCCGCGGTGCGAGCAGGGCCGGGAAGAACGACCCGGTGCGGGTCTTGGGGATCTTGATGCTCACATCCCCGACACCGGTCGTGACGACCTTGTCACGGGTGCCGTTGCGGCGGTTGGTACGAGCATCGGTGCGCTCGTGCGGAACCGCCCCAATGAACGCCGACGCCTCGGCATCGACGAGTTCTTGCAGCATCGCGGCGAGCATCCGACGCATCAGTTCGCTCGCATCGGAGGTCTTGAGCACCTCGACGAGCTCAAGCAGGGCAGACTGGTCCAGGGCCATCGTGGTGAAGCCTTTCGTGAGTTCCTTGGTCGGTTCTCACAAAGCCTCACGCGGTGGCCCGCCTACGTCCGGGACCGACACGAGCCGGCACCAATCAGCGGGCCCGAGTTACACCACTCCGGGGGACTCCCCCCTCCCGACATCCGCATCTGTCGCTGTCCGGGCGCACGCACATGCCTGCGGGCTCAGGCGGTCAACGCAACACCTAGGCCAGTGCGTTGGACGCACCCGACCCAGGTGACTCGGTCCTCGGAGTCGCGCTGTCTCAAACGATGGACCTCAGACGGGCGCTACGGGATGGTCACAATGTCGTCGACGGCGGAGAAGAAGCCCGGCAGGGAGACAAGCACGACTCCCGTGAGGACGACGACGGCCGCTGTCTTGCCGCGGCGGCACAGCAACTCACCCAGGCGACGGTTCGCAGCGGCACTGAGGAACACAGTGCTCGCCAACACCGGAACCACCAATGCGACTGGGAGGGCGGCGAAGACGAGGAGCGTAAAAAGCGCACTGGGTACCAGCCACCACACCCAGGCGGACCGTGGAGCGGGGAGTGCGGCGGCTATGCGGCCGGCGATCGGGGCGGTCGTGGCTCCGGTCAATACTGCCAGCGTGGTGAAGGCCGATACTGCGAGCCAGCCCGGCCCGACGATGGTGAAGTCGTGGTTGCCTGCGCGCAGCGGGTCGACGTGGCTTCCGAAGACGACGAGGAGGGCGGTTCCGAAGATGACCCCGCCAGGGATGCCTCGCGGCAGCGCGAAGTAAACGAAGACGTAGGTGAGTCCGGTCGCGACGCCGAAGGCGAGACCGACGAAGATGATGAACCCGATCGTGCCGCCGAGAGTGATGCGGCCGACGGTTTCCTGGGCTTCGGTCTGGAACCCCTTCGACTCCGGAGATGTAGCCGCCAGCAGCCGCATCACCAAGCGGCCGCCTGGGCCTACTACTAGTGCGCCGACGGTGAACCCGGTCAGGATGCCGACGCTGGTCAGCCATAGCAGTTGGTGCCAGGGACGGGCGATGCCCTCGGAGGAGGTGCCCGGGTCGCTGGTAAGCCACTCCGGTTGCACGAGGTAGTAGCTGCGCCATCGGTAGCAGAGTGCCACTCCAACGAGCAGCATCAGTCCGCACGCTGCCAGGACCGGCATCCATCCAGTGAAGCACCGTTGGCGTCGCGTGGCGACCTCCCGAGCCCCACCCACCTGATGCGGTAGGGCGGATCCGCACGGGTTGCCGGGGATGTCACATCGGAACCGGGGATGTCACATCGGAAGGGGACCGCTCGCGTGCCAGTGGCCGACCCGCCGCGAGATACCTGGCCCCAAAAGCGCGCGCCCGACGGTCTCCTCGCCGGACGGGTCAGGCATCGGTGGCGGGCTTATGCTCGAGTCCCACTCCGGTGGCTTGAGCGGCTCCGGCATGTGGGCAGGCACAGGAGTATGCGGTGTGCGCGTTCAGTGCTTGGCGTATCAGCGCGAAGCTTTCAGTCTCCTCCGTGCGAGTAGCACGTGCACTGAGGAGCTGGCATATGTCATCTGAGACCGACTACCTGAAGACCTTCCTCGCAAGCCCGTTCGACTTGTCACTCACGGTCACCTCCTCCCAGCGACCCCGAAGTCACCCTGGACAGGGGCATGCGTGGGAACCGGGCCTGGCTTCGTACGGTTGGTGCAACCTCGGGAGCCGTCAACACACGGGCAATGAGGTGACGGGTCTCGTCTTCTCGTCTCGGGTGTGGTTCAGCGACCGGCGTACCAACGACGGAGCGAGCCCCGCCGATTGGCAGCAGTTCGCGGCCCTCGAGGTTGATCCGATCACGTTCACGTTCACGTTGGACGGTGATCATGTGCGTCTTCATGCCGAGCTGACCCGATGGGGATCTCATTGGGACGCAGACAGCTTCGCCTTTGACCCGCAGGCGCAGCAGTTGCTGTTCAGAATCCCTGGCGCCGGCACGGACGCTCCTCCGGCCATTCTTGTGTCGTCCTTCGGTGCGGGGGCTGGCGTCCTGTGAACCGATCGGTTTCGTCTCCACGCGTTGGAGCGATTTGGTGCGCCCAACCTCGCCAACTGCCCTGTGGCCGGCGCCAAGCCGCCAGAACCTTTCGTGAACGCAGAAGGGCTCCAAATGGCTGACAAGCGCGGCACTCGCCTGGCTCTGAGCGTTGGGGTCGCGATTGGCATCACGATTCTGTTCGTGCTCGGGCTTGGCCTGGTTGCGGCCAGTCTGATGACCGAACACCCTCCACTCGACACTCTCGTTGTCGCGGCCGGGCCACAGGGTTTCACCGTTGACCGCGCGAACAGCGGGTCGCTGGACCGCGACCAACTGCAAGCTTCGGGGTTGTCGCCCGGCATGGCCAGCCTGGCTACAGGATACCGACGCGTATGGCACAACGATGGGTCAGGGCAAAGCCTGCAGGTGACTGCCTACGACTTCGGGACCGCCTCGCGGGTAGCCGACTATCTGGCCGAGTTCCGCGACAAGGCGGCTCAGAGTGGCTTCCAGATCGACGAGATCCCCGGAGTCTCGGGGTCCGTTCGCGCTACCGGGTCGCTGACCGCGGGCAATGGCGAGCTGTCCTCACAGGTGTCAGCGTTCGGTCGGGGACCCCTGCTCTTCGTCGTGACCGCCGCAGGCCCGGATGCGTCGGTCTCGAATATCGCCGGCCCATTCTCGACCGAGCAGGTGGCCTTAGTCCGCTCGCGCTACGCAGGCTCCACGTCCGAGAAGGCAGACTTCGCAGAGGCCATTGGCTTCATCGCCGGCGGGATCGCCGGTTATCTACTACTCGTGGAACTCTGGGCCTGGTTCCGCGATCCTCTCCGGCGCAAGACCGGCACTGGGCAGGGGACCCCACCCCCCACAGCCTCGGGGGAGGTTGTCTCCGTCGACAAACGTGCGCGGGTCCTACGACTCCACGCGACGGGACGATTCTTGGTGCAGGCGACCGGCCTCGTCCTTATTGCTTCAGCGCTTTTCCCCGGTTCCGCAGCGGCGCGGATCCTCTTGGTGGTCGTCGGCGCACTCCTATGGGGTGGCATGTCACTCGCACACCGATCTCGCGGTCAAGCGCGGCTCCGGGCACTGGGCTGGAATGCCGCTGCCGGCCTCGGACTCGTGACTGGCGTGGCGGGCCTGGCATTCAGTGCGATTCAGTCAGGAAGCGATGGGGGAGGACAGAGCGAGGTGGGCAGCGCGCTCCTCTTGTGCGCGGCGGGGATCGCTCATCGGTGGGGTCGACGCGTCTCTTCCCGGGCGGCCCAGGACGTTCTGGCGCGAGACACGCGACCGATGGTGCTCTTCCTTCGTTCTTTCGGAGACGACCGGCGTCGCTTACGCACAGCGACGCTGGGCCGGCACTCCCTCATCGAGAAGCTGGCCCCCGGGCGTTTCGACTCATTTGAGGAAGTGTTGGTCCGCCACCTGAGTCGACTCGGCCCGGTTGTGGCCGTAAACCCGCCCGGCACGGGGCTTGCGCCGCTGGGTGCGGCACGTGCGACCATGCCGGCCGATGCCTGGCAGTCGCAGATCGAGAGTTGGCTGGCCAGCGCACGTCTGGTCGTGATCGCGGCGCCGCCGCAGGAGGTGACCGAAGGTCTGATGTGGGAGTTGGGACACCTGGGCGAATGGGGCAAGGTCACGGTAGTTGTGCCACCGACGCCGGACGGTGAGACAAGACGACGATGGTCGCAGCTATCAAAATGCTCGGGTCCTGGCTCGCCATTCCAATTGCCGATGCCAGTCGATCCAGCCCTGGCTCTCCTGTTGCGTTTCGAGATCGACCATTGGCGGGTTGCCTCCGCCACGAAGCGCAGCGAGTGGACTTACGCAGCGGCGCTGGAAGCAATGGTCTCAGCATGAACGCCCCTTCCTTGGTGCGAAACGACGGCAAGCGAAGGGATGGACGTCGCCGCACTGTCTCCGCACGTGACGTGATCAGCAGCGGACACCTCATCCCCGACGGAGATCCGGCGAGGGCGTAGTTCATTGAGCCAGCGGCCTGCGCGACAACGACAGTCCACGTCTACTCTGGCTGCCACTGTGCGCGATCGCGGACAGACCCACGAATCGGAGGGCACATGACGGGAAGCCGCGTGTTCATCAGCTTCGACTATGACCACGACGATGACCTCAAGACTCTATTGGTCGGCCAGTCGAAGCACCCCGATTCACCGTTCGTCATTGCCGACGGGTCGATCAAGGTGGCGTCCGAGAGATGGAAAGGAGAGGCGCGGCGCCGTATCCGAGCCAGCGACGTCGTCGCCATCATCTGTGGTCATTCCACGCGCAGTGCCGCAGGAGTCGCTACCGAACTCACCATTGCTTGCGATGAGTCCGTGCCGTACTTCCTGTTGTCTGGACGCTCTGCGGGTCAAAACCAGCGGCCAACTTCGGCGCTCACCACGGACAAACTCTACGAGTGGACGTGGCCGAACCTGAAGGCACTCATAGCAGGTGGCCGGTGAATACCCCGACATCAGAACCGCCGCCACCAGTAGACCCACAGGTACTGACGCTGTACCAACTCGCCGTCGAGATGGCGGACAGGGTCTCAGCCAGACGAAACTCAGCGAACGCGTTCTACCTCAGTCTTCAGACCGCAGCTATCAGCGTTCTCGGTTTTGCCACATCGTTCCAGGCAAACATCAATCACGGCGTCTTGATTGCGATCTGCCTCGTGGGTATCGCCACCGCTGCCACATGGTTCCTCCAACTCCGAAGCTACCGGGACCTCAACCGGGCGAAGTTCGCGGTTATCAACAGCCTCGAGGAGCAGTTGCCCGTCGCAATCTTTACCGACGAATGGGCGTCCTTGGAACGCGATCCAGTCGCGGGATGGCGCAAAAGGTACGCCGAGTTGGGAACCATTGAGCGGGTGGTGCCAGCCTTCTTCGTGATCCTGAACGGCATTCTGGCCGTCTACGTGGCGAAGTTATGAGCTACCTGGCGGATGATGCGGACCGCCTACGCGCGATGGTTCCCTCGGAGCTTGTGCCGTCCGAGGACGCCCAGAGTCTGTTTCTGCTCTATGCCGTGCTCCTTCATGTTCGAGGCGACGCCGTGACACGAAGGGATGTCCACGAGGCATGGACCGCCTGGATGGAGTTGAGAGATGAACAGCACGACTCCATGCGGCCATTTGATGAGCTCAGCGCGGAGGTTCAGGCAGAGGATGAGCCCTTCGTGGCGGCGATTCGTGCCGCCGCCACCCGCCTAACCTGAACGGGAGCAGACCTGGGGGCGTGTCCGACTACGGTGTGGCTCTCCCGTGCTGCTGAAGGGTTCGACTGCGGAAGGCGTCCGAACTGGTGGCTGATTCGGCCTCGCTTGTTGACATTCGGACTGCTTCGGCAGTCCCACGACACGTGTCGTCGTTCTGTCCGCCCAACCGGGGACCTGGCGGAGCGTTGCGTCTAACTGGGCTCAGTGGGACAACACGGCTTAGGGGGCGCGTTCTCGTGAGAGCCAGGTCGTTTCGGATTCGGGCTGGGTGATGTCGTGCTGCTCGGGCCGGTCGGGTACTGGGGTCGGGAGGGGCCGTGGGTCGGGCGTCTGGCGCCGGTTCGTGGGTGGGTTCTTGGCGTTGTGGGCGCGGGTTTCTTTGTTGATGTCGTCGATGCGGTCGAGTGCGTAGGAGGTTGGGTTGTGGTCGCGGGCGGTGCTCTCGGTGAGGGTCTGGTGTTCGAGGATGCCTGGTGCGAGGTGGAGTCGACTACGCAGTCGTTCGCAGGTCTCCGGCCAGTGCTCGGCGCCACGGCAGGCGAGGATGCGGGCGGCCTGGGAGATGATGTTCTGCCGCGCGGCGGTGTCGGACCAGTGGCCGGCGGTCTGTAGGAGGTGGTCGATCATCGCGTCGCCGAGTGGGATCTGATTCTTGATGAGCGCTGTGATCGCCTTTTGCCTTGGGTCTGGAGGAGCTTGGCCGGGTCCATGCCTTCGGGCAGTGCGAGGTGGGTGGGGTCGAGGTCGGCCGCGGTGAGGTGCCAGAAGTCCTTCTGCGCTGAGGTCCAGCCAGCTGGGTCGGCGTCGGTGGCCACGGCGATGTGGTCGCGGCCGTTGACGAGGTCGATGTGGGCGCGCAGCAGCTTGATCTGGCTCACGGTCAGCGCGGTGCCCATGGGGGCGATCCCGACGGCGGCGCCACCGCTGCCCAGGGTGATGGCGATCGCGTCGATGGGGCCCTCGACGATGACCGGGAGCGCACCGGCGGCGAGGAGGTGGCTGGTCTCGACGTACCCGAACAGCGCTTCACCCTTGGTGAAGATGCTGGTCGTGCGGGTGTTGAGGTACTTCGGACCGGCGTGCTCCCTTGTGTGGTCGCCGTCGGTCTTGGTGGGGTTGCGGCGGCCGAGGAAGCCCAGGATCGCCTGCCCGGTTGGGTCGTGGGGGTCTCGGATCGGTAGGACCAGCCGGTCCTTGAAGAAGTCGGTGTAGTAGGTCGTGCCGTCGTCGCGTACCCGGCGGGAGGCGAGGCCCGCCTGGTCCAGCTCGTCGAGGGTGGCGCCGCGGCTGGTGAGGTGGCGCAGCAGGCTGCGGCCACTACCGGGGGCGTAGCCGACGGCGAAGAGGGTCGGTTGGGTGGAGGGGTCGCTCGGGTCGGTGTGGAGACGCCCGCGCAGGTAGGACGGCGCCCACGAGCGTGGGTAGCAGGACTCGAAGTAGGCCAGGGCTTGTTGGTTGAGCTCCCGGATCCGGTCGGTGGGGACCTGGTGGGGGTCGGGGAACGCGTTCTCGGCGGTGACGTCGTCGATGCGCTGCCACGGCAGGGGCGGCAGGTAGGGGTCCTCTACCGCGATGTAGGGCGAAGCGATCTCGTCGTCGCGGGTGGTGGGGCCGAGTTCGTTGGTCGGGTGCGCCCAACCGATCGGGTCGGCCGGCCCGTGGTGCTGCTCGGGGTTGGGTGCGAAGTCACCGTCGCGTCTGGTGCAGGGGAGCCGAGTGCAGGTGCAGCAGTGTCGTTGGGCTGGCCGATGGGCTGGTCGTCGGGATGGTTGCGGGTCTGGTCGCGGTAGTAGGCGGCCAGGAACTCGTCGGCGTCGTCGGGCGGAACCAGGTCCGGGTCGTGGGGCTCGTCGGTGGCTGGGTACGACGCGGCTTGGGGGCCGCTCTAGACGACACCGGGCGCAGCACCGTGGTGTTGGTGGGACTGGAGACCGACGTCTGCGTCTCGAAGAGAAGGGCGAGTGACTGGCGCGCGGCATGGGCCTCGGCGGGCAGCTGCACCGAGAGCACAGTCCCGTCCTCGAGAGCGTGACGTTGCATCCCACGCTCCTTCGGCCAGGGGTTTGACGCCTGGTCTACGTTCTACAGCGCCAGAGCACAGGCCTGCTTGATCAGCGTCGCCGTCACCCAGCCAAAGGACGCCCGACGAGTGAGGCCACCGCTGTCGCGGCGGAGGAACGCGCGTTGAGATCGCGCCAACTCCCGGCGAAGTGACGCGCGCTGCGTACTGAGGCGACCGCGCCTCCTCCTTTGTGAGGACTCACGTGTCGCCGTTCGTGCCACTCGAGGAGCGACCTGTTGACGACGCGGCCGGACCTGCCGTGCACCTAGCGTCTTGACATCCGCTCAATCCAGTCTTCGGAGAAAGCCAATGCCATGACCACCACGCCAACCAGCAAGACCACTGACGCCTGCCGGGACGTTCACATCCCCTCATGGACCACCGGCAAGATCCTCGGGCTATGGGCGGCCGCCGCGCTACCCATGGGCGCTCTCGCCTGGCTCGTCGCGCCCGCCCTCAGCCACATGTTCTCCGGTGACGCCGCCTTCGTCCGGGCACTCATCGTGTGTCTGGCTGCCGGCCTGATCTGGCAGTTCGCCCTGGTCATGATCGTGCTACGCCGAGAACAAGGGACCCTGCGATGGCCGGTGGTCAAGGCCGCCCTTTGGCTGACCGCCCCTACCAGTCCGCGGACCGGCAAACGCGGCGGAAAGCTGTGGTGGCTGATCCTGGTCGGTGGACTGCTGCTGGCCCTGGAGGAGATGTTGCCCTCGATCCCCAGCCCGGTCAGCCGCGACCTCGCGGCCTTCTTTGGCAGCAGCCAGGGCCAGGCATGGATGTCGGGGAACTGGGGCTGGTTCGTGATCCTGATCGTGCTGTTCGTCTTCAACACAGTCCTCGGCGAGGAACTGCTGTTCCGAGGCCTGATGCTTCCCCGGATGGCACGGTTCGGCCGCGCCGACTGGGTGGTCAACGGCGTGCTCTTCGCCTGCTACCACCTCCACGAACCGTGGGTGATCCCGCAAACCATCCTGGTCGACACTTTCGCCGAGTCCGGTCTGTCGCGGCGGTACCGCAGTGCTCTGCTGGGCATCGCCATCCACAGCACCCAGACCCTGTTCTTCATCATCATCGGTCTCACCCTGGTGCTGAAGTAGCAGCCCCGCGTGGCCGTCCGCCGCACCGACCGCTAACAAGGGTGGGGTTGAGGCGGCCGCGCCGCGCCGATCGCCACAGGTCATCACACAACGCTGGGCCCAGCGCCGATCGCGGCGGATGGACGTACCCATCAGCCGCAAGTCCTCGCGCAGCAAGGACTTGTCGGTGGCCCCATCTATCGTCCCCGACATGCCGGCCGGGAAGTCCAAACGCAATCGGGGTAAGGGCCGTCGCACTCGTGCCTGCGGCTCGAAGGTCGCGTATGCCCAAGAGGCGGCGATCCAAGCAGCCATGGCCATGACCAGGCGCGCCGGAGTGAAGTACCGGGCGTACAAGTGTCAGTTCTATCTGCCCTCCGGGACGTGCGCCTGGCACGTAGGCCACGCGGTCTCACTCAAGCGCCGACTTGGATAGCCGCCCGGTCGGCGCGACGCCTATCCACGGGATCACACCTACGGACGTCGCCAACGCTCCAACGTTCGACCAGGAGGTCATCCCTGGACTCACTGCGCGGCTGAGCGGGGCAGCCGTGTGCGCCCACAACGCCAAGTTCGACCTGGCCTTCCCTCAGGGCCGAGTACACGCGCGTGCCGGCTGGCAGATGCCGTTCATGCCGTCCCTCTCGCCCGTCTTGGGAGGGCGTGCACTGCGCCCGTTTGCCAGGCGGCTGCGCGCACGCGTAGAAGGTCACAGGTCGGTGACAAACAGTAAATGTCACTGGATTATGACTTTTCCAAGAAGTACTCGTACGATGACATCTATGGAGTGGACGATCTACAACTGGGCGCTGCTCGGCAACGCCGTGCGGGACGAGCGCCGCGCCCGCGAATGGACCCAGGCTACCCTCGCCGAGCGCTCCGGCGTCTCGCGCGGGTGGCTCATCCGCTTCGAACAGGGACTCGACAACGCCGAACCTCGAACGGTGCTACGCGTCCTGCGCGCCCTCGATCTCGACATCATCGTTCGGCCGCACCGGCACACTGAAGACGACGACCTGCTCAGGGAGGTGCTCGGTGGCTGACGAACTCCTTGTCGCCATCGGGGGGCGCGAGGTCGGACACGTCCGCCGTGCCCGAAACGGCACCCTGTCCTTCGCCTACGCGGACACGTATCCGCGCGACGGCGTCCCGCTCTCGCCTCACATGCCGATCCGCACGCAGCCCTTCAAGCACGACTCCATCGACGCCTACTTGGCTGGACTCCTGCCCGACAACGACGCCGTCCGAGCGAGGTGGGCTTCCAAGTTCAAGGTTGCCGACGAGCCATTCCTTTTGCTATCCCATATGGGGTTGGAGTGCGCCGGCGCTGTCCAGTTCGTCGATCCCGCGCAGCGACACCTCCTCGACGGTGACGGCCATCACGAACGCGTCAGTCGAACGGAGATCGGGGATCGGCTCCGCGAATTGCGCACTGCTGCCGAGGAGGACAGTTGGACGCATCCAGCCGAGCACTGGTCGCTGGCCGGCGCCCAGGCGAAGTTCACCCTCGCTCTCATCGACGGGACCTGGCACGAGGCGACCGGTTCGGCTGCGACAACCCACATCATCAAGCCAGGGATCCGGCGCATGAAGTACCAGGCGATTGTTGAGTTCGCAACGATGCGCGTCGCTGATCGCGTTGGCCTGCGTACCGCGCGGGTCGACATCGAAGACTTCGACGGAGAGCCCGCCCTTGTGGTCAAGCGCTTCGATCGCCTGGAGCGCGACGGACAAATCGTCCGGCTGCACCAAGTTGACCTATGCCAGGCCGCCGGCTACCACCCAAAGTTCAAGTACGAAGCGCAGCACGGCCCGTCCGGAAGGCAACTGGCGTCCTTGATCCGGTCGGCCTCCTCCCGACCCGACGAAGACGTTCTTGCGTTCTCCGACGCGCTGCTCTTCAACTACCTCTCCTCTTCACCAGATGGTCATGCCAAGAACATGGCGCTGCTACTAACAGGTACCCAAGCTCGCTTCGCTCCTCTCTACGACATGGCAACGGGCGCCCCGTACGGCGCCGCGGACGTAGCGCCGACTTCGGCCTTCTCGGTCGGCGGCGTCCGCAGCTTCGGCGAGGCCTATCCCAAGAACTGGCGTGCACACGCCGCGGAGTTCGGCCTCGACCCGGACGAGCGCACGCAGCGTGCGGTCGAACTGGCCGAGAGGATCCCAGACGCCTTCCGCGACGTCTTACACGACGAAATTGACGGGGAGGCCGGTGAGATCTTGTGGCGCCGCATGACGCGGAAGTCGCCGACTGGCGCCGGGCGCCTACTCGAGTACTGTTCGCGCGTCACCGAACGGTTGGCGTCGAGCACAAAGACCGACTCCATAAGTCGAGCGACCCGCGGGGCTACGCGGGGCCGTTAGTGTAGAGCGGATTGGTGCCAAACCCGATCAAGCTTCGCGGCTAGAACGTTCGATTGGGGCCGTCATCAGGCTGTTGATCTTCATCGTCCTGGTCATCATCCTCGGCCTTTTGGTCGCGGTCTTGGTCGTCGATGCTGTGCTGGCCCCGTCACTGCTGCTGCTGGTGCTGCCGCTGTCGCTCGCTGAAGCGGAGTATGAATGCTGCGACGGTCGGAGCTGTCAGTTCGCCTGCCGCGACACCCGTGCGCTGACCATGCGGTAGTGATCGCGTCTAACTGGGCGGTAAGCAGCGGCTCGGTAAGGCCTACGCTCGCCTGACACGCGTCGGGATCGAGCCCATCGACAGCGGCCCATGATCCTGACTTGGCCCATCAGACT
>CAWCNW010000035.1:0-28761 GCA_963796975.1 uncultured Actinomycetota bacterium
GGCGTGGGCGTGGTAATTGCCCGCGTCAGTCCGGCTGCAGCATGAACGGCGTCGGCCGCGAGACGCCCGACGCGGTGAGCTGGGCTGCTCGGAGCAGGTCCGCCGGCGTCAGGTCGTCGGGGTCGGCCCAGACGGCCAGGCCGCGCCGTCCGAGCTCCTGCGCGATCAGGCGCTGATGATCGTCGGTGTGCTCGGAGTACGCACGCCGGCGTGGCAGCAGCACGGGGCACTTCCGGTGCTCGAGGGTCAACAGCGCCGTGCCGACGCCGGAGTGGCTGATCACGAGGTCGGCCTCGGAGACAGCTGCCTGGAGCTCGGCGGCCGGCACGCTGTCCACGGCGTCGATGTCGACACCCGTCACGTCGGTGGCGCCGGTCTGCCACAGGATCGTCGGAGACGACGTACAGACCTCCGGGAGCACCCGCCGTAGAGCGTCCAGACCGCGACGGAAACCGAACCCCCGCTGGGTTCCGAAGGTCACCACGACCTTGTCGACCGGCTTGCTGGGGTTTGGCTGCCCCGGGGCGAAGCCGTCGAACACCGAGCCGCGGAACTGCCAGCGACCGGAGGTCCAGCCGGGGTACTGCCCGTAGAGCCTCACCCCGGGAATCCGGCTCACCATGGACCCGGAGAGGCTGAGGCCCTCGCTGCGCGCCGCGCTCTCGATGTAGTGCGCGGCGAGGCCGAGCCCGCGGGCCATCCCGAGGAAGGGGACCGCCACGGCGGCCCCGGTCGAGATCACCCGGGTGAACCGGTTGCGGCCGAGCAGCCGGGCCGCGTCGACCCCGTCCAGGAGAGTGCCGCGCGCGTCCTTCGGCTTGACGAAGCGGACGTAGTGGACCGTCTCGTCCCGGAGCAGGTGGCGCGACTGGCCGGTGTCGAAGGTGGCCCACTCCACGTCATCGAGGTACGGCGTGAAGCGCTGGCGCAGCCGGTAGAGCTGCTCGAGGTGGCCGCCGGTCGAGGCGACCAGCAGGGTGCGCCCCGGACGGATCCACGAGGGCTCGGCCTCGCGCGTGGGGGTCGCGACGGCAGCGTCCGGCCCTGGTGCCAGCCTCACGGGCTCGACCAGCAACGACATGTCGGCTCCTCCCCCTCGCATCGAAGGTAGGAGGCCGGACGGACCCGCCGCGTCACCGAAACCAAGGAACTCCGGCAGCGCGTCGTTCCCCCATTTTGACGAGTCGGAGACGCCGTTCTGCGTCCTACGATCAGGCGTCGCGGTG
Source organism: uncultured Actinomycetota bacterium (assembly GCA_963796975.1). Lineage (GTDB taxonomy): Bacteria > Actinomycetota > Actinomycetes > Propionibacteriales > Nocardioidaceae > Nocardioides. Next base: position 1,227 of record CAWCNW010000035.1, read on the forward strand.
AGAGTCCTGGCCGCGTTCGGTCAACCCTTGGGGGAGGGTGATGACGCACGTGACGACGCCGCGCGGGACGACCGGATCGCGGATCCGCGTCGCCTGCCACCTCACTCTCGCGACTCTCGGCCTAGCCGCCGTGCTCTCGGCCTGCGGCTCTGGGCCCGCCTCGCCGCCGGAGGCGGGAACCGGCGGGGGCGGCGGCTCGCAGCTTCCCGACAGTCACCCCACGGCGACGCCTCACGCCGGCTCGACGGCTCCCGGCACGCTGTCCTCCGGAGCGAGCGACGATCCGACCGCGGCCACGAGGACCAAGAACCCCGGCGGCGTCGAGGTCCAGCCAGACCCTCCGGGCTCGTCTCCCTCGACCTTGCCCGGCATCACCTCGACGCCAGGTCCGTCCAAGGCCCCGCTGATCTCGACGCCCCTGCCGAGCCAGGCAAGCGCCCACGGCGCTTTCGTCGCCGGCTACCCGCGCCGGGTGGTGCCGGGCGCACCTCGCTCGCGAGTCCTGGTGAGCAGCGTGTCCCCGTCCGGGAGCCGTCTCCAGACGGCGCTCACGTCACACTCGCCCGGCCGGGTGCCGCGGATCGAGCGGTTCTACCGGGCCCACCTGTCGCGGATCGGCTTCCGCGAGGCGACGCCTACCATCGCCGGCCCGGCCACGACCCTGACCTTCCATCGCGGAGCCGACAGCGTGGTGCTCACCCTCAACGCGCAGCACGGCGTCCGCTACACCCTGTTCGCCTCCCTCTCGGCCTAGACGACCGTGTACATCTCGCTCCGCGACCGGCCCCAGGCCACCACGGTTCCCGGTACGCGCCGGCCCCGCGTGGCGCCGATCGTCATCGGGCTCGGCATGGTCAGCCTGTTCACCGACATCTCCTCGGAGTCGGTGTCGGCGATCCTGCCGCTCTACCTGACCGGCGTCCTCGGGCTCTCGACCATCTCCTACGGCTTCATCGACGGGCTCTACCAGGGGATCAGCGCATTGGTGCGGGTCGCCGCGGGCTGGGCGGCCGACCGGGGCGGGCACCCGAAGTGGGTGGCGCTGGCGGGTTACGCGACCTCGTGCGTGGCGAGGGTCGGCTTCCTCTTCGCCTCCACGTTCGGCGGCATCTCGGCCGTCGTCACCGCGGACCGGATCGGCAAGGGCATCCGTACGGCGCCGCGTGACGCGATGATCTCCGACGCGACACCACCGGAGAGCCTGGGCCGGGCGTTCGGGGTGCACCGCACTCTCGACACACTGGGCGCGACGATCGGTCCCCTGCTCGCCTTCTTGATCCTGTGGTGGATCCCGGACGGCTACCACACCGTGATGGTGGTCTCGCTCGCCGCGGCCGTGATCGGGGTCGCCCTGCTCACCCTGCTCATCCCGGACGCGCCGTCACGGCCGCACACCCCGCCGCCGCCGGTGGCGCTCAGCCTCCGCGAGCTGCGCGACCCGCGTCTCACCCGTCTGCTCACCGTGGCCGGGGTGCTCGGGCTGCTCACCGTGGGGGATGGCTTCGTGTACCTGGCGCTCCTGGACCAGGGCGGGTTCGCGGCGCACTGGTTCCCGCTGATGTACGTCGGGACGAACATCGCCTACCTGTCCGGGGCCACCCCGATCGGTGCCTTCGCCGACCGGGTCGGGCGGGCCAGGATCCTGGTGCTCGGCCACCTGGCTCTGGTCGGCGCCTACTTCTGCGCGGCCTCGCACCTGCCGCCGGTACTGGCGACGGTCGCCGCACTGCTGCTGCTCGGCACCTTCTACGCCGCCACCGACGGACTGACCGCAGCCCTGGCGGGCTCGGCGGTGGACCCATCGGTACGGGCCAGCGGGATCGCCGGCGCGCAGACGGTCGTCGCGGTGGCTCGGCTCATCTCGTCCGCCGCGTTCGGCGTCCTCTGGTTCGTGATGGGTCCGGGGTTGGCACTGGCCGTGATCGGGGTGCTGCTGCTTGTCGCCGTACCGTTCTGCTTCAAGGCCCTGGCCCCCCTGGACCGCGCGGGGAGCATCGCGTGACAGCTCGCGTCCGCCTCGTCACGTTCGTGGCCCTGGTGCTGGTCATGGCCGCGGCGGCGACGGCGTACGCCGTACACGACCGCCAGCGCTACCGGGCCGTGCACTCACGACCCCCCGCCGCAGCGACCTCCGAGCAGCAGGTGACCGGACCGAGGATCGTCTTCCGCCACACGGGCGTCGACGACCACTACGGCTCGGTGGCGATGGTGCCGTTGTCGGACCCCGGCGGCCCCCGCACGTTCGTGGGCGTGAACTGCGACCGCGTCTACGCGACCGCGACCGACGCCAGCTGTCTGCAGATCCAGCGCGGGATCACCACCAGCTACCGCCTGCTCGAGCTCGACCGCAACTGGAACGTCGTCCAGCGCGACTCCCTGCCCGGCATCCCGAGCCGGACCCGGCTGTCCCGCGACGGTTCGCTGGTCGCGGACACCACGTTCGTGTCGGGCCACTCCTACATGCAGATCGGCTTCTCGACCGCGACCGAGATCCGGAGCTTCGACGGCAGCAGCTTCGGCAACCTCGAGAAGTTCGCGCTGGTCATCAACGGGCGGCAGGTGAGCCCCGTCGACCGGAACGTCTGGGGCGTCACCTTCGCGCCGGACGACGACACTTTCTATGCGACGGTGGGGACCGGCGGCAAGACCTACCTGGTGCGTGGGTCGATCCGGGACCGCACCCTGACCTCGATCCGCGAGAACGCCGAGTGCCCGTCGCTGTCGCCGGACGGCACCCACGTCGCCTACAAGGTGAACGTCGGGCACGGGCAGACCTACTGGACGCCCGCCGTCCTCGACCTCCGCACCGGCGCCCAGACCCTGCTCACCGGCGAGAAGCGCAACGTCGACGACCAGGTCGAGTGGCTGAACGACCACACCCTCCTGTACGGCGTGCCCGAGACCGGTCAGTCGGGCGCGGACGACGTCTGGGAGCTCGGCACCACGGCCGCCTCCCAGCCACAGCTGCTGATCAAGGACGCCTGGTCACCGGCGGTGGTCCGGTGACCGGCCCGAACCTCCAGAGGAGCACCGCCATGGGACACGACGACTCGGTCACGACGCTCGTGATCGTCACCTGGAACAGCCGTCGCCACCTGAAGCGTCTGGCTGACGGCCTGCCTGGGGCGACCCAGGGGCTGACTCGGTGGCGCGTGGTGGTGGCCGACAACGACTCCTCGGACGGCACGCCGGAGGAGGTGGCGCTGCTGATGCCCGACGCCGAGCTGATCCGGATGGGTCGCAACGCCGGCTACGCGGCTGCGATCAATGCCGGTGCCCGCCGCGCGAGCGCCGAGGACGTCGTGGTCGTGATGAACGCCGACCTGGGCCTCCACCCAGGCTGCGTGAACGCGCTCGTGCGTGCCCTCGACGAGCCCGGCGTCGGAGTCGCCTGCCCCCGTCTCCTGGAGACGGACGGGTCGACCTCGCCCTCGATCCGCCGCGAGCCGTCCGCGGCCAGGGCCTGGGCGGAGGCGGTTCTCGGGGGCGACCGCGCGAGCCGGCTCGGCCTCTCCCACGTCGTGTCGGGCGCCGAGGTCTATGCGCAGGCGCGGGACGTCGACTGGGCCACCGGAGCGATGCTCGCGGTCTCGCCCGAGGCGCGGCGTCGGGTCGGTGACTGGGACGAGTCCTTCTTCCTGTACTCCGAGGAGGTCGACTACTGCCGCCGGGTCCGTCGTAGCGGGCTCCGCGTGCGCTACGTCCCGGCCGCCGTCGCCGACCACGAGAGCGGTCCGTACGGCGAGAACGTCGACCTGTGGCGGATCCTGGTCCGTAACCGGGTGGTCGACTACTCACGTCACCACGGCACCGCTGCGGCCGCGCTCTTCCGTGGCGGCGTCGCCGCGGGTGAGCTGCTGCGGGCCCCCCGCAGCCCCGCCCACCGCGCCGGGTTGCGCGCCGCCGTACGGCCAGGCAGCCTGACCCCGGCTCCGCCCGAAGAGCCAACGGAGGTCCCGAGCGAGGCGGAGCCGCCGAGCCCCGGCGTCGTCTGGTTCGCCGCCCAGGACTGGTGGTACCACAACCAGGCCCACTCCGACTTCCAGCTGACGCGCGAGCTCGCACGCAGTCGTCGGGTCCTCGTCGTCAACAGTCTCGGGCTCCGGATGCCGCGCGCCGGGGTCAGCACCCAACCCTGGCGACGGGTCGTCCGGAAGGCCCGCAGCACCGCGAAGCTGGTACGTCGACCCGTGCCCGGGCTGCCGAACTTCCACGTCATGAGCCCGATCCTGCTGCCGCTCTACGGCGACCGTCCCGGAGCGCGGCTCAACGCGTGGCTGGTCCGCCAGCAGGTCCGGCTCGCGGCCCGCGCGATCGGGATCCGGGCCGAGCCCGACGTCGGCGTCACCATCCCCACGGCCTGGCCGGTCGTCGCGCCGCTCGCCCGCTCGTCGCTCGTGTTCAACCGCTCCGACCTGCAGTCGGCGTTCCCCGAGGCCGACGGTGGCTGGGTGGAGGGCCTCGAGCAGCAACTGCTCGAGCACAGTGACCGGGTGCTCTACGTCAGTCACGAGCTGATGAAGCGCGACCACGAGACCGTCGGCGACCGCGGGTTCTTCCTGGACCACGGCGTCGACCTCGACCACTTCTCACCCGTGGGTCCGGTGGCCGCGGACCTTGCCGCGATCCCGGCTCCCCGGGTGGGGTTCTTCGGCGGTCTGGACGACTACGTCGTGGACCTCGACCTGGTGCGGGAGACGGCGGAGGCCCTGCCCGACGCCTCCATCGTGCTCGTCGGCGACGCCACCTGCTCGATGGACGAGCTGGCCGCCGTCCCGAACCTGTACTGGCTGGGGTACCAGCCCTACGCCGACATCCCGTCGTTCGGCCGGGGGTTCGACGTGGCGATCATGCCCTGGCTCGACAACGAGTGGATCCGCTTCGCGAACCCGATCAAGCTCAAGGAGTACCTCGCACTTGGTCTTGCGGTCGTCACCACCGACTACCCCGAGGTCGAGGACTACCGCGACCTGGTACGCGTGGCTGCGCGGCGGGCGGACTTCCCGGGCCTGGTCCAGGAGGCCCTCCAGGACCGCGGCGACCCGGAGGTACGTCGGCGCGCGATGCTGGCCTTCTCCTGGCGGGAGCGAGCGGCCGCGCTGTCGGCGGTGACCGACGAAGTTCGGGGTGCGTCATGTGCGGGATAGCCGGTCTCCGCCATCTCGACGGGCGCGCCGTGGACCCGCACGCCCTCGAGGAGATGGCCGCCGTCCTCCTCCACCGGGGTCCGGACGAGCAGTCCGTCGTCGCCGACGGAGCCGTCGGCTTCGCCCACACCCGGCTGTCCATCATCGACGTCGGCGGGTCCCACCAGCCGATGGACTCCGCCGACGGACGCTGGACACTCGTGTTCAACGGGGAGGTCTTCAACTACCGCGAGCTGCGCAGGACCCTCGACTACCCGTTCGCCACCGAGGGTGACACCGAGGTCGTGCTCGCGGGTCTGGTCATCCACGGGCTCGACTTCGTCCGGCGGCTGCGCGGCCAGTTCGCCTTCGTCGCACACGACCGCGCGACGCGGAGCACCCACCTGGTGCGTGACCCGTTGGGGGTGCTGCCGCTCTACTACCGTCGCCTCGGCTCGACGTTCGCCTGGGCCTCCGAGATCAAGGCGCTGTACGCCGGCACCGGCGCGACCCCGGTCGTCGATGCGGCCAGTCTCGACGCCTACCTGAGCGCGCGTTCGGTGCCGTCGCCGTACACCCTCTTCGAGGGCGTCACCAAGCTCCCGCCCGGTAGTCGGGCCGTCCTCTCGCCGGACGGACGGGTCTCGACCGTCACCTACTGGATGCCGCCACCCGTGGACCCCCACCTCGTCTCGACCGCCGCCGACGCCGTCGACGCCGTCGACGCCGCCGTGCGAGACGCCGTCCGGGCAGCCCTGGTCGCAGACGTCCCGGTCGGCGCCTACCTCAGCGGGGGCGTCGACTCGAGCCTGATCGCGGCGGTCATGCAGGAGCTGCGCGGTGACGAGCCGATCGAGACGTTCTCGGCGGGCTTCGGGGACCCCCGCCACGATGAGCTGCCCTGGGCGGCGCTGGTGAGCCGGCACCTGGGCACCCGACACCACGAGGTCCAGGTCAGGCCGACGGACTTCGAGGACTCCTGGTCCCGGCTGACCTGGCACCGGGACGCGCCGATGAGCGAGCCGGCTGACGTGGCCGTGCACGAGCTGGCGGTCCGGGCACGCCGCGATGTCACCGTGGTCCTGTCGGGTGAGGGTGGTGACGAGCTGTTCGCGGGCTACCCCAAGTACCGGATGGCGAGGGCGTTGAGCCGGGCGGACCTCGTCCCGGCCGCGGTCCGGCGCACGATCGGCCAGGGCCTCGACGCCAGGCTGAGTGGCCGCTGGTCCCGGGCCCGGATCGCGCTGCGTGCGGCCGCCGCCCCCGACGAGTCGGCGAGGATGCAGGTCTGGTTCGCGCCGTTCACCCCGTCCGAGAGGCGGCGCCTGCTCCCGGGCGTCCAGCCGCACCCGACGCCGTACGACGAAGCGGGCGGGCGGGACCCCGTCGACCGGATGCTGCGTCACGACCTCCGCGCCTGGCTCCCCGACAACCTGCTGGAACGCGGTGACCGGATGTCGATGGCCGCCTCCCTCGAGCTCCGCCCACCGCTGCTGGACCACCGTCTCGTCGAGCTGGCCTTCCGGCTCCCGTCGGACGTCAAGGTGCGGCACGGAGTGACCAAATGGGTGCTCAAGGAGGTCGCCCGCCGCTACCTGCCCGCCGAGGTGGTCGACCGCCGCAAGGTCGGCTTCCGGGTCCCGCTGGACGACTGGTTCCGGGTCGGACTCCGGGACTCCGTCCGCGACCGACTCACCGGCCGTGACTCGTTCGTCGGGAACACCTTCGACCGGCAGCTGCTCGGCACGCTTCTCGACCGGCACGACAGCGGTCGTTTCAACGAAGAGGCTCGCCTGTGGACCCTGATGAGCCTTGAGGTCTGGCACGAGACGTTCTTCCGGCAACCGGCGCGGACCGCCCCGATGATCGGACCGCGATGAACGTCGACCACGTCCTCCTGACGCGTTACAACCTGCCCTCACGCGGTGCCGAGTCACTCATCCGGGCGCGCCAGCACTGGCTCCAGCAACGCACCGAGCTCTTCGAGCGCTACTGCCTGCCGTCGGTGCTGGCGCAGACCGCGCCGGTGCGGTGGATCATCTATCTCGACCCCGAGAGCCCCGGTTGGCTCAAGGAACGGATGGCCGCCCACGCCTCCGCCGGCACGTTCACTCCCGTGTACCGCGAGGAGGTGCCGCGCGAGGACCTGCTGTCCGACCTGCGATCGGTGGTCCCCGAGCCGGCCGAGGTCCTGGTGACCACCAACCTCGACAACGACGACGGGCTCTCGCGGGACTTCGCCGCCCGGGTCCAGGCCGCTACGTCGGGCGGGCTGCCGCACGCGGTGTACGTCGATCACGGGCTCGTGCTCGGCGGTGGGCACGCCTACCTACGCCGGGACCCGCGCAACGCCTTCTGCTCGGTGGCCGAGTCCTGGGAGGCACCCGTGTCATGCTGGTCCGCCTGGCACAACGAGCTCGAGCAGGCCATGCCCGGGGTCCACGTCGCCGGCGGACCGGGTTGGCTGCAGGTCATCCACGGCGACAACGTGAGCAACCGGGTCCGGGGCCGGGTGGTGTCGCCCGAGACCTACCGCCGGGACTTCCCGGGGCTGCTCGACGTACCGGTGCCAGGCCGTAGGGAGCTGGCGCTGGAGCGGCTGGCGTGGGGCCCCGGCCGCTCGGTGCGCGAGGCAGGGCGAGCAGGTGCGAAGAAGCTGGTCCTCCTGGCCGGTGGTCGGCGGGCCCTGGAGAGTGCGCACGCGCGCGTGAACGCCTGGTCCAGCCGAGCAACATGACCCTGGGGCTCAGGACGGGTCGCGGACCGTACGCCCCTGGTGACCCGGCACGCCGCGCACGTTCAGGTAGTTGTCTCGCCAGAGCTGATAGCCGGGCCCACCCTGGACGTACGCCGGTCCCCACCCCGTCCCGCTGAACCGGTTGTTGATGGCGCGTACGTTCCCATAGGCGTTCCCACCCATCTCGTTGAGGCCGAGCTGGTAGCCCTCCCCCTCCAGCAGGTTCCCCGACAGGGTGACGTTGTCGATCCGGCCGGCGTAGGTCTGGATGAAGAAGGCCCCCGTGCAGTTGCCCGAGTGGCAGTTGAAGCGGTTGTCGTGGACGAGCAGGGTCCGGTCGGGCCGCCCGCTGGTGTCGAAGTCACGCACCGTGAAGCCGTCGCTGTGGTTGCCCGTGGTGGAACTGTCACCCCAAGCGACCAGCTGGGTCACGATGTTCCCCTCGATCACACTGCTCAGCCGCCGACCGGTGTCCATCAGCGCGATGCCGCTGCCGAAGCCGTGGACGTAGTTGCGGTACAGCGAACCGATGCCCTGGAAGGCAGTCGACCAGGCTGCCTGTTCCCTGGTCAGTCGCGAGCCGTCGAACTCGGAGTCCTCGATCACCACCCGCGACGACGTGACCCGACCGGTGTCGTTGTCGGTCGTGTTCACGATCGGAAGCCCTTGCCACGCAGTGGTCGGCTGGAAGCAGCTCTTCTTGATCACGATGTGGCCGGCGGCGAGGACCAGCGGGCTGGTGAACCGTTGACGTACCAGCCTGGTCCCGGCTGCGGGGTGGTCCGAGCCGGTGTACGCCGGAAGGTCGGAGCACGACAGCCCCCACGGCGCCAGCCCGGTGTTCGAGGGATGGAGCCTCCAGCCCGGCCGCTGGTGGACCGGCCGGACCACCTTGGCCTCCGAAGCCGGGCCTGCTGGATGAGCCGCCTGCCCGCGGGGCACGACTCCGGAGGCAGAGGCGGCGGCGATCATCAGGCAGGCGAGCAGGATCGCTCCGGGAGCGGAGCGGGCGGCGCGGCGCGCATGGCGGCGCGCAGAGGTGCGGTGCATCATGGGGGCTCGAATCACGGGGGGACGGGGGACGAGCGCGTCACCTGATTGTGACCGGAGGCCTTGGGGTCTGCAACTGGAACGGCAGGAAAGGACCTAGGGGGCGTCCGGGGACCCGGTCTCCCGAGCGACCCGAGCTGACCCACTCGGCGCAGGACTCGCCTGGTCGAGCCCGGGCGAGTGACCGTCGCCGCCGAGGTGCTCGACCTGCTGGAGCCGCAGCAGGGCACCGCAGAGTCCCACCAGCAGGAAGAACGTGTCCTGCGCCTGAGCGAACCCGAACACGTCGAAGGTGGCCAGGGCGAACGCCCCGGCGAGCACACCCGCGAGAGCGGCGATCGCGAGCTCTCGATCGGCGGGCAGGGTGCTCAGCCTGCGCGCTTGCAGGGCCGAACGGATCGACACGGCGATGAGAACCACCAGCGCCACGACGCACAACACGCCACCGGACACCAGGAGGTTGAGGTACATGTTGTCGAAGACCCAGTACTTGGGGTCGAAGGTGCCCACGCCACGTCCGAGCCAGAGGTGATGGTCCCAGTACAGGCCGGCGATCCGGTAGCTCTCCGTGCGGGACATCACCGACGGGTCGTTGGACGCACCAGAGAACAGCCCCTTCAAGGTCCCCAGGAAGCCCGGCAAGACCACGAACGTCCCTGCCATCAGCACCGCGGCGACACCGGCTGCGATCAGGCGGGTCTTGGCCTTCCAGCCGAACAGCATCACGGCGAACGCGACGCCACCACAGATGATGGCGGTGCGCGAACCGGTGAGCAGCACGACCAAGGGCACGGCGAGCGCGATCGCCCGGAACAGCCACGGGCGCCGACGTTCGGAGGCGGTGACGGCGAACACCAGTGGCATGGACATCGCCATCACGGCCGCGAACTCGATCGGGTGCGTCGAGGTGCCGCTCGGCCGGGTGATCACGCCACGCTGGATCAGGGCCAGGTTGAGCGCCGGCGAGAGTCCCGGGAGCGACAACCGGTCGACGAGGACCTGCTTGGTGACGATCTGGGCCAGCGCCAGGACGCAGAGCGCACCGATCACGAGGGTCCAACGGCGGAGGAACACCCACAGCCGCTCGCGGTCGGGCACTCCTTCTGCGACGAGACAGACGAGTCCCACCGCGCCGAGCATCCGGATCAGAGCGGCATCGGCCGGGCTGCGCTCGTCTGCGGGCAGCGGGAGGCCCGCCGAATGGGCATAGCTGAGCGCCACGCACAGCAAGAAGAAGAGGGCGGCGTTACGGACGGGGTGCCGGACGCCGGGCACGCTCGCAGGGCGCTGGACGACGTGCCAGCCCCACCACAAGAAGCAGGCGAGGGCCAGCAGAGTGCTCGGCCCCCCCACCTGGCCCATGGCTGAGAGCACCATCGGGGAGGGGATGGCATAGAGCAGCACGAGGAAGAGGGTCAGCACGGTGACGGCGTCGGGGCCCCTCGAGACCCGACCGGCGGCCGGAGCGGTCACCGCGACGGGGCGCGACCTCGCGCCGTCGACCGGACCGCGGACTGCCGAGCCGCCCCGGTGCGACGCTTCGACTTCGTGCCCCGCGGCACCTTCGGCAGGGGCGAGGGCACCGGGACCAGATCGTCCTCGTGCTCCTCGTCGACGTCTTCCACGCCCACGATCTCGTCGACCGTCTGGGCGTGCACGACCTCGTCCGGCACGACCTCGTCCGGCACGACCTCGTCCGGCAACACCTCTTGGGAGGCTGCCGAGTCACGACGTCGCCGCTCGCGGGCGACCAGGATGGAGTCGACGCCACCAATGAGGAACACGCTCAGGAGACCGAGGGCCGCCGCCACCTCGATCCCCTTGCGGATCTCGGCCTTGTGGCTCACCGCGGGCGTCGAGTCCTTCGACAGCACGTGCAAGGTGATCTGCGCGTTCTGGGCGACGCCCAGTTGACTCTGCACCTCACCGAGCCGCTGGGGGGCGAGTGCGACCAGCGCGTCGATGGCCGCCTTCGCCGCGGCGTCGGAGCTCGACTTGGTCGTGAGCACCACCAGCGGTCCACTGCCGAGCAGGTCCGGCGTGACCTTGTAGTCGACATCGGGGAACGCCTTGCGGAGCTCAATCTGGGTGCCGCTCGAGGTCAGCGAACCGATCAGGATGTCGCGTGACTGGTTGAGTGAGTCCAGGAAGAACAGCGGGTTGCCCCTGGTGTAGTCGGGCCCCGTGGCCGGCTTCACCCGGCTCACCGACGGTGGAAGCAGAAGCCCGGTGGCGGTGTAGGAGTACGTGGGTCCGGACTGCCGCATCACGAATCCCGTGGCTGTCACCATCAGCCCCAGGCAGACGAGTGCCAGCACCCAGCGTCGCTTCAAGGCCCCGGTGATGTCGCTCATGAACATGTGCGCTTGTCCCCCAACTGCGCAGACGAATCCAGCTTGTCCATTCTCGCATGCGCGCCCAACTGCGTGCGACCATTCTCCCTAAGGGGGAGCGATGAACACGTCAGAGTTCGTGCACCTGGCCTGGCGACGATGGTACGTCGTGGTGGCCGGGCTGTTGGGCACGATCGCGATGTACCACGTCATGGCGAGCGGGCCGGACGTCTACACGGCACGGACCACGCTGGTGGTGCTCGCTCCCACCACCGACAACCCGAACACCCTGCAGGTGTCGAGCCCGGTGAGCATCGCGTCGATCGCGGTGATCACGGTGAACAAGGCTCCCAACCAGCTCGACGCCAGCAGCGACGACGCCACCCTGGTGGGCGAGGGCGTCACCCACGGCGTCCAGGTGCGACTGCGCAACCAGGGCAGCCAGTGGGCGCCTATGGCACCCAACCCCTACATCGACATCGACGCCGTCGACTCGTCAGTCCCAGCGGTCGAGCAGCGGCTGCAGCAGTCCCGGCTCGCGGTCATCTCGGCGATCAGGTCCTTGGAGGGTTCGCTGGACGTGGCTCCGAACCAGCGGGTGAGCATCACCGAGACGCCGACGCAGCCCGCCGTCACGCTGGTGGCGAGGAGCAACGCCCGGGCACTGCTCGGCAGCCTGCTGGTCGGCGGGGGCGCCACCATTACCTGCCTGCTCCTGCTCGGCCGGCTCCGTCCGCGACGTACCGCCCAGGGAGCATCCGCCGCGCAGCAGGACGAGCGCGTTGGAGCGCACTGATCCAAGGACTCGCCAGGCGACAGGTCCGGACGACGCTCGCGACGTCCGGCTGCCGATCGTGGTGCTGGCGGCCGCCAACCGCTGGAGTGAGGAGCGGATGGCCGATCGTCAGCTCGCGGTCGCTCTCGCTGAGCATGCCCGCGTGCTCTACGTCGACCCGTGCTCCTCGGTGGTCGCACGAGGGCGCGAGCGTGGGCTGCGCGGAGCGCTCGACGGACAGCGACTGACCGGTCTCGAGGACCCCGTCACCCGGCTGCGCCCGGAGGGCCTGCCCGGCCTCAGCCACCCGCGGGTGGCCGCGGTGAACCGCAGGCTCCTCGCCGCCCAGATCCACCGTGCCGTACGGCGGATGGGTGGCGACCTCGCAGCCGTGATCGACGCGAACCCGCTGACACCCAGCCTCGACCTGGTGCGAGCCCCCGTCTCGATCTACTGGGCCCAGGACGACTACCTCGGGATGGCCACGCTGCTCGGCCTCGACGAGGGACTGATCCGGTCAGCCGAGCACACGGCGACATCCGCCGCCGACCTCGTGATCGCCGCCAACCCGACCGTCGCCGATCGCCTGCGCGGCGAGGGCCACGAAGTACACCTCGTCCCGTTCGGCTGCGACGACGCGCTGTTCCGCTCCGCCTCCGCCACCGTCCCTTCCCCTGAGATCGGGCTGCCGCGTCCCGTGGCGGTCCTGATGGGAACCCTCAACGACCGGGTCGACCCCGCCCTGCTGGCAGCGGTCGCCGACACCGGGATGTCCATCGTCGTCATCGGGCCCCGGAGCTCCCGGTTCGACTCACCCCGGCTCGACGCAGTGTTGTCATTGCCCAACGTGCAGTGGCTCGGTGCCCGGGAGTTCCGCACCCTGCCCGCCCTGCTCGCGGGGGCCGACGTGGGGCTGGTGCCCTACACGCACTCCCGCTTCAACGAGGGGAGCTTCCCGCTCAAGACCCTCGAGTACCTCTCGGCGGGGTTGCCCGTCGTGGCGACGGACCTTCCGGCGATCCGCTGGATCGACTCCTACGACGTCCACATCGCCGACGACCCCAGGGCCTTCGCCGACGCGGTCCGACGCGTGTCCACCCCTCGCACCGACGAGCAGGTGGCGGCGCGTCAGGCGACCGCAGCCGAGCACAGCTGGGCGCGTCGAGCCGACGCCTTTGCGAGCCTGGCCGGGCTCGGCTCGCCGGCACGCTGAGACCGCCCTGTCGTCAGGCGACCAGCTCCACAGTGGCGTCGTCGTCCCACAGCTGCCGGGTGCGGGCCAGGAGCCGGCGCATCCAGAGACCGCACGTGCCGAGGTAGAGCAGCACCGACCCCAGACCGCCGAGGAGGAGCTGTCCCCAACCGGGGACGGTCACCCACCGGACCAGCACCAGCCACAGGGCGACCAGCAGCACTGCGCCGATGGGCCGGGCGCACGCGCGCACGAGATGCGCGAACGTGCCCCCGCCGTGCCGCCGGACGAACACCATCGCCAGCGGGAGCACGATCAGGCCGGCGACGAACGGCTGCACGAACCCCGCTCCCTCGATGCCGTGGGTCCGCGTTCCGACGACGAGGGCCGGCACCAGCGCGCAGATCCAGACGACCTGGATGAGGAGGACTGACCGGGAGGCACCCATCGCCGTCAGATAGATGGTGAGCACGGTGATCATGATGCGGAGCGTGCCGACCGTGGCCAGGACCCCGAGGACCGGGGCCGCAGCCGACCACTTGTCGCCGTACACCGACACCACCAGGGCGTGGGACAGGCCCCAGCACACGAGGCTGACCGGGAGGGCGAACGACGCAGCCAGGGCGAACACGGCGGCCAGCCGGGTCGAGAGCGCTTCGTAAGCGTGGCGCGCCTGGGCGAAGGCAGGCAGGGCCACCTCGTTGATCATCATTCCGAAGACGCTCACCGGCCAGCCGGCGATGTTGTAAGCCAGGGAGTAGAAGCCCAGCGCCAGCGGCCCGAGGAGACGACCCACGATCACTGAGTCGACGTTGATGAGTGCGAAGGTGACCAGGCTGGCGCCTGCCAGCGGCAGGCAGTACGCCAGCACCACTCGCGCTTCTGCGGGGCGCCATCCGGGCAGGTAGCGCGGCGTGATGAGGGCGGTGAGCAGGACCCACGACACGATCAGCCCGATCAGGCGCGACCAGGCGAGACCTTCGGCGCCGTACCCCTCCAGGGCCAGGACCACCACGAGCCCGGTGCTCACGGTGAAGTTGGCCAGGTCGGCGACGAACCGCTTCTGCTGCTGGTAGGTCTTCACCAAGATGCCGTAGGGCACGGCCGTCAGGCCGCCGAGCAGGATCGTGAACGACAGGATCCGGATGGCGGGCGCGGCCGCAGGAGCCCCCAGGGCGCCGGCCAGGGCCGGTGCGCTGAAGAACATGGCGGCGGTGAGCAACCCCGAGGACGCCAACGCCAGGGTGAACACGGTGGGGGCCACTCTCTCGAGGTCGCGGTCCGTCCTCACGATGGCGGCGCTGACGCCGAGGTCACTGATGTTGCTGACGATCGTGTGCACGATCAGCGCGACCGCGAACACCCCGAACTGCTGGGGCGCGATCAGTCGGGCGACGACGACACCGACGAAGAACTGGGCCAGTCGCAGGACGAACGTGCTGACCCCGGCCCAGACCGCCGCGCGCTGGATGAGCCGCCCGACGCTCGCCGCGCCGCCCGCGGGGTCAGTGCGGACCTCGGCGTCCGCGGTCATATCCCGACCTGCCGCAGTCGCCAGGCGCTGGTCACCGACGTGGCTGCGCCGCGCGCGCGTCGGGCGATGCGGGGCCAGGTCGCCCTCGGGACGCGGTCGGACCCGGCGATAGCCGTGGCCAGTCGGACGTAGGAGTCCGCGACGTCGGTGAACCCGTGGCTGTGGGCTGAGGCGGCCCCGTCCAACGCCTGGGCCGCCAGCGTGGACCGGGCGGTACGACGGAGCTCGGCGACGTCGCGGAGCCCGCCCGCGGCGGGACCGCCGAGGACAGCCTGGAACGCCGCCCACCGGTGCTCGAGATCGGCCACGGCCGCGCTCGGCTCGGAGGACCGGAACACGACGTCGTGCATGTTCGACTCGTGCTGGCGGTAGAGCGCTTGATCGGGACCGACGAGGTAGCCGATGTCTGCCACGGCGGCGGTCCGCATCCACATCTCGAGGTCGCCGGAGTGCGGAAGGTCGCTCCGATAGCCCCCGACGTCGGTCAGGACCGAGCGCCGCATCACGACCTCGGGCGAGGCGATCACGTTGTTGCCACCACGGCAGCGGGCCGCCAGCCAGTCCCGGCCGGACCAGACGATCCAGGACCGCACGTCCAGCGAGGGAACCGGTGCGCTCCCGCTGAAGTGGCGTGCGGTGCCGTAGACGAGTCCGACCCCTGGGTGCGACCTCAGCAGTGCGGCCGAACGGGCCAGCGAGTCGCGCGTGAGCAGATCGTCGGCCGACACGAGGGTCACCCACTCCCCGGTCGCCGCCGCCAGGCCGTCGTTGTAGGTCGCGATGTGACCGGCGTTCGTGCGATGGCGGATCACCTGCACGCGGGGATCACCGGCGGCCAGCTCCTCGGCCACCTCGCCACTGTCGTCGGGCGAGGCGTCGTCGACGATGATCACGTCGACCTCGACCCCCGACTGGTCCAGGGCCGCAGCCACGGCACCGGGCAGGTACCTGCCGTAGCGGTAGCACGGGATCACCACCGTGACGTTCCCGAGGTCCTGGGGCGTCTGCGGCGTCTCGACCGTCCCCCGCGATCTCGTGACCAGGAGGCTCAGGGCGGCCGACGGCATCATCGGCCCCGTCTCGCCACCGTCGAAGCGAGCTGCTCCACGACGAACTCCTGCTGGTCCATGGTCAGGTGCGGGTACATCGGGAGGGAGAGGATCTCGTCAGCGGCTCGTTCGGACGCCGGGAAGGAGCCCGGGCCGAGGCCCAGGTGCCGGTAGGCACCGGTCAGGTGGACCGGCGTCGGGTAGTGGATGCCCGCTCCGACCCCGGCCTCGACGAGCTCGGCGACGATACGGTCGCGCTCCGCGACCCGCACGACGTACAGGTGCCAGACGTCCTCGTTCCCCTCCGCCCGGCCAGGCACCCGCACCCCGTCGACGGGACCGAGCAGCTCGTCGTACCGCGACGCAGCGGTGCGCCGGAGCTCGTTCCACTTCTCCAGCCGGGTGAGCTTGGCTCGCAGGTAGACGGCCTGGATCGTGTCGAGCCGTGAGTTCATGCCGACCACGTCGTGGACGTACTTGGTGCGCGACCCGTGCGCGCCGAGCAGTCGCACGGTCTCGGCGACGTCCGGGTCGTCGGTGGTGACCGCGCCGGCATCACCGGCGGCGCCGAGGTTCTTGCCCGGGTAGAAGCTGGTGGCCGCGACCCGACCCAGCGAGCCGGCCGACCGGCCACGACGGCGCGCGCCCTGCGCCTGCGCCGCATCCTCCACCAGAGGTATCCCGCGGGGCGTGCACACCGTCTGCAGATCCTCCATCGGCGCGGTCTGTCCGAACAGATGAACAGGGATCACCGCCTGGGTGCGGGACGTCAGAGCCGCCTCGACCTGGGCCGGGTCGACCAGCAGATGCTGGTCGTCGACGTCGACGAGCACCGGTACGGCGCCCACCCGCGACACCGCCTCGGCGGTCGCGATGAAGGTGTTCGCGGGCAGGATCACCTCACCGCCACGGTCGACCCCCACCGCACGCAGGGCCAGCTCGAGAGCATCGGTGCCGTTGCCTACCCCGATGCAGTGGGCGGCCTGGACGTACTCGGCGTACTCGGACTCGAACGCCTTGACATCGGGGCCGTCGATGAAGGCGGTGCGAGCGAACACCTCGTCGAGCCGGCCCCGCACCTCGTCGGCGATCTCCTCATGCTGAGCCGCCAGATCCACCAGCGGTACCTTCATCGCAGAGCCTCCTCGGCACTCACCATGTTGTGCCCGAACGGCACCTCGTCGATCCTTTGTGCCGGGACGCCGGCCCAGGTCTGCCCAGGCGGAAGGTCCGTCAGCAGGGCCGCGCCCATACCGAGCACGGCGTCGGCCCCGATCGTGCACAGCTCACGGACCGAGGCGTTCATGCCGACGTACGCGGCGGCTCCGACGTGGACGCCGCCTCCCAGCGAGACGCCGGCACACAGCGTCGCGTAGTCGGCGACCACGTCATCGTGGGTCAGGGTCACGTGCGGCATGGCCACCACGTGGCGACCGACGGACACGTCGGCTGTGAGCACGACCTGGGCCAGGAGGATGGAACCGGCACCAACGACACATCCCTCGGGGACGTCGACCGAGGCATGCACCACTGTCGCGTAGCGCTGCGGAGCCACCCCCAGACCGTCCAGCCGGGTGACGATCGCGCGTCGGGCGGCACCGCGCCCTGCGCAGACCAGCAGGTCGTCGTCGTACTCGGTCACCAGGTCCAGGCCGCCCAGGACCTCGGCACCGCCGAGTGTGGTCCCCCAGGTGGCCGGATCGTCGTCGAGCACCCGGACCCGGTCGTAACGGCCTCTGACCGTGGCCAGGACCTCGCAGGCCAGCCCGCTCGCGGCCACGATCAGCAGCCCCCTCATCGCGGGCCCCCCTCGGACCGTGCCTCACGCAGTACGTCGATGACCCGAGCCTGGTCGGACTCGGAGAGCTGGTGGAACAACGGCAGGATGAGCGTGGTGTCGGTGAGGTGGTCGGTGACAGGAAGATCGACCTCGACGCTCGGGTACGCGGGCTGCCGGTGGGCGGCCATGATGCCCCGCCGCGCCGAGATGTCGGCCTCGGCCAGCCGGACGAGCAGACCCTCTCGATCCAAGGGATAGTCCGGGAGCACCTCGACCCAGAAGGATTGGAAGTTCGTCGTACCGTGCTCGGGGTCCGCCACGGGGCGCAGCCCCGCGATGTCGTCGATCGCCTTGGCGTACGACGCAGCCAGCTCGC
Source organism: uncultured Actinomycetota bacterium (assembly GCA_963796975.1). Taxonomy (GTDB): domain Bacteria; phylum Actinomycetota; class Actinomycetes; order Propionibacteriales; family Nocardioidaceae; genus Nocardioides. The sequence continues at coordinate 19,179 of CAWCNW010000035.1, forward strand.
GCCGACGGGCGACGACGTCACCGAGCCGCCCGAGCTGCACGATGCCCACCGCGGCCTGCAGGTCGGTCATCCGGTAGTTGAAGCCCACCTCGGAGTACTCCTCCGGCGGGGAGATCACCGAGGCGTGCCGATCCGCGGCCGAGACGCTCATCGCGTGCTCGCGCAGGTGTCGCGCGCGATCGGCCCAGTCGGACCGCGACGTGGTGACCATGCCACCCTCGCCCGTGGTGAGGATCTTGCGCGGGTGGAAGGACCAGGCAACGATCTCAGCGCCGGCGCCGACCGGACGTCCGCGGTAGGTGGAACCGGCGGCACAGGCCGCGTCCTCCACCACGACGATGCCGCGTGGGTCGCAGAGCGCCCGGATCGCGTCGAGGTCGACGGGCACGCCGCCCTGGTCGACGGCGATGACAGCGCGGGTGCGCTCCGTCAGGGTCGCCGCTACGGTCTCGGCCGTCAGGTTGCCGGTGACCGGGTCCACGTCGGCGAACACCGGTCGCGCCCCGACGTACGTCGCCGCGTTCGCCGTAGCGATGAACGAGAACGACGGGACGACGACCTCGTCGCCCGCCCCGACGCCGGCCACGACGAGCGCCAGGTGCAGGGCCGTCGTACAGCTCGACACCGCCACCGCGTGGGCCGCCTGCTGCTGCTCGGCGAACCGACGCTCGAACTCCGCCACCCTCGGCCCCTGAGCGACCCAGCCCGACGAGATCACGTCGGTGACGGCGGCGATCTCCTCGTCGCCCAACCACGGCTGCATCACGTTGATCCGGCTCATGAGGCTCGCACCTCTCGACCGGCAGCGATCTCCTCGCGGAGGGGCTCCCACCAGCTGACGAGCTCGGTGAGCCCCTGCTCGAGGCCGACTTCGGCGACGAAGCGGAGATCTTCGCGCGCCGCCGAGACATCCGCGAGGCGGCGTACGACGCCGTTCACTGCGCGCTCCGGGCCGTGCTCCACCTCGAGGTCCGACCCCATCACTCGGAGCAGTGCCTGTGCGAGCTCGAGCAGGCTGGTCTCGCTCCCGCTGGCGATGTTGTAGACACCCTCGGTGACGTCGCTGCCGGCCGCGCGCAGGTTGGCCCGCGCGATGTCGGTCGTGTAGGCGAAGTCCATCGTCTGTTGGCCGTCACCGAAGATCAGCGGCGGCTGGCCGTCGGCGATGCGTTCCATCCAACGGACCAGGACCTCGGTGTAGAGCCCGTGCACGTCCATCCGCGGCCCGTACACGTTGAAGTAGCGCAGGATCACGTAGTCGAGCCCGTTCATGGCACGGAAGCTGCGCAGCATCCCCTCGTTGAACGACTTCGCGGCACCGTAGAAGGTGTCGTTGTTGTGGTGGTGGTGGCGTTCGCCGGTCGGGAACTCCTCCGCCATCCCGTACACGGACGCAGACGACGCGGACACGACCTTGTCGACCCGGTGTACGACGGCCGCCTCGTAGACGTTGAAGGTGCCGTCGACCAGGACCTCCAGTGCCAGCCTGGGCTCCTCGGCACACTGCGTGATCCGGATCGCGGCCTGGTGGAACACGAGATCCTTGCCGCGCGTGACGTCGTGGACGAGATCACGGTCGCGGATGTCACCCTCCACCACGGTCACCCGGCCGGAGCCCAGCGCGTCGTCGAGGTTGGCCAGCCGACCACGCACGAGGTTGTCGAGCACGTCCACGTGGGCGACTCCCGCGTCGAGGAGCTGGTCGACGAGGGTCGACCCGATGGTCCCGGCTCCGCCGGTGACGAGCACCCGCGCGCCGTCCAGGGCGGTCATCGGACGATCTCCACGCGACGTGCCTCGAGCCCGGGGTCGACCAGCGCGCCACGTGCTCGCAGGCTGGTCGCGGCGGCCTCGAGCACCGAGAGCACCCGGAGCCCCGCCTGACCGTCGGTGCGCGGCGTACGTCCCTCGCGGATCCCGGCCGCGAACTCCCCGACCATCTGGCCGAGCGCCTCCCGCTCCGGCAGAGCGGGTGCCCAGGTGTCGCCGAGGCGGTAGGAGATCGAGGCGGTACGACGGTCGGCGCTGTCGACCGACTGCTGCACCAGGTCGACGCCACGGTCGTAGACGCTCAGCCGCTGCTGGGGGTTGAGGTCATCCCACACCAGGGTGCGCTCGCTGCCGCCGATCACCATCTGCCGGATCTTGGTGGGGCTGAGCCAGTTGACGTGGACATGCGCCATCGCCCCGCCGGGCAGCGGCAGGGTGAGGTAGCCGACGCACGGCTTCCCCGCCCCGAGCGGGTCGGCGCCCTGGGCCGCGACGCCGGTCGGGCGGAGCCCGCCGGGGAGGATGAAGTCGAGGATCGACAGGTCGTGGGGCGCGAGGTCCCAGAAGACGTCGACGTCCGGCTGCACCAGTCCGAGGTTGATGCGCACCGAGTCGACGAAGAGGATCTCGCCCAGGGACCCGTCGCTCACCAGCTCGCGGATCTTCTCGACCACCGGTGTGTAGCAGTAGGTGTGGTCGGCCATCAGGACCAACCCCTGGGCCTCCGCCAGGTCGACGATGGAACGGGCGTGCTCGACCGTGTCGGCGAGCGGCTTCTCGACCAGGACGTGCTTGCCGGCGAGCAGCGCCGCCTCGGCGATGCCCCGGTGCGTGCGCGCCGGTGTGGCGATCGCCACCGCGTGGACGTCGTCACGGGCCAGCACCGCGTCGAGCGAGTCGGTGACGTCGACCCCGCTGCGGTTCCCCAGGACGTGCTGGGCTCGTTCGACGTCCAGGTCGCAGACGGCGACCAGGTCCCAGTCGTCGCTGGACCTGAAGTTGCGGATCAGGTTCGGGCCCCAATAGCCCGCTCCCACCACCGCGACGCCCAAGGTGTCGTGTGTAGACATGCTTGTTTCCTCCCCCACCGAGATCTGTGCTGCGGGCGTGTCACCCCCCGCGTGTGATTCCAGGAACTGTCAGGTCATGCGTCTCCTCGTCAGGACGTCGGGTAGCGGAACACGATGTCCACGAAGTAGTTGCTGGCGTTGTAGGAGTTGGTCGGGAAGCCTCCACCCGCCGCGTAGAGGTAGAGGCCGTTGCCGGCAGACGGGACCGTCAAGGGGCCGGACGTCCACGGAGCGCTGAAGAAGCCGCCGGTGACGGCGTAGTGGCCGTTGGGCGCGTAGTACGACACGACGTACGTCGTTCCGGCGGTGAGGGCCACCGGTGTCGTCAGCTGTGCGGTCTGCCAGCCCGAGGCGGACTCGCCGGCGAACGTGACGGTTCCAAGCCTGGTCCCGGTCGACGACCAGATCGACCCGGTGTGGGTGCCGGTGTTGCCGTCGCCCTTGTAGAACTTGATCGCCGTCACGCTGCCGCTCATCGAAGGGGTGAACGAGACTCCGAGCTCGATCGGCCCGTTGTCGGCGGCCGACGCGTTCGCCGGAGTCTGCCCGCCGAAGAGCGAGACGGTCTGGGTCGGCGCCTGCTCGGTGTGGAACGTCCAGGAGGCATCGGGCAGGTGAGCGCCTTCGGTGGACACCAGCCCGGTCACCTTGGCCGTGAGGTCGGAGTCGGCGGGAAGCAGCCCCGTCGGTGTGAACGTGATCGTGCGTCCGGTCGCCGACAGGGCGGCGATGCCGGGAACGCTCGTCGTCCCCTGGGTCAGCGACATGGACCATCCCGTGTCCAGAGGTGCCGAGACCGTGATCGACGGATCCGTGCCGAGCTGCGCCTGGGTGGCGTTCGGCGCCGGCGTCTGGTCGGTGATCTCGAGCGTCGGCACGTACACCACATCCACGAAGTAGCTGGAGGCGTTGTAGCTGTACGCCGGGAATCCGCCGCCCGTCCCGTAGAGGTACCGGCCGTTGTTCGCCGCCGGAGCCGTCAGGTCACCATTGGTGAGCGGCGCGCTGAAGAAGCCTTGCGTCACCGAGTAGTGCCCCTGTGGCGCGAGATAGCTCACGACGTAGGTCGTACCCGCCGTCACGGCCACCGGGGTGGCGAAGGTGGCCGTCTGCCAACCGCTCGCGGACTCGCCCGTGAACGTGACCGTCGCCAACCGGGTGCCGGCGCTGGTCCACAGGGAACCGGTGTGGACACCGCCGTTGCCGGCACCCTTGTAGAAACGGACCCCCGTCACCTGGCCGTTCGCCGACGGCGTGAAGGCGGTGCCGAGCTCGACCGCGGAGGCGTCGTTCGCAGCGACCACCGAGGGTGTCTGGTTGGTGTAGATCGACTGTGGCGGGGTGGCGTCGGCCGCAGCGGTGTGGAAGGTCCAGCTCTGTGTGGGCAGGGACGCTCCGTCCACGGAGGTCACACCGCTGAGAGTCACGTTCACGTCGCTGTCAGCCGGCAACCGGGAGGCGGGCGTGAACGTCAGGGTCTGTCCGTCAGTGCTCAGCGAGGTCGCACCACCAAGGAGCGCCCCACCCTGCGACACCGACATCGTGTAGCCCGGCGCGACCGCGTTGGAGAACGACACCTGCACGGTGCTGGTGCGGGGCACCCCGACCGCGCCAGGGGCCGGTCGCTGCGACACCACCGAGATGGCGGCCGTCGGCTTCTGGAACACGGGGTCGACCAAGTAGTTGGACGCCGACCTCGCACTTGGGAAGCCACCGGAGTAGCTGTACTGGCCGGAGTCGGAGGCCACCCGCAGAGGCGCGCGGGAGAGGTCACTGAGCGCGAAGGCATTCGGCGTCAACGAGTAGGACCCGGTCGGAGAGGTGTAGGAGACGACGTACTCCGTGTCCTTCGTGACGGCCACCGGCTGAGCGAAGGTCAGCGTCTGCCATCCGCTCGTGGACTCGTTGGTGAAGGTGCCTGTCGCCAGTGCCGTCCCCGACGTCGACCACAGCGTGCCGGTGTGCGTGCCGGTGTTGTTGACGCCCTTGTAGAACCGCAGGCCCGTGATCGAGCCGTCCTGGCTGGAGGCGAACCTGACACCCAGGGTGACCGGCAAGGTCTCGCCGGAGTCCATCACCCCGGGGACGGTGGTGTCGTCGAACAGTGTGCACGGGCAGACACCGGGAGTGCTCGGCGGCTTGGCCGTGGTGAAGGTCCAGCTCTTCCCCGAGCTGATGCCGTTGCCCTGCGCATCGGTGCCGGCCAACGTGGCCGTGTAGGTGACGAAGCCGTTCAGGGGCTGGCTGGGCGTGAACGTCACCGTCCTCGTCGAGGCGTTGTACGCCGTGGTGCCTGCCACCGCGACCCCGTTGGCGTCCTTGACGGTGACGCCCTGGGTTCCCGCGGCCAGCGGCTTGGAGTAGGACGCACTGACGGTCGTGGTGAGCGCCACGCTGGATGACCCGGGCAGCGGCCACTGGCTCGTCGCCACCAGCGGCGAGTTGTCGGTCTGCGAGAAGGTCGCGTCGACGAAGTAGTTGGTGTTGTTGAAGCTCAGGTTCGGGAAGCTGCCGGCGGTGCCGTACACGCCGGCGGGCGCAGCTCCGAAGCCACCGTCGACGCGGAGCGGGTCGGCCACGACACCGGCCGAGGAGAAGGCGTACGGCTGGGAGGAGTAACCGCCCTTGGGGTCGGTGTAGCTGACCACGTACGTCGTACCCGCGGAGACGGCGACGGGTCCCGCGAAGCTGACCGACTGCCATCCCGTGCCGGTCTCGTTGGCGAAGGTCGCGCTCGCCAGCTTCTGCCCGCTTGAGCTCCACAGAGTCCCGACGTGGGTGCCGGTGTTGGTGGCTCCCTTGTAGAAGCGGACACCGGTCACGAAGCCGTCCGTGGTGGGTGAGAAGCGGAGCCCCAGCTCGTACGCCGACGCGTCGGTGTCCGAGGAGGTGGCGGGGCCGGTCTGCGAGGTGTGGGTGGTCGGGAAGTCCTGGGCCCCGAACACGCTGCACGGACAGGCGGTGGTGACGCTGCGCGAGACGACAGCGCCGAGGTTCGCGCTGTCATCGGATCCGCGGACCGAGATCTGCTGGGTGCCGGTCCCGTGCTGCACGTAGGTGAACGACCACGAGGAGGTCCCGGTTGCGGGGTGCCAGGTGGTGCCGCCGTCGGTGGAGTACTCGATGCCCGCCACGACGCCGCCGCCGGTGTCGCTCGCCGTACCGGTGACCGCGACCTTGGAACCGTTCGGTTGGGACGACCCTGCGGCAGGCGAGGTGATCGCCACCGTGGGCCCGACGGTGTCGGTCGACTTGATTGCCGCGACGAGGCCGGGCATCAGCGTTGTGGGCTGGGCGCCCATGTCCGCGAGCAGGTTGACCTGCGCCTGCTGCATCCGTGGGTCCGCGGGCTCCGCGCTGTAGGGGCTGTCGTGGTTGGCGTTCAACCCCCACGACCACTGCACGCTGCCCGCGGAGAACACCAGGGCTCCGCTGGCAGCGCGGTAGAGCGTCACGTGGTGGGTGGTCTGTTCGGTGCCCGTCGTGAGTCCGTAGTCCTGCATGTACTGCGTGACCGTCCCGGTCGTCGTCGAGAGGTCGACGAGCCCGGGCGGCCGCGCGCCGTTGTCCTGGTCCTCGTCGGACTCGTAGCCCACCGTGTGTGGAGCCAGTGCGGCGGTGGCCCCCGGCGCCAGGCCTGTCAGAGTTGTGTTGCGCCAGAGCCGGGTCTTGCCCTGGGCGGCGGTCACCGTGACCGGGAGGTCGGTGTAGTTGGACATGAAGATCGTGCCGGTCACTGCGTTCTCGGGGGTGCCGGCCCCTTGTGACTTCGGCGCGAACCTCGGGTCACGCCAGGTGCCGGTCCACTCCGGGCTCGGGTCGACCTTCGCGTTCGACCACGACTCCTTGTAACAGATGAGCGTGCGGTACGCCGTGTGACCGGCGTCCGACGACGCGGCGAAGCGGGTGTGCCAGTACATCTCGTTGCCGCTCAGGAACTGCAGGTTCACGCCGTGGTCGCGGGCGTTCGCCACGTTGGCTCGTTGAGCCGCGCTCCAGTACTCGTCGTGGCCGACGGACATGAACGTCTTGTGGTTGAGCAGGAGGCTGCCGTACCGGTCCGTGTCGACCCCGGCCAGGTAGGAGACGTCGTACCCGTTCTGCTCGAGGAACTCGACCGCCGGGAACTCGTTGGAGAAGAAGTAGTCCTGACCTCCGGGGCTGGTCCTGGTGAGCACGGGCCGGTTGTAGCTGACCTGGAAGGCCCGGCCGTTGGCACCGCCGCCGGTGTAGAAGTCCGAGCCTCCGTAGGTGTTGTAGGCCTGCCAGGTCTCGTCATCGGTCTGGAAGACGATGTCGGAGTGGCTCGTGTCGTTGCGGACCACGAACAGGATCTGGCTCTCGTCGCCGTTGTCGGTGCGCGTCAGGTGGGCCATGTAGACACCGGAGACGGCGGTGCCGGGCACGTTCCAGGAGGCCGAGACCCCCCAGTTGCCGCAGTCGGTGAGGTACGTCGTCTGGTCGGTGATGCACGGCGGCTGGGTCTGCGGCAGCGTGGCCGACGGGGTCACCGTGGCGATCTGGCGGGCACCGTCACCGCCGTAGTAGCCCATCCGGTAGATCGTGATGGAGTAGTTGCGCGCGTTGGTGGCGACTTTGAAGTTCTCGGTGCCACCTGCGTTCACGCTGATGTCGGTGGCGAAGCCCTGGATGTCGGCGTCGCCCGCACCGTCGACGTCCCAGATGCTCTTCGGGGTACCCGGCTTGCTGTTCTCACAGGAGATGGCGTTTCCCTGCGGTCCGCAGGGATCCGTGGTCGCCGCATGGGCCGGGGCGGTCACGAGCGGGAGGACGAGAGCCCCGCTCGCCACCACGAGGGCGACGAGGCCGGCCCGGAAGCGCCGACCACGGGACGTGGGATCACCTAGCATGACGTGTCCTGACGATGCGTTTGACCGAGACCCGAAGGGGCCATGGGTTGTCCGAACTGCCGCCCGCGCGCACCGAACAGTCCGCCGACGTCGACCCGACCGCCGTGCTCGGCGACGGGTCGAAGGTGTGGCACCTGGCACAGGTCCGTGAGGACGCCGTGGTCGGCGAGGAGTGCGTGATCGGCCGCGGCGCGTACGTCGGGCCCGGCGTCCGCCTCGGTGACCGGTGCAAGCTCCAGAACAACGCCCTCGTCTACGAGCCGGCCGTGCTCGAGGACGGCGTGTTCGTGGGTCCGGCCGCGGTACTCACCAACGACCTGTTCCCGCGAGCGGTCACGCCGGAGGGTCGCCTCAAAGCCGCAGCCGACTGGACGAGCGTGGGCGTCACGCTGCGCACCGGGGCGTCCATCGGCGCCCGGGCAGTGTGCGTCGCTCCGGTCACCATCGGGCGGTGGGCGATGGTGGCCGCCGGCGCGGTCGTGACAGCCGACGTCCCCGACTTCGCGCTGGTGGTGGGGGTACCGGCGCGTCGGGTGCGTTGGGTGGGCCGCGCCGGCGAGCCGCTTGTGGATCAGGGCGGGGGCAGGTTCGTGTGCCCCGCCACCGATGCGGTCTATCTCGAGACGGAGAGCGGGCTCGTGGAAGAGTCGAGTAGTCACCTGCACTCTCGACCCTGAGCCACTGACGCCGGCATCGCTCCCCCTCCACGGCAGCACGACTCGGAGACCCGGTGGAACCCCTGTCCCCATGCACGGGACCGTGGTTCCGAGCCGACTGCTGAACCCGGGGTCGACGCTAGGTCCACGTCGCGGTGAAGTAATCACCTCAATTGAGGACGCACTCACAGCGGTCTCGGGCGAGCCTCGACCGAGGGGAAACGTGGGCGGGGAGGGGCTGCTGTGCGGAGGCGTCGCAAGTTCGTGCTGTGGGCGTGCGGCCTGGCGATCGCCATGCTCCTGCTCGTCGTGGGGTCCGGGCTGGCGGTCGAGGCGCATCTGGTCGGCCAGTTGGGCAGGATCCCGAACGCGTTCAGCGGCCTTGACTCCCGCCCTGCTGCCGCGGGCAACGGCAGCATGAACGTCCTGGTGGTGGAGGGCGACGCCGGATCGCCCAGCCAGGCCGCATGGCAGAGCTGGCCACCGGGGATGGCCGGGTCGGCCACGGTGCTTCTCGTGCACTTCGACTCCACGGGCCGCGCACCCGCAGTAGTGGTGTTCCCGCGTACGACGGCGGTCGAGGTCCCCGGCCACGGCACCCGATCCATCGGTGCCGTGTTCCGACTTGGACCCCCTGCACTACTGGTCGGATCGGTGGAGAGCACCACCCAGGTGCACGTGGACCACCTCGCTGTCGTCGACCAGTCGGGCTTCTCGGAGCTTGCCGCCTCCGTGCACGGGGTGGACGTGAACGTGTGGAACGCGGCTGCTTCCGGGCCGGGCGGCTCGGTCGACGTAACCCACCTGGAGGGCCGTCACATCGTGTCGTTCCTCCACGATCCCCGCGAGCCGGCCGTGACCCTGGCCGGCCGGCAGGCCGCCTTCCTCCGCGCGCTCATGGACGACACCCTCCATCAGGAGATGCGCAAGCGACCGCTCCTGCTGTACCACTTCCTCGATACCGTCACCCGGAGCACGTCGGTCGACGAGGGTTGGTCCACCGGCAGCATGCGTGGTCTGGTCTGGTCGCTTCGCAACCTGCGCTCGGCCAACATCTCCTACGTGGTGGTCCCGGTCGCCCCTGCGAGCGCGCGCGGCACACAGCCGCCCACCGCCGAGGCCGACACGCTATGGGGGGCGTTACGCGACGACGACGTCAGGGACTGGCTCGCCGCCCACCCCTCCGCAGTGACGCCGCCCACCGTCCGTTGAGGTG